>NZ_BMRE01000019.1 GCF_014648475.1 Lentzea flava | reverse complement strand
ATCAGGCACGACTCGTGACGGGACCCACCCCACCAGCCCGGTATGCCAAGGACTGCTCGCCTGCGGCTTCGCTTGGGGCTCGCCTGCGGCTTCGCCGCTCGGCCTCGCCTTCGCGAGAGGTCTGGTGCCTGGGCCGCTTGCCGCAGACCTCTGGCCGGTGGGCGCTTGTGACCCGAAAGAGGGCCGTGGGTTGGGCCTTGGCGTGGGAAAATTGGTCCGATCGAGCGAGTAAAGGTCGTGACTCCGCGAGATCTCTGTACGCCCGTTGGGAGGATCCGCCCCGCGCATTGGGACGGTGTGGTTTGCTGGCGGTAGGCTTCCGCACCGTTGCTCGCCGAGCAGGTCAGGTGGATGATTTGCCGAGCCAGGACGACGCGAGATCGTCACGTCCGGTGGGACGTGACGAGGTGGCGCGCGGCTGGGCGGTGAAGCTCAGCCGGACCGCCTACATTCCCCTGTCGGCTGCGAAGCTGACGGAAGAGTTGCACGAGCTGCTGAACGTTGTGGCTGACGCCGTCGTTCAGGATCCGGCGATCGCTGGGGCGGTTGGTGCTCGGCTGGTGGAGATCCACTGTGTTGGGGCCGAGAGTCTGCGGACGTCTGTGGAGGTTCTGGCTCGGTTCGTGGCGCAGGAGGGGGCCGACGCTCTCACTGCGGCGTTGGTTGTGGGGGCCGTGTCGGCGGCTTATACCGGGGCCATTCAGGCGTATGTGTTGGAGCAGCAGGAGAGCATCAGTCAGGCCCTGCTCAATGCGAACCGGGCCGTGCAGCTCGACTTGCAGGCCAGCGAGGAGCGGTTCGAGGACATCTTTGCTCACTCGTCCACCGGGATTGCGATGGTCAGTCTGGACGGGGAGTTGGAGCGGGCCAACGAAGCACTGTGCGCCATCCTGAGGCGGGAGGACGTTGCCGGGATGACGCTCACGGACCTCATCGCGCCGGTTGATCTGCCGTTGATCAACGATGCCCTGGAGAGTTTGAAGTACGGGCGGATGCGGCGGGTTGAGGAGCGGCCCCGGCTCATCGATCGGGACGGGGAGCACTTCCGGGTGCTGTTGGCCGCCACTGTGCAGAAGGATGCCGAGGACAATCCCAAGCACTTCGTGGTGATGATCGACGACGACAGTCAGTTGACGTTGCTCGGCGGACGGTTGCAGTACCAGTCGTTGCACGACGCGTTGACCGGGTTGCCGAACCGGCAGTATTTGACCACCAGGCTGGAGTCGTTGCTGCACAGCGACATCGAGCACGGGGTGACGTTGTACCACCTCGATCTGGACGCGTTCGCGGTCATCACCGACGGGCTGGGGCGGGAGATCGGGGACAAGGTTCTCAAGTCCGTGGCCGAGCGGTTGAGTGCGGTTTTCGCCGGCGAGAAGGCCATGGTGGCTCGGCTCGAAGGGGACGAGTTCGCGGTTCTCGTGGAGAACGGGCCTGACACGCCGGATGTGGACTCGACGATTCGGACGATCGAGCACGAACTGGCCGAGCCCGTTTACTTTGACGGGCACGGGGTGGCCGTGTCGGCTTCGATCGGGGTGTTGCCCCGGTTGCCCACGGGTGGGCATCCGGCTGAGGTGTTGCGGGCCTCGGACATGACGTTGCGGCGGGCCAAGCGGAGTGGGCGCAGGCAGTGGGGGCTGCACGACGCCACGCTGGACAAGAGGGAGCAGGAGGAGTTCGCGCTCGCGGCTGTGATGCCGGGGGCGTGGGAGAGCGGTGAGATCGAGGTCGTGTTCAACCCCGTCATGAGGTTGGACGGGGCTGGGCGGATTTGTGTCGAGGCCGAGCTGAACTGGCGGCATCGGGATGCCGGGCTGATCGCGCACGAGAAGTGCGTGGCGATGGCCGAGCACACCGGGTTGATGTTGCCGTTGGGCGAGTGGATGTTGCGCACCGCGGCTGAGGCCGCGTGCGGGCACGACGAGATTCTTGCCGTGTGTCTGACGGAGAGCATGGCGAACAGTCCGGACCTGGTTCGGGACGTTCGGCGGGTGCTCGCGGACACCGGGTTACCCGCGGGGCGGTTGTTGCTCGGGTTTCCGGTGCACGTGCTGGCTTCGGAGGACAGCGAGGCGGCGGACAACCTGGATCTGTTGTCCGACATGGGGCTGCACATCGGCGCGCGCGACTTCACGGGCTCCACTTCGGAGATCGAGCTGGTGCGTGCGCTCGGCGTGAAGGCCGTGCGGGTGAAGGGGCGGGCGCAGAAGCCGGACGAGTTGGTGTCGCACGTGCTCAGCGACCTCGTCGGGTTCGTGCACGAGGCCGGTGGGCTCGTCGTGATCGACTCGATCGAGGACGCTGAGCAGCGTGACTGGTGGACTGAGCTCGGCGCCGACGCCGGGGTCGGGCCGGTGTTCTGCGTGGAGCCGACTACTGAGTGGCCCGACGCGGGCTGAGGTGGACGAGGATCAGCGCGAAGCCCGCGATGGTGACCATGCGCAGGGCCGCGGCGATGCCGTTCCAGTCCTTCGACTGCCACATCGCGAACCACTCGCCGCCGATGGTGATGAAGCCGCCGAGGAACAGGGCCATGATCATCAGCAGGCCCGCTGAGGCGAACGTGCGGGCGCTGTCCTCCTTGCCGCGGAGGTAGGCGATGGTGCCGGCGGTCAGCAGGACCGCGGAGATCGCCTCCCAGAGGATGATCGCGACGTAGACGATCGTGACGACGGCGGGGCTGGTGATGGCCCGCCACTTCAGTTCCTTGCCGAACGTGGTGTCCATGGCGAGGACGTGTTTCACGAACGCCTCGTTCGTGCCGTAGTCCGTGACGTTGCCGAGGACCACGAGAAACATGTTGAGGGCGATGAACCCGACGGTCACCGCCACAACCGCGCGCAAGCTGCCGACCCGAGCAAGAAGACGCATGGCGCGGACAGTAACCGATAGGGTGCTGCCAGTGAGTCGCGTTTGTGTCGTCTCCCACCGGCTGGGTGGGTTCGACGGGGTCAGCGTCGAGGCGGCGAAGTGGGCGGACGCCTTCTCGGCCCTCGGCTGGGAGGTCACGCTCGCGGCCGGGTTCTTCGCCTCCGGGTCCGGTGTGGTCGTTCGCGGCATGTGGGCCGATCGGCCAGGTGGTGATCCGCCGCCGGTGGACCACGCGTTGATCAAATCGCTCTGCACCTCCCATGACCTGGTCGTTCTCGACAACGCGGGCTCGCTGTGGAGCGCGCCGGAGGCCTCGGTGGCGTGGGAGGAGCACGCTCTCGCGGCCGGCGTGCCGGTGATCCTGCGGCACCACGACCCGGCGTGGCAGCGCGTCCAGTTGAGACCCGTCGAGGGTGACGTCGTTCCGCTGCACCACCCGGCACACTTGCACGTTCTGATCAACTCGCTGACCGAGCGGGAGTTCCTCGCGCGCTGGCCCTCGTTGCGCACGCGGGTCGTGCACAACCGGGTCGACGTCGCGGGGCTCGCGGGTGGTGATCGGGCCGGCACCCGCGCCGCCCTCGGCGTTGACCCCGACGACTACCTGGTCGTGCATCCGGCGCGGGTCGAGGGGACGTCGAAGAACATCCCGGGCGCTGTCGAGTTCGTCCGCGCACTGTCCGCGCGTCGTGACCGCGTGCGGTACTGGCTGACCGACGACGCGCCTTGTGCTGCGGTGGACGGACTTCCCGGCGTTGTGCGCGGCCGGGTCGCTTCGCCCGCCGATCTCTACGCGGCTGCTGATCTGGTGCTGCTGCCGTCCACTTGGGAGGGCTGGGGGCTGCCGGTGTGCGAGGCGGCCGCGGCGTCCAGATTCGTGGTGGCGGGCCCGTATCCGGTGCTGGACGAGATCCGGGCGTTGGGGCTGACCGTGTTCGATCCCGGTGACGTCGACGGGCTGCTCGCTGCGTCGAGCGACGTTCTCGCGGCCAATCGTGCTGCGGTGCAACGGCATCTGGACCTGCGAGAGCTTCCCGGGGTGCTGGAGGAGCTGATCGAGGAGGCCGTGCGGTGCCGGTGATCTCGGTCCTCACCCCGGCTCACCCCGGCCGCGCGCAGTACGTGCGTGAGGCAGGCGAAAGCCTTGCCCGGCAACAACTTCCGGACGGCTGGGCGCTGGAGTGGATCGTTCAGGAGGACGCGGTCACGGCGGAGCTCGACCTCGCCGCGTTCCCGTTCGCCCGCCACGAGCTCAACGGCGAACGGCTCGGCATCGCGATCACCAGGAACCTCGCGCTGACCAGGGCGTCCGGCGAGCTCGTGCACGTGCTCGACTCCGACGACCGGCTGCTGCCGGGTGCGCTGGCGGTCGCGGTCAAGGCGTTCCAGGACTTCCCGGACATCCACTGGGTGGCGACGCAGGCCGACGACCTGCTGCCGGACGGGTCGAGGAAGGCCTTCGACCCGTTGATCCAGCCCGGCTACCTGAAGGCGGGCGCGGTCAACGACTACGTGCTCGCGCACATCGACGACCACGGCATGGGGCGCTGGCCGTTCCACCACGGCTGCATGACGATGCGCGCGGACACCGTGCGTGCGCTCGGTGGCTGGGCGGCGATCCCGCGTTCGGAGGACGGGCTGCTGCTCGCCGCCCTGTGCGAGGTGGCGCCCGGCTACTTCACGCCGGAGGTGACGTGGCTGGTTCGCCAGCACGACACCAGGACGTCGCGGTCCGGCGACTGGCATCGGTTGCTGCCGCAGTCGATGGCCATGATCCGCCGCCGGATCGAGGCTGTGCGCACGGGGCTTCGGGTTTCCGCTGCGGGGGGTTTTGTTCCCGCGGTTCGCGGGTGAAGGCGCATGTCTGGTGGCGCGGTTGCGGTCGGCTTGGCGTCGGCCGGTCCGGCGCTAGCGCACGTCTTCGGTCTTCAGTTGCGGCAGGCGTTCTTCCCGCGGTTCGCGGGTGAAGGCGCATGTCTGGTGGCGCGGTTGCGGTCGGCTTGGCGTCGGCCGGTCCGACGCCCAGGTCGTCCGGATCGGGGCTATGCGCACGGGTCCTCGAACTTCAGCTGCGGCAGGCGTTCGTCCCACAGCTCGCGGGTCAGCGCGCCGCGCGTGGTCGCGCAGATGCGGTCGGCCTGGTCGGACACGTCGAGGTCCCACAGCCGGCCCGCGCCGTCGTTCGAACCGGTGCCCAGGACGCGCCCGACCGGGCCGAACTGGACGTGCGTCTCGCTGTTGTAGTCGACGATGATCGGCTGACCGAGCGGGGCCGCGGCTGCGGGATCGCTGACGTCCCACAGCCTGATCGTCTTGTCCGCGCTGCCGCTGGCGAGGGTCCTGCCGTCCGGCGAGAGCGAGATCGAGCTGATCAGTCCGGTGTGGCCGGTGAGCACGCCGAGCCGCTTCGGGTGTTCCCGGTCGCTGACGTCCCACAGCCTGATCGTCTTGTCGCCGCCCGCGGTGATGAGCGTCCTGCCGTCCGGCGTGAACGTGCCCTGCATCACCGGGTCGTGGTGGTCGCCGATCGGGCTGCCGAGCAGCCGGGCGTGCGCGGGATCCGTGACGTCCCACAGGCGGAACGTGCCGTCGCTGCTCGCCGAGACGAGGGTCTTGCCGTCAGGGCTGAACCCGACGCCGTTCATCCACCCGTCGTGGCCGAGCAGCGGCTGGCCGATCTTGACCGGCCTGGCCGGGTCGCGGATGTCCCACAGCTGCAGTGACTTGTCGTCGTTGCCGGTGACCATGACGGTGCCGTCCGGGTTCAGCCCCAACGGTGAGGAGAACCGCGTGTTCAGCCTGATCGGCTCGCCCAGTCCTACCGTGTGTTCCGGGTTGCTCACGTCCCAGAGCCGCACCGTCTTGTCGCCGGCCGCGGTGACCATCACCTTGCCGTCCGGCGTGAACTCCGGCTGGCCCACGCCCCACTCGTGGCCGAGCAGCGGTGGCCCGACCTGCTTCGGGCCGTCGGCGTTCGAGATGTCCCACAGCCGCACCGACCTGTCGCCAGACCCGGTCGCGATCAGCTTGCCGTCCGGCCGGAAGCCCGGGTTGGACACCCGTGCGGCGTGCCCGAGCAACATGTTGTGCGGCAACGACCACAGGCGCACCGAGTTCTCGTTCGCGCCGGTCGCGAGATAGTGGCCGTCCGGCGAGAAACCGACGGCGAACACGCCGCCGCTCAGCGCCGCGAGCGGCCTGCCGAGCTGGGTCGCCGCCGCGGGGTTGCCGAGGTTCCACAGGCGTGCGGTGCTGTCGCTGCCTCCGGACGCCAGCACCTTGCCGTCCGGACTGAACTTCACCGACCACACGGAGGCCGTGTGCCCGACGAGCGCCTGGCCGACCGGGTTCTGCGTCGCCGGGTCCCACAGCCTGACCGTCTTGTCGTCGCTGCCGGACGCCAGCAGCTTGCCGTCCGGGCTGAACGCCACGGTGTGGATGCCGTCGGTGTGGCCGGTCATCGGCTTGCCGACCCGCGTCCTGGTGGCCACGTCCCACAACCGGACCGTCTGGTCGTCGCCCGTGGTGGCGAGGAGCTTGCCGTCCGGGCTGAACGCGAGCGAGCGGACCGGCGACGTGTGGTCGCGCAGCGGTTCGCCGAGCGGCTTGGCGTCGGCGGGGTTGCTCACGTCCCACAGCCGGGCCGACTTGTCGTCGTTCGCCGCCGCGAGGGCCTTGCCGTCCGGGCTGAACTCCAGCAGGTAGCTGGTGCCGTTGCCCGTCTCGATCTTCTTGATCTCCTTCGGCTGCGCCGGGTCGCGGACGTCCCAGAGCCGGATGGTCTTGTCCGCGCCGGTTGTCGCGAGAACGGTGCCGTCCGGGCTGAAGACCGCGGAGCTGAGCCAGTCGCCGTGCCCGGTGAGCACGGCGAGCGGCTTCGGGTTCGCCTTGTCGCGCACGTCCCAGAGCCGCGCGGTGCGGTCGTAGCTCGCGGTGGCGAGGACCGTGCCGTCCTTGTTGAACGTCGTCAGGTAGACGGCGCCGGTGTGGCCCTTGAGCGGGATGGCGAGCGGGGACTGCTGCATGGCGAGGAGCCGCGAGTTGACGCCCTGGTCGTCCGGGCGCAGCCGGTGCGCGGCGAGCAGCAGCTGCGCCGACAGCGAGGGATCGGCGTCGAGCACCCGCGCCGCCTCGGCGGTGACCTGGGAGAACTGCGCGTCGTCACGTTGCCGCACGGCGATCACCGCCGCACCGGCCGCGATCAGCGCGAACACCGCCACCAGTGCGATGGCGCTCCTGCGCAGCCAGAGGCTCTTGCGGTGCTGCCGTTCCGAGGCGCGCACGAAGTCCCTGGCGACAGCGGTGACCTCCTGCTGGTGCCGCACACCCTCCAGCCGTGCGCCGCGGTAGAGCAACGACGAGTCGCGGCCGTGTTCCGACCACGTCGTCGCGTCCTCCTCCAGCCTCTGCCGGGTGAGGTTGCCTGCGCGGTCCTCGTCGATCCAGCTGCGCAGGCGCGGCCACGCGTGCAGCAACGCCTCGTGCGTGATCTCGACGCTGCCGGCGTCGAGCGTGATCAGCCGGGCCCTGGTGAGGACCTCGAGCGCTCGTTCGGTCGCCGGCAGGTTGGTGCTCGCCTCCAGCAGGCTGTGGCGGCTCGACCTGCGGCGGGTGTCCTGCGTGTCGTCGCCGACCCTGACCAGGCGCAGGAGCAGCTGCTTCGCGGCCGCCCTCGCCGGTTCGTCGAGGTCGGACCAGGCGCGTTCGGCGGTGGTGGCGACGGCGCCCTGGATGCCGCCAGCCGCCCGGTAGCCGGAGATCGTGAGGCGACCGGCCTGCCTGCGCTGCCACGTGACCAGCAGCGCGTGGCTGAGCAGGGGAAGCGCACCGGCGTCGTAGGCGTCCTTGCCGCGGCGGTTGTGCGCGCCCAGGTCGCGCAGCAGGAGGTCGACGAGACCTGGTTCGAGCTGCAGGCCGGCGGCCTTGGCCGGGTTCGTCACGGCGTCGCGCACCTCGGCAGCCGACATCGCGCCGAGCACCATCTGCCTGTTCTGCAGGGCGTCTGCGAGCTCGGGGAAGTCGAGGCAGCGGGCGTAGAAGTCGGCCCGCACGCCGAGCACGACCGCCGTCTTCTCCGCCGCCGCGTGCAGGGCCTGCACGAAGACGCGCAGCCGGTTCTCGTCGCCGCCGAGCGTGAACGCCTCCTCGAACTGGTCGACGATCACCACCCGGTCGCCGACCGCGAGCTGCACCTCGTGCGCGAACTCGATCAGCATCTCGGAATCGGCGGCGGCCTCCAGCGTGAGAATCAGCTCCGGCACCTGGAGCGCGAACTCCTTCAGCGGATCGGTGCCGGGAGAAATGACGATGGCGTCTTTGCTCAGCCGCGGCAGCACGCCCGCTTTCATCAAACTGG
This sequence comes from Lentzea flava, assembly GCF_014648475.1. Classification (GTDB taxonomy): domain Bacteria; phylum Actinomycetota; class Actinomycetes; order Mycobacteriales; family Pseudonocardiaceae; genus Lentzea; species Lentzea flava. The sequence continues at coordinate 133,001 of NZ_BMRE01000019.1, read as the reverse complement.
ATTTTCCGGCGCCGGACGCTCCGACGAGCATCGTGATGCCGTTTTCGCCAATTCTGGCGAGAAGCGCGTTCGTCGCCCTTTCCCGTCCGAAGAACCAGTTCGCGTCCTGCGGCCCGAATGCGCTCAGGCCCATGTACGGGCAGACCGCGCTGTCTTCCTGAGGGGGTGTGTCCGTGTCGGTGACAGGGCTGGCGAGCGCCTCCTCCCAGAGGGTGCGCCACGCGTCCAGGTCGTACAGCCCGTCGATCGCGGGCTGGGGCTTCCGCTTGCGCGCCTCGCCGACGAGGATCTCGAGGACGGCGCTCAGCCCGCTGAACTTGGCGGGGACGTTGCGCCCGCGCCGCCAGTCGCTGACGCGCTGAGCCGGTACGCGGACCGGTCTGCCCTGCTCGTCCGTTCGGCGGGCACGGGCAACCGACTCCGTGACCCGCTTCAGGGGTGGGTCGCCTGCCTCCGCGTAGAGCAGCGCAAAGCGCTCCGCGAAGACGCCACGGGGTCCCAAGCGGCCTCCACCTCGTCCGGACCGGAAAACTCCGACCGCCCGTCTGAGCTGCGGTGCAGGCACCGGACAGGCCGTCTGCAGCCCACCCTAACGAGGTGGTCTGACAACCTCGACCCCACGTCCTTCACAAGACCGGGAGACCGTCACAGTGGTAGTGGCTGACTGGGGCAAAACTTCCACGGCTGAGGAGCGCTGGGGGTCTCCTCAGCCGTGGCCTCGCCCGAGCGAATGGCAGGGTGCCGCCTGCTAGGTCAGGCCGCCTTCCACAGCGCATCCGCTTCTGGTTGCTTGGGCTGAACCCGGTTCGGGTCGGGCAGGTACGTCTCCGTCGGCAGCGTCACGTAGGTGATGCTCTCCGGCTTCAACGCGGTGAGCTTGCCCGCGAGGTCGGCCAGTTCGGCGATCGATCCGAGCTCCTCGTCCGTCACGATCGATTTCGTGAGAATGTCGGCGAGGGTGAACGTTTTCTGCGGGCTGGCGAGCCAGTTCTCGTTGGCGAGTTTTTCACTCAACGCCCGCATGAACAGCTGCTGGTTCTTGATTCGGTTGAGATCGCTGCCGTCGCCGATGCTGTAGCGCGTCCGGACGAATGCGAGCGCCTGCGTCCCGTCGAGCTTCGTCGGCCCGGCGGGCACGTGCAGCCCGCTCTTCTCGTCGTCGATCGGCTCCGGGACGGTGATGTCGATGCCGCCGAGCCTGTCGATGACGTCCTTGAAACCGTTGAAGTCGATCTGCACGAAGTGGTCGATCCGGATACCGCTCATCTGCTCGACCGTCGCCACCGTGCACGCCGCCCCGCCCGTGGCGAAGGCGCTGTTGAACATGGCGATGGCGACCGGCGGGTGAGCACCGCACCTCGGCCGCGGCACCATCGTGTCGCGCGGGATGCTGACGACCCTCGCCTGATCACCGGCGGCGTTGAGCTGCACGACCATGGCGGTGTCGGACCGCCCGTCGTCCTTGCCGATCAGAAGGATGTTGAGCGGACGGCCAGGCGTCGACGGAGGCCTGGCGTTTCCGATCTCCTTCGTGAGATCGACGGTCTTGAGGTTGCCCTCGAGCCGCCAGTAGGAACCCCCGGCCACGACGCCCGCCGCGATGACCACGGCGGCCCCCGAGACCGCGAGCCATCGTTTCAAGTGGACGTTCATACCTCCGACGGTCCCGGCTGTTTGTCCGGATCCCGTCGGTGGTTCGTCATGGTTGTGTCACAGCGTGCCTCAGTTGGTCGAGGAAGACGTCCTTGTCGGCCGTGACGGCGTACTTGGCCTTCGTACGTCCGGTGCCGATGTCTCGGCCGAACGGGCTGCCTTCTGCCAGGAAGCGCCGATCGGCGACGATCGCGCCGCGCGTGTAGCGGCCGGTGAGCTCGATCGCGAACCGGTCCTCCGCGTACGTGGCGAGCTCGGGGTAGAGCATGATCGCCGCGGCCAGCGGGTCGTGCGGCACGAAGCCGGCCTTGCCGAGGAAGCTCTCGTAGAAGTCGGCGTAGAACCTGAGGAACTGCCTCGCATAGTTGTCGTGCGGGAGCGCTTCCAGCCACTCGCCCGGCGCGTGGCTGTCCATCGTGACGTCGAGGCCCACGATCGTGAGGTCCTCGAAGCCGGCACCGAGGACGAGGTCCGCCGCCTCCGGGTCGTGCCAGAAGTTGGCCTCGGCGTAGCTCGTGATGTTGCCGGGCACGTTGAGCGCGCCGCCCATGACCACGACTTTGTTCAGGAGCTGAGGAAGGCGTGGCTCGATCTGCAGCGCCAGCGCCACGTTGGTGAGCGGCCCGATCGCGAGCAGGTTGAGCTCGCCGGGCTCCTGGCGTGCTCTGGCGGCGAGCTGTTCGGCGGCGCTCTGTTCGACGTGGGTTGTCGTGGGGACGTCTCCCGCGTACCCGCCGAGCCCGTCCTCGCCGTGCACGTCCTCGGCGGTCATGAGCGGCTGGGCCAGCGGTTTCGCCGCCCCCATGGCCACAGGTGCGTTGATGCCCAACCGTTCGGTGAGCCTGAGCGCGTTGGCCGTCGCCACCTCGACCGGCACGTTGCCGTGCACCGTGCCGATGGCGACTATTTCGGTGTCGGGCTGCGCGCGCAGGTAGTACAAAGCGAGGGCGTCATCGATGCCGGGGTCCGCGTCGACGATGATCCGCATGGACCCGATCATGCCATTGGGGGATGACATGACAGTCCGTCTCGCAGAACCTGCCGACGCACCGGCCGTGGCCTCGGTGCACGTGCTGTCGTGGCAGGCCACCTACCGCGGCCAGATCCCGGACGACGTGCTCGACAACCTCGAGGTGGAACGCAGCCAGGCGATGTGGGAACGCGCCATCCCGCGCGGCGAGGTGTGGGTGGCGCTGGCCGGCGACGAGGTCGTCGGCTTCGCCTGCACCGGCCCCTCCCGTGAGGTCGAGGGGATCTTCCAGCTGTACGCGATCTACTTCCTGCCGTCCGCGTGGGGGAGCGGCCTGGCCGCGCCACTGGCACAGGCCGCTCTCGGCGATGCCCCGGACACGATCGTCTGGGTGCTCGAGGACAACGGGCGGGCTCGCCGCTTCTACGAGCGCCTCGGTTTCGTCGTGGACGGCACCACGCGCGACGAGACCTTCGGTTCGACCGTCGTGAAGGAGATCCGCTACCGGCGTCAGGGCGTGAAGCCACCCCACACGGCGTGATCACGGCCGGCTGCCGTGGCCATCACGCCGTAGCGGTCCGCCTTCCCGTCGCGAGCGCCGCGGGTGTGGTTGTACTGCACCGCGAAGACCTGCTGTGCCGCCGGTACCGTGCGGCCAGGCTTGAGGTCCCAGCGGTACACCACCTCACCGTCGATCTCCTGCACGGTGACGGTGAAGTCGTCAGCCGGGGCGGTCTGCCACTGGCCGGAGCTCTGCACGCCGCCGGTCTGAGCGATGTGCACCTGCACCGTGAGCTTCGTCAGCGGCTGGGTGACGTCGAGGACGAGCTTGTCCTGGGTCCAGAAGGTGTGACTGTTCGGGTCGACGGTTCCCTTCGACGACAACGGTCCGTCCGACAGCCTGTTTCCCGTGGTCGACGGCGGGTTCGTGGTGCCGGGCGGCTGCCCGGTCGCGACCGGTGGAGGCTCCTGGCTGCGGGTGGGACCGGGTGACGTGCTGGTCGTGCTCGACGTGCTCGTCGTGCTCGGTGCGGCGGGGATGGTCTCCGCCGGCGGGCCGGTGCGGACGATTCCCGCGAAGGCGATTCCCGCGGTGACCAGGACCCCGGCCGCCGCCACGCCGGCGAGCGTCACCTTGGACCACGACCTGGCGATGCCGGACGCCGGCCGAACCGCCGCGGTGGTGGCCATGCCGCGGTTGACGCGGGCGAGCATCCGGGCGCGGTCGGGCTGATGTGCTTCGGCCGCCTCCCGCAGCTGCCTGCTGATCTGCTCGTTCACCGGCTCACCCTCCCCGCTGCCACGTTCCCGGCTGCCCGTGCGCCGAGCACGCGTTCCAACTCGGCCATCCCCTTCGAGGTCTGGCTCTTCACCGCACCGACCGAGATCCCCAGCGCCAGCGCGGTGTCGGACTCCGACAGGTCGAAGGCGTGCCGGAGGACGACGCAGGCCCGCTTGCGGAACGGCAGCCGGTCGAGGGCCGCCCGGACGTCCATCACCGCGGCGACGTCCGGGTTCTGCACCTCCTGAGGGCCACGAGACCAGAACAGAGCGATCCGCCGCCGTTCCCGCGTCGCGGCGCGGATGCGTTCCCGCGCCATGTTCGCGACCACACCGCGGGCGTACGCGAGCGGGTGCTCCGCCTCGCGCAGCCGGTCCCAGCGCTGCCACAGGGCGACCAGCGCGTCCGCGGCGAGGTCGTCCGCGGCGTTCGCCTCACCGGTCAGCAACCAGGCGAGGCGCGCCAGCTCGGCGTGGTGTCGCTCGAAGAAGTCGTGAAACTCCGCCGATCTGCGGTCGACGACCATGGTTCTCGGTTGCCCTCTCCCGGTTATGACTGTTCGCCGAGCAGCACACCGCGGCCGTTGGAGCCTACGTACACGCGGCCGAACACCTCGGGATCGCCCGTGATGACGCCACCGATGGCACCACCGAACTGCGTGCGGTCGTCGTTGATCCTCGTCCAGGCCGAGCCGCCGTCGACGGACCGGAAGATCCCGGCGACGCCGTTCACCGTGCCGATGAGGAAGACGGTCTGCTGGCGGGCACCGGGCGCGGCCTTGCCGAAGCCGATGCCGCCGGCGCTGTCCACACCCTTCAGCTTCGTGAAGCTCGCCCCGCCGTCGGTGGAGCGCAGGAGCCCGCCGCCGTGCGTGAGCCACAGATCCCCGGCGCTGCCGGCCTTGAGCCCTCCGTCGGCCAGACCGCTGGCGCGCGCGGCGAAGCTCCTGCCACCGTCGGTGCTGACGAACAGGGTGCCGCGGCTGAGCGCGTAGAAGGTGTTCGCCGTGGCGCGATCGGCGACGACCTGCGTGCCGGAGGGCAGGCCGGACGCCGCCTTCCAGGTGCGGCCCTGGTCAGTGGAGACGTGCGGCAGCTGCCCGGAAGCGGTCCACACCACGGTGGCTCCGTCGGCCGAGATCGCCACCGTGCCGCCGCCTGCCCCGCTGACCGGGGCGCCGGCGAACCCCGTCCAGGTGGCGCCACCGTCGTTAGAGAAGGCGCCGCGCGCCTCGCTGCCGTAGCCGACGCGAACGACGACGTTCGGCTTGGCCTGCGCGAAGTCGATGCCGGTGGTGTTGGTGAAACGCGGTCCGGACGAGGCTGCGGCCGGCACTGCGTTCAGGTCGTCGTGGCGGAACCCGCCGATGTCACCGAGAGCGCTGATCAGCTTGCCGCCCGGCGGTGCGATCAGCCCGAGAACCGCGGTCTCCTCCAGCCCCTTGACCGGAATCGTCCAGTGGGTGGAGCCGCCCTTGTCCGCCGCTGTCACGTCCTTGCTCGCCCACAGACCCGATCCGGTGCCGTAGATGACGTGACCGGAGTCGAAGGGATCGATCGCCAGCGCGCCCATCCAGTGTCCGATGTGGTCGCCTACGTACGGCGCTCCGGACGCGTCGCGCACCGACTTGTCACCCAGTGCGTTCCAGGTGGCGCCACCGTCGGTGGAGCGGAACAGCTCGTCCGACGGCCACCAGCGGTCGAGTGTCGTGACCATCACCGTGCCAGGTCGCTGGGGGTCCACCGCGAGGCCCGCGTAGCCGAAACCGTTGCCGGGCAACGGTGAGATGTCCTTCCAGGCGCCGTCGTACTTCCACACCGAACCGGCCTTCACCCCGTTCGGTCCTGGCGCGTCGGTGTAGGTCAGGTACAGCGATCCGTCACCGGACAGCACGCCGTGGTGCGGCAGTTGACCGGTGGGCTGACCGGGCACGGCCTGCCAGGTGGAGCCGCCGTCGGTCGAGCGGTACAGCGACGTGGTCCTGTCGGCGACACCCACGTAGATGGTCTTGCCGGACCCGAAGGTCACGAAGGACAGGCCGACTCCGCTGCTGCCGCCGTCCTTGACCGGGAAGCTTCCGACCTGGTTCCACGTCACGCCGAAGTCGGTGCTGCGCCACAACCCGTTCTTGCGGGTGCCCAGGTACAACGTGCTGTGGTCGGCCGGGTCGATCGCGAGCCGCTCGCCCATGGACCGGCCGTCCTCGTTGCTGCCCAGCTTGAACGGCAGGCTGGTGCGCTGGAACGTCCTGCCCTGGTCGGTCGAGCGCAGGATCGAGGCGTTGCCCGCCCACTCGTTGGTGTAGGTGCCGGCCGCGAGGTACAGGCGTTCCGGGTCGACCGGATCGGTCGCGATGCTCTCGATGCCGAGGAGGTTCCAGTCGCCGGCCCAGTCGGTCAGCGGGATCCACTGGCCGGCCTTGGCGTCCCAGCGGTACGCGCCACCCATGTCGGTGCGCGAGTACAGCAGGTCCTTGCGGCTGGTGTTGAAGACGAACCCGGTGACGAAACCGCCGCCCGCGATCGGCACGTTGCGCCAGGAGTACCGGCCGGACGGTGCCGGGGCCGGTGCCGCGGAGGTGGTGGTCGGGGAAGGCTTCGGCTGCGCGATCGGCGCGGGAGGCTTGGGAGTGGCGGCGGTGGCCGACTTCGCGAGCTTCCACCGTTGCCCGGCGTCGCCCCGGTCGGCGGCCTGGACGACGGCCTGGCTGTCCTCGCCCTCGTTCACGCAGAGCACCATTCCCGTGCTGCGCGAGACGATCTTCACCTCACCGTCGCCGGCCTCGCTGATCTTCCACTGCTGGGACTGCGCGCCGGTGTCGGACTGCTGTTCCACGGCGGTGTCGCGGACTCCCAGCACCTTGGCGCTGTTGTGGTTCACCAGCTGGTAGAAGCCGTTCTCCACCGGCCTGACCCGCCACTGCTGGCTGGCGGAACCGCTGGTGGGCTGCTCCTGCTGGATCCGGACGCCGTCCGCGTCGTCCGATCCGGCCACGTCCAGTGCGTTGCCGCTCTTCGCCGACACGAACTGGTAATAGGCGGCGGCGTCCACGGACACCGCGTCCACGTCGTCCCGCGCGTACAGATAGGACAGACAGGAACCGGCGACCGCCGAGGCGGTCAGCGCCGCGGCGATCATCTTCCGGTGGCGGGTGCGTGGCCGCCTCCGGTCCGGTGTGGACACGGGCTTCTTCATCGCAGCAACTCCCAGGGCTCGATCGTCTTCAGCGCCTGGTTGCCGCAGCGGGCGGAAAGGTTTCCGTCCTGGCGGAAGTTTCTGTTATTTGCCCGTGTGGTGATCGAGGATCGCCGTGACGAGCGGCCGCGTGCTGGCCGGCGGTCCGTCCGCGCCCATCGCCTGCGCGGTGCTGTTCGTGCCCTCCCAGATGATCGACAACTGGTCGGCGAGCACCTCGGGCTCGGCAACCCCGAGCCGTGCCGCCAGTTCGCCGAACCGCTCGCGCACCCACTTCTTGGCGGCGACCGCGCCCTGATGAGCGGGCAGCGCGTCGTCGGGGAACTCGGCGAGCGTCATCATGCAGGCGCATCCCCGGAACACCTCGGGCCGGATGTCCTCGGCGAGCGCGTCGAACATGGCGAGAATGCCCGCACGAGCGTCGGGGCCGGCCTTCGCGACAGCGGCGTCGAAGCGCTCCTGCGCCTGTTCCCTAGACCGGGCAACGTAAGCCGCGACGAGGTCGTCCTTCGTGGCGAACGCGCGGTAGAGCACGTTGGGCGAGACCCCGGCCTCCGCCGCGATCTTGTCCACACCGGTCGCACGGATGCCGTGCCAGTAGAACAGCCGGCTCGCGACGTCGAGGACGAGCTCCCTGGTCTCGGCCGCCGTCCGGCGCATCGCGGATCTCCTCTTGCTCGTTGCTCGTGCCGCACGCTAGCGTACCCATTTTGTAAGGGAACGTTCCCTTACAACTTTCTGAGGGGATGAGGATGGACAGGACAGCACTCGTGACCGGCGCCTCGCGCGGCATCGGCCGTGCCATCGCCGAGCGCCTGGCCGCGGACGGCGCACTGGTGGCCGTGCACTACGGCAGCAACAAAGCCGCCGCACTGGAGACCGTCGCCGCCATCGAGACAGCCGGCGGCCACGCGTTCCCGATCGAAGCCGACCTGGCGCGAGCCGACGGCGTCGACCTGCTGATCGAAGGACTCACCGAAGGCCTCGACGGCCGGCCGCTGGACATTCTCGTGAACAACGCCGCGGTGTTCGGCCCCGGCATCGACGCAACTCCCGACGAGTTCGACCGCGTCTTCCGGGTGAACGTGCGCGCGCCGTTCTTCATCATCCAGAAGGCGTTGCCTCTGCTGCGTGACGGCAGCCGAATCATCAACGTTTCATCGGGTGTCACCTGGTTCGCGGTGCCCGAGGCGGTCTACGCCATGACGAAGGGCGCGCTGAACGTGCTCGGCCGCTCACTGGCGAACACCCTGGGGGACAGGGGAATCACCGTGAACACGGTCTCCCCCGGCATCACCCGCAGCGACATGAACACCTGGCTCGACGAGCTGCCGGGGGCCGCGGAGGGCGTCAGGAAGATCGTCGCACTCGGCCGGGTCGGTGAGGCGGCCGACATCGCCGACGCGGTCGCGTTCTTCACCACGCCGGACAGCAGGTGGGTCACCGGTCAGGTTCTGGAGGTCAACGGCGGCCTCTACCTGGGGCCGAGGGCACCGTTGCACCACTGACGATCAGACTGCCGTGCACCACTTCGAGGTGCCCGTGGGGCGACCGTGCGCCGAACTCGTTCCACGGACAGCACCACGAACGGTACGAGACAAGATCAGCCCTCTACCGCATTGCTGCTGGTAGAGGGCTGATTTCACCCGGCGAAAGGTGGTGCCCCAGGGCGGGTTGGTGGCATGCCGTCTCCTTGTCGACATGGATGCTCGTCGACCCGTGCTCATGATCGGTGGCAAGGCGGCGAAGCCGGCGCGGCAGTCGAGCGCCAGGACCGGCAAGTCCGCGGTGACCCTGACGGCGCTCGTCGGGAGCTGCTGGCCGGCATGGCTCTATGGGTTGAGCTCGTCGGCTGGAGCAAGGCCGGAGGACGGCGCGCAGCGCCGCCCGGCCGACCGGCGCAGCGAAGCGGATGCCGGGAGTGCCGGGATGGAAGGTGTTCGCCGTACGCGCGGAGCGTGCCGCCAGCGGCGGCCTTGATCCCGTAGAGCGGAATTCGGCAGCTGACTGCTAGTTGCCTTCGATCCAGTCGACGGGGACAAGTTTTTTTCCGTCGCGCCATCGCTCGACAACGGCATCTTGAAACCAATCCGTGTCCAGATCAGCGTGATCGAGCACGATCGCCTGAAAAGCGCCATCAGCTTCCTCGATCAGGTCCCTCACAATGCCGAGCATCTTCGATAGGGCAGCGCGGTCCTCATCTGCCATCTCGGCTTCATCTGGGCGCCGATCCGGTGGGAAGTAGACCTGCGACGGCTGATCTAGTACAAGAAATCTAGGGACAGGCCGCCGTTGTTGAATGAAGAAGCGATGCATGGCCACCAAGGTGGCAACATGATAACCGAGCCAGTTTTCACCGCTGCCGATCTGGTTGAGCTCGCGGGGGCCGCTGGGTGTGTCAAACACAACGGTAAGCCGCTTTGTGTCCAACCGAACCGGGGAGTCGGAGTGCTCAAGTTCAATTTGCTGGGCGAGCCGGTGGAGCTCTGTGGATATTCTAGAGACCGCGCTGGCTAGCCGATCTTGAACCTGCTCCGCGTCGATTTCGAACTGTAGGACCTCGATAGTTGCGATCAGACTGTTGATTTCATCTGCCAAGATGTTAGTGTCGACCGCCTGAGAAGCCCCTTCGAGGTAAAGGCTTATTCGCCCGCGAATCATTGCTCGCTGAATAGCGTCGTCGCGGGATCGTTGCAAGAGATCTTGGGACGCAACGACCGCATCGATCTCCTGCTGATTCCTGCGTAGGCGTTCGTCAATTTCGCGGATTCTATCCTCGTTCTCGGCGATTACGGTCTGAATGCCAGGTACGTTTTGACGTACCTGCCCAATCTCTCGTTCGACGCTGCGTAGTTCGCTCAAAAGATCGGAAACGCTTGTTGTTGGCTCCGCTAGTTCGGATGCGCACACCGGGCAGCGGTTCTGGTCTATCACGCCACCATCACTGATCCGAAGAAGCTCGACCGAGCGAAGTCTCGCGCCGTGTTCCGCAACCTGTTCGTTGAAACCGAAATGTGCTGAAAGAAGGTTTCGTAGATTGGTGCTCTCCGATCTGATGAGCGCAAGGTCATCGCGAAGCCGTGCGCGTTCGGAGAACAGCTCTTCAAGTCGGCCACCAGAATCATCTACTCCCTCTTCGGCAGGAGCCGACGACTCGGCGCGTGTGAGTTCCGCGAGGAAGGCTATTGCTTCAGAGTAAATTGTAGGTACCTCACCGGCGCGTGATGCGAGGCCTACCGATTGAGCCTCTCGAATGAGGGCAGTCATTCTCGGAGTAATCTCGGGCTCGACCTGGAAGTCCGACTGGGACCTCCTCAAGGTACGCAGGCGGCGTTCGGCAACCCGTAGTTCTGCCTGTTTGACAACATACTCGGGGTCTACTACGCCCAGGAAGTACGGGAGAACATCGCGAATGGATTGCGGAATGAACTGCTCACCCTGTGAGTGAAAGAGCAGCTCGGGGTTGGCGATCTCTTCCTGTGCTTGGAGGACAAAATACAACGCATGCCTAATGGTGGCTGCGAAGCGCTCTCTCGTGCCCTCCCCGGGATCGGTTAGGTTTTCTTCAATCCCTGCAATTTTGCTCAGGAAGGACCGCGCCCCGCGAATATCTGAGTTGGGTTCGAGATTCGCCAGCCTTGGGGCTGTGTCGGTCGTTTCACGGAAGCCCACATACATAGTTGTGGTGGTCTTCTTGCCGTTAGCCGGCGGTTTCCGTGCGGTGACTACAGTGCCTTGCTCCGTTGCAAGCTCCAGGGCAAACATAACCACGTTGTCGCGTATTGTGCCAGTTGGGATCGAGCAGCCTGAACTGGCAAGGCAATAGTCGATTATGTCCAGAACAGAGCTCTTTCCGGTCTTGGAGGCTCCGGTGATGACGTTCAGCTGGCCGACCTTGAACTCGATGGTTCGAGTATCGGCATCTTTTGAATAGAGGTGGATTGCGCGAACTTGAATGCTCATGGCCTCACCCCTAGAAGAGCTGAAACGGTTGCGCTAGATCCGCTCACCGCGAACCAGCGGCCTAGGTAATTGGCAGCACGCTGGCAGTCGATGACTTCCTGTGATCCTCCGCGAACCGCAGTCAGCGGGCCTGAATCTCCCGCTATGAAGAGGCCACCTGCCGTGCGCACTACGTCGTAGTTGAGTGCGAAGATCACCGATTCGTTTATGTATGGGCTGAACGATCTGGCAGATCGGGCGATCTGTGCGGTCGCGCGGGGACTCCGTGAGATCCAGGTGCTTAGCTTCGTATTTACTCGCATTGTCAGCGAAGATCGAACGGCTTCGGTGAGTGCCATGGAAACGCCGAGGTGTCCGAGTAGAAGAGGAAGCCCTTCCTTGTGCTCCTGAAAGTATCCATCTAGGCAACGCCTGAAGAGAAGCGCGAGAAAGGCAGGGTTGTAAAGCGCTATGTCTTCTCGCGCGCGGCCGATGATCGGTTTACGCATTTCCTGCTCCGGTGGGCTCAAGAAGTGCAAGCAGTCGCGCCGCGTACTCTGGATGCCATCCAACCTGTTGGCTGTCCGCTAGTATCTGGAAAGTGCCGCGAATGACGAAGCCCTCGGTGCAGTTTTCGCGGATTGGCGGAAGGTTCGCATCCTCGGCCCAGCCGTAGATCTTTTTTGCCAGACGTACCTTCTCTTCTTCGGCTGCCTCAGGGCCTAGTTCGTCTTTGAGCCGCTCGAAGACTATTCGCCACTCTTCGGTGAGTTTTCGTTCATATTTCTCTAGTTCGCCTGGATGGAGGACGTTGATACGAGACCATCGGGTTCGTTGAGCCACGGCGCGGAGATATTCTCTTACCGCTACTTGCATGCGGTATGAGCTGATCTCGGTGAGCACCATCTGTTGGACGAAGGTTCTGTTTGCGAACTCTGCGATGTCATCAGGAGTCTCGGAATTTAGGATGTCATGATCGATCGGCAGGGCGGTTGGGCCAAATCGATCTCTGACATCAGCTACGAAGCCATCGAGCTCGGCTGCATCGATAGCAGGCTTCGATTTATTCATCACCTCGATGCACTGCTGAAACCACCATCCTTCAAGGCGTTCTAGTACTGGAATAAGATGCTGCTGGCGCAGTCCGACCCGTATGGCTTGCTGAATCTTCGTTCGCACGCCGTCGATGTCATCACTTCGCGGTATTACGTAGATCGCCTGAAGAAGCGCAGTCTTCTGTTCTTTGCTTAGAAGGCGGTATGCGTCGTATGCAGATTTGTTTTTCTTGTTCGTGGAAGTTATCGAGACTGAGTCTAGTTTTGTTTGTGCGGCCGCGATATCCCTGACGGACTCATCTGCGCTCAGCAGTGCCCCGATGGAGTCAGGCGTTACGCCAGCGGTCGTCATCAAGTAGAGCTTTGTCGCAGTCGGGTCGATCGACCTTTTTCGGTATCCTTCTGACCAAATTCGAACTGTTTTCCAAAGATCTGGGTCAGAGTCTCCGAGTGTCGTCCCTGGCTGTCGTAGCTTCAACTGTCGAAGTTCTCTATTTGTGCCCGACACCTCGACGTCATCGGCGGCCTCGATGGCGATTGTCCAGTCCAAGCTATACTTGATTTGCTCCAGCGCGCGCAGAAGTGCATATCTAAATTGATAAGCATACCCAAGCGCTGATGCACTAGCTTCGAACTTCGACTGCTCACCGTCCATCGTTGTCTACCCTTCTGGTGGCAGACATTCTAGATCGCGGAAGAGGGCATGTCATGACGTCCGATCGGTTTTACTTGCCCTGACCGTGTCGATCGCGGCCTCAAATCGTTACTCTGCTGGTATGGATGAGTTGGTGAGCCGTGCGTGTGTGCTCGCAGAGGACACGCTGTCGGTCAGCCTGCCACGACGCTGGAAGCATGTTCAGGGCGTGCTGCGCAAAGCCGAGCTTGCTGGAGGTCTTTTTCGGGAGGACGCGGATACCTTACGCGCGGCCGCGGTCCTCCACGATGTTGGTTACGCACCTGCGGTTGTCGTGACGGGCTTTCATGCACTGGATGGTGCTGACTACCTCAAGAGGATGGGCTTTCCTGCGAGGGTGTGCGCTCTCGTTGCTCATCATTCGTGTGCGTACAGAGAGGCGGAGTTGCGAGGCTTGACTGCCGAGCTGGCCCAGTGGATAGATGAGGAGACGCCGCTCAGGGATGCGTTGTGGTGGGCTGACATGACGACAGCTCCCGATGGCACCGCGACTAACGTGCACGACAGGATCGACGAGATCCAGAGGCGGTATGGGCCGGACGATCTGGTGACTTTCTTTGTCCGCCAGGCGAAGCCGGAGCTTGTCGCCGCAGTTGACCGTACGGAGCAGCGGCTACAGGCGGCCGGCATCGCCTACAACGCGAAGTAGGGAGTCGGTCGGTTCTCGAGCCCATGATCTATCCGGAGGCGGATCGATGGATGGATGTTCAGCGCCGCTAGTTGGGCACGACTGACCCAGTGAACTTCGCTCGACTCGTCGCTTGTGCGTAGGTTGCCGCCGACCGGCTGTGCCCGGAAGCAGATGGAGAACTGTTGGCGCACCTCGCCGTCGGTGTAAGCGATGACGTGCTTGGGGTCGGAGTAGACCCCAATGATGTCGATGGGTTCGACGTCGATCCCGGTCTCTTCCTTGACCTCGCGTATGACGGCGTGGCCGATGGTCTCCCCGACGTCCTGTGCTCCGCCGGGGATGGAGTAGAGGTCGTTGTCGGTGCGGCGGATCATGAGCAGCCGGCCGTGCTCGTCTTGTACGAATGCGCTGACCGCCACGACGATGTTGGTCGCCTTCGGGGCGTTCGGGTCGTGGTAGTGGTCGGTGCGGGCCACGGTGCGGCTCCTCAGAACGTCGCGCGCTTGGCGGAAGCCCAGACGGTCTCCAGGCTCTCGGAGTAGGTCTCGAACAAGTCTCCTGCCGACAACCGACGCAGGTGCAATGCGGGTGCGTGGGCGCCGGGGAACCCGTAGACGTGGGTGTTGACGATCATCTCGTCGTCGAAGCGGAAGACCGAGTTGTAGAGCGTGGTCTTGTGCAGCCGGATCTCGATGTTCGGCACGTCGACCAGCGGGCGCACGAACGCCAGCGCGTTGCGAATGCGCGCGGCCACAGTACCCTTGCCTAGCTGCTCTTCCTCGGACCGTCGGGACGCCTCCCGGCCGGCCGGATCGCCGAACAGAAGCCGGACCTTCGCGCCGTTCTCGGCCTTCGCGCGCAGCTCCTTCGCGAACATCGGCCGCTCGACCAGGAACAGCGCCGCGAGTGACAGGCACTCGATGTGCTCGGTGGCGTCGCTGAGCAGCCGGTCCCACAAGTCCGCGGGGATGTTGTTGCGGTGCGGGTAGACCTTCACGACCTCGGACTCGGCGATCTCGGCCTTGCGTTCCGCGGCTACCGCGTCGGGCCAGAGGTAGTGCTCGGTCTCACGGACCATCGACGCGATGGCGTTGCGGTGGCGCGGGTAGGGGATGCGTCCCTTGGTGATCCAGCGTTCGACGGTCTTCGGGTCGACGCCGGTCGCGCGGGCCACGTGGTCGAGGCTCAAGCCGTTGCGTAGCAAGGCTTCGCGTAGGCGGTCGTTGGCCATTGGGCCTCCCGAGGGATGACTAGGGACGTCTTCAACGTAACAGAGACGTCCTGAGATGTCCTGCTATGCGGTGCTTGCGTCCTCGCGTTTCGCCGAAAGTCGTAGGTGTCAAGAACGGCTGACAGCAGGTCAGGCGACACAGACGACAGGAGCAAGACGATGGCGATCACAGGTGGGAGCAGGCTCCCGGCGGGTCACGACTTCGTGTTCCCGAGGGGCGCGCTCGTCATGGGCGTTGAGCCGGTGCTGAAGTTCCAGTCCGCTGAGGAGCGGGCGAAGGGGCTGCCGCCGGAGCAGGAGAAGGACAAGGAGACCGGTCTCCTCGTGTGGTCGGTCTTGGTGATTGACCAGGCTGCCGAGCGCAAGACCGATGCGGTGGTCACGGTGAAGATCGCCGCGCCTCACCAGCCGGTGCCGCCGGAGGCAATTCCCGGTACGGACGTGCGGCCGGTGGTCTTCGAGGGGCTGACGGTCACGCCGTGGATCGATGACAAGGCGTGCCGTGGAGTGCACGCGGGTGAGCGTCACCGCTGCCGGGCCAAGCTCGGGTACAGCCTGCGCGCCTCGGGCATGAAGCCGGTGGGCGCCAAGCCTGCCGCCAAGGCCGCGTGATGCCGGACATGGTGCGGGTCCACGTGACCGCTGATCTGCCGATGCGTCCCCTCGCGATGCCGTTCGCCGACCGGGTCGAAGTGCGGTTCGGCAAGGCCTTCCCGGCGGTGCTCGTGGTCGACCGCGATGCGGTGCCGCGACTTCAGGAAGTCTTGGCAGAGGGGTGGAAGGCGCTTCAGGCTTCGGCGGCACGGCAGGAAGGCGGGGAGTGATGGGGTTCAGCGCCACTTGCACGCCTGGACGTGACGCGGCTGCGGCGATGGTTCAGGTGACGCCGCAGGTTCCCGCGCTGGTGATCTACCTGGACCCGGTCAACATCGCGATCCAGCTGCCGCCGTTCCCTGGCGGGTCGGACGTGCTGATGCGGTTCTGTCGGGAGCTGTCGCGCGAGGCAACCAAGCTTGCCGATCACCTCGGCAGCCAGGAAGGGCGTCACGTGCTCGCGGAGGGAGAACAGGATGCCCGCGGCTGAGGTCGTGCACTGGGGCATGGCTGACCAGGTCACGACGCTGAGCGAAGCGCACGACGTGCTGAGCAAGCTCCTGCCCAACCCGAAGTCCAAGCCGCAGGTGCTGAAGGACTACTACCTCCGCTCCGCGGAGGTGTACGCGCGGGTCGCCGAGATCGATCGGGCTCACCACCACGAGGCCCTCTACTGGGCCAACCGTGAGCGCGAGAAGGGCGAGGCGATCAAGACCCGCAAGAGCTAGGAAATTCCTCTTTAGACAGAGAGCGTGACTCTGCTGGGTCACGTGGCGATGTCGCACACCTTGTTGCGGCGCAAAGAGAACGTGAGACGCAGGAGCGGAAACCGGCTACCAACCTCGCCGCTCCTGCGTTGTCCACCCAGCTAGGGAGTGAACAACGATGAGCGTAGAGCCTGAGCACATCCGTGCGCTAGACACGGCCACAAAGCAACTGCTGTGGGATCGGATGATCGCCAGCAAGCAGACCGTTTCCACCTACGTCGTCGTGCTCGACGGCGGCTCGTTGGAGACGATGGAACTCTCGGCCGCACAGGCTGAGGGCTTCGAGTGCTTGACCTGTAGGGCGCAGTGCTCCAGGGGCGCAGGAGCCTTCGTCCCTGTTGGACGCATTCCGAGCGTCGGCAGCGTCTTTCAGTGCGTCGCGTGCTCGGTGGGTGCGCGATGAAGGGCAACCGCTGGGTCGACCCCGCGCCCTTCGAGGGGGCGCGTCCTCAAGTTCCTTGGTGGGTATGGCTTTCCGGCTGGGTGAAGCTCGTGCTCGCACCGTTCGTCCTGCTGTGGCTCGCCGTCCGCCTGGCCGTGCGGCTAACGGTCCTGGCAGTCCGCTACCCGATTGCTGTCACGGCCGGCCTCGGTGGCTACGTCGCCTATCACCAGTTCGGGCTTTCGCCGCTGGTGCTGGCGCTGCTGTCGCTCGTGTGTGGCCTGACCGTTTGGTACGGCCTCGGTCGCGAGTCGTTCCTCCGGCACGGCTGGTATCGGGTGCTGACTGAATGGCGGCGGCTCACGGTCTACGTGCCGCAGTGGCGCACCCGTGATGCGTCTTGCTGAGCTGACGAAGGAAGTCCGCGGGAAGGAGTACCTCCCGAAGCTGCGCCGCGTCCGGTCTGAGGGTTGGCGGGACAAGGTGCGTGTGCGGATGATCCCGGCGCAGTCGCCGGAGCAGTGGGAGTTGCGGCGGGACAACCTGGCGCACTCGTTCAACGCGCGGTCGTGCCGGGTGCGGGTGCTGAAGCCTCGTTCGCTTGAGCTCGACCTCATCCACGCTGATCCGCTGGCTCGGCCGGTTGCCGTGCCGCAACTCGCCGATGCCGGAGAGGTTGACCTCAAGCGTGTTGTCGTCGGCCGGACCGAGACGGGTAAGCCTTGGCGGCTCAAGCTCCTCGGCTCCCAGGTCCTCGTCGTCGGCGTGCCTGGTGCGGGCAAGGGCTCGGTGCTGTGGTCGATCGTGTGGCAGCTCGCCCCGGCCATCAAAGCCGGCATGGTCCGGCTCGTCGGCATCGACCCCAAGGGCGGTATGGAGCTGGGCCAGTGCCCGGACGCTTTCGAGAAGGTCGTCTACGACAACGGGCCGGAAGCTGTTGCCCTGCTCGAAGAAATCGCCGCAGAGGTCAAGGAGCGTGCAACTCGCTACCGGGGTATCCGGCGGCTCTGGGCACGCAGCACGGGTGAGCCGTTCACGGTCCTGATCGTTGATGAGCTGGCGGACCTGATCGCCTACCAGGCGGACCGGAACCTCCGGGAGCGTGCAACGCGGGCTATCCAGACGATCACCTCGCAGGGCCGCGCACCTGGCTACGCCGTTGTGGGCCTGGTCCAGGACCCGCGCAAGGAGATCGTGAGCTTCCGGCACCTGTTCACCGCTCGCGTGGCGTTGCGCCTCGATGAGCCGGTGCAGGTGGACATGGTCCTGGGCGATGGCGTCCGGCAACGCGGTGCGGCTGCTCACGAGATCAGCGAGAACACGCCCGGTGTCGCCTGGGGCAAGGAGGACGGGCAGCGCGAACCCGAGCGTGCGCGGGCCTTCAACGTCACGGACGCGAACCTGGTCGAGCTGGGCGTCTACCTCGCTCCGGCCACCGTTCACGAGTTCCCTGCTGGTGGCGAGGGACGTGAGGCGGCATGACCGACTACCTCACTCGCTCGGAGCGGATGAAGCAGCCGGCCGCGCTCGACGTCGCTCGGGCCGTCGCTGAAGAACACGGTGTGTGCGTTCGTCCGTTGGCCAAGGAGCGGATCGACCTCGACACCGGGCGCGTGGACATCGTTCCCGTGCCGTGCGGCTCCACGGTCGCCAGCGTGTGTCCGACCTGCGCGGAGAAGAACCGGCGTCTGCGGATGGCGCAGTGCCGCGAGGGATGGCACCTGACCGAGGAACCGGACTTCGCTCCGGACGCTCCGAGCAACGATCAGCGAGAGCTGGCCGCGTACCGGGCAGACCTGGTCAAGGCCTTTCGCCTGGCCCTCGATGAGGGCGACGAAGTCGGAGCGGAGGAGGTGCGGGAGGAGGTCGCGGAGGTCGACGCCGAACTTCGGCAACTTGGAGTCCGCGGCTCGCTCCCGTCTCTGGAGATCCCGCTCAAGGTGGCTCGGAAGCGGTCGACCAGGCGGCGGCAGGACGCACCCAACCTGCCTCGGCGGCCGGTCAGCAAGCGCACGGTCGGCAAGGTCTTCGGAGGCAAGTACCAGCCCTCGACGTTCCTCACGTTGACGCTCGACACCTACGGCAAGGTCCGCAGTGACGGCACTCCGATTGATCCGGCGACGTACGACTACCGCCGTGCCGCAAGGGATGCGGTGCACTTCGCGGCGCTGCTCGATCGGTTCGTCCAGAATCTCCGGCGCTGTGTCGGCTGGGAGGTTCAGTACTTCTCGACGGTCGAACCACAAAGGCGGCTCGCTCCGCACTGGCACGCGGCGGTTCGGGGCTCGATCTCACGGGCGGAGCTGCGGGCGGTCGCTGAGGCCACGTACCACCAGGTCTGGTGGCCCGAGCATGACGAGATCAAGTACAGCGGTGACAACGTGCCGGTCTGGGATGTCCGGGCTAAGGGCTTCGTCGATCCGCAGACGCGAAGGGCCTTGCCTACCTGGGAAGACGCGCTGGACCAGGTGGAGCGACCGGCACACGTCGCGCGGTTCGGGGTGCAGGTGCATTCGAAGGGCATCCTCGGCGGCACGGAGGAAGCCGGCCGTCACATCGGCTACCTGACGAAGTACCTCGCCAAGAGCATCAACGAGTGCTTTGAGGCGCAGACGGCCCGGCAGGAAGACCACGCCGAACGCCTGTGCGCTGAGCTCGCGGTCACGCCCTGCTCGCCGCAGTGTCCGGTGTGGTTGCTCTATGGCGTCCAGCCTCGCGGGGCTCGGCTCTCGACGGTGCCGGGTAAGTGCAAGGGCAAGGCGCACAAGCGAACCACGCTCGGCGTCGCTGGTCGGCGAGTCCTCGTGTCGCGCAAGTGGTCCGGGAAGTCGCTCGCCGACCACAAGCACGACCGGAAGGCGTTCGTTCGGCAACTGCTCGCGGACGTCGGGATCAAGCCCGAGGACCAGGCGCAGCGCGTCGTCTGGAACAACCTCCAGCCCGGAGACCCGAACGTGCCTCCGCGGGCGCACCTGCTTCTGAGCGCTGTCGCTGAGCGCCGCAGGTGGAAGGCCGAGTACACGGCCGCGCTGCTCGCGTCCGCCGGACCGCCAGAAAGTTCGGCAACTCATCTAGCTGCATAAACGGGGGGAATCATGAACGGCAAGGCACGTGAGACAGCAGAGTTGATGTCTGTTCGGGAGATGCTGGAAGCGCTCGGCGGGGACGTTTCCAGGGACACGTTCTACAAGTGGCGGCAGACGGGGAAGGGACCTCGTTGCTTTCCGCTCCCAAACGGGGAGCTGCGGTGCAGGCGCTCGGACTTCCTGGACTGGATGGATGACCTCTACGGGCGGGCCGCATGAGCGAGACGACGCTGAAGGTCACCTTCTGGGAGATCGCGGACTGGACGAAGAAGAAGACGGCCAAGGGCAAGAAGCGGCCGAAGCCGTGGGGCGTCCGGTGGGTGACGGAGAAGAAGAGCCACTCCGAGTGGTTCGCGAACAAGGCTCAGGCGATCAACCGGCGTTCCGACCTGATGAAGGCGGCGCGGCTCGGTGAAGAGTTCGATGTGGAGACTGGGCTTCCGCTGTCGGAGCTGAAGCGGAAGAACTCCTTCTCGTTCTTGGAGTTCTCGCAGTCCTACGTGGACATGAAGTGGCCCGACTCGGCTGCGAAGACGCGGAGCAGCACGGTGGATGCTTTGGCGACCGCGTGTGCTGCGTTCGTGAAGAACGGGCCTGGCCGGCCGGAGCTGACGGACCTGCGCGGCGTGCTCACGCGGCACCTGTTGCCGCCGACGACTCGTGACGACCAACTCGACCGTGATCAGCAGGAGGTCGTGGACTGGCTGGTTCGATACTCCCGGCCGCTGTACGACATGACCGACGGTGTGGCGGTCCGGGAGGTCCTGGACGCGCTGGCGACGAAACTTGATGGCAAGTCCGCGGCTGCAACCGTGTATTCGCGGAAGCGGGCGGTGCTGTTCAACCTGCTGGGGTTGGCGGTCGAGCGGGAGTTGATCCCGGACAACCCGTTGAACCGGATCAAGCGCAAGGTCACGAAGATCGTGGACCAAGTGGACCCGCGCGTGGTGGCCAATCCTCGGCAGGTCGACGAGCTGCTGACGGCAGTGTCGTACGTCGGGCGGCGGAACGCGGATCGGGGCGCGCACCTCGAAGCGTTCTTCGCCACCTGCTACTACGCGGCGGCGCGGCCGGCTGAAGGGCTCGGGCTCAAGCTGGATGACTGCACCCTTCCCGATAAGGGCTGGGGGTTGCTGATGCTCGGCGAGTCTTGGCCGTCGGCGGGGAAGCGGTGGACGGACTCGGGGGAGGTGCACGACCAGCGCGGGTTGAAGCACCGTGGCGCGAAGGACGTGCGGCCCGTGCCGATTCCACCCACGTGCGGCGGCTTCGGGACCACATCGACCGGTTCGGCGTTGCTTCGGACGGTCGGCTGTTCTGGTCGCCGAACGGTGGCGTCGTGTCGTCCTCGACCTACTACCGGGTTTGGCGTGACGCCCGTGAGTACGCGCTAAGCCCCGCGCAGGTAGCTTCGCCTCTCGCGGGTCGGCCGTACGACCTTCGTCATGCAGCTCTGTCGCTCTGGCTTAGCGGTGGTGTTCCCGCGACAGAGGTCACAGAACGGGCAGGACATTCGGTGGAAGTCCTGCTCACGATCTATGCGAAGTGCATCGATGGGCAGCGCGAGTTGATCAACGCCAGGATTGAGGGGCTGCTCAACCTGGCAGAGCATGGCTCGTGCCGGTAACGCCATCCCCGCGGATCTCGAATGCTCCTACGTTGGGTGTTGCAGTGCGCCGTGTGCTGCTGTGGTCAGGGGTGGTCTTTTTGTGGGACTCGATAGCGCAGGTTTTAGGGCTGGTTATCGCTTCCGTTGTCTTGAACCTCATCGCAAGCTACCTATTTGAACGCTTCAAGCTCATTAAACGCCGATGGGTCAAGTGGGTCACTTCTACGTCTATTTCTCTTCTGTTGGTTGTTGGTGTGGCGCTATCTGTGCAGCCCATACGTGAGAGCCTGCTTGGAAAGTCAGAGGGGCAGTCCGAGGCGCAGGGTGGTGGAGACTTATTCGCGGCAGTGTCCGCCAAGGTCGAGGGCAAGCTGATGCCTCTGGACGATGAGAAGTTCCAGCCTATGGTTCAAGTTGAGCGGAAGCGGTACTTCCAGGTCCGCGTCGTGATCGACAGTGTTGGCACCGATGTTGCACGTAATGTGACCGTCGCGCTGTCTGTGAGTCAGCAGCCGCAGTGCCTGCAATACGTGAAGTCGACGATGAAGATAATGAACTCGCTGAATCCGTCTGGTACGGACCTGGATATGAGCGACTCAGCTGAATCAATTGAACGGCTGTATCGGGACGGTATAGACATTGGAACCTATGCTGCTAAGGCGAACGCGATAGTCTCGTTGAGATTCACAATCGACTGTGAAGTTCCGTCCGGCAGTATGGATATCGTCGCCAAGGTCCAGGCTCGGGGAAGTCGCGGTCAGCCCTCTGCCGATGGGAAGGTCACGGTCTACTGGAGTCGATGAGCGTGGCCGCTGTGGTGCCCCCAGCTCTGTCTGCACTCGCCGCTGCACGTCCGCGTTGCTGTCGGCGTTCGTGCCGCTGCAAGCGTTTCGCGGTGGTTTCGCAGACGGCGGCAAACAGGGGCAGATTCCCGCTGACACTGACTGACCAAAAAGATCAAGCTCCGACCGCGTTGCCGCTGGTCAGAGCTTGATTTCACCCGGCGAAAGGTGGTGCCCCAGGCAGGATTCGAACCTGCGACACACGGTTTAGGAATGTCTTTTTCAAGACCGGGATGCCACTCTACCAGCATAAATGCTAGGGGCAGGACCATGTCACGGCCCTGGAACGGTCACGGTTTTACTACAGTTCGTGTCACGACTCCTGTCACGCCTCGGAGCCCTCTTGATCTTGCTCTGCCGTCCGTCCACTGTGGACCTGGGGGCTAGCGGCCGACCGGGCGAGTGAGTGCATTCTGATCGGCTCGTAGGCTCCTCTGGTGACGGAGTACCCGGAGGAACTCAAGTGGAAGGTCCACGGTGAGCGGACCATCTACGACAACCGTTGGATCAAACTCAACCTGGTAGATGTTGAGCCCCCGGACGGGAGCAGGTTCGAACATCACGTGGTGAAGCTCGACCGCGTCGCGGTGGCTTTGCTCGTGAATGAGAAAGAGGAAGTCCTGACGCTGTGGCGCTATCGATTCGCGGTCGATCAGTGGGGGTATGAACTGATCGGCGGACTGGTTGAGGCTGGCGAAGATCCGTCGGCCACGGCCAAGCGTGAAGCAGAGGAAGAAACCGGCTGGCGTCCGATCGGCGAACCTGAGCACATCGTCAACTTCCAGCCGCTTCCCGGAATGGTTGACGCACAGGTAGATGCATACCTGTGGCGTGACTTCGAGAAGGTTGGCGAGCCTACCGACGGCGAGGAGGCCGCACGACTCGAATGGGTCCCTGCTGATCGTCTCCTCGGACTTGTGAAGCAGGGAGAGGTGTTGGGCTCCGGAGCGATTATCCCGGTGCTCTACTACTTGGCATCACGTAACGCCGGTGGCGCCCCCGCCGCCGGGTAGTTCCAAGCTGGCGAGTCGTTGTCGCTGGCGGTCGGAGCCAATGCGCGAGGCGAGCTGTCGAGCTTTGCGCGCATAGGCGAGAGCTGTTTCCCGGTCGCCAGCGGCGGCGTACGCGAATGCGAGATCGACGTACATTGCGGTCTGGCCGCGGATCGCAGAGCTTGGTGTCGAATCGAGCGCCTTTGCGGCGCTCTCCAGGTGGTTTATCGCGTCTTCATCGCCGAGTCGCAGTAGTGCGCTGCCGCGCCACCGGCTGAGGTGCCCCTCGTTCAGCAAGAGAAACGGCATGGAGGGGTCGACAGGGTCTGAAGGGATGAGGGAGTCCGCATCGTCGAATGCCCGCAACGCTCCATCCTGGTCACCGATAGCCGCCAATCCTTCGCCGTGTGCCGCTGCAAGCCAGGTCTTCAGTAGCGACGGAACGCGGTGTTCGGCCACATATCGCGCGAACTCCAGTAGCTCAACGGCCAATTGATACTCGCCCATGTCGAGCAAGATGACCGCCTGTTGTGCGGACGCATGGGCAAGCAGGTGGGGAGAATCCGCCTCGCGTGCTGAGACCTTGGCGTCCTCGTGGTACTGCCACGCCTGGAGCTGAGACCCCCGGTCAAGGGCGGTCCAGCCCGCGAGGGTGCGCGCGTCCGTCAGAATGGCCGCGAGTCGCCGCCGATGGCTATCGCGCACGCTGAATGCTCGGACGCTCTCGATTTGCCTGATCTGACTGTTGAGTTGGTCCAGGACGTTCAACGAGCCGAAGCGCTTGTCTGAACCACGAACGCTGTTGACCTGTTGTTGGAACAGCTCGACTGTTTCATCGTCGATACTGCGGGCTACGGTGAGCCTGTCTCGAAGTTCTTCGAGCCCTTCGTTTTCCTGCTCGGGAGGGAACCCGAGTTCCTTGTTTGTCCGGCCGTAGTACTCGCGGAACATGCGCCGGTAACCTGGCTCGGTTACGGACACGTGCCCGTTTTCCCAACGCGAAAGCATGATATAGAGGGCGTGCTCGGTCGCTTGTGGAAGACCCTGGATTTGCTCGCGGCGCGCGAGGAAGTAGCGCACTACCTGCTCTTGGGTGCGCCCTAGCTCCTCCCGGACCCCTTGCAGCTTCGTCAGTGGCGGGTCTCCGCGCTTCCGTTTCGCCATCTTCGTTGCTTCCCCCGACCTCTTTGAGCTGGGCACCTAACTCGACCTAACAGGGTCTGTGTTAGCTCCAAGCAATTATTTCGACCCCCCTTTCGGCGGTCTGCTGTTGCCATGACAGCGACACAGAAACCACCGAGCGGGACGGACTTACTCGTCCTTCCTTCGCGAGTTCTTACGGGCTTTGCTCGCAGACTCGTCAAGGCGGCTGGTGAGCGCTCCTACTTGAGCGCGGAGGCCGCGAAGTTCGCGAATGACCGTGTTCAGCAACGGGACCAATGGATCCTCGGCCGGTTGGTCAGTCGGATCGGTCGCCGGTGGAGTCTTCCTTTGCAACACCGCAATGAGATGTTGCGGGTGCCATTCGAGCGCGATGGACAGCGCTTCGAGGGTGCGCGGGTTTCGCCGTCGCTGGATTCGTCCCTGTTGGATCTCGCGAACGATCGCGAGCGAAACGCCGGATCTCTCGGCAAGTTCCTTCTGCTTCATAGCCAGCTCGCCAGCGCGGGCATTGATTGCCTCCGCGACTGCCGACCAGTCCTCTTCCACGTACGCCTCCGTGCTCCGCCTCAGCGCTGACGTTAGCGCGCAGATCGCACTTCAAACGATCAAAGCGCTGACATCAGCGGCAATCTGAGGTGAATTGACGCCAATGTCAGCGCCTTCGAAGAAGAAATCACTCTTTGAAAGGCACCCACGCCATGAGTGCAACAAGTGATGCGGGAAGTAACCCGCCGCTGTTCTACACAGTCTCGGAAGCAGCACGAATGTTCCGGGTCGACGCCCAGACGGTGTACCGGGCGATCCACGATGACGCCTTCCCCGCCGTGCGACTGCGTACCCGGTACGTCATTCCCGCACGGGCGGTCGAGGAACTGATCCAGCGGGCCGCCGATTCGGGCGGTGTGGTCGACATCGCGGAGATGGTCGCGGAGCGGCGTGCCGCTCGCGAATTCGAGCAGAAGTCCGGGGGTGCGTGGTGAGCCCGGAGGACTACTACGAGGTGGTGGCGGCCGAGCTCGACCGCTACGCGAAGGTGCCGGACGAGGTCCTGCTGGAGATCGTGACGCGGGACGGTGCGTGCATGTGGCTTCGGGCCAACGAGGACGGCCCCGAGTGGGAAGACGAGGAGATCACCGACAGGGATGCGGCCGCGCGGTTGTGCGCGGACTGCCCGATCCGGGGCGTGTGCTTGGAACTGGAGTTGCGCACGGCCGGTGAGAACACCGTTGGCGTGTGGGGCGGGCTGTCGCAGGAAGACCGCCGCCAGGTGTTCCAGGCGTGGCGTGCTCGCCGTGAAGGTGGTGAGACGTCATGACGATCAACCTGACGCCAACGCAGATCCTTGCGGCTATCGGTGTGGTCGTGGTGCTGGTGTGGGTCTGGCGGGCCAGTGTCCGACGGGCGAAGGCCACGGCGAACGCGGCTCGTGCCGGGGCACGGTTGCTCTCGCTCACTGGGCGGGTGTTGCTGATGACCGGGGCCATCGTGGGCGTGCAGTGGGTAGTGATCACGCACCGGGGCGACACCGTGGTGTTGCTCGTGGTGCTGGGCCTGCCCGCGCTCTTTGCGGCGTACACGCTGACGAAGGCACTCACGATCACGACGCACGACAGCCCGCGTGGTCGAGGTGATCGGCGATGAGGACGCTGGAAAGGGTTAGGGAAGGGGTGGCCGCCTTCGGGCGGCCACCCGCCGCCCCGGCGGCCGCGAGGCTGGCCGCTGATGCGGCGGAGGCGGCCGAGCTGCGGGTGTACGCGACGCACCCGGACGTGATCGCGTTGCGGGTCGAGCGGGTGCGCGCTCAGGTGGACCGGTTGTGCTGGTCCGGGATCGTGCTTGGTCTCGGGTTCACCATGACCAACGTCCAGAGCTTTGCGGCGGCGGGTACGGCGGTGTGGTCGTTGCCGTGGCTGGCGGCGTGGTTGCTCGATCCCACGGTGTCGCTGGTGTTGCTGGCGATTCTGCGGGCGGAGCAGGTGACCGCGCGGTACCGGGTGCGCACGGGTCCGTGGACGAGGCGGGCGAAGTGGTTCACGCTCGCCGCCACGTACGTCATGAACACCTGGCACTCGTGGGTGGCCGGTTCGGTCTCGGGTGTGGTGCTGCACTCGGTTCCGCCGCTGGTGGTGTTCGTCGCGGCGGAGGCGGTCACGGACCTGCGAGACAAGCTGACAGAGGCTGTTGCGGCAGCGTTCACAGAGGCCTCGGAACGGCCTGTGGAGGTCACCGCGGAGTTGCTCCCGGCGACCGTTCACAAACCTGCAAAACCCAGGCAGCACAACAAGAACACGCGACGAAGGGTGTCGTTTGAGGACTACCTGAGGGTGGCGCGTGAAGCCTGGTCGCCTGGTGTCGTGGTGAGCCCTGTGTGGGTCCGTGGTGTCACTGGTTGCTCGCGTGGGCTGTCGTCCCGGTTGGCGGCGACGCTGGCGGCCGAAGTGGACGGCGGAGGCGATCATGTCTGATCAAGATCAACTCCGTGCCGGCCGAGATGTTGATCTTCCTGTCCGGCAGGTGGTCGAGGCCGAGTTCGTGAACGACGCACCACCCGTGCCGCGTCCGTCGTGGCGTCAGCAGTTCATGAACGCGTGGCGGCGTTCACCGCGCGTGCCGTTGTGGGCGAAGGACCGCGTTCACGCGGTGCAGGCCGCGAAGGATGTCACCGTGACCGTCGTGCGTTCACCGTTCCGGTTCCTCGGGGCGGTGGTGCGCGGTCTGGTGGTCGCGGTGCGGTGGTGGCGGTCTTGGGTGACGGTGCGGGACTACCGCGAGGCGGCCGAGCAGTCGGAGAAGCTTGCCGACAAGTTCGCCGACATCCGCGCACTAACGCTGTTCCGGTGGAAGGTCACTGGCGCCACGGTCGCCGCCGTGGCGGTCGCGGGCATGGTCGGCTGGTTGCTCTACGGGCCGCGTGCTCTGTGGCTCGCCGTGGCGGTCGTGGCGGTGGCGCTGGCGGTGCTCGGTCGCCGCCGCGATGGCAGCCCCGGACGGCGGGCAGTGCTCGCCGGGCCGCGCACGTTGACGTGGACGATGGACCCTCAGGTGCTCGTGGACGCGTTCCGGGACGCCAAGCTCATCGGGAAGGACGAGACGCTGCGCCTGGTCCACCGCGCCACTCGCCAAGGCGAAGGCTGGGCGGTCACGGTCGACCTTCCCGCCACACGCAAGGCGGTCGACGTCGTGAAGAACCGGGACGCACTGGCGTCCGCCCTAGCGGTCGACGAGATTCAGCTCAGCGTGGAGCGCGTCCGGGGCAACGGCGGTCACGCTGGACGCGTAGCGATGTGGGTAGCTGATGAGGACCCCTACAGTGCCCCGCCGATCCGGACACCGCTGCTGATGGTCGAGCGGTGGGACGCGTGGCGGCCGGTGCCGTTCGGCACCGACGCCCGCGCCCGCCGAATCGACCTGCCGTTGGTGTGGACGTCGGTGCTGATCGGCGCAATCCCCAGGCAGGGCAAGACAATGGCCGAACGGCTGGCAGCCGCGGGAATGATCTTGGACCCGTATGTGCGGCTCTATGTCGCGGACTTCAAGAACGGGAAGGACTGGAAGGCCGCCGAACAGGTCGCCCATCGGTTCATGGCGGGAGATGACTCCGAGTACGTGCTGAGGTTCGTGGATTGGCTCGTGGAGCTGGTCGCGGATGTGCAGGCGCGCTACCGGCGGATGCAGGACCTGGACGACGTCACATGTCCGGAGTCGAAGGTGACCCCGGCGATGTCACGAGACGTCGCACTGGGGATGCCGATCACCGCGCTGGTGGTGGACGAGGTGCAGATCCCGTTGGAAGACAGGACACCTGTGGAGGTCCAGGGAAAGAAGATGACCGCAGGGGAGTACTGCGGAGAGTTGTTGATGTGGCTGGCGAAGAAGGCCCCGGCGGCCGGGGTGATCCTCGTACTGGCGACGCAGCGGCCGGACGGCAAGACGATCCCGTCCGGCTTGCGGGCGGTGCTCGGGTCGCGGTTCGCGTTGCGGGTGATGGACTGGCGCGACAGCAACATCATCCTCGGCGAGCAGATGAACACCCGAGGCTACGACTCAAGCCGTCTCCTACCCTCTCACAAGGGCGTCGGCATCCTGCGCCCTGATGGCGAAACCCAGGCCGGTGCAGACGTGCTGGCGCTGACGGTGCGCACGTTCTACATGCCCAACGAGGACTGGCGGGAGATCTGCCAACGCGGACGGGCGTTGCGCGAGGCGGAAGGCACGCTCACCGGACACGCGGCCGGACAAGAGGCACAGCCGGTGCTCGACCACGCGGCCGTGGCGAAGGCCATCGGCGGCGGCGCACCCGCACCCGCCGATGCCGAACGCGTCGACGAGATCGAGATCGAGATCGAGCTACCGGAACCGCTGGCGTCCGTTGTGGACTACCTCAACGAGGACGGGCGTGACTTCGTACCGTCAGCCGAGCTTGCCGACGCTCTCGGGGTCGAGCTCACCGCGTTCGGCCGTGACATGGCCAAGCTCGGTTGCGGCTCGACCCGTGACCGGGTACCCACCGACGACGGCGTGAAGCAGGTACGCGGCTACGCCGTCGCCGACATCCGCACGGCGGCCGAGCGGCACCGCGACGCGGCCGTGATCGAGGGCGAGGTGATCGACCATGACGACCGCTGACCCGTCACAACCCGTCCCAGCGGACCCGTCACCCGTCACACCCCCCGGTGGCAGGCAAACCCGGTCCTCACCAGCGGAAACGGGTCACCGTGACGGGTGTGACGTGTGACGGATAACCCGTCACAACCACGGAAAACGGCCGTGTGCCGCACCATCTCGATACAGGCGCGGCACACGGCCGACCCGTCACTACGTGGATCGTGCGCTGACGTCACGGCATTTGTTCTTCAAGTGCCGTGCCGCCGCCGAGCACTTCCGCCTCGGCAAGGTAGAGGCGTCCGAGATCTATGAGCAGCGTGCCCAGTTCGTTGTAGTGCTTGGCCCGCTCCGGGTCCGGAAGCAGACCGCAGGTGCGCATCAGGCTCCGTGCAAGCGTGTCACTGAAATGAGGATGAGTCTTCACGACCTCTCGGGCCAACCGCTCCAGCGAAACGCGGAGCAAGTCCTCAGTCAGGATTTCCGCAGCCACAACAGCATCTCCATCTCTTCCTCGCGCCGACCCCAGTGAGGCTGAGGCCACTTCTCTTACGTCACAACGCATCCCCAACGCCTCCCCGCTTGGCGAAACGGGAGCCGTGATGGTGCGATGAGAGATGCCGACGCGGCGACGCGAGCCGCGTCGGCTCTCCCTGACCAACCTCGGACGGGGGTGAGACGGAGCCCCAGAGGCTGGTGGCTATGTCACGACGGCAACCGCTTCGGGAGTCCAACGACCTGCTCGGCCTGGTTCTCGGCAGCATCAACGATCGTCGGCTGTGCTGACTGCTTGCGGTCTTCAGCGTGGTTGATCAGAAGCTTTCCGAGCCCGAGCAGGATCTCGCCGAACTCCTGCTGTCGCTCGGGTGTCAGGGTGCCCATGACGAAGTCGAACAGCACGTTGGGCATGAGTTTGGAGATCTTCCCGAACTGGGTGATCAGGTCTGTGTCGTCGAGCGTCACGCGGTAACCCCTCCCGCAAGCCGTGACTCGTCAAGCCTGTGCTTGCCGACCGATACGGGCGATCGGATGGCGGGCAACTCCTGAGTGTCCGCAGTGCGTGCCGTCGGTAAGGGGATGGGAACGTCATCCTGCGGCCCGTGTCGGCGCTCCAGGTCGTCGAGTGCGTCCTGAACGTCCGCGCGCGTCCACGTGGCCTCCTGAGCGGCGTTCACGGCCTCCTCGGCAGCCTCCCGCGCCTGTCTGACGTACTTGCGGCCGAGTACCACCGTGTATGCGGGCGGCAGCAGCAGCCACACCACGAACAGCACGATCCCGGTTGCGTCCCACACCACTGTCCACCGCCCTTCCTGACGTTCCAACCGCAGACATCAGCGTCTCCGTGAGCGCGTTGGGTGTAAATGACCTGGCTGCGACCTCTGGCGACATTTCGCGACCTATACTGATCGGCGCTGACATCAGTGAGACGGAAGGTCAGCCGATGAGTTCGAGCGATGAGCGGCGGCAGCCACAGACGTTGTTCGGTGAGTTGCTGCGCCAGCGGCGGCAAACGGCCGAAGAGTTCAGGGATGAGGCAATGCGGTTCGCGCGTGAGCGCGGGTCGAGCGCGACGATCAGCGCGCGACACGTCCAACGCCTTGCTTCTGGCCGTCGCGCGGATGGCCGACCCCTTGGATTGCCTCAGCCGCCGCTACGCCGACTGCTTGAAGACATGCTGAGCGTGCCAATTGAGCGCCTTCTTGAGCCTGTGCCGGAAACAGCGCCTGCCGTCGCAGATCAGGATCTCGGATTGCAGGCTCGGCTAGCCGCCGGACGGAATCTTGATTTGGAGACCGTCGACCTTCTGCGGCAAAAGCTCGACATCACACGGGTGATTGACCGTCGGCTTGGGGCGTCGGCATTGCTTGGCGAGCTTCGCGCGCAGATAGACCAGATGGAACAAGCAAAGCGTCACGTACTCAATCAATCGGTTCGTTCGAGCTTGGCTGAAGTGATCGTTGACGCGTCGGCGTTGGCTGGGTGGCAATCGCTCGATCAAGGTTTCGTAAGTGAATCGTGGGACCACTATGACACCGCGCAGACGGCAGCGAGGGAAGCGCGTTCGCCCGCGCTTGAAGCCTATGCCTGTGCAGGGCAGGCCGTTGTATTGCTGGACATCGGGGAAGTGGCCGCGGCCGTCGAGTTGACGGAGTATGCGCGCTCTATCGCCAAGGGGAAAGTCCCCAGCCTCCTACTTTCGTGGCTGACTGCGGGCTACGGCGAGGCTTGTGCGGCGAGCAGGGAGCATCAAAAGTGCATGCGTGCGTTCGATGAAGCGCTACGCATCATGCCTGCTGACATTGACAACTCAGAGACGCCGTACCTCGTGTTCGATTCAACTCATTTGGCGCGCTGGCGTGGCAGTGCGCTTGCTCGACTAGGGGCACGAGAGGCAATCGATGTGCTATCCGAGGTGCTGAATAAGCTTGATCCAACGTTCGCGCGTGCGGAGACCGCGCTGAGGGTCGACCTCGTTCAGGTGTTCACCGCGACAGGCGGGAAAGATGAGGCAACCGCACACGCTAAGCGTGCGCGGTTGCTCGCGACACAGATACGTTCTGAGAGGCAGCGGAAGCGGCTTACTTCGTTGCTCGCTTCCGGCTGATGCTGACGACATCGGCAATGTCCGGGGCTTCGTCAGGGCCGAGAACGATGGCACGTTTACCGCGACTGACTTTGATGAGTCCGGCTGCTTTGAGTTCGGAAACCGCGCGGTGCGCGGTCCCGGCTTTAACGCCGTATCGCGCCTGAAGCTCGATGTTCGTCGGGATCGGGTCACCTGGCTTAAGGGCGCCGCAAGCGATTGCGCCTCGAAGATCGACGAAAATCTGCTGGTAGGGAGCATCATCCGCTGATGGCAGCGTGGTTGTGACAGTGTTCGTGTCCGATACCTGAATCGGAGGTTTGGGCATCCGTGTGGTGAAGTTTCCCGCCGCCCGCTGATCGGCCTCCGAGACCCAGGCGGAGTAAACGCGCAGTGTCGTTGCACCTCCGCCGCCGTGGCCCAGGCGTCCAGCAACTGTACGAACGTCAACGCCAGCGGAGATCAGTTCTGTTGCCGAGTAGTGGCGCAGCTCGTGAATGTTCATGTCCCAGCCAAGACGCTTGCACATGCGCCGGTATCGTCGGGTGACGGTATTCGGCTTGAGCCACGTACTGTGATCCGCAGACGATGAGAAGACGCGGCCGTTCTTCTTGAGCTTTGCTCCGAACTTCGCGGCTTCTGATTGCCGATGTTCGATGTACACGCGCAGCAGAGACACGGTCTCGGGATCGAGCGCGATTCGACGTTGTTGGTGAGTCTTTGTGTCCTCTTCCCACGTTTCGGTGCCGTCTTGCCCGATGGCTGTATTGATCGGAAGAACAGCGTTGTCGAGGTCGAGAAGGTCGAGCCGAAGCGCGCATAGCTCGCCGCGTCGCGCTCCCGTCGTCATCGCGACCCAGATGAGCATTCCCCAGGAGATGTCTTTGAACGCCTCATTGACGATCGCGGCTGCCTGCTCCGGGGTTGGCGGACTCGGGTTTGGCTTGACGGGCTTTGGTGCCTCTGCCTGACCGATGGGGTTCACCTTGATCCAGCCCCATTTGAATGCCCGCTTGAGTGCGCCACTGAGGCAGAAGTGGACCTGGCGGATCGAACTCTTTCCCAAGGGCCTGCACTTCACGTGCGGCTTGCATCCTCGCTTTTCGCAGTCATGCTCACCCTTGGCCCTGTGTTCGAGGATCTTCTTGCCGCCACAGTGAAACCTGCATGTGCGCAGAATGGTGTAAAACGAGTCGATTAGCTCGCCGTCCAGCTTGCCTACCTGCTCGGTGCCGATGAGTGGCCGGATGTGGTTGTCAATGTATCCCTCGTAGCCCTTGCGGGTGCTGCGCTTGACGTCGAGCCGTTCGAGGTACTTGTCCATCAGTTGGTTGACGGTTGCTTTGGTTTTCGGGTTTCGTTGTTCGTTGATGTCGTTGATTATTCGCGTGCGTTCGTCTTCGGCTTCCTTCTGGGCCTTCGGTCCTTTCGGGATGGTTTTCGTGATGACGTGCTCGCGGCCGGTCAGGGGGTCGATACCGGCGTACACCCGGATCCTCAGCGAGCCGCTGGGGAGGGTGTCGATGCTGCCGCGTACGCGCTGCTTGTCGCCTGCCTTGCGAGTGCCCATGACCGGAACGTACGCCCGTTCATGTCATGAGTCATGTCACACGAGGGAGGGAAGATCGTCTTCAGTGCTCGCTGAAGCGAAGAGCCTCTGACCTGTTTTGGCAGGTCAGAGGCTCTTTCGATCACCCGGCGAAAGGTGGTGCCCCAGGCAGGATTCGAACCTGCGACACACGGTTTAGGAAACCGATGCTCTATCCCCTGAGCTACTAGGGCTGGCACCAGCAGTCTAGCGGGGTGCCGCCACCGAGTTGACCAGCGCCCCCGCTCACGCACCGTGAGGGGCCAGATGACCTCCCTGCGGCCGTTGGGGGGAAGTGAGGCAGGCCACCTTCTGCCGTGGGGAATCGTCAGGTAGGGAGCGGGCGTGAGCAGACCCTGGCCCGACTTCCGTCCTGGACCGCTTGGCGCCATCAAGGCTTGGTGGCGGCGGCGGGTGCCTCGGCGTGCCGAGGACTTCACCTTCGTGCCGCCGGCCAGCAGTCATCAGCAGGAGTTCGAGACGCCCTTGCCCAGTGCGGTGTACGGGCTGGACTTTCAGGTCAAGTTGACGATCGTGTGGCGGTTGGACTTGGCCACCGGGTTGCGGCACAACTCGCCGCGGAGTGCTGCCATCCACCACGTTTTGCAGCGGGCCAAGGAGATCAGCGGCAAGGCGATGTTGGTGCACCATGCGGCGTTGCAGCATCAGCTCGGCGATGAGCTGGCCACTGAGCGGCAGGTGCCTGGGACGCATGTGTGGGCGCGGGCCGAGCAGGTCAAGGTCAGCGTTGACGACGAGGATCTGGAGATGGCTCGGAAGCACATCGAGCTGTTGCGGAACTCCACGTTCAAGCTGGCCGAGCGGGATGTCGAGCGGGCTGAGATCCGGTATCTCCGGGACGAGGTGTTGACGGACGTTGGCACGGCGACGATTTGGTGGCTGCAGCGCAACGGGTACCAGGTCGAGGAGGCTGTGAAGCTGTCGGGGCACCTCGCTGAGCTCGTGCAGATCGCGCAGCGGGAGCCGGCCACGCACTGGGCCGAGTCGTTGGTCAGCAGTGTGGAGAAGGCCCTGCCTGAGCTGGAGGACCGGCATCGGCGGGATTTGCGGCAGCATCTGGCCAAGGCGCTCAGTGTTTACGGCGGGTCGCGGGTGGCGGCTGAGTTCGCTGATCAGATCGGGTTGCCTGCGGGCGAACAGCACACCAACGGGCACGTCTAGGCTGGTTCGGGTGTTGACCGAACTTCGCAGTGCCGCGGTGGTTGCCGGGTTGCGGGCGCTTGCCCGGCTGACGCCCTATGCCGAGCCGGAGCTGATCGGGCTCCGGAAGATCGTCAAGGCTGGTGACGTCTGTGTTGACGTCGGGGCGGCTTTGGGGCTCTACACGGTCACGTTGTCCAGGCTCGTTGGTCCACAGGGGACTGTGCACAGCGTTGAGCCGCTGGTGTTCGCGCATCCGGCGCTGTCGTACCTGTTGCGGCCTCGGGAGGGGCGCAACATCAGGCGGCACTCGGTTGCTCTGGGGGCGCAGGAGCAGGGGCGCGAGGTCATGAGCGTGCCGGTGCGACACGGGAGTCCTGTCACCGGGCGGTCGTTCCTCACCGCGGGGGCCAACGGGCTGGGGTCCAACGAGGAGTTCGACGAGCACCTCGACGTGGTGGTCAAGACGGACACGCTCGATCATTTTGTCGAGGTCAACGGGATCTCGCGGCTCGACTTCGTCAAGGCGGACGTCGAGGGGGCCGAGCTGCGGGTGCTCGAGGGCGCGAAGGAGACCATCGAGCGGTTCAAGCCCGCGTTTCTGCTGGAGATCGAGGAACGGCACGTCGAGCGGTTCGGGTACCGGGCCGGGGACGTGGCGGACTTCCTGACCGAGCGCGGGTATCGGATGAGCACGTGGCACGGCGGTGAGTGGGTGCCGGCGAACCGCATCGGCGAGTCCACCAGGAACTACCTGTTCCGGGTGTGAAAGGCCCGAGAAAAGTAGAGGACGCCGACCCCTGGGGGTGGATCGGCGTCCTCATCTCGAAGGTCTACAAGCTGTAGACCTCAAGCTCGTACAGGGAGTATCCGTAACGCGTGGCCCGTTGGGTACCCGTCATTCGGAGGTATCTCGCGTCCTGTGCCGTGAACGCTACGACATCATCGCCGCCGTCGCCAGCACTTGTGGCGAAAACGTTCCGCCAGGTGGTTCCGTCATTGGAAAGTTCGATGCGGTACCCGCTGGCGTAGGCCGATTCCCAGTGCAACACTGCGCGACCGATCCGTTGCACAGAGCCAAGATCTACCTGGATCCATTGGTTGTCGCTCCAGTCGCTCGCCCAGCGGGTCGACGGGTTTCCGTCCAGCACGTGTGCCGGCGGGAGGTTGTTCCAGCCGGTTTCGTGGGACGACGCGGTGGCGACGCCGCGTGCTGCCAGGTTGGTGATGTTCTGGCTTCTGCGGGACGGGAACTGCACGACCTGCTGGAAGGTCGGGCGGTTCTGCCAGTGGATCTTGTCCTGGGTGATGCCGCCCATGGCGCGGTGGATGATCGTGTCGGCGCACCACTGGTCGCCTGCCGTGCAGTCCGCGTCGCCGGGGTAGACCTGGTTGGCGGGCTTGGCTGCTGCCTGCGTCAGCGAGGTGACCAGGGCGGTCCGGCAGCCGGACAACGTGCCGCCGCCGCAGTAGGTCTGCGGGAAGGCGCCCTGGACCGGGTCGCCCAGGACCTTGCGCAGGTCCTTGTCCACGTAGCCCCACCAGCCGTACTGGAACGAGGAACCCTTGTGCGGTGCGGCGCCGTGCGTGTCGGACGGGGCCTCGTCCACCTGCTGGGCGCTCACCAGGGCGTTGTACAGATCATTGCCCAGTGATGTTTTGAACTGCGCCTCGACCAGGAGCGGCCACCACGCATCAAGGATCCTGATCGCGTCGGCGTGGGCGTAGGTCTTGCTGCCCTTCGCGGTTTCCTTCCGCAACGAGCCGGAGCGCTGCCAGTCCTTCAGCTTCTGCACGACCGGTGCGAGCGTTGCGTCCAGAGGTGCCGACTCGAGCACGCGCAGCAGTTCCGGCAGCACCTCCTGGGCGCGCAGGTCGGCCACCGCGGCCTCGGCCATCACGCGGGTCAGCGAGGCACGCGTGACCTTCTGGCCGGAGGCGATCAGGGCCTTGACCCGGACGTCCAGCAGGTCACCGCGGTGCACGGCGCTGTGGCCGAAGCCGCCGAAGGTGAAGTCCTTCGCCTGCTTGTTGTTCCACGAGATGTAATAGTCCTGGTTGATCGAGTTCGGGTGGCCCTCGAACGGCATGTACGACGCGACGTTCTCGTTGCCGTCCCAGCCGACCCACTCGTACTCGGCGCGCCCCCACGTCGGCAGGTTCGGGTCCACAGTGGACCGTCGCACCGGGTTGAGGCCCGAGTTGAAGTACGCCGCGTCGCGCGAGTCCACGTAGAACCAGTTGAAGGCGTAGCCGATCTTGTTGGCCGCGCGCTGGAAGTCCGCGGCCGAACGGATCGCGGACGGGTCGTTGAGCTCCTGGAAGCCGATGATCGAGTCGACCTCGTGCATGTACGTCGAGCGCAGCGTCGTGTACGCCACGACCTTGCCGCCGACCGTCGCGCGGCTCGTCACCAGGCCGTACTTGGTCCGCCACATCACCAACGTGTAGGAGCCCGCCGGGGTGCCGTCGGCCACCGTCGGCTTCCACGCGTTCTTGCGCTCCAGGCGTTCCATCGGCAGGCAGGCGCCGTGGAACAGGTAGGAGGTGGAAGCCTTCGTCGCCGGCGAACCGTCGGGGTTGCACAGCTCCACGGCGTACGTGTCGATGATGTCCTGCGCCGACGAGGTCGCGCTCCACGAGTAGTCGACACCGCGGCCGAGCTGCACGTACATCGAGACGCCCGCGAACGAGACACCGCGCGAGCGAATGCCGGGACCGTTGAGCTCCTGCAACAACAACAGCTGCGGCGCGAAGTAACCGGTCTGCGGTCCCCACACGGCGACCGGGTTGCCGGAGTCGGTGTGCGCACCGGACACGGCCAGAGCGTTGGACATGCCGTGCTTCTTGTTCAGCAGGTCGGCAGGCAGAACGCCGTCGGAGAAGATCCCGGAAGCCTTCGCCAGGTCACCGGAAGCGGGCACGGCGACGGAAGCACCGGTGCCGCCCACCTCGTCGTAGACCATGCGCTCTGGCGTGATGCTGCCGGAGTCCGGCAGAGCCACGCCCTGAGGAGAAGCGGGAGAGGCGCCGTACGGGAACGACTGTCCGTTGTGGAGGGTCAGCACGGCCTCGGGGTCGTTCTGCGCCCGGAAGGCCTGCCACACCTGCTCGCCGACGGCAGCGCCGTACTTGTTCTGCGCGGCCAGCTTCACCAGCGCCGACTGCACCTCGCCGCCACCGCCGGCACCGAACAGGCCGCCGACGACCGAGGCGATCGCCACCATGTCCGTCGCCTTGAACGGCTGGATGTCGTTCCAGTTCGTGATCGAGTCCGCGTGCCCGGTCAGCACGTACTCGCCGGGGAAGTTCCGCGCCGCCACGGACTGCGTGATGTAGGCGTTGATCCCGGAGATGTAGTCGTTGACGTCGGCCAACGCCTGACGCCCCCGCTCGCCGTTCTTCGCCGCCGCGGTGTCGATCTGCTTCTGCAGGTCGGCCTCGGTGTACGGGATCTGGTTGTAGAAGCTCTGCTCCAGCGCCCGGTTCGACGGCGCGCCACCGGCGAAACCGGAGAGCTGCCCGCGGCCGAGGTGGCGGAACAGATCCATCAGCCACAGGCGGTCCTGCGCGGCGGCGAACCCGGCGCCGAACATCGTGCCGGACCTCGTCGTGCCGGTGATGTGCGGCATGCCGATCTTCTTGTCCCGCACGATGGTCACGTCCGAGCGCGGCTTGATCGTGCTCTCGACCTGGTCGGACGGCACACCGAACGAGGCGTCGTTGAAGAAGTTCGTCAGCTGGTCGTTCGTGAGGCCGCTGTAACCGGAGACCAGGGCGTCGTACTTTCCGAGCTGGTCGGCCGAGTGCGCGGGCCTGGTGCCGAACGCCTTGTGCCCGAGGATCTCGGCCAGGGTCGCGTTGCCGTTGTTGCCGGGCGGCACGATGTCGCCGCACTGGCCGAGGCAGTAGTCGTCGGCGGCGAACGCGACGGTCCGCGTCTCGGCGTGCGCCGACGGAACGATCATGAGGGAGGCGGTGACGGCGGCGGTGGCCAACAGGGACGTCACCGGATTGGCTCTCCGCATGGCGCGAAGCTCCTCTCCGAGGAGTGCAGGGATGTTGTGACGCAGGTTACTTTCCAGTAGTCCTATCGCGAAAGACCTTCGCGTTTGCTGTAGCGGTCCTGTGACTTCTGTATCGATCCTGAAGAGATCCAGAAGTCCATATGGGAAGAAACGATGGGCAGTTTCCGATTCTGCGGTCCGTATCCGTGTTTCTGGTACGACATTCCACTCAGTGGGATTTCGATGTTTGGTCACTCAGGGTCTCGATGATGCCCCCTAAGCCCTGGTGGCATGCCTACGCAGCGAAGTCGGCGCGCAATTCCGGTAACTGTGAACGTCGCTCGCCATCTCGAAAAACCGTTACCACATGATGAGATAACTGAGAATTAACGTGACCTTCGACTTGCGTACGCGAAGATCACGAACATGAGGGAGCACGGAACGCCAATGCGGGAGGCGTCGTGATCAAGGTTCTGCTGGCCGACGACGAGGACCTCGTCCGTTCCGGCCTTCGCATGATCCTGAGCAGCGTCGGGGACATCGAAGTCGTCGCCGAATGCGATGACGGACACCTGGTGGCCGACCTGGCCCGCCAGCACCGTCCTCACGTGGTCCTGCTCGACATCCGGATGCGCACCTCGGACGGGCTCGTGGCACTGCGGAGGCTGCGGACCCTGCCCGACCCACCACGGGTCTGCATCCTGACCACGTTCGACGTCGACGAATACGTTTCGGAAGCCTTGAGACTCGGTGCGGCGGGCTTCCTGCTCAAGGACACCGAACCGGAACAGCTCGTCAAGGCCGTGCGCGACCTGGCGCGCGGTGGTGCGGTTCTCGACCCTGGTGTGGCGGCACGGGTCCTCGCGGCCGTTGCGGACGGCGAGCGGATGGCCGAGCCGGCACGCAGGCTCCTCGCGAGTCTGTCCGAACGCGAGCGCGAGGTGCTCGTGCTGATCGGCCAGGGCATGTCCAACGCGGAGATCGGCGGCACCCTGCACCTGTCGGAGGCGACGGTGAAGGGCTACGTCTCGTCGGTGCTCGGCAAGATCGGCGCGGTCAACCGCGTGCAGGCCGCCCTGGTGGCCTACCGCGGCGGCCTGATCGCTTGACGATGAAGGGCTCCTTCATCCACCTGACGTGGATGAAGGAGCCCTTCATCGAGAACTAGTTGCCCGAGACGATCTCGGGGATCTCGTCCACCGAGGGCTCGACCTCCACGCGGTTGCGGCCGTGGCGCTTGGCGCGGTACAGCGCCATGTCCGCGGCCGCGAACAGCTGGTCCAGTTTGGCCGGTCCCGCCGCGACACCGATGCTCACCGTCGGGCGGCGGACCGAGCCGAGCACCATCGTCCAGTCGTGGCCGTCGACGGCCGCGCGGATCCGCTCGGCCACGTTCGGGCCCACGTCCATGTTCGGCCCGGTGTCCCCGAGCAGCACCACGAACTCGTCACCCGCCCAGCGCGCCACCAGGTCGTCGGCCCGGCATTCCCGCCGCAGCAACGCCGCGATCTCGCGCAACGCCGCATCGCCTGCTGCGTGGCCCGCGTCGTCGTTCACGCCCTTGAACCAGTCCACGTCGACCAGCACCAACCACGGCACCCGGCCGCGCGCCGCCGTCGACTCGAGCAACGCCTGCGCCGCGCGTTCCAGCCCGAGCCGGTTCGCGAGGCCCGTCAACGGATCCCGCGCCGCCGCCTCCTGCGCGGCCACCGCGAGCCGTTGCGCCTGAACGGCCACCCGGCGCTGTTCCAAGGCCTGGCCGAGGCCTTCCTGCAACGTCTCGGTGGCCGTGCGCGACGCCGCCATCGACCGGCGCAACGCCTCGGCTTCTCCCACCGCGTCACCCAGCTCGTGACAGATGTCCGCCAGCTCCGTGGAGAACCGCAGCAGCAGTGACGTGTCGTTGATGCGTTCCGCGTTGCACACGGCGCGGGACGCGAGCGTGCGCGCCTCGTCGAGGTCGCCCTGCTCACGCCGGACGACGGCGAGCACCCAGTTGCCGACCGAGATGCCCCACAGGTCGTTCGCGTCCAACGACAACCGCAGCGTCTCGGCGCCCGTCTCCTCCGCCTTCTCCAACTGGCCGACACCGGCCAGTGAACGGCCATAGGCACCCATGAGCGCCCGGCGCATGACCTCTTCCTTGACCAGCCCCAAGCCTTCTTCGAGGTACGCCAGCGCTTCCTCGAAGATCGCCGGCGCCGCCGCGGGAGGCCCGGAGCAGGCGCGGAAGTTCAGCGAACCACCGAGCCGCTGCAGGCAGTGCGCCAGCGTGTCGGTGTTGCCGGCGCGGCGAGCGACCTGCACCGAAAGCCGCAGCATGTCGAGCGCGGCCCGGCGGTTGCCGATGCCCTCCATGAGATAGCCGAGCGAGCCCATCGTCTGCGCCACGGCAGGGCTGTCGGCCCGGTCGGCGTCGAGGTCGGTCCAGCCCTCGGCAGCCAGTTCCAGGGCGAGTGGAATACGCCCGAGCCGCCACGCCATGACGGCGCGGTTCACCAGCACCGCCGACCGGACCCAGCGGTCCGCGCCGGGGGACACCTTGGTGACCACCTCGTCGAAAAGACTGTTCGCCTCCGGCAAGCGGCCAGCGTTGAGCAACGCGCGGACCTCCCGGTCCAGCCGCGGAATCTGGCCCGCTACCAGCGGATCACGCTGCTCCACTCGTTCATCGACTCCGTTCCGACTCGCCGAGCGGCCTGCACAGGCTACCGGGACGGTCGCGCCCCGTACCGATCGTGGTGCAGGACGTCATCGAGGGGTAGTCGGTTGCGCCAACCGTGACGTTCCAGATCGGGCGTGTCGGGCAGGGATCGGACCGGTCCCACGCACAGCCACGCCACCGGACGGACCCTCGTGGGGATGTCCAGCAGGCGGCGCAGCACATCTTCCCGATAAAAGCTCACCCACCCAACCCCGAGGCCCTCCTCGGTCGCGGCGAGCCACAGGTTCTGGATGGCCAGACACACGGAGTAGAGGCCGGCGTCCGCGATCGCGTGCCTGCCGAGCACCGCGGGCGAGCCACGGTCGGGGTCGTAGGTGACGACGATGCCGAGAGACGACTCCATGACTCCCTCGACCTTGATCCGGGAGAACACCTCGGCCCGTTCCTGATCCAGCTGAGCCGCGAAGACCGTGCGTTCGGCCTGAACGTGGTCGCGGAAAGCGCGCCGAATCGATTCATCACGCACCAGCACGAAGTCCCACGGCTGGGAAAGGCCGACGCTCGGCGCCGCGTGGGCCGCCGTCAACACACGTCGCAGCACGTCTGAAGGGATTTCCGCACCGGTGAACTCGGCACGCGTGTCCCTGCGCCGGTGCACTACTTCGTACAGGTTCATTCGTGCGATCGTGCCTCACTCGAAAGCACCAACTTCACGCTGGAGAGGTGGCGCTGATCTCATCTGAGGCGATAGACCGATCGGATGCGAAGAATGCGAGGTGGTTACGGCTCCGCGCTCGGATTCGGCGGCGGAGTCGGCGTGACCACGTTCACCGGTGCCTGGCCGCTGCTGGCCCTCGTCCTGCTCGCCGCCGTCGTCGTGATCGTGTCGCTGCGCACGACGCTCGTCGGCGCGGGCTTGGCCGCACTGCAGTGCTGGGGCCTCTACGCGACCTTCTTGGTCGGTGTTCGTGGTGACCTGACGGTCGACGAACACACGACCTGGGTGCTCGCGTTGCTGGTGCAGCTCGCCGTGCTGGCCTTCCTGGCCAGCACGGCGGTCCGCGTCATCGCCCTTGTGACGGGTACGGCAGCAGGGCCATCTCCCGTGCGTTCTTGATCGCGGTGGCGACCTGGCGCTGCTGTTGCGGCGTCAGGCCGGTCACCCGGCGGGACCGGATCTTGCCCCGGTCCGAGATGAACTTGCGGAGCAGCGTGACGTCCTTCCAGTCGACGACGGTCACGCCTTCCTTCGT
The DNA here is from genome assembly GCF_014648475.1 of Lentzea flava. Classification (GTDB taxonomy): domain Bacteria; phylum Actinomycetota; class Actinomycetes; order Mycobacteriales; family Pseudonocardiaceae; genus Lentzea; species Lentzea flava. The sequence goes on along the minus strand of NZ_BMRE01000019.1, from coordinate 91,052 downwards.
GAGCAGGTTCTGCCTGCGCTTCACCGGCCTCTTGCTGTCGCGCATCACCAGCTCGCCTTCGAGACGCCGGGAAGTTCGCCCCTGTGGGCCATTTCCCGCAGGCGGATCCGGGACAGTCCGAACGCGCGGTTGAACGCACGCGGCCGTCCGTCCACGGCGTCGCGGTTGCGCAACCGGGTGGGCGACGCGTCCCGCGGCAGCTTCTGCAGGCCGCGCAACGCTTCTTCGCGCGTCTCCGGGTGCCGCAGCATTTCCTTCAACTGCGCACGACGTTCCGCATAACGCGCGACGACCTCGCGGCGGCGCTTGTCCGCGGCGATCTTCGACTTCTTCGCCACGTCAGCGCTCCTCTCGGAAGTCGACGTGCTTGCGCGCCACCGGGTCGTACTTGCGCAGCACCAGCCGGTCCGGGTCGTTGCGGCGGTTCTTGCGGGTCACGTAGGTGTAGCCGGTGCCGGCGGTCGACCTCATCTTGATGATCGGGCGGACGTCGTTCCCCTTGGCCATCAGACCTTCACCCCCTGCGCGCGCAGCCGGGCCACGACGGCCTCGATGCCGAGCTTGTCGACCGTCTTGATGGCCTTTGTGGACAGCGTCAGCGTCACGAACCGGTTCAGCGACGGCACCCAGTACCGCTTGCGCTGGACGTTCGGGTTCCACCGGCGCCGCGTCTTGCGTTGCGAGTGCGAGACGCGGTTGCCGAAGCCCGGCTCACGGCCGGTCAGCTGGCAGCGCATGCGCACCTCCTCAGATGTTGAGCAGCGTTTGAAACGACATTCGTTTTCAACTACGGTAGCCTACATGGAAACCGTTGTCGTTATGGTGGCGGGGCTGGTCGAGCACGACGTCGCCGTGCGGGTGTGGCGGGACCGGCCCGGTTCGGTCCTGGTGCGACACGTCGCGACGCAGACGTGCGTGCGGCGCTGGGTCGACGGCATCGCGACCGAGGTCGAGCTGCTGCACAACTGCGTGTCCTGCACCGTGCGCGAGGACCTGCGGGAACTGCTCGGCACGTTCGCGGGGCACACGGTCGTGCTGCACCTCGACCCGTTGCTGGAGCCGGACGTGGTGCGCCGCGACCTCGGCGTCGACGTGGAGTGCGTGATCACCGTGCTCGACGCGGAGACGTGGCTGGACGACGCGCTCGGCGACGCCTCGATGGTCAGCGACGGGCGCACCGTCGCGCAGGTCGTCGTCGCGCAGGCCGAAGCGGCGGATGTTCTTGTGCTGCAAGGAGATGCGGACGAACGGACGCTGGCCGTGCTCGACCGGCTGGCTCCCGGTGCCCACCGCTGCACGCCCGACACGGTGGTGGTGCGCAGGAGCAAGCGTCCGCGGATGATCCCGCTCACGCCCGAGTGCGGTGTCTCGACGGCGGTTTTCACGGCGGACCGGCCGTTCCACCCGGCACGGCTGAACGAAGCGCTCGACACGCTGCTCGACGGCACGGTGGTGCGCTCGCGCGGCCGGCTCTGGGTCGCGGACGAGCCGGACATCGCGCTGCACCTGGAATCGGCGGGTGGCGGGATGCACGTCGGCGAGGGCGGCCCGCGCGACGGCAGGACCACCCAGATCGTGGCGATCACGGTGGGAGAGCCGGACGACATCACCGCGGCGTTCGCAGGCGCGCTGCTGACCGACGACGAACTGTCCTTCGTGGACTCGATTCGAAAGTTGAAGATATGAAGCCCGGCATCCACCCCGACTACCACCCGGTGGTCTTCCAGGACGCGTCCACCGGCAAGACGTTCCTGACCCGCTCGACGGCGACGTCGTCGCGCACGATCGAGTGGGAGGACGGCAACTCCTACCCGCTGCTGGTCGTCGACATCACCGCCGACTCGCACCCGTTCTGGACGGGCACGCAACGGCTCGTCGACACCGCGGGCCGGGTCGAGAAGTTCAACCGCCGCTACGGAAAGCGAGAGCGCTGATGGCCGTCCCCAAGCGCAAGACGTCGCGCTCGAACACCCGCCACCGCCGCTCGCAGTGGAAGGCCACCGCGCCGGACCTCGTGCGCGTGAGGACGTTGGACGGCAAGGAGCTTCTGGTTCCGCGCAGGTTGGTCGCCGCCTACAAGCGCGGGCTCCTCTGAGTGCGGTCACCGCACCTCTGGGAGCTGGACCGTCCCGTCCGGTGAGTCGCGCCACTGGTCGAAGGGGCGGTCCAGCTTCCATCCCGTGCCGTCGTGGTCGAGCACGCGGTTCTCGCACGTGTCCACGTTGGACAGCGACTCGAACAGGTCGATGCTCCAGCCGAACAACCTGCGGCACAGCAACCTGATCGTCAGACCGTGCGACACGACCAGCACGGTCTTCGGGTGCTGATCGTCCTTGAGCAGCCGCACTTCCAACCCGTCCAGGAACGCCGCCAGCCGGTCGTCCACGTCCGCGCCGGACTCGCCGTTGGGCAGCCGGAAGAAGAAGTGCCCGAACGCGTGCCGCTGGTGCTTGAGCATCTCCTGCTGCACCGGGTCCTGGAGGTTGCCCCAGTCCTGCTCGCGCACCCGCGGCTCGGTCACGACGCGCTCGGTGGAGATGCCGAGCAGCTCGAACGTCCGGCGCGTCCGCTTGTACGGCGACACGTAGGCCGCGACCGGCCCCTCGCCGATGAGCTCCTTGATCGTGGCGCCGGCCGCCCGAGCCTGCTGTTCGCCCAGCTCGGTCAGCGGGAGGGCGTGGTCGGGGATGCGGCAGTAGGCGAGCTCGTCGACGTTGCCGAGGCTCTGGCCGTGGCGCAGCAGGATGATCCGCACTCCTCCATCGTGCCCCAGCCGGGCGTTCCGCCCGGGCGTTACAGTGCTGGGCGAGTCGAGGAGGATGCCGTCACATGATCAAGTACATCGCGCTGTACAAGAAGCCCGCCGACCCCGAGGGCTTCGACGAGAAGTACTTCGGCACGCACCTGCCGATCATCGACTCGGTGCCGGGACTCGTGCGCGCCGAGGTCGCCAAGGTGCAGCGGGTGTTCCTGGCCGGGTTCCTGGGCGACACCGAGCCGTACCTGATCGCCGAGCTGTACTTCGAGTCGGCCGAATCGATGAAGGCCGCCGTCAAGACGCCCGAGTGGGCCTCGTCCGGCGCCAACCTCACCGAGATCGGTGGCATGGAGCTCGTCGCGATGTTCAGCGCCGAGGTGATCGAGTCGTGAAGGCCGTCGTCATCGGCGGCGGCACGATGGGTGCGGGCATCGTCCACGTCCTGCTCGCCCACGGCCACGAAGTCACCCTCTCGGAAGCCGACGCCGAACGCGCCGAACAGGGCAGGCTCGCCGTCAAGCGCTCGCTCGACAAGGCGCAGGAGAAGGGCAAGCTCGCCGACGCCGAGGCGGTGTTCGCGAACCTGAGCACCGGTGAGCTGCCGGCGGACGCGGAACTCGTCGTCGAGGCGGTGCCGGAGAACGTGCCGCTCAAGCAGAAGGTCCTCGGTTTCGCCGCCGAGAAGTGCCCGAACGCGATCCTCGCGACCAACACGTCGTCGCTGTCGATCGCGGAGATCGCCGCGGCACTGCCCGGCGAACGCGTGCTGGGCATGCACTTCTTCAACCCCGTCCCGGTGCAGCAGCTCGTCGAGCTCGTGCACCACGACGGCGTCGACCCCGCGAACGTGGCCAAGGCGCGAACCTGGGCCCAACAGTGGGGGAAGACCGTCATCGAGGTGCGGGACGCGCCGGGCTTCGCGACCTCGCGCCTCGGTGTGGCCGTGGGCATGGAAGCGATCAGGATGCTGGAGGAGGGCGTCGCCTCTGCGGCGGACATCGACACCGGCATGAAGCTCGGCTACCGCTGGCCGATGGGGCCGCTGGAGCTCACCGACCTGGTCGGACTCGACGTCCGGCTGGCGATCGCCGAGCACCTCGCGGCGCAACTGGGGCCCCGGTTCGAGCCGCCGCAGCTGCTGCGCGACAAAGTCGCACGTGGAGAGCTGGGCAAGAAGACGGGTCAGGGCTTCTTTTCCTGGTAGATAGTTGTCCGTGCACATCCGGGAGTACACCGAGGACGACCTCGACGCGGTTTTCCGCCTGCGCAAGCTCGCGTTCAACGCGTCCGAACGGCCGGAACGACTGGCCCGGCCGGGCACCCGCGGGCTGGTCGCGGAACTCGACGGCAAGGTCGCCGGAGTGCTCGGCATCGGCGAGTACGCGCAGTTCTACGGCGGCGTCGCGGTCCCCATGGGCGGGATCGGCGGCGTCGCCGTCGACGGTGCCACGCGTGGCCGTGGCGTCGCGGCCGCGTTGCTCGACGCCGCCCTGCCCGTGATGAGAGAGCACGGCCAGTCCATCTCCGTGCTCTACGCGACCGTGCCCACGCTGTACCGGAAACGCGGCTGGGAGCGCGCCGGGCTCTTCGAGTGGGTCGAGCTGCCGATGGACCGGGTGCTGGCCGCTCCGCGACCCACCGAGTTCCTGCCGTCGCGCCCGGCAGAAGAGAGTGATCTTCCCGCCCTGCACGACTGCTACCTCGAGGTCGCGCGGACGATCGACGGCATGGCCGACCGGCGCCCGCCGCGGATCGACCTCGCGAAGGTCCTCGAACTGGACCTGGTGAGCGTGCTGCCCGGTCCGAACGGCCTGCGCGGGTACCTGACGGCGCAGCGCGAGTCCAGCGATCGCGACATGGGCGGTCTCGAGGTGTACGACCTGATCGGTGTCGACGCCGAGGCCCAGCTGAACCTGCTCGCGTCGCTCAAGTCGTGGGAGGGCACGCTCGAGGCGATCAACCTGCGGATCACCGACCCGGCGACGCTCAACCTGCTCGGTGCGACCCCGATGCGGTACCCGGTGCGGACCTCGACCTGGATGCTGCGCGTCGTCGACCTGCCGGCCGCGGTGGCCGCCCGCGGCTGGCCGCGCCTCGCGAACGCCGCGGTGGACCTGGAGATCATCGACGAGCACGCGCCGTGGCACGCGGGTACGCGGCGCATCGTCGCCGAGGACGGCACCGTGCGCGTCGAACCCGGTGGCACCGGCGCGGTCAGGATGCACGCGCGGGCGCTGGGGCCGTGGTTCTCCGGCGCGCAGAACACGCATGCGTTGCGGCGCGCGGGTTTGCTGGAGGGCGACCCGACCGACGCGGCGGTGCTCGATCAGCTCGTCGGCGCGTCCGGCGTCCCGCGGCTCGCGGACTTCTTCTGATGACCGACGTCTACCACGAGGTCATGCGCACGATCTGGGACCACAACCTGCACTTCGGTCTCTGGACCTCCGAAGAGGACGAGTCCTCGAACCGCGTCGCCGCCGAACGCATGACCGCGCTGCACATCGACAAACTCGGTGCCCGGCACGGCTGGCGGGTCCTCGACGTGGGCCGTCGCGTCGGCACCTCCGCGTTCCGCTTGGCGGAGGCCTCACACGCGGACATCGTGTCGGTGTCGCCGTGCGCGGAACACGTCCGCCTCGCCAACGTCCGCGCGGAGGCGTTGTTCGTCGACGACCAGGTCCGGTTCGTGCACGGAGATCCGCACGCGATGCCGTTCTGCGCCGACACGTTCGACGGCGCGTGGGGCGTGGAGACGTTGCCGCACCTGGGGGATCGGGTCGGCGTCCTGCGCGAGCTGGCGCGCGTGGTGAAGCCGTCCGGTGTGGTCGTGGTGTCCGACTTCGTGCAGCGGCGGCCCGTGCCGAAGGAGGTGCTGGACGAGTTGCAGCCTGCCCTGACGACCTACGACATCGACGAGCTGCCGACGTTCGCCGGATACCCGAAGTTGTTGGCCGCGGCGGGTTTGCACGTCGTGGAACTGCTGGACCTGACCGCGGAGAGCCGCAAGACCCTGCTGCGCATGCGGGACGGGGCACAGCGGCACTACGACGCTCTTGTTGCCGCGCACGGAGAAGAGGCGCGGCAGTACCTCGACCAGCTGTTGTCGCCCGTTGCGCTGCAGCCGTCACTGGGCTACGTGCTGGCGGTCGCGCGAGTCTGAGTTCGTCCGCGCGGCTCCGCCAAGTAACAATGGAGCCATGTCGGGGGACGACGTGAGGCACGCCTACGGCGACAACATGGGTTGGCGTCTGAAGGGCTACGCGAAGCGGCGCAGCGGACCACCGGTCAGCGTGCGGGAGATCTCCCGCGCGCAGTTCCTCGAGATCCGGCCGCTGTTCGACGCCGAGGACAACCCGTGGCTCGTCGACCTGCACGAGGTCGGCCCGGACATCTGGCACCGCGTGGAACAGGTGCTCGGCCCGCTCGACCCCGGCCAGGACTACTACGTCACCGGGTATCCGCTGGACTGGGACAAGGACCCGGTGCAGGTCGCCCGCGACCTGATCGACGAACGGTATCCGCTCGCGACGGCGGCGTTCCTCGGCGGCAGCGTCGCGGCCGGGAACTACACGGCGAACTCCGACCTCGACATCATCGTGATCGTCGACGACCTGCCCTGCGCGTTCCGCGAGACGCTGGAGCACCGCGGCTGGCCCGTGGAGCTGTTCTGTCACACGATCGAGTCGTTCCAGGACTTCGTGGCCCGCGACATCCAGGACCGGCGCCCTCCGCTGCTGCACATGTGTGCCGAGGGGTTCCTCATGCTCGACGCCGACGGCACAGGGCAGCGCATGCGAGCCGAGGCGCGCGCTCTGCTGGACATCGGCCCGCCGATCCCGACCGCCACGGAGCTGGAAGACCGCCGGTACGGCGCGACCGACCTGCTCGAGGACCTGATCGGCGCGCGGGACGACGACGAGCGGCTGTTCGTCGCCGCCAGGCTGCTGACCTGCGCGGGTGAGCTGGCGCTGGTCGTGCAGAACAAGTGGCTGGGACACGGCAAGTGGTTGTTGCGCCGGCTCCGCGAGGCGAAGGCCGACGAGCTCGTGGACGCGTACCGGGCGCTGGTCCGGGGCGAGGGCGCCGAGTGGTTCATCGAGGTCGTGGAGCACGTTCTGACGTCGGCGGGTGGGCGCATGGAGGTCGGTTACCGCCGGGAGGCGTCGCCCCGATAGGGCCGTAGTCTTCCTGTTCGTGCTGCTCATCGTCCTGGAACTGATCGGGATCGCCGTGTTCGCCGCGTCCGGTGCGGTGGCTGCCGTGCGGGCCCGTCTGGACGTGTTCGGCGTGATCGTCCTCGCGCTCACCACGGCGTTGGGCGGCGGCATCATCCGCGACGTGCTGCTGGGCGTGCACCCGCCGACGAGCCTGCGGAACTGGCCGTACCTCCTGGTCGCCGGCGGTACGGGGCTGATCGTCTTCTGGTTCCACCCGCAGGTCGCGAAGCTCCGCCGGTCGGTGCTGCTGCTGGATGCCGTGGGCCTCGGCCTGTTCGTCACGTCCGGCACCACCACCGCGTTGGCCCTCGGTGCCACTCCGTACGCGGCGTGCCTCATCGGGATGACGACGGGCATCGGCGGTGGCGCGGTCCGTGACCTGCTCCTGCGAGAAATTCCACTGGTCCTCAGGAGAGAGATCTACGCCGTGGCGGCGCTGGCCGGCGCTGTCGTCGTCGCGGTGGGTGAGTGGATCAAGGTGCCGAAAGACCTGGTCGCGCTGATCGGTGCGTCAACAATCATCACCATCAGCCTGATTGCGCTGTGGCGGAAGTGGAACGCACCGGTCGCTCGGGGCCTCGAAGGTTAACGCCGAACTCACACCCGCAGTTGAGGACCTTCTCAGGCGCCTCTCAGGACCCTCAGCAACACTGCCCCTATGCGCATCCTCGTTGTCGACGACGATCGGGCGGTCAGGGAGTCACTCCGCCGGTCGCTCCAGTTCAACGGCTACCAGGTCGAGACCGCCGGAGACGGCATGCAGGCCCTGGAGTCCGTGAACGCGGCCAGGCCGGACGCCATGGTGCTCGACGTGATGATGCCGCGGCTGGACGGGCTGGAGGTGTGCCGGCGGCTTCGCAGCACCGGCGACGACCTGCCGATCCTCGTGCTGACCGCGCGGGACGCCGTGAGCGACCGCGTGTCCGGGCTGGACGCCGGGGCCGACGACTACCTGCCCAAGCCGTTCGCGCTGGAGGAGCTGCTGGCCCGGCTGCGCGCCCTGCTGCGCCGTGCCGCGCAGGACAACGACGCCGCCACGCAGCAGTCCGCGGCCGTGCTCAAGTTCGCCGACCTGGAGCTGGACCCGTCCACCAGGGACGTCCGCCGCGGCGACCGCTCCATCAGCCTCACCCGCACCGAGTTCGCGCTGCTCGAGCTCCTGCTGGCGCACCCGCGCCAGGTGCTGACCCGCAGCCGCATCCTGGAGGACGTGTGGGGGTACGACTTCCCGACCTCGGGCAACGCACTCGAGGTCTACGTGGGCTACCTGCGTCGCAAGACGGAGGCCGAGGGGGAGCCGAGGCTGATCCACACGGTGCGCGGGGTGGGCTATGTCCTCCGGGAGACGCCTCCGTGATCATCGTCGAACCCCAGGGACGGCTGCAGAGGGCGTCGCTGCGGGCTCGGGTCACCTGGCTCGCGGCGTTCTGCGTCGCAGGAGCCGTCGCGTTGGTCTCGTTCGGCGCGTACATGATCGTCCGCAAGAGCGTGTACGACGCGCTCGACGAGGGCCTGCGCTCGCGTGCCGTCACGGTCGCGACCGGCTTCAAGGTCACCTCACCTGACGAGGTCCAGAACTACCCGGCGGCGTTCCTCGCCGCCGGTGACGTGAAGATGGGCCTGCTGCAGGCCAACACCGGGAAGATCCTCTACCCGAAGACCGGCGAGCCGCCGCCCGTGGTCGAGGAGGCCTGGGAGGTCGCGCAGGGCGAGCGTCCCGAGTACATCTGGACCGACCACAAGACCGAGACGCGGGTGATCGCCGTCCGGTACGGGTCGGAGCAGGCGATCGTCATCGCGCAGTCGATGCAGCCGCAGCGAACGACGCTGGCCAAGCTCAGCGTGGTCCTGCTGCTCATCGGCGGTGCGGGCGTGCTGCTCGCGGCCATCGCGGGCACGGCGGTGGCGCGCACCGGTCTGCGTCCGGTGCAACGGCTCACCGAGGCCACCGAACGCGTCGCGAACACCGGTGACCTGACGCCGATCCCGGTGTCGGGCGACGACGAGCTCGCGCGGCTGACGCACAGCTTCAACGCGATGCTCGGCGCCGTCGCCGAATCCCAGGAACGGCAACGCCGCCTGGTCGCCGACGCGGGCCACGAGCTGCGCACGCCGCTGACGTCGATGCGCACCAACCTGGAACTCCTGTTGGCATCGGAACGTCCGGATTCGCCCACGTTGTCCGAAGAGGACAAGCGGGAGATCCAGTCCGACGTGCGCGCCCAGCTCGACGAGCTGACCACGCTGATCGGTGACCTGGTCGAACTCGCCCGCGAGGACGCGCCCCAGGTGGTGCACGAACCCGTCGACCTCGTCGAGGTGGTAGAACGGGCGTTGGACCGCGCGCGTCGCCGCGCCTCGAACGACGTCACGTTCGACGTGCAGCTGCAACCGTGGACACTTCTGGGTGATTCCAGTGCTCTCGAGCGCGCGGTGCTGAACCTCCTCGACAACGCGGTGAAGTTCAGCCCGTCGGGCTCAGCGGTGCGGCTGACCCTGCGTCAGGTGGGCGACGGCAGCGCCGTGGTGGAGGTGGCGGACGCGGGCCCAGGCATCGCGGATGCCGATCTACCTCACGTTTTCGAGCGGTTCTACCGCTCGTCCGAGGCGAGGACCCTTCCGGGTTCCGGCCTGGGACTCGCCATCGTGAAGCAGGTGGCACAACGGCACGGCGGCACGGCCACCGCGGGCAGAGCGCCCGAGGGCGGTGCCCTGTTCACGTTGCGCCTACCCGGACGTCCGTAAGGTGGGGCGTGTGAGTCATCGCGTGAACGACGATTCTTCGTCGACCTGGGAGACGACGCCTCCCGCCGGAGACGGTCCTGCGCGCTCCTCGTCGTACTCGTACGACGACGACCCGGCGCCGAGGTTCTCCAAGAAGAAGGCGAAGAAGAAGCAGCCGTTCTGGAAAGAGCTGCTGGTCATCTTCAGCGTGGCGCTGCTGCTGACCGTCGTCATCCAGACGTTCATCGCGCGTGTGTTCGTCATCCCGTCGGCCTCGATGGAGACGACCCTGCACGGCTGCACGGGCTGCGTGAACGACAAGGTGCTGGTCGAGAAGATCACGTACCTGTTCCGCGACCCCCAGCCGGGCGACGTGATCGTCTTCCGCGGCCCGCCGAACTGGACGGGCGGCAAGCAGCCCCCGAACTTCGTCACGGGCACGCTGCAGGACCTGGGCTCGATGGTGAACCTGTCCGAGCCCAGCGGCACGGACTTCATCAAGCGCGTCATCGCGGTCGGCGGCCAGACCGTCGAGTGCTGCGACGACCAGGGCCGCGTGCTGGTCGACGGCAAGCCGCTGGACGAGCCGTACCTGAACTTCGGTGGCGGGCCGCGGCAGCAGGACTCGTTCGAGAAGGTCACCGTGCCCGCGGGCAAGCTGTGGGTGATGGGCGACAACCGCAACAACTCGTCGGACTCGCGCAAGCACGGCGACCCGACGCCTGCCGACGGCGCGATCCCGATCGACAACGTCGTGGGCAAGGCCCGCGTGATCGTCATCCCGGTGGGCCGCTGGGGCACGATCTCCGACTACAACCCGCAAACGGGCGGCAAGTAGCCCCCTCGCTCGAACGATGAAGGGCTCCTTCATCCACCTCACGTGGATGAAGGAGCCCTTCATCGTTCGAATCAGCCCTTCGTGGAGCCCAGGGTCAGGCCGCCGACGAACTGGCGCTGGAGCACGAAGAACACCACCAGGGTGGGCAGTGCGACCAGCAGTGAGCCCGCCGCGATCAGGTTGTTGTCGGTGAAGAACGTGCCCTTGAGGTTCTGCAACGCCGACGTGACCGGCATCTTGTCGCCGTCCTGGATCAGCACCAACGCCCAGAGGAAGTCGTTGTAGATCCAGGTGAACTCCAGCGTCGCCAGCGCGGCCAGCACTGGCCGGCACAGCGGCAACGTCAGCTGCCAGTACTGACGGAACACCGACGCGCCGTCCACGCGTGCGGCCTCGGTCAGCTCGTACGGGATCGTCTTCATGTAGTTCGACAGCACGAACGTGCAGAAGCCGGACTGGAAGGCGATGTGGATCAGGATCACGCCGAGCTGCGAGTCGATCAGCGAGCCGCTCGCGCTGATCCACTCCGGCACCTCGATCAGCCGGTACAGGCGCCACAGCGGGGTCACGATCACCTGCTGCGGCAGCAGGTTGCCCGCGGTGAAGATCATGAGGAGCGCGAGGTTGAACTTGAAGCTGAACCGGGACACGCCGAACGCCACCATCGAGCTGAGCAGCAGCGTCACCACCAGCGCCGGGATGGTGATCAGGAACGTGTTCCAGTAGAAGTGCGGCAGGTCGCCGATCTCCCACGCCTTGGCGAAGTTCTCGAAGGTGAGCGACTTCGCGACGGAGAAGTAGCCGTTGACCGAAGTGTCGTCGTACGTGCGCAGCGACGCGTAGACCGCCCACAGCAGCGGTGCCAGGGTCATGAGGCACGTCAGGATCAGGAAGGCGTGCAACGCGATCCGTGCCGGGGTCACGGTTCGCTTGTTCTTCACGGGAGTCGGCGCAGAAGGCCGTTCGAGCGTGGCCGTCACGTCCGGTTCTCCTTGCTGAACGTCTGGTACAGGTACGGGATGATGACGCCGAGCGAGATCGTCAGCAGGATCACGGCCACGGCGGAACCACGGCCGATGCGCGAGGCCTCACCGATGATGTTGTCCGTCACCAGCACCGACAACAGCTCCAAGCCGTTGCGTCCCTTGTTGATGACGTAGACGATGTCGAACGCGCGCAGCGCCTCGATCACCGTCACGACCGCCACCACGATGTTGACCGGCTTCATCACGGGGAACGTGACGCGGAAGAACGTCTGCACAGCAGAGGCGCCGTCCAGTGCCGCCGCTTCCTTCAGCGCCGGGTCCACCGACTTCAGGCCGGCCAAGTAGAGCAGCATGATGTAGCCGGTGTGCCGCCACGCGGCCGCGACGAGCACCGAGTAGAGGTTGATGTCGGAGTCGCCGATCCAGTCGACGGGCTTGTCGCTCAGGCCCAGCACCGCGTTCAGGAGGCCGCCGTCGGGCGTGTAGATCAGCTGCCAGATGAAGCCGATCAACGCGAGCGACAGCACCATCGGCATGTACAGCGCGCTCTGGTAGATCCGGCTGAACCTCAGCTCGCGGTCGAGCAGCACGGCCAGCAGCAGGCCAGCGCAGGTCGGCACGACGAGCAGGAACGCCAGCCAGATCAGGTTGTGCTGCACCGCCGGCCAGAACCGCGGGTACTCGGTGAAGATCTCGACGTAGTTGTCGACGCCGATCCACTCGATGTCCTCAAACCCGCCGATGCCGTTCCATCTGCTGAACGACAACGCGATCGAGCCCAGCGTCGGGATCCACACGAACAGCACGTGCACGATCGTGGGGATGCCGAGCATGAGCCCCAGCACCAGTTTGTCCGTGCCGGCCAGCGCCGTGGCACGCTTTCCACGCCGACGAGGCGGCGGCCCCTCTGGGGCCACCGCCTTCGGCTTCTCCTGCAGTGCGGTCACTTGAAGATGTTCTTCGCCTGGTCGGCCATGCCCTTGAGCACGGAGTCGATGTCGTCGGGGTTCTTGATGAACGAGATGAGGCCGTTGGTGGCCGCCTCGCTCGCGAAGCCGGGGTCCGTGTCGCGGTCGAGGAACTGCGTGATGTGCTTCGCGTTCTTGATGGTGTCCGCGACCTTCTTCTGCAGCGGGCTGTAGCTGGAGGTGTCCGCCTGCTGGTTGGTCGCGACCGCGGTCGGGTCGGCCTTCAGGTAGGTGAGCTGCGGCTCGGGGCTCGCCAGGTACTCGAGCAGCTTCAGCGCACCGTCCTTGTTCGCCGGCTTCTTGGCCATCATGTAGCCGTCGATCGGCGCCTCGACCGTGTCGATGCCGTGCTCGGGGTTGATCTCCGGGAACGGGAAGAAGTCCAGGTCGGCCTTGTCCGCGTCGGGGAACTGCTGGCCCACGAACGCGCCCAGCAGGTACATGCCGGACTTCTTCTGCTGCAACGTCTGCGCGGCTTCCTGCCACTCGCGGCCGAGCGCGTTCTCCTGGTGGAACGGCAGCAGCCGCTTCCAGGTGTCGAACACGTCCTTGACGCGCTTGTCCTGCCAGCTCTCCTTGCCGGCCAGCAGGTCGACGTGGAACTGGTAGCCGTTCGTGCGGAAGTTCAGCTGGTCGAACGTGCCCATGAGGGGCCAGCCCTGCTTCCCGGCGAACGCGATCGGGATCAGGCCGTCGGCCTTCATCTTCGTCGCGAGCGCGATGAGCTGGTCGAGGGTCTTCGGGACCTCGTAACCCTTCTCCTGCCACACGCTCTTGCGGTAGAACATGCCCCACGCGTACTGCGTGAACGGCACGAAGTACTGCTTCTTGTCCGAGCCCGTGGACGCCTGCTTGAGCGCGTCGGAGTAGTTGCCGCCGATCTTGCCCCACAGGTCGCTCAGGTCGCCCGTGAGTCCCTGGTCGGCGAAGAACCGCATGCGGTACCCGGCGAACCAGGCGAGCACGTCGTCCGGCTTGCCCTGCAGGTAGTTGTTGATCTGCTCCTGGTACTGCTCGTGCTGCTTGGTGTTGATCGTGACGGTCAGGCCGCCGGAGTTCTTCTCGAACGCCTTGACCGCCGCCGTGATCGCGTCCTTCGGCACCTGGTCGGACAGGTTGTTGCCGAAGGTGACGACCTTGGAGTCACCGCCGGAGCTCGAGCCACCGCCGCACGCGGCGAGACCGCCGGTCGCGGCGACGCCGGCACCGGCCAGCATGATCCGCAACATCGCGCGCCTGCCGAAGTGCGGTAACGGAGTGGAACCAGGCGTGTACCGAACCATCATCGCTCCTACAGGTGACACTCGCTCGTGCGAACCGAACAGGACTCAAACAAAGTTGCGCACAATGTGGTCCCAGGCACACATCCTGTCAAGCCCCGTTACGCAGCTGTTAAACCCGTGCACAGCCGGTTTCTAGCACGATCCCGGTACTTGTGCCGGTCAACCGCCGAACAGACCTAAACGCGAAGTTGTGTTTGCTTGTGTTGACGTTGGGGGTTGTTGTCGGCCACGCTTGCCGCCGTGACGACTTGGCCAACAGGCATGCCGGGGCTCGGCTGGGGTGCTGACTACAACCCCGAGCAGTGGCCAGAACACGTGTGGGCCGAGGACGTCGAGCTCATGCGCCGCGCCGGCGTGAACCTGGTCAGCGTCGGGATCTTCAGCTGGGCGAAGATCGAGGTCAGCAAGGGCGAGTACCGGTTCGACTGGCTCGACCGGGTGCTCGACCTGCTGCACGCCGGTGGCATCCGCGTCGACCTCGCGACCGCGACCGCCGCGCCCCCGCCGTGGCTGACCTCGCAGTATCCCGAGATGCTGCCCGTCCGTGCCGACGGTGTGCGGCTCTCGCACGGCTCCCGGCAGGCCTACTGCCCGTCGTCGCCGATCTACCGCGACCGGGCGACCGCGTTGGCCGCGGAGATGGCCTCGCACTACAAGGATCACCCCGCGCTGGCCGCCTGGCACGTCGGCAACGAGTACGGCTGCCACGTGTCGCGCTGCTACTGCGACACCTGCGCCGAGTCGTTCCGCGAGTGGCTCGCCGCCCGTTACACGCTCGACCAGCTCAACGACGCGTGGTCCACGGCGTTCTGGAGCCAGGGCTACACCGACTTCGCCCAGATCCTGCCGCCGCGCGTGACGCCGACGTTCTCGAACCCAGGCCACGTGCTCGACTACGACCGGTTCAGCGACGACGCGCTGCTCGAGCAGTACAAGGCCGAGCGCGACGTCCTGCGGATGATCACGCCGGACGTGCCGATCACCACGAACTTCATGGCGAACTGGACCTTCGGCAACCTGGACTACTGGAAGTGGGCGCGCGAGGTCGACTTCGTCTCGAACGACCACTACACCGAGGCGGAGGCTCCCGACCGGCACATCGAGCTCGCGATGTCCGCCGACCTGGTGCGCGGTCTCGCCGGCGGCAAGCCGTGGCTGCTGATGGAGCACTCGACGTCCGCGGTGAACTGGCAGCGGCGCAACATCGCCAAGCTGCCGGGGGAGCTGCGGCGGCACTCGTTCCAGCACATCGCTCGCGGCGCGGACGGCACGTTGTTCTTCCAGTGGCGGCAGTCGCGCGGTGGCGGCGAGCGCTACCACTCGGCGATGGTGCCGCACGCCGGCGCGGACACCAAGGTGTATCGCGAGGTCTGCGAGGTCGGCACCGAGTACGCGAAGCTGCGCGACGTCATGGGATCCACTGTGGACGCTTCCGTCGCTGTTCTGTTCGACTTCCAGTCCGGCTGGGCACTGCGGCAGGACTCCCACCCGACCAACGACTTCGACTACTACCGGCACGTCCTCGGCTACTACAAGGCGCTGTGGGAAGCCGGGGTGACGGTCGACTTCGTCGCGCCCGGCACGAACCTGTCGGCGTACTCGATGGTCGTGGTGCCGGCGTTCTACACCGTGTCCGACGCGCACGCCGCGGTGATCGCGGACTACGTGGCGGGCGGCGGTCATGTCGTGGTCACGTACTTGTCCGGTGTTGCCGACGAGTACACGCGAGTGCGACTCGGTGGTTACCCAGGTGCGTTCCGCGACGTTCTCGGCGTGTGGTCGGAGGAGTTCTTCCCGCTGCGGCAGGACGAAACCGTGTCGTTGGATGAAGGTTCAACCGTTTCGTTGTGGACGGAACACCTGCACGTCAAGACCGCTGACATCGTTGCCTCCTATGTCGACGGGCCGTTGCCGGGCGTACCCGCCGTGACGCGCAACGCGTTCGGCAACGGTGTCGCGTGGTACGTGGCGTGCGATCTCGATGAGAGCGGTCTCCGCCGAACGGTGGAAAACGCGCTTTCCGGTGCGGGCGTTGCGGTGCCGCCCAAAATGATGGAACACAGCGGGATCGAGCTTGTCCGGCGCAAGGGCGACGTATCGTGGCTCTTCGCCGTCAACCACACCGACACCGACGCGCAGATCGA
The DNA here is from genome assembly GCF_014648475.1 of Lentzea flava. GTDB lineage: Bacteria > Actinomycetota > Actinomycetes > Mycobacteriales > Pseudonocardiaceae > Lentzea > Lentzea flava. The sequence continues at coordinate 75,134 of NZ_BMRE01000019.1, read as the reverse complement.
GGCGTCCGGTGTCGACGTGTTGTCCGGCACGCAGGTCTCCGGACGCCTCACCGTGCGAGCCGGGGACGTCGTCGTCCTCAGGGAAGAGGTGTGAGGTGCTCGCACGTCAACGGCAAGCGGTGATCCTGGAAGAGGTCCGGCGGACCGGCGCGGTGCGCGTGAGCGACCTGGTCGTCCGGCTCGGCGTCTCGGACATGACCGTGCGCCGCGACCTCGACGTGCTCGCCTCCCGCGGCCTGGTGGAAAAGGTTTACGGCGGTGCGACGTCCGTCGTCGGCCGCTCGACCGACGAGCCCGGGTTCGAGGCCAAGTCCGTCCGGCAGCTGCCGGAGAAGGAAGCGATCGCCGCGGTGGCGGCGGGCCTGGTGCGTCCCGGCACGGCCATCGGGCTGTCCGCCGGCACGACGACGTGGACGCTGGCGCGGTTCCTCGACGACATCCCTGACCTGACGGTCGTCACGAACTCGATCCGCGTCGCGGACGTGCTGCAGCAGAGCGGGCGCACCGACCGCACGGTGGTGCTGACCGGTGGGGTGCGCACGCCGTCCGACGCGCTGGTGGGCCCCGTGGCCGTGCAGGCCTTGCGGTCGCTGCACCTCGACGTGGTGTTCCTGGGCGTGCACGGCATGGCCGAGCGCTCCGGCTTCACCACCCCGAACCTCAACGAGAGTGAAACGGACCGCGCGCTCGTCGACGCCGCCGGGCGAGTGGTCGTGGTCGCGGACCACACGAAGTGGGGCACCGTGGGCATTTCCACGATCGCCGACCTCGACGAGGCGCACGTGCTGGTGACCGACGAGGGTCTGCCGGACGACGCACGCGCGATCCTCGCCGAGCAGGTGGGCGAGTTGGTGTTGGCGCATGTACCAGGAAGCGGCGAGGAGTTGGCGTGAGGCGTACCGCGGGAAAGCTGGCGGACGGCCGGGAGATCATCTACTTCGACGACAGCGCTGAGGCGCCACCGCGAACCGCGGTGGACACGCGGGATCTTCCCGTGACACAGCCGATGTCCGAAGTGCGGCTGGACCCGTTGACCCGCGAATGGGTGGCCATGGCCGCTCATCGTCAGACGAGAACGTACAAACCGCCGGCGGATCTGTGTCCGCTGTGCCCGTCGACTCCCGGCAGGCCCACGGAGATCCCCGAGGCCGACTACGACGTCGTCGTCTTCGAGAACCGGTTCCCCTCGCTGGCGCAGAACGTTCTCGACGTTCCATCCACTGTGGATGGTGAGCCGCTGTTCGCGCGTGCGCCGGGACGCGGGCGTTGCGAGGTCGTGTGCTTCACCTCCGACCATCAGAAGTCCTTCGGGGAGCTCTCGGAGTCGCGCGTGCGGACGGTCGTCGACGCGTGGGCGGACCGCGTCGAGTTCCTGTCCGGACTCCCTGGTGTGGAACAGGTCTTCCCGTTCGAGAACCGCGGCGAAGAGATCGGCGTGACGCTCTCGCACCCGCACGGCCAGATCTACGCGTACCCCTTCGTGACGCCGCGGACCGAGCGGATGCTGGAGGCGGCGCTGGAGTACTACGCGGCGCACGGCCGGCCGTTGTTCGGTGATGTGCTGGAGGCCGAGCTGCGCGCGGGTGCGCGCGTGGTGGAGGAGTCCGCGCACTGGGTGGCCTTCGTGCCGGCCGCCGCGCGCTGGCCCGTCGAGGTCGTGCTGGCGCCTCGGCGGCAGATTGCGGACCTAGCCGGTCTGTCCTCTGTGGAGCGTGACGACTTCGCTTCGCTGTACCTGAAGGTGTTGCACCGGCTGGACGCGCTGTACAACCGGCCGCTGCCGTACATCGCGGCCTGGCACCAGGCACCGGTGAACGTCGGCCGCGAGGAGCTGTGGCTGCACCTGCAGGTCTTCTCCGTGCTGCGGACCGCGGACAAGCTGAAGTACCTCGCCGGCTCCGAGTCCGGCGAAGCGGTGTGGATCAACGACGTGACCCCGGAGCAGATCGCGGAGCGCCTGCGCACCGCGCTCTGACCGCGCTGTGAACCCTCACAGACCTCCAAGGCTGGTTTAAGGGTTCTCTCAGGACGGGCCGCGAGACTATGGCCATGACCGAGAGCAACGAGCCAGCGAAGCAGCCGGAACAGCCCCACTCCGCGCCGCCGCCTGCCGGTCAGACCGACTCCGGCGCGCGGGAGCAGGGCCCGCAGCTGCCGGATCCCGGCCAGCCGGATCCTTTGCAGGGGGGATCCGGCCAGGCTGGGGCCTACCAGGCCCCTTCCGGCGAACCAGCCGGCCTTGGCAGCGTCCCTGCCTCCTTCACTTCGGCCCAGCCGCAGGTGCCCTCACCTGACGCGGGCCAGGCGCAGCTCGGCGGGTCCGGACCCGGCCAGCAGCTTCCGCCCTCAGGGTCCGGCCAACTTCCCCCGGGTCACCCCCTCGGCCTGGGGGCCACCACCGCCCAGTTCGGCGCGGAACCGCCGTCGACGGGTCAGTACTACCTCCCGCCCGGCTACCAGCCGCCGCCCGTGCCAGGGCGCCCCAAGGGCCGCGGCAAGGTCGTGGCAGGCGTCGCCGCCCTCGTGCTGCTCGTCGGCGGCCTCTCCGGAGGCATCGGCGGCTACTTGGGCTACACGTACGCCAACGACTCGACCGCGGTCAGCTCGCTCGACACCCCGCGTCCTGCCTCGCAGACCAGCAACGCCCCGGCGGGCTCGGTCGAGGACGTGGCGAACAGGCTGCTGCCGTCCGTCGTCCAGATCCAGGTAGTGACGCGGACCGGCGCCGGCGAGGGCTCTGGCTTCATCATCTCGAGCAACGGCCAGATCGTGACGAACAACCACGTCATCGAGGGCGCCGCGAACGGTGGCAACATCAAGGTCGTCTTCCAGGACGGCAAGACGGCCACCGCCAAGATCCTCGGCCGCGACCCGAGCTCCGACATCGCGGTCATCCAGGCGGACGGCGTCTCCGGCCTGCCCGTCGTGCAGCTGGGCAACTCCGGCGACCTGAAGATCGGCCAGGGCGTCGTCGCGATCGGCTCGCCGTTCGAGCTCTCCGGCACCGTGACGTCCGGCATCGTCAGCTCGCTGAACCGCCCGGTCTCGGCCGGCGGCGACGCCCGCAACTCGCAGGCGACGGTGCTGAACGCGATCCAGACCGACGCCGCGATCAACCCCGGCAACTCCGGCGGCCCGCTGGTCAACATGCAGGGCCAGGTCGTCGGCATCAACTCCGCGATCTACAGCCCGAACTCTGGCAACGGCCAGGCGGGTTCCGTCGGCATCGGCTTCGCGATCCCGATGGACCAGGCCCGCCGCACGATCGACGAGATCGTGAAGACCGGCAAGGCCAAGCAGACCGTGCTGGGCGTGAAGGTCGAGTCGACCGAGCAGGGCGCCAAGATCTCGGAGGTCACGCCGGGCGGTGCCGCGGAGAAGGCCGGGCTCAAGGCCGGTGACGTGATCACCAAGTTCGGGGACCGCCGCATCGACGAGTCGGACACGCTGGTCGCCGCGGTCCGGTCCAGGGCTCCCGGCGACAAGGTCACCATCACGCTGTCCGACGGCAAGACCGTGGAAGCCACCCTCGACGGCGTCGAGGTGGGATAGGTCGGGGGGACGGCCGGTTCTGGCATCCGCCGCCCGCCAGAACCGGTCGCCACGACCCCCTGAAGGGGCCGCATCCGTGGGCACCTGCCCCGCACACGGATGCGGCCCCTTCTTACGTGCTGATGACGTTCCGGGCCTGCTGGGCGTTCGTGGCCTAGCGTGGTGACGTGGTGGAACGGGTGCTGGTCGTCGACGACGACACGACGGTGCGGGACGTGGTGCGCCGCTACCTCGAACACGCCGGGTACGAGGTCGAGCTGGCCGGGGACGGGGAGCAGGCGCTGCGGTCGATGGTCGCGCACGAGCCGGACATCGTCGTGCTGGACCTGATGCTGCCCGGCATCGACGGGCTCGAGGTGTGCCGGCGGATCCGGCAGCGCGGCAGCACGCCGGTCGTGATGCTGACGGCGCTGGGCGAGGAGGAGGACCGCATCGCAGGGCTGCAGATCGGCGCGGACGACTACGTCACGAAGCCGTTCAGCCCGCGCGAGCTCGCGTTGCGGGTGTCGTCGGTGCTGCGGCGGGCTTCTCGCACCTACGAGCCGCGGGTGGTGCGGGACGGCGACCTCGTGCTCGACGTGGCCGCGCACACCGCGACTCTGGACGGCGTGCCGCTGCAGCTGACCACCCGTGAGTTCGATCTGCTGGCGTTCTTCATCGCGAACGCGGGCCGTGCGTTCGGCCGGACCGAGCTGCTGGAGCGGGTGTGGGGCTGGCAGTTCGGGGACCAGTCGACCGTGACCGTCCACGTGCGACGGTTGCGCGAGAAGATCGAGAAGGATCCCGCGAAACCGATGCGGTTGAGCACTGTCTGGGGCGTCGGCTACAGGTACGACAGATGTTCGATCGATTGAGCAAGGTGTCGCTGACCAGCGCGATGACCGTCATGGTGATCGTGCCGGTAGTGGCGACCATCGGTGGCGTGCTCGTGGTCAGCGGGTTCATGTTCACCCCGATGCTCACGGCCGCTTTGACGGTCTGCGCGCTGGTCGGCGTGGTCACCGTGCCGTTCTCGATCATGCTCGGGCGGGCGATCGCGCGACGCACCATGTGGGAGCGGGAGGCGGAGGCGGCGCGGCGGCAGCTGGTGGCGTGGATCAGTCACGACCTGCGCACGCCGTTGGCCGGCATCCGGGCGATGACCGAGGCGCTGGAGGACGGGATCGTCTCCGAGCCGGGTGAGGTCGCCGTCTACGCGAAGCAGATCGCGCAGGAGGCCGACCACCTGTCGAAGCTCGTGGACGACCTGTTCGAGCTGTCGCGGATCACGGCGGGGGCGCTGAACCTGACGCTGCACGACGTGCGGCTGGCCGACGTGGTCAGCGACGTGGTCGCCGCGTCCCGTCCGGTGGCTCAGCTCAAGGGCGTCGAGTTGCGTGCGGACGCTCGTGAATGGCCGGTCGTGCGCGGGTCTGATCCGGAACTGATGCGTGTCGTGCGCAACCTTGTGTCCAACGCCATTCGGCACACACCCGAGGGCGGCGGAGTGGCCGTCCAGGTCGATGTGGACGGAGGCGAAGCGGTGGTGCGCGTGGACGACGCGTGCGGCGGCATACCCGATGACGTGCTGCCACACGTGTTCGACGTGGGCTTCCGCGGCAGCGCCGCCCGCAATCCGACCGGCGCCGGACTGGGCCTCTCGATCGCGCGCGGCCTGGTCGACGCGCACGACGGCAGGATCAGCGCGCAGAACCACGGTCCTGGCTGCCGCTTCGAAGTCAGACTCCCGCTACGGTGATCGGTATGGAACGCAGCGCGCAGCGCCTTGGCCGCGCTTTGGTCGTGATCGTGGACGACCGGGTGGCGCACGGCGAGCAGGACGACAACTCCGGCCCTCTCGTCACCGAACTGCTCGAAGAAGCGGGCTTCATCGTCGACGGCACAGTCGCGGTCGAGGGTGAGGTGGTCGACATCCGGGCCGCGCTCAACACGGCCGTCATCGGTGGCGTCGACCTCGTGGTCACCGTCGGCGGCACCGGTGTGTCGCCGCGCGACGTCACCCCCGACGCCACGCAGGGCGTGCTCGACCGTCCCATCCACGGCATCGCCGAGGCACTCCGCGCCTCCGGTCTCGCCGCGGGCGCGGTCGACGCGGGCATCTCGCGCGGCCTCGTGGGCGTCTCCGGCAGCACGCTCGTCGTGAACCTCGCGGGCTCGCGCTCCGCGGTCCGCGACGGCATGGCAACCCTGTCGGCGTTGGTGCCCTACGTGATCGAACAGCTGAGCGGCCTTGACGAAGAGTGATTCACCGCAGCCGGCCGACGACGACGCCGCTCGCAGGCGTCGTCGCCGGTTGGCTGAGGTTTTCGGCGACGTGCTGCCCGAGACCACGTCGGACGAGCGCGGCGCGGCTCCGGCGGAGGACCGCGACGCCTGGTACGAGGAGAACAGGCCGCCTCACCACGGGGGTTAGGCCGAAGCGCCGCGTGCGGGTCGCGACGACCGGGTGACGGCTTCGCTGGTGCTTGCTGAATGCAGCGTGCCGGCCTGATCAGCCTGGGTGACGAGAGCCTGCGGCTCTGAGTACCGGGGCAGGGCAAGGCGCGCGGTGCCAACCGCTCACGACGCGCGCCTCGTCCCGGTCGGGTCAGATCTTCGGGCTGCGCACGTCGGTCGACTGCGTGACCGTCTGGTGGTTCTGGTGGTTCTGCTGCGCGGCCAGCAGGTCGCGGATCTCCTTCAACAGCTCGACATCCGTGGGCTCCGCCGGGCCCGGCTCCTCGCCCTTCTTGCGGCGTTCCTGGATCTTCTTGATCGGCAGGACGAGCACGAAGTACACGACCGCCGCCACGATCAGGAAGTTGATCGCGGCGTTGATCACGTTGCTGAAGTCGAGGTACGTCTCCTCCTTGTTCTCTCGGAGGTAGAAGCCGAGGCCCTTGGTCTCAGCGCTGCCCAGTGAGGCGATGAGCGGCTTGATCAGGCTCGTGGTGAACGCGGTGACGATCGCGGTGAACGCCGTGCCGATGACCACGGCCACGGCCAGGTCGACGACGTTTCCGCGCATCAGGAAGTCCTTGAATCCCTTCAGCATCAGCGGAGAGTAACGGCTAATGCATGATCCAGTGACATCGCGGCCACGCGAGTTGCATTAAGTCTCGGCAACGTGAGCACAACGACTTGTCCGCGTGTCTCGCGCACGGACGCGTTCTCCGCGAGCACTTCCGCCGACGGCGACACCACGTCGACCCGGTCGCCCATCCGCACCACGCCCGCAAGGCCCTGGTCAGCCACCCGCACGGCGACCGAAGCGAGATCGTCCGACGCACGCGCGAGATCGAAGTCGGTCAGCGGAACGCCCTCGCGCGCCGCGCTGCCGAGCGTTTTGCCCACCATCGCGTCGACATCCGAGAACGACCCGGAAACCGGAGCGGCCAGCGACACCAGCCGGACGTCGCCCGACGACAGCGACTGACCGGCCGGCAGATCTCGTGAGGCGACGACCGCCGGATGCCCCACGTCGGGCCAGAAGGTCAGCGGAAGAGCCAGCAAAGCCAGCCCCAGAGCCAGAAACCGCCGCCACACAACAGAAGGACGGCGGCGCAGCAACGAGCGGACCTTGTCGAAACCGGTGCTGGAAAGAGTCATGCCCCCGACGGTAGGGCCGTCGGGGGCACGGAAACCGGGCTCAGGCGCAAGTTGTGGACAACTCGCGATCTTCAGCTCGCCGCGGCCGCCGGAGCGCTGCTCGCGGGCTTGGAGTCCGAGGAGGACGACGACGAAGACGTCGACGAGGAGGACGCCGTGGACGACGCCGTGCTCTTGGACGAACCCGACCGGCTGTCCGTGCGGTAGAACCCGCTGCCCTTGAAGACGACCCCGACGGCGCCGAAGAGCTTGCGCAGCTTGCCAGAGCACTCCGGGCACTCGGTGAGGGAGGCGTCGCTGAACGACTGCACAGCCTCGAACCGGTGCTCACACGCGGTGCAGGCGTACTGGTACGTAGGCACTGTGTTCGCTCCTAGATCTGGCACTCGACCGTTGTGAGTGCCAACACGATTTTGCGACAGGACCTTCCCGGAGCGCAAACACCACAGGTCAACGTCACAGCCACCGCAGGCCCACCGAGGGCGTCAGCACCCCGTTCATCCGCACGTCGTGCGCCTCCGCGGGCACCTCGTCGAGCACCTCGCTGTCCCGCACGACAGCCACCAGAGGCGCTTTGACCAGCGGCAACGACCGGTCGTAGTGCCCCTGGCCCTTCCCGAGCCGCACCCCGTCCACCGACACCGCCAGCGCGGGCACCAGCACCAGCGCGGCTCCAGCGATCGCCGAGGGGCCGAGCCGCGGCCCGGAGGGTTCGAGCAGCCGGAAGGCCGCGGGGACCAGCCCGGACGGTCCGGTGTGGACGGCCCAGTCCAGCGGCGAGTCGCCCGTCACGATCGGCAGCAGCACCCGGCACCGCAGTCCGTCGAGCCACGACGCGTCACCGGGCTCCGATCCGACCGGCAGGAACGCGCACACCGTCTGATCAGCCCGAACGTCCAGAGCCGCCACGTGCGCGGCCAGCGCCGCCGCCTCGGCAGCGCGAACGTCGGGTGGCACGGCGCGTCGCGCGGCCAGCAACCGTGAACGCAGTGTGGCCTTCCGGTCACGAAGATCGGACGTCATGGTGGGTATCCCTCGGTATGTCGTTAGCATCGCAGCCCATGAGCAGCGCCTTCCACACCGCCATCGTGCCCGCGGCCGGTCTCGGCACCCGTTTCCTCCCCACGACCAAGGCCGTGCCGAAGGAGTTGCTGCCGCTGGTCGACACCCCTGCCATCGAGTACGTGGCCAGGGAAGCGGCCGAGGCGGGAGCGACGAAGCTGGTCATCGTCACCTCGCCGGAGAAGGCGTCGGTCGCGAACTACTTCGACGCGAACCCCGAGCTCGAGCAGACGCTGGCCGACCGCGGCAAGTCCGACCTCGTGGAGAAGATCCAGCGCGCGCCCCGGCTGATCAAGGCCGAGACCGCGATCCAGGCGGAGGCCCTGGGCCTCGGCCACGCCGTCGGTTGCGCGGAAGGCAACCTGACCGGCGACGACGAGGCCGTCGCGGTGCTCCTGCCGGACGACATCATCCTGCCCACCGACGCGCTCAAGAAGATGGCGGAGGTCCGCGAGGAGAAGGGCGGCAGCGTCCTGCTGGCGTTCGACATCCCGCGCGAGCAGATCTCCGCGTACGGCGTGTTCGACGTCCGCGACACCGGCAACGACGACGTCAAGCAGGTCGTCGGCATGGTCGAGAAGCCCAAGCCGGAGGACGCGCCGTCGACGTTCGCCGCCGCCGGGCGCTACCTGCTCGACCGCGCCATCTTCGACGCCCTCAAGCGCATCACGCCTGGTGCGGGTGGTGAACTGCAGCTCACCGACGCCATCGCACTGCTGATCAACGAGGGGCACCCGGTGCACGTCGTCGTGCACCGCGGCGGGCGACACGATCTCGGCAATCCCGCAGGATTCCTGCGTGCTGCGGTTGACTTCGCACTCAAGACCAAGGAGTACGGGCCCGACCTGCGCGAGTGGTTGCGGGAACGCCTCGGCAACTCCTGATCGACACCTTCTGGGCGCGAGGACCAACACATGAGGTCAGTGGACGAGCAGCTCGCCAGGGTGATCGCGGCCGCGGTGCGGCCCGCACCCGTGCGCGTGGCGATCTCCGAGTCGCAGGGCCTGCTCTGCGCCGAGGAGGTCGTGGCGGAACGCGCGTTGCCCGGCTTCGACCAGGCCGCGGTGGACGGCTACGCGGTGCGCAGCGTCGACGTGTCCGGCGCGAACGCGAACCCGGTGCAGCTGCCGGTCGTGGGCGAGATCCCGGCCGGCTCCCGGCAGCCGCGCCGGCTGCAGCCCGGCCAGGCGGTGCGGGTCGCGACGGGCGCGCCGCTGCCCACGCTCGCCGACGCGGTCGTGCCGCTCGGCTACACCGACGGCCACCACGCCAAGGTGACGATCAACCGCAGCGTGCCGTCCGCCGGGTTCGTCCGCCGCACCGGCGAGGACGTGCAGACAGGCGACGTGGCCGTGCGCCGCGGCGCGTCCATCGGTGCTGCTCAGGTGGGCCTGCTGGCCGCCGTCGGACGCAACAAGGTGCTCGTCCACCCGCGCCCGCGGGTGTCTGTGATCTCGCTCGGCGAGGAGCTCGTCGACGTCGACCGCACGCCCGGCCAGGGCCAGGTCTACGACGTGAACTCGTACGCGCTGGCCGCCGCCGCCCGTGACGCGGGGGCCGAGGTCAGCCGGGTCGGCATCATGTCCGCCGACCCGCGCCGGCTGCGCGAGGTCGTCGAGGGCAGGCTGCTGCTCTCCGAGATCGTCGTCATCGCCGGTGGCGTGGGCGGCACCATCGGCGACGAGGTCAAGGCCGCGCTGGCGGAGCTCGGCGACATGGACGTCACCCGCATCGCCATGCACCCCGGCTCCGCGCAGGGCTTCGGCAGGCTCGGACCGGACGCCGTGCCGACGTTCCTGCTGCCCGCGAACCCGATGAGCGCGCTCGTGGTGTTCGAGGTGCTGGTCAGGCCGCTGATCAGGGCCGCGCTCGGCAAGAAGAACCCGTACCGCCGCGCGGTCAGCGCTCGCCTGCTGTCGCCGCTCCAGTCGACGAAGGGCCGCCGCGGCTTCCTGCGCGGCCAGCTGCTGCGCGACGCGGACAACGGCGAGTACCTGGTGCAGCCGCTCGGCACGTCGGGGGCACACCTGCTCGCGTCACTGGCGGAGGCCAACTGCCTGATCATGGTCGACGAGGACGTCACTGAGGTCTCCGTCGGTGAAGAGGTGCTGGTCAGCTTCCTAGCGCAGCGTGGATGAGCGTTTTCGCCGATCTCGGTAGACACCCCGGCTGGCCGGTCCGGCTGGGGCCCATCGAGGTGCGCGCGGGAACCGTGGTCCTGCGCGGGCCGCGGCTCTTCGACGGAGGCAAGTGGTCGCGGCTGCGCATCCGCGACCGCGACTACCTGGAGAAATGGGAACCCACCGCCCCCGAGGGCTGGGACGAGCGCAACGCGACGCTCTCCTGGCCAGCCCAGTGGTCGTCGCTGCGTGCGATGGCCCGGCGCGGCACCACGTTGCCGTTCATGATCCTCGTGGACGGCGAGGTGGCCGGTCAGATCACCGTCGGCAACATCGTGCGCGGCTCGCTGCTGTCGGCCTGGATCGGCTACTGGGTGGCCGCTGATCGGGCGGGCGGCGGCGTCGCAACGGCCGCCGTGGCGTTGCTCACGGATCACGCCTTCCGCGAGGCTGGTCTGCACAGGCTCGAAGCGACGGTCCGCCCAGAGAACGCCGCCTCGATCCGCGTGCTCACGAAATCCGGCTACCGCGAGGAAGGCCTCTTCAAGCGTTATCTGGATGTTGCCGGCCAGTGGCGCGACCACCTCTGCTTCGCGCTGACGGTCGAAGAGGTCCCGGATGGCCTAGTGCGCCGTTTGGTCGCACGCGGAGAAGCCCGTCTTCCCTGACGCCTGCTTCCGTTCGTCCTAATCACTTCACCCAAAAGTGGGTGATACACCACACTTTGGTACGCACCGCGCTCGGCGAGCCTCCGACACTGGTGTGACTGTTGTGACTAGCGTGGTGACAGCACCACGCGTGGGCCGGGGGAGGTGAACGGGGAATGCCGAGTTCGCTGATCATCGTTGCGCTGGTCGTGGCGTGGCTGGTCGTCCTCGTCCCCATGATGGCCCGCAAGCGCCAGGAGAGTGCGCGCAGCGTGGGGGAGGAGTACGACGCCATGCCAGACGCCGAGTACGACGACATCCACGACATCGACGACGACTACTTCGACGAGGAGGAGTACGTCGAACGCCCGTTCCGGCGCGGCCGCGGCGGCTACGACCCGGAGACCGCGGCACTCGTGGCCCAGGCCAAGTACGCGTTCCGGCGCAGAGTCGTGGCGTTCCTGCTGGTCGCCGCCGTCGTGACGGGCGTAGTGGCCGGGGTGTTCTACCAGCCGCTCTGGTACGGCCACGCCGGAGTCGACGTCCTGCTCGTGGGCTACCTGACCTACCTGCGCCGCCAGGTGCGGATCGAGGAGGAGATCCGCGCCCGCCGGCTCGCCCGTCTGCAGCAGGTGCGTCGCCGGCGCGCGACGGCTCCGCAGCCGCAGCAGCTCGCCGAGGTCCCGGTGCCCGCCGCCGCTCCTGCCGTCGAGGAGGCCGAGACCACCCAGGTCGAGGTCGTCGCCGTCGAGGAGAAGCCGGCGCTTCCGCCGTTGCCGCGCTACGAGCACCACGTGCGTCCGGGCACGATCCCGGTCGACTCCGACGACGAAGACCCGGTGTTCGTCGAGCTGGAGGGACTGGAGTCGCTGCGGTACCGGGGTGCTGTCGGGGCTTAGGAGGGGGTGGTGAAAACACCCCTCCAACCCCTGCTATAGTTCTCTCGTAACACCGCAAGGGGCTGTAGCACAGTTGGTAGCGCGTCTCGTTCGCATCGAGAAGGTCAGGGGTTCGATTCCCCTCAGCTCCACAGCACGTCAAAGGCCGTCCACTTTGGAGTGGACGGCCTTTGTCGTTGCCGGTACAGCAGCGAAGTGCAGCAGTGCTACTGATCGAGACTCTCACCAAGCCGCTTGAGCGCGTCCCGCGTCTTCTGCGAGGACGCTTGCGCGTAGATCTCCATCGTCACGGAGAACTCGGCATGCCGCAGGATCGCCATGATCACGCGCGGGTGCACGTCGAGGTCGACCAGCAGCGTTCCGCAGGACCGGCGTCCGTCGTGGACCGTGATCTTGCGAACCCCGGAGCGGGCGACTCGGTTGTCCCAGGACCTGTTGAAGTTCCGGGGATCGATCGGCAGCCCGAACTTGGTCGTGAAGACCAGGTCCGACTTGTGCCAGGCGGTGTCCGCCTCTTTCCGGTCGGCGAGCTGTTGCCGTCGCCGCTGCTCAAGCGCCGCTACGACGATCGACGGCAGCGGCAGCGTGTCGTCTGACGCGTCCGTCTTCGTTTCGCGGTGCAGCAGCTGCTTGCTTGCCCGTTGGAGCTGGTGAGTCACCGCCAACTCGCCGTGGTCGAAGTCGAGCGCGCCCCAGGTGAGCCCGAGGATTTCGCCCTTGCGCAGGCCGAGCACCAGGGCGAGCACGTAGCCCGCGTACATGGGGTCGCGAGCATCCCGCGCCGACTCCAGGAACCTCCGCGCCTCATCGCTGGTCCACGCCGTCCGTTTACGCTTGCGCACCTTCGGCAAGGTGACCAGCTCCGCGACGTTCCGTGTGATCAGCTCTTCACGGATGGCGTGGTTCAGCGCCGATCGCAGGCAGGCGCGGATGTCGGAGATGGTCCGGGCCGAGGGAGCTTCCCCGCAGCACGAGCGCTTGCCCAGCGCACAGCAACGCCGCCGTTTCTGTGGCCGTCGTTCGTCCTTGCCCTGTGCGCAGCACTGGCACACCGAGGGAATCGCGTTGATCCACTTCTGGACGTCCCGCAGCTTGAGCTTGTCCAGGCGGTCATCGCCCAACGTCGGGTTGATGTAGAGCCGGACGAACAGCTCATAGTTGACGTAGGTGAGGGGTGCTCTGTTCGGCTTGATCACGTCGTTCAGCCAGTAGTGCAGGTACTCCCGGAGGCGCGGCACCGAGGTGGCTACGGGGCCGTTCTTGGCTGCCTGGTGAAGCTTGATCCATTTCTCGTGGACCACTTCCCTTGTTGGGCCGTAGACGTACTTGCGTTTCTTCTCGCCGGACGGGGTCGTGACCCAGACGTAGGCGGCGAACCCGTTGCGGTGTGGGTAGATCGAGCCTTCACCGTTTGCTCGTGCGCTACTCGCCATGTCAGGCCGCCTCCTCGATGCGACGAGCGATGTACTCGTCCACCCACTCAGGCAGCACGCGCCGGTTGCCGCCGTCCTTGATGGACTTGATCTGTCCGGAGGCAACAAGCAGTTTCGTCTTGGAGAGGCCGTAGCCGAGCATCGCGGCTACCTCGCGGACCGTGTGCCACTTCGGCTTGATGTGGTTCATGCTGCTACCTCCTGTTCGTACTTGCGCAGGCGTTGCGCGCGGACTCGTTCGACGATTCCTGCGGCGAGTTCGCGTTCGGCGTCGTTGTCGTAGCCCGACCCGGCGTACTGCCAGTCGTTGACGACGATCACGGCGTCCGGGTCGAGTTCGAGGCGTTCGAACATTTCGAGCGTGCGGAACGTTCGGCGTTCCTCGCGGATGGCGCGGAACGTGGTGCTGTAGTGCTTGGACTTGGTGAGGAAGTGGCCGCGGAAGCCGAGCATGTGCGCCCACTTGCGAAGGTTGAGTTCCTCGAAGTCGGCCAGGCCGCCGAGGTCCCACGCGGTCTGCACCATCCGTCGGTGGTGCTCGGAGATGTGCAGGACGTCGATGTCCAGTTGGGAGCGGATCGGCCGGTCTGCGGTGTCGCGGGCGCCGGTGCCCTTGGTGGCGTACTTGGCGACGTAGCCCGCCAGCCGGGCCTCGCTGATCTCGCCGGACTCGTCCTCGACCTGGGAGGCGTTGGACGGGCGGATGCTCTTGGTGTCGACCTGTTCGCCCCAGACGAGGCGCAGCGCCGAGCCGTCCGGCCGGATGGCGTCGATCCCGACCGAGCGAGCCGCGGACTTGATGCAGTCGCCGAGGAGTTCGGCCGTGGCCCAGGCCGGGGTGGGGTCGTGTGGCCCGTCCGGTCCGTCGACGCGCACGACGGCATGGAAGTGGACCAGGCCCCGCCGCTGATACTCGGCGACCTTGGCATACGACAGGCGTGCGTGGTGCTTGAACTCGGAGACTTTCAGGCCGGCCGCGCGGGCGAGCTTGCGGCGCAGGGCGATGGTGAAGCGGTGCCACAGCTTGCCCGCGTGTGCCTGCCAGAGCACCGCGCCGGTGTAGTCGTAGGTGCCGGGGTCGACGGCACCGCCGAGGCGGGGATCGTCGCCGTGGTGCCATTCCCCGCAGCCCGTACAGGGCCGGACCTTGCCGGTAGCGGCGATCGGTCGGTTGTGGACCGGGCCGAACGACGGTGCGGTGAGCGTGGCGAACACCCGAGGCTTCTCGGACACCGACTCGGGAACGCCCTTGGAGCCACCGGCGAGCCCGGCGTGCATCAGGTGGTAGGCGTCGGCGGCGTAGCGGTCGGAGCAGGCCGGGCAGACCGACTCACGGCGGTTGCCGCACGGGACCATGATGTCTCCGCCGATGTGCTCGATGACGCCGCCGTGAAGGTCTTGGAGCTGGAAGGCGCCGGAGAGCCGGATGGGGGCGGCGCATCCGCCGATGGCGGTGACCCGGTCGCGCCAGTCGCGGAAGTCGGCGGCCTTGACGCGTGCGGTGATGCGGTCTTCCAGAGTGAGCACGGATGGCCCTCCTTCCGTTGCGGGGAAACGAAAAAGGCGGGGCATGACCGGTGTTCTGGTCATGCCCCGCGTGGTGGATGAGGGTGTCAGGCGGCGAGTTGCGCGGCGATGCGAGCGGCGTACTCCTCGGGCACGTTCAGCGCGTCCTGGACGTCCTGTGCGGTGAGCGCGCGGCCTTGAGCGCGGACCTCGTTCGCTTTGGCCTCCAGCGCGCCTTGCAGGTGCCCAGGCAGCCGCAGACCGGTTCGAGCAGGCGCAGCCGGGGTGACACCGCCCTGCGGTGCGGGAGTGGCCGGAGGAACGATCTCGGCGGCCTTGTCGCGTGCGGCGTTGCAGCGCTGCTGAATGACGGGCATGACTTCGGCGAGCAGGAACACCACGAGCGGGATCACCAGGTGTAGGAACACCATCCCGGCGTTGACCTTGCCGTCCGGTGGCCGCAGCGACGACCACACGTTGGTGACCAGCGTGGCGCCGAGCAGCACCCGCTTGAGCCACACCACCGGCCCATCATCGACGGCCAGGCCCTGAGAGAGCATCTGTGCTTCCCAGCGCAGGAGCGTGATCAGGATTCCGGCGAAGGCCGGTTCCACCAGCCACGCACCCCACCACATCGGATCAGACGGCCCCAGGTGACCGGCGAGAAAGGCTTGCACGCCGGTCGCGGTGAACCCGAGCCCGCAGGCCATGAAGCACCACATCGAGCGGGTGACCGAGACCCGGAACCGGTCCGCCCGCACAGCCGCCAGCAACGGGTTCGCGGCGAGCTGGTGAATGTCCTGCGCTTCATCGAGCTGAGCCCGCAGGCGCCGCACGGTCCGGGTCTCGCGCGGCTGCTCCGGCTCGTTGTCGTTGCTGTGCTTGGCTTTTCGCAGCACCGGGGTCACCTACTCCCCGTGTGCGGTCTTGAGCAGCAGCCACCCGAGCCACAGCAGTTCGGCGGTGAGCACCAGGCATCCGACGATGCCGAACAGCAGGTACATGCACAGCAGCGACGCGGCGGCGGCGAACACGATCTGAGCGATACGCGTGATGCTGCGCAGGCGGACAGGAACGGCGAGTACGAGCTTCATCAGGCCACGTCCTTCACGGAGTTGGTGGGGTAGTGGATGCGGCGGCGCTCGGCACCCGTGAGGCCGCCGACGACACCGAAGGTGTTGGCCCGGAACCGCGCGGGTCCGTTCGCTTCCCAGTCGAGTTGGTCTCTGCGGCACTCGTCGAGCACGGGGCAGGTGGCGCAGATGGCCTTGGCGGCGGCGATGCGTCGGGCGTTGTGGAACAGGTCCGGATCCGAGTCGGCGCAGGCGGCTCGCTCACGCCAGGCCGGAGGCTCCCCGCCGAGGCCGAACAGGACCCGCACGAGGACGCGGTAGCCGTACGGTTCGCCGGTCATGCCGCCACCGCCAACCGGGCAGCCGAGGCGCGACGCGCGGCCTTCACGACCAGGGCG
Source organism: Lentzea flava (assembly GCF_014648475.1). Taxonomy (GTDB): domain Bacteria; phylum Actinomycetota; class Actinomycetes; order Mycobacteriales; family Pseudonocardiaceae; genus Lentzea; species Lentzea flava. The sequence goes on along the minus strand of NZ_BMRE01000019.1, from coordinate 58,856 downwards.
ACCTCATCGAAGGTGACCTGTTCCGGGTTGTGCAGGCTCAGGCGGAAGACACCGGCGAGCGTGGCCGTCGACCTACAAGAGGTGATCGCGCCGCCCAGCTCGGTCACCGTGCCGGATGCCGTCAGGCCGAGCTTGACTCCCGAGCGCGTGCGTCCGGTGGCGGCAACGATGAGAGTTCCCGCGGCTTTCAGGGTCCAGGTCAGCTCGACCCCGTGCAGCGAGGCCGCCCAGACCAGCAGGCAGGCGAGGCGGTCCGGTGCGGTGCCGGAGGTGAACTCGGCGTGCACCGAGCCGGACGGCGTGGAGATAACCAGGCGGTCCGGCCGGGGCAGGCCGAGGGTGCGGATGTGGCCGCGAACGGAGCGGAGCAGGCCGTCCAGACGGCGAGGAGCAGTGTTCTCGGGCATGACAAGACCTCCACGATGAGTGGCGAAAAGTGTTGGAGTGAAAGGGAAAGAGCGGGTCAGGCGATGGAACGGATCGAACCGGTCTGTCCGTCGCGGACGAACTCCACGAGTTCGCGGACGTTCTCGTCCGTGGTGTAGGCCGCGCGGACCCGGCGGGGAGCGCGTGAGCGGGCGTCGATGCGGTAGCCGATGCCGGCCGTTTCGGGGATGGCGGGGATCTGGTCGGCGATCGCGCCCCGAGCCCGTGCGTCCTCACCCAGCACCATGTCCGGGTGCGTCGGCGACGTGGTGCGCAGGCAGATCCGGTTGGGGAACAGGTCCCGGATGTCCAGCACGTCCTTGGACGGCTCCTGGATGTAGGCGTCCAGCACGTGACCGGTCGCCCGCCCCATCGAGGTGCCCCGAGCCAGCAGGCCCGTGATCTGTCGGGCGTACTCGGGCCGGTAGGCCACCAGCGACCCGATCTCGTCGACGATCAGCAGGTTGACCGGGTACTCACGCGACGGCTCGACCGAGCGGACACCGGCCCGCTGCATCCGCTTCTGGGTGCGCTCCATGTCCGCCACCCAGGCCTCGATCAGCTCCAGGCACTCCCCGGCGTCATCGGCGTACCGGTTCTCCGTGATCGCCTTCACGGCTGCGAACTCCAGGTACTTCGGGTCACAGATCCACACGCGGACGATGCCGTCCCGGATCAGCGGAGCCATCGAACGCAGCTTGGCGAACGCCAGCGAGTTCTTGCCCGACCCGGTCGCACCGGCCGACAGGGTGTGCGTCCCGATGACCGGTTCGGTCCAGTCGCCGCCGAACTCGTCCTCACCCAGCAGCACCGCCCGCAGGTCGACGTCCTCGGCGTTCTCCGGCATGTCCGGAGCCGGGATGACGTGGGTGAACGGTTCGTCACGCTGCACGATCAACGCGACGTAGCCGGGCTTGAGCGGTTCGACCGCGACCCGTTCGGCCTTCATCGCATGCGCCAGCTCTTCGGTCTGCTTCTCGAAGTGCCGCGGTGACTGACCAGCCGCCAGCTTCACCAGGACCGTATCGATGGACGGCGAGTAGGACCGGACCCGCACCACACGCGGGTACATCGTGTACTGCTTGCGGCGGTGCTCGGTCGTGAGCTTGTGCACGTCCATCAGGTCCCGCCAGTGCCGCCCGGCGTAGGTGCCGAACCAGCGCCGACTGAATGCCCTCAGCGCCGGAGCCGCGACCGTGTCGAACGAGTCCGGGTGACCCCGGTACCAAATCCCGGTAGCCGCTGTGGCGCCGCCGAGCACGTAGCCCGTGGTGGTCGGGCCGAGCGTGCACGCACTCGCGGTGATCGCCGACGTGCCGAGTAGCCATTCGGGGTTGCGGGCGAGCCAGATCGCGGCCCGGAACTCCGCGCCCTTGGTGCGTTTGCTGGTGCTCTTGCTCATGTGTTGAACTCCCTGGTGGAAAGGCGGCGGCCGACCCTCGAACGTGTCGAAGATCGGCCGCTGCGTTGATTGAAATGGATTTACTTGTGCGGCAGCTGACCGCGTGCGTAGGACGTCTCCGTGGTCAACCGACTGACCGAACGCACGAACCGGCGGCGCAGATCCGTGAAACCCTCACGACGGACCGGAATACCGTCCATCGCGTTACGAAGCTGCTTCATCGCCTGGTCCAGGTCAGAAATCGCGTTGTCGATCTGATGAGACATCCGGTCAGGCTCCCCACTCTTTCGCCTTCAACTCGGCTTCGTACTCCTTGGCTTTGTCCCGGAGGGCACTGAGGTCGTTCCGGGCCGTCGACAGCATCCCCTTGAGTTCGTCCGGGGTCGCGACCCGCCAGCCGCCCGGCTTACCCGGCTTCTCGCTCATCTTGTTGATGAGCTTTTCCAGCGGCACGAGCAGTTCTTCCACGAAGTCCATCGCGCCCACGAACGTGCCGTAGCGGTCCTGAGCGCGTTCGGTCAACAGATCTTTGATCAACTGGCCAGCCTTTCCGTCCTTGTGTCGCCTACGTAGATGAAGCGGTACAGCGCCTGCTGCAACTCCAGGTGATCCCGCCAGCTCCGGCCGATCTGCGGGAAACCGTGCCTCGCGAACACTTCGCCGACCTCGTGAACGAACCCGAACGTGAAGCGCGGGTCATCACCGTCCGGTTCGGCCGGTTCGATCGGATACGAGCGCTCATCCATGCCGAAACTCCTTTCGAGAGGCACGGCAAACCCAGGAACAAGATTCGTACCTGGATTCACCGAAACTCCCGGAGCACGCGAAATGCTCCGGATTTAGGCATGGTTCGACTCACTGTGGAATTCTCAAAGAACAAATTCGAGTGCCCTGGCCCGACTCGAAACGGGCTACCGGCCTACCGGGCAGGGCTCGCGGAACTACGCCGCAGGAGCCGACACGATCCGTGCCGCAGGGGTAAGACCGTCTGCCTTGAACCACAGACCGGAGGCGGTGATCTTCCCGTCCTCACCGCGCATCTCGTAGGTGTTGATCACAGGGTTGATCAGCTCCACGTAGTCACCCTCCTCGAACCCCTCACCGGGATCACGCGGCAGATTGACCTTGATCTCCTCGCCCTTGGCCTTACGGCGGCCCTCGGCCGGGCGGGGCTTCGCGAACAGCACCACCACGAACTGCTCCTCGTTCGTGACGCGGTCCACCACCGGCACCAGCCGCCCGCCGTCGATCTCCTTCATCTTCACGCAGGGCGCTTCGGTGATCATGAGCTTGTAGTGGGACAGGATCACGGGGATGTCGTTCAGAGCCATGTCGTATCTCCAATGTCGCGCGACTGATACATACCAATATAGAGCAGTATGGATCGGATGGGATAGTCCAATCGGGTGATCTGTAGCAGTGTGGGTCAGTGAAGTTAGGCTGACGCTGTGAGCAACCAGTCAGGACTTGCCGCGTGGCAACGCGTCGCCGAGGCGATCAAGACGGACATCCGGGCTGGTGTGCTCGAAGTCGGCGCGCGCCTTCCCGGTCACCGCAAACTCGCCGAGCAACACGGCGTGGCTCTTGGAACCGCACAGAAGGCGGTGCAAGAGCTGGAGACCGAGGGATGGGTGGTCGCCCGCCCCGCAGTCGGCGTGTTCGTCAAGGAACCTCCGACCGAGAACGGCGGCCCGGTCACCATCGAGACGATCGTTCGCCAGCTCGACCAGCTTCAGGCGGCGGTCTTGCATCTGGCTGAGCGTGTCGAACAACTCGAAGCCGCCGACGAGACTCGATCTGCTCCACCCTCGCAGTGATGGCCTTCACGACCCTGTGCAACTGGTGGAGCCTCTGGCTGACGAATTCCAGATCGCTTGGCGTTGTGTTCATGTAGACATAGAACGCCAGGTGAAGGGGTGCTTTGCAGTGTGCTCAAGGGGGTGCATTCGTGCACGGAGGGGGTGCACGGGGGTGCTCGCAGCAGTAGGCGTGGTGATCAGTTGAACGGGAACAGCGAACCGAACAAGCTTCTAGCTGCGGTGATGGCAGAAGCCGAGATGAGCAACAAGGGCCTTGCCGCACGAGTGCGGGAACTCGCCCAACGCGATGGTCAGACCATCTCGGCTGATCACGTGTCGGTCCGTCGTTGGCTCGATGGAACCCGACCGAAGGCAGCGACACAGAACTACATCGCGCTCGCTCTTGGCGCCAAGCTCGGTCGGCGCGTCGACTTGGCGGAGATCGGCTTCAACGGCGGTCTTCAGTCCGTCGGTCCTGATGCGACACAGCATGGCGCGGACTACCCGCCGAACGCCGACGCCGCTATTGACCTGATGAGCCAGCTCACTGCGGCTGACCTTGAAGACCAGCCCGCCTTGGTGCGCTCGCAGTGGGCGCAAGACGCCACGCCCAACATCATCACCGGCTACATGTTCGCCGACTCGTTGCACGTGGTCGACGGGGACGAGCTGCGCCGAGGCGGGGGGAGCCGCCGCAGCGGCCATCCGCGCAACAGCGGCAAACCTGATGGACCTCGACTTCCGGTACGGAGGCGGACACGTCCGGAAGATGCTGCTCTTCTACTTCAAGTCCGAGATCGTGCCGCTGCTCCAAGGCAACCACACCGAAGCCGAACGGCGCGACCTGTTCAGCGCAGCCGCGGAAGTCGCGCAGCTCCTCGGCTGGAGCGCCTACGACGCCGGCCGCCACGGCGCTGCTCAGCGGTACTTCGTTCAAGGACTGCGTCTGGCGCGCGAGGCTCATGACCACGTCCTCGGCGGACGTTTGCTCGCCAACCTCAGCCACCAGGCGAACTACCTCGGCCGCTTCAACGACGCCGTCCAGTTCGCACGTGCGGCGCAGAGTTCGACGTTGGGCAAGGCGACGCCCGCTGTCACGTCGATGTTCCTCGCGATGGAGGCTCGAGCGTTGGCCAGCAGTGGCCACACGCGCGAGTTCGCCCGCGTGATGCACCAGGCCGAACGGTTCTTCGAGCAGTGCATCCCCGACGACGAGCCAGCGTGGATCAGCTACTTCAACGCGGAGGAGTTGGCCGGCGAAGCGGCCCACTGCTTCCGTGATCTCCGTCAGCCCGAGAAGGCGCGGCTCTACGCGGCCCAGGCGATTGCGCCCGAGGACACGCCACCACGAACACGCGCCTTCATCGGCATGGTCTCGGCCGCCGGAGCGCTCACGAACGGAGACCTGGAGGAAGCCGTAGACCTCGCGGTCAACGCCGTAGACCTCGCCGGACCACTGCAATCCAACAGGTACGTGCGCTATCTGACTGACTTTCACGCGCAGCTGGCCCAGACGCACGCCAACGACCATCGAACGCGCCTGTTCGTCGAGACAGTCATGCGCCACTATCCCGAGATCGATCTCGGGACGGCCTCATTGTTGACCAGGGTTGCCTAGAACGGACGCCACGGCTGGTCTGTGCGTCCCGAGCGCATCGTCTCAATGCGAGTGGCGTACTCGGCGGCTATCTCAGGGGACTCGTCGACGTTCTGCATGATCCAGGTGGTCATCTTGATCTCGTGCGTGGCCTGCAGGACCTTGAAGCCGTCCCACCGCGTCACGTCGTGGCCGTAGGCCTCGCAGAACTGGTGGTACTCGCGAGCCGTCCACCACCCGGCAGACAGGTACTCGGTCGCCGTCATGGCCAGGTCCCACTCGGGCTGACCCCACGAGAAGCGCTCGAAGTCGATCAGGATGGCGGCACCGTCACTGATCATCAGGTTCTGGACGTGCGCATCTCCGTGCGTCGCGGTCGGTTCGAGCGGGAACTCAAGCTCGTTGATCGCTTCCCTGAGTTCGACGACCCTGCTCAACAGAAAGTGTTTGTCCGAGTCCGGGACGCGGGCTGACGCGATCCGCGGCTCAACGCGCGCAAGGATGTCTTGCTCGGGTAGCTCGAAGGACGTCGGGGGCGGCGTCCAGTGCACCTTGAGGAGCAGGCGCCCCAAGTCGCCGACGTCGCCGCGTCCGCCGTTGCGACCGTCGATGTAGCGCCAGAACGTTGCTGGGTACCCGGAGATCGAGATCGGTTGAGCAACGTCGTACAACCGCGCGGCGGGTACGCCGTTCTCTTGCAGCCAGTTCGCAACCGCAACTTCCTTGACCGCGTCGTCCCAGTGGTCGCGACTCCGCGCGATACGCACAACAGCGGATGAATTCGGTAGATGAAACAGGGCGTTTTCACCCAATCGCATCAAGCGTGCATCGGTTGAGTCAATTCCTGTGTGGGCGGAGGCCTCCTTGAGCACCGCAGCCGCCAGGCGCGAGCTGAATGGCCCGTCCGGGATGTCCGCTTCAACCACGTTGTGCACCCTGCCCACGCTAGAGGTCCAGTATTGGGTCTGCCAGGTCTAGTTGCCCCCCATGGGGGTGTGGCTGAACCTGTGCCTGCTCAAGCACGGCTCAGCGCGCGGACGCAACCGATTGCTAACTTGCTGCGGCCTTGATGACCGCCGCGTACTTGTCTGCGAGCGATCGACTGAGAAGGTCCCTCGATTCCGCGTTGCTCAGAGCAACGTCGCTCAGTGTCGCCAGGACCGTCCGGCATCGAGATATTGCCGCGTCATCGTGTATGAAGACGTCGGCAAGGTCGCACTCGACAACCACCGTTGTGGGAAACTTATCCCTCTCATAGACCACGAAGCCGGTCGAAGTTGGTATGTCGTTGTCGTCAGGAACGATTCGGAGCGCCCACGACAACTGTTTGAGCAGTTCGAGCTGGTCCATGGTTGCGCGGTCATCGCCGAGGTGCGCAGTTAGGGTCCGCTCCGAGACATAAAACACGCAGTCCGGACGTATCGGCGATCGCAAAATGCGCTGACGTTCCCGCAGAGATTCGAGGGCGAGCCGGATCTGTTCCGGAGTTGCCCCACGCTGTTGGAGTACGTGCGTCGCGTAATCCTCGGTTCGCAGCAAATCCGGTAGCGTTGCTTTGCTGTAGCCCATGATGGCAGTTGCTTCGCGTTCGGCAAACATGATCGTGCTGAAGTTGTGTGCCCGCTGAGCGTAGTACGGCGCGAAGGCGTTCCTATACCGATCGAAGAACTCGTCGATGCAGTCGAGATCTCTTCCGCACGCTGTCAGATACTGTGCCAGATCTTTCTCTGTCGGCCGCACCTTGCCGCGCTCGATGTTGGATACCTTGCTCGGATCCCAACCGAGTTGTGCGGCGAATTCTGCTCCCTTGGCGAACTTCTTGCGAAGGTGCCGCAGTTCGTCGCCGAGTTCGCGGCTCTGTGGAGTAAGCGGGATTCGATCCATGACGCCAGCCGTTCTAATTCTCAACGGGACAGGTCAAATGCTAGGGAGCTGGCTACCTCTGCTATCAGCTCCACGGACAGGGTTGGGGTGAGTGCGCTCCGCTGCAATGCCTTGAAGCTCTGTTGAACCAGCTGGCAAACGGCCGGGTCCTCGATATACCGGCCGCTGCCGGAACGTTCGATGTAAACCACGTCATCATGCTGCCGATGAGGAAAGGTGAGATGCATGTAGGAGCTTTCGAGGCGGGCGTCGAGACAGAATTCACGTTCTATGACCTGAACCTTGAAGTGCTCGATTTCCGACAGGTGCACCAGCTGAACGAGTGCGGCGTTCGTGATCGTCGGATTACCGACCACCCGGCGTACCGCATCTTCGGTAACCAGCACTTCCACTGTCATGCTGCTGCCCTTGGTGGAGGCAAGGCGGCGGATCCAGCCAGCGTGCCGCTCAGCAGTGCTTGCCGGACTGTCGCCCGGATAGGTTGGGCATCCCAGTGTCGTTGCTGAAATCCTGTACTCGGGTGTGTGAACGAATCGCGGGAGCATGTCAGTGCCAAGCGCGTAGAGCGTCACGGCTTCTAGATAAGACTTGTCGACATCCTCTGGTGCGTTGAGACGTTGCTTGCTTTCGCCACTCGCGCGCTCGTTGGACGCGTATTCGGCTCGCCTGACCTCTCGCTTCCACGTGTCGTTTGGAAGTTCGTAAATACGCCCAAGAATCATGATGTCAAGCGGATCGAGCGGCTTTATCCCGTTCTCGATCAGGCTAAGGGTGGCTACCGAGAATCCCGAAGTCTCGCAAGCCTTGGCCAGGCTCATGCCAGCCTCGTTTCGCCACGTCCGCAGGGTGCGTCCAATCGACCTTTCGGTCATTGATGGACGAAAAGTTTCGTTCACCGTGGTTCCGAATCGTCGGCAGACGCTTTATGCGGCTGCTTGGAGGCATCGTCTACCCGCTTTGCCAGGCCGTTTTCTGTACCCCGGTCTATCGGTGGCCCAGACAGACCGCGCTTTTCGGCTCTGTGGGAAAGGATCTCGCCGAGCGTGATGAGGATCTGGCCGAACTCGTACTCCTTCTCCGGCGAGAGAGTGCCCATGATGAAGTCGAATGCGACGCCGGGCATGAGCTCAGAGATTTTCTTGAGCCCTGCGGCCAGTTCGACATCCTCGGGCGTCACGGCGCGCACTCCTCCACGCAGACAGCTGGTGGCGCACGAAAGGGGGCGCCAGCCGCGACGCTAGGTCGACTACGCGGCGGTAACCCGAGCTGTCAGCTAGGCCCGCCTAGGAGCGCTGCTGTTCAGAGAGGTGCGCCGACCCGCGTGGCCAGCCGCGCGGCTTCCGTCGCGACAGACCGCCGTGCCCGCTGGACGAGCGTTTCCAACAGGCGGTGTGCAGCTGGCCGGTGCTTCAGGTCTTCCGGTGCTTCACGCTCGGTCGCGGACAACATGACCAGCGCGCTGCCGTAGTCCCGGCGCTGAACCTGCCCCTTGGCCTGGTCGAGGAGAAACGCGACGCGGCGCTCGATCGAGGGCGAGCGGTCATGATCGATGCGTTCGGCCAGCCGAAGGCCGTCCGCAGCCGCGCCGGCCTCTACCTCAATGCTGACGGCGTGCATCGCAACGTTCGTAGGACCGAACACCGTCCACAGCGTGTTGCGTTCGCCAGTCCGCTGCGCCAACGGCTCGACTGCTTGCACACGCTCCCTTGCCCGCCAAACGTCACCGCAGCGAGCAGCTGCGATGGAACCGACGAGCAGGAGCGCACCGCGGAGCGCCACGGCGTCCAGGTCATCCGTCCGTGGAGAAAGCGACTCGGCCGCGTGCATGGCCACGTCTTCCGCGCCTTGAGCTTCGCCGTCGGCAAGCAGGACCTGAGCCAGGTTCCACTGGGCCATGGCCAACCGCAGCGGGTCGTCCGCGTTCTCTCCGGCACGAATCGCCCGGTCCGCAGCGAGCAGTGAAACATCCACCCTGCCAAGCCTCTTGGCGACGCTGCGCAGCAACGCGTACAGATCGGCCGCGCACCGCTGAACCTCTCGCCGTTCAGCCGCGGCGACGTACGCACCGCCGCGCAAAGCTCGCTCGGTCTGGATGACGAGCTCGGGAAGCTCCGGGGCAAGCTGGCTGTATCGCGTGGCCGATGTCTGCCAGGTTTGCCACGCGCTCAAGACGTTGCGGCGCAACACTTTCACGTCGACAGCAGCGCCATCCGATCCCAACGGCCTGGTGAACGCCCGGTACAACGCATCGCCCGCCGAATCTGACCGAGCCGAAGCCTTGCGCTTTGTCGAAGAGTGCAACAACTCGTCGGCCGACACGCCCAGCACGTCGGCCAGCTGCTTCAGCACCGTGACTGTGGGGAGCTTGAGCCCGCGTTCGATCTGGTAGAGGTAGTCAGGCGTGATGCCCGCCAGCCCGGCAATCACGGTCTTCGGCATCCGCGAGGCGAGGCAACGCAGACGCACTCGTTCGCCGATCATGACTGCCAGCTGTTCGTCCATCCCCACCCCTGGGAAGCGTTGACCTGCACCGATGCTACGCCCCAGCACGAGACCTCGATCGGGTGACAGACTCGCTACATGATCGCGCCGAACGAGCCTCGCCAGCTCGTACTCTGGGACATCGACCACACGCTCCTTCAGTCGCGCGGCATGGGGCGCGAGATGTACGAGCGGGCGTTCCCGGCAGCGTTCGGCCGGTCTTTCCAGCAACTGGCCGACGTGAGCGGCAGAACCGAGCTGGACATCATCGCTGAAACCCTGAAGTTGCACGGCATCGAACCGGACGATGCTGCAACACGGAAGCTCGCGGATGCTCTGGCTCACAGCTACGACGCCGGTCGTGAGGAGTTCGCAGCGCGAGGCCGAGTGTTGCCAGGAGCGCGGGAAGCGTTGGCCGCGTTGGCGGCTGACCCGGCAATCCATCAGGGTGTGCTGACCGGGAATCTGCGAGCAGTTGCGCACATCAAGTTGGCAGCATTCGGGTTGGACCGGTTCCTTGACCTGGAGGCCAGCGCCTACGGCGACGACCACGCCGACAGGCCCGAGTTGGTGACGATCGCCCGGGAACGCGCGAGTCAACGTATCGGCGCGCCCGTCGATACCAACCACACTGTGCTCATCGGTGACACGCCACGTGATGTAGCAGCCGGGCTGACGGCGGGTGTACGAGTGATCGCAGTGGCAACCGGACGTAGCAGTGTTGACGAGCTTCAGGCCGCCGGAGCCGACAAGGTGTTGCCGGATCTGACAGACGCGGTGCTTCTTCGGCACTTGATCAACTTCTAGCCGCGGCAGCGGTGTTCAGAGTTTCTTTTCTTCATCAAGGCGGCCCCCACAGGGAACCGCAAAGGAGAAGGCAGCCGCGGAGAGCATCATCCCGACACGCCATGATCAACCGCGGCCAGCGGCACCGCGTCAAGACTGGGAAGCGTGTCTTGACCCGGCACCGCTGTCCGCAAGATCGGCTTCGTGTCGGGATGATGCCCGAGGAGCGAAAGCGCTCAGGTTGGGACGAGCGCCAAGTGGCCGACTTGGCCGAGCTGGTCTTGGCGCTCGACTGCCGCGCCTATGGACAGCTCAATGTCTTGAGGGCGTCAACCAGCCCACAGGCTTGCGCTCGACTCTGCGAAGGATCAGCCAGAAGCGGTTGACGGCGTCGGAGATGGCGTTGAGCTCGAAGTACCGGACGGGGCTTGGCCGACACTCTCACCAGGAACCGGCTTTGGCTTGCCAGACACACACGAGTCCACGAAGAACTGTTGGATCTGTTCGTTCCACTCGGCGGTCTGGCCGCCCACTCCCGTGACGTCCGGCCGGTCGCCCATGTTCTTCAGACCCGCGAATGCGGCTTTGCATCGCTCCTCATCGATCTTTGCGTCCTGGCTCTTGAGCAGCTCGTGAGTCTCGGCTCCCTGCTGTGCGACCTTGCGCAAGTAACTCATGCGCTCCTCGTAGGTGGCCGGCGAGCAACCAGACGTGAACAGCGCAACGCAGGCACACACAGCGGTAACAGCGGTCATACGCATGAATGCGGACAGTAGCGGGTGACCGGTTCAGGATCGTTCCGCCCGTTGGGGTCGATAAGGCGACCTGACACAACGGCCTGACCTTGGCGAACATGATCGAACGACGCTGTGCGACCCGCTAATAGGGCTTGACCTGCGGTGACTACCAACGAGGCGGCCTAACCGTCAACACAGAACCACGTGCCGATGCTAGTGTGTGCGTGTCAGCAGGAACGCTTGACAGCTTTGCTATGCACACGTGCCGGTCGGATAAGGTGAGGTGAGCGCGTGACAGCTGCAAGCGATCTCGCGCATCCCATCGGTCCACACACTGTTGAGGAATGGCGCACCGCCGAGCACCCGGATGACGGGTCAAGGCTTGAGCTGATCTGGGGTTACTACCACGTGTCTCCGCCGCCGGGTGGCCCTCACCAGTTTGCCTCAGGTGCGCTCTATCGAGCCCTGTGGCAGGCAGTCGAGGGCAACGATCGGTTGCACGCTGTCAGCGGCGTAGGGGTGGAGATCTCTACGGCCATCCGGACCGCGTTGATACCTGACGTTGCACTCCTCAACACCCTGCCGACGACCACGAGTTTTCCCGCTTCAGCGCTGATACTCGCGGTGGAGGTCTGGTCTCCGGGCAACAGTGCGCATGAACGCGAAACCAAGGTCGCCGGGTATGCGACCGCCGGTGTTCCTTACCTCTGGACCGTCGACCTCCACGCCATTCGCCGGACTGCGACGCTGCGCGCCTACGAGCTGGTCGGTGGCGTCTATCGCGAGCGCACACCGGTGCCGCTCTCTGGCGACGACATGCGGGTTGCGCTGCCGGGTCCCGTCGAGGTCTCCATCGACTTGGCCACGCTCGTTCCGTGATGGTTCATCGTCGAGTCGGGACGAGCGCTGAAGTGGCCGGCCTGGTCGAGCTGGGCACGGCGCTCGGCTGCCGCGCCTATGGACAGCTCAACGCCTTGACGGCGTCGACCAGCCCACAGGCTTGCCCTCGAACCACGTCGGTGCGGTTGCTGCTTACAGGCGTATTGCCTGGTCAGAGGGCCGCAGTACAGCAGCAAAGTACAGCAACCGCATCGGCCAGAGACGACCGCGAGCGACCTCCGTCGACCCTCTGACCTCGACAAAAACCACGATCGACCAGCCCGCCGATAGTTCGCATCGAGAAGGTCAGGGGTTCGATTCCCCTCAGCTCCACCAAGTTAGTCATTGTGCGAACCACTCCGTTCGGGGCCGTATCCGCTGCTTGAGCGGGTGCGGCCTCGTCGCTGTTGCGGGGTTGGGGGATGCGGAAGACCGGGATGAGCCGGTCGGGTCCGGTGATGGTGACCTTCTCGACCATGGCTTCGACTAGGGCCTTGGTCTGGTTGTGGGTGCCGTCGGCGATGATCTCGGCGATCTGGTCGGCCACCGCTGCCAGGGTAGCGGGCTCCGGCATGGTGGGCTCGTCGTCCAGCGTCAGGGTCAGTTCGTCGCGGCGGACGCGGAGTTGCTTGCTCTTGGCACGGAGTTCGGTGAGCCGGCCGGCGACCAGCTCTTGGTTGATGGTGCCGCGTTCGAACGCGGTCAGGTAGCGGTCGATGGCCGTTCCGGTCTTGGTCAGCTCGTTGTCGACGGCGGTGAGTTCGGCGTGCCGGTCAGCGTGCGCTGCCTGGTGTTGCTTCTGTTCGTGGGTGATGGCATCGGCGATGAGGTCGTGGCGGGTGCGGTAGAAGGTGGTCAGCGCGTTCAGGACGGCCGTGTCCACGGCGTCGGCGTTGAGGCGTGTGAAGTCGCATTTGCTGGCGTCGTAGCGGGCGAGGTTCCAGCAGGTGTAGTAGCGGTAGGTGCGGTTGCGGCCGGTGGCGCGGGTGCCGATCATGGCTTTGCCGCACTTCGGGCAGCGTAGGCGGCCGGTGAGGACGTAGTCGGAGCCGGAGGCGGCGCGGTGGGCGTGGGATTCGCCGCGGGCGTCGAGGATGGCTTGGGCTTGTTCCCAGATGGTGAGGTCGATGATGGGTGCGTGGGTGTTGGTCACGGTGGTCTCCCGGAACGTCAGTTCGCCGAGGTAGACGCGGTTGTTGAGGGCGCGGAGGACTTGGTAGCCGGACCATTTGCCGCCGCAGCTGGTGCGGTGGCCCCGGTCGTTGAGCAGTGTGGCGATGGCTCGGGAGCCGAGCCGGTCTCTGGTGTAGGAGTCGAAGATCAGGCGCACGATCACGGCCTCGTGCTCGTCGATGACGAGGGTGTGGGTGGTCTTGTCGACTTGGTAGCCGTAGGGGCGCCTGCCGCCTTTCCATTTTCCTTTGGCGTGTTTGCGTTCCATGCCGGCGATGACGCGGTCGATGATGGTGTCGCGTTCGAACTGGGCGAACATGCCGAGCATCTGCACGAGCATGCGGCCCATCGGGGTGGAGGTGTCGAACGGCTCGGTCGCGGACCGGAACACCACCCCGGCGGTGTCGAGTTCGTCGAGCAGCATGACCATGTCCCGCAGGTTGCGGGAGAACCGGTCCACCCGGTACACGAGCAGTACGTCGATCAACCCGGCACGAGCAGCAGCCAGGGCGCGGTGCAAGCCGGGCCGTTCGGTGGTGGCTCCGGAGGCGTCGTCGGGGAAGCGTGCGACGAGCCGCCAGCCGGGCTGGGAGTCGATGTAAGCGTGCAGGCGCGTGTCCTGTGCCTCGATCGAGTAGGGCTGGTGCTCGTCGTCGGTGGAGCGCCGCACGTAGATCCCCACTCGAACGTCGTCACCGAGTGTGGTCATCGCGGCTTTCTTGGTGCGTTGCGCGGTCGCGGATCGCGCCATTGTCCGACTCCCTGAGTTCGGTATTCCGCGCGCCCTGTAGTGGCGGTCTTCTGGCCACTACAGGGCGACTGTGCGGCTACTAGATCACTACTAGCGTGGACTTAAAACCGCAGCTCACAGGCGGTGTCCATAGTGGTTCCATTGTCCCTCGCCGCATGCGGAAAGGGGAAGTGGAATTCGGGTGATTATGCGGTTTTTTCGTGGCCCTCCGTGGTGTTTTTGTGGTTGTTTCGCCACTGCGTGATGAGGGTGGCGAGGGTGGTGACGGCGAGGTCGTACTGCTGGGCGGTCATCGGTTCGGTGTCGATCCGCTCCACCCGCCAGGTGTCCCGTATGGATGCTCGCGTGGGGCGGAGCGGGAGCATGGTGGCGTCCTGGCCGCCGTCGCCCTGTTCGTGGTCGTGTCCGGTGTGGCCGGGTGTGTGCTGGGGCATGGTGCACCTCGGTGCCCGCGAGCCCGCGCAAGGGCGGGAGGTCGCGGGCGGCTGTCAGCGGTCACTGGGCAACCGTCGATCAGCAGGACCCGCCTGGCTCCCTGGTCACCAGCACCCCCGAAGCCTCCACGCAGGAGGGGTGGTGGGTGATGGCCGCGCCACTACGCGCGATTCGAGAACCAGCCAGATCTGAACTGCTCCAACCATTGTGCCGCTTCGACTCCCCGACTGCCGTAGCACCCGCCGGGGCCAGCGATCACCGGTCGACTGGACTCTTCCCACTGTCCACGCGAGACTTCCGGCGAGACCGCCGCCGAGACCACGAGACCCGGTGCGAGACTTCCTGTCTCGCTGGTCTCGCCGTGGTCTCGATGTCTCGTCTCGGCGTGTCCCCGTGTCCCGGCGTGGTCTCGCCAGGTGCGAGACCACAGTGGACAGCTCGACGTACAACGGGTCCAGATTCTCCGTGCTGCGCAAGAGACGACGCCCAAGCCTGCGAACCCGGCACGGCCGTCGTCGCTGTCGTTCTCACGGGGTCACGTCATCGTCGGCCACCTCCTCAGGGGTAGACGGAAGCGTGCGGGAACCCTGTGCGGGAGCGGGGTTCAGGCGACCCAGCGCGGCCGTTGCCCGCCCGGCCGAGCCGGCTCTGCCGGCGCGCGGTACACGTCGTCATCGTCCGCGTCGTCGTAGAGCGTCACGTCGTCGAGGTCGTCATCGTCATCCGCATAGCCCGCCGGGGTGGCCGGTTCGGGCCGGGGTGTGTTGATGCGGCGCGACATCTCCCGGTCGTCGGGGTCGAACGCCGCCTCGTTGAGCGGCTGGTCGGTGTCCGAAGCGCCGTGCTCGACAGAGGGGCCACGCCGCGGCAGCTCGACCAACCTGTACCGGCGCGGCACGCGGTCACCGCCCTGCGGCGTCCACAAGCCCCACACCGGCCCCGCCGGGCCGTCGGCGTGGCCGAAGGTGTCGCCGTCGCGGGCAGCGGTGGCGATCACGAAACCAGGATCTCCGCCGGCGAGGGCGCGGCGCAGCGCCGCCCGCAGTGCGATCTCCCGTCTGCTGGAGTGCACCGAGAACAGCAGCACGCCGAAGGCGTCGGTCGGGAAGGCGGCGTAGTCGTCGATCTTGCCCGTGACCTTCGTCAGGGACTCGGTGCCGGTGTCGTGTTCGAGGAAGAACCGCACCGTCCGGCCGTGCTCCTCCCAGCAGCCGTAGCCGTCCGGGCGCAGCCGGGTGTCCCGGCCACCGCCCAGGTACTTCCAGAAGAACTCGGTGCAGCGGCGTTCGGACCACCACTGCGTCAGCCCGTCAACCTCGCCCTCGCGGCCTGCCTCGCGCAGCCGGGCGGGGTTGCGGTGAGCGGCCAGCATGCAGAAGAAGTCGTTCACACCAAGCTGGTGATCCAGCTTCGGCCACAACGCCAGTCGTTCCAGGCTCTCGGTGTACGCCTTCGGCGCGGGCGGCTTCTCCGCGCGCTGTGCGGCGATCAACCGCGTGCCGAGGTAGCCCAGCGCGTAACGCGTCTGGCTCGTCCCGCCACGCAGATAGGACTCGCGGAACGCGAACACCACACCCAGCTCCCGCAGCTGCCGCAGCCGATCCTGCGCACGGCGCACCGACAGAAACTCGATCGCGGCGATCTGGTTCGTGGTCAGCACCTTGTGCTCGGCCAGCAACACCAGCAGCCGCCGGTCCCGGTCGACCAGCCGGAACCACAGACCCGCGTCCGGTTCCCCGGCCCGCCGGCCGCCGCGCCCCGCGCGGCCCCGATGTGTGGATGGGTGAGGATCACTCCTCAGTCGGCCATCCACCCGCTCCCGCCGATACCATCGCTGACCAGCAGGTTTATTAGCAGTCGCCTCGGCGGGTGGGGTGGCGGATTCAGAACGCTGAGGCTGTGCCGATCCAGACGCGGAACCAAACGCCAGCCCATCCGCGCCGACCACACCACGACCACCAGCACGGTCAGCACCGTCCACCATGATCACCACCGCCTTCCACCCGGAGCGGCCAGAATCTCCCTGGCAACCCTCAACTCCGGATTTCGGACCCGTTTTTGACCACGGCAACCAGCATGTGATCCAACCATTATTTTGCTGTGACTTGCGTGGCTCTGGCGAACGGTGATCATGTTCGGGCGTCCCTTCCGGCTTCGGGCACACTCGTGCACCACTCAACTGCCGATTTCCTGCACGATTTCGGACACGCGTCGTGCCATTTGAGGCCCATTCGTCACCGCAGCTGTTCGCCGGGCGCCGAGGGGGCCGCCTCGGCTCAGTGTCGCTTTCCGCGCTCATGGGACCACCGTTTGCCAGGAGCTAGGGACCGTCTCGGGCCGGTGGTCGCAGGCCGTGTGTTGATGGTGGTCCTGTCGGTGAAAATGGTCAATCGCGGGTGTCGTCGTGCCGGTGGGCGAGGGCGGCGAGGGTGGGCTTCTGGCGTTGCCGGTAGCTCTCGCCCTCGACGACGAGTTCGAAGGCTGCGGACTGGAAGCGGTCAATGGCGGACTGGGCCAGTAGCGGGTCGGCCATCATGGCGAGGATCTCCGGCGGCTCGCGGTTGGACGTGACGATGGTAGAGGCCTGCTGGTGGCGTTCCACGATCAGCTGGTAGAAGTCGTTGGTCTGCACCGCGTCCAGCGGGTGCAGGGCGAGGTCGTCGAGGATGAGCAGTTCGACGCGGTGCAGTTTGCGCATCTCGTCGTCGTAGGTGTGGTCGAGCCTGGCGGCCTTGAGGCGTTTGAACAGTTTGTCGGCGCGTTCGAGATGCACGGAGTAGCGGCGGCGGGTCGCGGCGTGGCCCAAAGCGTTGGCGAGGAAGGTTTTCCCGACGCCGACCGGTCCCATGATGAGCACGTTGTAGGAGTCCAGGACGAACCGCAGAGAGGTCAGCTCGGTCCAGAGCTGCCGGTCGTAGGTGACCTTGGTCGAGGTGTCCCAGGCGTCGAGGTGCATGCCGGGGTCCAGATGCGTGGTCTTGGCGCGCAGCTGGGCGGACTGGCGATCGCGGCGGGTGATCTCGTCAGTGAGCAGCATTTCGAGGAAGTCGTGGTGGGGCAGGTGCTCGGCGCGGGCCAGGGCGAGCCGTTCGGGCAGGGTGTCGAGCAGCTTGCCGAGCTTGAGGCGCCGCAGCAGCGCCTTGAGCTCGGCCGAGACCTCGATGGGCTTGGCCGCGGCGACGCGGGCCGTGGTGCGGGCGGTGCGGGTGGTCATGAGGGCCTCCTGATGGTGAAGTCCTTGCTGTCACGGACAAATCGGGTTGGGGTGCTCACCGGGGCGACGGGCGGTTCGGCGGGCTGGCCGTCCAGGCCGCGGGCGAGCATGCGGTCGATCAGGCCGACGTTGACCGCCTCGGCCTCCAGGGCGCGACGGCAGGCCTCGTCCACCAGTTCGGCGCCGTGCCGGCGGACCAAGCCGAGCAACCGATAGACCTGGCGCATTTTGGTCCAGGGCAAGGGATGTTCCAGCAGCGCCGCGGCATAGGCGGCGATGTGATCGCCATAGCCCGCGGCGCGGCGGTGCAGCGCGTCGAGGTCGCGCAGGGCGTAGGTGGTCAGCTCGCCAGGCAGGTCGGCCGGGTCGGTGCGCCGCCGCCCAGGCTCCTGGTGCGGATGGACTTTGATCAGCTGACCGCGCCAGTAGAGCTTGACCGTCGTGCCGTCCGCGCGAGCCAGAATCCGTTGCCCGACAAGCTCTCCAGGCGGTGAAGATCAGCCCGTGGGCGACCCGGCGCCGCCCGGCGGCCGGGTCCGGGACCAGGCCGAGCCGGCCGAAGTCGACCTGGACCTCCTGGCCCGGCTTGCCGTCGGCCACCCGCACCGTCGCCTGCCGGCGGCCGAAACCCAGTTCTGCCACCGCATACCGGTGCAGCGTCCGATACGGCACCACCACCCCGCGCCGCCCCAGCAGCATATGGATCTTGGCCAGCGTCAGGTCCTGCTTCAGCCACGTCTGCAGCTGCTCGCGCTGCGCGGCGATCGCCTCCCACGACGCCCCGGTGCCCCGCGGCCGGTCCGGGCGGACCACGGCCACCACCGCCCCGAGCAGATCCTCGGTCAGCTGGCCGTCACCGCCCTCGCGGGCCACCCCGGCCGCCTGCGCGGCCTGCACGTAACGGCGGACGGTCTTGCGGTCCAGCCCGGCCAGCCGGGTCACCTCGCGCAGCGAGTGCCCCGCCAGCCACAACCGCAAAACCTCCTTGATCTCGATCACTGAAACCTCCCGATACGCCATCCGACCAGCACAAAGGCCAGGCGACCGGGAGCCGGGAGGCCACGCGGACACGTCCGGGTGGTCCCATCAGTGGCAAACCCCTGATCAGGGTGGTCCCATGCTCATGGCAAACGAGCGCTCAGGTGGTCCCATGCTCGTGGCGGGCGACAGGCTCAGATTGAACGGCCACGGCCAGATGTTGGAGGGCCCACGTCCGTACGTGCGTCCGACGCGAATGGGCAGAGGCCGGTCTGGCGTGATGATCAATCATGGGTAGATCGCGTGATGACATGGCGTCTCCACCTCCACGGTGCGCGGGGATACGTCGTGTTCGCCGGGCAGCCGTCCGTGCGACGGGTGCGCCTCGCTGCGGACAGCCCCGCACGGTCTCGGTGGCGCGGGCATGGCGGCGGCGGCGCGGTGGGTCGGCGGACGAACACGAACGATCAAGAGCGCGGCTGGATCCGGCGGGGTCTCCACGGTCATTGAGGAGGGCCGGTCCAAGTCGGCCGGGACATGAACTCCTCTACCGCGTCTGGCACCAGCCCACCGAGGGCTGGTGCCGCGTTCCCGCGCCTACCGTGGCGCTCCGCGTCACCGGGACACTCGACTCCGAGCGCCCCTACAGTGGGGGCCGCCCGGCCGGTCCAACGGCGACACCTACCTTGTGATCACTTGCCGCGCGCGGTACACTCCTCTCGGCGGAACCTGCACATCAAGCGATTCAAGCTAGGACCTTTCAAGGTAGCCTGGAATCGGAGCAGTGTTCAATAGCCCATTCGGGTGAATGCTTCCGTGGCTGCCTGCTCGACGTCGTCGCCGCAGCAGGCGACGGGCCACCCGATCTCGATACCGTCCCCGACATAGACCTGCCGCTGTTCGACACCGTGGCTGCGTTCCTCGACGCGCGCCTGGACGACGAAGCGCCAACCCCACCGGCCGCTACGCCACCCGCGCCGAGGCGTTCAAAGACATCCAGGCCAAGGTCCGCCTCATGAACCGCGCCTACGACGCGCGCGACCTCGCCGAGGTCTACGACACCCACCCCGACTACCAGCACCACTGGCGCCCCGAAGGCGAAGAAGCCCCGTGGTAGCACGGTGAGAGCCGGACGAGTTCGGCGCGTCCGGGTTCTCGCCCGCCTGTCAATCGGTGCTGTGATCCTGTCGCCGTTGTGACAGCTTGTCGCGGTAGTCGCTGGTCAGGCCGTTGAAGTAGACGGCGGCATCGACGTCATGGCGCGCGATGGCGTGGGCCGCCTCGGCGTGCAGGCTGAACAGCATCGCGTGGTCGAGCCATTTTTCGCCCGCCTGTTCGCCGTGCTGTTCGTGCATCACGTCGGTGATCAGGTGTCCGAAGTCCTCCAGCTGGGGTGCCAGTTCCGCGAAGAACTGGCGTGACCGCGAGCCGAACAGGCTCACACGGTCCAGGTACTCCAGCGCCGCCTGGCGTTCCTCGGCGGGCAGCGCGTCCAGCTCGGCGCGTTGCTCGGCGGTGAGGCCGAGTTCGTCGAGTTCGGGTGGCTCGCGCTGGTCGCTCATGCCGTCAGTCTGCCCAGCCGGTCGCTGGTTGGTGCGATCTTCGCGGGAATGTCGCTGGTAACGCTCTGCTGATCGGTGTTCGACTGGCAGTATGTCGCCCGGTCACGCACCGTGGAGAGCCGGTGCACAGGCAAGGGGTGGTCACAGGGTGTCGGGGGAGATCGTCTGTTCATTCGCGGCGCTGGACGTGCTCGGCGAGGCGTTGCGGATCACTGTGCGGAGGTTCCCGTTCGCCATCCCGCACCACGGCGCTACGCGGGAAGACCGGATCCGGCTGGTCGAGGCAGTGCATCAGGACCTTGTCGCCCGCGGGCTGGTCCGCGGCGGAGAGTTCGTGCCGGAGCTGGTGGAGGCGTTGCACGTGTTCGCCCGAGGGCACCTGATGGTCGCGCTGGTGGGCACCGCCGGGGATACCCAGCCCACAGCACTGGCCGTGACCGATGACCGCACGGGCGTGGTGGCCGAGCAGCGCGGCGAGACGATCGCCTTCCAGCTGTGCCAGCCCGACGCGATCGTGCCCGGTCTGGTGCGCCTGCTGCCCCCAATGCGTTCCGGTCCAGGCGTCTCGGTCACCGTGACCGACACCTCGGCACCAGCACGACGGCGGCTGGAGGAGGACTTCTCCGAAATGACGTTCCGCACCCAGGTGAAGGCCACCGGTCCCTCGCCGGCCGGGCAGCGGGCCGCGGCCGAGGACATCCTGCGCCGTCCACGCCTGGGTGCTGGGTACTTCTCGGTCTCCGCGCGTGGCCGCAACGGACGTGAAAACGAACTCGGAACGATCAACTACCTCGACACCGACGCCGGGCGGTACGCGGTGATCCCCACCACCGGCCACGACGGACGGCAGGCGGCCACCTACACGCCTGCTGACCAGGCTGCACTCGGTCGGCACCTGAACCGGATCATTGACTCGCACCGGTAGCGACCAGGAGCCGGCGGCCTGTCTGGTGCGTCGGATCCAGGGACACGGCTGCGACTAGTTGTTACCGTTGGACGACGCAGCGTAGAGAGGGGAGCGGCGATGCCTGAGGCATTCTTCGCCGGGATGAAGGGCATCAGCGACTCGGTGGCCGCCTTCTCGGCCTCGGTCGCCGACGGTGTCGGTGTCAACGAACACGGCGGCCAGGCCCTGATCAAGGCCATCGACAAGATGTACGACGGCATCACTCGAGCTCTCGGAAGGTCGGACATCATAAGCCAGCAGCCGCCGTTGGGGACGACCCCGGCCGCGCAGGTGTACAAGCCGTATTTGGCGACGATCGCAACCGATCCAGTGCAGGGCTTCATCGCCGCTGCGAAGAAGTTCCAGAAGGAACTTGAGCAGATGCGCGCCGATGTGGAGAAGGCGATGGCCGCGTATCAGGCGACCGACGAAGACGCTAAGCAAGGCATCACCAAGGCCGGTGGCCCCACCCTTTCCGCCTGACCGACCAGGGATACGAACTCGTGAACTCTCGGATCGTCCTGACCAGCCTGGCTACCGCCACACTGGTCGCCATCACCGCGTGCACCGGATCGACCGCCGGTGACCCCAAGCCCACACCTGACACCAGCAGCCCCACCTCCAGCGAGGACAGCCGCAGTTCGACCAGTTCGCCGACCTCGACCAAGGCAAGCGGCTCTCTCGCGGACACCGACCCGTGCGGCCTGCTCACCAAGAGCGAAGCGGAACAGGTGCTGGGTCCTCTGAAGGAAGAACCCAAGCCACAGAAGATCGGTTCCTCACGTGGCTGCGAGTTTGCTCCTAATCGCGTCTTTCTCTCGGTGGGTATCCGGACGGATGTTGGGCTGGCGGGTGTTCAAGCGACAGGTGGTGAGATCAAGGACATCAAGGTCGGCGGCCACCAAGCGAAGCAGCTGCTAGGTGCAGGCGGCAGTTGCATCGTCGCCGTTGGGGTCACGTCGTCGTCGCGGGTTGACATCACGCTCAACGCAGGCTCGTCGACCGATCCGTGTCCGCCTGCGTTGAAGATCGCTGAGCTGGTCGAGCCGAAACTGCCGTAGCGGGCTGTTGCCAGGGAGAGGGGTTGCGGGGGATGAACGAGGGAGCGCTAGGAAGACCGTCCGATGTGTACTCGCGCTACGGCGTGCAGCGCCATGCCGAGGTGCAGACCGGAGAGCAGGTCCAGGAACGGGTCACGGCCGAGGTCCAGGGCCTGTACGGGCCGTTCCTCGGGATGGTGATGCAGATAGTCGAGGCGCCGCACCGGGTTAACGACGTACTGGACGCGCAGGCGGCACAGCTCAAGCAGCAGGTGCTGACGCGTTCTGCTCCTACACAGCCGGACGCCCACTACATCGGCATCCCACACCAGCAGCTGCACGAATCGGTCAACAACGGCGTCGATCCTGGCGCGATTGGCGAGATCGCCGACGTGTGGACGCAGATCGGCAATGAGCTGGCCACGTTCAACGACGAGGTCGCCACGGCGATCGGCAGCAGCGAGGTCAACTGGACCGGCAAGGCTGGCGACGGTGCCCGGCAGGCGCTGGCCAACATGGGCAACCGCGCCGGCGAGACCGGCACCGCCGCGCAGCTGGCGGGGACCTTGTTCACGCAGCAGTCGCGGGCGCTGAGCGACGCGAAGAACAACGTGCCGCCACCGCCCTCGCAGCCCTTCAGTGCGGCGGAGTCGCGGGAGCGGCTGATGTCGATCACCGACCCGATCCAGTTCGTGCAGCAGGCGGCAGCAGACCAGGCGGCGTTCCAGAAGCAGCAGGCCGATCACGAGCAGGCCGCGCGGGCGGTGGAGACCTACGACCGCACGGTCGCGCAGACCGCCGCGGCCCAGCCCGCCTTCGCGCCCGAGCCCCCGGCACCGCCGAAGGAACCGGGTGATCCCGGCAGGCCGCCGATCGCGCCGAATCCCGGTTTCACCGGTCAGGGCAACACGCCTCCCCCGCGAGTCGGCAACGACACCACCACCACGTCCTGGACGGCGCCGCAGACGACGGGCAACAACACCACGAACACCAGCGGTCTCAACAACAATCTCGGCGGCAACGGGCCGAACCTGGGCAACCAGGGCGGCAACAACCAGCTGGGCGGCAACAACAACCTCAACCTCGGCGGCCCGCCATCCGGCCCGAACTCCGGTTCCAGGAGCACCCAGGGCGGTCCTGGTGCCCGAGCCGGCGCCGGATCGGCTGGCCGCGGCGGCATCGGCGGCTCGGGTGGTACGGGTGGTGGACGACTCCCTGGCGGCAGTGCTGGCCTCGGTAATCCCACTGCTGCCAAGGGTTTCGGTCCTGGCGGGTCAGCGGGCGTCATGCCCGGAGGCGAGAGCGCGACAGGGCGTGGTGGCGCGGCTGTTAGCGGTGCTGCCGGACGTGGTGGCGCCGGTGGCGGCGCGATGGGTGGCATGGGAGCGGGTGCCGCCAAAGGCCAGGGCGGCGAGGACATCGAGCGGACGACGCCGTCGTATCTGCTTGAGCCAGATCCGGACGAGATCTTCGGTAACGACACGCTCGTAGCTCCTCCAGTGCTCGGTGAATGAAGCCGTCGCCAGCGCTCATGGTCTGGCGCAGCCGTCGGCTGAAGCGCCACCGTCCGGCCGCATCCACAGCGGAGCCAATGGTGGCGTTGGTTGAGAAGAACAACGAGAAGGACCAAGTGGGCTGATGACTGACCCGGATCAGATCCTCAATCAGTACGAGGGCAAGCTGGCTGAGGCTCAGCGCAGGAGCGAGGCGCTTCGCGAGAGCTTGGCGAACCTGCGTGTCATGGAACGCAGCGTGGACGGCCAGATCGTCGTGACGGTCAACGATGCCGGCAACCTCGTGGATCTGAAGCTGGGCAACGCGTTGCAGCGCAGGGACGGCGACAGTGTGGCTCAGGAAGTCCTGCGCGTGGTGCAGGCGGCACAGAGCCGAGTCGCCGCAGCGGTACAGGAGGCCATGTCGCCGATGCTGGGCGCCGACTCCGAGGCGATGCACTTCATGATGGACAAACTGCGCAGCGCCCAGCCGCCACCTCCCTCGCAGTATGTGCCAGGAGGCGGCGGGTACGGCGGCGGGCCACCGCGGCTCGGCGCTATCGAGGACGACGCGCCACCTCCTCCGCCCCCTCCACCGGTGCCACCTCGCCCGCAGCGGCCACGGCCACCTCAGGACGACGACGATGACTTCAGCAACAAGGGATTCCTGCGATGACCTACCGGATCGATCTTGTTGAGATGCAGGCCCACGCGACGAAGCTCAACAACGTCGGCCAGCAGGTGAACTACGCGTTGAGCGCAGCGCAGGTCGTGTCCAACATGGGGGCGTTCGGCAAGCTCGGCTTCCCGCTTGCGGCTCTCTGCACCGCCGCGCAGAACGCCGCGATGGATACCATGCGCCAGGCAGTTGACGCCTCAGTCGACCACGTCAAGCGGTTCGACGGGTGGCGCAAGCACATCGAGGAGCACGAGCAGGCGCAGTCCGACATCTTCGACGGGATGCACGACCGATGACCACGATGGGACCGGCGCCCGCGCCAGGCGAGAACTACCTCGTGAACACCGGCGAGGAGACGCCGTTCACCGAGGGCATGGGGATTTTCCACGACGCCACCGAGACGGTGAAGGGCTTCTCGAGCGGCAACTGGGCCGAAGGGCTGATCAACGCGGGCGCGACGGTGGCCGGCGTGGCGGGTGTTCTCGCCGACCCGTTGGCCGCGTTGTTCAGCGCGGGGTTCGGGTGGCTGGTCGAGCACGTCTGGTTCCTCAAGGAGCCGCTGGACTGGCTCATCGGTGACCAGGAAGCCCTGGACGGCATGGCGAAGACCTGGGAGTCCGTGTCCAAGTACCTGGAGGACACCTCGGACGACCTCAGGAACTGGGTCAAGAACGACACCACCGGATGGACCGGCAAGGACAGCGATCAGTACCGGGCGTTCGGCGCCGATCGCGCCGACACCTACGCCGGGGTTGCGACCGCCGCCGGAGGGATCGCCAGCCTCGTCCGGACGTGCAAGATCGTGCTCAAGGTCGTCCGCGACATCGTGCGCGACATCATCTCCGAAGCAATCGGCAAACTGATTTCGATCTGCCTTCGGTGGGCGCCCGCCGTCGCAGCGGCGGGCGCGGGCATCGCGGGGGCGATCGCTGAGTGCGTGCCCGTCGCGGTCAAGTGGGCGAATAAGGCTCTGGAGGCGTGCCGCAGGCTCACGAAGGCGTTCGGCAACGCCGGCAAGCTGTTCGGGAAGCTCGACAACATTCTGGTCAACGCCAAGACCGCGCTGTCCAAGAGCGGCGACGACTTCGTCAACGTCCTCAAGAAGGGCATCGACGCGGACATCCGGCGGAGCATGGCCGACTTCTCCGTCACCGGCATGGCCAAGGACGCGCTGGGTGAGGCCAAGAAGGTCGCGGTCGACGGCTTCAAGACCGCGCCCGCGGAGTCGTTGCCCAAACTGGGGATCGAGGCGACCAAGGAGTCCACCAAGTTCCGCGACTGGGAAGACGAAGGCAAAGACGGCGGTGGCTGGCGGACATGGCGAGACCTGCGAGCAGAAGAAGTGAAGAAGCAGGAGGAGAAACGCAAGGAAGCCAACGGCGGATGAAAGCCGTCCGCGTCCTGCACAAGATCGTCGCGTTCCTGGTCATCCCCGTCCTCGGGTACCTGCTCGGCGCGACGATCTTCAACTACTTCTCGGACAAGGTCGAGACCGAAGACCTGAGCGACGCCAGCCACATCATCGTCGCCACCTCGTGCGACCGGCATGGCCCGGTGACGCTGCGCGGCTTCGGCTGGGTGTACGAGTGCCAGGCCACGGTCACGAACAAGGTCAACGGCAACGTCGTGACCACGACCGCGAGGGGATTCCTCCGTCCAGAGCTGATCGGCAAGCAGGTGGCGGGAGAAGGATTCAACCGCGGTGACCTGTATCCAGTACGCCCGTACGCGGGGTGGGGCATGGTCCTGCTCCTGCCATTCGGCGTTCTCTGGTTCTACGTGTACATCGCGGTGGCCTGGCCGCTGTTGCCCGAGCGGCGCAAGTCCCGCCGTAAGCCGGTGCGCTACCAACGTCCTGACAAACCAACGGAACCCGATCGCACGGTTCGCGTCTTCGCCGGGCGACGCCGGGTATGGCTGTTCTTCGTCTTCCTGCTCGGGTGCGCCGGTGTCTTCGCATACAACTCGTCGGCGTTCCAGGACGACGCCGTTGCGACAGGTGCAGCGCTCGTGTCCTGGGCAGTGGTCATCCTTGTGACCGCCAACGTCGCCTGGCGGCTGGTGCGGGGGCCGATGATCGCGATCTCCCCCGACGGCCTGGAGTGGCGCGGTGCGAAGCTCAGCTGGGCCGAGATTCAGGAAGTGCGGCTGACTCGCCGCCACGCACTGTTCATCCAGCCTCGCAACGGTGAGGCCGTGAAGATCGGTGGATTCGGCACTGAGGAGGCCACCCGCATCCACGTGGCCATGGGTCATTTCAGCCAGGCGACGTACGCCCGCGAGGACACCAGCCGCACATGAACTCGGACTTGTCCGCCGCAGACCAGCACGCGACCGGGCCTGGGCGAGGAATCCGATCCGGAAGAGGACCTGTGGAAGGGGCTGGGGTCGCGGTGAACCGATCCGCTGGGATCGTGGGCGTGGCAGTGCTCGCGTTGAGTGCGGCGGCGTGCGCCGGCGGCGACGCGGTAAGCGGCAGGCCCGAGGGCATCTCCATCACGCCACCGACCTCCGCCACGTCGCCCGCGCCCGCCCGCGCCAAGTACACGGCGCTGCCGACCTGCCGGCAGGTGACGCAGAGGGTACCGGGGCTGCCGCCGTTCCGGTCCGGCAACGAGGACCCCTCGGTGTCCGACATGCTGACCGGATGTGAGTTCCAGCGCATCCCGGACTGGCCGCGTGTGAACCTGAAGGTGTCGGCGTGGCGAGACGAGAAGAGCGACATCTCGGGGCCTGCCGGTCCAGGCCGCGGCGCGCTCAAGGCCCGTGAGGTGTACGACGTGACGTCCAAGCCTGGCGCTGATCCGGCCGACGACGGTGCAGCCGACGACGTGACGGTGGGCGAGAAGGCGAAGTGGCTGACACCGAAGGACAGGGACAGCTGCACGCTGATGATCCTCGACGTCAACGCCGTGCTGATTCTCGACAACAAACCCGCGGACAAGCCAGCACCCCGGTCCGAGGAGTGCCGGGGGCCACTGCGTGAACTCGCGAAGTCGTTCTACGGCGCGGTCCAGACGCCGTGAGCGCCAAGAAGGCCCGGCTGAAGGCGTTTCCGAGCTGGGTGTCCAAGCCGCTGGGGTACCGAGCAGAGCGCCATCCGCCAGAAGGTTCGCGACCTGGGATTGAAGTGAACCATGCCCAATTTCGGTGATCTGTCGGACGCGAGTCTGCGCGACGGCGACGGTTCCGATCGGCGACCCGGCTCGTGAGCTATCCGATCTTCATTCCGCCGTCCGAGCCGGAGCCGCGCTGGGTGTGGGTCTCCGCGCGACGAACCATGGAGATCCGCTCGGTCGGCAGACGACTCGGTGTCAGCCTTCTGCTCTGCGCCCTGCTGGCCACTGCACTGGTCGTGGTGCTGACCCTGAAGCTGGTCGGCACGGACCAGTGGAAGGGCTGGGGCGCGGCCGGAGTCGCAGGACTCGTTTACGTGGGGTTCCCAGTGATGTCGTCGCTCAGTGTGTGGGTAAGCTCGCTGGACTACGTCGAGGGCGAGTACCTCAACGCGGTCGGTGCTCAGATGACCCGCCGCGTGTTGGGCGTGGCGTGGGGATTCTCGATCTTCCTGACCCTGCCGACGCTGGTCGTCTTCATCGAAGCCGCTACTCGACTCCCGCTCCCGCTGGCTATCCTCCCCCGGTGCTGGCGGTAGTACCGGTCACCATCACCGGGATCGCCTTCTTCAAGGGACGTAAGCTGTTTCGCGACCCGTCGAAGCCAGGCGGGGCAGCTGCCCGGTGATGCTTCCCCGCAAGCAGAAGTGGCCCGTCTACGCCGTCGTGGTGCTCACCATCGTGGTGCTCGCCGGGGCCATGCTCCGGCTCCTGCTCAGCGGCGGTGAGCAGGAACAGCAGCAGTCACTGGACGAACGGCTCCGGTCCGTGTGCGAGCGCGATCCCGCACCCGCGGAGGTTCGTGCGCTCGTCGGGGACGTCGTCGGCCGGTATCAGGACGGCAAGGGATGCAGCTGGCGTGAGGGTGCGGCGAGCCGCCAGCTCGTGGCACGTCACGTGTCGATGTCGCTGGACCAGTGGACCCGATCGCTGGGACGCACCGACCTGACCACACGCATTCCCAAGGGCGTGGACATCAAGGTCGTGCGCAGCTCGGCGCACTGCACCGCGGCGTTCGACAACACCGCGGGCGGGATCGTCGAGGTCGAGACCCCAACGGAACTGGACCCCGACTGCTGGAAGACCGCTGCTGCGGCGGCTCCGATCGCCGACGCGATTCGCTGACCGCCGATCGTCTAAGCAGGCGGCGGAAACGGCTCGGTCGACCGCGTTTCCATCGTGGCTGCCTTGTCACGAGCAGGCTGCAAGGCCTCGTACAGACGCGTGATCAACGCGGTTGACTCGGCCTCGTCCAGGCTTTGCTCCTTGAGCGCGCGAACGACGGTCTCATAGCCGTTGATCGCGTCCTTCGCCTCGGCGAGAAGGCTGGAGTTCTCGGTCTGCACCCACACCAGCGACTCGTACTTGGCGAAGGTCAGCTGGGTGAACGGCCCAGCGAGTCCGGCGTGTGCGCCGTGTACGGCGGGCACGATCCGGATCGTGACGTTCGGCCGGTTCGCCATGAACAACAAGTGCAGCAGCTGCCCGAGATGTACCTCGGCGCCGCCGACTCGCAGGTGCAACGCGAACTCGTGGATGAAGTACATGCACTTCACGTTGCGGCGGACCGAGGCCTGCATCGCGAGCTGCGCCTGCACCCGCTCGGTCAGCTCGTCGGCCGGCGCGGTCGAGGATGCGCGTAGGACCTCGCGCAGGTAGTCGGTGGACTGCAGGAACAGTGGCACCAGGTGCGTGTGCCAGCTGATCAGCGTCGTGGCCACCTTCAGGTGTTCGACGACCGTGCGCAACCGGATGGGCGAGCACCTGCCGTGCTGCTGCCACCAGCCCCGGATGTGTGTCTCGCCGTAGAGCGACAGCAGGTGGGCGACTTCCTCGGCGTTGACGCGGCAGACACCCAGCAGCACGGCGACCTCGAGCTGGGTGGCGCCGCCTTTGCCGTTCACCATGTTGGAGACCTTGGCCTCGTCCCAGTCCACGATGTCGGCAGCAGCGCGCGCGGTCAGGTCCGCACCTGCGATGGCTGCTCGTAGGCCGGCTCCGAACTCGCGCCCACGCGCGGTGGAGATCCGCTTCGGCACGGCTACCTCCCTGCCCGATCGGCAACCAGCTGCAGGAGCCGCTGTTGCTCTCCGGAGTGGTTGCCTGGCAAGGGATCCCGTAGGCGTAGCGACGCGTTGCTGAGTCGGCGTGTGGACTCCTGCTCGGATCGGAGAACGCCGTCGAGTGCGACCAGTGCGCATTCGTACGGCTCGCGTTCGGCCGCGGACTCGAGCCAGGTGCCCCCGCCGTGCAGAGTGCGCAGGAGGACGACGTCATCGAACCGCTTCTCGACGAACCGCATCATCGTGAACGAGGCGCCTTGGCCGAAGCACGGCCCCGCGTCACTGTCCACGACGCGGAACTCGAATCCCGGCAGTTCGTTCAGCTCCTCCAGGCGCTCCAGCTGGTCCGCCATCACCCGCGCGCCACCGACGCTGCCGTTGAGCATCGACTCGGGCACGATCAGCCGCACACGCAGCCGTCGCGGGCTGCCGGGTCGCGCGGCGTCCTTGGCGTCCATCCCCAGGCGTTTGAGCACCTCATGCTGCGACGCGAGGTCAAGCTCGTTCGCAGCGGCCCCGGACTCCAGCAGGGCCGCGTGGTATGCGTCGACGCGCACCAGTTCAGGCAGCACGTCGTTCGCCACGATCACCAGTTCGCTCGCTTCGGCCATGACCTCCCACGGGGTCCACGTCAGCCGTGCCCACGCGTCACCGTTGATCCGGTCCCACATAGCAGGGTCGACAGCGCGCTGCGCCACGCGAACGCAGAGCTCGACTTCCTCGTCGGACGCGCCGCACGCGGCGCCGATCGCCACGACTTCGAGCGCAGACATGCGCACAACGGCCCTGCACAGTTGCGACAGCTTCGCTGGCGAGAAGCCGACCAGCTCACCCAGCTCCTTCAGAGACCAACCGCGTTTCGTCCGCCAGCCCAGCACGGTCCGGCTCAACGCCCGGACCTCCAGACTTGCTCTCCCGGCGACCAGATCCAGCGCCATGTGCCATCAACCCGTTCTTGATTCGTACTTCGAGGTTCACATTTGGTTGTGTCGGGCAGGCAAGGGCCGCTGCGTCAGACCTGTCCGCCGACGCCACTGCCGATCGCATTGCGGGCACTCGCGCCACAACCCGTCCGGGTACTTCGGCGGTGGTTTCTCCGGAACCACAACCTCAGCGCCGCACAGCGCCTTTCCGCATGCCCCAGGAGCCGCCAGCGCCCGTGGGATCGCATGTCTTGCGCCGAGGTACGGCAACCAGCGGAAGGGGCGGGGCGGCGTAAGACCGCTCGCCACAATGACTTTGCGCTCCGACGGTGTCGTTTCCGGTCGGGAGCACATGCGATCACCTCACCTGTAGGACCGCGTTCGCCACGGTCGTGAAGTCAGGAACCGGCACACCGGGCTCGGTGATCCACCGCAACCGGTGCGGCCCGAACCGGCTGGGCGGCAGATCGACACACCGCCCAGCCTGGACGTGATCGACGTCCTGTCCGGTCAGCTCCGGCAGGGGTGGTTTGGTGTGAGATCCGACGAGGAACACCCAGCGCACGCCGTGGTCGTCAGGCGACTCGAACAGCGGCACCGAAACCCCCAGTGCGGCCCGCACCCGTTCGCCGAGGTCCCGGGGCATATCCAGCGCGTCGATCCCGCTCCCGGACACCAGCCACACACCGGTGCGGAATACACCCACTGTCCATCCGTGCTCGTCCTGATAGGACTGTGCGGCGGCCTCGTGCTCGGTCTGCGGTCCCTCTCGGACGCCGATGCCGAGACGAATTGCGTTGTGGGGCAAGGACATGGTCACCTCACGATAGCGGGGAGAAGAAGACGAGGAGCCAGCCGCGACATCGGCGGCGGAAGCTCATCCAAGCCATCCAGGACATCGGCGAGCGCGCCCGCGGCCAGCCAGCACGCCCGAGGACAACCGCCGCCAACCATCGACTCGGCGAGGAACCGCCCGGCCTGGGCGTCGGTGTCCGACCGAACCCGCAGCACGTCAAGCCACTGGCCGTGACAGAACGAATAGATCAGCTCCACCAGCTCATGCGGAGGATCGGGCGACCGGACCGGATCGAAGGACCAGCCCCGCACCTGGTGCAGATGCCGCAGGCGCTGCATCTGCGTGACCGCGCCGAGATCGAGGGCGTTCACGGCCGCGGCCTCGTCAGGGCGTGACGGCCGTGGCCGGCGGGATGGAACAGGGCGATCTGGGCTTGCAGGAACACCCGGCACGGCACCCGTCGTCGTCGCCACCACCGGCCCGCGCAGCGGCACTGGCGGCAATGGCCGTTGTCATCCGGGGTGTGCCCGCCGAAAAGCGCGTCGAAGGCGTCAACGATCAACGGCAGCTCGCTGCGAGCGATGACCAGCGCGGCCTCGTCACCACCATCGGCGGCCACGTTCTTCACGGTCGCCAGGTAGCTCGTCACCCTGCGGTGCAGCTCGTCGAATACCACGTCCATCGCCCCTACACCCCTTCCGCCGAGCCTGGGTGCCCTCAGCGAGCACTTCTGTTTGGGCCAACGGGACGACCAGGGGAGACCGCTTCAACCGGTGGTTGTTCAACCCCAGGTTCGAAACGGTTGTCGGTCGTCCCGTTGGCTGCTGGGCCGGCCCGTAGTTCGGATCACTGACCAACCGGCCCGCGCACCGACCATAGAGGGAGCAATGCAATCTTTAGTGCGTCCAAACGGGTGAAACATTGCAATGCAATGTAAGTGCACCCGGTCGGGTGGCGGCATGCGCGATCAACCCTGCGGCACACTGCCCGCCATGACCGAAGACGAAGTCTCCGATCCCGTGATCGCACGTCTCCAGTGCGGTGAACTGGCGCGAACGTTGCGTGAGGCTGCGGGAATGGAGCCCGGCAAGGCGGACAAGGAACTCGCTGAGGCCGGCGGCTACGCGACGAAGCTCGCGAAGATCGAAGCAGGCACGATCGCGCCTGGGTCGACCGACGTCGACTGGATGATCAAGCGCTACCGCCCGACTCCGTCGGACGCAGATGAGCTGACGCGGCTCGCGACCATCGCGCGACGTCGGGCGAAGCCGGTGAAGACCGGGAAGGCAACGCAGCAGTACGTATCGCTGGAGCGGCGCGCGAACGCGATCCGCATGGTCTACAACGAGATCCCCGGCCTGCTGCAGACCCGCGAGTACGCGTACGCGGCGCTGTCCATGTCGCCCGTGGTCGTTGCGTCCGACGTCGCGGGGCTCGCCGAGGAACGCGCGGAGCGCGGCCAGCGGATCATCCGGCCGGACGGGCCGGACGTGTGGATCGTGCTCGGCGAAGACGCTCTTTACCGCTTCAGCGGCGGACCTGCCGTACTCCGAGCGCAGCACGAACATCTTCGCGCGGTCGCGCAGATGCCCAACGTCAGATTCCGCGTCTCGCTCCGGGCGGCCGGAAACATCCCGGCCCTGAGCTGCCCGTTCACACTGCTCGACGTCGAGCCCAACAAGAGGCTCGCGTTCGTGTCGTCACTGACGCGACCGGACTACATCAAGGCAACCGAACCGTACGTGGCGGCATTCGAGCAGGCGTGGGAACTCGCGGCGTCCGAGGACGAGTCAGTGGCGATACTGGAAGGCAGGATCACTGACCTCAACAGCTAGGAGCAACAGACCATGTGGACCAGGGCCACCGACCTGTCGGGTGTCCGGTGGCGCACGAGCAGCTACACCAACGGGGGCAGCGACCCTCAGTGCGTGGAACTAGCCTGTCTCGACGACGGCGGAGCCATCCGTGACAGCAAGAACCCGAGCGGACCAGCGCTGATCTTCCCAACGCGAGCCTTCCGGGCGTTCATCGCGTATGCGGGACACGGCGATTCTGACCGGGCCTGACTCCGCGGATAGGGGCATCTCGGGTAACCGGAATGCCCCGCTTCGTATCTGACAGCCCCCAGCGCCGTCGCCTGCCGATTCGCGCTCACTGACGGCTACCCACACCACCTGCGCGACGTGCTCGACGCACACGAGCAGGGCGAACACCTCGGCCACATCCGGCGCACCCTGATCGTCCAGGGCGACGTGCGCGAAACCCTCCCGCGCTACCTGACGGACAACCCTCACACCGTCATCGCACTGGCCTACTTCGACCTCGACCTCTACGAAACCACCCGCGACGCCATCGACGCCGTCCGGCCGTACCTCACCAAGGGCAGAGTGCTCGTCTTCTACGAACTCGCGCACGCCAAGTGGCCAGGAGAAACCGCAGCCCTGCGCGACACCCTCGGCACCGACCACGACTCGCTGCGCACGCTGCCCGGCCGCGCCACCCCGACGTACCTGCGGTGGGGCATGTAGCCGCAGGTCAGGCGGCTGCGCCCGCCTCGATCAGCAGAGCCTCCCGATTGGCCAGGATGAACTCCTTCAACGCGGTCGGCTTCAAGTCGATCGAAGCGAGATCGTCTCCCCGAAGGTCAACCCGGTCCAGGTCGTACCCGCCGCGTGACGGGTCGCTTAACTCCGGGCCGCTACGGGTCGACTCATCCAGGCCGACCAGCCGCGCCACAAAGAAGTGCTGCACAGCTACCCCACTGTCCGATGGCGAGCTGAACAGGAACACCTGCGACGCATCCGTGGCCTCGGCGCCCAGTTCCTCCGACAGCTCCCGGTACAGAGCCGCCTCCACCGAGGCGTCGGTGTCCTCGACACCGCCACCGGGCGCGGTCCAGTACGGCGCCTGCCCCGGCTTCGTGCGCTTGATCAACACCAACCGGCCGAGATCGTCGATAAGAATCGCCCGCGCTGCACGCCGTCCCACTGCCACCGTCATCTTCGACCGTTCGTCACGTTGGTGAGTCCTACGACTGGCAGTGCGGCCCGGTTACTCAGGGCCGCGCTTTGCCACTGCCTGCCACAGCGCGCGTCTCAGTCTGACGACGCGTTTGCTCGGGTGCCGTTGCCGTTCGAGACGTATCGGGGTGCCATCGCCTCCATCTGCTCGATCACGAGCCTGATGGCTTCGGGCTGCTTGTCCGGCGGGTACTTGTACTTCACGAGCAGCCGCTTGATCGACGATCGGAGCTTGGCCCGCACATCGTCCCGCACCGTCCAGTCGGTCTTGACGTCGCGTCGCATCACCGCCACCAGTTCGCGTGCGATCTGGGCAAGCACGTCGTCGCCCTGAAGTTCAACGGCGGACTCGTTGGTGCTGACCGCGTCGTAGAACGCCAACTCGTCATGGGACAGGGGCGGATCGAAGCGCTGGCCGCGGTTGCCCTCCGCGGCGACTTCCTTGGCCAGTTCGATGAGCTCAGCGATCACCTCAGCCGAGGTGAGCTGCTGGTTGGTGTACTTGCGCATCAGCTCGGCAATCCGCTCGGAGAATGCCCGTTGACGCACGAGGTTGTGCCGCGTGACGTGATCCGACTCCTCAACCAGCAGCGCGCGCAACGCTTCGATGGCGAGGTGCGGGTTCGACGCCGATTGGGCTTTGAGCTGGAACTCCGGTCCCAGGTCGGACAGCGAAGGCTTCGGCAAGCCGGCGGCGTCGTAGATGTCGATGATTTCACCGGACGCGGTGGAGGTGGCCACCAGCGCAGAGAGCATCCGCTGGATCTCCTCCGGCACGGGCTTGCCCTCGGCCTGCCGCTGTTGGGCGTCGAACTTGCCCATCCACACGCGGACTTCTTCGTAGAACCTCGCCGTGACGCGGAGGTGTTCGAGAGTCTGGTTGCCAGAACACAGCGCCCACGCACGGGCCAGTTGGTTGGCCAACTTCCGGAAGCGGTCGCCGAGCGTCTCCTCGCCTTCCGGCACCTGGTTACCGGGGGTGGTGGGTGAGCGCAGGTAGTTGGTAAGCCCGTAGGCGGCCTTGACCCAGCTCTTCGGACCTCCATCCAGCTTCGCCCGCCACGGGTAGCTGGCGCACAGCTCGTCGAGGGAGGCGATGAGCGTGGCGGTGAGGTCGACAGCCTCGTCAACGTGCTTGCCGACCGGCTTCTTGGCCCGGTCGGTGTCGGTGTACTCGGCGAGCGCCCTGCTCAAGTTGTCCGCCAGCGGCGCGTAGGCGACGAGCAGGCCGTCCGGCTTGCCGCGGAAGGTGCGGTTCACCCGCGCCAGGGTCTGCATCAGCAACGCACCCTTGAGAGGGCGGTCGAGGTACAGCGTGTGCAGCGGTGGCGCGTCGAAACCGGTGAGCATCATGTCCTTGACCAGGACGATCTGAAGCTCATCATCCGCGTCGCGGAGCCGCTTCTGGATGACCTTGTTCTGCCCGTCGCGCCGGACGTGCTTGGCCACCGGCATGACGTCCTGAGCCGAGCCGGAGTAGACGACCTTGATCACGCCCTTGTCGACGGCGTTGTTGTGCCAGTCCGGCTTGAGCTTGATGATCTCGTCGTAGAGGTGGGCGCAGATCTCTCGGGTCGCGCCGACGATGAACGCCTTGCCGGGAGAGCCGATGAACTTGCGCATCTGCTCCGAGCGGGTCTCCCAGTGCTGGACGATGTCGGCCGCCAACGCCTCCAGACGTGCGGGTGCCCCGTACACAGCGTTGATCACGGCGACGGACTTCTCGATCTTGGCGCGTTCCACCTCGTCAAGCCCAAGAGTGGCCTCGTCCGCGGCCCGGTCGAGGTCTTCTTCGCTGACGTCCTTGGTCAACCCGACCTTGATCAGGCGTGGCTCGAAGTAGACCGGGACGGTGGCGCCGTCATCGACCGCACGGGTGAGGTCGTAAATGTCGATGTAGTCACCGAACACCTCTCGGGTGTTGCGGTCGTCGAAGGAGATCGGTGTCCCGGTGAACGCGATCAGCGCGGCGTTGGGCAGGGCGTCCTTGAGGTGGCGGGCGTAGCCGTCGAGGTCGTCGTAGTGGCTGCGGTGGGCCTCGTCGGCGATGACGATGATGTTGCGGCGGTCCGACAGCAGCGGATGATCCAGTCCGGCGTCCTTCTCGGCCTTGCTGAGCCCGAACTTCTGGAGCGTGGTGAAGTAGATGCCGCCCGTCGCCCGGTTGGCCAGTTCCTCACGCAGTTCCGCGCGGGTCGTCACCTTGATCGGGGACTCGCTCAGCAGTCGGGATCGGTTGAACGCTTCGTACAGCTGCCCGTCCAGCTCCTTGCGGTCGGTCACGACGATGATGGTCGGGTTCTTGAGCTTGGGCTGCGCGGCCACCAGGTGGGCGTACAGCTCCATCTCCATCGACTTGCCCGACCCTTGGGTGTGCCACACGACCCCGGCCTTGCCGTTGCTCTCCACAGCGGCGACCGTCGACCCAACTGCTTTGGTGACCGCGAAGTACTGGTGCGGCTTGGCGATCCGCTTCGCGTACCCCTCAGCCCCACCGTCGAACGCGGTGAAGTTCCGCTGCAACTGGAGGAACCGCTCCGGGTTGAACACCCCCTCGATGAGAAACTCCAACTCGGTGCCGAGGTGCACGTCATCGAGCGGTTCGCCGAGCTTCACCGGCTTGCCGTCGTCATCGACGTTCCAGGGCGAGTAGTGGTTCAACGGAGTGAACGGCGTGCCATAGCGTGCGGTAATCCCGTCGCTGATCACGGTCACCACCGCGAACCGGAACGCCATCGGGAACTCACGCAGGTAGGTAGCCAACTGGGCATGCGCCGCGTCCAGATCCGCTTTGGCCGCACCCGCCTGCTTCAGCTCGAAGACCGCAACCGGCATACCGTTGAGATAGAGCACCACATCGAAGCGACGCTCGACCTCAGCGGTGCGGACGGTGACCTGGTTGACCGCGAGCAACTCGTTGTCGCCGACCTGGTGGCTGACCAACCGGATGGTTGGGTTCTGTTCGACGCCGTCGGTGTCGATGTAGCTGATCCCGCGGTAGCCCTGAGTGCAGATCTGGTGCAGCCGGTAGTTCTCGGCGATCGCGTCCTGTGAGGTCGGCTGGATGATCTCCGCAAGTGCCTGCTCCAGGTACTCCGCTGGCACCTGCGGGTTCAGCTCCCGCAGCTTGGCCAGCATCCGCCCAGGAAGCACGATGTCATCCCACGACGCCCTACCGTTCTCAGCGCCCGGCGCGATGGCGATCCCTGGAAGCGACTGCCACTCCTGCTCGGCGAGCGTCTCCAGCGCGACGCCCTCCCACTCGGCTTCACTGAACCCCGGCTGCCCCACCATCACACGACCCCCTCCACGATTTTTTCGACTTCCCGCACGCGGATCTTTCCGGACATCAGCAGGGGCAGCAGTTCGTCCCGCGTACGTCCGAGCCGCCTGCTTTCGGAGTGGGCGGCATGGATGATATCTAGGAGACTGCGTTGCAGCTCTCCTTGTTTACGCTGCTCGGTCCGGCTTGGTACGGGAACAGTGAGAGAGCGAATGTCGCGAAGGTTGATATACGGCGCCATGTCACTCTTGAACATTAGTTGCGACGCTTGGGTTTGAAGATCTGAGCTTCTAAACCAAGCAGCTAGATAACCGCGATCGAGAGCATCTTCGCTGAGTACGCGAAAGTAGCAAATCTGCGGGCTGTAGACGACAGTCTCGAGGTCGGGTGGCACAACTGCCACTCGCCCCACCGAACCTTTTGTAGTCATGACAATGTCGTTCGGGCGAGAGGCTTTCTGTCCGATTTGTCGAGCATAGGATTCCGATACGAAGTCGGTTCCTTCTGGAACGACACGTCCGTCTCGAATATCTCCTGCTCTCAGAATTCGGAATCCTGGCTGGCCGTGCTCAGCCTGCTTCGTTCGATACCCGTCTCCTTGTGCAAGAACGCCTCGATCTGCGAGTTCCCCGATGGTTATGGGGGTTCCGGCATCTCGCTGCAGGCTTGCGGCGAACAGCGCATCAGCGAGGCTTAGGGCGGTAACCGCTACTTGATCGTTTGCGGCGATCTTGTCGTCGAGCGCCCCTAAAACATCAGCAATTGCCTTTTGCTTGGAAAGGCTGGGTATCGCTATCTCCCATGCGGGCATTGTTGAGAGTCCAATCCGTGGCACTGTGGCGCCATGGATCGTGTTTGTGGCGATGGCCCGCTGGAAAGAGGGGCTAAGGTAGAAATAGAGAAGGAATCGCGGATCAACAACAGAGCGATCCGGTCGCAGGAGAGCCATACGGCGTCCCAGGCAAGCCGTTACTCCTTCGGGCATCAGTGCCGCTTCGCCGAGTCGAGTCTCATACGAGAACAAGAGGTCCCCCGCGCGAGGGGTGACCCTGCGTGTCCAGCGGACGAAGTCTTCTTCAGAAACGTGGTCTGACTCCGATAGGTCGAGGCGACCAGACTTGAGGCTAGCGATGTTAAGAAAGTATGGCCCATCGGACCGTCGCGTGGGAGTTGCATGTGGCCCATCGAATAGCCTGCCCAAGGCTCCAATGGTCGTGCGCTTCATTTCAAGCATCGAGTCGCTCCAACTGTCCGCGGACAACCTTCTCCAGCCGCGCGGACTCATCGAATGCGGTCAATAGTTCCTTGGAGAGTCGCTGGATCTTGTCGTCGATGGGTTCACCGTCGTCCTCGACTTCGACGGCGCCGACGTAGCGGCCTGGTGTGAGGGCGTAATCGGCGGCC
This sequence comes from Lentzea flava, assembly GCF_014648475.1. Taxonomy (GTDB): domain Bacteria; phylum Actinomycetota; class Actinomycetes; order Mycobacteriales; family Pseudonocardiaceae; genus Lentzea; species Lentzea flava. The sequence goes on along the minus strand of NZ_BMRE01000019.1, from coordinate 19,989 downwards.
TTGATGTCGGGGATGCCGACTGACTTGCAAAACCCAGGGGTGTCCTCGTAAGTCAGATGTTTCTGCGCGGCGGAGCGGGTACCGCGCCAGGCGTGGTAGGTGTCGGCGATCTTGGCGATGTCCTCGTTGGACAGGGCGCGTTCGGCACGGTCAACCATGTAGCCGAGTTCGCGGGCGTCGATGAAAAGCACCTGGCCGGATCGGTCGACCGCGCCGTGCTTGCCGGCGCGCTTGTCCTTGGCAAAGAACCAGACGCAGACTGGGATACCGGTGCTGCGGAACAGTTGTGTCGGGAGCGCCACCATGCAGGAGACGAGGTCGGCTTCGACGATCTGGGCGCGGATGGCGCCTTCACCGTTGGAGTTCGACGACATCGAGCCGTTCGCCATGACTACGCCAGCGCTGCCGCCGGGCGCGAGCTTGTACAGAATGTGCTGAATCCAGGCGTAGTTGGCGTTGTTGGCCGGCGGGACGCCGAACTTCCAGCGCGGGTCTTCGGTGTTGCGGGACCAGTGCTTGATGTTGAACGGCGGGTTGGCCATCACGTAGTCCATCTGGACGTCCGCGTGCTGGTCGCGGGCGAACGTGTCGCCCCACCTCGCCCCGAGGCCCTTGTTGTCGATACCGTGGATGGCGAGGTTCATCTTCGCCATCCGCCAGGTCTCCTCCAAGCTCTCCTGGCCGTAGATGGCGATGTCCTTCGGGTCGCCGTTGTGTTCGTAAATGAACTTCTCGGTCTGTACGAACATGCCGCCCGAGCCACAGCACGGGTCGTACACGCGCCCGCGCGCAGGCTCCAGCACTTCGACGATCACTCGGACGACGCTGGGCGGGGTGAAGAACTCGCCGCCGCGCTTGCCCTCCGAACGGGCGAAGTTGCCGAGGAAGTACTCATAGACCTCGCCCATGAGGTCGCGGGCGCGGTGCTCGCCCTGGCGGCTGAACTTGGTGCTGTTGAACAGGTCGATCAGCTCGCCGAGGCGGCGCTGGTCGATGTTGTCCTTGTTGTAGAGGCGCGGCAGTGTGCCCTGCAACGACGGGTTGGCCTTCATGACGAGATCCATCGCCTCGTCGATGAGCTGGCCGATGTTCTTGGCGGGTTCGGAGCCTTCGGCGGGCTTGCCCTTGGCGTACTGCGCGAGGTACTTCCAGCGGGCGGTGGGCGGCACGACAAAGACCCCATACCCCTGGTACTCCTCGGGGTCGTCGATCAGGTCAGCGATCTGCTCTTCGTCGTAGTCCTGTGCCGTCAGGTCGGCGCGGATGGCTTCGCGGCGTTCGTCGTAGGCGTCGGAGACGTACTTGAGGAACACCAGGCCGAGGATGACGTCCTTGTACTGGTTCGCGGACAGCGAGCCGCGGAGCCGGTCGGCGGCCTTCCAGAGGGTGTCCTTCAGCTCCTTCATCGTCGATGGTGCCGACGGTTCCTTCTTCGTGCGGGGAGGCATACTGCCTGTCCTTCCTACTGCGTTGTCCGCGTGGTGAGGGTCACCGCGCCGGCGGCGACTCCGTCGATCATGGCGGTGACGAGATCCCGGGTCGCGTCCAGGTGTCGCCGCAGTGTGGTCTCGTGGTTCACTGCGGCGAGAAGCACCTCTTCCAGCCCCTCCACCTCGAAGGTGTCGAGGATCGGCACGCTCCAGGTCTGCCACTCGGTGGGCTCGTTCGGCAGCCGGTTGATGATCGCCGCCACCGCGTGGGGGCCGATTCCTGCCTGCGAACTGATCCGAAGGATCTTCGACGGGGAAGCCACCAGCGATCCGCCGTGGTCGTCGACCGTCGCGATCGGGCGTGGCCGTTCTGCGAATACCACATCCCCCGGATCTGTTCGAACGGCGCGCGGGTATAGCCGCGCAGCATCGAACGGGTCGAGGCGTGCAGTGCCGTGTGGGTTGGTCGCGGACAGGACCGCAACGGACCCGGCAGGGTTGCCGTGACTGTGGTCGATCCGGCTGCCGCGGAGCACCCGCACGTGTCCCAGGTCTTTCAGTTCGCCCAATGACCGCCTGCGCAGCAGCATCGCGCCGGGGGCACGTTCGGCCAGGACGTCGAAAGGCTGGATCGGCTCGCTCGTCACCAGGGTGGCCGCATTGATGACGGCGAGGTGCCGCTCGATCTCCGTCGTCGCGAGCCGCAGTGCTCGCACCCCACGGGGCACGACGACGGTGCGGGCACTCAGGATCGGCGGGAGGTCGTGTGGGCGGAGGTAGCGGAAGGCACGACCTCGCATGGCGGCGAACGCGCCGGTCACGTCGGAGGCGAGGTCGCCCAGGTCCAGCTCGTCTCGGGTGAACGCGGCCAGGTCGGCGACCAGCGGCCGTTGCATGGACCCGCCGGTCGCGCAAACCCACAGGCCCAGCGCCTGCCGGTGCGCCTCACGCCACATTCCCCGAGGAAGGCGCAGCGCGACAGCGAGGCTCTCCGAGCGGAGAGTCTGCGCTCGGTGCCGCTCCTGCTGCCCCTGTAGCTCGTCGCACAGGACGCCAGCCGGGCCGATGATGATCGCGAGTTCACCCTCGCCGAGATCGAGCACGAGGTTGTCGACCAAATCAAGCAGCTCGTCGGCGGGCCTGCCGATGGTAGACAACACTCGGACGCCAGGGCCTGCCGCGTCGTCGACGGTCTCGATCTCGCGAATCACCGCCCTGCGTCTGATGTCCCGCAACTCCGGAGTGCCGCCGGGCACCACGAGATGGGTGAAGGTGTCGGCAAGCGCGAGCGTCACGCTCGACGCCGGGCCGACGTGCACGAGCGGCACGCCCTCGGGGTCGAGGTGGAGGGCGCAGGCTTCGGCGACGGCGTGGATGAGGTCGACGGCGTCGGAGGTGAGATCACGAGTGCCCAGCGTCCGCGCGGCCCTTCCTTGTTCCAGCCGGTCGAGTGCCTCGCGCGGGCCGTACGACGCCTCAACCAGGTCATCGATGAACCGCAGCGTGCAGACGGCCGGCACGGAAGCCTCCACCTCGCGGAACAGCACCCGGTCGTCGGGATCGACACCGCGCGCCAGGGTGATGCGGTTCTCCGCTGTCGTGTCCGCCAGTTCCTCCCCTGTCAATACTGCGAGGCAGAGCCACGTGACGAGTTCATCCAGGGGCACGTCATCGGGCACGCTCAACGCTGGTGCGTCGAGATTCGCCTCGGGGTTGTTACCTCGGCCAGTGCGCTCCAGCCACTCGACGACGTCTTCGCGGCGGAAGCGCTCCATCCCGCCCGAGACCTCGACAGGGGCGGGGAAAGGCACATGCAGACCGCGGACGCGCGGCCGGTTGCGCCACATGCTCACGACCGGACGACGGACACGAGCGAGATCCGCGACGTCCTGCAACGTCAACGTAGGCCCCCCACCTGCCACGACACACCTCCTCGGTCTATCCGCCGACTCACGACACAGAGAGTATCGAGAACGACCGACATCGCTCCTAGAAGAAGTGATAACCCCACTTATCCACGTTCGTATGCGACAACACCGCGCAGCTCGGCTCAACCTGTGTGGGCCCGCTGTCGATCATCGGCAGCGCTTCCCGCAGGAGAACGCGATGACCCAGCACATCAAGCACCCAGCCCACTTCGACAACAACGCCACAGCGGTCGTCATCGAGCGACTGACGATCCACGACCGCGAGGTCGCACGAGAGGCCCAGCGCTGGGTCTCCGGCGAGCGCGGCCCGCTCGTGGAGAACCTCGACACCCTCACGAGTGCCGACCTGACCAACTACGTCACCGAGGCCGTACGCATCGGCGCGCATGCACTGAGCGTGACCGGACAGGCCCAAGAAGCTCAGGCACTCGAACGACTGCTGAAGGACGTCGGAGACAAGACCGCCCAGTCCACCGCCCAGGCAGCCGAACTCACGGCGCGAGCAGTGAAGGAAGCGTCCGAAGCCGTCATGGCGGCGGCCCGTGACGCCAAGACGACCATCACCGACGCGGACACCCAGAGCCGCAAGGAGCTCACCACGGCGGTAATGACGGCGAAGCAGGACCTCAACACCGAGCTGCGCCGAATCTTCGCTGGTGAAAACCCTGAACTTGTCGAGCGCCTCCAGCCGGTGCTCGACAAGTTCAGCGCCGATCTCGACGCGAAGGTGAGCGCTGGAACAGCCGAGCTGCTGGCCAAGGCCGCTCGGCAGTTCGACCCGTCCGATCCGACTTCCCCGATGGCCAAGCATGCCGCCGAACTCACCGCCCAGCAGGAACAGCTCACCCAGCAATTGGCCAAGCAGCACGCCGAGTTGACGAGCAAGATCGAGGAGGTGTCGACCGTACTGCGTGTCCACGAGGCCACGACCGCCCTCGCCAAGGTGACGCCGATCAAGGGCGAGTCCTACGCCGGCTCGGTGCACACCGTGCTGGTGGGCATCGCCGCCGGTCTCGGCGACGACTACGCGGACACCAGCACGACCACGGGCCGCCTGCCCCGCTGCAAGAAGGGCGACGGTGTGCTGAGCCTGAACGACGGCGTCGCCCGCGTCGTCATCGAGATGACCGACTCGTCGCGCACCGGCTGGACCGACTACTTCGCCGAAGCCGAGCGCAACCGCGATGCCGTCGCCTCGCTGGGCCTCGTCCGCACCATCGACCAGAACGGCGGGCAGACCCTCCGTGTGATCGGCGCGCAGCGGCTTGTACTGGCTTTCGACCCCGACAACGACAGCCCCGATCTTCTGCGCACCGTGATCATGCTTCTGCGGACGACCGCTGTCGCGACGGCAAGCCGCAAGGGCGTTCACCAAGTCGCCACGGCCGAGGAGAAGATCGCCGAAGCACTCAACCACCTGGTGAAGATCGACTCGGTCAAGAAGCTGTCCGCCACGATCCAGAAGTCGGCGACGAAGATCGACAGTGAGTGCACCGCCCTGAACTCCGCCGTCCGGCGCCTGCTCGACGAAGCGCTTGTCGCACTGGCCGGTGCGACCGGTCCCGAGCTCGTCAGCACGGCCGAGTCTCACGGTGCCGCGTGATTCACGGTGAAGGGCGACGTTGCCGCAGTGCCTGGCAACGTCGCCCTCCTCTGTAGCCGGTGCCTGGTCTGTCGCAGTCGTAGGTGGGGGAGGATGGACGGGTGCTGATCGTGCGTGCGACCAAGAAACTGCTGCGTCTGGCGGGTCCGTCAATCGCGCGGGACGACGATCGGGGCACGACGTTGCTGGGTCCGTGGTATGCCACTGTCCTGTTCTGGCGGCCGCGGATCGTGCTGCTGGTCAACGAGACGACGTTGCTGCCCGTGCTACTGCCCTTGGCACCTACGGCGACCCTGAGCAGCAGGATCGCCGAGCAGATCAGCACGGCGCTGACCGTCCGCCAGGCTCCCGCCGCGTTCGTGGACCAGGAACGGCAGCACATGCAGACCGCCCAGCTCGGTGTTACCGCGAACCGCAGCGTGGTGGGCGTCATGACCGAGTTCACCCGCCTCGCCGAGATCCACCGCCACGACGATCCCACCGTGGACCTCGTCGAACTCGCGGTCCGGCTGGCTGCGACCCCTTGCAGCCCGCTGTACAGCAGAAACGTCAGCCCGGACCGCGAACTCGCTGCCACCTTGCAAGCGATCACTACCTGACACCGAACACGCCGCCAGGCAAGTTCGACAACATTCACTTGAGCTCGACGGCCCCGCCCACCGAGCCGGTGTGCTGATGATCAACCGCCGCGTCATCCGTGATGCGGCCCTGCCGCCGCCACTCACGCAGAAGGCGACGGCCGTAGTTGTTCGTTCCCGCGATCCGGTCCAACTCCGCGCCGGTCGGCGTGCGGCCCTTGGCCCGCTCGGTCACGTAGTACACCCACATCCGCTGCTCGGCCGTCGGCTCGGCCGACGACTGAGACTTGTCCGGGACCACCGCGAGACGCACCACCGGAGCCGTCTCGTCGCCGGTCTCGCCCGTCTCATTGGTCTCGTTGGCGATCTCGGCGCGGTGCCGTTTGAGCGCGCGGTTGAGCAACTCGACAGCCAGCAGCAGCGCCAGCGGTGGGCACGCCGCCACCGCCACGGCGAATACGTTCAGCTCCGGGGCCGCCGCCACGTTCGCGCAAAGCGAGAGGCAGATCCCGAACGCGAAGGACACCCAAGCCGCCCACCGGCCACCGGCCACCGTGGTCGGTCGTCTTCCACAACTCGACAGTGGCCGTGGTCAGGATGCCGTCCACGATCAACGGCCAGATCGCCGCCGTCGCCTCGTCGGCACCGAACCTCAAGGCGAACTCGCGGCCGTGCCGGTAAGAGGCGTATGCCGCGCCGAGCGCGACCAGCGCTGTGCACGCGCACTGCACCCACAGCGCGCGGTCCCTCCGAGTGATGGCCGTGGCGCTCACCGCCGCACACCTCCCGCCACACGCCGCGCGTCGGCCGGGCAGCAGCCGACGCAGGCGAACACCTGCGAGCCGGTCACCGACCGACCCACCGGCACATGCGGAACCCGGACACGGAAGTAGTCAACTCTGCACTCGACGCAGGCCAGCCCGTCGGCCTGCAACGGCGTCAACGCGGTGATGATCGTGTCGCCGTTCATCGGAAACCACCCGCCACCAGACGACGGGTGCCCACCGGGCGGATCGTGATCTCAGGCCCTTCGACCAGCACCGAGCGGTTCGTATGCTGATGCGTTAGGCCCACCAAAGAACTACATACACGAACACCCAGAGGGGCGGAGTCCGATATACCGGGCTCCGCCCCTTCGGTATTTGCGGCACCGGTGGATGCGGGTGTCTGGGGCACTCGGAAGACGGGGACCATGCGGCCCGGTCCGGTGATCTTGATCTTGACCAGGAAGGTCTCTACAACGGCCTTGCGTTGGTTGGGGTTGCCCGCCTTGATGATGGTGCGGATGTTGTGGTTGACCTGTTTGAGGGTGGCTGCGTCGGGCATGGTCGGATCGTTCTCCAGGTCCTCCAGGAGTTCGGCCTCGCGTGCTTGTAGTTGCTTCTGGGCGAGGCGGTGTCCGCGCATCCGTTCCTTGACGGTGTCGTCGTCGGCGTCGAAGGTGTCGGCCTCGAACGCGTCGAGGTACTTGTCGATCTTCGCGGTGACGGCGGTGAGTTTCGACCTGACGGTCTTGAGTTCGGCGGTGACCTTGTCGTGGCTGGACTCGTAGACCTTGCGGGCTGCATTGACGGCGTCACGAATGAGTTGGTGCTGGTTGCCGTAGAAGCTCGCCACGCAGTCGAGCACGGCTTGGTCGAGCGCGTCGGCGTTGATGCGTTCTAGGTCGCACGCGCTTACGCCGTACTTGAGGCGCTTGTTGCACGTGTAGTAGCGGTACGTCTTGGTCTTGCCGGTGGCCCTGGTGCCCACCATTGCCGTGCGGCACTTGGGGCAGGGCAGACGGCCGGTAGCCATGTAGTCCGAGCCGTTCGCGGCTCGGCGCGAGTGGCTGTCACCGCGTGCGTCCATGAGACGTTCGGCTTCGGCGAACTGGTCAGGCTTGATGATCTCGGGGTGGGCATCCAGGCTAATGATGTCGCGGTAGTGGATCTCGCCGAGGTAGACCCGGTTCTCCAGGATGGTGAGGATCCGTTTGAACGCCCAGAGTCCGCCGCTTCGGATGCGGTACCCACGTTCGTTGAGTTCGTTGGCGATCGACCGTGCGCCGATCCGGTCCTTTGTGTACAGGTCGAAGATCAGTCGGATGATGACGGCCTCGACCTCGTTCACGACCAGTCTGTGAGTGACCGGGTCGACCTGGTAGCCAGGCGGGGGCGGGCCGCCCTTCCAGCCTCCGGCTTCGGCCTTGCGTTCCATGCCCGCTGTGACGCGGTCCACGATCAGGTCCCGCTCGAACTGCGCGAACATCGACAGCAGCTGAAGCATCATGCGGCCGACCGGGGTCGAGGTGTCGAACGGCTCGGTTGCGGACCGGAACGCCACGCCGACGCTTTCCAGCTCGTCTAGCAGCGTCACGGTGTCGCGCAGGTTGCGGGAAAACCGGTCCACTCGGTACACGAGCAATACGTCGATCATGTTCGACTTGGCCCAGTGCATCGCTTGCTTGAGGCCGGGCCGATTGGTGTTCTTGCCTGACGCGTCGTCCTTGAATTCCTTGACGATCTTCCAGCCGGGCTGCGACTGGAGTAGGCGGTCAGCCGTGTGCCCTGCGCTTCGATGGTGTAAGGCTGGTTCTCGTCGTCCGTGCTGCGTCGCAGGTAGATGCCGACCTGCACGATGTCGAGGTTCATAGCGGCGGTACTGACTCTCTTTGTTCGCGTTCGCCTAGACAAAGAACTTCCCCCAAGTAGTCGCCGCGCGCCTGTTTCTGGGCGCGGTTTTCAGCAAGGCTCTGTCAATTCCGGCATTACTTTTGGCCATGTCCGGAATATAGCATTACCTCCGGTATTTAATTAGGCGCGGTTTTGCGTGGGGCGTTGTAATTCATTCCAGGTATTGATGAGTGTGGCGAGCGCGCTCACCGCGTCCTCGCGCTGCGCGTCGTCCAGGTCCTCGGTCTCGACGTGCTCGACCGTCCAGGCCTCAGGCTGGCGGGCTGCTGCGGTCATTCGTGGGCTTCCCCAGGTGCGAGCGCGGGAGCCCCAGACCAGCGAGGCCTGAGGGCTCCTCGCGTCGTGTGCGTCGGTTGGTGTCTGGATCGACGGCGCGCGTGTCTACAGCGGACGTGAAGTTGGGTGGGTAAGTTCGCGCGGCATGACAGCTCCCCCCTGAGTGGATGACTCAATGGGCACCGGTGGCGGGCCCGGTTGTCACCAGCGCGGCGGTCCTTGTGGCGCTTGCGTTCGGTGTCCGGGAGCAGTTCTGGCGTGCGGGAGATCGACGCCGAGCCCGTTGGCAGAACGCCAGAAGCGTGACTGGAAAACTCGCCGTGCTTGAAGAGGCGGGGCGTGTCAACGTTCAGCGCGTTGAAATCTGGAACGCGGGATCGCTCCCGATCCTGGACGTAGAGATGCGCATCATTGACGCGAACGGCAAGCGGTACTCGATCATGGACGACGACGGAGAACTGTGTGACTAGCTCTACCGTGCGGTGATCGCACAAGGCGAGGTGCACAGGCGAGAGAAGATCACGTGCATCGTCCCTAAAGATGGTGCCGTTGCCCTCGATGACCTGGTGCATCTCGTCGTGACGTGGAGAGATCCGTCTGACCGCTGGTGGACGTACTTTGCTCAGCCGCGTCGTTGGTTCGAGAGCAGATCGCGCCGCCGCGCGATTCGGATCGCTGAGAAGAAACCTCCGAAGGAGCGGCGGTCTTCACGACGTGGCGACGACGACCACTCGCTCCCCCAGGAGTGATTGCCCTATTCGGAGCGGTTGGTGCGAAGCGCCTCGAGTGGGCGGCCGGCGTTGTTGCGTGGGTCAGAGGTAGGAGTGACCTTGCTTCTCCGGTGAGCGCGACGCCGAACGCGCCGAGCAGTGCGAGGACCGCGGCCACGGTGTCGTTGATGGAGTCGGCCTGGCCGGTGGTGAGCAGACCGGAGCCGACCAGCCAGGAGACCAGCGCCGTGATCAGGCCGACCCAGGTCGCGACGGCGCGCAGCGGGCGGGGACGGGGTTCGAGCAAGGGGTATTCCTCCGTGGTGAGCTGGGTGTCGTCATGGCGTTCGAGCCACAGCACGGCGGCCCGGCTGCCCTTGATCAGTAGCCAGACGACGAGAGAGGGAGATGACCCAGTGCCCGCCGGGCGTGAGCTCGGCGGGCATCAGTTCGTGGGTCACGGACGGATGAGGTCGGCCCAGTCGTCCCGCCAGACCTCGCCCCAGCGGGTGGTCTTGTCGGCGCGAAAGGCGCGCTGCCAGGCGGCGACGGCGTCCTTGGTGGGCTGCTCGTAGATGCCGTCAGCCCAGCCGGGGTAGTTAGGTGCGAAGCCGAGGTGCTGCAACTCCTGCTGGATGAGGCGGACGTAGAACTGCTCGTCCTTGATGCCGCCCATCGACTCGGGCGCGCCGCCGTGGGACTCATTCGGGCCGGTGATCAGGCCGAAGTAGTGGTCGTCGGGCAGTGGGAACCGTGGCTTGGTCGGCGGCCGGGACGGCGGCGGCGTGCTGACCCCGCCGAGGATCGGCAGGTTCCACGCCCTGGGGTCGTCGCACAGCGGGGAGGCGACGACGGACAGGTGGAAGTGGGAGGTGTGGGGGTTGCTGCCGGTGTAGCGAACCCACTGCCACGGGTTGAACTGCGGCCGGGTGTCCATGATCAGCCCGTTGGCGATCACGTACTTAATCCTGGCGTCCTTCGATGCCTGGAGTTCGTCGGTGATGCGGTCAATGTCCACGCCGCTGGCGGGGGCGTGGGTGATGTCGATGGCGGTGACGATGCCGCCGTACCAGAGGTTGTGGCCGCTGTCCGTGCCCTGGTGGTTGGGGTCGCCGATGGTTCCATCGCTGGCCTTGTTGCGGCCGGGGAACTTGGCGTTGAACTGGTCTCGGAGGGTGAGCAAGCTGCGCGCTACGCGCCAGGCCATGTGTTCTCTTCCTGTTGGTGGGCAACAAAAAACGGCCGTCACCGGGCGGTGACGGCCGTTCGTTTTGGGGTGGGTTAGGTGTGGCGTCGCACGGCGGCGGCGATGTCCTCGGCCTGGCGGCGGCGGTCGCGCTCGTGGTCGAGTTCGGTTTCCAGTTCGGCAAGCCGTTGTTCGAGTTCGGCGACGCGAGCGCGCAGCGCGGTCATCTCGGTGGCGTGCGCGGTTTCGCGCGCTGCCAAGGCCTTGAGGTAGTCGGCGCGATCGGACCGATTGGAGGTCATCAGCCGGTGGTTCGCGGTGAGCAGGTAGCCCACGACGATCACGAGCGCTCCGGCAACGCCGAGCTGAGGAAGAAGGGAGGGGTCCACGTACCTCCCCTCGGTGCGTCGAGGTGGACGGATGCGGGACGCAACCGGGACCGGTGCTGTACCCTGAGGGAGCTGGCCCTGGTGGGGCGAGCCACACAACACAAAACACTTAAACGCAGACACTCAAACGGCTCAGAACTCAAAACGCGCATTCACTAAAAGCCACAAGTCATCACGCCACTTAGTCTTAAGACGCTCAGGCATTCGACACTCGGCACTCGCATCGCGCAGAACTCAAAGGCAGTCACTAAAAACATGTGCAAATCGCTGAAGAATCGCGTTCAAAATCTTGCGCTGGGCTGCTTCAAACCTGAGCTGAAGTGATCGTGCCCGGCTTACTACATCCACCATGACCAGCAGGTCACCGCAGCTCAGGGCGGGTTAGTGCCTGGAGTTCGCGTGTTTGAGCTTGTGGTGGTAGTTGGTCTCATGTTTCTGGCTGGGACCGGCGTATGGGCGTGGAGCGCATCCCTCCGTGATGGAAAGACCTCGTTGAGGGCTGGCTTCGATGTGGGGCAGGCGTCTGGCTCGTTTGAGCTGACCCGCGAATCCGAAGGCACCGCGCCATCAAATGAGGTCTCCGACCAGCCGACTCAGCAGCCGCGCATCGGCCGCGACAGCAGGGCGCGCAGGAGGAAGAACCGCTAATCACGGCACCCGGACGCCTTCGCGTGCGAGTTGCGCGCGGGCGTCCGGGTCGACGGCGGGGTCTGGGTTCAGGCCGGTGTCGGCGGGGACGCCGGGGCTGGTGGTGGCGCGCAGGGTGAGGAACTGGCGGATGCGTCCGGTGCCGTCGCCGCTGGTGCGGATGCCGATGACCCACGCCGAGGTGTCCAGGGCCGCGCCGACCTCGTCCACGACCCGCACGAGGTCGCCCAGCGTGATCCGCGGATCGGGCAGGATCTCGACGTCTCCGAGCACCGGAAGCGGTTGTGCAGCAACGGAGAGCAGGTAGTTGGCGATGCGTCCGGCGGTGTTGACGTTCTGAATCCACGGTGTAGCGGGGACTTGGTAGACCTGCGCGCCGTAGCGGGTGCGGCTGGTGATGTCGTAGCGCTGGGTGGACAACCTGGTGGGGCTACCGGAGGCGAGGCGCGGGGACCAGATCACCAGCGACGGAGTCCCGCTGGCGGTGGAGAGGTAGAGCGTCGAGCTGGTGAGGTTGCGGAAGGTCATCCGCAGGGTCGCGCCGTCGCGTTCGGTGGTCGACTCGACGAACCCGTTCACGGCGCCGCTGCCACTGCCGGTGGAGGTGGCGAACCGGACGCGGCTGCCCGTCGTCGGTTGGTTGCTGGCGTAGACGACCGTGGGCGGGGAGTCGTACTCGCTCACGTCGTAGTCGTAGGTGAACGTGCGCGTCTGGAACCCGAGCAGCGAGGGCACGAAGGTTTCGGTGAACCGCTCGGACGGTGTGCCGGGGGTGTAGGTCTGGTACGGGACGTCGATGGTGTTGCGGATCGAGTCGATCGCCTCGGACACCCGCAAAGACGCGATCTCCCGCGCCGAGGTCACTTTGATGATGGTCTGGCCGGGCGTGGTGAAGCGGGTGTTGTTGCGGTAGCGGAACACCCCGTAGGGGTCGAACTCGGCCGTGGCCTGTTCGGCCTGGGCCACGCTGGTGATCACATCCCACGCGGAGCTCTGCACGGGCGGAATCGCCCGCAACTCCGAGGTGACCTGGTCGAGCACCGCGCCACGGGTCCAGGTCTGGGTGAACTCCTCGCGCGTCATGCGGTTCTCGCGCAACGACACCTGCACGGCCTCGATCGGCAACGCCGAGGTGAGTTCCATGTAGTTGAGCTGCGACCAGCCGAGTTCGCGGAACGCGCCCATGTCGGTCTCGCGGTAGGTGTTGAACGCGGAGCCGGTGATGTAGTAGCGGGCAGAGGGTGTGCGGCCGTTCCAGGTCCAGTGCACGCCGATGTGGTAGAGGCCGTCGAACCGGATGTCCATCGCGGCGTCGCCCTTGACGGTGCCGCCGGTGCCGGTCGCGCCGATGTTCATCTGGTCGTCTTTGAAGTCGAACCAGTAGTAGATGTCGTTGATCTCGTTGTCCGCCTGGAACACCATCTTCAGCTCGACGCGGTTGCCCGAGGCCTGCAAGGTGGTGCGGTCCACCCAGAACTCGGTGAACAGGCCGCGCCCGCTCACGGTGGTGGGGGTGCGCGGGTCCCAGCGGACGGTGAAGGGTTGCGAGCCGGGAACGGCGGCCATCTCCCACGGTGCGCGGTCACGCCGGTAGGTCAGCGAGTTCGGGGTGTGGTCGCGGTAGAACCCGATGTCCGGGACGACGCCGCCGTGCATCGAGGCGTAGAGCGTGCAGTCCGCGCGCGGTGGTGGCGCGCTGTGAATGCCGCCCTCACGCAGCAGGTGGTCGACCACCCACGTGCCGGACGCGATCGGGTTGCCGTTCGCGGACAGGACGGCGGGCAGGCGGGCGGCGTCGCGCAGCTTCTCGGCGCCGTCGAGCGCCGAGACGGCCACGGTGCCGGTGCCGTTGTCGGCGGCCCGGTCGCGGACCTGGCCGCGAAAGCCGGGCAGGACCTCGCCCGTCAGGCCCCACCCGTGGGTGACGGACTGACCGGGCCTGGCGACGTCGCCCGTGTCGTGTGGGGCGTAAGGGGAGTAGAGCTGTGCGCCGGTCTTGTCGTCCTTGCCGGTGAGGGTCAGCCGGAGTTCGGCGGCGGCGCTGCCGTTGACCACGCGCATCGGCGCGGGCAGGTCGGTGTCGTAGGAGCGGTCGAGCGTCCACGATGTGGCTTGGTCGGTGAGGTCGCGGCCGGCGAGCCGGGTCAGGCTGGTGTTGGTGCGCTCGGCGTCAAGTAGGGCGGAGGTGAGTTTTCCGCTAGCGGGGAGTACGGTCGCCACGGATCAGCGCTAGCGCGGTGTTCACCACGCCCTGGATCAGCGCGAGCGCGCTGGAGATGATCTCCACGGCGTTGTGGAACGCGGGCTTCACGCCGTCGTTGATGAAGAACTTCAGCGCGGGAATCACGTAGTCCAGGAAGACACCGGCGAACCTGAGCAGCCCGGCGTTCCAGACGGTCATGATCCCGAGCGCCTGCGTGATCAGCGGGACCAGTTCGGTGAGCAGCGGCAGCAGCTCGGGCAGCAGCTCCGAGACGATGCGCAGCAGCAGCGGCGTCATCGGCAGCAAACCCTGCGACCAGAACTGAATCCATGCCTCGGCCAGCGGCGGAATCAGCGGAACGAGGTTGCGCAGCGCGTCGGCGAGGATCTTGCCCAGCAGCGTGCCGGTCTCGATCAACGACGGGGTAGCCGCCGACAGGTCCAGCGCCGTCACGAGCTGCCGGATCGACTCGACCAACACGGGCAGGACGGGCCGTGCCTGCTCCCAGGCGGCCATCAGGACGTCGGACCAGATCGTGGCCAGTATCGTGACCAGCGGCAACGCCGCTTCGATGGCCTGAACGAGCGCGCCGCCCAGCTCGGAAGCGATGGGGTCAGAGCCTCCAGCAGCGCCGACAAGGCGGGCACGGCCGTGCGCACCGCCTGAACCAGCAGACGGCCGATCGCAGCAACCAGCGGCTTGGCCGCGCGGGCCAGTTCGAGCAGGTCAGGGGTCAGTTCGCGGATGCCGTCGGCGAGCGCGCCGCCCACGAGCTCCTGCACGAGCTCGCCGACCACGGGTGCCAGCTCGGCGGCGATGCCCGAGACCGCGCCCAAGGCGGGGACCAAAACCGAGGCGAGCGCCTGCGCGGCGACCCCGGCCAGCGGGGCCAGCACGGCCAGGATTTCGGCGGCTGGTTTCGCTCCGGCGGCCAGCAGCGTGAACGCCTGCCCCAGGGACGCGCCGAGCTGCCCGACAGCAGGGACCGTGTCGGAAGCGAACGCGCGGCCCACGGCCTGAAGCAGCGTGAGCAAGCCGGAAGCAGCGGCATTGAGACCGCCGAAGAACTGTTGCAGCGCAACGGTTCCCTCCGCGCTGCGCAGGAACGCGAGCATGGAGCCGGTCAGCGCCGAAAGGGTGGCGAACAGGCTTGCGCCGTGGGTGTTCGCGGCGGACAGGACCGTGAACACGATCCGGCCCAGGTTCGCGATCGTGGTCAGGAAGTCGCCGACCGCCGACAGTCCGGCGCTCATCCACTCGCGCAGCTGCCCGGTCTCACGGGCACGGCTGACGAACTCAGCCAGACTCGTTGCGCCGTCAGCGAATCCGGACGCGAAGCCGGGAAGGATTCCGACCCGGCCGCCGCGAGATCACGGATGATCTGGAGCAGCGGCGCGGCCCCACCGGACAGCGCGCGGACGGACTGGCCGGTCTGGTCGAGGATCAGCTGGACGTCGTCGACCGTGCGGCCCTCGCGGGCGAACGCGGCGACGTTGCGGGCGGCGAGGTTGAAGCCTCCGGCGACCTCGGCCAGGCCGCCGCGCAGCACCGGCAAGTAGGTCCCGCCGAGCTGGTCGACTTCCTCACCGAGGCCGTCGAACAACTTCGTGCGGACATCGAGCTGCAGGCCGTCCAGTTGCGGCCGCAACGCGCGGACGGCGTCGGTGGTCTCCCGCATCGCTGGCGGGAAGTCCTTGACCGCCTTGGCGTAGTCCTCCGCGCTCTCGGCCTTGAACGCGTCCGACAGGCCCTCCACGCCGAGCTTGAGCGTGTTGACCGCGACGGCTGCGGCGATACCTACGGCCGGGAGCACCAGCAACGAACCCGACGCCGTGGCCGCCGCCGCACCGAGACCGCCGGTCAGGCTGATGGCCTGCGCCAGGGCACCGGCGAACGCCCCGTACTTCAGTGCGGCGGCGCCGACGGCGGCGGTGTTGCGGGTGATCTCAGTTGTGGTGCCGGTGATCGCGCGGTCGAGCTGGCCGAGCCCCGCCAGCGTGGTGGTGAACGACTGGTCCAGCACCGCCCGGAACTTGATCTCCTTGCGGCTCTGGCGTTCCCGTAGCGCGTTGGCTTCGCGTTCGGCGGGCAGAGTGTCGAGCTGGGCGAGCAGCCGCATGGCGGTCTGGTCGCTCTGGGCGGCGAGCTGCTGGAGCTGCGCGCGGGCCAGCGCGGTCTGGATCTGCGCGCCGAGGCTGATGTGGGGGTCGCCGCGCTCTTCCTCGTTGATGGCCCGCTTCACGGCGGAACCGAGGCCCACGAGGCTGGGCAGGATCTTGAGGTAGGCGTGTCCGACGAAGGTCAGCGGTGATCACCCGCCACGCATCCACAGCGCGATCTCGCGCAGGGACTTTGTCTCGGACTCCGCGGCCTCACCTCCTCCCGTGGCCGGGGCGGAGGTGGCGGGGGTCGAACGGTCCAGTCACGTCGGCGTCGGAAACCTTGTGCCCCAACGCGGCGGCGACCGTGGCCCACAGCAGCGTGACCCGGCGTTCCAGCGCGGCCAGCGCGAGATCCGCGCGAGTCCAGCCGGCGTCGGCCCCCGCTGTCCGCCAGACCGCCGAGTCTTCGGGCAGGTTGGCGACCAGCGCGCACACGCGGCGGTAGGACAAGCGGCCTCGGTAGAGGTCGAGAAGGTCGACCCCGTACCGCAACAGGGTCGGTTTCGAGGGCTTCGGCGGTGGTGTCGTCGGCCAGCAGGCGGCCGACGACTACGGGTTTCCCCGCCCCAGCTCCCGCATGATCGCCTTGGAGAAGTCGTCCGCGTCGCCGGTGGTCTTGGCCAGTTCGCAGAACGTCGCGTACTGGTCCTCACCGAGGATGAGCCGCAGAGCGGTCAGGGTGCGGCCCTGTTCCTCGGCCTCGATCGCGTCGAGCGGGTAGTCCTTCGGAGCGGGCAGCCCGAACCGCTTGCCTCGCCACATCACGGCCGAGCCCGGCTTTCCGGTGGCGTGGGTGTTGCCCGTCGCCTCGCGGCGCTGGCGCTGACTCAAGTCGTTGTCTCCTCAGGGTTTCAGTCGGACTTGCCGGATGCGGCGAGGGAGCCGCCGCCGGGGGTGGCCAGCAGGACGGCGGGGTCGTCGGTCAGCCATACGGCCAGCGTGGTGCCCGAGGCGGGGGAGAGGGCGGCGAAGGTGAGGCCTCAGCGGGCTTCCTGGGTGCGGGTCCACTGGGCGTCTGCGGTCTCGGAGACCTCGACGCGGGGGACGTAGAGCCGGTGGTGGTAGATCTCGGTGGCGCTGATCTGGTCGGTCCAGTCCACGCACAGCGCGCGCTCATCGCCCTTGGGGACGGCGCTGATCTCGGCGCGGTACTTCTTGGAGCCCTGCGCGGTTTCCGCGAAGGTCATGCCGCCGAAGTAGACGCCGAGCACCGCGCCCTTGGACTCCTGGAACACCGACGCCACAGTGAGTTCCTGGGAGGTGTAGATGTAGCGGGCCGGGGTGATCTGCTGCCAGTGCGTGGTGCCGGACTTCTCCACCGCACGCTTGATCGTGATCCCGTCCTCGATGGACAGGCCAAGGCCGGTCCAGGCGGCCGGAAGCGCGGTGGTCGAGTCGGGCGGTTCGGGCGTGCCGGGTGGGGCGAGGGACAGTTCCCCGGTGCCGGGGACACGGACGGGTGTGGGACGAAGAGCCAAGCGGGTGCCTCCGGAAATCGGGAGGGAGGCCCCGCGCGCTGGGTGAAGCGCCTCGAGTTACGGGGGCGGAGCCTCCGTAGCGGAACCATGGGGTCAGGGGCGGGCAGGGGTACGCACGCGGACGGCGACCGTGGCCATGGCCAGGGGCTTGCGGGTGTGCGGGTCGGGGGCGGCGATCGGTCCCACGATCGGCTCTGCGTCGAGCAGGCCGCGGGTACCGCGCAGGCTGCACAGCAGGGCGAGCGCCAGGCCGACCGCGGCCTTGGCGTCGTGGTCGGTGCGGTGCCAGCACGTCAGCCGCAGCACGACGCGTTGCACAGCGGGCCACCGCCAGGTGTGGCCCTCCTCGGTCAGGCGCAGCCACGGCAGCGACTGCGGCCCACCCTGGGGGCCGTGGCCGGTCTCGGTGCCCGCCTTGATCCCGGACAGCACAGGTTCGGGACGGGCGGCCAGCAGCGGACGCAGCAGGCCGAGCACGAGTTCCACCACGTCGACCGGAACGGGGATCGTGGCGGGGCCGGTCATGTGTCGTGGTGGGTGTCGAGGCCGTGCACGTTCAGGCCGAGTGCTTCGGCCGCGCGGGTGAGGACGCCGTGCGTGGCTTCCATGCCCATCCCGGCCGGGTGCTGCACCGCCACGGTGAACGCGACGCGGTCCGGGGCGGGGGCGTCCAGGACGTCGACGGGCAGCAGCTCGCCGGAGGTGACCCGGTGGCCTTGGGAGCGGGCGTTGGTGGCGACTTGTTCGGCGAGTTCCTTCACGTGCGCGGCGAGCGCCGGCGAGGTGCGCAGGAACTCGCCCATGCTGTCGGTGTCGACGCGGAAACCGCTGAAAGCCTTCATGGTTCAGCCCTCCACCTCGACGAGCCGCACCCAGAACCGGGTCCGGCCGAACGCGGGTTCCCACATCTCCGGCATGCCGTCGACGCGGAACATCCGGCCGCGCCACTCGACCTGTTCGCGCGGGCCGACCGGGGAGAACGTGAACAGCCGCCACCGCGTGATCACCGGCTGACGGCCGGTCTCCACGGGCTCAGTCGAGGTGTGCGGCTGCATGTAGCCCCGGATCTCACGGCGAGGCGCTCCAGACCCGTAATCGGGTGTGGGTGTGGGGTTGCCGTAGGGATCGGGTGTGTTAGTCGGTGTGACGACGGTGACCGCGTGCGGAAGCTGCAGCGGAGTTCACCTCCGTTGCTCAAGGTCTGCGCTGATCTGCTACATCGGAAGGGGGTCGCCAAAGTCTGTCTTTTGGTAGTTCAGGGTCAGACCGGTCGTCGCTGCAAACTGATCGACCAACGTCGTGCGGACTTCCACGACCACGTTGCGCAACCTGCACCCAACGTGTACTTGGGGAATCACGGCGCGTTGTGATCCCGTTCTGGCATCAAGGCGTTGTCAGGAAACCGGCCATGTAGACCGTCGCCCAGCGTCTTGATCAGTTTTGACTCAGTGCCGGTCCCGATGTTCTCCGGTCGGTAGCGGACGAGGTAGTTACGGAGGTCGATAAGAAGCGCTACAGGCTGATACGGCGATCGGCTTCGATCGAAGGGTTCGTGACCGCAGAACTTGAGTACCCAGTCGTACTTGTTCAATGTTCGCATTCTGTTGCTGTCGGTTGCCTCCCATAGCGCCGCCATTAGTTTCAGGCTTCCGGCGTCGAGTTGGCCGACATATGAGTGAAGCTCGTCGCTCGCGTCCTGGTAGACCTCATTGATCGCTGCTTCCAGGAACATCACCGATTCGGCGATGGCGCTGAGCACGAGCCCACGATGCCGGATACTGAAGTGGGAAGGAGGTTCCGCGTACTTACGTTCAAGTTCTTCAGCCGCCTCGGCGGCGTACCGAGCCGCGTAGAGATGATGCGTTGACAGATAGCTGCGCACACTGATGGTCGCCACCAGCGTGGACTCCGCGACCAGGCGTGCTGCACCCTGTTATCCGTGTTCGATTCAACGTCAGGCATGCGCCGACGGTAGCCCGGTGACAGACAGCCGCAACCGATTTCTACATCGCATGTCGACGACTAGGTAGTCCAGATAGAGAATGCCCGGCCGCTCGGGTTGGGGCGCAGCAGGTCAAGTTCGGTCTCGGTGAAGTACAGGCCGCCACCGTCGTGCGCGAGAGTCCGGGAGTGCCCGCCGATCGCCTCGTCTTTGAGTCCTTCCGGCGGGTGGCGAGTGCGCGCAGAACGGCAGCGCTCACCACCCCGACCGCCGTGGGCGGAGCCGGAACGGTCATCGATGGGACGAGGCTGCGCGCCATCGCAGAGGCGTCCGTGCACAGCACCGTGACGCGGGCGCGCTCGACCGGCGTGAACTGCTGCTCGGTGCGGGCCTGGACGTCGTCAGCGGTGGCGAGGGGAACGGGTGACGACACGGCATCACCCGCCCGCATGTCGACGACGGCAAGTCAGTCGCGGCACCGCGGTACGCGGCATATCCTGACCGGTTCGACTCCGTCGAGTTGAGAAAGTGTGCAGAGATGAGCTTGTGGACGCCGCCCGGTGCCGACCTCAGTGAGTTTGCCGCGCCCGAACCTGACCCGCGAATGGTCAGGTTCGGCGGAGGCTTCGACCAGGACGGCCAGCCTCGTCCGTTGACCTACCGTCGCCTCAAGGAATGCGCTGACTCGTGGGTCATCACGTCGGCCACGCCCGAAGGTCCAGCCCAATGCCGCTAAGTTAACGATCTTGGATGTGGCCGTCTGAGGTCGTGAAGTGGTTGA
>NZ_BMRE01000018.1 GCF_014648475.1 Lentzea flava | reverse complement strand
CGAGGCAGAGGGGCGGGCGAGGCAGAGGGGCGGGCGAGGCAGAGGGGCGGGCGAGGCAGGGACACCGGCCAAGGCAAAGGCGCCGGACGAGGCCGTGGCGCCGGCACAAGCAATGGCACTGACGGGGCCGTGGCATCGGCAAGGCGGTGGCACTGGCGAGGCCGTGGCATCGGCAAGGCGGTGCACTGACGGTGGCACTGGCGAGGCCTGGCATGAGCAAGCCAAAGGAATCGGCAAAGCAATCGAATCCGTAAAGCCGAAGTCAAGCACCGACCTCGCTATAGCGCGATGGCGAAGCCGAGCCGGACAGCACCTGATGCCACGCCGTTCAAGCGGTAATGTCCGGAATCCGACCGCCTAACGCAACCACGCACGATTGCGATTGGGGCTTGACTTTGGGTGCGAGGTGCTACCGTGCTCGGATCGGCCGGGCTCCTTATGCCCGGCTTTTATAGGCCGATCTGCGCCTCGCAAGGGCCCCGAAGTCAAGCCCCAATCGCAATCGTCGCGAAGCGGCGATGAAATGACCCGGCTCGTCAATGCCCGCGCAACCACGCTGGAACCGGCACCCAACCGCCAAACCGGACCCCACGAGCCGGTAAACCCCAGAATCCCCAGTCAAGCCGCCAACAAATTCACAGCATGATCGTCGGTGTGACCACTGTTCGCCCAGGCTCCCCACGAGAGTTCACCAGGTGCACCAGAATCTGGGTGGTCCCAGCCGGCACGTCGGACAGCACGAACCGCCCACCATCATCAGCCCGAGTGCACGACGACTGATGGTCGGCGACCCGGACCTCGACCGTGTGCTCCCCAGCTGGAACCAGCCACCCGTCGATCCGGTGCCGCGATCCGGTGGACGTGAAGTTCACCATCAGCGTCAGGTTGTCCACGGTGAACGTGATGGTGCCGGTCTGTCCGCCGCGCACGCCGGCGAAGGAGCCGGCTCGTTCCCAGCGGGCTACCTCCACGTCGAGGGATTCCAGGGCGATCGCGAACTTCACCCTGTCCACCAGGTCGGCGGGCGGTGGGTCCAGTTCGTCGACGAGCCTGTTCAGTTCGGAGAGGACTGCGGTGTCCTCAAGGCCCCTGCGGTCGTCGCGCGGGTCGATCTCGTTCACCGCGATCCTCCTTCCGTCTCCAGGTAGTTGCGCAGCAGTGTCAGGCACCGTCCCCTGGTCGGACCGATGCTTCCGTGGGGCATGGCGAGCGCCTCGGCCACGGCCCGGTACTCGGCGCGACCCGCGAGCACGGTGAGCCGGAGCAGTTCCTGGCACCTCGTGGTCAGGCGGCCGAACGCGAGCCACAGGCGGCGGTCGCGGTCGTCCATCAGCGTCACGTCCTCGGGCAGGCCGGTGTCCGACTCGAGCTGTTCGGCGTATTCGTCGGACAGGTGCGTCTCACGCTTGTTGGGTGTCCAGGTTCGGCGTGCTTCACGCCTCGTCGTGACCACCAGGTAGCCGACCAGGGCTTTGGGCTCGTTGATGTTCTCGATGTTCTTCAAGAACGCGAGCCACACGGTCTGCACCACGTCTTCCGCGGCGGCCCTGTCCAGGCCCTGGCCGCGGGCCACGTGCCACAGCAGCGGGGTCAGCTCGGTCACCAGGACGTCCAGTGCGTCGCGGTTGCCCTCGCGCGCGGCTGCCACACACACCGCGTGCCGTTCGGTGCCCTCAAGTCCGTCCCACGGCGGACGGTCATCCGCCGTGTGCAGCTCGTCCACGCAGCACCTCCGATCGGCCGCCCTGTCAGCGCCGTCCGCCAACTCATGAAGGGCTAACTGAGCGGTAGATACAAAATTCACTCGAATGGAGCAGTATCGCCGCGCAGCCGACCTCATCTTCCCCTGGGCACGCCGACGGCCCGTGATTCCCCCTCCGCATCACGGGCCGCCATGGTGGGAGCCGCGCCAGCCGGCACCCCTCGAACCGGCTGACGCGTGCTCCACGCCTGAACAAAGCGCTCAATGGGAAAGAGCGGAACTCAGGCGAGCAGATACAGCCTTCTGACGCACGAACCCGCGAACTGGCTCCGGATTCACGAAAGCACATACCGATGACCGTTATGGTCTAGACCATGCCGATTCTCGAAGTGATCGCACTGGACGTCAGGGACGCCGAGGCCGCGCAGGAAGGCGGTGCGCACCGGCTCGAGCTGGTCGCGGACATGGCCTCCGACGGCCTCACCCCCTCGATCGCCACGTTAAAGGAGGTGCGCCAGGCCACCGACCTCCCGATTCGCGTGATGCTCAGGGACGCCAGGGGCTTCGCGCCCGGCAACCTCAAGCAGCTCCGTCGTCAGGCGTGGGAGTTGCGGGAAGCGGGCGCCACCGAGTTCGTCCTCGGCTTTCTCGACGCCGAGGGGGAGATCGACGAGGGCGTCACGCTGAACCTCGTCGCCGAGCTGGAGGGCTGCGCCTGGACGTTCCACCGCGCGCTCGACAACTCCAATGACGTCTTTCGTTCGTGGGCCACCGTCCAAGCCCTCGGCTGCGACACGGTCCTCGCCGCCGGAAGCCCCAAGGGTGTCGAGGACGGCATCGAGAACCTGAAGAAACTCGTCACCCAGGCGCCGCCCGCGTTGCTCGTCGGTGGCGGTCTCCAGCAACGCCACGTCGGAGAGCTGCTCGCAGCGGGCGTCACGGGCTTCCACGTCGGCAGCGCGGTCCGGCCAGGCGGCTGGGACGAACCGGTCGCCGCCGCATCAGTTCGGGAATGGGTCAATCGTCTGGTCTAGACCCTTGACCCAGACCGTTCTACAGTCACGTTGCTTCCTGTGAAATGGCTGTTGCAACATATGCAATGCGGAGGGCGCGATGAGGCTGAAGACACTCGTGGCCGTGCTGGGCGTGGGCGCGGTGGTCGCCTGCGCACCGGTGCAGTCCGGGCCGACCACGACGGGGACCGACGAGAAGACCGGGCAGTTGCGGGTGTGGCTGTTCGACGAGGTCAACCGCGGTCCGAAGGAAGCCGTGGTGAAGGAGGCGATCTCCGAGTTCCAGGGCAAGCACAGCGGTGTCACCGTGGACGTCCAGTACATCCAGGTGTCCAGCAGGGCCGAGCGCTTCAAGGCCGCCTTCAGCGACCCCAAGAGCGCGCCGGACGTCGCCGAGTTCGGCAACACCGACCTCGCGGGCTACGTGTCCGCCGGCGGCTTCTCCGAACTCGACCTCGGATCTTGGAGCGAGTCCAAGGACCTGGTGCCGACGATCCTCGACACCGCCAAGGTCGACGGGAAGACCTACGGCGTGCCGTGGTTCGTCGGCGTCCGCGCTCTCTACTACCGCACCGACGTCTTCAGCGAGCTCGGGCTGAAGCCGCCGGCGACGTTGGACGAGATCGCGCCGCTGGCCCGGCAGATCAGGCAGCGCAAGCCCGAACTGATCGGCATCTCCGCCGGCGGCAAGTACCTGTTCGCCGCGCTGCCGTTCATCTGGGCCAACGGCGGCGACATCGCCAAGCAGGACGGCGGCAAGTACACCGCCACCATCGACAGCGCCGAGGCCAAGGCCGGTGTCGCCAAGTACACCGAGCTGATCAAGGACGACATCTGCCCGCCCGCCACCTGCGCGGGCAACGGCGGTGACGCGAGCGTCGAGGCGTTCCGCGCGGGCAAGGCCGCGATGACCATCGGCGGCGACTTCAACCGCAAGTCCGTCGACGCGTCCAGTGCCGCGGGCAAGTACGGCGTGGTGCCGTTGCCCGGCAAGACCCCGGGCTCGGTCGCGCCCGCGTTCGCCGGCGGCAACCTGCTCGGCGTCATGAAGGGCACGCAGCGCAAGACGCTCGCGAACGAGTTCGTGCAGCTGCTCGCGTCGAAGAAGTACCAGCAGAAGATGTACACGGCGATGGGCAACCTGCCGACGTTCGGCGACGTGCAGAAGCAGGTCAGCGACTCCGACAAGTTCCTGGAGCCGTTCACCAAGACCCTGCAGTCCGGCACGAAGTTCGTCCCCGTCACCCCGGCGTGGGCGAAGATCGAGGCGCAGACCGTGCTGCCGACCATGATCCAGGAGGTCGTCACCGGCGCGAAGAACGTCGACACGGCCACCGCCGACGCCGCCAAGACGATGAACGCGGCCTTCGCGTCGTGAGCATGACGGCCAAAGGCCAGGGGCGGACCGCGTTCGCCTACCTGACCCCGGCGCTGCTGGTCCTGGGCGGGCTGCTGGCCTACCCGATCTACCAGCTGGTGCTCATCTCGCTCTACGACTACGGCCAGGAGCAGGTGAGCGGTGGTGCGCCGCTCACCTTCCTGGGCCTCGGGAACTACCAGAAGCTGTTGGGAGAACAGCAGTTCTGGACGGTGCTCGGGCAGACCGTCGCCTTCGCGGCGGTCTGCGTGGTCGGCACGCTGATCGTGGGCGCCTTCCTCGCGATCCTGGCCACGCGGGTCAGGACGTGGGTGCGGATGACGTTGTTCCTGGCGGCGCTCGGCGCGTGGTCCACGCCCGCGGTCGCCGGGTCGACGATCTGGCTCTTCCTGTTCGACGCGAACTTCGGGTTCGTCAACGAGGTGCTCGGCATCCAGGGCTTCTCCTGGACCTTCGACAAGTGGACAGCGTTCGGACTCGTTGCGGCACAGGTGATCTGGTGCTCGTTCCCGTTCGTCATGGTGACGCTCTACGCGGGCATCAAGGCGATTCCGGGTGAGGTGCTGGAGGCCGCGGCACTGGACGGCGCGTCGGCGTTCCGCACGGCGTGGAGCGTCACCCTGCCGTTGCTGCGGCCGATCATCCTCGTGGTCACGATCCAGTCGATCATCTGGGACTTCAAGGTGTTCACGCAGATCTACGTGATGACCAACGGCGGCGGCATCGCCGGACGCAACCTCGTGCTCAACGTCTACGCCTACCAGCAGGCGTTCGCGGCGTCGGAGTACGGCCTGGGTGCGGCGATCGGGGTCGTGATGACCGTGCTGCTGCTGGTGATCACGCTGTTCTACCTGCGCGCGCTGCGGCGGTCGGGGGAGGTCCTGTGAGGCGCTGGATCACCGAGGCGGTCGTCCTCGTCATCGCCGCGGTCGTGGCGTTCCCGCTGTTCTGGATGGTGCTGTCCGCGTTCAAGCCGGAGGACGAGATCATCTCGGCCGACCCGGTGCCGTGGACGACCCGGCCCACGCTGGACAGCTTCACGCGGGCGCTGACCGTCGCGAACTTCGGGCGCTACTTCATGAACAGCGTGATCGTCGCGTTGATCGTGGTGGCGCTGAGCATCCTGATCTCGTTCCTCGCGGCGACCGCGCTGACCCGCTTCCGGTTCCGCAGCCGCACGACGCTGCTGATCATGCTGCTGGTCGTGCAGATGGTGCCGGTCGAGGCGTTGACGGTGCCGCTGTTCTTCCTGATGCGGTCGGTCGGCGACAACGTTCCCGCGTTCGGCCTGAACCACCTCGGATCGCTCGTGCTGGTGCACCTGGCGTTCAGCCTGCCGTTCGCGATCTGGATGCTGCGCGGGTTCGTCGCCGCGGTGCCGGTGGAGCTGGAGGAGGCGGCGACCCTGGACGGCGCGTCCCGGTTCCGCTTCCTCTGGCAGGTGCTGTTCCCGCTGGTGGCGCCGGGCCTGGTCGCCACGTCCGTGCTGTCGTTCATCCACGCCTGGAACGACTTCCTGTTCGCCAAGACGTTCATCATCTCGGCCGTGGAGAACCAGACCCTGCCGCTGGCTCTCCAGGTGTTCGTCAAACCCGACCAGAACGATTGGGGCGCGATCATGGCGGGCTCCACCCTGATGACGATCCCGGTGCTGATCTTCTTCCTGTTCGTGCAGCGCCGTCTGGTGTCCGGGCTCGCGGGGGCGGTGAAGGGATGAACCTGCTGCCCCGCCCTGTGTCCTATGTAGACGGTGGAAAGCTGTGCGAGTACCGGGGCTGGGAGACGGTTCTCGTCGACGGTCCTCCCGGCGGCTACCGCCTGCTGTCGTCCGACGAGGGCGTGCTGATCGAGGCGAACGACGCGGCCGGCGAGATGAACGCCCTGCAGACCCTGCGGCAGCTGCTCGGCGTCCAGGCGTTCCGGGTGGCGGGCGAGAAGCCGTCGGTCATCCCGGCGTGCGAGATCGTCGACCACCCGCGGTTCCCGTGGCGCGGCGTGATGCTCGACGTGGCAAGGCATTTCCTGCCCAAGCGGGAGGTGCTGCGGTACGTCGAGCTGCTGTCCGCGCACAAGCTCAACGTCCTGCACCTGCACCTGACCGACGACCAGGGCTGGCGCTTCGAGTGCCGGCGCTACCCGAAGCTCACCGAGATCGGGTCGTGGCGGGAGGACTCGCGGTTCGGCGACCGGCGCTCCGGTGGTATGGCGGGCCGTCCGCACGGCGGTTTCTACACGCGGGAGGACCTGCGGGAGATCGTCGAATACGCACGCCAGCGGCACGTCGTGGTGATCCCGGAGATCGACATCCCCGGCCACTCGCAGGCGGCCATCGCGGCGTATCCGGAGCTGGGCGTGCACGGCGGTGGCGTGTGGACGGACTGGGGCGTCAACGAACGCGTGCTGAACACCGCCGAGTCCACTGTGGACTTCTACCGGAACGTGTTCGACGAACTGATGGACGTGTTCCCCGGTGAGGTCATCGGGCTCGGCGGCGACGAGGCGCCCGGCCACGACGGCGAACTGGTCCGGGCGATCGCGAAGCACGTCGTGCGCAACGGGCGGCGGCCGTACGGGTGGGACGAGATCCTCGAGTCCGGTCCGCTGCCGGCGGGCACCATCGTCGCGTCGTGGCGCGGTGTCGAGGGCGGCATCACGGCGATGCGCGAGGGCCACGACGTGGTGATGTGCCCCGAGCAGCACGTCTACCTGGACTACCGGCAGTCCGATTCGCCGGACGAACCGATTCCGGTCGGAACCGTGACCACGCTGGAGGACGTCTACGCGTGGGATCCGGTGCCTGCCGGGCTCACGGGCGAGGAGCCAGGACGGTTGCTGGGGGCGCAGGCGAACATCTGGACCGAGCACCTCGACTCGGCCAGGCGGGTGGACTACGCGGCGTTCCCGAGGCTGGCCGCGTTCGCCGGGGTCATGTGGTCCCCGGCGGAGAAGGATCCGGATTTCGTGCAACGGCTGGCGGAACACCATCTGCCCCGGCTCGACGCCTTGGGGGTGGAGTACCGGCCCCTCACAGGTCCCCACCCCTGGCAGCGACTACCTGGCATTCCTGGTTTTCCACGATGATCACGCCCGGCTTACACGGCGGCGTCTTCCTCGGGCATGAGGATCCAGGCGGCGACGTAGAGGATCGCTCCGGTGCCGAACCCGAGCAGCGTCGCCGCCACCAGGATGATCCGCAGGATCGCGGCGTCCACCCCGATCATCTTGGCCACGCCGCCGCAGACACCGGCGATCATCTTGTCGCTCCGGCTGCGGCGGAGCTTCTTCACCTGGCTGGTCGCTTCGTTGAGCACGTTGTTCGTCATGGCTCAAGGTTCGTCGAAACGAACGGCCCGCACATCGGTGACCACCCGGAACCCGACCCTGATTCCGGGTGCTGACCCCAGGGTTCTCAGTCGAGGCAGAACTCGTTGCCCTCGACGTCCTGCATGTTCTGGCACGACTCGTTCTCCTCGTCGGCGAGCAGCAGCGTCCCGCGCACCGCCCCGAGCGCTTCCAGCCGCACGCACTCGGCCTCGAGCGCGGCGAGGCGCTCCTCGCCCTTCAGCCCCGTGCCGACCCGCACGTCGAGGTGCACCCGGTTCTTCACGATCTTGCCCTCGGGCACGCGCTGGAAGTACAGCCGCGGGCCCACCCCGTTCGGGTCGCTCGCCGCGTACCACGAGTCGTCGTCGTGATCCGCCGGTCCGACGTACCCCAGCACCTCGCACCAGAACTTGCCGACCCGCACGGGTTCCGCGCAGTCGAAGGTGATCTGGACCTGTTTCACCGACCCCATGCGCTCAGCCTAAAGGGCTTAACCTGGGTGGCATGGAGTCCCCTGAGGAACTGGCGTCAGGGCTCGACCGCGCGGGGTACCTGCCGGACGGCGGCATCGCCACGGCGGCGTTCCTCGCGGTCGCGATGGGACGCCCGCTGTTCCTGGAGGGCGAACCCGGCACCGGCAAGACCTCGCTCGCGCTGGCGCTGGCCAAGGCGATGGACGTTCCGCTGATCCGGCTGCAGTGCCACGAGGGCATCGACGCCACCCAGGCCCTGTACGACTGGGACTACCCGCGTCAGCTCATGCACCTGCGCGTTCTCGAAACCCGCGGCGAGGTCGACGAGGCCTCCCTCTACACGCGACGGTTCCTGCTGGCCCGCCCGCTGCTGCAGGCGCTGGAGAACGCGCCGTGCGTGCTGCTCGTCGACGAGATCGACAGGGCGGACGACGAGTTCGAGGCGTTCCTGCTCGAAGTGCTCTCCGAGAACGCGGTCAGCATCCCCGAGTTCGGCGAGATCAGGGCCTCGACGCCCCCACTGACCGTGCTGACCTCGAACCGGACTCGCGAGGTGCACGACGCGTTGAAGCGCCGCTGCCTCTACCACTGGCTGGAGCACCCGAGCATCGAGCGCGAGGTCGCCATCCTGCGCCGCACGCTGCCCGGCCTCGACGAACGGCTCGCGCGCCAGGTCGCGGAGGCCGTGCAGCGGATGCGCGGCCTCGACCTGCTGAAACCTCCCGGCGTCGCGGAGTCGCTGGACTGGGCGCGGGCGTTGCAGGCGCTGGGCCGCACCGAGCCGGACGTGACGACCCTCGGTGCCGTGCTGAAGTATCGGGAAGACGCGGAGCGCGTCATCGGGAGCACAATCGTGGGGTGACGGAAGCCTGCGTGGGGTTCACCCGCGTCCTGCGGGGCGCCGGGCTCCAGTGCGGGCCCGACCGCGTCCAGGCGTACCTGCGGGCCACCGCCCACGTCGATCTCTACTGGGCCGGACGCCTCACGCTCTGCGCCGACCCGGACGACCTGCCGCGCTACGACGCCGCCTACCGCGCGTACTTCGGCGGCGCCCCGCCCCGGCCGCGCACCGCGGTCGAGCTCAACTCGGTCACCGTCGGCGTCGCGGCCTCCGACGTGGAAGTGCTGCGCCACAAGGACATCTCCGAGTTCACCGCGGCACCGCTGATCGCCAGGCTGAAGCCGCTCCCGCCGCGCAGACGGTCCAGGCGGCTCAAGAAGGCCCGCCGCGGCCGGGTCGACCTCGCCCGCACCGTCCGCGCGATGATCGAGATCGGCGGCGAGATCGCGTTGCCGAGGCACCGCAGGAGAGGCGTGAAGGCACGCAGGCTGGTGTTGCTGATCGACGTCTCCGGCTCGATGGCCGCCTACTCCGACGCGTTGCTGCGGTTCGCGCACGTCGTCGCCCACGCGATGCCCGTCGAGGTCCGCACGATCGGCACCAGGCTCACCCGCGTGACCCGTCAGCTGAAGGAACGCGACCCCGAACGCGCGGTGAAGGCCGCAGGACGGGCCATCCCGGACTACGAGGGCGGCACGCGGCTCGGCGAGGCACTGCGGCGGTTCAACCAGCAGTGGCGGCAACGAGGTGCGGTGGTCGTGCTGTTCAGCGACGGCTGGGAACGCGGCGACCCTGCCCTGCTGGCGACCGAGATGGCGAGGCTGAGACGGGTGAGTCACAAGGTCATCTGGGCCAACCCGCACGCGGGCAAACCCGGCTACCGACCTGTCCAGAGCGGCGTGGTGGCAGCGTTGCCGCACGTCGACAGGATGGTCGCGGGTCACAGCGTGCACGCCCTGGAAGAACTGCTGGAGGAAGTGCGCAATGCGTGATGTCCTGTTCGACCTCGCCGAGCGGGTGGCGAACGGCGAGACGGTCGGTGTCGGCACGGTCGTCGCGACCTTCAGCTCGGCGCCGCGGCCGCCGGGTGCCGCGATGCTCGTGACCCAGGACGGCGAGGCGGTCGGCAGCGTGTCCGGCGGCTGCGTCGAGGGCGCCGTCTACGACCTCGCGCAGTCCACCGGGGAACCGGTGCTGCAGCGGTACGGGGTGAGCGACGACGACGCGTTCGCGGTCGGCCTGACCTGTGGCGGGATCATCGACATCTACGTCGAGAAGATCAGCGCCGAGACGTTTCCGCAGCTCGGTGAGGTGGTGGAAACGGTCAGGGCCGAGCAGCCGGTGGCCATCGCGACCGTCATCGAGCACCCGGACGGCATCGGCAGGCGCATGGTGATCTG
Organism: Lentzea flava; assembly: GCF_014648475.1. Lineage (GTDB taxonomy): Bacteria > Actinomycetota > Actinomycetes > Mycobacteriales > Pseudonocardiaceae > Lentzea > Lentzea flava. Next base: position 131,715 of record NZ_BMRE01000018.1, on the reverse strand, counting down.
GCCGGACCGGCGCGCGGGAAGCCTGGGTTCGGCACGGGCCGACGACGCGGTCACCGACGACGCGCGCGGCATGCTCGCGAGCGGTCGCAGCGGCGTGCTCAGGTACGGCCCGGACGGCCAGCGGCGTGGCGAGGGCATGAGCGTGTTCGTGAACTCGTTCGAGCCGCCCGCGCGCATGCTCGTGTTCGGCGCGATCGACTTCGCGGCGTCGATGGCGCGGCTCGGCTCGTTCCTCGGCTACCGCGTCACCGTCTGCGACGCGCGGCCGGTGTTCGCGACGCGCAGCCGTTTCCCGGAGGCCGACGAGGTCGTCGTGGAGTGGCCGCACCGGTATCTCGAACGTGAAGCGTCCAAATTGGACGAACGCACGGTGATCGCGGTGCTGACCCATGATCCGAAGTTCGACGTGCCGTTGCTGGAGGTCGCACTGCGGCTCAAGGTCGGTTACGTCGGTGCGATGGGATCGAGGCGCACGCACGAAGATCGCTTGCAGCGCTTGAGGGAGGCGGGTCTGACCGAGAGCGAGCTCGCGACGCTGGCCTCGCCGATCGGTCTGGATCTTGGTGCCAGGACGCCGGAGGAGACGGCGGTGTCGATCGCCGCCGAGATCATTTCCTTGCGGTGGAACGGATCCGGCCGTCGCTTGGTCGATCTTGGTGAACCGATCCACCACTGATCGGGTTGTTGAACGCCGAACAGGGGAGGAGGCTGGGGTGGCCCTCGTCACATGAGTCCCCACCCCAGGGAGGGTTCATGCACATCTCGGTCAACGTCGACGGAGTGACCTACGCCGACGAGGTCGAACCCCGGCTCCTGCTCGTCCACTACCTGCGGGAGCGGCTGGGCAAGACCGGCACCGTCGTCGGCTGCGACACCGGCAACTGCGGGGCCTGCACGGTGCACCTCGACGGTCACAGCGTGAAGTCGTGCCAGATGTTCGCGGTCCAGGCGAACGGGCACGAGGTCACCACGATCGAAGGTCTCGCCCGCGACGGCAAGCTGCACCCGGTGCAGCAGGCGTTCCGCAGCAACCACGCGCTGCAGTGCGGCTTCTGCACGCCCGGCATGATCATGCAGGCCATCGACCTGCTGGCCGACGAACCGGATCCCGACGACGAGACCGTGCGCAAAGGCCTGGAGGGCAACCTCTGCCGCTGCACGGGCTACCAGAACATCGTCCGCGCGGTGCAGGACGCCGCGCACCGGATGCGTCCCGGCGCAGGTCCGAAGATGGAACAGCACAGCGACGACCACGTCACCGCCACACAACCGGTAGGTGGCGAATGACCGCCACCGCAGAACCGGAAGTCGGCAAAGCCCGGCTCCGCAAGGAAGACGCCCGCCTCATCACCGGCCAGACCAAGTGGACCGACAACATCCAGCTGACCGGCATGCTCCACATGGCAGTGCTGCGCAGTCCCGTCGCGCACGCCCGCATCCGGCACATCGACTGCAGCCGCGCCACCGCGATGCCCGGCGTCGCGCTCGTCCTCACCGGTGAGGACTTCGCCGCCGAACAGGGCTCGCTGCCCTGCGCGTGGCCCATCACCGAGGACATGAAGTCGCCGCCCGCGCCCGCGCTGGCCGTCGACCAGGTCAACTTCGCCGGTGAGGCCGTCGCGCTGGTGATCGCGGACAACGCCTACCGCGCCGCCGACGCGCTGGCCGCGATCGACGTCGACTACGACGAGCTGCCGGTCGTGCTCGACATGGAAGAAGCGCTCAAGGACCAGGACCTGGTGCATCCCGACCTCGGCACGAACAAGTGCGCCACTTGGGTCTTCGACTCCGCCGAGGCGGGAAGCGGCACCGACGTCGAGGAGGCGATCGCGTCCGCCGAGGTCGTGATCGAGCGGACGTTCCGGCAGCAGCGGCTGATCCCGTCCTTCATGGAACCGCGTTCGGTCGTCGTGGACCCGAGCGCCGACATGTTCACCATGTGGTCCGCCACGCAGATCCCGCACATCCTGCGCTGGATGCTCTCGGCCGTCACGGGCATCGCCGAGCACAAGATCCGCGTCATCGCGCCGGACGTCGGCGGCGGGTTCGGCGGCAAGCTCCAGGTCACGCCGGAAGAGGTGCTCTGCCTGCTGGCCGCGCGGCGGATGGGCCGTCCGGTGAAGTGGACCGAGTCGCGCACCGAGTCGATGCTGTCCGCGCACCACGGCCGCGACCAGATCCAGAAGATCACGCTGTCCGCCCGCCGCGACGGCACCGTGACCGGCCTGAAGGTCGAGCTGCTCGCCGACATGGGCGCGTACCTGCGGCTCGTCACGCCGGGCATTCCGATCCTGGGCGCGTTCATGTTCAACGCGATCTACAAGTTCCCGGCCTACCGGTTCGAGTGCACGAACGTGTTCACGAACAAGACGCCGACGGACGCGTATCGCGGCGCCGGTCGCCCGGAGGCCACGTTCGCGATCGAGCGGATGATGGACGAGCTCGCGGTCGAGCTCGGCATGGACCCGATGAAGATCCGCGAGATGAACTGGATCAAGCACGACGAGTTCCCGTTCACCACGGTCGCGGGCATGACCTACGACTCGGGCAACTACGAGGCCGCGACGGCTCGCGCGATGGAGCTGTTCGGCTACGACGACCTGCGCGAGGAGCAGAAACGGCGCCGGGAGTCCGGTGACCCGGTGCAGCTCGGCATCGGAATCTCCACCTACACCGAGATGTGTGGCCTCGCGCCGTCGCGGGTGCTGGGCGCTTTGCGGTACGCCGCGGGCGGGTGGGAGACCGCGTCGATCCGCATGCTGCCCACCGGCAAGGTCGAGGTGATCACCGGGACCTCGCCGCACGGGCAGGGCCACGAGACGGTGTGGTCGCAGATCGTCGCCGACCGGCTCGGCGTGCCGTTCGAGGACGTCGAGGTGCTGCACGGCGACACGGCCTCGTCGCACAAGGGCATGGACTCCTACGGCTCGCGTTCGCTGACGGTCGGTGGCACCGCTCTGGTGCACGCGGCGGACAAGGTGCTCGCCAAGGCGCGCAAGCTGGCCGCGCACATGATGGAGTGCGACGAGGCGGACGTGGAGTTCGCTGCCGGCTCGTTCTCCGTCCGCGGCACGTCGACCGCGCGCACGCTGGGCGACGTCGTGCTGGCCGCGCACGTGGCACACGACCTGCCGGAGGGCATGGAACCCGGCATGGACGCCGACGCCACGTTCGACCCCGACAACTTCTCGTTCCCGCACGGAACCCATTTGTGCGCAACGGAAGTCGACACGGAGACCGGCATGGTGAAGATCCGGTCGTACGTGGCGGTCGACGACGTCGGCACGGTCGTGAACCCGTTGATCGTCGACGGCCAGGTGCACGGCGGGCTGGCCCAGGGCATCGCGCAGGCGTTGTACGAGGAAGCCATCCACGACGAGATGGGCACGCTGACGACGGCCACGTTCGCGGACTACCTGGTGCCCTCGGCAGCCGATCTGCCCGCGTTCATGACGGCTCGCACGGCGACCCCGGCGACGTCCAACCCGTTGGGAGTCAAGGGAGTCGGCGAGGCGGGCACGATCGCCTCGACACCCGCGGTGGTGAACAGCGTCCTGGACGCCGTGCGGCACCTGGGTGTGCGGGACATCGAGATGCCGCTGTCGCCGGAACGCGTCTGGACCGCGCTGCAAGGCGGGTCGGCGGACGCGTCCACCCCGGCCGCCGGTGGCCTCGGTTCCATCGATGCGCAGGGAGGACAGTCATGATCCCGGCGGAGTTCAGGTACCTGTGTCCGTCCACTGTGGACGAGGCGGTGCGGATGCTCGCCGAGGAGGGCGAGGACGCCAAGGTCATCGCGGGCGGGCAGTCGCTCGTGCCGGTGCTGCGCATGCGGCTGGCGGCGCCCACGGCGTTGATCGACATCGGCGGGCTGACCGAGCTGACGGGCGTGCGCGACGACGGCGACTCGTTGCTTATCGGTGCCATGACCACGCACTACGAGGTGCAGCGAGACCACCTGATCCACGACCACGCGTTGCTGTTGAAGCTGGTCACGGACACGGTGGCCGATCCGCAGGTCCGCCACCGCGGCACGTTCGGCGGCTCGCTGTGCCACGCGGACCCGGCAGGCGACCTGCTGGCCCCCGCGCTGGCCCTGGACGCCGTGATGATCATCGCCGGTCCCGGTGGCCGGCGCGAGGTGCCCGCGTCGGAGTTCTTCGTCGGCTACTTCGAGACGGCGCTGGCACCCGACGAGATCCTGATCGACGTCCGGGTGCCGAAGTACACGGGCTGGGGCGCGCACTACGAGAAGCTCAACCGGGTCGCGCAGGCCTGGTCGATCGTCGCGGTCGCGGCGGCCGTGCAGGTCCGCGACGGCACCATCGCCGCCGCTCGGGTCGGCCTGACCAACGTCGGCGCTGGTCCGGTGCGCGCGGTCGACGTGGAATCCGCGCTGGTCGGTCAGCCCGCCACCGCCGAGGCGATCTCGGAGGCGGCTCTGCGGGCGTCCACGGGTGACGGCTACAAGGACAACCTGGCTCGGGTGCTGACCGGCCGTGCGCTGACGGCGGCGGTAGCGGGATGAAGCTCACGCACTCGTTCACCTCGCCCGCCCCGGCCGAGGAGGTCTGGGAGGCGTTGATCGACCCGGAGCGCGTGGCCCCCTGCCTGCCAGGGGCCACGCTGACCTCGGTCGACGGGAAGACGTTCAGCGGGGAGGTGAAGGTCAAGCTCGGCCCGGTGCAGCTGCTGTACCGGGGCAGCGGCGAGTTCGTGGAGATCGACCCGGTGCTGCGTCGCGCCGTGCTGAAAGCCGCTGGCAAGGACACCCGCGGCAACGGTACGGCCTCGGCCGTGGTGACGTTCCAGGTCGGCGAGTCCGTCGAGATCGAGACCGACCTGGCGATCACGGGCCGTCCCGCCCAGCTCGGCCGTGGCCTGATCTCCGAGGTCAGCGGCAAGCTCGTGGACCAGTTCGCGGAATGCCTGGCGAGCACGCTGGGATCCGGGGATGCTGACGAGGTGGCGCAACAGCAGCATCTCCGAGTGGTCCCCGACGAGCCGATCGACCTGATCGACACGGCAGGCGTACCGGTCCTGAAGCGCGTGCTGCCCGTCGCGGCCGCCGTGCTGGCGGTCGTGCTGTTCGTGGTCCTGCGACGCAGGCGGCAGCGCTGAAGCGTGTGCTCCGGTGGCCGGCACTCGTGCTGGCCACCGGTTTAGCGCTGTCCGCGTGCACCGGGTCGCCGGTGGTCATCACCACCGCACCGGGGACGCCGTCCTCGCCCACCTCGACGGGCCCGCCTCCGCCGCGGTCGTTCACGCTGACCGCGGGCGGCGACATCCTCATCCACCCCGCGCTGACCGATCAGGCAGTCGCCGACGGTGGCGCCGCGGGCCGCAACTTCCTGCCGTTGCTCTCGGGCATCAAGGAGACGCTGAAGGCCGACCTGTCGCTGTGCCACCTCGAGGTGCCGCTCGGGACCAAGGAGGGCCCGTTCTTCGGCTACCCGTCGTTCCTCGCGCCGCCCGAGGTGGCGAAAGGCCTGGTCGACGTCGGCTACGACTCGTGCTCGACGGCCTCGAACCACACGCTGGACCGCGGTGTCTCGGCGATCCAGACGACGCTGGACGCGATGGACGCCGTCGGCCTCAAGCACACCGGCTCGTTCCGCACTCCCGAGGAAGCCGCCGCGCCGCTGATCCTCGACGCGGGCGGGGTCAAGGTCGCCCAGCTGTCGTTCACCTACGGCTTCAACGGCATCCCGCTGCCGCAGCCGTGGCGCGCGAACCAGATCAACGCCGCCAAGATCCTCGCCGACGCCCGCAAGGCGCGTGAGGCCGGTGCCGAGGTCGTCGTGCTGTCCGTGCAGTGGGGCAACGAGTACCAGCACGCGGCCACGGAGGAGCAGAAGGCGCTGGCCCGTCAGCTGCTGGCCGATCCCGCGCTGGACCTGATCATCGGCACGCACGTGCACGTGGTGCAGCCGTTCGAGAAGATCGGCAAGAAGTGGGTCGCGTACGGGCTGGGCAACGAGGTGGCCCGGCACGCGGAGCCGCGCGGTGTCACCGAGGAGGGGGTGATCGCGCGGTTCAAGTTCGAGCAGGGACCGGAGGGCTGGACCGTCGTCGAGGCGTCCTACACGCCGACGCTGGTCGAGCTGGGACCGCCGATCCGGTTGGTGGACCTCACGCGGGTGCCTGCGACCGATCGGCGGACCCAGGCGATCAACCGGACCGAGGGCGTGGTGTTCAGCATGGGGGCGAACGAGCAGGGGCTGGTCAGGTCGAAGCCCTGAGTTTCGCGAGCACCCGGTCGTACCGCTCGGTCCAGGCCGTGTCGTTGCTCGCGAACTCCGTGACGCGGTCCGGCACGGGTGGTTTCGTGAGCACCGGCAGATAGCCGTCGACCGGCACGAGCGAGTCACTCGTGACGTCGCCGTCCAGCAACGACAGCGTGGCGAGCCCGCAGGCGTGGTCGAGCTGGGGGAGAGCGGCTGCGAGCGCGACCCCGGCGGCCATGCCCACGGACGTTTCGAGGGCTGACGACACCACGCACGGCAACCCGCACGCCTCGGCGATCTCCAACGCCCTGCGCACCCCGCCGAGCGGCGCCACCTTGATCACCGCGATGTCCGCGGCGCCGGACACGGCCACCCTGAGCGGGTCCTCGGCCTTGCGGATCGACTCGTCCGCGGCGATCGGCACGCCGACCTTCCTGCGGACCTCGGCCAGCTCGTCCAGCGTGTGGCACGGCTGTTCCACGTACTGAAGGCCACCAGCCGCCCTGTCCATGGCCTTGATCGCGGTGACGGCCGTGTCGACGTCCCACATCATGTTCGCGTCGACCCGCACGAACCCACCCGGCCCGAGCGCGTCCCGCACGGCTTCGAGCCGTGCGCAGTCCTCGATGAGCGTGGACTCGGCGACCTTGACCTTGGCCGTTGAGCAGCCGGACCGCGCGACGATCTCGTGTGCCTTCTCGGGGCTGACGACCGGCACCGTGCAGTTGACCGGGATGCGGTCGCGAACCGGTGCGGGCCAGCCGTCGTGAGCGGCTTCCAGGGCGCACGCGAGCCACGGCACGGACTCGTCGTCGTCGTACTCCTCGAACGGGCAGAACTCGCCCCACCCGGCCGGTCCCTCGAACAGCAGACCGGTGCGCTTCGTGATGCCGCGGAACCGCGCGCGCATCGGGATGGAGTAGACGTGCACGCGCCGATTCAAGCGCACTTCTGGAGCTCCAGCGAATGCCCGCCACCCCGCAGGTTGACCGTGCCGACGGCCTGGATGTCGAGCAAGGTGCACACGATCTGCTGAACCGCGGCCCTGCTGAGCAGCGAGACGTCGGTGGAGATGCGGACGTCCAGGCCGTTCGCCACCCGGTCGACGGTGGCGGGCGCGGCGTCGAACGGGACCTCGGTGGTCAGGCCGCGGCCCTGCTCGGCGCCGGTGGGGCCCCGGGCGAGCAGGGCGACGACGTCGTAGCCGCTCAGGCTGCCCTGCGGGCGGCTGACCCTGACGACCTTGCCCTCGGACACCCAGTAGAGCGCGGGCGCGGTGTTCTCGACCGGGCCCTCCGGTGCCTCCAGGCCGGGGATGGGGTCGGTCGGCCGGATGCCGCACCCGGCGACGAGGAGAAGAACGAGCACAAGCTGACGCAGGGGTCCCCTCCAGGGGGTCCCCCTGTTTCCATTCTCCCAGGCAGCACCGACAATTCCGGGCCTCATCGCTCACCTCCCAGCGGCAGGCGAAGCGTGAACAACGCCCCGCCACCCGGCCGGTTCCCGGCGACCAGAGTGCCCCCGTGCAGCCGCGCGTTCTCCCAGGCGATCGCGAGCCCGAGCCCGGAGCCCTCCGACCGTCCGCGCGCCGAATCCGCCTTGTAGAACCGCGCGAACACGTGCGGCAGGACGTCCTCCGGCAGCCCCGGCCCGGAGTCGGCGACCTCGATCACCAGCGACGACTCCTCCACCGAGAGCCGCACGGACACCGGAGGCGCCCCGTGCCGCAGCGCGTTGCCGACGAGGTTCGCCACGATCACGTCCAGCCGTCGCGGGTCCAGTCGCGCCCGCACGTCCGGCGGCAGCGTGGCGGACACCTCGAACCCGCGCATCCGCAGCGTCCGCGACACCACCTCCGCCACGTCGACGTCGTCCAGCGCCAAGGCCGCCGTCCCCGAGTCGAACCGGGTGACCTCGATCAGGTCGTTCACCAGCCGGGTCAGGTTCTGCGTCTCCCGGTTCACCAGCCGCGCCGCCTGGCCTGCCACCCCTGGCAGGGCGGCCGTCTCGGCGTCCAGCACGTCGGTCACCGCGGTCATGGCGGCCAACGGCGTCCGTAGCTCGTGCGACACGTCCGCGACGAACCGCCGTGCGTCGGCCTCCATCCGCCGCAGCTCGCCGACGTGGTGTTCCAGCGAAGCGGCCGTGCTGTTGAACGTCGTGGCCACCGCCGCCAGCTCGTCGCGTCCCCGCACCGGCACCCGCGCCGACAGGTCGCCCTGCCCGAGCCGCCAGGCCGCCATCCGCAGGTCCCTGACCGGCCGCAGCACCCCGCGTGCCGCCAGGAAACCCATTCCCAGCGCCAGGACCAGTCCCGCGCCGCCGATCAGCCACGCGTTGCGCGCGAGCTCGTCGACGACCTCGATCTCGGACGTGAACGGCCGCAGCACGTACACCTCGATGCCGGAGGAGCCGCCGCCGGACACCCGCATCTGCATGCCCACGACGAGCCACACCGCGCCCGCGTACGGCACCCGCTGCCAGCCGACCTGCCCGGACGACACCAGCGACTGCAGCTCGGGAGTGATCACCGACGGGTCCATCGACCCGGCGGACACGCCCCGTGCCCGAGCGAGCGCCATGCCCTCCCGCCCGGAGACCTTCCCGGCGATGCGCTCCAGCGAAGCGGCGTCCGGCGGCCTGGCGGGCAACGGGTACAGCTGCTCCACCCGGTTGGTCGTCTCGATCACGGCGTTGTCCTGGGCCCGCTGCACGATCGCGTCACGCGACCGCACGTACCCGGCGCCCGCCACCGCCACCGCGGTCACGACGCTCAGGAACGCGAAAGCGAGCAGCAGCCGCAGGCGCAGCGTCACAGCGGTCCGAAGCGGTAGCCGAAGCCGCGCACGGTCTGGACGTAGACGGGCGCCGCCGGGTCGTCCTCGATCTTCGACCGCAACCGCTGCACGCACGCGTCGACCAGCCGCGAGTCGCCGAGGTAGCCCTGGTCCCACACGGATTCCAGCAGCTGCTGCCGCGACAGCACCCTGCCCGGTGACGAGGACAGCTCCAGCAGCAACCGCAGCTCCGTGGGCGCGAGCGGCACCGGCCGCCCGAGCCGCGTCACCACGAGCCCCTCGCGGTCGATCGTCAGGTCGCCGTAGCGCTCGGCCGCGACCTCGGGCACCGGGAGGGACGACCGTCGCAGCACCGCGCGGATCCTGGCCTCCAGCACACGGGCCTGCGCTGGCTTGGCCACGTAGTCGTCGGCACCGGCCTCCAGCCCCGCGACGACGTCGATGTCGTCGTTGCGGGCGGTCAGCATGATGATCGGGAGATCACCGGCCGCGCGGATCCGCCGGCACACCTCGAACCCGTCCACGCCCGGCAGCATCAGGTCCAGCACGACCACGTCCGGTGCGACACTCGTCAGCAGGTCGAGACCCTCCTCGCCCGTGCGCACCGCGTCCACGGTGTGGCCCTGGTAGGTCAGGGCGAGGGACAGTCCTTCCCGGACCGCCTCGTCGTCCTCGATCAGCAGTACGCGCGGCATGTCCTCCAGCCTTCCCGACGGGTCTCATGAGGACGTCCTTGCCGTGTCATCGTTGCGTAACGGCCCGGCTCACGCACCCAGCCGCTTGCGCACGAACGCCGAGGCCTGGTCGACCACGACCACCAGGACCAGCACGACGAGGATGTGCGTGACCATCTCGTCGAACCGGAACAGCTTGATCGACTGGTTGATCAGGAAGCCGATCCCGCCCGCGCCGACCAGGCCGAGCACGAGCGACGACCGCACGTTGACGTCCAGCCGGTAGAGCAGCAGGCCGGCGAGAGAAGGCAGCACCGTCGGGAGCACCGCGTGCAGCGCGATCTGCGGACCGGACGCGCCGGCCACCCGCAACGCCTCGCGCGGCCCGCGGTCGCTCTCGTCCATCGCCTCGGCCCAGAGCTTGCCCATCACGCCGGTGTTGTGGAACACCAGCGCGAGCACGCCCGCGAACGGCCCGAGGCCGACGGCCGTCACGAAGATCAGCGCGAACACCACGTCCGGCACCGAGCGCAGGAACGACAGCACCGCGCGGGCCGCCTGCCGCCCCCACACCGCGGACGTTGTCGCCCTGGACGCCAGAAGCGCCAGCACCAGCGCGAACGGAATGGAGAACGTGGTGCCGAGCAGTCCGATGTAGAGGGTGATCACCGCTGCTTCGAGCGACTTGCCGAGCACCGAGAGGTCGGGCGGCAGCGACTCGGAGAGGAAGTCGGCCATGCCCTCCCAGCCCGCGACGAGCGCGGCGGGGGAGAACTCCGTGGCCTGCCAGGCGAGCACGTGGACGACCACCACGACCGCGGTCACCACCCACGCGGTTGCCGAGGGCCATCGCCTTCTGGGCACCGTGATCGTCACACCGCCACCGCCGTCCGCATCTCCACGATCCGGTGCGCGTACCGCTGCGCGAGCTCCGGCTGGTGCAACACCGCGACCACGGCCATCCCCTCGGCCGCCAGGTCCACGAGCAGCTCCATCACCTGCACGGCGGCCTGCGGGTCGAGCGCCGACACGGGTTCGTCCGCGAGGATCACGTTGGCGCGCTGGCACAACGCCCGCGCGATCGCCACACGCTGTTGCTGCCCACCGGAAAGCCGCGCACACCTCTCCAGCGCGCGGTCCGCGAGCCCGACCCGGTCGAGGCACCGCACGGCTTCCTCGCGAACGTCCTGCGGGTAGAACAACGAGCGGTGCAGCGGAAGCCGGCCCAGCGCGCCGGAACACACGTTGTCCAGCGCGGTGCGGCGGCCGACGAGGTGGATCTTCTGGAACACCATCGCGGCGCTCCCGCGCACCTCGACCGAGCCGCCGTCCGGGGTTTCCAGCCCGGCCGCGCAGCGCAGCGCCGTGGACTTGCCAGAGCCGTTCGGTCCGAGCAGCGCCACGAACTCCCCGGCCTCGACCCGCAGGTCGAAGCCGTCCAGCACGGTGCGGCCGCCGAACGACTTGCGCAGACCGCTGACGGCGAGCATCAGACGTCCTCTTCCTTGAGGCCCAGCGTCGTCGCGAGGTCGAACAGCACCTTGTAGGTGTCGTTGTCCACGCGCACGAGCGGTCCGGGAGGGGTGACGTCGAGGAACGCGCCGACCTTTTCCACGTCCGCGGTTTCCAGCTCCAGCAACGCCTTGCGCACGCGGTCCTTGAACGACGCGTCGAGGTCGCCGCGCACGGTGATCGGGTCGTTCGGGATCGGCTCCGACTTCCAGATCTGCCGGAACTTGGCCTCGTCGAACGTGCCGGCGGACTTCGCGGTGGCGAGCTGCTGGCTGTTGATCTCGGCGGCGTCGACCTTGCCGTTGATCAGGGCGAGCATCGCCTCGGGGTGGCCGCCCGCGTAGTCGAGTTTGACGTCGGCCACGCCGTGCTTCTTCAGGCCGTAGCGGGGAAGCGCGTCTCCGGACGCCGAACCGACGCTGCTCAGCGCGAGCGACTTCCCGCGCAGGTCTTCGATCTTCTGCACGGGGGAGTCCTTCGCGACCCAGATCCCGGCGGTGTAGCTGGTGAGCTTGCCGGTGCCGTCGGCGAACGAGACCAGCGGCTCGGCCTTGGCCTTCTGGGACGCGAAGACGTAGCCGAGCGGGCCGAACTCGGCGAGCTCCAGCTTGCCGTTGCGCATCGCCAGCACCTCGGCGGCGTAGTCGTCCACGATCTGCAGCTCGACCTCGCAGCCGAGCTTGCGCGTCAACGCCTTGGCGAGCACCTCGTACGCGGGCTTGAGCCGCGCCGGGTCCTCGTACGGCTCGACGCCGAACCGCACGTGGCCGTTGTTCGGGCAGCCGCCGCTCGATGTGGAAGTCGTTGTGCCACAAGCGGTTGTCAGGACCAGTGTCGCGGCGAGCACGGCACGGACGGTCTTCATCACAGCTCCTGGAGGAGGTCGTCGAGCACGGGCGGGGCGAGGCCGAGCGCGGTGGTCATGCCGATGCCGGAGGTGACCGAGACGGCCCTGACCCGAGGGGCGGGCGTCGCGGTCAGGAAGGGGTGCGGGGCCGACGCGTAGATGCCGCGCCAGCGTTCGAGGACGTGCAGCGATCCGACGCCGAGCAGCCGGGCCGTCTCGGTGAGCACCAGGTCGTCCAGGCGCTCCGGCCGGTACGGATCGACCGTGCGGCTGTAGTGGTGGGTGTCGCCGATCGTGAGCGAGCCGTCGGGGAGCTGGGTGAACATCAGGTTCAGCCCGGCCTCGACGAGTTCCGGGTGGTCGTTCGTGAGGCGTTCGCGGACCTTCTCGATGCTCGGGCAGCGCGCGAACGCGTCGTAGCGCAGCATCGAGAACCCGGTCAGCACGGCCGGGTCGATCACGCCGTCGTGGGCGACACGCAGCATGTGCAGCCGGCAGCGCTGGATCTCGTGCTGTTCGGCCAGCTCCGGGAAGAACCTGTCGACGTCGTGCCCGACCGCGACGACCGCGGCGCGGCACCGGATTTCGCCGCGGGCCGTGCGGACCAGGCCCGGCTCGACCGTGAGCACGTTGGTGGACCAGTGGAACGCGACACCGCGCTCGGCGAGCAGCGCCGCGATCGCGTGCACGGCTTCGCGCGGGTCGACGCGGACGTCCAGCGGCAGGAGCGCGCCTTCGCCGGTCAGCTCGATCTCGCGGACGGAGGCGAACTCCTCGAGAACAGCGCGTTCGTCGTCGTGCCTGGCCACGACGAGCGTTCCGCTCTCCCGCAGCCAGAAACCGGCCTCGTTCGCGAGCTTCAGCCACTCCTCGCGCGCGGTCATCGCGTACTCGAACGCCACCCCGTCCTGAGCGGTGAAGCACCCGTGCCCGAAGTTGCGCACGGACGCCCCGACCGCGTGCTCGTCGCGCTCGACCACGGCGACGGAGAGACCTCTCCGCACCGCGTGCCAGGCGTGCGCGAGTCCGACGACCCCCGCGCCGACGACCACCAGGTCCACACTTGTCATGACAAGAACGATGAGCTGCTGCGGAGGGAGACGCAATGGCTGTTCTGATGTGTTCACTTGGTGTTCAGACTTGTTATGACATGTATGGTTGGCGGCATGGAGATGCCCCTGCACGAGCGCATCGCGGCCGATCTGCGGCGCCGCATCGCCTCGGGTGAGCTGGCCGTCGGCGCCCAGGTGCCGTCCGAATCGCAGCTGTGCGCCCAGTGGGACGCCTCGCGCGCGCCGGTCCGGCAGGCGCTCACGACGTTGCGAGCGGAGGGCATGATCGGCGGCGGTCGCGGCAAGCCGGCGGTGGTGCGCAGGCACACGCTGTCGCAGCCGTTCGAGACGTTCCTGTCGTTCTCCAGCTGGGCCGCGGGCCTCGGGCACGTTCCGGGGCAACGAACCCTGGAGATCGCCCGCCGCCCAGCCTCGGCCGAGGTCGCCGACGCGCTGGCGCTGGACGAGGGCACGCCGGTCGTGCAACTCCTCCGGCAGCGGCTGATCGACGGCAGGCCGACGATGCTGGAGCGCACCACGTTCGTGGAGTCCGTGGGGCGCCTGCTGTTCGACTTCGACTGCGACAGCGGATCGCTCTACCAGTACCTGGGCGAGCAGGGCGTCGACATGACCGTGGCACGGCACCAGATCGACGCGGTCGCGGCCGACGAGACCGACAGCGATCTGCTCGAAGTGGCCGTGGGCGCACCACTTCTGCGCGAGCGGCGGCGAGCGTCCGGTGTGGACGGTCGGCCCGTCGAGTACTCCGACGACCGCTACCGCCCGGACATGGTCAGCTTTTCGATCGAGAACTCCCAGCAGGCGCACCCGGCGCTGCTGCGGGACTGGAGGGCGTCGTGATCGACCTCGTGGTGCTGGACATCGCCGGCACGACGGTGCAGGAACACGGACTCGTCTACCGGGCGCTGGCGGACACCGTGACCGCGGCGGGCGGATCGGCGGACGACGTCGGGCGCTGGATGGGCGCCGACAAGCGCGAGGCGATCTCGTCGATGCTGGGGCGCTCCGATGTGGACGCCGAGTTCGCCGGCTTCCACGAGCGGCTGGCGAAGCTGTACGCCGAGTCGCCGCCGACGCCGTTGCCCGGTGTGCCGGAAGCGTTGGCACACCTGCGATCGACCGGCGTCAAAGTCGCGCTGACCACCGGCTTCGACCGGCCGATCGTGGACGGCCTGCTGGACGTCCTGGGCTGGCGCACCGGCGTTCTCGACGCGGTGGTGTGCGTGGACGACGTGCCGGCCGGCCGCCCGGCGCCGTACATGATCTTCAAGGCGATGGAGCTGACCGGCGCCCGCGACGTGCGTCGCGTGCTGACCGCGGGCGACACCGTCCGCGACCTGGAGGCCGGGACGAACGCCGGTGCCGGGTTCGTCGTCGGCGTGCTCAGCGGCAGCCAGACCGCCGAGGAACTGGGCCGGACCCGCCACACGCACCTGCTCCCCGGCGTGGCCGACCTCCCCGCCCTCGTGGCTTAGAACGATGAACGGCGCATTCGTCCACCTCACGTGGACGAATGCGCCGTTCATCGCGCACCTAGTCCAGGGCGGCGGTGTGGCGGAGTTGCTCGGGAGTGGGGTCGGAGACCAGCACGTTCAAGGCGGCCGCGAACCGGTCGAACCGCCGGTCGAACTCGGCCAGCTCGCGTGAGGGTTCAGCGACCAAAGCCGCCCGCCCCGCCTTGGGCACGGCGGTCGCCAGCGCGTCCCGCAGCGGCTGGGACCGGCGCAGGGCCACGAGCAGCGTCCACAGCCGTTGCTCGACCAGAGCCACCTGCACCGGGTCACCGGTGACCCGCAGGAAGTCCTCTCGCACGGCCGTGGCGCGGCGGCGTTGCGCGGGGCAGGTGAAGTCGGTCGACCGGACGACCTGGCCCTCCGGCGCCGACTTCGCGAGCGACTCCTCCGACCGGAACCGTCTCGTGGGGACGGTCCCCGCCGGGTTCCACATCCACCAGAACGTCATCCGACCAGGTCGTCCGCATCGACGATCTTGTACGCGTAGCCCTGCTCCGCCAGGAACCGCTGCCGGTGCGCCGCGTAGTCGGTGTCGAGCGTGTCGCGCGCGACGACCGAGTAGAAGTGCGCCTGCCGTCCGTCGCCCTTGGGCCGCAGGATCCGGCCGAGCCGCTGGGCCTCCTCCTGCCGCGAGCCGAACGTGCCGGACACCTGGATGGCGACCGAGGCCTCCGGCAGGTCGATGGAGAAGTTCGCGACCTTCGACACGACCAGCGTGCGCAGCTCGCCGCGCCGGAACTGGTCGAACAGCTCCTCGCGCTCCTTGTTCTTCGTCGATCCCTTGATCACCGGCGCCCCCAGCTCCTCACCCAGCTCGTCGAGCTGTTCCAGGTAAGCACCGATCACCAGAGCCGGCTCGTCGGGATGCTGGTCGAGCACCCTTCTGACGACGGGAATCTTGGTCCGCGCGGTAGAGCAGAGCTTGTAGCGCTCCTCCGGCTCGGCCGTCGCGTACTGCAGCCGCTCGTTGTCGGTGAGCGTCACCCGGACCTCGGTGCACTCGGCGGGAGCGATCCAGCCCTGTGCCTCGATGTCGCGCCACGGCACGTCGTAGCGCTTCGGCCCGATCAACGAAAAGACGTCGCCCTCCTGCCCGTCCTCGCGCACCAGCGTGGCCGTCAGCCCCAGCCGGCGGCGCGACTGCAGGTCGGCGGTCATCCGGAACACCGGCGCCGGCAGCAGGTGGACCTCGTCGTAGACGATCAGGCCCCAGTCGCGCGAGTCGAACAGCTCCAGGTGCTTGTACTCGCCCTTCGACTTGCGGGTGATCACCTGGTAGGTCGCGATCGTGACCGGCCGGATCTCCTTGCGCTCACCCGAGTACTCGCCGATCTCGTCCTCGGTGAGCGACGTCCGCGCGATCAGCTCCCGCTTCCACTGCCGCCCGGCCACCGTGTTCGTGACCAGGATCAACGTGGTCGCCTGCGCCTCGGCCATCGCCGCCGCGCCGACGAGCGTCTTGCCCGCGCCGCACGGCAGCACGACGACGCCGGAGCCACCCGCCCAGAACGCCTGGGCCGCGAGCCGCTGGTAGTCGCGCAGCTTCCAGCCGTTCTCGTCGAGCTCGATCGGGTGGGCCTCGCCGTCGACGTACCCGGCGTGGTCCTCGGCCGGCCAGCCGACCTTGAGCAGCAGCTGCTTGAGCCGCCCGCGCTCGCTCGGGTGCACGACGACCGTGTCGTCGTCGATGCGCGCGCCGAACATCGGGGCGATCTTCTTGTTGCGCAGCACCTCTTCGAGCACCGCGCGGTCGTTCGAGTGCAGCGTCAGCCCGTGCGCCGGGTTGTTGGTGAGCACCAGCCGCCCGAACCGGCTCATCGTGTCGACGACGTCCACCAGCAACGGCTGCGGCACCGGGTAGCGGCTGAACCGCACCAGCGCGTCCACCACCTGCTCGGCGTCGTGCCCGGCCGCGCGCGCGTTCCACAGCGCCAGCGGCGTCACGCGATACGTGTGCACGTGCTCCGGCGCGCGCTCCAGCTCGGCGAACGGCGCGATGGCGGTCCGCGCGTCGTCGGCGAGCGGGTGGTCGACCTCGAGCAGCAGCGTTTTGTCCGACTGGACGATCAGTGGGCCATCGGTCACGCGTACAAGTCTCCCTGACGACGCCAAATGCGTTCGACCTGCGTCAACTGGCGAGAACAAGTGTGAGGCGACACACGCAGCCCACACCGCGTGTCGTACTTTCTCGGCCATGAGCACCGAGTCGACTGATCCCGTCGAGCCGCCGGCCACGGTGGTACCGGTTCCCGAAGAAACCGAGACCGACGAGTCGCCCAAGAAGAACTGGCTGAAGTTCGTCATCGTCGGCGTGCTGGCGGTCGCGTTGATCGGCATTGGCACGTGGGCGGTCACCTCGCTCAACGGCACCAAGGCCGGCGACTGCGTCAGCGCCTCGCCGAAGGACGTCGACAAGCCGGACGGCGAGTGGAACATCTCCTCGCTGAACTGCGGTGACGCCAAGGCCACGCACCGGGTCGCGAAGGTGCTGAACAGCGCCGACGAGCCCTGCCCTGAAGAGGGCATCTACGAGCAGATGAAGTCGGGCCGCACGTTCATGTGCCTGATGCCGAACCTCGCCGAGGGCAACTGCTACACCTCCAGCGACGACGGCGCCTTCAAGAAGGAGGCCTGCACCACCGAGTCGCCCGTGAAGATCGTGAAGAAGGTCGACGGGCTGCCCCAGGAGGGCACGGCGTGCCCGGAGGGGTCGAGCGAGCTGCGCTTCAGCGAACCCGCCTCGGTCTACTGCATGGGTGTGCACGAGGGATCCTGATCGGGTGAACTCGGTTGAGTTGAGCGACGCCTGACGCCGATACCCAGGCCATGAAGAAGGTCGGCCTGGGTCTCGCCGTTGTCCTCGCGCTCGTCCTGCTCGGCGGGTTCGTGCTGAACCAGCTTGGTGACGTGGCGACGGCGGCCAGGGTGGGCGACTGCGCGCGCATCTCGGGCACGCACGACAACCCGAAGTACCAGGCGCTCGACTGCGCCTCGGAGCAGGCGACCGTCAAGATCGCCAAGATCCTTCCGTGGAACGAGGACAAGTGCCCGTCCGGCGGCATGGACTACTCGACCTACACGGGTGACTCCACGTTCTGCCTCATGCCGAACTTCGTCGAGGGCGCCTGCTACGGCCAGGACCCCGACAGCGGCATCACCAAGGTCGACTGCTCGACCAAGGACGCGGTGAAGGTCGCCAAGGTGCTCACCGGCAAGACCGACCGCGCGGCCTGCGGATCCGCCCGCGCGGCGGTCTTCCCGGAACCCGCCGTCACCTTCTGCCTCGAACGCGGCGACAAGCAGTGATCTTCGCGTAAAGCCCGCCGCCGCTGATCGTCCACGTGCGACCCTCTGCGGCGTGATGAACGAGGAGACCGCGGCAGGGACCGGCCTGGGGAAGCGGGTGCTGACCTACGCGGCCACGTTGCTCGTCGCGGCCGTCGCGATCTACGGCATCTCCGAGTTCCTGACCCCGGTCCAGCCGCCGAAGAAGGGTGACTGCGCGTCCCTGACGGGCACCATCGGCGCGGGCCGCTACCGCCCCGTCGACTGCTCGGACTCCAGCGCGAACTACGTGGCCGAGGGCACGGTGGCCAGGTCGCAGTCGTGTCCCAACAGCGACGACCTGAGCTGGGTGCCCGTGCGGGCCGTCGACCCCGACCTCCGGTTCTGCCTCGTGCCGCTCTACGTCGAGGGCGAGTGCTACACCAGCGCGAAGTCCGGTTACGACCTCGTCGTCGCCGGCTGTGGCGAGCAGGACGCGTTCAGGGTGACGGTGGTCAGCAGGAACGTGCCGGCGCCGGCGTGCGGGGCCGGTGCGCAGATCCGCGCGTACCCCGAGATCAAGCTGTCCTACTGCCTCAGCCACGCCTAGCCGCTGCCAAGCGGTCGTAACGTTTCCGTAAAGCGCTCACGGATTCCGGTCCCGCGTGGCAACCTCTCCTCCGGCCGTTGTCGGGGGGCCAGGGCCACTTGGGGTAATCGGAAGCAGGAAATCAATGAGCAGCACTGAGCCAGTCGCGCCCGCACCTGCGCAGGAGCAGGCGCCGGAGCCCAAGAAGTCGGGCATCGGCAAGCGGATCCTGACCTACATCGTCGGCCTGATCGTGGTCGGCGCGGGCGTCTACGCCTTCAACTACTTCACCAGTGACGTCGCCCAGGCCAAGGTGGGCGACTGCGCGAGCGTGACCGGCACGACGAGCAGCCCGCAGTACAAGGTCGTTGAGTGCGGCTCCGCCGAGGCGACCTACACCATCGGCAAGTCGCTGGGTCTCAACGAGAGCTGCGGCAACGACTCCTACTCGGAGCTGACCGAGAGCGCGCGTCGCGGTCCCAAGACCAAGCTGTGCATCGCTCCGATCTTCGCCGAGGGCAAGTGCTACAGCGACTCGACGACGTCCATGGACGTCAAGGCCGTCGAGTGCTCGGGATCCAGCCTGTTCAAGGTGAGCAAGGTCGTCAAGGACGCCGCCGCTCCGCAGTGCGCCGAGGGCGAGCAGGCCCTGACGTACCCGGAGCTGAAGCTGAACTACTGCGTCGGCCTTCCGGCGTAACAACTCCGCACAACAGTTCGACCTAGTGGAACCGGAGTCGTGCACAACGGCTCCGGTTTCGCCGTTCTTCGCGTTACCCATCGGAGAGGAACCAAGGTGACCACCCCCAACTACCCGCAGCAGCCAGGGCCGTACGGCCCGCCTCCCGGTGGGCAGCCGCAGCAGCCGTACGGCCAGCAGCCTCCGCCCTACGCGCCGCCGCAGGGTCCGCCCCAGCAGGGCTACCCCGGCGACCCGTACGGCCAGCAGCCGCCCGGCCAGCCGAACCCCTACGGTCCGCCGCCCGGCCAGATGCCGCCCGGCCAGCCGATGGGTCAGCCCATGCCGTACGCCCCGCCGCCCAAGAAGGGCGGCGCCGGCAAGATCATCGGCTCGATCGTCGCGTTCGTGCTGGTCGCGGGGGCTGTCTTCGTCGTGAAGGCGCTCATCGGCGGCGGGCTGAGCAGCCTCACCGAGCCGTCGGCCAAGGCGGGTGACTGCGCGAGCGTCACGGGCACCACGATCAGCCCGAAGTACAAGAAGGTCGACTGCAACTCCTCCGAGGCGAACTACTTCATCGCCAAGGCCATGAACAGCACCTCGGAAGCCTGCCCGTCCGACGAGTACGCCGAGTACACCGAGTCCGGCCGTCGCCGCTCCTCGCTGAAGCTCTGCCTCGTCGAGAAGCTCGAAGAGGGCAAGTGCTACGAGGAAGAGCTGGTCAAGATGAACATGGAGGGCATGAAGGTCGTCGACTGCTCGAAGGGCACCAACGAGTTCGCCGTCCAGAAGATCTACAAGGTCGAAAAGGTGGTCAAGGCCGCGACCGCCGAGTGCGGTGAGGCGACCCCCATCTCGTACACCGATCCCTCGCCGGGAATCACCTACTGCATGAGCCTGCTCGCCGGTAAGTGATCAAATCGAAAAGGCGGGCCGTGAAAACCGGCCCGCCTTTTTCGCATTTTCGATGTCGGGCGACAACTAATTCGTCGTGCCCGGCGGCAGAAGCTGCTGCACGTCCAGACGGCCGGAAAGCACGTCCTCGGTGTCCATCATGTCGGCGACCCGCTGGAGCCGGATCGGGTTCAGCGACAGCGGGAACGTGCCCACGGACACGAGCGCAGCGGTCGGCTGGTCGACGTCCGCGTAGCTGGTCAGCGAGTCCTGCACGGCGAGCTTGTTGGCCTGCGCCCGCTGCTGGGCCACGCGCAGCACGTCGCGGAACACCTTGAGCGTCTTCGGGTTCTGCTCGGCGAACTTCTTCGACGACGCGTAGCCGGACATCGGGAAGTCCAGTGTCGGGCCGCGCGCGGTGTCCGTGAGGATCTTCGCGCCGATGTTGCGCTGCGCCTTCGTGATGAACGGCTCGATCATGAACGCCGCGTCGACCTGGCCGGACCTGAGCGCGGCCTCCATCTCGGCGAACGGCATCGGCCGGAACTTGATCTTCTGCTTCTCGACCGCGGCGGTGTCCAGCACGGCACGCGTGGTCAGCGCGCCGATGTCGGTCTCGCTGTTCACCGCGATGGTCGGGGCCTGCTTCTTGGCGGGGTCGTCGTAGTCCGACGAGGCACCCGTGACCAGCGCCATCGAGTTCGGACCTGCCTGGTAGGCCTCGCCCTGCAGCTGCAGTTCGGTGCCCTCGGCGACCGAGCGGAAGAGGCTGACGTGCGTCGCCCACGTGATGTCGAGCGTGGTGTCCAGCTGCTTGATGGCCTCGGCCTCGCTGGGCTGGGTGACCAGGTTGACCTGCAGACCGGCCTTCTCGAACAGCTTCTCGTTCAGTGCGATCCGGAGCGGGGCCACGTCGACGACCGGCAGCACGCCGATGCGCAGGACGTTGCGCTCCACATCCGCGTTGCCGCTGTTCGACGAACTTCCGAACAGGCTGCAGCTCGCGGTCAGAACACACGTGATGAGCACTGCGACAAGCCGCAGAGCTTTGGCTCGGGTAGCCATGGCACCTCTCGCCGGTAGGCCTTGAGTAGCATCAAGTTGATCAGTGAGTGTCGTCACGGACCAGGTCGTCCGCAGTCCCAACTGGGAGTTCGGACGGACTTGAGGCATGCCGACGACCGGGGATGTTAACCACCTGAACGTATGAAAGGACACCCCGTCTCGATACGGTGAGTGCTTCTGGAGACTTCCCCCGAGGAGGGGGTGGCCATTACGCTCCCCGCCGGGTGGCACAGGTCACAGTAGACCGACGTGTCTTCAGAACGGGGTAGGGCGCCTCACCGGGCGAACGACCTCTGTGCTGCAATTCGGCCCGTTTGACGAGTCCATGCTCGGTCCTGGGGAGAGACCGGGACACTGCTGCTGGAAGAGGAAGCCCAGAGTGGCCCGACGTGAGAGAGGTCCCAGCCAGTTTGGCGTGGGTGACACCACACGCTCCGAAAGGCCCGAATCGGGTGACGGACTGGCTGCGCTGGGTGACGGAACCATGACGTCGACACCGGACGTGGTGAAAACCGACACAGGATCCGGACCCGGATCAGGACCTAACCGGCCCGCGGGATGGCGGCTGCGCAACTGGCGGTTGCGCACGAAGCTGCTCGCCGTCCTGCTCATCCCGACGATCTGTGCGCTCGTGCTGGGTGGCTTGCGAGTGCGCAGCGACCTCCAGGCCGCGACGGACCTCAACAACCTCGCGAACCAGATCCGCCTGGAGACAGCCGTCGCGGACCTGGTGCAGCAGCTGCAGCGCGAGCGCGACCTGTCGGTCAGCTACGTCGCGTCGAACAAGAAGGTCGACCGGGTCGTCCTCGAGCGCCAGCTGCGCCGCGTGAACGACACCACCGAGGCGTTCAGCAACAAGATCGCCGAGCTGAGCCCGGACATGAACCCGGCGGCCGTCGAGCGCTTCCAGGTCGCGTTCAGCCAGCTCAACCGCCTGAACAGCCTCCGCAACTCGGTGCGCGACACGCAGTACCCCGCCGAGGCGGTCCAGCGCACCTACTCGGAGTCCATCGACACGCTCATCAACCTCGGTGAGCAGACGCTCGCGGACATCAACGACCCCGAGCTGGTGCGCCTGCACCTGACCACGAACGCCATCGCGCGGATCAAGGAGGAGGAGTCGCTCAAGCGGGCGATCCTCCTGGACGTCTTCCAGCGCAAGGCGTTCACCCCGGCCCAGCTGCGTGCCCTGCAGGCGGCGGACGCCGAGCTCAACGCGGCCCGCAACGACTTCCGCAAGGCCGCGACGCCCGACCAGGCCAAGATCTACGACGACACCGTCACCGGCCTCATCGTCGACACTGCGAACGACATGCAGGAATCGGCGATCAACCAGCAGGCGAACAAGAAGGACTTCAGCCAGCTGACGTCCGAGAAGTGGGACATCGCCGCCACGCTGACGGTCAACCTGACCCGTGACGTCGAGAACCTGCTGATCGAGCAGCTGCAGAACAAGACCGACCAGACCGCGGGCGACGCCCGCCGCAGTGCCTACATCCAGTCGGGCATCGTGCTGGCGGTCCTCGCGCTCGCGTTGCTGATGGCGCTGTTCGTCGCCCGCTCGATCCTCAACCCGCTGCGCACGCTGCGCCGCACCGCCCTCGACGTCGCCGACCACGGACTCCCCGACGCGGTCGAGCGCATCCTCGCGGACCCGAACCCGGAGGACGCGGCCAAGACCGCCGTCGAGCCGGTGCCGGTGCACACGCGTGAAGAGGTCGGTCAGGTGGCGCGCGCGTTCGACGCGGTGCACGGTGAAGCGGTGCGACTGGCCGCCCAGCAGGCCCTCCTGCGCGACAACGTCAACGCGATGTTCGTCAACCTGTCGCGTCGTTCGCAGGCCCTGGTCGAACGCCAGCTGAACCTGATCGACCGGCTGGAGCAGGACGAGCAGGACCCGGACCAGCTGGCCTCGCTGTTCGAGCTGGACCACCTCGCCACCCGCATGCGCCGCAACTCGGAGAACCTGCTGGTTCTCTCCGGCACGGACCTCTCCCGGCGCCTGACCCGGCCCGTCCCGGCCGCCGAGGTCCTCGGCGCCGCGGTCTCCGAGGTCGAGCAGTACGCCCGCGTGCAGGTCGGCCAGACCCCGGACCTCACGGTCCAGGGCCGCGCGGTCAACGACCTCGTGCACCTCATCGCCGAGCTGCTGGACAACGCCACGGCGTTCTCCGACCCGGTCACCAAGGTCACCGTGCGCACGGCGAAGACCCGCAAGGGCGAGCTGGCGATCGAGATCCAGGACCGCGGCGTGGGCATGGGCGACCAGGAGATCCTCGACGCCAACGAGCGTCTGGCCGACCCGCCGGACGTCGACGTCGCCGTCTCCCGCCGAATGGGCCTGTACGTGGTCGCGCGGCTCGCCAAGCGCCACGACATCAAGGTCCGCCTGCGCGGCAACGAGGACATCGAGGGCGGTACGACGGCACTGGTGATCGTGCCGGAGACGCTCATCGCGACGCCCGGCTCCACCGCGCCGTCGACCCCGCCGTCCGGTTCTGGCAT
Source organism: Lentzea flava (assembly GCF_014648475.1). GTDB lineage: Bacteria > Actinomycetota > Actinomycetes > Mycobacteriales > Pseudonocardiaceae > Lentzea > Lentzea flava. The sequence continues at coordinate 108,074 of NZ_BMRE01000018.1, read as the reverse complement.
CGCGGGTGCGTTCGGCATGCAGCCGCCGTCGGCCGCCGAGCACACCACCGAGATCGGCACCACGGCCACCAGGGCGAGCGGTATCGCCGGCGCCTTCGGCGGGGCCACCGGTGCCATGCCGAAGGTCGACGAGTCGAGCCCGAGCATCCCGGTCAGCTTCGTGCCGAGCGCGCTCACCGACACCGGTGCGGGCGCGACGGGCATCCCCGTCTACAACGAGACGCCGATCGAGGACTCGACGCCGTCCGAGCGGTGGCGGCGCGACCAGCTGGCGGCGGCCGTGGAGCCCGAGGGCTCCTTCGGCGAGCCGACCCTCTTCACGGCCTACGAGGACCGTCAGGAGGAGGAAGGCGAGATCTCCTTCGAGCCGGGCTACGAGACCACCCAGTTCGTGCCGATCCCTCCGATCGACGACGAACCGGCCTCGAGCAACGGTGTGTCGCGGGCTTCGGTGGACACCGACCTCGCGCACCGCAACGGCACGTCGGAGGCCTCCCGCAAGCAGGTCGAGCACGACCTGGACGCCCCGACCGAGCGTCTGCCGATCTACGAGGCAGTGCTCTCGCAGTGGTTCCAGGCCGTCGGCAGCGAGACGTCCGCGTCGGCTGCCGCGCCGGTTCCCCCGGCGGCGGAGAGCTCCGCACCCGCCGAGGCCAACGGACGTGTCGAGTCCAGGCTCGGCGGCACCGACAAGGGCGCGGTCGAGTACATCGACGAGCCGGTGACGACCCCTCCGCTGTCGGACGGGCCGGAGCCGGAGTTGCCGACCCGCACCCCGAAGCCTGTCCCGGCGGTGGCACCCACCACCACGTCGGCCGCTGGTCTGCCCGTGCGCCAACCGCGCTCGCGGGTGAAGCCGGCGGTCGAGGAAGAAGTGATCGCACCCGCCGAGCAGGAGCGAGTTGTGGAACCGGAGCCCGTTGTGGAGGAGACTCCAGCGGCGGCACCCACTTCCGAGTCGGCTTGGCAGTCACCTGCCGACGAGGGATGGCAGGCGGCTCAGGCGTTGTTGAACAAGACGCCGGAGTCGAAGACAGCGGCAGGATTGCCGAAACGGACACCGAAGGCCCAACTCGTGCCAGGATCTGCAGCACCCAAGCCGCAGGCCGTGACACAGACAGCACAGCGGCCCCCGCTGCCGCCCCGCTCCGCCGACGCGGTGCGGGGACGGATGTCGAGCCTTCAGAGTGGTGTCCGGCGAGGCCGGCACGCATTGATCGAGGCATACGCTGGTGACCAGTCGAGCCGGCAGAACGAGGAGCAGGAGTGACGACCGCAGCGCAGCCAGGCAGCTTTGGTTGGCTTATCACCGACTTCGTGCGGAGGGTGCCCGGCGTGGCACATTCCGTCGTGGTGTCCGCGGACGGGCTGTTGCTCGCGGGGTCCCAGGGCCTGCCCAGGGACCGTGCAGAGCAGCTCTCCGCCGTCGCGTCCGGACTGGTCAGCCTCACACAGGGTGCTGCCCGCTGCTTCGAGGCAGGCGGGGTCAACCAGACCGTGGTCGAGATGGAGCGGGGCTACCTGTTCCTCATGTCCATCAGTGACGGTTCGTGCCTCGCGGTCCTCGCGGCACCAAACTGTGACATCGGTCTGGTGGCCTACGAGATGACGCTTTTGGTGGAGAGAGTCGGTCAACAACTCACCCCTGAGCTGCGCGCGCAGCTTCAGGGTGTGGTCCGTCGCTAGACCTCACTTGAAGTTCAGGGGTGAGAAGAGATGGCTGGAAGATCTGGCGCTAGAGGCCGGGGCTTCGGTAGGAACTTCAACTACCAGGAGTGGGCCGCTGGTGGGTTCCAGTTCGACGAGCCTGACGCGATACCCCAAGAACCAGAGGAAGCCGAGGACGCACCCCACGATGAGCGGGTTACAGGGCAAGGGCTAGGCGATATGTCTCAGCGTGAGGTGGATGACTCGTCGTCGTACCAGTACGACGACGTGCCGAACCGGTTCGACATAGACGGGTACGGCACCGGGTTGTTCGGTGGCCCCGGTGCGGACCTCTTCGGCCAGCACGAGATGCCGGACGCGGTGCCGGAGCAACTGCCGTACACCACCGGGCCGCAGCCGGTGTACAGCACCGGTGCGCAGCCTGCTGTGCGTCCGGAGGAAACTTCTTCTGCGGACTCGGGTTCACTGGTGCGGCCTTACACGCGCACCGGTGGGCGCACACGACCCGACTACGACCTCGCGATCGAGGCGCTCATCTCGACCAGCGAGCGCGGCCTCGAACGGGACGCCGCCGTGCTTCCCGAGCACAGGTCGATCTGCGGGCTGTGTGTGGACACGCGGTCGGTGGCCGAGGTCGCGGCACTCCTACGCTTGCCACTTGGCGTCGTGCGGGTGTTGATCGGCGACATGGCAAGCATGGGATTGGTTTTGATTCACCAGGGCGGTCTGGTCGTGGGGGACCGGCCTTCCATGGAATTCCTGGAGAGGGTGCTCAGTGGGCTTCGCAGGCTCTAGTCCCCAGGGCGCCGAGGGCGCACGGAAGCCGACGACCTCCGCCAAGATCGTGGTGGCGGGTGGCTTCGGTGTTGGCAAGACGACGTTCGTCGGCTCGGTGTCCGAGATCGTCCCGTTGACCACCGAGGCGGTGATGACCGAGGCCAGCGCGGGGGTGGACGACCTCTCCGCAACGCCCAACAAGGTCACCACGACGGTCGCGATGGACTTCGGCCGTGTGTCGCTCGACAGCGACCTGATCCTGTACCTCTTCGGTACACCGGGTCAGCACCGGTTCTGGTTCATGTGGGACGACCTCGTGCGGGGTGCCATCGGCGCCATCGTGCTGGTCGACACCCGCCGTCTCGCCGACGCGTTCGCGTCCATCGACTTCTTCGACGACCGGCAGCTGCCGTACGTCGTGGGCGTCAACTGCTTCGACGGCCTCCTCCACCACAGACTGGAGGACGTCCGCGAGGCGTTGACGATCGACGAGTCGGTGCCGATCGTGACGTGCGACGCGCGCAACCGGCAGTCGACCAAGCAGACGCTCATCACGCTGGTCGAGCACGCCATGCGCCAGTGGATGTCCGTCCGCGCCGGCTGATCTCCTTCACCGGGACAACCTCACACACGTGAACGACGAGGCGAGCGCCACCTTCGGGTGCGGCGCTCGCCTCGTCGTTGCGCATGTCAGGGAGTCGTCCTGGTGCTCTCCTCTCGGCCGGCCTGGAGTCGGGTCGTTCGATCAGATGTGCAGCTGAACCAGGTTCGGCAGCAGGCACACGCTCAGGATTCCCAGCGCGGTGATGTTGGGGCAGCCGGACGGCTCGACCTCCTCCGGGCAGTCCTCTTCCTCCTCGTCGCCCTTCGGCTCGTCGACGGCCGCGGCGGTCTCGTCGGTGATCGTGACGGCGGCTTCCAGGACCGGTGCCGGTTCCGGTGCGGCCGCGGGTGTCGGCGGTGCGGCCACCTCGGGTGCCGGAGGTGCCGCGACTTCGGGCGCGGCAGGCGGCGGGGCGACGGCGACGTCGACCGCGGGTGTGTCGGTCGTGGCCGCGGCGGACGCGTCGACGCCGATGTGCGTGAACGGAACACCGACCGACGCGTCGGCCCAGATCTCCGCGTGACCGAGGTCCAGCGCGAGCTGGATGCCGTCGTTGTCGTCGAGGTCGAGAGTGATGCCGCTGCCCGTGTTGAGGCTCGCGCCCGCGCCCAGGCTGACCGGGATCGAGTTCACGTTGTTGTTGTAGGCGCCAACGGTCACGTTGACGTTGTTGTCCCCGAGAATCTCGATGATCGGGTCAGCCTGAGCTGTTCCTGTTGTGAACGGCAAGGCGAACGCCAATGCCGTTGCGGTGAGGACGGCTCTGCTCGCCCACCGGGTGATGGCCATTTGCGCTGCTCCTCCTTCGTCGAGCGAGCGTCGTGAAACGCTCACGCCACTCGACGCTAGGTCGCCACGCGCACACGCAAGGGTGGACGTGCGGTTCGTCCGGGGGATGACCGACAGTCAGTCCTCGTCCACCAGTGCGGCGGACGTGATGCGATGAAGAGGGAACCTCAGCACCTCTCCGTAGCTGTGGTCGTAGCCCTCCAGCACGCCACCGCCGACCACGTGCGGCTCGATCACGCGCTGCGCGGCCGTGCCGTGGGAGTCGACGAACCCGACGAGCACTCTGCGTCGCGCCCGTGCGGCCTGCTGGAGCAACGACAGGGTGGCGGACGGCCCGGCGCCGAGGTGGCCGGGGACGGCGACGCGTTCACCCCGTGGTGTCGCGGCGGCACGATCGCCCGCCCGCACCAGCCGGACGAGTTCACCCAACCGCTCGTCGGCGGGCACGGTCGGTGACGTGACTTTGCGCGCGGACCGCTGCCGCGGCGTGGTCCGGCGACCGCCCGTCCGCAGGTCGAGGACCTGGCCGTCGGGGCCCTCCGCGGCCGGGGCGAACCCGGCCGAGCGCAGCCCGTCCAGCACGTCCGCCAGCGGCAACGGGCTGACCAGCACCGTCGGCGCGATCCGGCGCAGCTCCAGCCGGGTGGCCTCCGGGTGGGCGAGGACCTCGCTGATCAGCACCGGGTCGTCGCACCGCAGGAACGAACCCGCGGCGCCGCCGCGCAGCCTGCCGTGGCGGCGCGCGGCGTCGTCGATCAGGTACGTCAACGACTGCGGAACCGGCGTGCGCGAGCGCGTCTTGAACAGTTCGTGCAGCTCGTCGGCGGTGCGTCCGGCGTCGAGGGCGCGGCGGACGGTCGTCTCGCCGATCCGGTAGACCGTCGCGCTGCCCGCCGACTCGACGTCCGCGACGAGCGCCATCTCGTCCGCGAGCTCGGGTTCGAGCCTGCCCGGCGCGATGACGGTGAGATCCGCCTGCACCAGCACGTGGTCGAGCGGTGCGGGCAACGCGTCCCCGAGCGACTTGGCGGCGTGGCCGGGGCCCTCGTCGAGCAGCACGCGGCCAGCGCTGGTGATCGCGCCGAGGGCGAGCACGCCGACCGCGGTGCCCTCCTCGACGGTCCAGCGCACCAGCTCGTCGCGCTGCCGCCCGCCCCTGCGCGGCGCCCGCCAGGCGAGCAGCGCGGCGAGGTCTCCGGGGTCCGCGATGGCGGTGCCCTTGGGGAACGCGGCGAGCGTTTCGAGGACCCAGCGGCGGTCGCGGGGTGCCTGGGCGCGGCGGATCTCGTCCGCGAGCGGGGTGAAGAGCTTGTCCTTCTCGTCGCGGCGGCCGACCAGCGCGGGCAGCCTCGGCAGCTCCAGCCAGGCGTGGGCGAGCGTGGCCCAGCGGACCTCGGCGGTCGCGGCCAGCCACACGTCGGCCTTGGTCGTCGGCACCCACTCCGGCTCGGCGGCCTCGGTGTTCGCGACGAGGTCGGCGCCGACCACCAGCTCGATCAGCAGCGCGGCGCGGCGTTCGTCGACGTCGAGGTCCTTGGCGACCTTGCGCAGCTCGCGGACGCCCAGCCCGCCGGTCCGCAGCACCGGCGGCGGCTCCGCCGACCAGCTCGCGATCAGGTTCTCCACGTGCCGGACGAGTTCGAGCGCCTCACCTCCGCCCGTGGCGTCGATGCTCGCCTGCTGGAGCGTGCTCGTCTTCGGCTTGGGCTCGGTGACCTGGATCGGGCCGAGCGGGCGGTCGCCGCGCAGCTGGAGTGCGATCTCCCGCGGCAGCTCGACGGTGCCGGGATCGCGTCGCAGCAGCAGACCGCGCGCGAGGAGGCGTTGCACGGGCGTCTCGGCCTTGTCGAGCGGCACGACGCGGGAGGCGTCCTTGGTGTCGCCGATCGGAGGCCCTGCGGCGAGCTTCTGCAGGACCCGCTGCTCGCCCTCGGTGATGCCGCCCAGGTCGTACGTCTGCCCGGTCGCCCTGCCCAGCCCGCCGGGATACGTGCCGAACGCCTCCCGCGTGACCGGAGGCACCGACAACGCGTCGTCGTCACCCCAGACGAGCGCGAGGGACTTCAGCCTGGCCACGGCCTGCTTGAGCGGCTTGGGCTTCACGTCCGGCCCGAGCACCTCGGCGAGTGTGGCCAACGCCACGGGCTCGGTGTCCGCGCCCTGCACGACCAGGCCTTCCAGCACGGCGAGCGTGAACGTGTCGAGGTCCTCGCAGGCGCGCGCGATCGACGCCCTGGTGCCGATCCGCGTCGCGAGCACGGACATATCGGCAGGTGGGGGCGTTGCCAGGTCAGGACGCGCGCGCAGCAGCGCCACGAGAGCGGCGTCGTCCTGGGCGCGCAGCCAGTCGGCGAGAGTGATGCCGGACATTCTCACCACGGTATATGGGCCGGTCGACTTCCCATCGTGCTCTGTCACACTTGTGCGCGTCATTGGGCATCACCGAGGAGGAGATCGTGGCGAAAGGACGCCCTGGACGGGTCGACCCGCACTGGCCGGAGGGCCCAGACGGGGGCCACCCCGTCACCGAACTGACCAGTGACGTGCAGGGTGCGCTCTCCCCGTTCGGCACGGTGACGTTCCCGCTGCCGGTCGAGGACCTCGGCTACACCCACCCGGTGACGGAGATCAACAAGTCCTGAGTGGACTCGCGCGCGAACTGTCAGAGCCGTCTTAACTCTGCCGAGTCGCGTGAGTACCGCAAAGGGGCCGGGGATAGGCTCGCTTCCCGTTTGAGCAGTTCTGCGTGGGAGGACGACGATGCCGGTCCCCGGCCCTGGTTACTCGATCACCGTTCGCCTGGAGGCGCCGCCGTCAGCGAGCGCCGCGGGTGACCTCACGACGGCCGTCGGCCGCGCGGGCGGGGTGATCACGGCGTTCGACGTCGTGGAGTCGCACAACGACCGCGTCGTCATCGACCTCACCTGCAACGCCCTCTCCGCGAACCACGCCAAGGACATCACCGACACGCTGGAGACGCTGCCCGGCATCGTCGTCCGCAAGGTGTCGGACCGCACGTTCCTCGTGCACCTCGGCGGCAAGATCGAGATCTCCTCGAAGGTCCCGCTGCGCAACCGCGACGACCTCTCCCGCGCCTACACGCCGGGTGTGGCCCGCGTGTGCGAGGCGATCGCCAAGAACCCGGACGACGCCCGCCGCCTGACGATCAAGCGCAACACCGTCGCCGTCGTCACCGACGGCTCGGCCGTGCTGGGCCTCGGCAACCTGGGCCCCGCCGCCGCCCTGCCGGTGATGGAGGGCAAGGCCGCGCTGTTCAAGAAGTTCGCCGGCGTCGACGCCTGGCCGGTCTGCCTGGACACCCAGGACACCGAGGAGATCATCCGCGCGGTCGAGCTCATCGCTCCCGTGTACGGCGGCATCAACCTCGAGGACATCTCCGCGCCGCGCTGCTTCGAGATCGAGGCCCGCCTGCGCGAGAAGCTCGACATCCCGGTCTTCCACGACGACCAGCACGGCACCGCGATCGTCGTCGTGGCCGCTCTGCGCAACGCCCTGCGCGTCGTCGGCAAGGACATCAAGGACTGTCGCATCACGGTCTGCGGCGTCGGCGCGGCCGGTTCCGCGATCATCCGCCTGCTGCAGGCCCAGGAGCCCGGCGACATCATCGCCGTGGACGTCGACGGCATCGTGCACCGCGACCGCCCCGGCCTGGACTCGAACCTCAAGTCCATCGCGGCGTCCACGAACAAGGAGAACCAGTCGGGTCGTCTGCACGACGCCCTGGTCGGCTCCGACGTGTTCATCGGTGTGTCCGCGCCCAACCTGTTCGGCGCGGACCAGGTCGCGACCATGGCCAAGGACGCCATCGTCTTCGCGCTGGCCAACCCGGACCCGGAGATCGACCCGATGGAGGCCCAGCAGCACGCCGCCGTCGTGGCGACGGGCCGCTCGGACTTCCCGAACCAGATCAACAACGTGCTGGCGTTCCCCGGCGTGTTCCGCGGCCTGCTGGACGCCCACGCCAAGACCATCACCGACGCGATGCTCCTGGCCGCCGCCAGCGCCATCGCCGACGTCGTGGACGGCGACCGCCTCAACGCGTCGTTCATCGTCCCGTCGGTCTTCGACAACACGGTGGCCCCCGCCGTGGCCGAGGCGGTCCGCAAGGCAGCCACTTCGTAATTTCGGGGAACGCGGGGGCCCCGCGTTTCCTTCTGGGGAACGCGGGGCCCCCGCGTTCCCGTGAGCCAGGCATACGATCGCGGTATGACCAAGCAGTTCACCCACCTGGACTCACAAGGCGCGGCCCGCATGGTCGACGTCTCAGGCAAGGAGCAGACCTCCCGGACGGCCGTGGCCACCGGGGTCCTGCACACGACCGCCGAGGTGGTTGCGCTGCTGGGCGCCGACGGCCTGCCCAAGGGCGACGCCCTGGCCACCGCCAGGATCGCGGGCATCATGGCCGCGAAGCGCACCTGGGAGCTCGTCCCGCTGTGCCACCCGATCGCCCTGTCGTCGGTGGTGGTGGACCTGGCTCTGGCCGACACCTCGGTGTTGATCACAGCCACGGTCCGCACCACCGACCGCACGGGCGTGGAGATGGAGGCACTGACCGCCGTCTCGGTGGCAGGCCTGACCCTCCACGACATGGTGAAGTCGGTGGACCCGGCCGCCTCGCTGGACGCAGTCCGCGTGGAACGCAAGGAAGGCGGCAAGTCAGGGCTGTGGGTGCGCCCGTGAAAGCAGTGGTGATCACCGCCTCCAACCGGGCCGCCGCCGGTGTCTACGCCGACCGCAGCGGCCCCCTGATCGTCGAGTGGCTGACCGAGCGCGGCTTCTCGGTCGCCGATCCGGTCGTCGTCCCGGACGGCGACCCGGTCCAACAGGCGCTGACCGAAGCGGTGTCGGCGGGAGCCGACCTGGTCCTGACCACCGGCGGCACCGGCATCAACCCGACCGATCGCACCCCCGAGGCCACCCGAGCGGTGCTGGACTACGAGGTGCCGGGACTGGCCGACGCCATCCGCATGTCCGGCTGGCCGCGCGTACCCGGCTCGGTTCTGTCGCGCGGCGTGGCGGGCGTGGCGGGCCGCACGCTGATCGTGAACCTGCCGGGCTCGACGGGCGGAGTGCGAGACGGCCTGGACGTGCTCGGCAACGTCGTGGAGCATGCCCTCGACCAACTGCGCGGAGGAGACCACTGATGGGCGTGGTGCTGAGGGCCGTCGTGACCGAGGACCCGTTGTCGGTGGAAGAACACGCGGCCCTGGTCGGCTCCGACCGGGCGGGCGCGGTGGTGACGTTCTCCGGCGTGGTGCGCGACCACGACGGCGGCCGCTCGGTCCTGGAACTCGAATACCACTCCCACCCGTCGGCAGCCGACGTGGTGGCCGAGGTCGTCGAGTCGCTCTCCGACAAGTACCCCGGCGTGCACGGCATCGCGGTGTCGCACCGGGTGGGTCCGCTGAAGATCGGGGATGTGGCGCTGGCCTGCGCGGTGGCGGCCGAGCACCGCAAGGAGGCCTTCCTGCTGTGCGCTGACCTCGTGGACGAGGTCAAGGCGCGGCTGCCGGTGTGGAAGCGCCAGGTCTTCTCCGACGGCAGGGACGAGTGGGTCAACTGCCCCTGAGCGACCCGGCCCGCGAACGCAAGCAGGGACCTCACCGCCGGGGGGTAACGGTGAGATCCCTGGTCCTGCATCAGCCCACAACAAGAGAGAGCTGCAAATCAGTCAGCCGACGAACGCGGCTCAGATGGCGATCTTGTGGCCCGGGAAGATCAGGTCGGGGTTCGTGATGAAGCCCTTGTTCTTCTCCACGATGGCCTGCCAGCCGCCGGCGACCTTGTTGGCCTCGGCGATCTTCGACAGCGTGTCGCCGGCCTTGATCTCGTAGTTGCCCTGCGGGTTCGACTTGGAACCCTCGAGGACGACGACCGGCGCCTGCTGCACGGGCGCCTGGCGCTGCTGCGGCTGCGCCTTGCGCTGCGGCTGGGCCTGCTTCTGCGCGGGGGCGGTCTTGCCCACGTACGCGCCGATGCGCTTGCTGCACGACGGCCACGCGCCGGCGCCCTGCGTGCGGAGGACGTTCTCGGCCACGCGGATCTGCTCCTCGCGCGACGCGTTGGCCGGGTTGCCCTTGCCGCCGTTCGCGTTCCAGGTGCTCTGCGTGAACTGCAGGCCGCCGTAGAACCCGTTGCCGGTGTTGGCGGCCCAGTTACCACTGGCCTCGCACTGCGCGAGTGCGTCCCAGTCCATTCCAGGGGCGGCGTTGGCGGTGCCAACGGCCAGGCCCAGAGGGGCGCCGGCGATGATGCCGACGGCCGCGACCTTGGCGATAGTGCGAGCGGCGGAACCCTGCTTGCCCTGCTTGCCTCGGTTGAACGCCATGTGCCTCTCGGTCCACCACACCTGCGGCCAGGAACTCGGGTTCGGGAGCCCGGTACGTCCCTGCGTCCCAGTCCGGCGGTTTCTCTCGCTCGGGGTTGGTCCGGAGAACCCTTGGACTGGGTTCGGTGTTCGGCTCTCCGGTCTTGCTCGTGGCCGGTCGGGACCAGCCGAGGAGCGACCGTACGTAACCGACGGCGGGGTCACCAAACGTATCAGGCTGTGATGCGCATCACAGTAACGTTTCGGAACGTTGTGCGGAGCCTACAAAACCGCAGCTCAAAGTAGCCGTTATCGGTTCGTTTCCATCCTGAGATCGGTCGAGATCCATCACGGAAAGTGAGGCGTGGCTCACGCCTGTTCGGCCGATCGGCGACACGCCGGAGATCGGCTCGACGCCCGCGGAATTGGGCACCATGAACACATGAGGATCGACGTGTTGCGCGAGGCGCTGGCGGCCAGACCCGGCCAGCCGGTGCCGTTCGACGAGCTGATCGACGCCGTCTGGGGCGATGACAAGCCGTCGAACCCCAAGGGCGCGTTGCGCAACCTGGTGCAACGGCTCCGCGCGACCGACCAGGTGGTCACCGAGCCCGCGGGCTACCGGCTCGTGCTGCGCAAGCCCGGTCCCCACCAGCTGCCGGCCGACCTCCCCGACTTCGTCGGACGCACGCACGAGATCGAGGCGGCCCTCGCGTCGACCGCCCCGGTCCTCGCGATCACCGGGCCGCCCGGTGTCGGCAAGACGTCGCTGGCCGTCCACGTCGCCCACCGGCTGAGCGAGCGGTTCGCCGACGGCCAGCTGTACGTGAACCTCCGCGCCTTCTCGCCGGGTGCGCCGGTCACGCCGGAACAGGCGGTGTCGCGGTTCCTGCGTGCGCTCGGAGCCGAGGACGTGCCCGTCGAGCTGGCCGAGCAAACCGCGCTGTACCAACGGATGACGGCCGATCGCGCGGTGCTCGTCGTGATCGACAACGCCACCCGCGAGCTGATCGGCCCGCTGTTGCCGGCCGGGCCGTCGTGCCGGGTGATCGTCACCAGCCGCACCGATCTGCCGGAGCACGAGCAGATCCGCGTCGGCGTCTTCGACCACGGCGAGGCGCAGGAGTTGTTGGCACACCTGCGGATCGGCGGCAGCCGGACCGAACGCGCCGAGCTCGCCCGGCTCTGCGGGCACCTGCCGCTGGCGTTGCGCATCGCCGCCGCGAACGTGGCCCACGGCCACCTGCCGGACTACCTGACCGAGCTGCGCGGCGACGACCGGCTCGGGGTGCTGGAGATCGAGGGCGACGCCGCGGTGTGGGCGACCTTCGACCTGTCGTACCGCGCGCAATCCGAAGCGGCACAACGGTTGTTCCGGTTGCTCGGCCACGTGCCGGGCCCGGACTTCGGCGTCGGCGCGGCGACGGCGTTGCTCGGCGAGGACGCGACCGCCGTGCTCGACCGGCTCGTCGACGCGAACCTCGTGCAGCGCGCCGGTGACCGCTACTCCCTGCACGACCTGCTCCGCATCTTCGCGTTGCGGCTCGCCCCGCCAGAGCTCGGCCGCCTGCACGACTACTACCTCGTCAACGCGGACGCGGCCGGTCGCGTGCTGCACCCCGAGTTCCGCAGGCTGGCGTTGCCACCGATCGCGGACGGCGTGCCACGGCACGACTTCGGCGACTCGACCGAGGCGGTCGCGTGGCTGGAGGCGGAACGGGCGAGCGTCGTGGCCGCGATCCTGGCGGCGGGGGACCGGCCGGTGGCCTGGCTGCTCGCCGACGCCATGCGGGCGTACTTCTACTTCCACAGCCTCCTCGTCGACTGGGTGGCGTCGGCACAGGCAGGGCTGCGCGCGGCCCGCGGGCACCGGGACCGGGCCGCCGAGGCCGCCATGCGCGGTTCGCTCGGCCTCGCGCACTGGCGCGGCGGTCAGTTCGCCCAGGCGCAGGCCGAATTCGAGGAGGGCATCGCGCTCGCGCGAGAGCTCGGCGACGAGCAGGCCCTCGGCGCGTTGCTGATCAACGCGGGCATCGTGCACTGGGAGTGCGGCAGGCTCGACGCGGCCGCGGACGCCCTGCGCGAGTCGCTGCGGATCATCGGCGAGAACCCGCCGGCGGTGTACAACCTCAGCGGCATCTACATGGATCTCGGACCGCTCGACCTCGCCGTGTCCTACGCGCGGGACGTCGCGCGGCTGTCGGCCGAGCAGGGCATCTCGCGCGGCAAGGCGTTCGCCGAGGGGCATCTCGCCGACGCCTACATCCTCATCGGCGACGTCGACCGCGCCACCGAGCACCTCGACGCCCTCGTGCCGGAGCTCGACGACCCGGCGCTCGGAACCGTGTTCGTCATCCGCATGTTCGACACCCGCGCGCTGCTGGACCTGGAACGCGGCCGCAGCGCAGAGGCGGAAGCCCACGCCCACCGGTCCCTGGAGCTGGCCATCGAGTGCGAGGACCCGAAGTCGGAAGGGGACGCGCACAACACGCTCGGCCTGGCCGCGTGCGCCCAGGGCAGGGCGGACGAGGCGGTGTCGCACCACCAGCAGGGGCTCGAACTCTGCCGCAAGGTCGGCTACCTGCGCGGGGAGGTCGACGCGCTGACCGGTCTCGCCGGCGCTCACCGCGCGCTCGGGCACCTCAGCGAGGCGTTCGAGCACGCCGTCGAGGCCGTCACGGCCGCGGAACGCGGGCAGTTGCGCGTCCGGCAGGTGCCCGCGCTGGCCGAGCTGGCCGAGATCCACCGGGCGATGGGCGACGAGGAGGAAGCAGCGCGGACCCGGTCACGCGCCCTGGAGCTGGCGCGCGCCACCGGCCGTCAGGCGTGGGAGCGCAAGCTCGCTCAGCCGCCCGCGAACGGCGGCAGCACGTCCAGCTGAGCCCCGGCGGGCACGCGCGTCGACGTGTCGCGCACCGCGACGCCGTCCAGCAGGAAGCTCGACGCCGCGAGCACCTTGCCGAGCCGGTCGCCGTGCCGTTGGCCGATCGCGCTCACCACGAGCGCCACGGTGGGCTCCGCAGCGTCGAGCACCAGGTCCTCGTCGGTCACCCCGGCCGCGGCCCGCGCGCCCGCGAAGTAACGGATCTTCACGGCGGTCCCGGAAGAAGTCACGCTCATCCTCCGATGGAGCTCATGGGACGGTCGGGCTGGTGGAAGCCCGCCTCGTTGATGCCGTGACCGGCCGCCTTGGCCCACATCGTGGCGCGCCAGGCGTCGGCGATCGCGGAGTCGGGGGAGCCGTCGCGCAGCAGCGTGCGCAGATCGGTCTCGCCCTGGCTGAACAGGCAGTTGCGGATCTGGCCGTCGGAGGTGAGCCGGGTGCGGTCGCAGGCGGCGCAGAACGGCCTGGTCACCGACGCGATCACGCCGACAGTGGCGGGGCCGCCGTCGACCAGCCAGCGCTCGGCCGGCGCACCGCCGCGAGGGGTTTCCGATGGCGTCAGCGTGTACGCGGACGAGAGCATCGTGAGGATCTCGTCGGCCGTGACCATGTTCGTGCGCTTCCAGCCGTGCTGCGCGTCCAGCGGCATCTGCTCGATGAACCGCAGCTGGTAGCCGTTCTCGACGCAGAACCGCAGCAGCGGCACGGCCTCGTCCTCGTTCACGCCGCGCATCAGCACGGAGTTGACCTTCACCGGTTCCAGTCCCGCCGCACGGGCGGCGTCGAGGCCGTCCAGCACGTCCGTGATGCGGTCGCGCCTGGTCAGCGTGGCGAAGCGGTCCGGGTCGAGGGTGTCGAGCGAGACGTTGATCCGGTTCAGGCCGGCGTCCTTGAGCGACTGCGCCCGCCGGGCGAGCCCGATGCCGTTCGACGTCATCGACATGCGCGGACGCGGCTCCAGCTCGGCCGTCGCGGCGATGACCTGCTCCAGGCCGCGCCGCAGCAACGGCTCGCCGCCGGTGAAGCGGATGTCCGTGACGCCCAGGTCGACGACCGCGATGCGGATGAGCCGGATCAGCTCGGCGTCGGTGAGCAGCTCGTCCTTCTGCAGCCAGTCGAGGCCCTCGGCCGGCATGCAGTAGGTGCAGCGCAGGTTGCAGCGGTCGGTCAGCGACACCCGCAGGTCCGTCGCGACCCTGCCGAACCTGTCGACGAGCAGCGGCGTATCGGGTCGGGCGGACGCGTCAGGCGTGCCGCGCACGACGGGTAGTCCCAAGTCCACTGCTGTCACCCCATCAAGACTAATGAACATCCCCTTGTGGATGACGCCACAAATAGGGTTTCTCACGTTCCGCCCGTTTGGAGCACTGTCACAAGGAATTGTCTTAGCAGCTAAGATGTTCGACATGGAACCTGAGGTGCTGGAGAGGTTCACCTGGTACATGCGGGAGCACAGCGCGCTCACGATCATGTTCCACACGAAGGTCGCCGAGCAGATGGGTCTGTCCGCGACCGACGAGAAGTGCCTCGATCTCGCCATCCGGGCGGAGGGACCCCTCACGGCCGGTCGGATCGCCGAGCTCTCCGGCCTCTCCACCGGTGCCGTCACGGGCGTCATCGACCGTCTGGAGCGTGCCGGATATGTCCGCCGTGTCCGTGACCCGCACGACCGCCGCAAGGTGTTGGTCGAGGTCACACCCGCGGAGTTCGTGAAGTTCGGCCACCTCTTCGAGAAGGCTCAGGCCAGCCTGGTCGAGGTGCTCGGCCACTTCGACTCCGCCGAGCTCGAGGTGATCGAGCGTTATCTCAAGCTCCAGGTGGAGACGTTCCGCAAGCGCGTGATCGATACTTAGGCCCATGTGGCACTACTTGATGGACATGGACGGTGTTCTGGTTCACGAGGAGCACCTGATCCCCGGCGCCGACGAGTTCGTCGCGGAGCTGCGTGCTTCCGACACCCCGTTCCTCGTGCTCACCAACAACTCCATCTACACGCCACGAGACCTGCGCGCGCGATTGCAGCGCACGGGCCTGGACATCCCGGAGACGTCGATCTGGACGTCCGCGCTGGCCACGGCCAGGTTCCTCGACTCGCAGCGGCCGAACGGCTCGGCGTTCGTGATCGGCGAGGCCGGCCTCACCACGGCGTTGCACGAGATCGGCTACGTCCTGACCGACCGCGACCCGGACTACGTGGTGCTCGGCGAGACCCGCACCTACAGCTTCACCGCGATCACCAAGGCCATCCGCCTGGTCGAGGAGGGCGCGAAGTTCATCGCGACCAACCCGGACGCGACGGGCCCGTCCCGCGAGGGCTCGCTGCCCGCGACCGGCGCCGTGGCGGCGTTGATCGAGCGCGCCACCGGCCGTGAGCCCTACTACGTGGGCAAGCCGAACCCGTTGATGATGCGGTCGGCGTTGCGCGCGCTGGGCTCGCACTCGGAGAACGCTCTCATGATCGGTGACCGGATGGACACCGACGTGCGATCGGGCCTGGAAGCGGGCCTGTCGACCATCCTCGTGCTGTCCGGGATCTTCACCTCCGAGCACGCCGAGATGTACCCGTACCGGCCGACGCGCGTGCTGAAGTCGATCGCCGAGCTGGTCGGTCACTCACAGGACCCGTTCGGTGACTGGGCTGGCCACTGACGCGCGAGGGTTCATCACCTATCGTCGCGGAGGTGGACACGGATCGACGCCCGATGTACGTCGTAGGTGACGTGCACGGACACCTCGCTGAGCTGACCAGAGCGCTGCACGTCGCCGAGCTGTGCGACGAGGAGGGGCACTGGACCGGCGGTGAGGCCGAGCTGTGGTTCCTCGGCGACTTCGTGGACCGCGGTCCCGACGGTGTCGGCGTGATCGATCTGGTCATGCGCCTGATCGAGGAGGCGGCGCAGGCGGGTGGCGCGGTCAACTCGTTGATCGGCAACCACGAGGTGCTGCTGCTCGGCATGCACCGGTTCGGTGACGAGCAGGTGCCCGACAGCGCCGGGCCGCGGTCGTTCGCGCGCAGCTGGCTGCTGAACGGCGGGCTGCGCAGCGACCAGGACCGGCTGACCGACGCGCACGTCGAGTGGCTCACCAGCAGACCGGTGCTGAAGCTGCGCGACGACCACCTGCTGATGCACTCCGACACGGCGGCCTACCTCGAATGGGGGTCCTCGATCGAGGAGGTCAACGAGGCGGTCCGGCAGGTGCTCAAGGGCGACGATCTCGTCGAGTGGTGGGAGTGCTGGCGCAAGATGACGACGCGCTACGCGTTCCGCGGTCCGCAGGGGCCGGAAATCGCAGACGAGCTGCTCGGGACCCTCGGCGGCAGCAAGATCGTGCACGGCCACAGCGTCATCGCCGATCAACTCGGGGTGCCGCCGGAGCAGATCGACGGGCCCCTCGTGTACGCCGACGGCAAGGTCCTGGCGATCGACGCGGGCCTCTACAGCGGCGGTCCGTGCCTGGTCGTCCCCTTGCCATACCCCGGAGCCTGACTACGGTCTGGTGGATGACCGCCAGCTACTCCTCGGGCACCTCCGCCGCCCCGCTGCTGGGCGACACGATCCACGCGAACTTCGCCGCGACCGTCGCGCGCTTCGGCGACCGCGAGGCACTTGTCGACAAGGCCACAGATCGCCGGTGGACCTACACCGAACTGTCGGCGGAAGTCGACAAAGCGGCCGCCGGGCTCACCGCGCTGGGCGTGCGCAAGGGCGACCGGGTCGGCATCTGGGCACCGAACTGCGCGGAGTGGGTCTTCGTGCAGTACGCGACGGCACGGATCGGCGCGATCCTGGTCAACGTCAACCCGGCGTACCGGGTGCACGAGCTGGAGTACGTGCTGAACCAGGCGGGCATCCACACGCTGGTGTCCGCGCGGACGTTCAAGACCTCCGACTACGCGGGGATGATCGAGGAGGTCCGGCCGCGCTGTCCAGAGCTGCGCAACGTCGTGTTCGTCGACGATCCACAGTGGACGGAAAGCGAGCTGCCGGACGTCGAGCTGGACCGCGACGACCCGATCAACATCCAGTACACGTCCGGCACCACGGGCTTCCCCAAGGGCGCGACGCTCTCGCACCACAACATCCTCAACAACGGTTACTTCGTCGGGGAGTTGTTGAACTACACGGAAAACGACCGCATCTGCGTCGTGCCGCCGTTCTACCACTGCTTCGGAATGGTGATGGGCAACCTCGCCGCCACCAGTCACGGCGCGTGCGTCGTGATCCCCGCACCGGCGTTCGACCCGGCGAAAACCCTTGCGGCGGTTCAGGAAGAGCGCTGCACCAGTCTCTACGGCGTGCCGACGATGTTCATCGCCATGCTCGACCTGATCGACGGCTACGACCTGTCGTCGTTGCGCACCGGCATCATGGCGGGCTCGCCGTGCCCGGTCGAGGTGATGAAACAGGTCGTCGAACGCATGGGCATGCGCGAGGTCTCCATCTGCTACGGCATGACCGAAACCTCCCCGGTGTCAACGCAGACGCGCGTCGACGACTCGCTGGACCGTCGCGTCGGGACGGTCGGGCGGGTCGGTCCCCACCTCGAGGTGAAGATCGTCGACCCGGAGACCGGGCTGACGGTTCCGCGCGGGGTGCCGGGGGAGCTGTGCACGCGGGGCTACTCCGTCATGCTCGGTTACTGGAACGAGCCCGACAAGACGGCCGACGCGGTGGACAAGGCCGGTTGGATGCACACCGGCGACCTCGCCGTGATGGACGACGACGATTACGTGAACATCACCGGGCGCATCAAGGACATGGTCATCCGCGGTGGCGAGAACATCTATCCGCGCGAGATCGAGGAGTTCCTCTACACGCACCCGGACGTGCTTGACGCCCAGGTGATCGGCGTGCCCGACGCCAAGTACGGCGAGGAGCTCATGGCTTGGGTCCGCCTGCGCGAGGGCGCCGCGCCGCTGACCGCAGAGGCCGTCCGGGAGTTCTGCACCGGGAAGCTCGCGCACTACAAGATCCCGCGGTACGTGCACGTCGTCGACGAGTTCCCGATGACGGTCACCGGCAAGATCCGCAAGGTGGAGATGCGGGCCAAGGCCGTGGAGCTGCTGAACCTGGACGACAGCACCCGGCACGCCTGATCCCAGGGCGTGCGAGGGCGGCGGTGAGCACGACGAGGCGCGGTGCGTTCACGGAGCGAAATCGTCTGGCGAATCAACGATCTCCGCAGGTCAGGAAGGGGTGAAAGGCCTCTTGCGGATGCGGTGTGACGCGCGCAACATCGTGGGATTCCGTCGAAGGAGGCGCCCATGCTCACCGCCACCAGGACAACGACGATGCTGCCCGTAGAAGACGCCGAGCGCGCCGGGCGCTTCTACGCGGACAAGCTCGGTCTCAAGCCCCTCGCCACCGCACCGGACGGCACGCGGATCTTCGCGCTCGGCCAGGGTGACGCGCTGGGACTGATGCCTGCGGAGAAGGGTGCGCAGACCGCCCACACGGTGCTCAGCTTCGAGGTGCCCGACCTGGAGGGCGAGATCCGCGAGCTGGAGGACAGGGGCGTGCGCTTCGAGGACTACGACATGCCCGACCTCAAGACCGTCAACCACATCGCGGTCATGGGCAACGAGCGCGCGGCGTGGTTCTGCGACACCGAGGGCAACATCCTGTGCCTGCACGAGCTGTCGGGCGACGAAGCCTGACCGCACGTGCCGAATGAGAGGTCTTCCGCTCCTCGCCCCCGACGAGGAGCGGGAGACCCTCACGGAACTTCGACGATCTCCTTGCCCAGCGGCACCAGCGAGACCTTCACCAGCTTGAAGTTGGCCAGCCCGAGCGGGATGCCGATGATCGTCACGCACAGCGCGATGCCGGTGACGATGTGGCCGATGGCGAGCCAGAACCCGGCGACGACGATCCAGATGACGTTGCCCAGCAACGAGCCGGTGCCCGCGCCCGGCTTGTCGACCACCTCGCGGCCGAACGGCCAGAGCGCGTAGTTCGCGATCCGGAACGACGCGATGCCCCACGGGATCGTGATGATCAGGACGCAGCAGATGAGACCGGCGACCGCGTAGCCGACGGCCATCCAGAACCCGGCGAGCACGAGCCAGATCACGTTCAGGATGAGGCGCATACCTCCAATCTAAGCTCACGCCATGAAGTGGGGTGTGATCGCAACAGGCGGCATCGCGCAGACCGTGACCGCCGACATGCTGAAGGTCCCGGACGTCGAGGTGATCGCGGTGTCCTCCCGGGACGTCACGCGTGCGCAAGCGTTTGCCGAGCGGTTCGGCATCAAGCGCGCGTACGGCGACTACCGCGAGCTCCTGCGCGACGAGGAGGTCGAGGTCGTCTACGTCGCCACGCCGCACGCCCAGCACCACGAGGTCACGCTCGCGGCGCTCGAGGCCGGCAAGCACGTGCTGTGCGAGAAGCCCCTCGGCATCTCCTCCGCCCAGGTGGAGGAGATGATCGTGAAGGCGCGCACCGAGAAGCGTTTCCTCATGGAGGGCATGTGGACGCGCTTCAACCCGTTGATCCGCAAGGTGGCCGGTGCCGTGGCCGGCGGTGAGATCGGCGAGGTGCGCACGATCCGCGCGGACTTCGGGTTCCGCACCGACTTCGACGCCGGCCACCGGCTGTGGGCGAAGGAGACGGCCGGTGGCTCGGTCCTCGACCTTGGGATCTACCCGATCGCACTCGCGCACCAGCTTCTCGGCCGGCCGACGCACATCGCCGCGCACGGCGGTCTCGCGCCGTCCGAAGTGGACGCCGATGCCGGAATCCTGCTGGGCTACGAGAACGGCGTGCACGCTCTGCTGCGCTGTTCGCTCGTCGCCGACCTCGGCAGCACGGCGGAGATCGTCGGAACCGAGGGCACGATCGAGATCGACCGGATGTACAACCCCACCAAGGTGATCATCAACGGGGTCGAGCACGAGACCGAGGACCGGGGTTACCGGCACCAGATCCACGAGGTCGAGATCTGGGCGGGCCAGGGTGCCGTCGAACACTCCGACATGCCGTTGACGGCGACGCTCGACATCATGCGGACCATGGAGGAGGTCCTGGACCAGCTCGGCGTCGACTACGCGGACATCGTCAGGTAGATCAACGCCACGTTCAGCACGACCACCGCGAACGCCACGACGGACGCGGAAACGGTGACCGAGCGCCGGTTCGTGTACGAACCCATCAACGGCCGGCGCGCGGTCAGCCACACCAGCGGCACCAGTGCGAACGGGATGCCGAACGACAGCACGACCTGCGACAGCACCAACGCGAACGTGGGATCGACCCCCGACGCCAGGATCGCCAGCGCGGGCACCAACGTGATGATTCGCCTGGCCGGCAAAGGAATCCGCACCCGCAGCAGGCCGTCCATGACCACGGCACCGGCATAACAGCCGACAGCCGTGGACGCGAAACCCGAAGCCAGCAAACCCAGAGCGAACAACAGCGCGATCCCGCCGCCCAGCGTCGCACCGACCGCCGCGTGCGCCCCTTCGAGCGTGTCCACGCCGCCGTTGCCCTGCAACGCGGACGCCGCGAGCAGCAGCATCGCCAGGTTCACCGCACCGGCCACCACCATCGCGACGACGACGTCGACCTTGGTGGCCCCGAGCAACGACGGGTTCTTCCCGTGCCGGTCCCGTGCCAGCGCCGAGTGCAGGTACACCGCGTGCGGCATCACGGTCGCGCCGAGCATCCCGGCCGCGAGCAGCACGCTGTCCGCACCGTCGAACCTCGGCACCAGGCCGGATGCGGCACCGGACACCGACGGCGGCGACACGAAGAGCCCTGCCATGAACCCGGCCGCGATCACGACCAGCATCGTGGTGATCACGCGCTCGAACGGCTTCTGCCCGCGTTTGTCCTGCACCAGCAGCAGAGCTGTCGACACGACACCGGTGATCACACCGCCGAGCAGCAGCGGGAGGCCGAAGAGCAACGACAGCGCGATGGCACCGCCGAGCACCTCGGCGAGGTCGGTCGCCATCGCGACCACCTCCGCCTGTCCCCAGTAGGCGAGCCGCACCGGGCGCGGCAGATGATCACGCACGGCCTCCGGCAACGACTGCCCGGTGACCAGGCCCAGCTTCGCCGACAGGTACTGCACGAGCCCCGCCATGACGTTCGCGACGACGAGCACCCACACCAGCAGGTACCCGAAGCGAGCGCCTGCCGCGGTGTTGGTGGCGACGTTGCCGGGATCGACGTACGCGATGGCGGCGACGAACGCCGGGCCGAGCAACGCCGCACCGGCGCGCAGACGTCCTGACACAGCGACCACCGGACACCTCCCCTTGTTGCAAGATTATTGCAACAAGGGGGGTGGTCACGCCTCCAACGTGGCCTTGGCGACTCTGACGACCGCGTCGACCGCGCTCTCGAGGTCACCGCTCGGCAACAGCAGGTGGCTCAGCGCGAGCCGCACCGTCGTCTCGGCCGTGAACCGCACGTGCCTGCCGGGGAAGTGCTCGGTGAGGTGCCGCTCGACGACCTCGGTCGCCTGGAACAGCACGGGATGGCCCCTGGTGGTCAGGAACGGCAGCAGGTCCTCGGCGTCCTGCCCGGTCAGCACGGCGGAGACCAGCCGGTCCTTCTCGGTCTGCTCGAAGGTGAAGCGGAACGCCGCCCGCATCGCCTCCCACGGGTCCGGGCCCTGGCCGAGCCGGCTGACGATGCCGTTGAGGTACTCCTCGGTCCGGTGCGCGGCGACGGCCTGGACGAGCCCCTCCTTGTTGCCGAACTCGTTGTAGACGGTCTGCCTGCTCACTCCGGCGCGGCTCGCGACCTCGATCATGCGCAGCCCGTGGAACCCGTGGGCGGCAAGCAGGTCAGCGGCTGCGTCCAGCAAGAGCTCGGTGATGTCGCTCACGCTGCCAGCTTTACACAGATATGGTTTTTGTACAGACGTAGAGTTGGGTTCTGTGCCGTTCACAGTGGGCTTCGACCTGGACATGACCCTCATCGACCCCAGACCGGGCATGGCGGCGGTGATGAACGAGGTGGGCGCCCGCACCGGCCATCAGCTGGACGGCGAGCACTTCGCGGCGAACCTCGGCCCGCCGCTGGACATGATCTACCGCGACATGGGCGTGCCGGAGGAGGAGATCCCGGACCTGGTCACGCTCTTCCGCGCGCTGTACCCGGAGGTCGTGATCCCGGCGACGGTCGCGCTGCCCGGTGCGGCCGAAGCGCTGAAGTCGGTGCGCGAGCTCGGCGGCCAGACCATGGTCGTGACCGGCAAGTACCGCAAGAACGCCGCGCTGCACCTCGAAGCGCTGGGCTGGGAGGTCGACCACCTCTACGGCGAGCTGTGGTCGACGGGCAAGGCGGAGTCGCTCAAGCTGCACGGCGCGTCGGTCTACGTGGGCGACCACATCGGCGACATGCGCGGAGCCGCGGCCGCCGGAGCGCTGGGCGTCGGCGTGATGACGGGCCCCTGTTCCCGCGCCGAGCTGACCGGCGCGGGCGCCGCGGTCGTGCTGGAGGACCTGCGGGAGTTCCCGGAGTGGCTCAGGACTTCTTCCGGCGTGCTTTCCTGATCACGGCGATGATCCCGAGCGCCAGGCCGATCGCCGGCAGGTAGGTGGCGGCGACGTTCAGCCAGACCGGCAGGTCGCTGTGGCCCGTGGCGAAGAGCACGAAGACCGCGATGATCGCCAATACGCCGACGGCGAACAGGCCGATGGCCAGCGGCAGCAGCTTCGAAGCGGTCATGCCGGCAGCGTAGTCGCGCTAACGGAGGTGCCTTCCGCCTGGTCTTCTGGCTACTCTGGTGAGACGCGTCCTGGGTACGCCTGGGGCGCGTTCGTTGTGCTTCAAGCAAGGGAATGGTGAGCGCGGTGCCGACCGGCAAGGTCAAGTGGTACGACACGGAGAAGGGCTTCGGATTCGTCACCCAGGACGGTGGCGAGGACGTCTACGTCCGCAAATCCGCGTTGCCTCCGGGCGTCACCGGTTTGAAGGCCGGCCAGCGCATCGAGTTCGGCATGGCGGAGGGCCGCCGCGGTCCGCAGGCGCTGTCCGTGCGCCTGGTCGACCCGCAGCCGTCCGTCGCCGAGGCGCGCCGCCGTCCCGCGGAGGAGCTGCACGGCCTGATCGAGGACATGATCAAGCTCCTCGAGAACAAGGTGCAGCCCGACCTGCGCCGGGGCCGCTACCCGTCCGACAAGAAGAACATGAAGCTGATCGCCGAGGTCGTCCGGGCGGTGGCGCGGGACCTCGATCCGTAAAAAGATCAGTCCATGTCTGATGCGGACCGGATCGTCGAATTCGGCTACGAGGTCGGCCAGCTCAAACGCCTGCCCAGAGCGGGGTGGCTCTTCGCAGGGGTGTCCCACCCCGAGTCGGTGGCCGCCCACTCGTTCCGGGTGGGCGTTCTGGCGTACGCGATCGCCGTCCAGGAGGGCGCGAACCCGGACCGGGCGGCGACGCTGGGCCTCTTCCACGACGTGCCGGAGGCGCGGACCGGCGACATCCCGTACGTCGGCAAGCTCTACCTCGACGTGCGGATGCCGCCGGAGGACGTGGCCAGAGACCAGGTGAAGCACCTGCCGGCCCCGCTGGCCGCGCACATCGAGCAGCTGATCGCCGAACACGAGTCGGCGAAGAGCGACGACCACACGCCCGAGGCGCGCTGCTCCCGTGACGCCGACAAGCTGGAGCTCCTGCTGCAGGCGCGGGAGTACCAGGCCGCCGGCGTCACGAAGATGGACCGCTTCATCCAGACCATGCAGGCGTCGGTGGTCACCGACACCGGCAAGGCCTTGATGGAGTCTGCTTTGAAGATCGTTCCCAGCGAGTGGTGGGAAGCCTTCGGCAGGCGTTAGCGCGTGACGTCGACGACCCACGAACCGCGCATGAGCGGCTGGCCGGTTTCCAGCACCGCGCCCGCCGCCTCGTGCACCTCGATGCGCAGCAGCTGGTCGGTCTGGTTCGGCACGGCCAGCGTGTAGGAGTAGTTGTCGCCCTTGCCCAGCAACGGCGAGGAGCAGCCCTCCTGGACCTTCGCGGCGTTCTCGTACACGCACACGACCTCCCACAGGCCGTCCGCGAGCTGCCCGTCCACCGAGATCTGCACGACCTTGCCCGGCGGCACCTTCAGCGTGCCGGGCGCGTTCTTCTCGGCGCAGTTCGAGCCCTGGAGGTCGCAGTAGATCGTCGGCTCGAGCCGGATGGTCCTGCCGTTCGCGTAGAACGTGACCTCGGGGTCGTGCTGCGGCAGGGAGCATCCGGTCAGCACGAGAGCGCTGGCGGCCATTACAGAAGCAAGTCGACGCACGTCAGGCAGCCTACGTGGTGGCAGGAACGCGCCTGCGGACGAGCCTGTGCAACGACGTTCCGTTGCGGTAGAGCCAGGTCTGGGCGAGGCCCAGCGCGAGCAGCGCGGCGAGCACCAGGAAGCCGATCCAGAACGTCGCGGGCAGCAGCACGCCCAGCGCGCCGCCGAAGACCCACGCGAGCTGCAGGATCGTCTCGGAGCGGCCGAACGCCGACGCGCGCGACTCCTCCGGCAGGTCGTCCTGGATCACCGCGTCCAGGCTGATCTTGGCCAGCGACGACGCCGTGGCGCCCAGCAACCCGACGATCGCGGCGGTGATCAGACCGGGCAGAGCCGCGGCCACGATCGTCGCGACGAGAGCCGTGCCGACGCACGCGAGGATCACCTCGTCCGGCTTGCCGAAGTGCTGCCGCGCGCCGATCGCGTTGCCGAGGAAGCTGCCCGCACCGGCGGCGCCGGCGATCACGCCCAGGAGCAACAGCTGCTGGAACGCCTCGCCCTCGGTCTGCTCGCGGACCACGAAGGCCGCGAACAGCGTGAGGAATCCGGTCAGCATGCGGATGGAACCGTTGCCCCACAAGGCGACGACGATGTGCCGGGACACGCGTTGCTTGGCGGGCTTGGGCGTGAGCGTCGCCGGGACCTCGCCCTCGGTCACCTCGACCCACGACGGGATCCGCATGCACAGCCACGCGTTCACCAGGCACAGCACCGCGGTGAACCACAACGCTCCCGGCGAGCCGAACAGCTTCGCGAACCCGGCGGCGAACGCGCCGAACACCGCACCCGCAGCGAGACCGAAGACGGTCATGCGCGCGTTGGTCTTCGACAGCGTGATCTCCGGCGGCAGCACGCGCGGGGTGATCGCGGACTTGAGCACCGTGAACGACTTGCTGAGCACCATGCTGCCCAACGCCGCCGGGTACAGCAGCCAGTCGTCGAAGTGCAGGGCCATCACGATCGACAGCACGATCCGCAGCACGCAGGAGGCGGCCAGGGCCAGCCGCCTGCCGCGCTGGATCCTGTCCAGCAACGGCCCGATCACCGGTGCGATCAACGCGAACGGCGCGACCGTGATCAGCAGGTACAGCGCGACCTTGGTCTTGGACTCCGCGCTGGCGGCGCTGAAGAACAACGTGTTCGCCAGCGCCACTGCCATCGCGGCGTCGGCGGCGTAGTTCATCATCACCGCGTAGGTGACCGAAGCCATGCCGGACTTCTTGGCGCCGTCGGCGTGGGCCGCGCGCCGGAACGCCGCGACCGCCTGCTGCGAGAGCTGCCTGGTGCGGAACCACGCGACGCGCGTGACGGTGAGCTTCTTCGGCGGCTTGGGAGTCGGGGTCGTTTCCTGATCCTCGTTCGGCAGCGGCCGGGTGTTCTGCGGACGTTTCGGCGGAGGCTGGAATCCGTGCTCGGACGCCGTTCCGCGGCGCGGCCGCGGCTGGTACTCGTCGTCCTGCCACGGGTAGCGCTTCGGAGTCGGCTGGTCACTCCACCCGCGGTTGCCCGTCACACCGTCAATCCTGCCCCATCCCGTTGAACCTCACTCGGAAGATGGTGGGCCAGTTCTTGCCTGTGACCAGGAACTCGTTGGTGCCGGGGATGTGCGCGATGCCGTTCAGCACGTCCACGTCCGGACCGGATGGCTTGAGCGACGAGAGGTCGTAGGTGTCGGTCACCTGACCGTTGGCGGGGTCGATGCGGACGATCTCGTCGGTCTTCCAGACGTTCGCCCATACTTTGCCGCCGACGCACTCCAGCTCGTTCAGCTGGGTCAGCGGCTTGCCGTCCCTGGTGACCTGTACGGATCCCGTTTCGGTGAACGACTTCGGGTCGCGGAAGGTCAGCTTCGCGCTGCCGTCGCTCATGATCAGCCGCTTGCCGTCGTCGCAGATGCCCCAGCCCTCGCCCTGGTACTGGACGCGGCGGATCTCGTTCAGCGTCCTGCGGTCGCGTTCGATCGCCACGCCGTTGCGCCACGTGATCTGCCAGATGGTGTCGCCGACGACGGTGATGCCTTCGCCGAAGAAGTCCTGTGGAAGATCGACTTTCTTCTGCACGTTGCCGCTCGACGGGTCGAGCGCGCGCATCGTCGACTGGCCCTCCAGCCCGGTGCCCTCGTAGAGGACGCCGTCGACGAGTTCCAACCCCTGGGTGAACGCCGACGTGTCGTGAGGGATCTTCTGCAGGACTTCCACCTGCGGTTTTGCTTCCTGCTGTGGCGAACAGGCGGCCAGAACCGCGACGATGACCAGCCAGACGGGTGAGCGCACCCCACGGAGGGTGGCACGAGTTTTCGTCCCGGCGAAGACCTGCGGCACAATTCACCACGTGAACGCCACGCAACTGCTCGCCGACGCCGTTGACCTCGCCCGCGCCGCCGCGCAGGAGGAAGCCGGGTTGGAACGCGTCGGCGCTCATGTCGGGGTGCAGGCCGAGGACGAGTTCTCGGTGACGCACCTGTTCGAGGCCGAGCACGCGGGGTACCGCGGCTGGAACTGGGCCGTGACGGTCGCCTACGCGGGCGAGGGCACGCCGGTGTCGGTCAGCGAGGTCGTGCTGCTGCCTGGCAAGGACGCTCTCGTCGCGCCCGAGTGGGTGCCGTGGAGCGAGCGGGTCCGCGCCGGCGACCTCGGTGTCGGCGACCTGCTGCCGCCCCGCGAGGACGACCCGCGCCTGGTCGAGGCCTACGTGCAGTCCGACGACCCCGCCGTCGAGGAGGTCGCGCTGGAGATCGGCCTCGGCCGCACGCGCGTGCTGTCCCGCGAGGGTCGCCTCGACGCCGCGGAACGGTGGTACTCCTCCGACTTCGGGCCGAAGTCCGACATGGCCCGCAGCGCCCCCGCGCACTGCGGCACGTGCGGCTTCTACACCCGCGTGGCCGGTGCGTTCGGTGCCGCGTTCGGCGTGTGCGCGAACGAGATCTCGCCCGCGGACGGCCACGTCGTGCACGTCGAGTACGGCTGCGGCGCGCACTCCCAGGCCGAGGTCGAGATGGGCTCGATCGTCCCGGTCGCCGATCTCGTGTACGACGACGCGCAGCTGGACGTCTCGGAGTGACCGACCCGTTCGGCACCGAGGCCCTGCGCACCTCGGTCCTCGCCGCGTGGCGCGGATCGCCCACCCGGTTCCGCGAAGACGCGAACGCTGAAGAAGATCTTCGTCTCGGTGGCTACCGGGACCGCCTGCTCGTCGAGCTCGCCCAGAACGCCGCCGACGCGGCCGGTGCCGAGCCGGGTGTGCTGCGGATCACCCTGTCCGACGGCGAGCTGCGGGCCGCCAACACCGGCGCGCCGCTGACCGCCGCCGGTGTCGCCGCGCTGGCCTCGCTGCGGGCCTCTGCCAAGGAGTCCGGCGTCGGCCAGTTCGGTGTCGGGTTCGCGGCCGTGCTGGCCGTCACCGACGCGCCGCGGGTGATCTCCACGTCCGGTGGCGTGGAGTTCTCCGCCGCACGGACCCGCGCCGAGGTGCCTGAGCTGGCCTCGGAACGCGGTGGCGACGTGCCGGTGCTGCGCCTGGTGTGGCCCTGCGACGAGCAGGTGCCGGAGGGCTTCACGACCGAGGTCCGGCTGCCGCTGAAGGTCGACCTCTCGCTGGACGACCTGGCCGACGAGGTGCCCGACCTCCTCATGGCGCTGCCGGGGCTGCGCCGCATCGAGCTCGGTTCCCGTGCGTGGGAACGGTTCGTCACCGCCGACGGCGTGGTCACCATCGGCTCGACCCGCTGGCTGGTCGAGCAGGCTTCCGGTCACCTGCCCGCCGAGCTCGTCCAGGGCGTCGAGCACCGTCCTGAGTGGACGGTCACGTGGGCGTACCCGCTGGACTCCGAGCTCGGTGAGGACGTGCTGCACGCGCCGACCCCGACCGACGAGCGGCTGTCCCTGCCCGCCCGCCTGATCGCGACCGTGCCGGTCGAGCCGTCGCGCCGCCGGGTCCTGCCGGGCGCCGCCGCGTGGTCGGTGCTCGACGCCGCCGCCGCGGTGTACCCGGCACTGGTGGCGCGGGTGCCCGCCGTCGAACGCACCGCGCTGGTGCCGCTGCCGGGCTTCCCGCTGTCCGAAGTGGACGATCGGCTGCGCACCGCGGTGCTCCGCGAGCTGCGCGCCGCCTCGTGGCTGCCGCTCGCGTCCGGCGAGTGGATCGCGCCGTCGCGGGCTCGGGTGCTGGACGTCGGTTCCGAGGAGCTCGTCGAGCTGGTCGAGGACGCGCTGCCGGGGCTGCTGGACGCCGAGCTGTCCGCGCCGGTGCACGCGAAGGCGTTGGCAGCGCTGGAAGTTCCGAGGGTCTCCACCGCGGAGGTCGTCGCCGCGCTGGCCGGCGTCGACGGTGATCCCGGCTGGTGGCGAGACGTCTACGCCGCTTTCGAGCCGCTGGCCGAGGTCGACCCGGACGTCCGCGAGGCCCTGCAGTCGTTGCCGGTGCCGCTCGCCGACGGCCGCACCGTCACCGGACCGCGGACGACGTTGATCGCCGACGAGCCGTTGCCGGGGCTGCGGGTCGTGCACCCCGACGCCGTGCACCCGTTGCTGGTCCGGCTGGGCGCGGTCGAGGCCGGTGCGTCCGAGCTGCTGGCCGATCCCTCGTTGCGGGAGGACGTCGCCCGGTCGCTGGAGGACGCCGAAGCAGGGCTCGACGGCGACGACCTGATCGAGACGGTGCTGCGCCTGGTCGACCGCGCGGCACTGCGCGCGGGTGAGGAACCGTGGCTCGGCGCGCTGGCGTTGCCCGACGCTTCCGGTGAGTGGCACCGCGCCGACGAGCTGCTGCTGCCCGACTCGCCGTTGGTCGGCGTGGTCGAGGCGGACGCGTTCCCGTTGCTGTCCAAGGAGATCGCCGACGCCTACCCGCGTGCGGCGCTCATCGCCGTCGGCGTGGTCGACGGTTTCTCCCTGGTCGTCGACGAGGAGCCGGCCGGGCCCGACCACGACCTGCCGGACGAGTCCGCGTGGTGGTCGTCGATGCCGGACGAGCCTCGCCGCGTGGTGGCCGTCCGCGACCTGGACCTCGTCGCCGACTGGCCCGCCGCGCTGCGGTTGCTGGCGTCCGATCCCGTGACCTGGCGGGCGGTGACCGAGCCCGACGGCTACACCGGCTGGTGGATCGCCCGGCACGCGTCGCTCGCGGGCAAGGCGCCGCGCGAGTACCGGCTGGCCGACGCCACGTTGCTGGAGGGGCTCTTCGACGCCGTTCCCGACCTGGAGCTTCCCGAGCACGTCCTGCGTGCCGCCGGCGTCCGCTCCCGCCTGGAGATCTTCGACGACGACGATGCCGAGTTCGTCCTGGAACGGCTCGGGGATCCGGAGCGGGCCATCGCGGACGCCGTCGTGCTGCGCGCGTACGAGGCGCTGCCGGAAGGGGACTTCGCGCCGCCCGAGCGGGTGCGGGTGCTGTCCGGTGAGGTCGTGGCCGCGGACGACGTCGTGGTGCTCGACCACCCGTGGCTGCTGGGAGTCGCGCCCCCGTCTCGGGTGCTGCTCGCCGACGGCTCCGAGGAACTGGCCGACCTGCTCGACCTGGCCCTCGCCTCGGAGGAGTTCGACGGCTCGCCGGACCACGTGGGCGAAGTGGTGCAGTGGCACGACCTCGGCGCGGTGCGGATGGCGTGCGAGCTGCTGGAGGTCGCGCTGCCCGACGGTGTTGTCGTCGTGCACGACCAGCTTCTCGTCGACGGTCACCGCGTCGAGTGGTGGATGGCCGACGGCGTGCCGCACGCCGCGGACACCCCGGAGGGTCTGGCGCGTGCACTCGCGTGGGTGACCCAGCGCTGGGAGGACCGGCACACGTTCGCCGCGCTGATCACCGACCCGACGGCGGCGACCCTGCTGGGCTGACGTTATCGGGGCTAACAAAGCCTCGTTTCCACCGCTAATATCCGTGCTAACGTTGGTCGCGTATCGGCGATAACGCGAGTGCGGGGGACATGGTGGAGAAACTGCGCATCATCGGGCTCGAAGAGCACGTGCTGCTTCCGGTCGTGCGGGACGCGTGGGCGAAGGCGGGGTTGCAGCCGCACCGCTACCCGGACGACCACCCGGTCACGCGGCGGCTGCGCGACGTCGGTGAGGGGCGCCTGGCCGACATGGACGACCAGGGCCTCGACGTCGCGGTGTTGTCGCTGTCCAGTCCGGGCGTGCAGAACCTCCCGGCAGCGGAGGCCGTGCGGGTGGCGCGGGAGGCCAACGACGCGCTCGCCGAGATCGTCGCGGCTCACCCGGACCGGTTCCAGGCGTTCGCGGCCATCCCGACCGCGTCACCGGACGCTGCCGTGGCGGAGCTGGAGCGGGCCATCGGACAGCTCGGCTTTCGCGGTGCCATGTTGTACGGGCGGACCGGCGACAGGCTGGCCGACGCGCCGGAGTTCGACGAGCTCTACGGCGCGGCCGCGCGGCTCGGCGTTCCGCTGCACTTCCACCCGCAGGCCCCGGTGGCGGCGGTGCAGGAGGCGTACTACTCCGGGCTGCCGGGCGGCCTTGGACCGGTGCTGGCCACCGCGGGGCTGGGGTGGTACTACGACCTCGGCGTGCAGTACCTGCGGATGATCTTCTCCGGCGTGTTCGACCGGCACCCCGAACTGCAGGTGATCGCGGGGCACTGGGGTGAGGTCGTGTTGTTCTACCTCGACCACGTCGGCTTTCTGGAGGAGATGGCCGGGCTGCGCCAGCCGTTGGCCGACTACTTCCGGCAGAACTTCTGGATCGCCGGCAGCGGCACGGTCAGCGACCGCTATCTGCGGTGGACCGCGGAAGTCGTCGGCACGGACCGGATGCTCTACTCGACCGACTACCCGTACACGTTCGGCACGCGGCCCGGTGGCTTCCCCTACCTGGACACGAGCGGAGGCACGGCCAGGGCGTTCCTCGAACGCGCGCCGTTCAGCGATGAAGAGAAGGCTGCGATCGGGTCGGGGAACTGGGAGCGGCTGACTCGTCGGCCGGCTTCCTCCCCAGCGGCGGGATGTCGCCGCGCTTCCGCAGGATGATCCACGCGGTGATCGTCACGAGCATCGACACCGCGCCGCCGACGATGATCGGCGCGCGGCCGTTGATCTCGCCCAGCCAGCCCATCAGCGGGCCGCCGACGGGGTTTCCGCCCAGGAACACCAGCATGTAGATGCCCATGACCCGGCCGCGCATCTCGGGTTCCACGGCCAGCTGGACGGTCGCGTTCGCGGTGGTGTTGAAGGTCATCATCGCGACGCCCACCGGGATCATCATCAGTCCCGTCAGGAGCATCGTCGGCATCACCCCCGACACGATCTCCAGCAGGCCGAACACCAGACCGGAGCCGATGAACACGGTCATCCTGGGTTTCTTGCGCCTGGTCGCCAGCGTGGCGCCCGCGAAGGTGCCGACCGCGATCAACGTCGACAGCAGGCCGTACGCGTCGGCGTCGCCGCCGAAGACGTTGCGGGCCATGATCGCCAGCGTCATGTAGAAGTTCATGCCGAACGTGGAGATGAAGAACACCAGCAGCATCACGGCCAGCAGGTCCGGCCGGTGCCGCACGTACCGGAGGCCGGAGAGCAGCTGGCCCTTCTCCCGTGGCACGGGGTCGGAGCGCAGGAGTTGCGACGTGCGCATCAGCCAGATGCCGCCGACCACGCCCACGAAGCTGATGGCGTTGGCCAGGAACACCCAGCCGGTGCCGATGGCCACGATGGTCACGCCCGCGATGGCCGGGCCGACGATGCGGGCGAGGTTGAACATCATCGAGTTGATCGCCACGGCGTTCGTCAGGGACTCGCGGCCGACCATCTCGACGACGAACGACTGGCGCACCGGCGTTTCCACGGCCGAGAAGCAGCCGAGCAGGAAGCAGAGCACGAAGACGTGCCAGAGCTGGACGACGCCGGTGACGTCGAGCAGGCCCAGCGCCAGTGCGCAGACGCCCAGCGCGGATTCGAGCCACAGCAACAGCTTGCGCTTGTCCATGCGGTCGGCGAGCACGCCGCCCCACATCGACAGCAGCAACACCGGCAGGAACTGCAGCGACGCCGCGAAGCCCAGTGCGACGGGGGAGCCGTTGGTGAGCTCCAGGACGAGCCAGTCCTGGGCCACCCGCTGCATCCAGACGCCGACGAGCGAGATGATCTGCCCGGAGGCGTAGAGGCGATAGTTGTAGATACCTAACGATCCGAACATTCCGGTACGGCGAGGTGGCGAAGTGTCCGCTCCACCACCCGCGTACCCGGCCACGTCGTTACTGCCCCGCCATCCTGTCGATGATCTCGGCGGCCTGGGAGAGCAGTTCCCGTTCCTCGGGTTCCAGCTCCGCCAGCCGCTTGTCCAGCCACGCCTCGCGCGCGGTGATCTCGTCTTCCAGGTACGACAAGCCTTCGCCGGTCAGCTCGACGATGGCTTGACGGCCGTCGGTCGGGTGAGGGCTGCGCGTCGCGAAGCCGAACTCCTCCAGGGCGGCGATCACGCGCGTCATCGACGGCGGTTGCACGCCTTCCTTGGCCGCCAGTTCGCCCGGGGTCAGCGGTCCGCACTTGTGCAGTGTGGACAGCGCGGACACCTGCGTGAGCGACACCGACGAGTTGGTGCGCTGTGCCCGCAGGCGACGGTTGAGGCGGACGACGGCAAGCCTGAGCTTGCTCGCCAGTCCGTGCTGTTCGGTCGCCACGTAGTTAGCATACCTCACGAAATAGTTTCCTGCCGAAAGGTCAGGTGAGCAGGCTCTGGATCGGTCCCAGCGCGAAGTAGACGACAAAGGCTGCGGCCACGATCCACATCAGCGGGTGGACGCCGCGGGCCTTGCCGGTCAGAGCCCTCAGCAGCACGAAACTCACGAAGCCCGCGCCGATGCCGTTCGCGATGGAGTAGGTGAACGGCATGACGACGATGGTGAGGAACGCGGGCAGCGCCACCGTGAAGTCGGTGAAGTCGATCTCGCGGATCTGCATCATCATCAGCGCGCCGACGATCACCAGCGCCGGGGCGGCCGCCTCGATCGGGACGATCTCGTAGAGCGGCGTGAAGAACATCGCCAGCAGGAAGAGCACACCGGTCACGACGTTCGCGAGACCCGTGCGGGCGCCCTCCGCGATGCCGGACGCCGACTCGATGTAGACGGTGTTCGACGAGCTGGACGCGGCACCACCGGCGACGGCGCCGAGGCCGTCGACGAACAGGGCCTTGCTGACGCCCGGCAGCTGGCCGTCCTTGTCGATGAGGTCCGCTTCCTTGCCGAGGCCGGTCATCGTGCCGACGGTGTCGAAGAAGTCGGTGAGCACCAGCGTGAAGACGATCAGTGCGGCCGCCAGCGCGGGGAGCCGCGTCCAGGCGCCGAACGACACGTCGCCGAGCAGCGACAGGTCCGGCACGTCGAAGATCTTGTCCGGCAGTGCCGGGTAGCCGAGGTTCCAGCCCTTGGCGTTGGTGCCCGCCGACGGACCGGCCTTGACGATGGCCTCGAGGACGATCGCGAAGATCGCGGTGGCGACGATGCCGATCAGGATCGCGCCCTTGACCCTGCGGGCGAACAGCACGCCGGTGACGACGAGCCCGACCACGAAGACCAGCGTCGGCCAGCTCGCGATGGAGCCGTTGATGCCCAGGCCGACCGGCACGGTGGTGTTGGCGGCGTCCGGCAGGCGGCGCACGAAGCCCGCGTCGACCAGGCCGATGAACGTGATGAACAGGCCGATGCCGACCGCGATCGCGGCTTTGAGCTCGTTCGGCACCGCGTTGAACACCGCGGTCCGCACGCCCGTGAGCACCAGGAGGAGGACGACCAGGCCGTTGACGAGGATCAGGCCCATCGCCTCCGGCCACGACACCTTGGCCGCGACGGAGACCGCCACGAAGGAGTTGATGCCGAGACCGGTCGCCAGCGCGAACGGGTAGTTGGCGACGAGTCCGAAGAGGATGGTCATCACGCCGGCCACCAGCGCGGTGACCGCGGCGACCTGGCCGACGGGCAGGATGTTGCCGAGGACGTCCGGGTGCGCGCCCGGTCCCGTCGGGGCGAAGCTGCCGATGATCAGCGGGTTGAGCACCACGATGTAGGCCATCGTGAAGAACGTGACGACGCCGCCACGCAGTTCGCGAGCCACGGTCGACCCGCGCTCCGAAATCTTGAAGAACCCGTCCAGCATCTGGTCTCCTAACGATGTGTCCGAACGCGACTCCGCCCCGCATCCGCCGCCGCTGCCGCACCGGCTGGCCGACCCCGTGCCGGTCGTCGTCGGTGGAACCGCGCTGTGGTTCCTCGGGTTTCTCGTGGTACTCGTGGTGGATCGCTCGAACGGCACGCTGCTCTGGACGACTCTGTCCGGCGGTCTGCTCGGGATCATCGGGTACGGAGTGTTCTACTGGCAACGCCGGGCCGCGAGGCGAGGATCACGAACTGCGCAACAGGGTCTCGAAGACGTGTAGTTCATGATCGCCGTCACCGACTGGGTCCGGCTGCTGATCGTCTGCGTCGTCTTCACGGTCGCCGCCGGAGCGATCGCCTGGGCTACGGGTCTCACCACCCCGAAGCCGTTCCTCTCCGCCGCCGCTCGCGCCGTCCTCCAGCTCGCCGCGGTCAGCGCGGTGATCACGTTCGTGCTGCGGCACCTCGGCCTCGTCGGCGTGTTCCTGGTCGTGATGGCCGTGGTCGCCACGGCGACGTCGGCGGCGCGCACCAGGACCGGCAGACGCGGCATCTGGGTGGCGGTGGCGATTCTGATCGGCACGGTGCCCGCGCTGGCGTTGCTGATCCTCATCGGGCTCCTGCCGGTCGAGGGCATCGCCCTGATCCCGGTGGGCGGCATCCTCATCGGCGGCGCTATGACCGCGACGACGCTCTCGACGAGAAGGGCACTCGACGCCCTCCGGGACCGTCACGGCGAGTACGAGGCCGCGCTCGCGCTGGGGTTCCTGGAACCGGCCGCGGCGAGGTTGATCATCCGGTACCCCGCCGCCGAGGCGTTGCTGCCGCCGCTCGACCAGACCAGGACCGTCGGTCTTGTCACTCTTCCGGGTGCATTTGTGGGAATGCTGCTCGGAGGGGCTCCCGTGTGGCAGGCCGGGGCACTACAACTCGTGGTCCTGCTCGCGTTGCTCGCGGTCGAGGTGGCCGCGGTCGCCACCGTGGTCGAGCTGGTCGCGAGGGGTCTTCTCCGACGGGCTTCCCAAGAAGGCGAAGTTAGGCTAACCTAAGTCGCGTCGCTTCGTGGTGGGAGCGGCAGTCAGTTCGGGAACGGACGAGGCCCCCGCTCTGGGCAGAGCGGGGGCCTCGTCGTGTTCGGCGGGCGGGAAGCTGTGTCGGAGCATCCACCGCCGAAGATCAGCCCAGCTGCAGGCCGTTCTTCCCCGCGCGGGCGGCCTCGAAGCGCGCGGAGACGTCCTCCCAGTTGACGACGTTCCACAGCGCCGAGATGTAGTCGGCCTTCAGGTTGCGGTACTGCAGGTAGTACGCGTGCTCCCAGATGTCGAACGCGAGCAGCGGCGTGGTCGCGATCGACAGGTTCGAGTGGTGGTCCTTGAGCTGCTGCGTGATCAGCTTCTGGCCGACCGGCTCCCACGCGAGGATGCCCCAGCCGGAACCCTGGATGCTCGACGCGGCCGCGTTGAGCTGGGCGCGGAACTTGTCGAACGAACCGAAGTGCTCGTCGATGGCCGCCGCGAGCTCGCCGACCGGCTTGTCGCCACCGTTCGGGCTGAGGTTCTTCCACCACACCTGGTGCAGCGCGTGGCCGGCCAGGTGGAACGCCAGCGTGGTCTCCAGGCCGACGATCGAGCCGAAGGCCTCCTTCTCGCGGGCCTCCTCGATCTGCTCCAGCGTGTCGTTCGCGCCCTTCACGTACGCCGCGTGGTGCTTGCCGTGGTGCAGCTCGTTGATCTCGCCGATGATCGCCGGCTCCAGGTCGCCGTAGTCGTAGTCGAGATCCGGCAGCACGTACTGGGCCATGACATCTCCCCAATTGCAATCGCTTGGTACTTGCAACTTACTAGCAACAAGGCCGAGTAAACCAGTTGCGGAGGCACGTAGCGTCGAAAGCGTGTCCGTGCTGACAGCCAGGAACATTTCGCTGTCGTTCGGTCCGAGGACCGTGATCTCGGAGGTCGATTTCGATGTTTCGCCTGGTGACCGCGTCGGTCTGATCGCGCCCAACGGCGTCGGCAAGTCCACGTTGCTCCGGTTGCTGTCCGGAGAGCTGCGACCCGAGACCGGATCTGTCTCAGCCACCGGAACCGTCGCGCACCTGACGCAGGAGACCCACCACCGAGCCGGCGAGTCGCTCCGCGACCACCTCGCCCGCCGCACCGGCGTCGCGCAGGCCGAGGAGTGGCTGCAGCGCTCCGCCGAAGCACTCGGCGAGGGCGGCGGCGAGGACTACCCGGAGGCGCTCGACCACTGGACCGCGATCGGTGCCGGTGACTTCGGCGAACGCGCGGACGCGGTCTGCGACCGCCTCGGCCTGCCGGCTGATCTGCTGGACGGCCGCTCGCCGGACGAGCTGTCGGGCGGTCAGCAGGCACGGCTGCGGCTGGCCGCCGTCCTGCTCACCCGCGCGGACGTGCTGCTGCTGGACGAGCCCACGAACGACCTCGACGCAGGAGGCCTCGATCTGCTGGAAGCCCACGTGCGGGGGTATCCGGGCGCGATCGTGCTGGTGAGCCACGACCGGGAGTTCCTGGCGCGCACCACGACCGCGATCGCCGAGCTCGACGAGTTCTCCCACAAGGTGACCGTTTTCGGTGGCGGGTGGGACGCCTACGTCGACGAGAAGCTGAACGCGGACCGCCGTGCGCAGGAGGAGTACGAGGCCTACGCGGCGAAGCGCGACTCGCTCGTGCAGCGCAGCCGGCAGGTGAAGGAGTGGTCGCGGCAGGGCGTGCGGCGGGCAGGAAGTGTCAAGGCGCGCAACGACGAACCGGACAAGAACGTGCGTGCGGGCCGCAGGCAGGCCGCCGAGAACCTGATGGCCAAAGCGTCCGTTGTGGACCGTCAGCTGGCCAGGCTGGAGGAGGTCGAGGAGCCGCGCGAGCCGTGGCAGCTGCGGCTCACCCTGCCGTCGGCGGGGCGGGGCAGCTCGGTGGCGTTCACGTTGCGGCAGGCCGTGATCAGCCGCGGTGACGTGACGCTGGGACCGGTCGACCTCACGATCGGCGCGGGCGAGCGGTGGCGGATCACCGGGCCGAACGGCTCCGGCAAGTCGACGTTGCTCGGCGCGCTCCTCGGTCGCATCCCGCTGGTCTCGGGCGATC
This sequence comes from Lentzea flava, assembly GCF_014648475.1. Lineage (GTDB taxonomy): Bacteria > Actinomycetota > Actinomycetes > Mycobacteriales > Pseudonocardiaceae > Lentzea > Lentzea flava. The sequence continues at coordinate 70,575 of NZ_BMRE01000018.1, read as the reverse complement.
GCTCGATCGGGCCGGGGGTGGTCGTCGGCGAGGTCGACCAGCTCCGCGCCGAGTTCGCCTCCGACGCGTCCGCGTTGCGGATCGTGGCGGACGCGACCGGGCTGCAGGACGTCGACGTGCGCACGTTGCTCGCGAAGTTCCGGCTCGGCGCGGACAGCGTGCTGCGACCGGCTCGCGACCTCTCGCCGGGTGAACGAACGCGCGCGGGCTTGGCGTTGCTGCAAGCCCGCGGCACGACGTGCCTGGTTCTCGACGAACCGACGAACCATCTCGATTTGCCGGCAATCGAACAGCTGGAACAGGCCCTGGACACCTACGAGGGAACGTTGTTGCTGGTCACGCACGATCGGCGGCTCGCTTCGGCCGTGCGGGTGGATCGCGAGATCAACGTGCGTGACCTCCTCACGTTTCCTCGCGTGAAGGGTGGAAGATATGGGCCATGACCACCGAGGAGGACTGGCCGGTCGAACAGACCTGGTCACTGCGCAACACCCACTGGCACGCCTACGTGGAGCACACGTCGCTCGACCACGCGTCCCCTCGGCAGGTCCGGCTCGAACGCACCCCGGAAGAGGTGCTCACCTCGCCCGCCGAGGTCGCGGCCTGGCTGGAGGTCAACCTCCGCAGCGCGACGCGGCCGGAGGAGGCCGGCAAGAAGCGCGTGAAGGACGAGCGCGACTTCACCGACTCGAACCGGGTGCACGCGTCGCTGGCCTCGCGCGGTGAGTCCATCTACACGGGCGTGAAGGGCGAGTTGACGCTGGCCGTCGAGGCCGTGACGCCGGACGAGTGCCGGATCTCCCACGACGGTGCGGACGTTGCGCCCCTGAAGGCCGGCCGCCGCCGCTAGATTGACCCCCAGGGGAAATGCTCTGGGGGAGTTTCTGTGAAGCGTCTGCTGCCCGTTCTGGGTGCGCTCGTGCTGGTCGGTGCCGTTGTCGCGGTGGTGGTGTGGCAACGGCCTGAGGCGCCGCCGCCGTCGGCCCCGTCCGGGGACGTCGTCCTGCAGTACGCCAACGGCTCACAGCTCTGGCGCACCGGCGAGCCGGAGACACCGCTCGTCCGGCAGATCGTGCGTGAGCTCGGGGTCAAGGCCGCGCTGTCGCCCGACCAGCTCCGCAGGTCCGGCGGCGCCGTCGTGGTGACGACGATCGACCCGAAGGCGCAGTCCGGCGCGACGACCGTGATCAGGGAGAAGGCCGCGGCGCAGCCCGCGTCGTTGCGGTACTCGATCACCGCCGTCGACCCGGCCAATGGTGCCGTTCGGGCCTACGCGCCGGGCAACGACCCCGCCGTCGACCACGCGGGCGGCGTGCTGAAGGAACCGGGCCAGGTGTTCCACCCGTTCAACGTCGTCGCGGCGCTGCAGAACGGGCAGACGCTCGACAGCGCGTACGACGGACGCTCGCCGAGGACGTTCCCCGGCCAGGTGACGGTCCACGACAAGGCGAACTGCGGTGAGCGCTGCACCGTGCGCGACGCATTGTTGAAGTCCGGCAACGTCGCGATGTTCGACCTGGTGACCAACGTCGTCGGGATCAAGCGGGTCGTCACCGCCGCGCGCCAGGCCGGCGTGCCGGAGTCGGTGGACATCGACGGCACGAAGACGAGCCTGCTCGTCGGCGAGGGTGGCGGCCCTCCGAACGCGGCGGTGTCGCTCGGTGTCGGCGAGGCCAGGATGCGGCCGCTCGACCTCGCCGCCGCCTACGCGACGTTCGCCGCGGAAGGCACGCAGCACGACGCCCACTTCGTCACGCACGTGACCGACGTCCACGGCGCCACGCTGTACCGGGCGGTACCGGAGGGCAAGCCCGCGTTCGACCAGGATCCCGCGCGCAGCAAGGACATCGCGAACCAGATCACGGACGTGCTGCGCCAGGACACCGTGTGCGGCATCGGTCAGGCGCCCGCCGCCGCGTGCCGACACGGCGAGTACGGGGCGGTGCCGGACCAGGTCTCGCACGCGTGGATGGTGGCCTACACCCCGCAGATCTCCGTCGCCGTGTTCGTGGGCAGCGATCGGCCGGCCACGCCCGCGGTGGACGCCGGGGGTGCGGTGATCGCGGGTTCCGGCCTGCCCAACGACCTGTGGTTGGCGTTCAAGGACAAGCTGAACCAGTGGTGAGGCGTTCGCTGGTCGCGCTCCTGCTGGTCGCGGGCGTCGTCGGTTATGTGGTGTGGCAACGGCCTGCCCCGCCGGTCCAGCCGCCCGCGCCGCCGAAGCCCGTCGTCCTGCGGTACGCGGACGGCTCCAAGCTGTGGAGCAGCACGGACGGCGGTCCGCGCAGCGAGGTCGTGAAGCGGGTGCTCGCGGAACTGGCCGCGAACTCGATGCCGTTCGACTCGCTCGTCCGCGACGGCGCCGTGGTGTACACGACGATCGACGCGAAGGCGCAGACCCGCGCCGCCGCGATCCTCGGCCGGCTGGTCGCTCCGCGGGGCGGAGGTCTGGGCGGGGCGGTGACGGCGATCGACCCGGCCTCCTGTGGTGTGGTGGCCTACCTGTCCGGCTTCAGCCACGTGCCGGATCTGGCGGCGGAGCCGAAGGAACCGGGGCCGGGTCTCGTGGTCGCGCAGGACGTCGTGAAAACGCGAATGACACCGCTGGAGGTGAGCGCCACCTTCGCGACGTTCGCCGCGGGAGGTCTGCAGTGCGAGCCGCACCTCGTCGCGGAGGTCACCGGCGCGGACGGTGCGCGGCGGTACCTCGCGGCCGGCGAGGCGAAACCGGTGCTCGGCAAGGAACTCGCGGACCAGGTCACCGCACGGCTGCAGGCGAACCCGGTGTGCAAGGGCGTGGCCTGCGCGCCGAGCTCGCACCCGACGCACGCGTGGATGGCCGGGTACACACCGCGGCTCGCGGTCGCGGTGCTGGTGGAGCAGGCAGGCGCCGCGGCAGACGACGCCGACCTGCCCGGGGTGATCTTTCAGGAGTTCCTGGCCGGCTGAGACTCAGCCGACGTGCCACGTGTGCACGGGTTCGCCCGCGTGCATCAGTTCCATGTACCGCTTGAGCATCCCGGTCAGGGCCGCGTCCCTCGACAGGCCGCGTTCCTCCAGCAGCGCAACGGTTTCCCGCTGCCACGACGACCCGGTGCGCCGCGCGAGGCAGCGCTGCTCGATCACGCCGAGGTAGCGTTCGCGGGCCTCGTCGGAGACCCCGCAGTCGCGCAGGCCCTCGTGCGCCATCGGCAGGAGCCTGCGCAGCACGAGCTCGTCCGGTGGGATCCAGCCGATGCCCGGCCAGTACAGCTGGGCGTTCATGCCGTGCCTGGCACCGGTGTAGAGGTTCTCCTCGGCCGCCTGGAACGACATCTGGGTCCACAGTGGACGTTCCTGGGCGGTGAGCGCGCGCTGGGTGCCGTAGAAGAAGGCAGCGTTGGCCATGGTGTCGAGCACCGTCGGGCCCGCGGGCAGGACCCGGTTCTCGACGCGCAGGTGCGGCACACCGTCGACGACGTCGTACACCGGGCGGTTCCAGCGCCAGATCGTGCCGTTGTGCAGGCGCAGCTCCGAAAGACGTGGCGCGCCACCGGCTTCGAGGGTCTCGATCGGGTCCTCGTCGTCGGTTTCCGGCAGCAGGCTGGGGAAGTAGCGCACGTTCTCCTCGAACAGGTCGAAGATCGACGTGATCCACCGTTCACCGAACCAGACCCGCGGGCGGACGCCCTGGTTCTTCAGCTCGTCCGGGCGGGTGTCGGTCGCCTGCTGGAACAACGGGATGCGGGTCTCGTGCCAGAGCGCCTTGCCCAGCAGGAACGCCGAGTTCGCGGCGATCGCCACCTGGACACCGGCCAGGCACTGGGCGGCGTTCCAGTGCGCGGCGAAGTGCGTCGGCTCGACCTGCAGGTGCAGCTGCACCGACGTGCAGGCGGCCTCCGGCAGGATCGACTCGGCGAAGGTGTGCAGCTTCTCCGGGCCCTTGCCCGGCATCGCCGGGCCCTCCATGTGCAGGACCATCTCCTCGCCGCGTGCGGCGAAGATGGTGTCGTTGAGGAGCGCGTACCTCGGGCTCTCGGAGAGCCACTTCTTGTCGAAGTGCCGTTCCCGCAACGTGGGGAGCACTCCGATCATGGCGAGGTTGGCGCCCACGTCGTGGGCCTTCGAGTCGGCGCTGTCGAGCGACGTGCGCAGTTCCTCTTCCAGGCCAAGCATCTCACCCCCTGCCAGCTCGCGCGGCGGGACGTTGATCTCCAGGTTCTGCTGTCCCAGCTCGAGCGTGTAGGAGGGATCGTCGATCTTCTCGAGCACCTCCGAGTTCGCCATCGCCGGGCGCATCGCGTCGTCGACGAGGTTCAACTCGATTTCCAGCCCCATCTGCCGACGGGGAAAGGAAAATGTGTCTTCTGCGAGCATCGTCGCCAACGCGTCCAGGCTGCGCTGCATCTTGGAGCGGTAACGCTGGCGATCGTCTCTGGTGAACGTGCGGCTGGACACTTCGCTTCCCATGCCGCTACCCCTTCGCTCGGCGCCGGTGGGCGCGGGCCAGGCGGAACGCCCAACGTGACACAGCCGAAACCTCCTTTACATCGCCCAAATCGGTGCTCTCTGTCACGTCGAGGTAACAACCAGCGATCATGCGCTGGTCGGGCGTGCGCGGTTCCGCCCTCCGGACTACCTCGCTGTTCCACATCAGGCAAGATGCGAAACTTCTCGCGTGGCGAAGGTGATCGAGATCAACGACCCTGCCGATCCCCGGCTGGACGACTTCCGCGACCTGTCGACGGCCGATCGCAGGCCGGACCGGCCGGGAGGACGTGGTCTCGTCATCGCCGAGGGCGTCGTGGTGGTGGAACGCCTGCTGGCCTCGCCCTATCCGGTGCGCGGCCTGCTCGGGGTGCGGCGCCGGATCGAGGCGCTCGACCTGTCTGACCTGGACGTTCCCGCCTACGTGACGTCGGCGGAGGTCATGGCGACGGTCGTCGGGTTTCACCTGAACCGGGGAGTGCTCGCGGCCGCCGACCGCGCGCCCGCGGTGTCGTTCGAGGAGCTCGCGGACCGGTCCCAGCGGCTCGCGGTCCTGGAGGGCGTCGGAGACCACGAGAACCTGGGCTCGATCTTCCGCAACGCCGCGGCGCTGGGCGTGGACGGCGTCGTGCTGGGCCCCGGCTGCAGCGACCCGCTGTATCGACGCAGTGTCCGGGTGTCGATGGGCCACGTCCTGCGCGTGCCGTTCGCTAGCACGGATCAGTGGCCCGCGGCGCTGAACATGTTGCGGCACAAGGGGTTCACAGTTGCCGCACTGACGCCGCGGGCCTCCGCGCTGCATCTGGCGGACGCGGGTCTGCGCGGCCGTCGGGTAGCGGTGCTGCTGGGGTCCGAAGGTCCGGGGCTCACCGAGGAGGCGATCTCCGCGGCAGACCTGGCCGTGCGGATTCCCATGTCGTCCGGGGTGGACTCGCTGAACGTGGCCACCGCCGGTGCGGTGGCCTTCTACGCCCTGCTTTAGAGCAGCGTGAGGATCAGCGCGAGCCAGGCGACGAGGACGCCGGTGACGACGCCGTAGGCGACCCAGCGCCACACCGGCACCTTGCGGCCCAGCCACACGCTCGGCGCGAGCCCGCCGACGACCAGCACGTTCGCGATGAGCGCGAGCCACCTGCTGGTCTCGCCGAGGCCCAGCGACAGCGACACCACGGTCACCGTGACGATCGCCGCGGTGATGAAGCTGACCGCGAGCCCCGTGCCCCACGGCGTCGGCTCGGGTTCCTCGGCCTCGGTCTGCGCGGGAGCCGCCTTGGCCGGCGCTTCCGGGGCCTCGACGCTGACGAGTTCACCGCTCACCGGGTCGGTGTAGGTGATCGGGGCGTTCATGGCCGCCGCGAGTCTGCCTGCCAGCTGCTTGCCCCGTCGCGCGACCAGCGCGCTGGCCACGCCGTCGGCGGGTGTCTCGGTGCGCACGACGGCGTCGGCCACCTTGGCCCACTCGTGCAGCGCTTCGGCGAGGTCCGCGCCGAGCGGCAGGCTGTGCGGGTCGACCTCGCGCTCACCGGACTCGTCCTCCCCGGCGAGCACGGCGCGGCCGTCCCGGACTCGCAACTCCACGAACCCTCCTACGGTCTTCCGGAGTCTCGCCGCAGAACCTATCGGACGGCTCAGGGCCGCAGTGCCTCCGTTGCTCGCGCGAAGTAGTCGAACAACGTCCGGCGCTCCTCTTCGCTGTACCCCGCGAAGATGTCGCCGAGCTTCTCCCTCGCGGGCGCCAGGGCCTCTGCCAACGGCGCGGGTTCGGCCAGCAGTTCGACGATCACCTTGCGCCGGTCGTCCGGCGACGGGGTGCGCCGCACGAACCCCGCCTCCTCCAGGCGGTCGATCAGGCGGGTCGTCGGACCGGTCGTCAGCCCCGTCTGCGCGGAGAGCTCACCCGGCGTCATCGGGCCGTTGAGGTCGAGCAGGTTCAGCGCGTACAGGTCCGTGCCGCCCAGACCGCACGACCGTGCGGCGTGCAGCCCGTGCAGAACCATCGCGCCGACATAGCGCCGGTAGACCTCGCTCGCGTCTGTTGACATCCCACCGCCTCGTTCGTAATCTCTTCCTCAACGAAGAGACTTCTTGAAGGAAGAGACTTCTCTGACGAAGAGAACTTAGCAAGGGGGAACCATGAGTGACGAAGCAGGCGTCCTGGCGTTGTTCGCGAAGCTCGCCGAGGCGTGGAACAGGGGCGACGGAGCGGCGTACGGGCAGTGCTTCACCGACGACGCGACCTACGTGGCGTGGGTCGGCACTATCTACCGCGGCGCCGCGGACATCGGGAGGTCGCACCAGGTCCTGTTCGACACCTTCCTCAAGGACACGAAGCTCACCACCGAGGGCGCCGTCGACGTGCGGTTCTACGGCGAGGACACGGCGGTGCTGACCACCCGCGGTGACGTCGGGAAGAAGCCGAGCAAGGGCGCCAAGGTGCAGACGTTCACGCTCGTCCGGCAGAACGGCGAGTGGAAGATCGCGGCGTTCCAGAACACCAAGCGCCACTCGCTGCTGGAGAGGATCTCGTTCAGGTTCCAGCCCGGCATCCGACCCGCCGCCTGAGTTCGTGAGGTCGCGTTCGCGCCAGATCCCCATTGGCGCGAACGCGACCACAGGCCTAGGCGAGCGAGTCGCGCCAGGCCGTGTGCAGAGCCGCGAACCGGCCCCGCTCACCGATCAGCTCCTCGGGGGAGCCGTCTTCCACCACAATGCCACCATCCAGCACCAGAACGCGGTCCGCGATCAGGACCGTGGACAGGCGGTGGGCGATGATGAACGCCGTCCGGTCGGCCAGCACTGTCTCCAGCGCGGCCTGCACGGCGCGTTCGGTGGGCACGTCCAGCGATGATGTTGCCTCATCCAGGACCAGTACCGCCGGATCCGCCAGGAAGGCGCGCGCGAAAGCGACCATCTGCCGCTGGCCTGCCGACAAACGGCCGCCCCGCTTGCGGACGTCCGTGTCGTAGCCGTCGGGCAGCGCGGCGATGAACTCGTGCGCACCCACCTCGGCGGCCGCGGCCTCGATCTCCGCCCGCGTGGCCGTCGGCTTGCCCAGCGCGATGTTGTCCGCCACCGAGCCGGAGAACAGGAAGTTCTCCTGGGTGACCATCACGACGGCCCGGCGCAGGTCCGGATCCGCCACGGAACGCAGGTCGATCCCGTCGAGCTGGACCGAACCGGACGACGGGTCGTAGAACCGCGACACCAGCTTGGCCAGCGTGGTCTTGCCGGCACCGGTCGCGCCGACCAGCGCCACGGTCTGACCCGCCGGCACGTCCAGCGAGAAGCGCGGGAGCACCTGCCGGGACGTTCCGGGGTAGGAGAACTCGACCTCGGCGAACCGGATGGCGCCCCGAGCGTGCGGCAGAGCCACCGGCGAGGCCGGTTCCGGCACCGACGGCTCCTCCTCCAGGACGCCGGAGATCTTCTCCAGCGCGGCCGTGGCCGAGGAGTAGGCGTTCGCGAACATCGCCAGCTCGTCGTACATTGCTGATTGACAAACAGTGTTTGGCCTGGTCATCCTCGGTGCATGGTCAACGTACTACTGGGGGAACGGGTCTCCCGCGACAAGGGCGACAAGACCGACTCGATCGAGCGGCAGCACGAGAAGCACATGGCGCGTGTCGCGGAACGCCGCGCCGCAGGTGAAGTCATCAACATCGTTGGCGTCGCCGAGGACCGGTCCGTGTCCGGTGACATCGACTTCTTCGATAGGCCGGAGTTGGGCGAGTGGCTGACGGATGAGCGTCGAGGCTCTTGGGACGAGCTGTGGATGACCACCCAGGACCGCCTGAGCCGTAACGACATGCACGTGATGGCCTTCATCCACAAGATGCTTGAGTGGGACAAGGTTCTTGTCCTACTTGACGACCCAACTCTAGACATGCACACGCCCGAAGGGCGAGCGATTATTCACGTGAAGTCGATCGGCCCAGCTCGGGAACTGGAACGAATTAGAACCCGCATCCGGGACAGCATCGCCAAGCGGAAGTACACTGAGGCCTGGGTCGGCGGAATCCCGCCGTGGTGCTACACGACAGACTGGGGCGTAGTCGCCGGAAAGAAGCGCCGTATCCGTGTTCTTGACGAGTACTCCGTTCTTCTCGCGCACGACCTTCGGAATAGGTTGATCGACGACGAAGATGTCACATTCAAGGACCTCGCTTGGTTGCTCAATGATCGTGGTGAATTGACCCCGAAAGACCTTTGGCGATCACGTCAAATTCCACCGGAGCCCATCAAGGGTGAGAAATGGCACGGCCACGGAATTAAGCAGCATCTGACTTCCCTGACGCTCCTCGGTTATAAGATGGAGACCGATCCTGAAGACCGATGGAAGCGGCGGCCGGTTGCCGACAAGGACGGCAAGTGGCTTCGGGTTGCCGACCCGGTTTTCACTGACCATGAGTGGGAAACGCTCCAGAGTGCAATCAAGGAGCGGGAAGGTAAGAAGGGGGTCAAGAAGCAGAAGTCACCAATGCTTGGAGTCGTATTCTGCGGCAAATGTAATAGGTCTGCGTATCAGATTAAGAACACGGTTCTTCGAGATCCGCAATTCGACAACGAGGGGCTGGTTGTCGTCGGTGCCAATGAGGAGTTGATTCTCGGCGAGGACGGCGCCGTGGCAAAGGTTGCGAAGACGTATCGGTACTACCGATGCAATGCTCAGCCGAAAGGCTGTCAGGGCGTGGGCATGGTTGCAGACGATGTCGAATCGCTGGTTGAGCAGACCTTTCTGGAACGTGAGGGCGATCAACAGATCAAGACCCGCGAATGGCAGGAGGGGTCGGACAATGAGAAGGAATTGAAGGACCTCGAACGTCGGATCGAGCGTCTTCGTGAGGATCGCGAGAACGGTGCGTTTGACAACGATCCGAAATACTACGCTGCGAAACTCAACGAATACACGATGCGGAAGAACCAGCTCGAAGGCGAGCCGAAGATCAAGTCTGGTTGGAAGTACTCCGATACAGGTGTGACGTTCCGTCAGGCCTGGGTGGGGCTTTCGGTCGATGAGAAGCGGCGTCTCCTGCTTCGTCGTGGTGTGCGCTTCACGATCCACGATCGAAGCACATGGGAGACGTTCATCCCTGATGATTGGCCCGACGCGGCGTGACTTCGCAGACGTGACCAGGCCACTTCTCGACAACAGAGTCTGTATACGACGAGAACCCCTCCCGAATCCGGGAGGGTTCTCTGCCATTAGCGCCCGTGGCGATTCTCAAGGTGGCGCAATGTGCCCATCTGGTACGTCTCATGCACGAGTGCGACCGGTCGGCCGTCTGCTGGCGTGGTGGTGCCGATGATGATGGCCTCGTGGCGGAACAGCGGGCGGTCTGCCTTGTACCGCAGGGCGTCCTCGTGGCGGGCGACGTAGCGGCGGACGGTGGCGTTGCTCTGGGTCTCCCAGGCGGGCGGCAGGACGGCGAGGAGGTGCGTTGCGCCGAGGGTGCGTCTGGTGGGTGCGAGGGGCTTGATGACGGTTCCGAACGGGGTGTTGTCGGCGAGGTCGGTGAGCTGGCGGCGCATGGGCTCGGTGAGCCTGCTCGGGACGTACCAGTTCTCAGCCTTGCTCATGAGGACGTCGCCGCACCGTAGTTCGACGCGGCGGTAGTTCACGGGCTCGTCGGGGCCGATGCCGAGCTGTGCGCGCTGGTCCGCTGTCGGGGGTGCCGACGCGTTGGAGTCGCGGTGTGCGGTGATGACGGCGGAGCTGGCGAGCTGGTGTTCGCGGCACCAGGCGGCGAGGGTTTCGGTTGCGCTGGAGGCGGTGAGCAATCGGATATTGAGGTTGCCGGCTGCGGAGTTGAGGCGGATCGCGCGGTCGACGAGGTTGTCAGGGACGGCGAATGGGAGCAGAAGTGCGCCGATGAGGAGACCGACGATCGCGGCGGTGATCAGCGGTAGCGCTCCCGTCTTGAGCTTGTTCAATCTTCTCCTTGGTGCGTAACAGAAAAAGGCCCCCACCGAGTGGTGGGGGCCTTGTCGTGTTTCTGGGTCAGCGCAGGAACGCGGCGCTGTCGCGGTCACCGAAGTTGCGCGCGGCGAGGCTCTTGAGCACCGTGTAGAGCGCGGTGCCCAGGCCGAGGCCGAGGGCCTGCTTGAAGTCGATGGTGAAGAGGTCGACGGCGTTCGCGCCGAGGGCGGCGAGTACGCCACCAGCGAAGGCGCTGACGGTGCGCTCACCGAGGTCCTTGAGGTAAGCGAGAGAGAAGATGGTGTGTCCTTTCGTGTTGGCGCGCTGTGCGCGCGGTGGTGGTGCCTGTGTTCAGGCGAGTGCGAACCAGAACTGTTGGTTGGATCTGGTCCAGCTCGAATCGGTGATGTTCAGCGAGCCGGGAAGCGGCAACGCCTGGCCTGATTTCCAGACGCTGTAAGGGGTTTCGCTGATCAAGATCTGCGCGCCGGTTCCCACTGCGGTAGAGGAGAACTTCGGGCTCGTGGTGAACCCTGTGCAGAGGAAGCCGACCGCCACGTAGGACCCCTTGGTGATGCTGATGTTGCTCAGTCCGGCGTGTTTCACGCCCGCGCTGGCGACCCACGATGCTCCGGAGACCGTGGCTCTTTCGGTGAGGTTCGCCAGGGTCGTGCCGGTGTACAGCTTGAGATCGAAGGTGCCGCTGCCCGCTGCTGCTGCGGGGATGCAGAAGCGCAGATCGGTGGCGGTGAAGGTTTTCGTTGATCGAGTGGCCGCGATGGTGAGGTAGCCGTTGCTGACCGGCTCAGCCCACCAGCACTCGCTTCGTGGCCTGGACGCGATGGTGTCGCCGTAGAGGGCGGTGTCGTCCGCGCACGTGTTCGGTACCGCGTCCGCGGGCGGACTGGCCTTGAGCGCGTCGATCTCGGCGTAGATCGTGCCGTTGGTTCCCCGCGTTCCTTGGTTTGCTTCCAGCGCGCTCAGACGCGCGTTCGCAGGCGCAGCCGCGGTGACAGGGCCGAGGCGGGCGTCGAGGTCGCGGACGTTGTCGACAACGTTGTTGTACTCGGTGCTCTTCGCGATCCGGTCTCGGACCGCGTATTCCATCGGCTTGATGGCCAAGGTCGTTGTTAGCTCCAAATCAGGGTCGTGTCCCACCTGCTGAAGGCGGGCGAGTCCCACAGGCCGGTGCGCGGCGGGAGGATGGTTTCGACGGTGAGCGTGTCCGCCAGGCCGTCGTCGACGGACCATTCGCGGCGGATGCCCTGGATCTGCACATCAATCTGGGCTCCGTAGCCCTGGTCATCGCTGATCCTCAAGGTGTCGCCGAGCTGCAAGCGCGGGTCTCCGGCGATGGTGATGGCGTCCGTGAACGGGATGGGCCGTGACGTCTTCGCAAGCAGCCGGGTAATCAGGCCCGTGGCGTTGTAGGGCGGTTGAATCCAGTTGCCGGCCAGCCGCAGGTTCCGCCCGCCGTAGCGGTTGACCGATGTGGCATCGGAGTACTCGGTGGTGCGTCTGCCGTTGTCGTAGATCTTCGTGCCGTACACGCGGAGCGCTGGTTGGTTGGTGCCGTTGGCGACGAGCCGGGCGTCTTCGCCGTAGCCGTTGAAGATCCCGGCGATGATGTTGCCCTCGAAGTCGAAGTTCCAGAGGATGTCGACGCCGTCCACGGCGCCGTCGTTTTCTTGCCAGCGCCCGTTTCCGCCCGTGTTCCAGAACTGGACGATGTAGGCGTGTTCGGCGAAGTCGCCCCACACGATGTAGCGCGTCCCGTACTTCGGGTCGATCTGGGTGTTGTCGGGGTTGGTCGTCGCCCGCCATACGTAGCCGGGGTCGGGGCAGACCACGTCATCGAAGGAGAACTGGTAGCGCCGCGCTTCTCCGCGCGGGATGAAGAACTCGTCGACGCTGTGCGCCTCGAAGATCCGTCCGGCGCCCGCGATCTTGCGTGTGGTCTCGATGCTGTAGATGTTGCGGATCGAGTCCACCGTGTGTTCCAGCTTCAACCCGGTCACTTCGTCGAGCGTCAGCTTCCGGACGATCTGCTTTGCCTTGGTGTCCAAGGTGTCCCGGTTGAGGAAGCGGAAGACACCGCTTTCGTCCCAGTACGCCGCGCCCATCTCCGCGGACGCCACATCGGCGATGACTTCCCACGCGTCGTCGCTGTGCCGGGCTGGCATGTGGGAAAGGCGGTTGAGGCTGCGGTCGAGCACCGCCGTGTACTTCGCGGGCTGTCCTGCCCAGCCCAGGAAGTTGCTCGGGGGTTTGCCCCTTTCGTTGAGGGCGTTGCTGACCGCGATGTCGCTCATCGAGACGGCGGGGTTGACGTGCACCAGGCCGGTGAGCGGGTGGTCGTAGTTGAGGAAGTCGATTTTGGTTCCGACTACGGACCAGTCCGTTCCGCTACGGGCGGAGCCGGCCTGCATATAGGCGGAGACGCCGCGGTCGGCGAATGGGTCCCAGACGACGGTGATCCGCGGGTTCGGCTCGTCGGGGATCGTGAGCGCCGGTCCGGGCCAGTACTGCTCGAACGGATGGTTCTTGTTCGGCTTGTGTGCGAAGGTCGTCCAGACTTTGCCTTGCTGCCCGATCGACACGAAGATCTCGTAGGAGGCCCCGAGGCAGATGTAGATGATGTCGTTCCACCGCTCGAACTTCTTGTAGCGGTCCCATTCCGGGCCGCTGGTGTTGAGCGTGAACGACACGACCGTGCGGCCGTTGGGGTGCGTCAGGGTTCGTTCGCCGTACCAGTACTTGTAGAACGTGTCCGGCAGTACCCGGAACGATTGCTGTTTGGGCGAGCCGGCGGGGGCCGCCGGATGCAGTGGTGCGTCCGCGGAGTACAGCTCTCCGGCGTCGTCCTTGGGCAGCGTCCAGGCGTTGAAGTTGTCGAGCCAGCCGATCGTGGGCAAGTACGAGCCGTTGCCGGTGATCCACAGTTGGGTGTTCTCACGGATTCCGTCACCGGGTTTCCAGCGAGCGACGCCCATGTCTTCGCGGCGGGTGGGCCGCCACGGTGTCGGGGAAACTCCGGCGTGCCGAAGGCAGTGGTCGATCACCCACTGCCCGTCCGCGTGCTGGATCTTCTCGGAGCCGCGCACCTGCCAGAACTCCGACAGCGCCCAACGAGGAAACCTCACCGGTACACGAAGCAGTTCGACACGATCGAGCGCGGACAGCCGTGCTTCGCCGGGGCCGCGGTCGGTGACAATCGATCTGATCGTCCCTACGAACTGGTCGTACCAGACGGTCCCGATCACAGTGTCGATGCCGAGCCGGTACCGAAGCTCTGCACCGACCAAGTCCCACTGGAAGAGCTGGGAGCGGCCGTTGTAGGGGCTGAGAATCCAGTCGAGTTGCTGCCCGCCGAACTCTCCTTGCAGATCGACATCCAGCTCCGCGGCTCCCGCGCCTTCCACGAGGGACAGTTCCTCGGGCAAGCCGCCTTTGAAGGCGCGATCGGTGACGACCTTGGTCACGAACGGGCTGAGGTCCGACAGCGGGTGCTGGTACTTGCCGTCCCGTGCCCAGTCGACCCTGAGGTCCACTCGGAAGTAGCGCTCGGTCGCGGTGATCGCCGCGTCTGCCGCGCTGCCGCCGTGGGTCTGCAAGTTCTTAGGCCTCCGTCAACGTCATGGACACGGTCGAGATGGGGTAGATCGGGGACACGTGGGTGAGTGAGTCGACGGTCACCGTGGGGGCGCCTCCGCCGGGCTCCCAGACGCCCGGCTCGACGCCGGGCACGATTTGCGGTGCGGCGACGCTCAATGTGTTGGCGTCCATGCCCCGCAGGAACAGCTCGACCGTGACCGCGTCCGCGGGCACCGTGCTGGTGATCGTCAGCCGGGTCCACTCACCGGGGACCGGTGTTTCTGTGAAGACCGGGGCTAGGGCGGAGTTGTCGAGCTGGTAGTGCCGAAAGCCCAGGCGTACCGAGCTGGTGACGCCGGGCAGGCTGCGCACGTACACCGAGCCGGTGATGGTCTCGCCGGGGAGCACGGCGGTGCGGCGGGTGGTGTCGAACAGCAGTTGACTCTGCTCCGGCCGGTTGGACCACACCAGGTGATCGACCCCGAGCGGCACAGGGAACCCGGCGCCGCGTTCGGTGAGGCCCGCCGTGGCGGTAACGCCGCCGTAGCGCGTGCCGACCACCCGCATGGCCGCGGCCTCGCTGCTCAACCGGTTGCGCCGCAATGGGTCCAGCAACCGAACGGGTCCGGGAATGAGCCTGGTGCGCAGTGCTTCCAGGTGCATCCACTCGTCGGGTTCCAGCGCGGAGAACTCGAACTCGTAGCTCATGCGCACGCCCGTGACGTCGATCGTGCGGGCGCCGGAGAGGCCTTGCCGGATGCCCCCGTAAAGGACGGGGGTCATCCGGATTCCAGGGTCAGGGACCGGTAGCCGGCGAAGCGCGCCGAGTGCGCCGATGTACCACTCGGTGTTGTCCACGTCAGCGCCTCGCATTCATCCTGTTCGTCTTGTTCACCATTCGCGCGACGCCTGCCGCGTCGATCTGCACCGACCAGCCGGACAGGGCTTCGGCGACCTCACGGCCGACTCCGCCGAATTCGTCCGAGCTGATGTGTCCCTGCCATTCGGCATTCGCGGCGAGGTTGGACGCGGACATGAGCCCGTCCACTGCTTTGACCGCGACCGGTGTCCGGTCCTCGATCGCTTTCGCCCAGTCGTCGACGAGCGCACGGCCGGAGAAAGTGGTGTAGCCTTTACCGCTGAACGCGCCGGCTTTTGCCGGAGAGAACGGGAAGTAGCTACGGAGGACGGACATGAGGTTGGCGCCCGCGTTACGCACGGCGCCGATCATCGACCGGATTCCGTCGATGAACCCCTGGATCAACCGGCGCCCGGAATCCCACAGCAATCCGCCGAGATTTCCGAGGCTGTTGAGGATCTGGCCTGGAATCGTCTGGAAAACGCCGATGAACAGGTTGATTCCGGCCCAGGCGATGCCCACGAGTGCGTTCAGGGCGCCCGATGCGATCTGCTTCGCGCCCTCGAAGGCGCGCGACCAGTTGCCGGTGAAGATGCCCGCGAAGACCTCGATCACGCCCTGGATGGCCTCGATGGCACCGACGATGATCAAGCGCAGGCCTGGCCAGGTGGACTTGGCCACGTCGAGGACCACGCCGAAGACGCGAAGCAGCTCGACGAGCGCCCCACTGGTGAACCGGCCGAACTCGGCCGTCAGCGCCGACGTCATGTCGATCAAGAAAACGAGCGCCGCAACCAAAAACTGGACGACGAAAACGAGCGGCGGAAACGCCACCTTCGCCAAATCCAGCACCAGCGGCAGAAGTGGGCGAAGAATATCGAGCAGTGCGGTCAATCCGACCGTCACCAGCTCGTTCAGGCTCGGCAACAGTGGAATGACCGCCACGAGAATCTGACTCAGATAGTCACTCAGCAGATCCAGGTGCGGACTCAGCTGGGTGAACAGGTCGAGCAGCGCATTTCCGACGCTCGTTCCGAGCGTCACAAAAAATTCTGTGATCTTCGGAAGATGCGGTTGGATCGCCTTCAGTCCAGCGAGAAGGACGCCGTTCACGATTTTCGCCAAGGCGACGAGAACCTGAAGCGCGCCCTGTGCTGCGCCGGTCGCCAATTCACCAAAAGAATCAGCGAGCAGCAGCAGGGAGGGCTGTAGCTCGGTTACGATTTTTCCGATGCCGGCAAGCTCGGCACCGGCCAATTTCGAGGTGAATGCCGAGATCGCGGTGAACACGGGCATCAAGGCGGTCAGCAGCGACGTCAAGCCCTTGATCAGCACGGCGAGGGGGCCGCCGAGCAGGGCCGCGGATTCCAGACCCGCGGCGAACAGCTCGTTGAACGCGGAGCCGACCGCGCCGACGACCTGACCCAGGCCGCGCAGCGCCGCGTCGAGCACACCGGTTCGCGCCGCGGCGTTGACGATGTCGTTGAACTGCCGCGCCCACTCACCGAGCCCGGCGGCGAGGCTGCCGAACCGGTTGGAGCCGATCTCCGCCAGGGTTAGGAACGCGGTCGTGAACCGGGAGACGAACGGCACCAGCTCGACGAAGAACGTCTTGGTGTTGGCCAGAATCGTGTTGATCTGCCGCATTCCGTCCGCGGACGTGACGACGTCCACGAAGGACCTCGCGACCGTGGAGATTCCCTCTGCGACACCGACCATTCCGGCCCGGATGCCGGGCAGCAGCACGTTCGCGATCCGCTGAAAGACCGGAGTCAGGTCACGGGCGAACGCGGCGGAGATCGAGGCCTTCAGCGCGTCCACAGCCGGGGCTGCGACCTGCGCGGCCTTCTTGAGCCCGTCCATGCCGAGCGCGACAACGGCGATGCCCGTGCCGAGCAGGGCGACCGCGGACGGCAACGCCGCGATGGCCGCGGCGACCAGACCGACCACGGGCGCGATGAGCGCTAGGACCGCGAGGACAATCCAGCCGGTCCGGCCCAAGCCGGCCAGCGTGGAGCCGAACGAGCTGACAGCCTTTCCAGCCTTGCCGAACAGCTTCCCGAGCCCGGACAGCGTCGAGGAAATGCCCTTGCCCAGGCCCCGGATTCCGGCGTCGAATCCCTTGCCGATGCCGCGGGCGATCGAGCGGCCGAGTTCGGCGCCCGAGCGGGCCGCCTCGACCAAGCGGGAACCGAGCCGACGCACGCCGCTGACGACGTCGGAGAGCTTGATGTTGCGCAGCCGGTTGAACCCGCGTTCCAACGCGCCCAGCGCGCTGTAGGCGTGGAACACCGCGCCGTAGAACTTGTCCGCCCAGAAACTCCGGTCACCCAGCCGCTTGAGGTTCGCGCCCAGGCCCTTGATGCCGGAACCGAGCCGCTTCACCGCGGTCTCGGCGTTACCCAGAAGCGTGTAGTAGCGGAACATCGCGCCGTACATGCGCTCGGTCCACTTCGCGCTGTCACCCAACCAGCGGGCGAGCGAGATAGCGAGGTCCCGCGCGATCAGCACCCCACGTGGAATCCGCTGTGCGGCAAGCGATACCGCCGCGATCGTCTGAGAGAGCCGCTGCCAGGCGTTGCGGGCGTTGTCCGCGCTGACCGCCGCGCGGACCATCTGCACGACCCACACGGCGGTCTGCGCGACCACGGCCGCCATCGCCTTGCGCATCTCGATCACGCGCTCGGTCGCGCGCTGCACCGAGCGGGCCGCGTTGTCGAACGAGCGACCGAGTGCGACCAGCGGTGCGCCGAGGTTGCGCAGCAGCCGCGTCATCGCGGTCACGCGGCGCCCGAGCTGGTTCACGCCGGAGGTGTTGAGCTTGACGTCGAGTTCGACGTCTTTTGCTTCCAGCCGCTTGCGCAGCGCGGCCATCTCGGCTTCGGCGCGCGTGGGGTCAAGCTCCACCGGGAGCTTGATCTTGTACTTCTTCTCGATCTCTTCGAGCTTGGGCTTGAGCAGGTCGCCGGTCTCGGAGGTATCCGGAACAACGTCAACGGATACCTTGCCCACGCTGCGCTGCGCGCCGGGTCCCTTGCTCACTGGTGCGGTTCCTCCTCGGGAGTGCGGGCGGCCTTGGCTCGGGCGACCATCGCGGCGAATGCCCCGGTCTTCTTGCGGGTGGTTTTCGCCGGGCGCGGCACCGGCTCGGGTGCTTTCGGGCGGCGTGTCGAGTTCGCCGACACGAAGGCGTAGGTGTTCTGAGTGACGGCGTCGACAAGCAACGCGGCCAGGTACCGATCAGGTCCCCAGCCGCGGAACTGCTCCCCGCCGCGCATTCCCGCGGCAGTGCGGGACTCGACGGGCAGCTGCCGGATCAACGCCAGGAGTTGACGCGGGGAGAATCCCGAGCCGGCACGCAGTGCCGACACGAGATTGACGCCGTAGTACTGCAAAAGATCCGCGAAGACGCTCTCGCCGTGCTGCTCGATCAGGACGGCGAGGCTGTGGCTTCCCCCGGCTGGGTACGCTCCGCCCAGCGTTCCAGCAGCTTCATGTTGACCAGCAGGTCAGAACCGATCGCCTTGAGCAGCCGGGCGCCGCGCTTGTCGTCGGTGACGGTGGACAGGACGAACTGGCACGCGGCGAGCGTGGCGTCTTCCTGTTCCTCGGACTCGTCGGTGTCGTTGAGCGCTTCCAGTTCCTTGAGCCGGGCGATCACGGCCTGGCGTTCCTTCTTGTTGCAGCGCAGCAGATTGCGCAGCACGAACCGTTCGCCGCCCGCCTCGAACGCGACGGGAGCGAACTCGTTCTCCAGCTCCTCGTGCAGCGATTCGAGCGTGAAGACCTCAGACACTAAGCAGAACACCCTTTCAGTGGCACACAACAGGAAACGCGATCAGCCGGACTGCGCGGGCGGCGCCGGAGCGGGGTTGACTCCGGTGTCGTCGCTGATCCACTCGTAGAGGTCGCCAGGACCCTTGAGGAAGGTGGCGCGGATCGGGAGCGCGGCGAAGTTCTCCGTGTCCATCGAGATCGCGGCGTCACGGCGGATGCTGGTCTTCGCGGCGTGGAACCCGACCCGGACCCCACCGTCCACGATGATGATCAACAGGGCCTTCTCGATCGGACGGCCCGCGTTGTCCGGCACGGCGAACACTCCGGCCGTTGAGCCGGGGTTGGTGACGCTGTAGTAGAGACCCAGCGCCAGGCGGTCGAACTGCAAAAGCTGGACGGTCACATAGTCGGCAGGGACCTCGGTGACCACCTCGCGCAGCGCCGCGCGCTGCCACGAGCCGCGGATCTCGGTCGATCCGCCGTCGTAGCCGAACTCGGGCAGCTCGTCGTCCGCGGTGTGGCCGACCGATTCCCAGCCCTGCATGGTGCCGATCTCGGGATCGAAGGCCTTGACCTGGGCCGGTGTCGGCCGCGCGGTGCCGGGGTCGGCGACGAAAACAAATCCTCGGGAGGCTGTGATGACAGCCTGGTCGTTCAGTGCCAAATTGGGGTAGTCCTCAAAGTCGTGCGGGGCGAAGCCCGAGTTGAATCAAGCCCTGAATGCGCCAGGTGTCGTCCCACGGGCTGTCGAACTGCGTCGGCCCCATCGACTCTTTCCACGAACTCAAGTGCCCGTAGCGAGTCACGGTCTGGTGCTGCACCGCGGACCACAGCGCATGCCGCGCGTCGAGGTACAGATCCTCAGCAGCGACAAGGCCTTCGTCGTGATAGACGGTGAGTTCGAGGGTGGCGCGATCCAGCCAATCGGGATGGCGGCCGAAGCCGCCCAGGCGCCGGACGTTGATGTAGGGAAAGACGCGGTGATCGACATCGGCACCCCAGGAACTCACTTGAACGCCGGGAAGTGCCTGCCGCAGAAGGAGAAGGACGACGTCCTGAAGCCGTGAGATCCGGCGGGACGCCACGCGAATGCCTTCCTGTTTCTAGATGAGCCCGGCGGCGCGGTGAATGATGTAGAGGCCCTTGGCGAACACGACCTCGTCCGCTTCGGACAGGTCGACGAAGTGGCCGTACTCGATCGACACCGCGGCCTCGTCCACCAGGGACACGGATGAGTCGGTGTCACGGTGCTCCACCTCGATCTCGGCCTTGCCCGTCTTGCGGTGCGAAGCGAGATCGGCCTTGGCCTTGGCCGCGATCGTCTCGGCGGCGGTCTTCACCGCCTGGCGCACGCCGGGAAGATGCGCGATGGTGTCGGCGATGTCGTAGTAGATCTCGGCCAATCAGGTTCTCCTGATGACGTATTCGACGTGAGCGGTAGCCGGTGAGCCGTTGTAGATCCGGGCGTCACCGATCACCGACCACCAGGCCCCGCGCCACCGCACGCGCGCCTGCGCTCCGAGAATGAATGGGAACGAGCGAGGCAACCGCATCCGATAGCCGGACTCGGTCTCGAAACCCTCGTTGTCCTGTTCGGAACGCCGGGCGCTGGTGCCGGACTGTGCGAGAAGCTGAATGGTTGCCCTGGTGGTCACACCGGTGGTTCCGGCCTTGGTGATGGTGTTGCCGTCGCGATCGGTGGTGACGATTTCCTGGTACACCACAACGGTGTCCCGTCCGCGGTCCAAGAGACTCAGCCCCGCCACCCCTCGAACTCCGAGCGTCCCGGCGGAAGCCGGAACGGATCGAACGCCGGACGCAGAAGCGGGCGGATGACGTAGGCACCGCGGCGGATTCCCAGCAGCGACCACTCGTCGGCCAGAATCTCTAGCCGGCCGGACGCGACTTGCTCCGACAATGTGTAGGAGTACGAGCCGTCCGTCTCGGAGGCGAACCCAGAGGGGTTGCGCACCAGCCGAAGCACGGCTTCGGCCTCGATCATGCGCACGGTCATCACGTCGAGCCGACCGGAGGTGATCCGCGCGTCCAGATCGGGAATCCGGCTGCGGATCAGCAACTCCGCGTCGTTCAACCTGGTGTTGACGATCCGTGCTTCCTGGTCGTCCAGCTCACGGCCCAGCCGGTCCTCGACATCGTCGACGGTGGCGTAGGCCATGCGATCACGCCTCGTTCACGTCAGCCGTCGCCGACTTCGGCGGACGGCCTCGCCTGCGTGGCTGCTGTGACAGAGGCAGCGCGGGCTGCTCGTCAACCGCCTCGTCCTCGTCAGCCTGTACAGGCTCGTCGAGGTAGAGGTAACCGTTGGCGTACAGCCGTTCCGCCTTGCGAGCACTGACCAAGACGTAGACGCCGGTCGGCGACTCCATGCGAATCTGCAAAGTGAGTTCCCCCAAACAACGCACCGACGCGTGAGCGTCGGTGCTGTGCGAAACTGATGCTGTGCGCCCCATCGCGGACCTCCAGTCCACGTGGAGTTGGCGCGAAAGACGTCAGAGCCTCTACTCCAGCTCTGCTCAGACGCGAAATTCGCTGCTGTGCAAGGAAAAATTTGACCCTGCGGTGCCCGCGATCCACAATTGCGTTCATGCCCACCGGCCCGACTGTGCTGAAGCTGAACCACCTGATCGTCGGAGCGGAACCGAATCCTGAATTCGGCATCTCCAGGCGCTACATCTACGGCGACTGGATCGCGTACACCTCAAGCGATCAGCCGTTTACCCGCTTCACCGGCAGTGCCAATTGGACCTTCGAGGAGGTGAGCCGGGCCTGTGACGGGTGGCTTGAATCAACAGAATTTCAGCGATCTAGCGAGTGGGATCGGGACCTGTCGGGCGAGTACAAGTGCCGTATCAAGCGACGGCCGGAGATCAATACGTCCTGACGTGGCCAGATCTCCGGCCGATCCACCAAACTGCTGCTATGCGGCAACGGGCGTGGGCGGCGCCTGCTTGAATGCCACGAACGCGTCGGGCTCACCGAGAATCCAGCCCATCGTCACCTCGATCAGCAACGCGACCTGGTTGGTCTGCCAGAGGTTCACGGTGTTGCCCGCGCCATCCGTCAGCGTCGCCTGATCGGAGACCTTGACCCGGATTTCGTCGGCGAAGCCGTAGCGCAGCTTGGAGAAGTCGCCGCCGATGACCTTGATGCCGGAGTTGGTCGCGGCGCCGAGGTCTCCGGCGACAGCGCGGCCGTACTCGGAACGGATTCCGAGGATGTTGCCGGACTGCGCGTTGAGGTTGATCTCCGCCGGGTTGACCAGGTTGCCGTTCACATCACGCTCAGCACCATCACGGATGAGCCGAGCGCGGAAACGCGGGTCGACGGCCCACGCGGTGAAATCCTCGTCCTCGACGACGATCTCGTAGCCGGTCAGCAGCGACTCGTACACCGACGCGCGCCGGTCCGCCGGAAGCGTCACGACGTTCGGGGTGTTCGCGAGGACGTTGCTGGCCTCGATGCCCAGCAGCGGAGCACCGTTGATCGGCTGCTTTCCGTGGAACACAGCCAAGTCCACACCGCGGCCGATCGCGAAAGCGAGGTCGCCCTGCATCTTGGTGTAGAGCCCCAGCGGGTTCTTGCGCACGAACTCATCCGACGCGGTGACGATCGTCGCCAACTTGATCGGAGCGAACGTCTTGGTGTCCCACGCCGAACCGGACACCGGCTTGCGGTAACCCTCTCGGTCCTGGTTTCGGGTACCGACACCGACCTGACCGACCTCGGGCCGCGCGGTGGTGACGGGAATGCTCGTCTCGCCGTAGTCGACCTCGATGGGCGTACCCATGCGCATGACAAGCGAAGTTTCCTGCGCCTTCTCAAAAATCGGCCCCACGAGCGTCGGCGGAAGAAGATCGTCCGGCACATAAGCCAGACGTCCCTGGTGCCGCGCGGGGGTGTTCGGCGCAAGCTCATTTTCAAAAGCCAAAGCGGTGCAACGTCCTTATCTGTGAAGCTGACTGCGAATGAATGCGCCGAACGCCTCCGCGGGCGAGGCAGCCACGTCCTCGCGGCCGAGACCCTGCGAGTGGTCCACCGGCCGTTCCGGCTGCTGCGTGCCGATCACGCCGAACATCGCCTTGACCTTCTCCGCGTGATCGCGCAGCTCGTCCTCGTCGCTGCCCTTGAGCAGCGCGGCGAACTCCACAGCGGACTCACCGGGAATCCCGGCGTCCAAAGCGATCCGCAGACGCGACAACGCGAGCCGGGTTTCCCCCAGCTCCAACGCGATGTCGTCCTTGTCCGCGGTGAGCGCGGAAATGCGCTCCTCGAACTCCGCGGTGACCTCCGCGCGAGCGGTCTCGCCCGCTTCGCGGGCCGCGATCCGATACCGGGCGGCCTGGTCGTTGGCGGTGGTGATGGCGTCTCGTGCCCACTGCGGAAGCGCCTGCACGTCCTGCTCGACAGCAGGAGCCTGGTCGCCGTTCAGCGTGGTGTCGGACAAAGGAAATGCCTCCAGGGCAACAAAAAGAGCGCCCACCAGGGGCGCTCACAGAAACGGGAAAGAGGGGTTGCCAGCTAGGCCGCGGCGGCGAACCGCTCGAAATCCACGCGGCCGTTGTCGACCTCGCGGCGCAGGGCGTTGAGCGCGTCGCGGCCCCGCTTGCCCTTGGTCGTGGACTTCCACAACTGCAACGCTGCTGCGGCCTGGTCGCGGCCCGGCCAGTTCCGCGTGTCGAAAATCGGCACGACCAAACAGTCACAGCCGGTGTGCCAGCGGTGCATCAGTTCGAGCATCGCCGCTTCGGCGCGCTCACGCTCGGAATCGGTGTCGGCGTGCTCGATCTGCCGCCACAGCTCGACCGCCGTGGTCGTGTCGGTCTGCAAACCGGCCGCCCGTTGCGAGCGGTACCGGTGACTTCGGACCAGGCCGCGGGAGATCATCATCAGGCAGAACGCGCAGGTTTCCCTGCCGGTCGCGATCCGCGCCCACCCGACCGTTTTCGGGTCGTTCTCGACCGCGCGCAGCACCGTGCGGCGCGAGCCGGCAACCGCCTCCTTGGAAACGCGGTGCGCCACATCGGTCAGCACCGTATCCGTGACGCCCTCGCGGGCCACCGTGTCTTCTACCGGCTGCATCGCCTCGTCGAACCACTCCGGGTCATAGCCCGGCAGATCGATATCACGACGTTCACCGCCGTGGCGTTCGCGTTCTGCGTCGTAGTAGCGGCGGCCCAGCTCCGCGGACTCCCGCCGGGCCTGCTCGACCGCGGGATACAGCGTGGCAAGAATCGACCGCCACACCCCCGGCAGGATCACCAAGCCCCGGAACGGGAACAGCACCCGCAACACCAACGCGACCAGCGCGGCCACGATCAGCCGCTGCTCTTCGGCGTACTGGCTCGGGGTCACGCCGCCTCCGCCGCAGGTTCACGAGCCGGAAGCCGAGGACCGGAGAGCAGGGCATTGAGTTGCGCGGTCGGGTTCTGGTTGTCCCAGTCGCGCATCTGGCGCCGCTGCTCCGCGCTGTAACCCAGATCGATTCGCGCCTGCTCCAGCGGAATCACACCCATGCCGGCTGCGTAGAGCTTGCCAACCGCATCCGCCTTCGCCGAGTACGTAGGAGTCGACGGATCACGCCAGATCGTTTCCATCCGGTAGGCGTTCTTCGGAATCGCCTGGTCCATGATCAGCATGGCCACGCGCATCACCTCTTCCCACGCCGACCCGAACATCCGCGCCTTGCGCTCGGACTTCTTCACCAACCTGGATTCGCTGCTGCGGATCGCTTCCGCGGACGCAGGATTGTCGGACTGGAAGCTCAAATACTGTGGCGGCAAACCTGTGTACGACGCCACGTGCTTCGCCAACTCGCCCAAGGCCTCGACGAAGTTGCGCAACTCCGCGGCCTGGAACTGTTCCGCGCGCCCGGCCTCGTTCTCGAACGCCAAGATCCGCGCGTAGTACGCCTCCAAGACCGCGCCAGGGTTCTCCGGGTTCGCGGCGAACTCATCTTGTGCGACACCGAACAGCAACCGCTGCGGCACCGCCATGAGTTCCGCGGTCGCCTGGAGATTCATCATGATTCTCGCCGCCGCGTCCGTCATCGACCTGACCTCGGGCGTGATCTCCGAGCGGCCGACCCGGTCCGAGAGCCGTTCCCGGTTGATGATCGGAATCACCGGCACGACACCGAGCTGGTGCCGCACCCGCGACTCGATCCGCCACCGCGCGGCACCGGACCTGCGGACGAAGTAAATCGTCTCGTTCGGCAGGTACAGCGTCGCCGCGTCCTGCGTCGGGTCCAGCTCGTCCACATACAGCCGAAGTGCGCGGCGCACCTTGCGGGTACGCGGGTCGATGTCGGCGACCATGCTGGTCGGTGACTCGACGCGGATCACCGGCATGTCCGGGTCGTCGAGCTTGCCCG
Source organism: Lentzea flava (assembly GCF_014648475.1). Lineage (GTDB taxonomy): Bacteria > Actinomycetota > Actinomycetes > Mycobacteriales > Pseudonocardiaceae > Lentzea > Lentzea flava. Next base: position 45,570 of record NZ_BMRE01000018.1, on the reverse strand, counting down.
GCGCGGAGATCGTCACATAAGAGACGCCGTGAATCAGCGCTTCCAGATGCGCCAGGCTCGACTCCACGTCGAGGTTGTTCGCCTGCCACCACGACCACAACCGCTCGTCGGTGTAGGACTCCCCAGCGAGCCGGAAACCCTCGACGTCCAAGCGCTCTTCCAGCGCGTCCACATACACACGGGGCCAGCCGATCGCGGATACCAGCATCCGCATCTCCGGCGGAGTGCCGACACCGATCGCTTTCAGCCGGTGCTCGGACTCGTAATACGCGGAGTTCTCATCGTGTGCCGGCTTCGCCAGGGACAGGCGGTTAGAGAGCGCGTCGACGTGTCTTTCCAGTACGTCGGCTATTTCAAGATCACCACCTTGCGTCCCCTGCCCTTCTTGCTCATCAAAAAGTCCATGCGTGCCGCGTAGGCGAGCACCGCGCACACCGCGGCGTCGATCTTGCGATCGCTGTCCTTGGTGACCTTGCCGATCGACACGCCGTGCTGGTTCGGGCGACGGTGCGCGTTGAGGATGTGCTGCCGCAGAATCGGCGACCCGTCGTGCACGACCTCGCCTTCCAGCACCGCGTCAAGAAAACGCTCAGCGTCGAGCGTGAAACCCTTGACGTTGCTGCGCATGTCGTAACCGACCGCGTGTTTCGGTGTCGCCTTGACCTTCAGCCTGCGACCGAACTTCACCGCCCACTGATCGACGTAGCTCTCGAACTCGCGCACATCGGCGCGCATCGCCACCACGTCGTAGCGGCCGAACATCCACTCGACCGTGCGGGCCACGTCCTCGCGCGGGATCTCGCCGCCGTAGCGGTCCGGATTCCACGCCCGAACAAGGAACAAGGCGCCATCCTCGACCCGGCACGCCACCAGGGCGGTCCAGTCGCGGCCCTTGCTGCCGTCGAACCCGAGCGTGATCCGATCCTGCCGCGAAAGCGGCCGAAGACCAGGGTCGTGGCAGAAATCCCACTCGTACGGCGCGATCCAGCTGTCCTCACTCGCGAGGACCTGGTTCAAGAACTTGCGACGCGACTCCGTGATCGGGTTACGGATGTCCAGAATGGACGCGATCAGCGTCTCGATATCGAGCCATACGGCGTCCCCGCGGGCGATCTCCAACCCGGCGCGCAACTGCGCGACTCCGGCCTCGAACCCCTCGGGGTCGGTGTCCGGCGGCGGGATCTCGGAGACCGGCGTGTCCGCCGGGGCCTCGATCGAGTCGTACAACAGGCCGGTGTCGATCGCCTGGCCGGCAAGCACTTTCTGGAATGCGTCCCAGTCGCGTTCCGCGTCGGACTCCAGGCCCGGCACGTGCGCGTTGCAAATGCTCAGCACGCGACAGCCGCCGTAGGCGGCCTTGTCCACGTTTCCGGCGATCACACCGGCCATCGCGTGACCGTTGTTCGCCTCAACCCACCACTGGGTCTCGTTCTTGATCACCATCGTCGGGCGCTTGCCTTCCAAGGCAAACGGCGACGCGGTGACCGCCTCGATCTGCCCGCCCGCGCGGGTGTAGATCACCGTCTTGTTGACGTCGAGGCCATAGTCCTCACGCAACTCCCGGCTGATCATCGCCGGGAACAGCGACATCGTGTTCTTCGTCTGGTCGAGGCTGACCGCGGCAACCTGCACCCAGGCCGCGGAACGCGTCTTGCCGACCGGCTCACCGTCAACACCGAAGTGCGAGAACTCCACCGGCCCGCACAACTCGACGAGCGCCAGGCACGCGGCGATCGGGTCCTTGCCCCAGCCCTTGAGCCTGCGCAACACCGCCTTGCGGTAGATGAACCGGCCGCGCGAGTCGACGGCGTACCACCACACGATCCAGCGCGCTTGCTCGTCGGTCGGCAAGAACGGCTCACCCGCGCGAGGCCCGGAAGGCTGCCGCACGTACTTGTAGAGCCAGTTCAAGATCGCCCAGCCGAGCGAGCGCTGCGGCAGATACCAGCCGCCGGACTTCCGGCGTCGCCAAGTCGGCCCGATGATGTGGCTGGGAGCCGGTACCAGGTCGGATTCCTCCACCGGCACCGTGCTCCCTATTTACTCGTCGTCAAAGTCCTCGTCGTGCTCGTCGCCAGGCGCGAAGCCAAACGGCAATTCCTCGCTCAGCTCGAATTCGCCATCGGTGTTGTCCACGAACTCTGGATCGAATGCGTCATCGCGAGTGATCGCGAGGGTGAAGAGGCGGATGCCGAGGATCTGCAACTCAATGGTCATGTCGACATCCCTCTCTCCAGGTTGGTGGGCAGCCAAGTAAGTGCTGCGTGACCAACGCTTCCAGCACATGTGACCACCGTCACAGGCTTGAAGATGGGCGTGCATTGGTCTAGTCGAACTGCGCGATATTTTTGCGCGGAATTTTGGGCGCCGCAGGTCGTAGAGAAGTCGGGGGCGCAACAAGGGGGCTTGTGTTGTAAGCCGCCTTACGACTTTACCCAGCACTGGTTTGGCTGCGGCGCAGTTCTATTGTGCTAGCATAGACAGCGCGGTCTGGAAACAATCGCGCTGTCGTGCATACTCGGCCGCATGACCGCTTTTGTCGAGGCCGTGTCGTCATGGCCCGCAGTCGCCGCCGTGGCGGTGGTGTTCCTGTCCGTCGCGTTGATCGTGTTCGTGGCGTGCAAGTCCACCGGCAAGTCTCGCGTGCGGATCTTTAAGGGCCTGGTCGAGATCGAGCACGAAGGCAACCCCGAGAACACGAACGGCGTCGCTCGTCAGTAACCAACGTACCCGCGGCCGGCTCGCATCCCGACCACACCAGGGACCCGACTCTCCGAGCCGTACCGCCCCCGCGCGTAGCGGACGCCCGCGATGATGCTGTCGACCGGATGGTAAATCTCGTTGTAGCCAGCCAAATGCCAACGCTCGAACGTCGGATCGATCGCCTGAATCAGGCCCTTCGACGGCGTCCCGGCGTAGAAGTTCGAGTCCCACAGGTTGATCGCACACGGATCACCGCTGGACTCCTTCTCGATGATCAGCAGCACTGCGGCACGGTCGGTGATCGCCCGTTCGCCATTCCACGCCAACGCGGCTGACGCCTGGTCGATCCACCGCTCCCGCGACTCGTACGACGCGACACCGCACGCGGGCATCGGGTCCCGCGGCGGAGGCAGCGGCGGTGCCGGGGCCGGTGGCACGGGGACCGTCGTCGACGAGGTCACCGGAGGTACCACCGGCCTCAGCGGGGCCACGGCGGGCAGCTCGGCCGCCGGGACGGCGACGAGCACCGGAGCGGACGAGCCGAGGAGCAGCACTAGTACGGCCGCGACCGCAGGCACGCGCGCGGTCACTTCAGCAGTTCCGCCCAGTCGTCCCACCAGACCTGACCCCAGTACTGGGTGTGCGGCATGTGGTCCCGCTGCCACGCGGCGACCGAGTCCACGGTCTCCTGCTCGTACAGGCCGTCCGCCCACGACGGGTAGCCCGGCGCGTATCCCTTGCGCTGCAACGCCTGCTGGATCAACTTGACCCACGGACGCTCGTGCTCGTAGTAGCCGCCGTGCGACTGCTCCGGGCCGTCCTTGTGGCCGAAGTACTCCGAGCGAGGAAGGGGGAACGCCGGTACAGACGGCGCAGAACCGCCGCCACGCCCCAGCACCAGCCGATCCCAATCCCGCGGACCGCAATCACCCGTGACCGGGAAGCCAACCGACCGCTGCCACGCCACCATTGCGTCGGTAGTCGGCTGCTCCCAGATCCCGTCAGCCCAACCGGGATGCGCGGGCGCCTTTCCAGCGCGCTGCAACGCCTGCTGAACCTGCCGGACCCACACCATTTCCTGTGCGTTGATCCCGCCGTGCTCGTTGTCCGGCCCCTGGATGTCGCCGAAGTAGTGCCCGCTGGCAAGCGGGAACTCGACTGCCGGAGTCGGCACCGGACCCGGCGCCGGAACGTTGCCACCCGCGACTCGCGGAATGATCACGTTCTGCGTCTGCGGAATCCGCTGTGGACCCGGACACGTCCGCGGACCACCCGCCCACTCGGTCGGAAACTGGTTGTGCCAACCGATTCCCGAGCCGTACGGACCGTTCGCGACGCGCTTCGGGATGCCGTGCACATCGCAGATCCACGCCGTCAGACGCGTGATCGCGTCCAGCTGCGCATCCGTCCACGGGATCGTCGGGTCCCCGCCATCCCACGTCTCGATCGACACCGCGAAGCCGTTCGCGTTCACGTTCGCATCGGCCTGAATGGACGTGTCGATGTACTGGTAGATCACGCCGTGCTGGCTCACGTAGAAGTGGCTCTCGACGACGACGCCGGGGGAATTCCAGTACCCCTCAAGGCTTTCCGCGGAACTGACCGCGGTGTGAAGGATCACCAGACGCGGCGTGATGCGCGGCTGCTGGTAGTTCTCCGGGATGAGTCGCTGAACGGCAAAAGGGCAAAGCGCCAAGCTGAGGAACCTCGTCTCTGGGAAAGAAGAAGGCCCAGGCGAGGAGCACTGCGTGGAAGCGCGATCAGACGCACCCCACGGCTCAACCCGCCTGGGCCAAGAAAAGAACTGGTGCTGCTACTGCGCGAACCGGTCCTTGAAGATCGACGCCACATCGACGACCTGACCGGCCGCGTGCTCCCGCTCGATCTCCAGCCGCACCCGGCGGCGATGTCCTTCCGCGACAAGCAGATCCGACAACGCGGACGTCACCGCGGCGAACATCTGCGCGGACGGCCGGCCACTGGACACCAGCGTGTTCGCGTGATGCAAGACGAACCGGGCGTAGGCCCAATCCGAAGGCTCGTAGTACCTCGCCTGCGCGGACTCGCGCAGCGAGCGGTAGAAGTCGGTGACCAGCGGGTGCGGGTTATCGATCCCCAACTCCGGTACGACAACCGCGCCCAACGCGGTGACCTTCTCCACCTCGACCTCGTCCTTGTTCCGCCGCACGCGCTGATCACTGCGCTTCGGCACGGGACCGCGGGAACCGATGACCCTCCACCTCCTTCGGCGACTCTGTGTCTTCTCGATGAGGAAGCGCGCGGCGCTGCCCCGGATGACGCTCGGTAGGACGTCGACGAAGACCTTGAAGACGGCGACGAGCCGCCAGGCCCTCCGCCGAACTCTTGATCCCGTGGCACGTCGAGCACGCCGCACGCAGGTTCACCGGCCGGTGATCGTCACCAGCCCGGATGTGGTCAACCTCGGTGGCCGAGCTGGTGCACCGCGGCCCGCGGATCTGGCAGCGGTACCCGTCGCGGTGCAACACGAGCTGACGCAATCGCGGCCAGTCCGGAGGTAGCCGGCGGCCCCGAGACGAGGTGTGCCAGGACAAGCCACACCTCCGTTCAGCCCACAATGGGCCTGACGAAAAGACGCAGCGGCCTCGTGATCTTCGTCTCGCGCACGTGCGCGTTTGATTACTAACAACCATGTCGGCCTCGGGGCCGACAGATGATTGTTTGATCGTTAATGGTCGCCTTGCGGGGCGACCAAATGATGGGAGAAGTTGAAGCTACAACTAGAAGTTCTTGTTGTAGCCCCCTCCGTAAGGTTCCCCCGCTGACAACCGTCCTTAGGGTGACCAGGCCCCAAAGCGTCACACGCAGAGCCGGAAAGTGGTCTAGCTCACAGCCCAGGTGGGATCGAATACGGGCCGTCACCGGCTCGTTTCCCGACGTATGGTGGATGACTCCGGCCGATCGTCGGGTTGACATGGGGGGCGAAAGTGGGTGCGCAGTGGGCGCGGATCAGTCTGCCAACGAGTGCTGGCGGATGGCTGCTCGGCATCAACGAGGACGGCGTCTGCATCGAGGTCGACGGCTGGAACGCCTACACCTCCGGGGCCGCTGAGCCACCGAAGGAGGGCCTGTTCGTCGGCCACCGCGGATTCAAGATCCCCCTCGTAGAGGTGCCCAAATTCCTCATCGCGCTCAACGCGGCTAGCAGCCTCGGATTCGCGCGTTCAGAGAATCGTGAAGAGGGGATCTGGAAGGTTGAGCAGGTTCGCGACCAGGTCTTCGTCCACGGGCCGCTGCGCGAGAGCACAGCAACCGACGGCATGGTGCGCGCGGGGACGCTCTTGTTGCCGTGGCTCGGGCTGTGTGAGCTAGGAACGCTATTGGCAGCACTACTGCCCCAGGTCTGACGAGCCGAGTCGGCCGACCGCGACAGGGGCGGAATTGACTTTCCACGCCGCGCGCCGATGTTCAGACTGGCAGGTGACCGCCCGACAAGGGAGCGAGACAGTGGCGAAGCGCCCGTTGACGCCGACCGAACTTGATCAACTCGGCCAAGCAGCCCTCAGCAACGCACTCGAACTGCTTGCTGACGCCCGTCTCTTGTTCGAGGCCGAGCGCTGGCCGCGCGCTTTCGCTCTCGCCACTCTCGCAGGCGAAGAGGTAGGCAAGTACGAAGCCTGTCGTCAGGCGGCGAGCAATCCGCCGGCTGACGACGCTGCTTGGAAGACCTTCTGGAAGGACTTGAGGGACCACAAACCCAAGTTCGCGACGATGTCCGGCCCGCTGGTGGACTCGATCTCTGCGCACTACCCCGCGTACAGCGCCGAAGGTCGTAAGCGTTGGGATTGGGTGCGCACGACGCTCACCGATCGCAACAGCGATCTGGCAAAGCTCGCTGACAAGAACAAGATGGCAGCGTTCTACGTCGATTTCGATGACGACAGCGTGTCGGTGCCAAACGAGATCGTGCACAGAGTCAACGCCGAGAACATGATCAATATGGTTTCCCGCGCCATCGCCTACCTTCCTCCGCAGTCCTCATCCGCGGGGCTTGAGCCATCTACGGCCGCGCTGCCGGCGTGGTGGATCAACGGCCCGACGACCTGAAAACCCGTACAGAACCGCAGGACCGCTATACGGTCCGGTCTAGGTGCCGGGGGTAGGGGTTACCCCCTGGGCTCTGACCAGGGGTGTTGTTGTTAAAGCGCAGGTCAGACGCGCTGTGCGCGTGCGTTGCTGTTGTTGTTGTGTGCCAACGGGTGCAGCTGCGTGCACGTGCGCTGACCAGTGTGGATGTGCTGGTGTAGGTGTGCTGATCAGCAGGTGAGGGTGTGCAGCTGCACCACGGGGTGCGCGTGCTGGCAGGTGTGCGTGTCCTGGTGTCCACGTGGGACGTGGTGTGCGTGCTGTTGTGGTTGTGCGCCAACACATCCGCGCCACGTGTGCAGGGCTGAGAGCCGCTGTGCGGGGAGATGTCCGCGCGGGGGAGCTGCGGCACCACGCGGTAGGGCTTGAGCGCTCACAGGACGCACCAGGCGGGGACCTTTGGGGTTGCCCAGGACGTCACCGGCAGGCCGTTGGACTGTTGGCGACCTGGGAAAACAGTGCGAATGCTGTGATCGGGGCCACAAATCATTCGGTTATGTTGCGTGGAACGAGAGTTCATGAGTAATGTTTGTCGTGTCGCCAGGAACGGCGGCGAAAACTTCAGACCAGCACCACTCGGGTTCTTGAGAATCAACTGCGACGTTGACTCGGAATGGCTGAATGGCTAAGGTCGAAGAAAGTTCGGCGCAGGGCGCGCCACTTAAACGCCCGTCTGCGGTGTCCTAACGTCAGTGGACTTTGAGAGCAACGACAGTCAATCGACGCAGGCGATAATGTTAAGTGGAACGATCTTGCTGTGGCAGTTCAGTAAGTAGCTAGGCCCCTCGGAGAGATCCGAACCGCATGGCTCCCTCGATACGGGTCATGGGGCATTGAAAGACGTTCTTTGAAAACTCCAGACGGTAGGAAGCGTGCCGAGAGATGGCCTCGTGATGGCCCGCCGCTGTAATGGGACAAACCGTTCCCGCCTACTGCAACCCGCTGAAAGCCCCGGCGGAATCCACTCTGAGGGTGGGCGTTACAACTTTCGAGCTTTGACCGTTGGGCAGAGGTTTCCTCTGCTCTTCGGTGAGATCTACGAGAGAGGTTTGACTTGGGAATGTTGCCGTTGGGACTGGCGTCTGTCTCCGTGTTGGAAGACGGTCGGGTGTCCCTGTATTTCGAGAGTTCGGCGCTAGCTTCGCGTTTCGTGTCCGCTATTCAGCGGGTATGTGAGGTTCCACTTCAGCAACAGGGCGAAATCGTGCGGTTCTGCAAGGCTTGAGCTGCAATCGAGAGGTGCGGACGTTGAACGTCAATGATCTAAGCCTGGACCTTTTCCTGATCGATCGGTGCAACACGTTGTGGATGTACCACTCCGCCGAACGAGACAAGGTTCGGGAAGTGGTGCTAACGCCAGAAGGTGTTCAGTACTCCGGTGAGCGCTGGTGGCACCGTTGGGACGCGGGATTCATGCGTCCGGCCACACGTGAGGATCTGGAAAAAGATCTGCAATACCAGGCCGACAACGCCTGAGTGATTATCGAGGGGCCACCTTGTGTGGCCCTTCTGTTGGCTACTCAGACGGAGGGTTGAAATGAAGGTCAAGCACCTCGTTGTGTGCTGCCTGCTCTCGGCCGCTCTTTGGGCAGGGCTGGGTTATCTGGCTGGCTCGATCCTCTTTGCGGAGGAAGGCGACATGTTGGCGAACTGTCACGTTTACGGCAACCGTCAATGTGGAGAGTCTGCCCCGTGGCACGGGTTCGTGGGGAAGTAGCCTGTCTTCTCTTTTCCGAATATGTTAAGTGGAACGAGCCATGATCATTGACGATATTGGTGTTGACGCTGCGGCCTACTACGTGGGGATGCGTCGGCCGTTTCGAATCGGCGTGAGTCTCTGGGCAACCAGGTCACCGGAGGAGTCATCAACGGGTGACCTGTCGCTGTCATGGGCTCACCGGTGGAAGCGAGATTTCGAAGAGATCGCCTACGTCGTGGTGGCGGAGGGGACTCCGGTTGCATGGATTCTGTGTGACGGGACTCCGGTCCTGCCTGATTGCAAGCTTTCGCCATCGGCCCACAGGTTTCAAATGATGATCGCTCCGGCCCTGTAGATCGGCGTAATTGGGGCAGAAGGGATCGGAATCCTTCGTTGGTTCCGTTAGCAGTTGATTTCCAGTCCGGGGCACGTCACGTACGTGCCTCGTATCGGGAAATCAAAGGCATGGGAGTGAAGTCATGATCAGCACCGTGACGCGGTGGACTGAAGAACAGATGGAAATCTTCTTTCAGCAGTACGTCACCACGGCTCTGTGGTCGAGCCTGGACGATGACGGGGAACCGCTGGACGCGGTTTTCTCTGTGGACGATTTCGAACGTGAGTCTGAGCAGTCGCTTTGGGAGGACTGCCACGACTTCGTGGTGTCGAACTGGCCTGATCTGTCTCGGCTGGACCCCGGACAGTGCGGACACGACTTCTGGCTTTCCCGGAATGGTCACGGGACCGGTTTCTGGGACCGGGGTAACGGTGCAATTGGTGACCGGTTGCACGCGGCGGCAAAGGTCTACGGATCTGTGCATTTGTGGGCGGATGACAACGGCTGGGTTCACGCCGAGTAGGGCACGGCTCACAAAAGACAATGGAACAAGTCTGAGGAGTGTTGGTGAGCGCCGAAGAGATCAAGATCAGTTGGACCGAAGAATGGACGTTCGAGCACACGGTGTCGCTGGCTCAAGCTCGTGAGTGGGCGGGGCTGGACGAAAGCGCTACGGCTGACGAGGTGGCGAATGCCCTTATGGGTGACGACTCGGAACTGGCGGACCAACTCGCCGAAATCGAGATCGAGAATCGCGACGACGCCGAGGTGTACCGGGAAGACATCGACGTAGAGGTGGTGTGATGAGCGACTTCGACGTGATCGAGTTCGAAGTCTGTTCCGTGTGCCTCTACCTCGTCGCTTACGGCGAATACAACGACGGGGAAAACACGGCGGAAGAGAAGTGGAAGGCATGGGAGGAGTCGGGTAACGCCGACTTCGTCCAGTACATGTCGCCTGCCTGCAACTGCGAAGAGGAATGCGGAGGATTCACCCACTCATCGTGTGACCTCTGCGGGGTGACCGGATTCGAGCCCCACAAGGCAGTAGCGCTCATACCTAAGAGCGCTGCCTGTTCGAGTTGAACTGATTCGGTCGGACACGGTTCCCGTGTCTGCGCCGTGTTAGGCCAAATCGAACGTGAGGAAGCAATGAATAAGGACTTTGATGCGTTGCTGAACGCTGTCCGGACCACAATTGACGAACTTCGCGTTCGTGGTGCGAACCGGCAGGCAAACGCCGAGAACCTGACTGGTTGTGCTGCCACCACGATGCGCGAAAAGGGGCTTGCGCTGACGCACGCAGCCGCGTGGCTGGAGATCGGAGCCAAGGAGGCACTGGGGATTGCCCCCAAGATTGGGGGAGAGTGGGAGTGAGCGCGTTTCAGGTTGGAGACTTCATCGCTCCTAAAGACGTGTGGCACCGGAGCGGACTGTTCGAGAAGAAATTCGTCTATCAGGTTCGTGACACGCGGTCGGATCACTTGGCGGATATCAAGGTTCGGCACGTCGGGGAGATGAATCGCGACGGCACCGACTTTGATCCTGGCATCAGGACCACGGTCGGTGACCTGTGGTCGTACTCCTCGGACTTCGAGCTGGTCTCTGTTGATCCGGAAACCCCCTGATTTCCTCGCTTTGATCAGGGCGCGAATGGTCGCGCTCTGGTCATGGTGAGCAAATCAACCGAATGGGGAAGAGTTGAAGCCGCTGGTTGCTATGCGCTTCATTAGGCGGTACGTGGCGGAGTGGGATCGGGCAGCGGAATTCCTCCCGGTGAAGGCTCGGAACACTCAGCGATTGATAGTCGCTCCGATGGTGGTTGACGGTGCTGACCACCTTCGGAAATGGCTAGATCTGAGGATCGTGGAGTTCCGCCACTGTATTGATCTCGTGTCGGCTGCTGAGTCGAAAGGCATCGACCCCGGACCCGCGTTGTTTGTGCTGCGGGATTCGGTTCGGAGCTTCCTCGCGGAGATCGAGGAAGCGGAGATCTCGGAAGCTAGCTAGTTCCGTTCGGCACGATTCTATTCGTGCCGCTCGGTGCTCGCTAACAATCCGGCAGAAGGAAGATATGGGTAAGCCGAACGCGCGCCAGGCAAAGAATATCGAATCGCTGTTGGCACTCATCGAACATCCGCGAACGAGCGAGGAAGAACGAGACGCGGGACGGCGGGCGCTCAAGCGAATCTATGACGCCCTGAAAATGCATGATGTCGACGAAAGCTCAGAGGATCGTTGGCTGTACAACCCTGGGGCGTGGAAGGGCAGCAAGTACGACGAAGCGAAGGGGTTGAGCCTGCCCGAGATCGCAAAGCTGATTCGTGCCGATCTGAAGCTCGCCCGGAAAATCGGGCAGAAGATTACCGACCCGGCGGCGCTGGCAGTGATCGATCCGATGGCGGATGCCCCGGCGGAAATCAAGATCAGTGTTAGGTCGCAGTACTACTCCGGCGGCGGAGCGATCGACGTGACGATCAAGAACATTCCGCAAGAGTGGGGGTGGACGGTGCAGAAGGATGACTGGGGAAACGACCAGCGGATCGCAACCCCAGCAATGACCGCGCTGTACCGCGAGGTGGAGACGATTCACCAGGCCTACAACTACGACAACTCGGACGTCCAGTCGGACTACTTCGAGAGGAATTACGCGGGCCACGTCAGCACCGAGCCGAACATACGTATCAAGCGCTGGTGACCAACTGATTCCGTTCAGCACGAAGGCTTCGTGCTGCTCGGTGTCCGTTCGTCGAGATTGTAGGTGGCTGTATGCCTATCGCTGTTCGATTCGAGTTCACGCCGGATGACGGTGGTGAAGGCAAGAAGGAGGTTCGCAGGTTCGATCGAGAGCACTTCTTGGTTGGTCCTGAGTCTGATGAGAACGAGATGACGAGCTGGGCACGCGAAGCATTCGTGTTCCTCGACGAAGAGTGGCTGGGCAATTATCGGGGTCTCGGCTATTACTGCGTGGTAATTCAGGAAGAAGAAGGGTTGGACGTCAAGATTCTGGGCGAGTGCGGTTCGAGGGTCGAGACGGTTCCCGCCTTCGCGGAAACCCGCGGATGGGTCAACGTCCATCAGAACAACAGCGGCGAGCCATGCGTTCACTCGGGCTTGTGGGTTAGCTGCGCTTATACCTCGCCCAACTGTCCACAGAACTGCCGGGCTTCGGAGATTCTGGCCGAAGAACCCAGCGGTAAGTAGCTGGAGTCTTCGACAGATTCCGTCCTGCACGAAACGGTTCGTGCAGTGCGGTGTTTGTGAGAAGCCTTGATATTCGAGAACGGAGAAGACATGAGCACGCGCAAGGTCGAGTTCGTCATCCGGGAAGTCTTGGAGACCAAGCTCGTCGTGGAGTTCGACGTCGAGAACATCGACCTCGACGACCTGAAGTCAGAAGAGGACCCGACTGGCCTCAAGACGCTGGTGTGGGACGAGTGGGAGCAGTTTGACCACCTGCTCGGGGACCGCGACCACCTGTCGAACCGGTCATTTCTGGAGCCCATCGAGAGCCAGGTGATCAGCGCGCAGTTGGCGCCCGACAGCGTTCCCGTGACGCGGACTCGAAACGAAGGTATGGCCACCGTGCACGCCCTCGTGCCGCGCGGTGAGCGTCAGTCCTGGCGGATGGTCGCGCGGCACGTGCCCCCGTCCACCGCGGAACTGCTGACGCAGCACCTGCCGTACGAGACCCGCGTGTGGGCGTAGCCGCAGTTCTGTTCGCAGGGCGTCTGATCGTGCTCAATCAGAAGGCTTGAGCACCGGTCATGGTCCAACGAGCAAACCACAGCGGGAGAACAACATGGCCACGGTGACCCAGACCTACTACGCCGACGACACCGACCCCACGATCGAGGCCCACTACCGGGTCCGCATCGTGGTGAACGGCATCGAGTGGGAACTCGACCTGTCGCGCGACAACCACGACGAGTTCAACGCCGACATGAAGAAGTGGACCCAGCACGCCAGGAAGGTCGGCGGGCAGCGGATCGAGCCCAAACCGCTGAAGGGCCGGAAGTTCTCGGTTGAAGACGAGGACGAGCGCAAGCAGATCCGGGCCTGGGCGGTGGCGAACGGAAAGGACGTGTCGGAGCACGGCGGAAGGCTGGCGGACGACTACATCCGGCAGTACTGCCAGCCGAACCGGCCGGACAAGCGCACCACTGCCCGTCCCGATCCGGATGTCGCGGTCGTGGCTTCGAACCCCGGTCCCGTTGATGCGATGCCGGAGCCTGAGGCACATGAGCCCGAGGAACGTTTGATCCAAGGCCTGATGACCCAGGAGGGTTGGTTCTACGAGTCCTACGACGACGCCCTCACGGTGGCCAAGCGGATGGGCAGGCACGCGATCCGCAAGGACGGCGGAGGCCTGGTTGTCATCGAGCTGGGTGTCTCCTATCAGCAGTCCTTGAAGGAAGCTGCTGCGAAGGAGAAGGCCGCGCCCGGCACTCAGGCTCCGGTGGTCGCTGCGGTGAAGACGAACAGGAACGCCACGCGGGCGGTCATGCGCAAGCTCTTCTCCGAGGTGAGCATGTGGCGCACCGCTGCTGACTCGATGAGCCTGGACACCAAGGAGGACTTCGTCCAGCAGGCGAAGGCTTGGCTGGGCGACAAGACGAACCTCAGCCACAAGACGCTGGAGACGGCCGACTGGGACGAGGTCTACAAGTACGCGGTGTCCACCAGGCAGGCCGAGGCCTCCGCGGAAGTGGGTTCGAGGACCGAGCCGGCCGGAGCTGCCAACGTTCAGAAGACCGCTGAAAGCGCTGGCTCCACGCCGAAGAGCGGGCGCCGCACCAAGGCCGCGCCTCGCACCAACGCCACCGACAAGAAGCCGGAGACAGCGGGGACGAACGCCAAGCCGGCCGGGGGTCGTGGCGCGGCGAAGGCTTCGCCTAAGGCGGCCTCGTCTCCGAGCCCGCGCCGTCAAGCTGCTGCTTGAAAGCCCACCAGGGTGTGACTGAAAGGCAGGGGAGCGAGAGCCCGCTCCCCTGCAAGAAGGCTTGAGCCCGGCAGGCAACACGAGAGATGTGCGTAGTTGTACGGATGCCTGCCGAACCGAGGCACGCCAGAGTGATTGTTGATCATGTGGGTAACGGCGTCGCAGCAGCGACCGCAGACCAGGGGCGAGAGGGGGTATGTTGCGTGGAACGAGCGATCTCGTTAACCTACGGCCGTGCATATGGTCGCAGGGGGGTGGGTCCGTTGACGCGCATGGGCAGGCCTAACGGCGGTGACTCGGGCGCTACGCCTGAGGTCATCATGGCTCTGAAGAGGGCTGGGAACAGCCAGCGTTCGATCGCACAAAGATTCGATGTTTCCGAGGCGGCTGTCAGCCTGCGGCTGGGTCGAGCAGGGCTCATCGACTCCACCCCTCGTAGCGACGCGATGAAGCACTTCCCGTGGAAGCTTGGCCGTGCGTTCCATGACGCATCCCTGGGCAAGCTCGTGAGAAACCATCTGGAGTTCGTGGCGACGAATGGCCACGGGATGAGCGAAGACAAGCTCAAGCGACTACGCGCGCTCTATAAGAAGCTGCTGGGCGAAGAGCAGTTCGCCGAAGCTTTGGAGAGGGGGAAGCTCGACCCGACCACGCCGCCGAAGTTCGTGGTCGAGTTCGACCCGGCGATACCGCCGGGCAAGGGCAACAAGACCGGCGGGTTCGCCCTCGTCCCTTGGGAGGAAAGGGACGGTGACCTGTTGATCCGAAGGAATGAACACGCGGAGTTGTCCGACGACGCGCTCATGGTGTTGAGGTTCCCGAAGCGTCTGCCATGACAACTTCACTCTGGGGGGCTTGTGAAAGGAAAGTGTGATGCACCGAGACAGACTCACCTGGTTTTCCGACAGCACTTCTTGATCGCGTCGATGGTGGAGAGTGACTGCACCCTCTACCTAACGGTGTACCGAAGCCCGGTCGTCGAGGAAACCGATCCGCTGTATCAGCCGGTGAACGAGGTGCTGGGGGGGCTCCTGTTTCACAATGGAGTTCGAATCCGTCGTTGAAGACCCGCAGTTCTACTACCGGGAAGCCATCTGGACCCTCGCGGTGATCCATCAAGAATGCCCCGGTGACGGAACGCCCCACGTCTGCGCCGCCGAGCGGCGCGAGGGGGCCGTGCGCAAGGCGGCGTGACAATTGCAGAAAAGATCTGTCAGTCAGATCAAGGAATACCGGGCCTGTCCAGCCCGGTATTTTTTGTGCCGAATCGAGAAGGTATGGCAGCGACCGGCCGCCTGGCTCTCCCAAGGAACCGCGGTGCACGCTGCTGCGGAGGCGTGGGAGAAGTCCGGACGGACGATGTCGTTGGCCGCGGTGCAGGAGGTGTTCCGGCGGGTGTACGCCGAGGGCATCAACGCGATGGCCGGGGAGACACCGAACTGGAACTTCTGGTTCGCGTCGGGGCCGTACCGCGGCGCGGTTGACGTCGAACGAAGGTATGGCCTAGGGCTCGACCAGGCTGACCGGTACTTGCGCTACTACACCGAGCGCGCACCGCGTGAGGTCATCTGGATCGCGCCGGACGGAACGCCCGCGGTCGAGCTGGGGTTCGAGATCTGGCTTGGCTCGGTGCCGGTCCGCGGATACCTCGACCAGGCGGTGATCGACCCGCGTGAAGGGTTGATCGTCCGCGACATCAAGAGCGGCAACAGCCCCGGCGACGCGTTCCAACTCGCCGTGTACGCCGAGGCGATTCGCCAGGTCTACGGCCAGGAAGTCCACAAGGGCGACTACTGGATGGGAAAGTCAGGCAAGCCAACGCTTTTCTACGACCTCACGGAGTGGCCGGCAACCCGGCTCGTGGAGGAGTTCGAGGAAGTGGACGAATTGATCAAGGCCGAGAAGTTCGACCCGACCCCGGATGAGAAGACCTGCATGTTCTGCCCGGTGCGCACGTCCTGCCCGATCTTTCAGGCCTAGATGTTAAGTGGAACGAAGGAGGTTGGTTGAGCTACCTGGTGATCACCGCGGTCGTTGTCGTGTTGCTGATGGTCTCGTGGCGGCTGGTTCGGTCGAGCCTGCGCATGATCAAAGAAGGCTTGGCAGGGCTGGGCACCGTCCTGTTCACCATCGGCGCACTTTCGCTCGTCGGCATGTTCGCTGTGTTGGGGCACCGCGACGAACGGCCGTCGCCGACGAACGGGTGCTACGAGGTGACCCGCGATGCCGGCCGGTTCCACAAGGTGCCGGGCTCGCTGGTCGTTGACGGCGTCGGGTACCTGCCGATCCGGTGCCCCTGAATTCGAAAGGACGAGTGAGGAGGGGAGGTTTGATTCATCTACACCCTGTTGCAGAGTTCGAGAATCCGCGGTGC
Source organism: Lentzea flava (assembly GCF_014648475.1). Lineage (GTDB taxonomy): Bacteria > Actinomycetota > Actinomycetes > Mycobacteriales > Pseudonocardiaceae > Lentzea > Lentzea flava. The sequence goes on along the minus strand of NZ_BMRE01000018.1, from coordinate 29,391 downwards.
CGCGGGTGATCCGCTGCCCACGGTGTTCGAGAGCCTTGAGGACGCCGACACCAGGTTGTTGCGGAGCCAGCTCACGCTGATCGCGGGCGGTCCTGGCTCGCTCAAGTCCACGCTCGCGCTGAACATCGCGCTGAAGTCCGGCGTGAACGCGCTCTACCTGTCGGCCGACAGCGACGCATTCACGCAAGCGTCGCGTGGGATGTCGGTCCTGACGGGGTCCTCGCTCAGCGCGTCCGGCTCGTCGGTGCGCAACAACGCACTCGACGCCGTCCGGGCGGAACTGGCGGGTGCGCCGATCCGGTTCGCCTACGACCCGGCTCCGACCCTCGACGTGATCGAGACGCAAGTTGAGGCCTACGAAGAGGTCTACGGCGCGTTTCCAGAGCTGATCGTGGTCGACAACGTCACCAACGTCCGCATGGACGCGGGGCAGGAGAGCGATCCGTCCAACGGCCTGGAGTGGCTGATGGACTATTTGCATGGGATGGCCAGGCACACCGAGGCCTGCGTCATCGGCCTGCACCACGTCACGGGCAGCTTCAACGACTCGGACAGGCCGATTCCGCTGTCCGGCGTCAAAGGACAGATCGGCAGGGTCCCCGAACTGATCCTGACCCTGCACCGGCCAGCCCCGGACATCCTGGCCGTGTCCACGGTGAAGCACCGAGGGGGCAAGGCGGACGCCTCCGGCATGACGTTCGTCGAGCTGGAGTTCGACGCCGACACCATGTCCATCCGCGACCTCGCGCCCACCACAGGGCACGGTGGTCCGTGGAACGAGGCGGTCTTCTGACCGCGAAACGGCGCCGCTGCCGGGACTGCATCGCCGAAGGCGTTGGTACGCAACGCAACGCGCCTCACCCAGGGCCGCGGTGCGCCACGCATCACCGTCAGGTTGTGCAGGCTCGACGGGAACGAGACCGCAGTGCGCGGATCGAGCGCACCTACGGAATCAGCGAGGCGCAATACCAGGCGATCTACCGCGCACAAGGTGGCGTGTGCGCGATCTGCCGCCGTGCCAAGGGAAACGGCCGCGTCCGCCTGTCGGTGGACCACGACCACACGTGCTGTCCCGGCTCGACGAGCTGCGGAAAGTGCGTGCGCGGGCTGCTGTGCAAACCCTGCAACCGCAACGTGCTCGGGCACCTGCGCGACGAGGTCCAGGCCCTCATGCGGGCGATCGACTACCTCACCACACCGCCCGCTCAGGCGGTGCTCAACACCTGACCACACAACAGAAAAGGGGAATGTGTGCAGGCAGACAAGCTGCTCAGTCTGATCGACATCGCCGGACAGGTGCAGGGATCACAGCACCTGATCAAGACCGGCGGCTGGTTGTCCTGGTCGATCCACCTGGAAAACGGCGACTGGGTGCTCACCGCGACGTTCGAGGACTCCGAGACCAAGCAGGTGTCCCAGCAGTCATGGGTGCTCACCCCGTACCTGCCGCGAACGAAGTGGGGTGTGCGTCGGACGAGCCCATTGCGACGCTGATCCGGCACTGGTTTCCGCTGTGGACACCACCAGCCGGCAACGCCCGCTGGCTCAAAACCCGGTGCCCCTTCCACGACGAAGCCCACGCGTCCGCCTCGATTTCCTATGAATACCAAGCCTTCCGCTGCCACGGGTGCGGCGTGAAGGGCGACATCATCGGACTGATCCGGGAACGGGAGGAACTGGCTTTTGGCGCCGCTCAGCGCCGCGCAGAAGAAATTCTTGGGGGAAGCTACAAGCCGGTACCACGCGAGTCTGCCAGGGTCACCCGCCGCAGAGCATTTGGAGAGCCGCGGACTGTTGGCTCCGAGCGTGCGGGACCTGGTCGACAAGTACCGCCTTGGCTTCGTTGACGATCCGCTACCAGGCCACGAGCAGTACCAGGGCATGTTGGCGATCCCATACCTGCGGTGGGCGCCACGGATCGGCTGGTCGGTCGCGACCATGCGGTTCCGCTGCCTGCTCGCCAACTGCGACCACGGCGGCCACCGCGGCGGCAAGTACGCCTCAATGCCAGAGCACCCGCCGCGGATCTACAACACGCTGGCCCTGCTCGACGACACCGACGACATCGGCGTCACCGAGGGCGAGTTCGACGCCATCACCGCCTCCGTCAGCGGGATTCCCACCATCGGCATCCCCGGCGCCGACGCGTGGCGCAAGCACTTCCGCGAACCCCTACTCGGATACCGCCACGTCTACGTCTTCACCGACGGAGACCGAGCCGGCAACGCCTTCGGCGAATTGCTGATCAAGGAACTACCCAACGCCCTGATCGTCCCCATGCCCACAGGCGAGGACGTCAGCTCACTCGTGCTCAAGCACGGAAAACACGCCCTTCTGGAAAGGACCCGCACATGACCCGCTACACCCCCGGAACCCCGGTCATCATCACCAGCAGCCTGTTCCGCGGCTTCTACGGCGTCGTCGACTCCTGGCAGGAGAAGAAGCAGCGCTACATCGTCGCGATCGACGGCGGCACCCGCCTGTCCCTGCTGGCGGACTCCATCACCCCGATCCCCCAGCCGAAGACCGCCACGACCGACCGCGCCAAGACCGAGCGGGCCAAGGCCGCGGAAGCCGAGCTGGCCGCCGCGCTGCTCCTGCTGCTCCTGCTCACCGCCCCCGCTGACAAGCCCACGAAGAACAACTGAAAGAGGCCTCTTGGGCAAGCGCATCGTCGTCATCTCGGATCTTCAAATGCCCTACGAGAACCGGAAAGCGCTCAAGGCCGTGATCCGGTTCATCGGCCAATACCGCCCGGACGAAGTGATCCAGATCGGTGACCTCGTCGACTACCCGCAACCCAGCAGGTGGAGCAAGGGCACCGCCGCGGAGTTCGAGGGCAGCGTGCTCAAGGACTCGAAGTACGCGCAACAGCACTTCCTAGAGCCGCTGCGCGAGGTCTACTCAGGACCGGTTTCCGTGCACGAGGGGAACCATGATCTCCGGCCGCGGACGTACCTCGCGAAGCACGCGCCCGCGCTCGCTGACAGCAACGCGTTCGACCTTCCGGTGCTACTCGATTTCCCTCGGTACAACGTCCGGCTGTTGCCGGACTTCCACCAGATCGCACCTGACTGGCTCACCACGCACGGCCACGTCGGTGGAATCACGCTCTCGCAGATCGCCGGAAACACGGCGTTGAACGGGGCGAAGCGGGCGGGCAAGTCCCTTGTCATGGGCCACACCCACCGGCAGGGAATTGGGCGGCACACCACCGGCTACGGCGGCAAGGTCACCCGCACCGTGACCGGCGTCGAGGTAGGACACCTGATGGACATCCGCCATGCCGGCTACCTCAACAGCGCAACACCGAACTGGCAAACCGGATTCGCCGTCTTGCACATCGAGCGCAGCACCGTCACGCCCGAGCTGGTGCCAATCACGAGCCGTCGTTTCATCGTCGACGGCGACACTTTCAAGGTCTAGATGTTAAGTGGAACGAGTGGAGAGCTGTTGCAGGACAAGGTTTTCGAGCTTCTGCCACTGATCAAAGAAGCCGCTCGGGTCGTTGCCGCACAGTGGCCGGACACGGTCGACGCTGACGATGTCGAGCAAGAGATCGCGTTGCGGCTGCTGGAATCGCCGCGCTCAGTGGACCGGCTGGTCGACGAGATGGAACCGGCCCGCCGCAAGACCGCGCTCATCAAGATCGGGCACCAGATCGCCGCACGGGAACGCGTCGAATACGAGGTGTTCAGCGGTCAATACCGCTACGGCACAAGGGAAATCACGGACCTGCTCAACAGCGGCGCCCTGGGTGCCGAGCGGACCGAGGTCAGCGCAACCCTCATCGACCTCGACGAGGGACTGAACATCGTCAGCGAGCGCAACCCCCGCTACGCCGGGCTGCTGGTCGCGGTGTTCCGCGACGGCGACGGCACCGCCCACCGGCAGAGCATCGCCCGCGCGGTCGAGCTGCTGACGGAGTCGATGAACCGCGTGTCCCTGCGCCGCGCACGCGAACGCGACGGAATCGGATCACGAAAGGTCGGACGGAATGTGCACACCGAAACGGCGGATTGGCTCGATGGGATCGCCGGTGATTTCGAGTAAGGCGGTAGCCGGCCCGCGGAACCGGGGCGATCGAACAACCAAGCCTCGAACCCGAGGTCACGGGCCGCCCTGAACACCCTGCATCACAACGCATCCAGCATCACCAGCACGACCAACACGGGGGATTCTCAGTGACCGTTGATCCGTTCGCGGATGACGACAACGACTTCAACGATCAGCAGTACGACGAGCCTGGTTCGGGCGCGTCCAGTTCGGAGTGGAACGGCTCGGTGTCGGCCACTTTCAAGGGCAACGGCGAGTACTCGTCGGCCTGGTACGTCTTCCGCGCCCCGAGCGTGGACGTCCTGGCGGACATGCTCGAAGGCGTCGGCGACATCAAGCGCCTGGTCACCGCGGGCGCGCTCGTGGACCAGTTCATCAAGCAGAAGGAACCCGCGGGCAAGGCCCGCACCGGCTCACCGAACAACAACGGCGGGCAGCGCCCGAACAACAACAGCAGTGGCGGGAGCAACCAGCAGCGCCGCGGCCGTCCGCAGGCCGCGACCGAGGCACCGAACGGGGAGAAGCGCTACTGCGACCACGGCGAAATGCGGTGGCGCTCGGGCATCTCCCAGGCGGGCAACACCTACGCCGGGTGGTACTGCACCGCGCAGAACCGCGACCAGCAGTGCAGGCCCGAATACCCGTAATCCGCCGCGCTGACAACAACTTCACCACGAGGAGGGCGGGCCGCCGGCCCGCCCTCCTCTCGTCATTTCCGGGAGGAACAACACACATGCAAGCAATCGTCATGCTCACCGTGCTGATCGCCATCTTCATGGCGATCTTCAGCCTGCCGACCGAGTAACCGCCGTGACCACCTTCCGCAATGGCGACCGCGTCCGCTACACCGCCCCGCCTGGCCACAACCCCGCCATCACCACCGGCACGGTCGGCCGCGTCGTCCAAGTCCTCGAACAAGGAAAGCTCGTCGGAGTGCGATTCGCCGGGCACCTCTGGGCCTGGGCCATCCCCGCCGGCCACCTCGAACACGCCCACACCATCGACCCCGAAGTCCACCACGCACTCGTCGAAGAACTCCGCACCACGAAACAAGAACTCGACGAACTCAAGCGCGCTCTGCGCGTGCTGGCCGAGTAGGAAGGAAAAGCTTGCCCGTCCGGCGAACCGTGACGATCGACGTTGAAACGCACAGCGCAGACCAGCTCTACAACATGGCGCCGAACGAATTCGTCCGGCTCGCCGGATACGCGTGGGACAACAGCGACCACGTCCACCTGAGCACCGACCTCGACGAGCTGCGCGAGGCCATCCGCTCCGCCCGCTACATCGTCGGGCACAACATCCACGCCTTCGACCTCACCGCCATTTTCGGTGCCGACTCCATCGAACCCCTCGAACTCGCCCGAGAAGGACGGGTGATCGACTCCTGGACACACAGCACGCTCGTCCACCCCGCGCCGCGGAACTACATCGACCGCCGCGGACGGCCACGGCACGTGAAAGGACCCGAGCAAGCCAAGCTGTGGCACGGCCTCGACGAGCAGGCGCACCAGCTCGGTGTCCAGGGCAAGGCCTACGACCTCACCGAGCTTGCCCGCGAGTTCGGCGGCTACGACAAGATCCCGCTCGACGAACCCCGCTACGAGGAATACCTGCGCCAGGACGTCCGCACCGGCCGCCTTGTGCTGCAAGCGCTGCTGCGTAAGGGACCGCTGGACAAGTACGCGATCCGGGAACAGCTCGTCGCAGCGATCGCGGCGCAGATCTCCCGCAACGGGTGGCGCGTCGACGTTCCAGCCGCGCAAGCACGCATCAAGGAACTCGACGCGATCCGTGACCGGTACATGGCCATGCTCGTCGAGAAACACGGAATGCCCTCGGAGGGCAAAGCCCCGCTGCGCACGAACGCAGGCAAGGAAGCCGTTCTCGCCGCGCTCAAGTCGGTCGGTGTGCGCGCGGACGACCTAGTCCGCACGAAGAACGGTGCCCCTTCGCTCGGGGGCGACTCCGTCAAGGAAGCGGCACGAGGGAAAGGGGAAGAGGCCGAAGCGCTGGCGGAGGCGATCGCGGCCATCGGCGGAATCCGGCCGCTGGCCGAAGGCGCGCTGCGGCACCTGCACGCGGACGGCAAGGTCCACCCGCAGATCACCACACTCCAGCGCTCCGGCCGATGGTCGACGCAAGATCCCGGACTCACAGTGTGGACCAGCCGCGGCGACGGAGCCGAGGAGAAGCGCTACTACATCCCGAACGCGGACGACGAAGTCCTGGTCGAACTCGACCTCAGCCAGGCCGACGCGCGGATCGTGGCCGCGTACTCCGGAGACCGCAAATTCGCCGAACGCTTCCGGCCCGGCGCGGACGCCCACATGATCACCGCCTACGCGGTGTGGGGAAAGGAAGAAGTCGACACCAACCCGGCGCACTACCGACAGACAGCGAAAGCCTGCGGGCACGCCTACGCCTACCGAGCTGGCGCACGCACGATCGCCACGACCGCGGGCGTTGCGCACAGCATCGCGAAGAAGTTCGTCGACGGAATGCAGGCCGCTTATCGGCAGGTGACCCGCTGGCAGGACAAGGTGACCCGGCTCGCTCGCAAGGGCTACGTCGTCAACGCCTGGGGGCGTAAGATGCTCGTCGACGAAGGCCGCGAATGGACCCAGGCACCCGCCCTGTACGGTCAGTCCGGCACCAGGGAAATCGTCTGCGACGGCCTTATCAGGCTGCCGAACGAGATCCTGCGCATGGTCGTCGCGCAGGTCCACGACGCGATCGTGCTCTCCGTGCCGGCTACCCGCGCCGAGGAGATCATCGCCATCGTGAAACGCGCGATGACGTGCGACTGGCAACCACCAGACGGAACAGGTCAGCGCGTCCACTTCCCTGTCGGCGTCGGCCCTTTGGGCAAGAACTGGGCCGACGCAGCGCACTAGAAAGTGGCGTAGACCTCAATCGAGTGATAACACGTATGTCGCTTGACTTCGCGATCTACCGTCACATATCTATAGACGCTCGTGAAACACTGAAGTTCCTGGGGGGCACATGGCACAGCAGACGGTTGTCACGCTCATCGACGACCTCGACGGTAAGAAGGCAGACGAAACGGTCGGGTTCGGACTCGACGGCGTCCTGTACGAGATCGACCTGTCGAAGAAGAACGCCGCCAAGCTGCGTACAGCGCTGGCGGACTTCGTGGCCAAGGGGCGCCGCGAAGGCGGTCGCAAGAAGGTTGCCTCCAAGCGGGTCGGCGGCGTCACGCCGAAGGCGGACAAGGAGCAGGCCCGCGCGATCCGCGAATGGGCACGCAAGCAGGGACACCAGCTGTCCGACCGAGGCCGTATCCCGGCGACCATCGTGGCCGAGTACCACGCGCAGAACTGAAGCCTGAAAATGCCCCCTCCGCCTTTCGGTGGAGGGGGCATTTTTGTATCCCTGCTCAAGCTGAACGGAGCGTGACCGCCTTCAAACTGCTGGGCGGGACCTGCTTCACTACCGGGCGTTTGTCTTCGGGTTCAGGCCCGTCGAGCACGACATCCACGAACTGCGGTGGTTCGGGAATGAGAGCATCACCGTCCGAATCCCACTTGAGCATGCCGCCATCATCACGGCGGGGCTTTGCAAACTTCCTCGACATCGCGTCGGCGTACTTGGTCGCGAAGAGGTAGCTCATGTCAGCGGACCGTATCCGGTTGTCCGCTCACGTGCGCGAGTTTCGATGCAGGTCACAGCCGTGCCCACCGTCCGTAATGGACTGTGCTCAAACGACTTTCGAGCCTCCTGGGCGCTGGCGTGATCGAACATCTGTTCGTATCCTTGCGCTATGTCGCTCATTCCTACCCACCGCTGGGAAGACGGTGACCCGGTTCACGGCTCGCGGCTCAGGGTTCGGCCCGTCAAGATCAACCTGCGCGGGTTGTTCCAAGAGAACCTGGAATCCGGCGTCAAGGTGGTCGACGGTCTGGACGTGGATTGCATCGTCGACGGGCTCACATCTGGATGGTGGGATAGCTTGAACAACTCACAGCTGGTCCTGGTGAACTACGCCATTCCGTCCGCGGACCCCCACGGGCAGGCACTCCAGCTCACCGATCAGGTCGTGTCCTCCCGCTGGGTGCGCACCGTGCGCTAGCGGTCCGTAGAGGTCCGCCGACGCCACGGCGCCCACCACCGACGAACCGGCCGCGGGCGCTCGATCCAGCGACCCGACAAGTCCGTCTTGATGCCCCAGTACGAATCGAGCGTACGAGCCGCACTCTCGAACTCCGCGAGGGTGAGCTTCTTCTTACGCGTCCACGGCCACATGCCGATACCGTAGTCCGCATGGAACATGGTGCAGCCAACGCACTACGACCTGTGGCCGTCGTGCGAGTACCGATGCCTCGCACTCTGACCGCCAAGGCCTATCTCGCCGCTGCCGACGCTGCGGCCGGCAACCCCACCGTGGAGACCTTTCGCGCAGCCGAGATCGCGGCGTTCCACCTCGCGAACCTGTACCACGGCCTTGCGATGATCTCTCCGGGCGCATACGGATCTGGGGACTACCGATTGGCCGTCGAATTGAACCAGCGGTATCACCAGTACCGGAACGCCCGCCTTAGCGTGACCGTTGCTAAAGAGCAGATTGACGAAGCCCGATGATCCCACTCATCATCCTCGTTTTCGCCTGCGTCATCATCACGATTCTCGTGTGGGGATACCTCGATGGTCAGCCCTGGCGGCGATACGCCAGGCCTGACGAGTTCACCTTCGCGGTCGACGCGATGCTGAGCAGCGAGACGGAGGGCGGTGTCAAGATCGCTCACCGCGACGGAATCCCTTGGGAGCAAGCACCGTGCCCGCCGCGCTGGCACCACTGCCGAACCCAGACGATAGGGCGCGTAGCGAGGCTGGGAATCGTAGAACGGTGTCCCTGCGGCGCCATTGCGCGCGACCCGTTTCCGAGAGAGTGGATCGAGCGCAACAGCCGCCGCAAGTCCTGATAATTAGTCGAGTCCCGGCAGACGCGTCGTCCGCAGTGGCGTCATGAACCACTTCTCCTCGATCGGCACGTTCATGACATCGCTCAGCAACGCCAGGCACGCGGCCTGAACGTCCACATCGGACCAAGCAACGCGAGTCACCCACTCAGGCACGGGATCACCGCCTCCCGTTCCACCACCAGCCAACGACAACGCGTCGAAGTCCGCGACTACATCCCCGTTGACGATGTACAGGAACGGAACACCTCCGGTCGCGCTCCACTTGACGCTGCCGAACCGCGCACGCTGCGTCAGGGCCTCGATGCCCCCCTCGATCGCGGACCCAAGGTAGCCGTTGTTCTCGATGGCGACGATGCATGAGCCCACCGTGAGGGTCTGCACCCAGAACGGGGCGCCCGGCTCGAACGAGTTGAACGCCTCGTCGAAGGTCGCGGTCTCCGACGACCGCGGGTCGCCGCCGTAGGCCCGGATCACCTCGTCCTCGGTCACCCCGTCGAAGAGCGCGACCGTGACCGCGGAGTAGCGCTGATCAGCGATCCACTGGTACTGCTGCACGTCGAGCATGTTCACCCCTTGTACGGTCCCGGCGCGATGCTAGCGGTATTGACGAGGACGACGACGTACTTATCGCCATCGACCATCTTGTGGGTCGAGTAGAAGCCGCCGATCACACCGCCCTGGATATCTTGCTCACGCCTCGGTACCTCCTCGATCCGGGAGCCGGCACCGCCCTCCTCAGTAGATTTGAACGGGAATTCATCGCAACTTCCCTTTTTGCCCCGCTCAGGCGGATCGACGGTGCGCACGAAGGTTGCGCAACCGGAGTCCTTGTAGTTCTGTGCCTGCTTGTAGCTGGCCTTCGTCAGGGCCGCGGTCTGCGGGTGCTGTTTCCAGTGCAGCGAGATGTTTCGGGCGATGTGCGGCATCTTCTTGGCGTCGATCGGCAGAACCTTGTCGTCGCCGCACCGCTTGTCGTTGACCACCTGCGCGGCGGTGCACGTCTTGTACCGATCGTTGTACGGCGGAGGCACCTCCATGCCCACCGGAGCGTCGTCGGGCAACAACTCCTTGATCGTCTCGATGGCGTTGCTGGTTTCCTCGGGGTACTCCACGGCGGAGTACAAGCCGGCCACGATCAGCAGCACCAGCGGCACGCCGATCTTGGACTTCACACTCACGATTCCCCCACACGTTCGACCAACGTGATCGTTCCATGAAACCTGGCCATTCCAGGCTGTACGCGCTGCATTCGCTCAGTCGGACCAGTCATTGAAGTACGCCGTAGCTGAGAGCGACGATTTTGCCGCAGGATTTCCGAAGACCGCCCTGCGGGATGCCACTGAATGCTATTCACATAGCCGCCGGTCGAAAGCGGCCCCGCCAGAGCTGACGGGGCCGCGGAACTTCGCGGTCGTCGAGTTCTGTGACTACCAGGCGGGAACGCCGGGGACGCCGGTCTCGTCCTCGGTCAGCATCCGTGCCTGCTCGTCTGGGGTGAAGATGCCGAGCTTCCTGCGGTCCTCGAAGGTCATGAAGTCGAGCGCGAGGCGGCGGAACACGTAGTCCATGACCGACGATGCCTGCGGGATCTCGGGGTCGTCGGTCATCCCCATCGGTTCGTATCGCGTGTTGGTCAGCTTCTCGACCAAGACAGCCAGCGGCACGCCGTATTGGAGCCCGATCGACGTGAGAATGGAGATCGCGTCCATCAGGCCGGCGAGGGTCGAACCCTCCTTGGCGAACTTGGCGAAAACCTCGCCAAGGCTGCCGTCATCGCGCGCGTTCCCCGTGACGTAGAACTCGCCTCCGCCGATGGTGAACGACGTCGTGTGTCCGTCCCGGCTCCTTGGCATCCGCTCACGTTCGGGAGACCGCGAGGTTCCACACGTCGAGCACGTCATGAATGACCCCAATCGCAACATGTAGTAGATCAACGAAGACGCCCACCCTAGATGTGGGTCAGCCTGGAGTGTCGACCGGGACGGATCAAGCCGCCACGCCGACACGGCGAGGTGGTCAGTACCGCAGGTGGCGCACGATGGCGTCTACGTCCGCGACCGCCCGAGCACGCTGCTTGGCGTACTCCTCGATCTGGGGACCCCATGCCCGAAGGCAGAACGCGGCATCGCGTAGACGGGCGGCGAACTCGCGCACCACGTCGAGTCCGACCGCGAAGTTTCCTCGCAGCACGAACGAACTGTCCGGGTCGTCGCGCCGGTAGCGATAGCCGAACAGCTCGCCCGGAAGCATGGCGATACCCGTGTCCTTGTTGTCTTCGCCGTAGTGCAGCAGCACTGAGAACGCGTCCACGCTGCTCTCAAGCTTCGATGAGAACACCTTCGGCGAGACGCGCAACGCCGCATACCAGCCACCCTCGGGTGGCTGCAACTGGAACGCTTCAAAACCCAACGCGCTGTTGATATTGCTTATCTCGGCTTGGAGAAAAGCGAGTCTGTTGCGGTATTGCCTGTTCCAGTCGTCGATCCAGGACTGCGGGGTCAGGCATAGCGCGGCGATTCCAGTCAACTCGTCGATCTGCGGAACACGTCCGTAGCTGAACACGGTGCGATAGTGGGCGAGCGAAGCTCGGAGCGCTTTGTTCGTGGTGGACGCGTAGGCGATCCGGCAGGTTGGGAACGCGACGGTCTTGCTCGGGGTGGTCACGGTGACGGTGTAGTCGCTCATCCGGCCCAGGCGCGCGTCTCCGAGGTCGTCTCCCGTCACAGCTCCGATGGGCTGTGGAGAGACGTCCTCCGTCAGGTAGCTGCCCTCGTAGACGTCATCGCCGAGAACGTAGACCGGACTGTCCGGGTGCCGCTGGTTGTAGGTCAGCACGGCTTCAGCGATGCCGAGAGCACGATCGCGACTCAATATTCGGCCGTTGGCGTTGTTCACGATCGGCACGTACACCGCACGACCGGGATGGCCCGCGGTCGAGTGCAACCAGCACGCGACGGCTTCCCCAGTTAGGTCAGGCGTCACCGACAACTCTGCGGCGAGTAGTGGTGGTACCAGGCGCAGGCTCTGGTAGTACCCCTCGGGTACGAGAATCCTGCCTCCCAGAGGGCGCAGCTCCTCGTAGTCGCGCTCGCACAGCAAACTCGAACAGAACCCGAAGAACACACCCTTGAACCCGCCGCAGAACACCATCACGTCATCCATCGACACAGAAAAACCCTGCTGACGGAAATATGCTGCGGCGAACGCCTGCGCTTCGTCGCCGTACCCACTCGAACCACCGCGGTAGCCGCCGAGGCTGTGTTCTCTCTTCGACAGATAGTTGAGGAAGTCGTCTGCGGACTCATGGGGGCGCCGCCGCTCGTCGGCCAGCAGCTCGAACGCCGCCCGCGCCGATACCCGCGGTCGATGGCTCAGGTCGAACGAGTCTAAATTCTCCGTCAGTCTCGACCTGCCGGCTACGCCTTGAGCGCATATGTAGGAAAACAAGCCACGTTGCTCGCGGAAAAAGAACTCTCCAAAGTCGGTCACGATGTCGTGCGGGTTAGCTGATGCATGGCTGCCCTTGTAGAGCTTCACAACATCGTGATCGGATTTCGCGTCGTCCAGGATGGCGTACACCGACGAGTAGAGATCGACGAATCGGTTCTTCAGATTGGCTGAGGTGGTCATAATTGAGACACGGCTCCAATCTATCTAGCTTCCTGGCAAGTCCTGTTTGTGCCCCCGAGCTGGATTCGAACCGCCACTGTGACTCTTTTAAGGAGCCTGCCTCTGCCATTGGGCTACAGGGGCTTGCTGTTTAGCAGGTAACGCCCCGGCGAGGGGGAAGGGGCCGGGGCGCTCCCGCTATCGCGCCAACTTGCGAAGCCAGCGCGAAGCTTGATTCTATTTGTTTGCTGAACCGACCTCGGAGTCGGGGGAATCAGGGTCCTCGCATTCGAGTCGGAGTCGGCTCCGGGTGTTGCCGTAGTGGATGACGACCTTCTTCCGTTCAATCCTTAGCGTTCGATACAGGAAAAGTCCGTACCAGAGCACGTGGTGGACCGCTTGGGTTTCCGTCAGGCCCTCGCGCGCCATCAGGTCTTCAATCCCGGACCAGTTCCCCTCGCTGACGTTCACTGTTAGGCGGACGCCCTCCGTCATCCCTGATTCCACCACCTGTTTTTTCGTTCTATCTTTGCGAAGAACGGTGCCAGTGCTGCGGCGCCAGGGATGTCATTGCACAACGAGCGTGCAACGTCGTAGTCGCTGCTGGTCAGCGACCCGGTCAACAACCCATGTCGAATAAGGCTCGAACAGCGAGCGAGCTGGACCACCGGGACATCGAAGGTGCTTGTGATCGTGTAGTACAGCCTCGATGCTTCGCGTGGATCGTGGCGCATGAGGTCCATGTACACGCGGTGTGCGTGAATAGCCTCCTTCAGAACCAGTAGATCCATCTTGCTCGTCCGGCCGATGGTTCTCGTGAGGAAAAACAAGCGAGCCCGCGGAACCGCGGTTGCCGCGTAACGCAACGCGATGTACCAGTGCAGGGGCAGGTTAGGGCTGATAGAGAAAGACACGGCTTCCCTCGGCTCGGCGGCCAGTCTGGAACGATTGGGCGGCGTGCCGGCTAGGCGGCCAGGGTTTTGCCCAAAGGGCCGTGCTGCCTGTACCACCTCGGGTGTTCGGCCTTCAGGTAGCGGTTCGCCTCGCGGTAAACGTCGACGTTGTCAACCCACGTCGATGGCGTGGGAACTCGGTCGATTTCACGAAGCGCTTCCCTGTTCACGCCTTTGTGGTCGCCCTGGAAGATCTCCTGAAAGTGGTTCGCCTGGTGCCATCGAATGCTGATGTTCAGCTCCTCCACGTATAGCCAGGAGATTGCATAAACTTGCTTTTTTCCCATCGCTCACCACCTGGCCCTCAAGCCCACTTCAGGTTCTTAAGCAACTCTTGCTTGGCCAGGCCTGAGAGAAACGCCGTTTCCTTGGCCTCGCCGCCGACCAATCGCGACATTCGCGTGGACGACCACAAGAACGCAACAGCTTCCGGAACGTCGACGACGTCACCGACCCTGAAATCATTGACCGGCAACAACATCCGGACCTTCATCGTGCTCCCCGACTCATTACGGCGTATTGCATCGCCTCAGTGCTGGCTTTGGGCTGAGAACTACGGTCTCTCGTCGATCGCAGCGGCAGGCGCATTTGCACTGCCACCATTCGAGATCGCAATGAGCCGTCTCGACTCTCCGTAATCCAAGCCACTGGTGGGCGCCGACGTCACAAGCCCGGCACCTGCTGCTGCCAGCCGAAACTTGCGACCCAACGGAGATTCGCTGTACGGGCGCGGTGTCCGCTTCAAGGGAGCTGGCAACACTGCTCCCGGCAGATCTTCCAGGATGTCCAAGATCCGACCAGCGGTCGTCGTCCCGACCAGCACCAGGCACAGCCAACCCCACGACGTCACCTCACACCCCCTGGAGTGGAAGGCGGCGGGGTCGACCGTCGGGGACTAGCCGACCCCGCCACCGCTGTGGGGCGGGCGGACGGTGGAGCGCACGCCGCAGTGCTACTCGAAACACCGCCGCCCGCCAGGAACTCCGGAACCGCGCCTCCCGGAGGTGAAGACACAAACGGAAGCTTGCAGGCACTCACCTGCACACTTCGAGACCGCCGAATCAACCTGCGCCCAGCCGGCATCCTGATCACGCCCCAGATTCCCGAAAGCTGTTGTCATCCGGGACCACGAAGACCTGTCTCGTCGTTGCGGTGATCCGGTCGAGTCGCATGCTGACCACGACCTTGTCGGTGGAAAGGTGGTCGAGATTGGGCATGACCAGGTCGATCCGGTCGTTGGTCAGCCACTCGACGAGTTCCGCGAACGTCGGACAGTCCACCGCGGAGTGATCCGGGCAGTGATCCTCGACCGTTCGCACCAGCTCGTAACGGTTGTCGTCGCAGAACCGAGCGATCGACCTCAGCTCATACGCGCGCTGGATCGGGTTGAGAGCGTGGACATAGCCGATAACTCGCCGTTCAGTTGACGGCCGCTCGAAGTCGGGCTCGATGAAGGCGGAGTCGACGGTCATGACGTCGCCGCCTTGGCGTGCTCGCTGACGAAAGCGCGATCAACAACTCGCGCGGATATGTCCCACAACGCACGGCCGACCAACGTCCGGATCAGCGTCCAAGCGGGGTTCAACAGCGAGCGCCGATAGCAGTCGTCACAGCCTGCGGAGGCGTGCCCGATCCACGAGAGGTAGATCGCTGCGGCGGTGAGCAATCCGAGCACCGCTGCAAGCAGGAGCCACAAGGCCATTGCAACCTCCGCACGCTTCCGATGGGGAGCAATTTCGGAGCCCTCGTTGGCCCTGCTCCACGTTGGGTGACATGGCCGACGAGAACGCTCTCCGCAGTTCGAGGTGAGATTCGCTCGCCATGCAGGCAGGCCTACCATGTCGTACGCCTCACACAGTAACTCGCGTACTGTACATCTCGTACTGTCCATACGGGTGAACCTGCGGGTCTACTGTGCGTAGCTGGCGTTACCGTGATCGCATGCCAACAGGCTCAACTCGACGCAAGCGCAAGTTCGGCAAGTACATGCGCTATCTCCGCACCACACGCCGGCCTGACCTGAAGCCGGAGACTTTGGCGGACTTGACCGAGGTCAAGCGTCCAACCATCAGTCGCATGGAGACGGGTGTCTCTTTGCCAGGGTTGCACCTGTTCAAGGCTGTGCTTGATGTCCTCGGAGCTGATGAAGAGCAGCGCATAAGGGCGCGACAGCTCTGGGATCACGCGAACGCCGACAAGGGCCAGGGGAGCGATGCGCAGCGAGAGTCTTATCGCGCGTTCAAGGCTGACGAGGCTGATGCCGTGTGGGAGAAGAACTTCCAGCACTCGTACGTGCCTGGCATCGCGCAGGTTGATTCGTACGTCGCGGCCCTCGCGCCAGACGGTGAAGCGGTCACGGATGAACATCTCGCCGAGCGTCGTGAGCGGCGTAATCAGGTCAGGCCGCCGCGGTCACTCGCGCTTCACTTGCTGCTTGACTAGGCGGTGGTTGAGAAGGTCGTCGGTGGCGTCGACACCATGATCGAACAGCTCTTGTATCTGGTTGAGATCGCCGCATTGCCCAACGTGACATTGCAGATTGTCGAGCACAGTGCCGGTGCCTACAGCCTGCTGACTGGCAGCGTCGTCCTGCTTGGATATGAGGACGATGGTGATGACGAGTCCAAGTCGGCATACGTCGCGTCACACGGTGGTGGCGTGACGCTGGAGGATGCGGACGAGGTGGAAGCGCTCGCTGCTCAGTTCGAGGCAGCCGCCAACATCGCGCTGTCACATGATGATTCGGTCAAGTTTGTCGAGAGGCGGATTGAGGTACTTCGTGGTGCAGCCAGACAATCTTGAGTGGCGCAAGAGTAGTTACAGCTCGAAGCACAACGACGAGTGTGTTGAGGTCGCCCTGCCTGGCGATGCCCTGGTGCGGGACTCGAAGAACCCCAAGGGTGCCGTACTGGGCTTCACTTCGGCCGCCTGGGCGACGTTCCTGCACTCGATTCCGGGGGCAGAAGGGTCTGTTGCAACCTGATGTCAGCGTGTGACGTGGGGCACGCTAGCAAGCGGCCCCCGTTGCATATTCGCAGCTCAAGGCACCTTCGACGACTTTGGTGAATCTTCCAAGTACAGCTCGTCGAACGGGTCGTAGAAGCGGCGCAGGTACACCGTGAACGCCGTCAGCACGCCGAGCTCGAGCGACCCGCCCGCGACCCGGTACGCGCCCCACGCCAGCACGATGGCCAGCGAGACGTTGCCGATCGTGCGGATCGTCGCGGTGAACGTGGCCATCACGCCCAGCGCGTCGGTGTTCGCGTCGCGGAACTGGGCGTTGAAGCCCTTCATGATCTGCTCGTTGCGGGGCTGGCGGCGGAACGCCTGCACCGCGCGGATGCCGTTCATGGACTCCACGAACTGGACGATGATCTTGGCGATCGCGCCGCGCGTGCCGCGGTAGGCCTCCATCGAGCGGCGGCGGAACCAGCGCCAGATGAGGTACGCGGGCAGGAAGCCCGCCACCACGACGAGGGCCAGCGGCGCGTCCAGGTAGACCAGGATGATCGCGATGCCCGCCACCGACAGCGCGGCGTTGAACAGGCTGTCGAGGCCCTCTTCCAGCAGGTCCTGCAACGCGTCGACGTCGCTGGTCAGCCGGGAGATGACCTTGCCGGACGTGTAGGACTCGTGGAAGCCGACCGACAGCCGCTGCGAGTGCCGGAAGATCCGCCCGCGCAGGTCAAGGAGCAGGTCCTGGCCCACGCGGCCGGAGATCCGCAGGAACGCCCAGCGCAGGAACGTCGTCAGTCCCGCGCAGACCGCGTAGCCGACGACGCACCACACCAGGATCGACGCGCCCCCGTCCAGCGCGGCCGGGATGCCGCGGTCGATCGCGGCGGCGATCAGCAGCGGCCCCGCGAGGTTCGCGAGGTTGCCACCGATCACCGCGGCGATCGCGAGCGACGTGCGGCCGACGTGCGGGCGCAGCAACGACCCCAGCAGCCTGCGCGAGCGGGCCTGCAGCCGCAGGCCAGTCGAGTACGAGATCTCCTGGATCTCCTCGGCGGCGACGCCGCGCCACTCCTCTTCCTGTTGCACCACAACCTGATCACTCACGACGCCACCTCCTCTTCCACGATCTCCTCACTGTCCATGTTGGACAGCAGACGCCGGTATTCCTCGTTGGTCTCCAGCAACGTCCGGTGCGAGCCGATCGCGGTGATCTTGCCGCCGGCCAGCATCGCCACGCGGTCGGCGAGCTGCACCGTGGACGGCCGGTGCGCCACCACGAGCGCTGTCACGCCGCGCAACACCCTGCGCAGCGCGGCTTCCACCTCGGCCTCGGTGTGGACGTCCAGCGCGGACAGCGGGTCGTCCAGCACCAGCACCGCGGGCTTGCCGACCACCGCGCGGGCGAGCGCCAGCCGTTGCCGCTGACCACCGGACAGCGACAGGCCCTGCTCACCGATGCGGGTCGCGAGCCCCCACGGCAGCGCGTCCACGAACTCCTCGGCCTTCGCGACCCGCAACGCCTCGCGCACCGCGGCCTCGGAGACGTCCGGGACGCCCAGCCCGACGTTCTCGGTGACCGACGCCGAGAACAGCACCGGTTCCTCGAACGCCGTGCCGACCACCCGCCGCAGGTCCTCCAGCGCGAGGTCGCGCACGTCGACGCCGTCGATCGTGACGCGGCCACCCGTGACGTCGGCCAGCCGCGGCACCAGCGCGGTCAGCGTCGTCTTGCCGGAGCCCGTCGCGCCGACCAGCGCCACCGTCTCGCCGGGACGCAGGTCGAGGTCGATGCCCGAGAGCACCTCCTTGCCGTCCTCGAACGCGAACCGCACGCCCTCGAAACGAACGTGCCCGCGCAGCGGCGTGGGCAGCGGCGCGGGCTCAGCGGGGCTGGTGATCGTCACGGGGGAGTCGATGACCTCCCAGTAGCGTTCCAGCGCGGAAGCGGCCTGGTTCGTCTCCGCCAGCAACCAGCCGATGGAGTCGATCGGCCAGCGCAGGTACGCGCTCACCGCGACGGCCGCGATCAGCGTGCCGACCGTCATCGAGCCGTTGATGATGCCGATCGCACCGACGCCGAGCATGCCCGCGATCGACAGCTCGGGCAGCACGATCAGCACCGACCACAGCGCCGCGAGGATCGAGATCTTGTTCAGCTCCGTCGCCCGCAGCTCCCGCGCCTGCGCCAGGAACCGCTTGGACAGCTCCGGCCCGCGCCCGAACGCCTTGAGCACCCGGATGCCGAGCACCGACTCCTCGACGGTCGTGGTCAGGTCGCCCGCCTGGTCCTGCGCCCGCCGCGCGACGACCTTGAACTTCTTCTCGAAGAAGTACGAGATCACCATCAACGGCAGCGCACCGCACAGCGACACGATCAGCAGCCACGGCGAGAGCGCCGCGATGATGCCCAGCCCGATCAGCACGACCAGGCTGTTCACGATCAGGAACACGATCGCGAACGCGACGAACCGCCGCACCGTCGTGAGGTCGTTCGTCGCGCGGGACAGCAACTGCCCCGACTGCCACCGGTCGTGGAACGCCACCGGCAGCCGCTGAAGGTGCTGGTAGAGGTCGAACCGCATGCGTGCCTCGACCTCGGCAGCGGGCCGGGCGACGATCTTGCGGCGGATGTAGAAGAGCGTCGCCTCGCTGATGCCGAGCACCAGCACGCCGAGGATCAGCCACGGCAGCAGCTCGGTCTGCTTGTTCTGAATCGGACCATCGACGATGCGCTGCGTGAGCAGCGGGATGCCGAGACCGCACAGCATCGCGAGCATCGTCGCCGAGACCACGACAGCCATCCGTGCGCGGTGCGGCCGCACGTACGGCCACAGCCTTCGCAAGGTGCGAATCGTCGAGTTACGTTGATCGCTCACGCGATGAGCCCCCTCCAGGTCGTCTCCAAAGTACGAAGGACGACCGACAGTCAGCATCCGGTTTTTCTCCCCACCGGAGCCTGCTGTCTCGACTTAGGTCGAGGTCAAGGGCACGATGACCACCATGACGCGGTTTCTGCGAACCGAGCAGACGATGGCGTTTCCACACGGACGGCTCATCGCCTCACACGATGGAGCGAACTACGTGCTGGCCCCCGACGGCTGGGACCACCTGGCCGGCCCGCGGCCGCGGCACGCGATGTACCTCTCCCGCGAGGAGGCGGAGGACTGGTGTGAACGCGAGGGCTGGGACCTGAACCTGCTCGACCAGGTTCCTACGACCTCTTGAAGGTGACCAGGCCCACGAGCCCGTAGGCGACGGCCGCGAGCAGTGCCTCGGCGTGGTGCCGGTTCGCGAACCACCCGAGGAACGGCTCGTGCACCTTGAAGTAGAGGCCGAGCCCCAGCACGACCGGCCCGAGCAGGATGATCGGCCACACCGGCCGCACCCCGAGGACCCACAGGACCGGCCCGGCGAGCACGAGCGACGACACCAGCGCGAGCGGCAGCCCGATCAGCACGAGCAGCAGGAACGTCGACATCGACGTGCTGTCGAGCCACGACTTCAGGAAGCCCGACTCGTACGCCCACGTCCAGCCGAGCACGAGCCCTGCTCCGACGGCCATCGACAGGACGACCCGGAACAGCAGCCGGCGTCCCGTCCTACCCGTCCTGCCCGCGGTGCTCTGTTCCGTCACGCCGACCACCGTAACGAGCGGTCAGCACGCCGGCCAAGGCGTACCCGCCCGCCGCCGCCAGCGCGACCACGAGGACCCCGCCCTCGCCGGAGACCTTCACGTTCAGCGCCTTCAGCAGGTGTCCGCCGCCGAACATCAACGCCACCGCGCCCGTGGTCCCCAGCGAGGCGGTGAGCAGGGCACCGGAGAACCGCACCGCCGCGAGCAGCCCCCACCCGACGAGCATCCACGCGATCGCCAGCGCCGGAATTCCGACCACGATCACCAGGAGCGCGCACCCCAGGCCGCTGCCGTCGCACACCACGTCGCCGAGGGGCTGGATCGACATGAGCCAGCCCGCCCCGCACAACGCCCCCACCAACGCCGCCGTGACCGCCCTCATGCGGTCGATCATGGCGTCGCGGCGACCTCGTCACCATGAGCAGAACTACGCGGCTCGCGTCCGGTGAAGACGGCCCCGAGCAGGTAGGACACCACCGGTACCCCGATCAGGCCCGCCTCCCTCCACACCGTCATGACCATCGCGACCAGCACGAACACGAACCACAACGGCACCCAGAGCGCGCACCCGAGCCCGGCCGCCGGCCAGGGGCTGCGCCGTTTCAGCACCTTGAGGGTCAGGAACACCAGCGTGCTGCCCACGAGCATCCAGCCGCAGAGGAACACCGGCAGCATCGCGATCACCGCGACCCCGCAGCCAGGTCCGTCGTCCGGTTCGCACAGCGTCGGGAACCAGATCCACCAGCTCAGGTAGAAACCGGCGCCGGCGATCGCACCTGCCACCGCCCCCACCAGCGCGCGGATCATCGCGCTCTCACTCCCGTGCACAGCGCGGCGATCGCGTAGGCCGCACACGACACGGCCAGCGCCACGGGTGGGAAGGGGAGGTCGTTGTGCTTCGAGAACGCCCCGCCGAACACGAGTGAGACGATCACCACGACCCACACCGCGCCGCCGGCTCCGGTCGCCCACCAGGCGCGGTTCTGCCCGGCCAGCCGGAACCCGCCCGCGATCAGCCCGCCGGCCACCGCCATCCAGAACGCGAAGATCACCGGAATCGACATGGCGATCACGATGATGTCGCCCTGGCGAGGAAGCAGGTGCAGGCTCATGAGGAAACCGGCGCCGACGACCGCCCCGGCGAGGGCTCCGATGATCACGCGCAAGAACATGCGCCAAGAGCTACCTGATCAAGGAATGACGCGGGCCGATCTCCACAACTCCTCCACAGCACCTTCACCTGGTGAGCACGGCGAGCAACGCGTACAGCGCCGCGAACACCGCGAAGGCCAGGTGGGGCAGGCCGAGCAGGAGCACCATCGCCACCACGGACATGAGGGTCGCGGGCACGGCGACCAGCCCTGCCCGCGACTCACCCAAAGAACGCAACGCCACCCACCCGAGCGCCGCCGCCACCACCGCGAAGACCGGCACGGTCATCACGAAGGTGCCGAGGCAGCCCCAGTCCTCGAACGAGCAGACCGCGCCCGTTGAGATGAGTGCGAACACTCCCCACCAGGCGAGACCGAGGAATGCGCCCACTCCGGCAGCCAGCGCGACACGACGTCCCACGGCGTCAGCCGATCAGTCAGCGGTTCGACCGCACGCCCAGTAAAACGTCCTCCCACGAAGGGACGATGGGGTGGTTCTTCTTCCCCCGCTTCGGAGGAGGGTCCTTGCGCACCGGCTTCTCCGCTGCGGGCTCCTGCTCCTTCTTCACCGGCGGTGGAGGTGGGGCAGGAGCGGGCTCCGGCTCCGGCAGCTTCTCCTGCACCGGCTTCTCCGCCACGACGGGAGCCGGAGCGGGGGCAGGTGCCTGGACCGGCACCGGTGCCGGCTCCTCCGCGACGGGCGCGGGAGCAGGCGTCACCGGAGTCGCCTCCAGGGCCTGCCGCGCCAGCTGCGTCACCGGCCGGACCGTGCGCAGCGTCCGGTTCGGGTTCGGGTCCATGAGGTCGACAGCAGCGTCGTCCAGCGCCGTCACCGTGCCGCCCTGCGCACCGGGGTGGAACGCCCAGTGCGCCCGGTTGTCCGAGCGCCCGGTCTTCCAGTGCAGCTGCACGATCCAGCGGCCGTCGTCACCGCGCCACGAGTCCCACGAGGTGTCGGAGAGGTCGTGCCCGCGCAGGCCGAACGAGTGCGCGACGACCTCACCGAGCGTCTGCACGTCGGGACCGTCCTCGCGGACCGGGTGCGCGCGCTGGGCCAGCTCCGCCGTGCGCGAACGCTCCAGCAGCACCGGGTAGGCGAAGCGCTCGATGCGGTGCGTCGGCATGCCGGCGGCGGCCGCGACCTGCTCGATCGACTCACCGGCGCGGATGCGCGCCTGGATCTCGCGCGGCCGCATCTGGGCCTCGCCCGACTCGATCTGCATCTGGCCGAGGCGGGCCAGATCACCGCGCAGTGCCGCCCGCAGGCGCTCGTCGGCGGGGAGCGTGAAGCGCTCGCCGCGGTTTTCGGGGTCCTCGAGGATGACGGACTTGCCGTCCTCGTCGAGCCCGATGACTCGCAGCGCTCGCATCGTGGCCTCCCTGAATTTGCACCTCGCCAGCAGACAACGTTAGGACAACGAGCCACCCTGGGGCGGGAGGCGCGCCGATATCTCAACGTGATCTTGCCAGTTCACGAGGGCTGTCGCACGCCGGTTTCCGGAAGGTTCACCTGTACCACCAGGCCGCCTCCCCCGTTCGGACGAGCCTTCACCGAACCCTGATGAGCCCTGGCGACGGACTGCACGATCGACAGACCGAGGCCGGATCCAGCGGTTCCGGTGCGATCGCGCAGCCGCCGGAACGGCTCGAAGAGGCCGGGCACCGCCTCCGCGGGCACGGTCGGTCCCGTGTTCGAGACCACGAGTTCCCGATCGAGACGGACCGACACGGTTCCGCCAGGTTTGTTGTAGAGCACGGCGTTGCGCAGCAGGTTGCCGACGAGCTGCGCCATCAGCACCGGGTCGCCCTCGACCAGGTACGGCCGCACCGACACGTCGAAGGTGACCTCCTTCGACGCCGCCAGCGAGGTGCACGACTCGACCTCGTCGTCGATGATCTCGTCCAGCCACATCAGCTCCCGCGTCGCCAGACCGCGATCACTGCGCGCGAGCAGCAACAACCCGTCGATGAGCTTCTCGCTTCGCTCGTTCGTGTCGAGCAGATGCGCTCCGAGACGGCGCATCTCGTCCGACGCTCCGGGGTCGGCCAGCGCCACCTCGATCAACGTCCGTTGCACGGCCAACGGCGTGCGCAGCTCGTGCGACGCATTCGCGACGAACCGCTTCTGGCTGTCGAACGACGACGCGAGCCGGTCGAGCATCCCGTCGAACGTGTCCGCGAGCTCCTTCAGCTCGTCCGGCGGCCCTTCCAGCTCGATCCGCTGGTCGAGCCGTTCCGCCTCCAGGCGGTTCGCGGTCGTGGTGATCTCGTGCAGCGGCGCCAGCACCCGCCCGGCGACGACCCAGCCGAGCCACACCGCGAGGATCGCCGCGATCACCAGCGCGATCACCGACTGCCAGAGCAGCCTGCCCAGGATGTCCGACTCGATCTGCTCCGCCGGCACCACCAGGGTGTCGGCCGGCAGCTGCGTCACCAGCAGCGCGTCCGTCGACCCGAGCGGAAGGGGGGCGCGCGCCACCGCGATTCCCGCCGTGGCCGGCCGGAGCCACTCGGCGAGCAGGAAGTAGTTGAGCCCGATCAGCGCCACGCCCGCGATCAGGAACACCCCGGCGTACCAGGCCGTCAGCCTGGTCCGCAGCGTCACGAGCCGAACCGGTAGCCGGCACCGGGCACGGTCTCGATGACCTGCGGCGAACCCAGCTTGCGGCGCAGCGTCATCACCGCCACCCGCACGGCGTTGGTGAACGGGTCGGCGTGCTCGTCCCAGGCCTTCTCCAGCAGCTCCTCGGCGCTCACCACGTTGCCCTCCGCCCGCATCAGCACCTCCAGCACGGCGAACTCCTTCGGCGAGAGCGGCAGGAACCTGCCGTCGCGCATCGCCTGGTGCCGCGGCAGGTCCAGCGTGACGCCCGCTCGTTCGAGCACCGGTGGCAGGGCAGGACGAGCCCGGCGGCTCAACGCCTGCACGCGCGCCACGAGTTCGGCGAACGCGAACGGCTTGGTCAGGTAGTCGTCGGCGCCGAGCCCCAGCCCGGCCACCCGGTCGTCCACCTCGGCCGCCGCCGTCAGCATCAGCACCCGCGCCTCACCGCCGCTCGTGTGCACCGCCTTGCACACCTCGTCGCCGTGGACGAGCGGCAGGTCGCGGTCGAGCACCACGACGTCGTACGCGTGCACCCCGACGCGTTCCAACGCCGCTTCGCCGTCGTAGCAGACGTCGACCGCCATCGAGAACCTGCGCAGCCCTTCGGCGATCGTGTCCGCGAGCAGCTGTTCGTCCTCGACCACCAGCACGCGCATGACGCCCATTCTCCGCGAGCGGCGGATAAGCGCCGGATAAAGGCTTTCGCTTAACGCCGCCGAATGACGGCCTCCGTAGACCTGTCACCGTGAAATCCACCATCGCAGTGCTGCTGGCCCTGCTCATGGCGCTCACCGCCTGCGGGTCGAAAGAGCAGCCGAACGAGGCCAAGAAGGACGACAAGGGCGACATGGTCAAGTTCGCCCAGTGCATGCGGGAGAACGGCATCGACATGCCGGACCCGAAGCAGGACGACAAGGGCGGCGTGATGATCGAGGCACAACCCGGCGACGGCGGCCCTCCCGACGAGGAGAAGATGAAGTCCGCCCACGAGGCCTGCAAGAAGCACCTGCCCAACGGCGGCGAGTTCAAGCCACCGTCGCCCGAGGAGCAGGACAAGCTGCGCCAGCAGGCGAAGTGCATGCGGGACAAGGGTTACAACTGGCCGGACCCGAAGTTCGAGGGCGGCGGCGCGGCCGAGTCGATCGAGCTGCCGAACATGGACGACGACAAGGTCAAGCAGGACATGAAGGACTGCGGCCTCGGTGAGGGCATGGTCGCGGCGAGGCCCGTCGGATGAAGCGCCGCGTGAACAGGAAGATCCTCATCGCCGCCCTCGTGGCTGCGGTGGTGCTCGGGACGGGTTCGGTCGTGGTGCTCACCAGAGTCGCGGCCGACCAGGCCAACGCCGCACCACTGCAGAACGACCCGGTGAAGACCGCACCGGTCAAGAAGACGAACCTCGCCGACCAGCAGTCGGTGAACGGCCAGCTCGGCTTCGGCGCGGAGCGAGGCGTGGCGGGCCGGAAAGGCGGCACCATCACCGGGTTGCCGAACTCCGGCGCCGTCATCGAGCAGGGCAAACCCGTGTACTGGGCGGACGCCAAGCCGGTGCCGCTGTTCTACGGCTCGATGCCGCTCTACCGCGACCTGGAAGCGGGCATGTCGAACGGCCCCGACGTCAAGGTCGTGGAAGAGAACCTCGCCGCATTGGGGTTCAAGGACTTCGGTGCCCCCGACGAGAAGTTCACCTCGTACACGGCCTCCGCGCTGAAGAAGTGGCAGAAGGCCAACGGCCTGGAGCAGTCCGGAAAGCTGGGCCAGGGCGACGTGATCGTCCAGCCCGGCGCGATCCGCGTGTCGTCGCTGACCGCCCAGCTCGGCGCCCCCGCCGGCGGCGACCTGATGAAGGTCACCGGCACCGACCGCGCGGTGACCGTCGAGCTCGAGCAGTCCAAGCAGCGGCTCGCCAAGCAGGGCGAGAAGGTCGAGCTGTCGATCGTCGGCGGCAAGCCCACCACCGGCACGATCACCGGTATCAGCCGCACCGCGGGCGACCCGAACCAGGGCCAGAAGCCGAAGATCGTGCTGACGATCTCCGTCGACGACCCGAAGGCCGCGGAAGGGCTCGAGACCGCCAACGTCACGGCCGTCTTCACGGTGGCCAAGAAGCAGAACGTGCTCGCGGTCCCGATCGGCGCGCTGCTCGCGTTGAACGAGGGCGGCTACGGCCTCGTCACCGAGGACGGCAAGACCATTCCCGTCACCGTCGGCATCTTCGCCAAGGGCCAGGTCGAGGTGCAGGGCGAAGGCCTGCGCGAGGGCATGAAGGTGGTGACCACCGAGTGATCACGGTCGACCACGCGAGCCGCACCTATCCCGGTGGCGTGCAGGCGCTGCGCGACGTCTCCCTGACCGTCGGGGGCGGCGAGATGCTCGCGATCGTGGGCCCGTCCGGCTCGGGGAAGTCGACGCTGCTGCACCTGATGGGCACGCTCGACAAGCCGACCACCGGCCGCGTCGAGATCGACGGCCACGACGTGTCCTCGTTGTCGGACAACGCCTTGTCGGCTCTGCGGGCCCGCACGATCGGGTTCGTGTTCCAGCAGTTCTTCCTCACCGAAGGACTCTCGGCGATCGAGAACGTGGCCTCCGGCCTGGTCTACGCGGGCGTGCCGCGCTCGAAGAGACGGGCGCTGGCGATGTCCGCTTTGGACAGAGTCGGGCTGCTGCACCGTTCGCTGCACAAGCCGCACGAGCTTTCCGGCGGTGAACGCCAGCGGGTCGCGATCGCGCGGGCCGTCGTGAACACGCCGGGCATCCTGCTCGCGGACGAGCCGACCGGGAACCTCGACACGCAGAACGGCGCGGGAGTGCTGGAGTTGCTGGAGAAGCTCAACTCCGACGGCACGACGGTCGTGCTGATCACGCACGACCGCGACATCGCGGCGTGGGCTCCGCGTCGCATCGAGGTGCGCGACGGGGTGATCGTTTGACTTCGCTACGAACCGATTTTCCCGGCGCGTGCTTCCTGTTTCATCGCCGATCGCGGAAGGGAGGACCCTTGCCGTCTGACATCAGCTCCGCAGGCATCGCCCGAGTCGCCTCGGGCTACGGCTCGACCAGCCGCAAGGATGTTCTTCGCCGCGTTGAGGTCCCGGTCGTGCCGGGTGCGGCAGCCTGGGCACGTCCAGTGCCGGGCGGAGAGCTTCAGCTCGGCGAGCAGGTGCCCGCAGCTCGAGCAGGTCTTGCTGGAGGGATACCAGCGGTCGATCACGACCAATGTGCGGCCCGCGCGTTCGCACTTGTACTCCAGTTGCCGCCGGAACTCGCCCCACCCGGCGTCGGAGATGGCGCGGGACAGGTGACGGTTGCGGACCATGCCGGAGACGCTGAGATCCTCGATCGCGATCATGTCGGCCGATCGCACCAGCCTGGTGGTGGTGCGGTGCAGGAAGTCCTGACGGGCATTGCGCACCTTGCGATGAGCGCGGGCGAGCTTGATCTTCGCCTTGCCGCGGTTGTTGCTGCCACGCTGGCAACGAGCCAGTCGGCGCTGGTAGCGGGCCAGATTTCGGGCTTTGCGAGCCAGGTGCTGAGGGTTGGTGATGTGCTCGCCGTCGCTGGTGACCAAAAGAGTCTTCACGCCGAGGTCTACTCCTATGGCGTGATTCACCGGCCGGGCGGTGGTGCCTGCGATGTCCACAGCGAAGCTCACGTACCAACGGCCGTCAGGTTCCCGCGAAATCGTGACGGTGGTCGGATCGATGTCGCGGACGTCGACGTCATCGAAAGACCACGTGAACCGCAGTGGCGTGCTGGTCTTGGCCAGGGTCAGCGATCCGTTGCGCATCCGGAACGCCGATCGCGTGTAGTGCGCAGTCTGGCGGCCCGTCCTCGATTTGAACCTCGGATATCGCGCGCGCCCGGCGAAGAAGTTCTGGAACGCCGTGTGCTGGTGGCGCAGTGTCTGCTGCAACGGCACACAGGACACCTCCGACAGGAACGCGAGTTCCTCTCCTTGCCTCCACCTGGTCAGCGCGGCGTCCGTCTCTCGATACGAGGTACGCGTGTTTTCGTTGCGATACCGATGAGTCCGTTCGTGCAGCGTCTTGTTCCACACCACGCGCACACATCCGAACGTGCGGTTGAGCGCCGCAGCTTGTTCGGCAGTCGGGTAGGCCCGGCATTTGTAGGCCGTTCGCACGGCAACCAACGTACTGGGACCGGGATGACCAGTTGTACGCGGGCTTTGGTTCGGAGGGTGTCGTGATCGACCTGCTGCGCCTCGGCTTCTTCGGCATGCGCACCCGCCCGCTGCGGGCGATCCTGTCCGCGCTCGGCATCGCGATCGGCATCGCCGCGGTCGTCGCCGTGGTCGGCATTCCCGCCTCCAGCGCGGCGGCGTTGCACGAGAAGATGTCCAAGCTGGGCACGAACCTGCTGACCGCCGCGCCGGGCCAGGACTTCTTCGGCCAGGACGCGAAGCTGCCCGAGACCGCCGTGCCGATGGCCAAGCGGATCGGCGCGGTGTCGTCGGCCAGCGCCACCGGCAAGATCTCCGCGAACGTCCGCAAGAACGACCTCGTGCCGTCGAGCGACACGCTCGGGCTGCAGGTGCAGGCGGCCGAGCAGGACCTGGTGAAGGTGCTGAACGCGGAGGTCCGCGAGGGCAGGTGGCTGTCGCCCGGCGAGAAGTCGGTGGTGCTCGGGGGCACCGCGGCGTCGCGGCTGGGCGTCGACAGGCCGGGCGTGCAGCTGTGGATCGACGGTCAGTGGTTCACGGTGGTGGGCATCCTCGGCCCGCTGCCGCTCTCGCCGGAGATCGACAGGTCCGCGCTGATCGGCTGGGAGGCGGCGAAGGAGGCGTTCGGGTTCGAGGGCCACGCCAGCACCGTCTACGTGCGCACGGCCCAGGACCAGGTCGAGAACGTCCGCAAGCTGCTCGGCCCGACGCTGAACCCGCAGCAGGCCAACGAGGTCAAGGTGTCGCGGCCGTCGGAGGCGCTGGAGGCCCAGCAGCTGGTGGAGAGCTCCTTCAACGCGTTGTTCCTGGGACTGGGCGGGGTCGCGTTGTTGGTGGGTGGCGTCGGCGTGGCGAACACGATGGTGATCTCGGTGCTGGAACGGCGCAGGGAGATCGGTCTGCGGCGGGCGCTCGGGGCGACCCGGCGGCAGATCAGGTGGCAGTTCCTCACCGAGTCGGTGTTGCTGTCGGGCCTCGGAGGGCTGGTCGGCGTGATCGTCGGAATCGCGGTCACGGCCGGGTATTCGATCAGCCAGAAGTGGCCGGCGGCACTGCCGTGGCCCGCCCTGCTCGGGGGAGTGGGCGCGGCCATCGCCATCGGCGCCATCGCCGGCGTCTATCCAGCGGTCCGGGCGGCCCGTCAGTCGCCGACAGAGGCACTCGCCTGAGAGAGGGGGCGCACCGATCCGCACGGGTGCACCCCCGGCTGGAAACGATGAACGGCGCTTTTGTGCACCTGAGCCCGGATCCACCGATGAGTTAGTGGTTCGGTCCGTGTCATAGACACGCAGATGCCCT
>NZ_BMRE01000017.1 GCF_014648475.1 Lentzea flava | reverse complement strand
AGCCAGTCAAACGATCACTGACCGCCTACGACCATTGACCTTGGAATCAACCATCTAGTGAGTCGTGGGGACATCTGCTTTCGGGGACTTCTTGCGCTTCTACCGGTCCCGCATTCCGCTGACCCAGGAAGAACTGGCGGAACGCACCGGCCTGAGCATGCGCGCCATCAGTGACATGGAACGCGGCCGGACGCTGACGCCGCAGTTGCGAACCGTGCAACTGCTCATCAGCGGGCTCGACCTGAAAGGCGACGAGGCCGCGGAGTTCACCGCGCTCGCCCGCGCGGGCCGAATGTCCTCCGCCGAGGAAAAGCCCGAGTTCCCCAGCTCCGTCGTGATGTCGCACTCACTGCCGCCCGTTCTCGTGGAACTGACCGGAAGGGAAGCCGAGCGGGAACAGTTGACCAGGTTCGCGGCCGAAGCGGCGTCCGCGTCCCATCTTCAGGTCGCGGTGGTCCACGGCCCGCCCGGCGCGGGCAAGACCGCGCTCGCCGTCGACGCCGGGCATCGGCTGGGCACGCGGTTCGCGGACGGCTGCGTGTTCCTCGACCTGCGCGGCATGGACGCGGAGCCGCTGACGCCGGAACGGGCCGCGCACCGGCTGCTGAGATCGTTCGGTGTGGACGAACGCCAGATCCCGGCAGACCGGGACGACAAGCTGTCGCTCTACCACTCGTTGCTGCGCGACCGCGCGGTGCTGCTCGTGCTGGACAACGCGGCGAACGAGCCCCAGGTCCGGCCGCTGCTCGCCTCCAGCCCCGGCACGCTGGTGGTCGTGACCAGCCGCAACACCCTGACGGGACTGGACGCCCGGCACCGGCTGGCGGTCGGCTTGCTGCCGCTGGACCGTTCCGTGGCACTGCTGGGCGCGGTGGCGGGCGAGGACCGCGTCGCGGCCGAACCCGAGGCCGCGTCCCGGCTCGCGGCGTTGTGCGGTGGCATGCCGCTCGCGCTGCTGATCGCGGGCAACCGGCTCACCGGCAGACCGCAGTGGACGATCGCGCACCTCGCCGACCAGCTGGCGGACGAGCGGCGCCGGCTGTCGGTGCTGCGGGCGGGCGACCTGCAGGTGCGGGCGGCGTTCGAGATCTCCTACCATCAGCTGAGCCCCGGCGCGGCCACGTTGTTCCGTCGACTCGCGCTCGTTCCCGGTCCTGACCTCAGCGCGGACCTGGCCGCGGTGCTCGTCGACGGCGCCGACGAGGCCCTGGAGGAGCTCGCCGACGCGAACCTCCTCGGCATCAGCGAGACCCCCGGCCGCTACACGTGCCACGACCTGCTGCGCGTGTTCGCCGTCGAACGCCTCGAACTGGACGAGGACCCGGACGTGGTGAGGGAGGTCGGCACCCGGCTGCGGCACTGGCTGCTCTCCGTCGCCACCCGCAACGCGCGGATGTTCGACCACGACGCGGCGGATTCGGTGCGGGACAGGGAATCCGCCGGCCGCTGGCTCGCGCTGGAACTGGAGAACTGGCGCGGCGCCCTGCGTTCGGCGGTGGAGCTGGGTGAGCACGAACAGGTGCTCGCGCTGGCCAAGGCGATGCACTGGTACTCGGACATGCACGGCGTGGGCGAGCTGTGGCGGGAGGTCTTCGGCGCGGGCGCCGAGGCGGCCAAGGCGCTGGGCAACACCCGCGACACCGCGGAGCAGCTGAACTACCTCTCGTGGGCGCTCTACGCGTTGTGCGGCCAGCCCCACGACGCTCTGCACGTGCACGAACGGGCGGCGGCGGTCCTGGTCGACGACACCGTGACGGAGGCGTGGACCTGGTACTACGGCTCGGCGATCCGGCGGCGGGTCGGCGAACCGGAGAAGGCCGTGTGGCTGGGCCGCCGAGCCGTCGAGCTGTTCGAGCAGGCCGGCTACCTGATCGGGGAGAACCTGGCGCTGTCCCTGCTCGGCCTGATGCTCGGCTCGGTCGGCTCCGTCGACGAGGCCATCGAGGTGCAGGAACGCGGCGTGATGCAGCACCGCAAGGTGGGCGGCGACGACGGGTTGCTGTCGATGATGCTCATCCGCCTGGCCACCAACCTGGCCGCCGCCGGCGAAGTGCTGGCGTCGCTGGAGATGCTCGACGAGGCGGAGTCGTTGTTCCTGCGGCACGGCACGACCGCCGGTGTCGCGCGGGTGCGGCACAACCGCGGGATCGTGCTGATGGACGCGGGCAGGCTCGACGAGGCCAAGGTGCAGCTGCTGTCCGCGCTGGACGAGGCCCGGCTGTCCGACCACCGGATCGAGATCATGGCTCGGCTGGCGGAACTGGCCGACGCTGCCGGGGAAGTGGGTGAGGCACGGGAGTTGCGGGTGCGGGCGCTGGCGGAGTGCGACCGGTACGACACGCCTGCCGTGCGGGGGACGGCGAGCGAGCTGGCGGCGGCGCTGACGGGCTGAGGCGATGCGGCGCACCAGGTCCGCCACCCGTTCAGCGGCGGCGGCCGCGTGGCCCTATCCGCCGCCCGTCGGCCAGGTCGAAGAAGTGCAGCTGCTCCAGGCACAGGTGCACGCCCACGTGCTCGCCCCGCACGGGCCGCACGTCCGGCCGCACCCGCAGCACCAGCTCCCCGGTGCGCAGCTCGTGCAGACCGCTCGGCTCCACACCCCACGCGCCGACGTCGACCGACACCAGCGTCTCGTGCCCGTGGTGCTCCAAGTGCCGCACCTGCCCGGTCAGCACCGAGCCCGACGAGCCGGGTGGGGCGGGCCGCAGCGCCTCGGTCCTGGCGCCCACCGCGATGTCCTCGCCGTCGTAGTGGGCGACGGCACGGGCGCGCATGTCCGGCCACGGCAGGTCGATCACCTGGCCGCCGACGTGCAGCGCGACGTGACTGTCGACGACGACCTGCACGTACGCCCTGAACAGGCTCATCCTGGGGCTGCCGAGGAACGCGGCCACGTGCATCGTCGCGGGGTGCCGGTAGACCTCGTCGGGCAGGCCCTCGTCCTCCAGCACACCGTTGCGCAGCACCGCGATCCGGTCGGCCATGGTCTGCGCCTCGATCTGGTCGTGCGTCACGTACAACACCGTCAAACCCAGCGAACGCGCCAGGCCGGCGATCTCCGCGCGCAGACCGGAACGCAGCACGGCGTCCAAATTGGACAGCGGCTCGTCCATCAGCAGCACACGGGGGCCGCGCACGATCGCCCGCGCCATCGCCGCGCGCTGCCGCTGCCCGCCGGACAGCTCGGCCGGCCGCCGTCCGAGCAGGTCGCCGATGCCGAACGCGTCCGCCACCTCGGCGATCCGCTCGGTGCGCTCCTGGCGGGGACACCCGCTCACGTCCAGTGGAAAACCGATGTTGTCCCCCACGGTGAGGTGCGGGTACAGCGCGAAGTCCTGGAACACCATCGACACGCCGCGCGAGCGGGCGGGGACGTCGTCCGCGGGAGCCCCGTCGAGGACGACCTGGCCGCGGGTCGGGCGTTGCAGACCCGCGACCATGCGCAGAATGCTCGACTTGCCGCAGCCCGACGGGCCGAGCAGCACGACGAACTCGCCGTCGGCCACGGAGAGGCTGACGTCGTTCACGGCGACCGTGCCGCCGGGGTAGACGAGGCTCACGTCCCGCAGCGCGACGGCGGTCATTTCGTCGACCCCGCCAGCACGCCCTGCACGAAGTACTTCTGGAACACCAGGAACACCGCGAGCGGCACGACCATCGACAGGAACGCGCCCGTGGCGAGCAGATCGATGTTGGTGCCGAACTGGCGCAGCTGGGCCCGCAGCGCCACGGTGATCGGCGCCGAGTCCTGGTCCGCGAACACCAGCGCCACCAGCATGTCGTTCCACACCCAGAGGAACTGGAAGATCGTCAGCGACGCGATCGCCGGCTTGGCCACCGGCAGCACCACCCGTTTGAAGATCACCCACTCCGTCGCGCCGTCCATCCGCGCCGCCTCGATCAGGTCGCGCGGGATGCCGGTGAAGAAGTTGCGCAGCAGGAAGATGGCGAACGGCAGGCCGAACGCGACGTGGAACAGCACCACACCGGTGATCGTGCCGAAGAGGCCGAACGCGCCGAACAGCTTGGCGACCGGGATGAGCGCCACCTGGATCGGCATCACCAGCAGCCCGACCACGACGACCGTGAGCGTCTCGCGGCCGGGGAACTCGATCCACGACAGCGCGTACGACGCCAGCGCCGCCATCACGACGACCAGAACCGTTGCGGGAACGGCGATGTAGAAGGTGTTGAGGAACGACTGCCACACCGCCTGGTTCGCGACGAGGTCCGCGTAGTTGTCCAGGGTCAGTTCGGAGGGCTTGGTGAACACCGTCCACCAGCCGCTCGCGGTGTTGGCCGACTCGTCCCGCAACGACGCGATCAGCAGGCCGAACACCGGAACCAGCCAGAACAGCGCCACCAGCGCGAGCACCAGTTGCACGAACCCGTTGCCGAGACGGGACACGAGCCGGGACACCACGCCCCGTTTCGGAGCCCCGGACACGGGCACCTCGATGCGGACCTCTTCTGCCACCAGGGTCACGACCGCTCCCGTCGGAATCTGCGGATGTTGAACAGCATCGCCGGGGCGACCAGCAGGAACAGGATCACCGCTAGCGCACTGCCCGCGCCCTGGTCGCCGCCCGTGCCGAACGACACCTGCCACATCTGCAGGGCCAGCACGTTCGCCTCGGACTGCACAGAGCCCGGCGCGATGACGAACACCAGCTCGAAGATCTTCAGCACGTTGATCACCAGCGTCACGAAGACCACCAGCAGCACCGGCGACAGCAACGGGATCGTGACGCGGCGGAACACCTGCCACTCCGTCGCGCCGTCGACCCGCGCGGCCTCCAGCGCGTCCCGGGGAATCGCGGAGAGCCCGGCGGCGATGAACGTGATCGCGAACCCGGTCATGATCCAGATCCAGGACGAGATGATCACCGGCGTGATCAGCGACGGGCCGAGCCACGTCAGGCCGCGGAACGGCAGCGCGAAGTTCGACGCCGGCAGCCGCACCACGACCTCGTCCGAGGCCAGGTCCGGGAAGGTGAACCTGCCGTCGTCACCGGTGGTCGTGCGGGCCACCACCTTCCCGTCCCGCACGGCTTCCAGCCCGATTCCTGGCAGGCCGCGCTCGATCGGGTCGACCTTGCCCGCGTTGCCGCCGACCGAGACGTCGAGCCAGACCAGGCCGCGCAGTTCACCGTTGCCGGTCGCCGGCTGCGACGCGGGGAGTGCCCGCGCGGGCACCTCCTGCGGCGAGAAACCCGTCAGCGGCACCATGACCGTGTCGCCCGCCCGCGAAGGAGCAGTGGCCACGTAGCCCTCTTCCGTTCGCGTGTAACCGTCACGCGGCCGGGCGCCGGGGTACTGCGACGACGGGCTGAACAGGTCGTGCACGCCGACCAGCGCGGCGTTCACCACGCCCTGCTCCGGCGCCTCCTCGTAGACGAGCCGGAAGATGATGCCCGACGCGAACAGCGAGATCGCCATCGGCATGAACAGCACCAGCCGGAACGCCGTCGCCCACCTGATGCGCTCGGTGAGCACGGCGAGGACGAGCCCGATGCCGGTGACGGCCGCCGGGGCGACCACCACCCAGATCACGTTGTTGCGGAACGCGGTCAGCGTGCGCGGGTCGGTGAACGTGTCGACGTAGTTGCGCAGGCCGACGAACTCGTCACCGCCCGCGTCGAAGAAGCTGCGGATCAGCGAGAACACCAACGGGTACAGCACGAGCGCCGCGAGTACGACCAGCGCGGGGAGCAGGAACGGGATCGCCTGCCGGGGCGAGCGCCCCGGCGCGGCGTCCACGCTCTGACGGAGCTTCATTTGACGTACGCCTTCGCCGCGTTGGCCTCAAGCCGCTGCATGATGCCGTCGACGTTCTTCGGGTCGGCGAGGAAGTCCTGGAGGTCCTTCCACTCCCCCGCGCCCTTCGTGCCGCCGAACGCGGCGGGTGCCAGGTCGGACATGTCGAACCGCACGTTGTCGCCCGCGTCGACGATCCGCTTGGCGAGGTCCTGGGTCACGTCGTCCGGGTAGGCCGAGGACTTGATGTCCTTGTTGGGCGAGAGGAAGCCGCCGAGCCCGGCCCAGATCTCCCCGGACTCCGGCGAGGCGAGGAACTTCATCAGCTCGGTCGTCGCCTTGTCGTCCTTGAACTGCACGGCCATGTCACCGCCGGCGACCACGGCGTCCTTGCTGCCCGCGACCGACGGGAACGGGAAGAACTTGGCGTCCTGGCCGACCTTCGCCTTGGTGTTCGTGGTGATCACGCTCGCCACGAAGTCCGCCTCGAAGACCATCGCGGCGCTGGCGGGCTCGCCGAAGACGTTGATCACGGACTTGGGGAACTCGGTCTGCAGCGCGCCGCCGCCGATCAGCGTCGGGTCGCCCCACAGCTTCGCCAGTTCCTCCAACGCCTTGCGCACGGTCGGGTCGGTCCACGGGATCTCGTGCTTCGCGAGCTTGTCGTAGTTCTCCGGTCCCGCGGTGCGCAGGTAGACGTTCTCGAACCAGTCGGTGAGCGTCCAGCCGTCCGCGCCGCCGACCGACACGGCCGCGAGGCCCGTCTCCGCGATGGCCTTGCTGGTCTTGATCAGGTCGTCCCACGTCGCCGGCGGCGTCGCGCCGACCTGCTTGAACGCCTTCTCGCTGTACCAGAACGCCGACTTGTTGGCGGTCTTGAAGGTGAAGCCGTACAGCTTGCCGTCGACGCTGCCGAGCTGCTTCCACACCGCCGCGTTGTGCTCGGTGACGGCCTTCTCGACGTCCGCGTTCACCGGCTTCAACGCGCCCGCCCGCGCGAACTGGGCGACGAGGCCCGGCTGGGCGATGAGCGCGACGTTGGGCGGTGTCCCGCCCGAGATTCTGGTCTGCAGCACGGTCGGCAGCTCGTCGCCGGCCGGTGTGTACTTGACCTCGGCGCCGGTCTTGCTGGTGAACGCCGCCAGCACCTTCTCGAAGTTCTTCTGCTCGTCACCCGTCCACGGGCCGACGATCTCGACGGTCTGGCCCTTGAGGTCCTCCGCGCTGGTTCCCGCGGCACCTCCCGAGCACGCGGCCACCCCTGCGACCGCGGCGAGCGCGAGCAACGCGATGAACTGCTTCCTCATTGAAGCTTCTCCTCTACTTCCAGATCGAAGACCCGGTGGCCGGGTCGAAGAAGTGCAGCCGGGACGTGTCCACCCAGGCGGCGACGGGTTGTCCTTCGTAGATGCGGGTGCGCGGGCTGAACCGTCCAACCAGGACGGTTCCCTTGCCGGTGGTCTTCGGCAGGTCGTCGGTTCCGGCGTCCCGTGCGAGCTCGCGGGTGTCGTCGGTGACCACGGGCGGGACGTCGACCGGGAAGTGCACGAGGACGTCCGAGCCCATCGCCTCGACCAGGTCGGCGACGGAGTGCAGGATTTGACCCTCGCGCGCGTCGGCCAGGGCCGTGTCCTCCATGTCCTCCGGGCGGATGCCGACCACGACCTCGCGGCCGACGTACTGCCGCAACGCGGGCCGTTGCCGCAGAACGGACTCCGGCAGCAGCAGGGCGTCGGAGTTGAGCGACACCCAGAACCTGCCGTCGTTCTCGTCGAGCCGCGCGGACACGAGGTTCATGCCCGGTGAGCCGATGAACCCGGCGACGAACAGGTTCACCGGACGGTCGTAGAGCTCCTGCGGCGGCCCGACCTGCTGCAGGACACCGCGTCTCATCACCGCGACGCGGTCGCCCAGCGTCATGGCCTCGGTCTGGTCGTGCGTCACGTAGACGGTCGTCACGCCGATCTCGCGCTGGATGCGCGCGATCTGCGCCCGCATCTGCACGCGCAGCTTGGCGTCCAGATTGGACAGCGGCTCGTCCATCAGGAACGCCTGGGGTGCCCGCACGATCGCGCGGCCCATCGCGACGCGCTGCCGCTGGCCGCCGGAGAGGTTGCGGGGCTTGCGGTCGAGGTGCTCGGTCAGTTCGAGGACCTCGGCCACCTCGCGCACCCGGTGGTCGATCTCGGACTTCGCGAGCTTGCGCAGCGTCAGGCCGAAGGCGATGTTGTCGTACACGTTCAGATGCGGGTAGAGCGCGTACGACTGGAACACCATCGCCACATCGCGGTCACGCGACGGCACGTCGTTGACGACCTGCTCGCCGATGCGAATCGTGCCCTCGGTGATCTGCTCGAGCCCGGCGATCATCCGCAGCGCCGTCGTCTTGCCGCAGCCCGACGGGCCGACGAGCACCAGGAACTCACCGTCGCGGATCTCGAGATTCAGGTCGGTGACCGCACGGGTGCCGTCGCCGTACGCCTTGCCCAGACCCGTCAGAACGACTTCTGCCACGCCAACTCCCTGGTTCGGTGTGACTGCAGACGGTAGGGCTGTCCGCCCTAAGGGAGATTTAAGGACGAAACACGATCTCGATAAGCTCGAAACACCTCTCCCCATCGGCGGGTTCGCTGCTTACGCTGCGTGTATGTCGAAGGTGCTGGTGGTCGAGGACGACCCGGTGGTGCAGGCGGCGCTCGTGCACGCGCTGACCGACCTCGGGCACGTCGTGCAGGCCGTCGGCACCGCGGTCGCGGCTCTGCGCGAGGCCGGGACGAACGAGCTGGACCTGGTGATTCTCGACCTCGGGCTGCCGGATCTGGACGGCGTCGCGGCCCTGCGGATGCTGCGCGGCGTGTCGAACGTGCCGGTCATCGTGGCCACAGCGCGCGGGGCGGAGAACTCGGTCGTGAGCACGTTGAACGCCGGGGCCGACGACTACATCGTGAAACCGTTCTCGTCCGAACACCTCGCGGCGCGGATCAACGCGCTGCTGCGCCGGACGGGTGGTTCCTCGGTCGCGCCCTCGGAGGTCGTGGTTCTCGGCGATCTCTCGGTCGACCTCGCGCAGCGGATCGCCACGCTCGGTGACTGCCCGCTCGCGTTGAGCAGACGGGAGTTCGACCTGCTGGCCTATCTCGCGCAGCGGCCTGGGCGGGTGATCTCGCGGCGGGAGCTCATCCAGGCCGTGTGGGGACATCCGTACGTCGGCGACGACAAGACGATCGACGTCCACGCGTCGTGGTTGCGGCGCAAGCTGGGTGAGACGGCGGCCCATCCTCGTTATCTGCACACGGTCCGGGGTGTCGGGTTCAAGCTGGCGGCGCCGGAATGAGATCGGTCGTCACCCGCGCGCTGCTCGTGGCGGCGGGGCTGGTGACGGCGGTGTTCCTCGCCACCGCTGGGTTTCTGGTGTTCTCCCGGGCTTCCGCCGAGGTCGCCGCGGCTGATCAGCGGGACGCGGCGGTGGTGGCGGCGGTGCTCGCGGTGTCCGCCGACGCCGACGACGTTCGCGGGACGATCGCGCGCACGGCCGCCGGAGCTGAGGGACGGCTGTCCGTGGTGCTCGCGGACGGCACTCGGCTCGGTGCCGGAGGTGGGTCGCCGGTGGCGTCCGCCGGCGGGGCCGTGGTGTCCGTCGTCCCGGGTTCGGCGCGGTTCCCGGTCGAGGTGTTCCCGATCCTCGGTATCGCTCTGGCGGCGCTGGGAGCGGCGGTCTTGTTGGGGCACAGGCCTTTCACGCCGGTGATCAACGCTTTGCGCGTGCTGGCCTCGTCCGGTGGAAAGCGCGTGCGGCTGAGCGGGCCGCAGGAGCTGGAGGCGCTGGCCGCGTCGATCAACTCCGCGTCCGAGCGCACTTCCCAGTTGCTGGCGAAGGAACGCGAGATGATCGCGGACGTGTCGCACCGGCTGCGCACACCGCTGGCCGCGCTGAGACTGGACGCCGACGCGGTGGGCTCCGGGCCGGTCGCCGACCGGATTCGCAGTGCTGTCAGCACCCTGGGCCACGACGTGGACCGGATCATCCAGGCGTTGCAGCCCGCCGAGGGTGAGCTGCCGAGCACGTGCGACGTGGCGTCGGTGGTCGAGGCGCGGATGGCGTTCTGGTCCGCGCACGCCGCCAACCAGGGACGGGTGTGCGAGATCGACGTCGGCGAACCCGCCTGGGTGCCGCTGTCCCCCGACGCGCTGGGGGCCGTGGTGGACGCGTTGCTGGAGAACGTCTTCCGGCACACGCCCGCGGCCGCACCCGTCGGCGTGTCGGTCGTGCGGCACGCCGGGTGGGTGACGCTGGTGGTCGAGGACGGTGGCACCGGGGTGGCGGACCCGTCGTCGGCGTTGCACCGGGGCAGCAGCGGGGGCGGCTCGACCGGGCTCGGGCTGGACATCGCCCGTGCCGCCGCCGAGGCCACCGGCGGCACGATCCACCTCGAACGCGGACGGCTGGGCGGGGCTCGGGTGCGGCTGCGGTTCGGGGAGGCCAACAGCCACCACTCGCCGGCCAGCCCGCGTGCCTGGAGATTGTGGCGAGGTCATCCCTGACCCGATGTCGAAACGGCGGAACCGGCTTCGACCCCTCTGTGTAAGCCGTACGGACTTGCTTGGAGGACGCATGAAACCGCCCGTTGTCGACTTCGCCACCTGGGAAGCCGCGAGGGAAGAGCTGCTGGTCCGCGAGAAGGCGCACACCCGCGAAGGGGATGCCATCGCCGCAGCTCGCCGCCGGTTGCCGATGGTCGAGGTGGACGGGAAGGCACTCGTCACCGGGGCGAACGGCCCGGTGCCGTTCATCTCGTTGTTCGAAGACCGCGACGAGCTCGTGGTCTACCAGCACATGTGGTGGGACGGCGCACCGCACCAGGGCCAGTGCGAGGGCTGCACCTGGGTGCCCGTGCACCTCACGAACCCCGCCTATCTCCACGCACGCGGAGTCTCGTTCGCCATCCTGACCGTGGGCGCGTGGGACGAGGTGAAGCCGTTCATCGAGTTCATGGGCTACCCACAGCCGTGGTACTCGGTGCGGGACGTGCCCGCGCCGATCGGTGGCGACATGGGTTACTTCTCGTGCTTCCTGCGCGACGAGGAACGCGTGTTCCTCACCTACCGGACCACCGGGCGCGGCACCGAGCGCGTCAACGGGTCGTTCGCGTTGCTCGACATGACGCCCTACGGCCGCGGCGAGAAGTGGGAGGACAAGCCGGAGGGCTGGCCGGAGGGGCGGGACGCCTGCTGGTACTGGCGGACCGACGCGCAGGGCAACCCGACCTGGGGGCCGACGAGTCGTCCCGCTCCGCAGTGGAGCAGGCCGGGCGCGGGTCCGGTGGAGACGCTCGGCCGGAACGAGCACTGCCACTGACACCCGTCGGCATGATGGTGGCCATGACTCATCTCGCTCGGCGCATGCACGAGCTGCTGGAGCCGATCTGCCTGGTCACCTTCTTCGCCGACGAGTGCAACGACGAGCTGGCCGCGCTCGGCCACCGCACCTACTGGGACGGCTACTTCGCGAGTCGTGCCGCACCGCTGGGGCGGGTGCCGGCGCAGGTCGTGCACGCGGCCTTCTACAACTTCGCGGAAGGGGAGGTCGCGCGGCACATCCCGAGCGCGTGGGAGACGATCCCGCCGGAGGCGTCCGTCGCGGCGCGGGAACGGGGCAGCGCGGCCTCCCTGCGGCGGATCCTCGGCGACGACGGCTCCCCCGGCCTGGTGCGCGCGGCCGACCTGACCACGAAGGCCGCGACGAGCGCACCCGTCGAGGGCCGGGTGATGTACGCGGCGATGCGCACGCTGCCGGTGCCGGGCGACCCGGTCGCCCGGCTCTGGCACTCCGCGACCGTGCTGCGCGAGCACCGCGGTGACGGGCACATCGCCGCCCTCGTCGGCGCCCGCATCGGGGGCACGGAGGCGCACATGCTCTCCGCGCTGGCGCAGGGCATCCACCCGCCGGAGTCGTTCGGGCGCATCCACCACCTGCCGAAGAAGCGGCTGGCCGCAGTGATGGCCGGCCTGCGTGACAGGGGACTCGTCGACGCCGGCGGCCGGTTCACCGACGCGGGCCGCGAGACGCAGCAGCGCATCGAGGCCCTGACCGACGACCTCGCCGTCGCGCCGTACGAGTCCCTCTCCCCCGCCGAGCTCGACGAGCTGATCGCGGAGCTCGAACCGATCAGCGCGAAGCTGGCGGCCGCGGGGTCGCGGTGACGTCCAGCAGCCGGGCACACCGGATCAGCCCGAGGTGCGAGTAGGCCTGCGGGTGGTTGCCCAGTGATCGTTCGGCGACCGGGTCGTACTCCTCCGGCAACAGCCCGGTCGGCCCGGCCAGCCGCACGAAGCTCTCGAACAGCTCCTCGGCGTCGGCCCGCCGGCCCACCTTCAGGTAGGCCTCGATCAGCCACGTCGTGCAGAGGTGGAACCCGCCCTCGTCACCGGGCAGGCCGTCGTTGCGCAGATAGCGGTAGACGGTCGGCCCGCTGCGCAGCG
Organism: Lentzea flava; assembly: GCF_014648475.1. GTDB lineage: Bacteria > Actinomycetota > Actinomycetes > Mycobacteriales > Pseudonocardiaceae > Lentzea > Lentzea flava. The sequence continues at coordinate 134,083 of NZ_BMRE01000017.1, read as the reverse complement.
TCTCCTCGACCGCGACGACCGTGGCCTGGAAGCGGTCGTCGGACGGGTCGAGAAGACCCGAGAGGCCCACGTGCAGGGAAGCGGCGTCGAGGTCGGTGCCGTCGTAGGCCGTGGTGAACGCGCCGACGTCCGGGTTCCAGCCGTTTTCCAGGACGTCGGCGGCGATGGTGTCACGCAGCACGAGCCACTCCGGGTCGAGTGGACGGTCGAAGCGCGAGGCCAGTGCGATGGCGCGGTCGACGGTCTGCCAGCACATCACGCGGGAGTACACGCGGTGGCGGGGCACGTGGCGTTCCTCCCAGATGCCGTGGTCCGGTTCGGACCAGCGCGCTGCCACGGCCCGGACCATCGCGGTGACGACGTCCCACTCCCGGTCGGCCAGCGAGCCGCGCGCCAGTGCCAGGTCGTGGACCAGGTCCGTGACCGGGCCGAAGACGTCCAGCTGCACCTGCTGGTCGGCGAGGTTGCCGACGCGCACAGGACCGGAACCCGCGTAGCCGGGGAGGCTGTCGATCACCGTCTCCGGGCCGAGGGCGCTGCCGTGCACCGTGTACAGCGGGTTCAGCGACTCCGGGCCGGAGACCGTTTCCAGCACGCCGTGCAACCAGTTCAGAAACGCTTCGGCCTCGTCCGTGGATCCCAGCGACACCAACGCCTGCACGGTCAGAGCGGCGTCTCGCAGCCAGCAGTAGCGGTAGTCCCAGTTGCGGACACCGCCGATCTGCTCTGGCAACGAGGTGGTCGCGGCGGCCAGGACGGCACCGGTGTCGCGGTGGCACAGAGCGCGCAGCGTGAGTGCGGATCTTCGCACCAGAGCGGGCTCGGTCGCCGGCAGCCGCAGCGCCGCCGACCAGTCCAGCCAGTCGGTGTCCACTTCGGACGGTCCGCCGAGCTCGAGTTCCAGCACGAAAGGCGGGATGATCACAGCGGTGGCAGTGCCGCCGGTGATCTCCCAGTCCACACCGGGAGATCGCAGCACGATCGGGGTTCCGGCGACCCGCAGTCCGCCGGCGACGCGCTCCAGGACCACGGGCGCGCGGCCGAAGTCGGGCCGTGGCGCGAACTCCACGACAGCGGGCACGCGTCCCTCGACGGTGCGCACCAGGTTCGCCGCGAGGTGGTCGGTGACCTGAAGGCCGGTCCAGCGGGTCTGGACGGTCATGGTGCCGGGTACGTACCGTTGGCCCAACGGCAGTTGATCCTTCTGCGGCCGCACGGAAAAGTGGCCGGAGCCGCCGAGCAGGGCGGCGAACAACGCCGGCGAGTCCGGCGAGGGGTGACACAGCCACGTCACGTCCGCGCCGGGCGTGACAAGGGCGAGGGCACGGCGGTCGGAGAGCAGGCTGTGCCGTTCGATCGGCACGGCCACGCGCACCGGCAACTCGGTCAGGAAGTCCGTCACGACAGCGAAAGTAGGAACGCGACAGGGCCATCGGACCCGTGTTGGTCAAGACTTAGGTCCGGCCTAAAGGTTTCTTATTACATCAAGTACGGATGCGTGGATTGTTCGCGTTGAGTCATCTCGATAGGGTCCGCATATCAGTGGTGGGCATGACGTGAGGCGGCATTCTTTGATCGGGCAGCGTGGTCGACCGCCGTCGGACGCCGACCTGATCGACGCTGTCCGCGACGGCAAGATCGAGGCCTACGGCAAGCTGTACGAACGCCACGTGCGCGCCGCCAACCTCCTCGCGATGCAGTTGTCCTCCTCACCCTCCGACGCCGACGACCTGGTGGCCGACGCGTTCGCCAAGGTGCTCGCCGCGCTGCGCACCGGCGGCGGTCCCGGCGCGGCGTTCCGCCCGTACCTGCTGACGGCGGTCCGGCACGCCGCCTATGACCGGACGCGCAAGGAGAAGCGGCTCGAACTGGCCGGCGACGTCGAGGAGATCCCCGGCGCCGTGCGGGCGACGAGCGTGCCGTTCCGCGACAAGGCGGTGGAGGACCTCGACCAGGCGCTCGCGGCCACGGCGTTCGCGTCGCTGCCCGAACGCTGGCAGACGGTGTTGTGGCACACCGCGATCGAGGGCCAGTCGCCCGGCGAGATCGCACCGCTGCTGGGCCTGACCGCGAACGGCGTCTCGGCGATGGCGTTCCGCGCCCGCGAAGGCCTGCGCAAGGCGTTCCTGCAGGCGCACGTCGCCACGGAACCACCGGAACGCTGCCGCACCACGGTCACCAAGCTCGGCGCCTGGACGCGCGGCGGACTCAAGGGCCGCGAGGCCATGCAGCTCGACGCCCACCTCGACGACTGCGCCGAATGCCGCTCGCTCGCCAGCGAACTGGCCGACGTGAACGGCGCGCTGCGCGGTCTCGTCGCCCCCATCGTGCTCGGCACGGGCACCGCGGGCTACCTGGCCGCGGCGAGCAAGGGCGCGGCGGCGTCGATCAGCGCGACGTCGTGGTTCGGCGTGGCCGCCTCGGCCGCGGCGGTCGTGGTCGTCGCCGGTTCGGGTGTCGTCACGTCGGACACCACCGTCACTCCGCCGGGCGCCGCGCCGTCCACGTCGACGATCGCCACGGCCGCTGTCACGCCGACCACCACGCCGGGCTCCACCACCCAGACCTCCGGCACCACGACCGGCGGAACCTCCACCGGTGCCGCCACGCCGATCATCGTGCCGAGCGGGCCCAACGGACCGACGACCACCACCACTGCCGCCGGTGGCGCGCCGGGTGAGGGCACCCTGTCCGGCGAGGCACCGAGCACCATCGCGATGAGCACCGAGGGCCCGCCCGACGAGATGGACATCGCCATCACCAACACCGGCTCGTCCCCGGCCACCGTGCCAACGTTGACGTTGACCCTGCCGGACAAGATCAAGGCGGTCGGTCCTGGCAAGGTGCCGGAGGGATCGGTCGGCTGCCCGGCTGGCAAGGACACCATCACGTGCGGCGGCGGCCAGACGCTCGCGCCGGGTCAGAAGATGACGTTCCGGGTGCGGTTGCAGGCGGGGCCGAAGGCACAGAGCGGCACGATCACCGGTACCGCTGGATCGGTGCGGGTGACCGTTCAGGTCACGATCAGCTAGGCCCGTCAGCGGCACACCAGCAACCGATGAACGGCGCATTTGTCCACCTGAGGTGAACAAATGCGCCGTTCATCACCAGCCGGTGCCGCCGGGCGAGCTATTCCATCTCACACGGCGAAATAGGCCGAATGGCCGCACCATGGGCGGATGGAGCAGCTCACAGCGGCTCTCACCGTGCTCGAGGCGCCGTTCCGCACGCTCGTCGACGACTCCGGCTGGGCGCACGCGAGCATGGAAGGCCTGGTCCTCGACCTCGGCACGTGGTGGACCGCCGACGCGGCCACCAGGCTGTCTCCCCAGGTCACGTTCAGCGTCGCCTTCACCGAGTCCACCCGCGAACGCGGCGCCGTGTACGTGGAGGGCTACATCTGGCTGGACGACCGCCCCGTCGCCGCCGGGTGGTGCGGGCTCGACGACCACGTCGTCTACGGGCCCCGCGCGGAGGCTTACCTCGGCGTCCCGCTGTCGCCGCACTTCTGCCGCAGGATCCAGCAGCGCAACGGCACGGCCGCGGTGCTGATGAGCAAGCACCCCAAGCTGTTGCCGCTGCTGCGGGACGGGTTGCCGCGCGGTGCCGTTCTCCCAGGAGGCATGCCGGGCCCGCGCTCAGTCGGCACCTAGCGCCGCGAACCGGACCTCGGCCTCCTTCTCGTGCCGCGCGGCCTCCACCGGATCCGCGACCGCCTTCGCCAGGTGCTTGTGCGCGTTGGCCGCCTCACGCCGGTCGTCGATCCGTTCGGCCAGGTCCAGCGCCTCGTGCAACCGCGCCACGGCGTCCGCCGGGCGTCCGGCCGCGGTCAGCACCTCGCCCAGGTAGTTCAGCACCACCGTCTCGGTCGTGACGTCACCGATCGCGCGCACCGCCGTCAGAGCCGACTCCAGCGCGTCGAGCGCCTCGTCGTGCCTGCCCATGGCGTGCAGGATCATGCCCAGCGCGCTCTGCGTGTCGGCCTCGTCGCGGCGGCTGCCCAGCTCCCGCATCAGCGCCAACGCCCCGTTGCAGGCTTCCAGCGCCTCGTCGTAACGGCCCAGGGCGCTGTAGATGTTGCTGACGTTGCTCATCGCCTGCGACTCCAGGTGCCGGTCGCCCAGCTGCCGCGCCACCGTGATCGCCTGTTCCAGCAGCTCGGCGGCCTCGGCGTGGCGCCCCAGCGTCCGGTAGACCAGCGAGAGGTTGTTCAGCGTGCCCGCCACGCCCTGCAGGTCGCCCTGCTCGCGGAGCATCTCGATCGCACGCTCGTTGTAGTAGATGGCGTCGGAGTACCTGGCGGTCTGCCAGAACACCATCGCGTAGTTCTTCGTCGTGATCGCGAGCGCCGCCGGGTCGTCCTTCGCGGCCTCCAGCGCCAGCTCGTTGATCGTGGCCCAGTCACGCGTGTGGCCGCGCACCATGCAGAAGAACGTCAACGCGCGGGCGAGCTGCCACGTGTGCGTGCGCCAGTCACCGTCCAACGACAACGCCACGGCGGCGACGAGCGTCTGCCGTTCGGTCTCCAGCCACTCCACCGCGTGGTCGTAGTCGCGCATCACCAACCGCGACTCCGGCCGGTAGGTGATGTCGACCTCGTACCGGCGAGCCGCGGGCGACATCAGCCGCGTCGCCTGGTTCGAGGTGTCGAGGAAGTGGTCCAGCAGCCGCGTCAGCGGTTCCCGCGCGGTGTCCACCTTGGACTGCGCGTACTGCCGCAGCAGGTCGTGCATCCGGTAGCGGCCGACCGTGGTCGCCTCCAGCAGGTGCACGTCGACGAGGTCCTCGAGCATCCCGTCGCACTCGAGCAGGTCGAGGTCGCCGAGCGCGGCGGCCTGGTAGACGTCGAAGTCGGTGCCGTGGTGCAGGCCCAGCAGCGCGAAGAGCCGCTGGTGCCCGGCGGGCAGCTGACCGAACGACAACGCGAAGACGGCGTCCAGTTCGGATAATCGGCCCTCGCGCAACCGCGTCGCGAGGTGGGCGGTGGTCCAGGTCGGCCGCGACCGCAACCGCCCGGCGGCGAGGCGCACGGCCAGCGGCAGCCTGCCGCACAGCTCGACGATCTCGCGGGCGGCGGGGTCCGTGCCGCGTTCGTCGCCGACGATCGTGGCGAACAGCTGCAACGCCTCCGCCTCGGACAGCACGTCCAGCGTGAGCGTCGACGTGCCCTCCAGCTCGACCAGCCGCGCCCGCGACGTGACCAGCACCAACGAGCCAGGCACCCCCGGCAGCAACGGCCGCACCTGGTCCGCGCTCGCCGCGTTGTCCAGCACGACGAGCAGCCGGCGCCGCGACAACTCGGCCCGCCACAACGCGGCCCGCTCGTCCAGGCCGACCGGGATCTCCTCCAGGCCGAGCGCCCGCAGCAGCACGTCCAGCGCGTCCGTCGGTTCGACCGGCGCGCGACCGGCCGTGTGCGCGTGCAGGTCGATGAACAGCTGACCGTCCGGATACTCCAGCCGGTGCGCCAGATGCACGGCCAGCGTCGTCTTGCCGACGCCCGGCATGCCGTCGATCGCGGAGATCACCACGGCCGACTTCCCGGTGACGGCCCTCGTCAGCCGTTCGATCTCGGCGGCGCGCCCGGTGAAGTCCGCGACGTCGCGCGGCAACGTGTTCAACGCGGGCCGCGGCTCGTCTCCTCGCAGCAGCCGCTCGTGCAGTTCGCGCAGCTCAGGTCCCGGATCGGTGCCCAGCTCGTCGGCCAGCAGCACCCTCAGGTCCTCGAACGCCTGCAACGCCTCGGCCGGCCGGTTCGCCCGTTGCAGCGCGTGCATCAGCTGCAGCCACAGCTGTTCGCGCAACGGGAACTGCTTGGTCAGCCGGCGCAGCTCGGCGATCAGCCGCTCGCCCTGCCCCAGCTCGATCGCGAGCCGCGCGTGCTGCTCGGCGACGGTCAGCCTGCGCTCCTGCAGCAACGTCAGCTCGGCGTCCAGCCGGGGCCCGACCGCGAGACCGTCGAGCGCAGGGCCGCGCCACAACGCGAGCGCTTCCTCGTACCGGGCCACCGCCGTCCGGTGATCTCCCTGCCGCAGCGCCTCGTCACCGGCCGCGCACAGCCGCCCGAACACGAACGCGTCGACCTCGTCGGCGGGCACGACCAGCCGGTATCCACCTGGGACGGTGACCAGCTCGTCGGCCACCAGCTTCCGCAACGCCGCGACGTAGGTCCGAATGTTCGATTCCGGCGCCGCGGGCGGAGATTCCCACACCGCCTCGCTCAAGTGTTCAAAGCTGACAGTCTCGTTGGCGTGCAGGGCCAACGCTGCCAGCAGCGCCCGTTGCCGGGGTCCGCCCAGCCGCAGTTCCACGCCCCCACGCCAGATCTGCAGCGGCCCAAGAAGCCGATACCGCACTGACCCTCCTCGTCGGGGGGCATGCTGCCAGAACTCCGGTCCGCTGTGCGGAATTTGTGCGGACGATCTACGAAACTTCTCCTTCGCCACCGCACAGAGGGAGCACCGCCGTGAACCGGAGATCGTGGACAGGACAGGCCGCGCACTGAGTGTGGTTCGACCAATGCGTCGACACATCCCTAAGATGACGGCATGACGGAGACGGCCAAACGACGTCCCGGCCCACGGATCGAAGAGGTCGCACGGGTCGCCGGGGTGTCGAAGTCGACCGTCTCGCGCGTCATCAACGGTGAGCAGTACGTGAGCGCCAAGGCCCGCGAGGCCGTGCACGCCGCCATCGCCCAGCTGGGCTACGCGCCGAACCAGGCCGCACGGGCCCTGGCCGGCCATCGCGCCAACGCCATCGCGCTCGTCGTGTCCGAACCGTCCGGCCGCGTGCTCGCCGACCCGTTCTTCGCCGGGGTGCTGCGCGGGATCCACGCCGAGCTCGCCGGGCGGCACCTGCAGCTGCTGCTGATGATGAGCCAGCCGTCGGACACGAGCGACCTGGTCACGTACCTGAGCAGCGGCCACGTCGACGGGGCGCTGCTCGTGAGCCTGCACGGCGAGGACCCGCTGGTGCCGATGCTCGACGAGATCGGGCTGCCGGTCGTGGTCGGCGGACGGCCGCTCGGGAAGACGTCGGTGCCGTTCGTCGACGCGGACAACTTCACCGGCGGGCTCGAGGCCGCGCGGCACCTGGTGTCGTTGGGCCGCAAGCGGATCGGCACGGTGGCGGGACCGAAGGACATGGCCGTGGGGTCCGACCGGCTCAGCGGGTTCAAGCGCGGGCTCGGTGAGGCGAAGATCCCCGCGAACCTCGTGGTGCACGCGGACTACACGCCAGAGAGCGGCGCGCAGGCGATGGAACGGCTGCTGGACAAGGCGCCCGATCTCGATGCGGTGTTCGTCGGAGCGGACATCATGGCGTTGGGCGCACTGCAGGTGCTCCACGCGCGCGGCAAACGCATCCCCGAGGACGTCGCCGTGATCGGGTTCGACGACTCGGTGTTCGCCTCCAGCGCGTCGCCGCCGCTCACCACGATCCGGCAGGACGTCGAGGAGCTCGGCCGCACGATGACGTGGCGGCTGCTCGCGGAGCTGGCCGGTGAGGCCGGGCTGCCGCCGTCGCTGTTGCTGCCCACCTCGCTCGTTCGGCGGGCCAGCGCATAACGAACTGGGAGCGTTCCCAGAAAGTAGTCCGTTGATGCCTTGACACCCTCATGTGGTGCGGTTAACACTCCTCGAAACTTCTGGGAGCGCTCCCAGAATGCCCCGCCCGCCGAGACCGAGGGAGTTCTCCCGTGCGCCACCGCAGTTGGGTCAGCGTGCTCGCCGTGTTAGTCGCCGCCACCGCCTGTTCGTCCGGTGAGGCGACTCAGAACGGCAAGACCGAGCTGACCATCGCCACGTTCAACGAGTTCGGGTACGAGGACCTGCTCAAGGAGTACGAGGCAGCGCACCCGGACGTGAAGCTCACCCAGCGCAAGACCGGCCAGGGAGCGCCGCACCACCAGAACCTCTTCACCAAGCTGGGCGCCGGCTCCGGTCTCGCCGACATCGAGGCCGTCGAGGAGGGCTACCTCAGCCAGGTGATGGACAAGGCCAGTCAGTTCAACGATCTCAAGGAGATCGGGCCGAACGTCGACAACCGGTGGCTGAAGTGGAAGACCGACGCCGCCACCACCAAGGACGGCAAGCTCATCGGGTACGGCACGGACATCGGCCCGCTGGCGATGTGCTACCGCAAGGACCTGTTCGAGAAGGCCGGTCTGCCGTCCGACCCCGAGGCCGTGAAGTCGTTGTTCGCGACGTGGGACAGCTACTTCGCCGCTGGTGACCAGTTCATCGCGAAGTCCGGCGGGGTGGCGTGGTTCGACAGCGCCTCGCAGGTGTTCAACGCGATGCACAACCAGCACGAGCTGGGTTACTTCGACAAGTCCGACAAGCTGGTGGTCGAGTCCAACCCCGCCATCAAGGCCGACTGGACCGCGGTGACGAACGCGGTCGCGAAGGGCCAGTCGGCGAAGCTCGTGGCGTGGAGCAACGAGTGGAACTCCGGCTTCAAGGCCGGCGCGTTCGCCACGAAGACGTGCCCGTCGTGGATGCTCGGCGTGATCGAGGCGCAGGCCGGGCCGGAGAACAAGGGCAAGTGGGCGGTCACCGAGGCGTTCCCGAACGGTGGCGGCAACTGGGGCGGTTCGTACCTGACCGTGCCGAAGCAGGGCAAGAACGCCAAGAAGGCCGCCGAGCTCGCGGCTTGGCTGACCGCGCCGGAGCAGCAGATCAAGGCGTTCAAGGCGAAGGGCACGTTCCCGAGCCAGGTCCAGGCGCTGAAGGACTCCGCCCTGCTGGAGCAGACCAACGCCTACTTCGGTGACATCAAGGCGGGCGCGCTGTTCGCCGCGCAGGCGCAGAAGGTCGCGCAGGCGCAGTACAAGGGCCCGAAGGACGGGCAGATCCAGGAGAACGTCTTCAGCCCCGCGCTGCAGTCGGTCGAGCAGGGCAAGAGCGCTGACGAAGGCTGGAAGACCGCCGTCGCGGAGGCGCAGAAGGTCGCCAAGTGACCGCCGTGCTCACCAGGTCGGACCGCGAGCGGGTCGTGCAGACCCGCTCGCGGCCGCCGCGCCACCGGCTGTCCGCTGTGGATGCCAAGGTGTCGCCGTACCTGTTCGTCGCCCCGTTCTTCGTGTTGTTCGGCGCGGTCGGGCTCTTCCCGTTGCTCTACACGGCCTACGTGTCGTTGTTCGACTGGGAGCTCGGCGCCGACGAGACGCCGTTCGTCGGTCTCGACAACTACCGCGAGCTGTTCGGTGACGGGCAGTTCTGGAACGCGCTGTTCAACACCTTCAGCATCTTCCTGCTCTCCAGCGTGCCGCAGGTGATCACCGCGGTCGTGCTCGCCGCACTGCTCGCCGCCAACCTGCGCGGGCGGACGGCGTGGCGGATGGGCGTGCTGCTGCCCTACGTCGCGTCGCTCGTCGCGTTGACGATCATCTTCGGCAACCTGTTCGGGCCGCAGTTCGGGCTGGTCAACAGCGTGCTGACGACGGTGGGGATCCCGCCGGTCGACTGGCAGGCCAACACCTTCGGCAGCCACGTGGCCATCGCGTCGATGGTCAACTGGCGGTGGACCGGCTACAACGCGCTGATCGTCCTGGCCGCGATGCTGGCGATTCCACGCGAGGTGCACGAGGCGGCCGTCGTCGACGGCGCGGGACCGCTGCGCAGGTTCTTCAGCATCACGCTGCCGATGCTGAAGCCGACGCTGATCTTCGTCATCGTCACCTCGACGATCGGCGGGCTGCAGATCTTCACCGAGCCCAAGCTGTACGACCCGTCCGCGGGCAGCGGCGGCGGCGCCGAGCACCAGTACCAGACCGTCGTGCTCTACCTGTACCAGTCGGCCTTCCAGCAGCTGAACCTCGGCTACGCGGCCGCGATCGCGTGGTTGCTGTTCCTGGTCGTGATCGCCGTGGCGGGACTGAACTTCTGGCTGACGAGGAGGGCCGTGCGGTGAAACGTCCGTCCTTTGTGGTCTACGGGGTGCTGGCCGCGTTCGTGCTGGGCTCGGCTTTTCCGTTCTACTGGTCGTACCTGGTGGCCAGCCGCGACAACTCGGTGCTGACCGGCGATTTCACGCTGATCCCCGGCGGAAACTTCTTCGCCAACGCGGCGCGGGTGTTCGACACGATCCCGTTCTGGAAGGCGCTGGGCAACAGCTTCATCGTGTCCGGCACCGTGACGCTGTCGGTGGTGCTGCTGTCGGCGCTCGCCGGGTTCGCGTTCGCCAAGCTGCGGTTCCGCGGCCGGGGCGTGCTGTTCCTGTTCGTGGTGGCAACGTTGGCAGTGCCGACGCAGCTCGGCATCATCCCGCTGTACATGGCGATGGCGGAGTTCGGCTGGGCCGGTGAGCTCGAGGCCGTGATCGTGCCGAACCTCGTCACCGCGTTCGGTGTGTTCTGGATGCGGCAGTACCTGGTCGACGCCGTCCCCGACGAGCTCGTCGAGGCGGCGCGGATGGACGGCTGCAGCCTGTGGCGGGTGTTCTGGCACGTCGCACTGCCTGCCGCCCGCCCGGCTGCCGCGATGCTCGGAGTCTTCACGTTCATGCAGTCCTGGAACGACTTCCTGTGGCCGCTGGTCGTGCTGAACGCCGACAACCCGACGCTCCAGGTCGCGCTGGAGAAGCTGCAGAGCGGCTACTACGTCGACTACTCGCTCGTGCTCGCCGGAACGACTCTCGCGACGGTTCCGGTCTTGGTCGTGTTCTTGGTGCTCGGGCGGCAGATCGTCGCGGGCGTGATGCAGGGCGCTGTGAAGGGGTGAAGGTGAAGGACATCGCTTTCCCGGACGGGTTCTTGTGGGGTGCGGCCACCGCCGCGTTCCAGGTCGAGGGTGCGACCGACGTCGACGGTCGCACCGACTCGATCTGGGACGCGTTCTGCCGCGTACCCGGCAAGGTCGTGGGCGGCCACACCGGTGAACCCGGTGCCGACCACTACCGCCGGTTCGAGCAGGACGTGCGGATGATGGCCGACCTCGGCCTGGGCGCCTACCGGTTCTCGATCGCGTGGCCGCGGGTGCGGCCCGACGGCGGGGCGGTCAACCAGGCAGGGCTCGACTTCTACCGCCGGCTCGTGGACACGTTGCTGGAGCACGGGATCAAGCCGTGGCCCACGCTCTACCACTGGGACCTGCCGCAGAAGCTGGAGGACACCGGTGGCTGGGCGACCCGCGACACGGCCTACCGGTTCACGGAGTACGCCGAGTCGGTGGTCGAGGCGCTGGGCGACCGCGTCGACGGCTTCACGACGCTGAACGAGCCGTGGTGCGCGGCGTTCCTCGGCTATGCCGCGGGAATCCACGCGCCGGGCCGCACCGAGCCGGACGCCGCCGTGGCCGCCGTGCACCACCTGCTGCTCGCGCACGGCCTCGCGGGCGAGGTGATCCGCGGCGCGAACAAGCAGCTCGGCATCACGCTCAACATGTACCCGATCATCCCGGCCGACCCGTCGTCCGAGGCCGACCAGGACGTGGCGCGGCGGCTCGACGGGCTGCAGCAGCGGATCTTCCTGGACCCGTTGCTGAACGGCCACTACCCGGCCGACGTCGTGGAGGACCTGGAGCCGTTCGGGTTCTCGTCGGTGATCCACGAGGGCGACCTCAAGACGATCTCGGGCCCGATGGACATGCTCGGCGTCAACTACTACACCGAGCACTACGTCAGCTCCCAGCCGGGCGAGATCGGGCCGTCGCCGTGGGTCGGCGTCGGGGACCACTCGTTCCCCCGCCGCGACGCGCCGGTCACCGACATGGGCTGGGAGGTGCGGCCGGACGGGCTCACGTCCGTGCTGCTGCGGGTGCACCACGACTACCCGTCGATTCCCCTGTACATCACCGAGAACGGTGCGGCGTACCCGGACCAGCCGGGGGTCGACGACGCGGAGCGCACCGAGTACCTGGCCTCGCACCTGAGGGCCGCGCACGCCGCGATCGAAGCCGGTGTGGACCTGCGGGGCTACTTCTGCTGGTCGTTGATGGACAACTTCGAGTGGGCCGAGGGCTACGCGAAGAGGTTCGGCATCGTGCACGTCGACTACGAGACGCAGGTGCGGACGCCGAAGATGAGCGCCCGCTGGTTCTCCGCGGTGGCGCGCAGCAACGCAATCGCCTCATGACCCGGCGCCCCGGCATCGACGAGGTCGCCCGGCTTGCCGGGGTGTCGAAGTCCACCGTGTCCCGAGTGCTCAACGGCGCGCCGCACGTGAGTGCTCGGGCACGGGAGGCGGTGCGGCGAGCGGTCATGCAACTCGACTACACGCCGAACCATGCCGCACGGTCGTTGGCGGGCCACCGCGCGCACGCGATCGCTCTGGTCGTCTCCGAACCGAGCGGCCGTGTGCTGACGGATCCGTTCTTCGCGGGCGTCATGCGCGGGGTCCACGCCGAACTGGCCGGGCACCGCACCCAGCTGGTGCTGATGATGAGCCAGCCCGGTGACGTCGGCTCGTACCTGACGAGCGGGCACGTCGACGGGGCGTTGGTGATCAGCCTGCACGGCCACGACCCGCTGCTGTCGTTGTTGCACGACAACGGCTTGCCGGTCGTGGCGGGCGGGCGGCCGCTGGCCGGCGGGCCCGTGCCGTACGTCGACTCGGACAACTTCACCGGCGCGGTGGAGGCGACGCAGCACCTGATCTCACTGGGGTGTGAGCGGATCGCGACCATCGCCGGCCCCGCGGACATGGCCGTGGGGCTCGACCGGTTGTCCGGGTGGCGGCGGGCGATGTCCGGCCGGCGCACGGACCTGGTGGTGCACGCGGACTTCACGCCGGAGGGCGGGGCGTTCGCGATGAGGTCGTTGCTGGCCCGCGAGCCCGAGCTGGACGCGGTGTTCGTGGCCGCGGACATCATGGCGCTCGGCGCGTTGCAGGTGCTGCACGCGGCCGGTCGCCGGGTGCCGGACGACGTGGCCGTGGTGGGGTTCGACGACTCGGTGCCCGCGGTGCCGCCGCTGACGACGGTGAGGCAGGACGTGGAGAAGTTCGGGCGGATGCTGACGTGGCGCCTCCTCGCCGAGATCGAGGGCGAGGAGGGGCTGCCGCCGTCGGTGCTGCTGCCCACCTCGCTGGTGCTGCGGACCAGCGCCTGAGCCAGGGAAAGGGCTTACATCGGTGATCATCGGCTCGGCGTGACACCTGAGGCCGCTTTTCACCCGGTCGGCACAATCTCGCGGCACTCTCGGTAACACCTGGCGTGACCGCTCGATGGTCAGGCGTACGAACGCCCACCACGAGGGAGCGCGACGTGATCGAGAACTCGGCCGCCGGACTGGTGATGGTGCCCGGCGAGGTGACGGTGACCGTCACCGGCGAGGAGCACCACCAGGACGCACTGGCCAGGTACGCCGTTCCGGACGGCGTCACGCGGCACGTCGCCGTGCATCTGACGTGGTGCACCATCGCCGCGGGCAAGTACCGCGGTCAGCGCGGCATCGAGGTGCGGCTCGACGGCCGGCGGGTGGGCGAGCTGACCTTCCTGATGTCGCAACGGTATGCGCCGGTGCTGATGCACGTGGAATCCGGCGGTGGGTCGGCGGGGTGCACGGCGTTGGTGCAGCGCGGCTCCAACGGGCTGCTGCAGATCGTGCTGCGCATGCCGCGTGAGATTCCGCAGGGCGCGGTGGTGCCGGTCGCGTCCAGGCCGAAGTCGTGGGTGGCGCCGGTGGCGATCAGCGCGGCCAGCCTGTTGGGGTTCTTCTTCGTCATCGGCATCATCGGCGCCGCGGTCGGTGGTTCGGACAAGGGTTCCGCGTTGAGCACGACGACGGCCGCACCCACCACGACGACCACGACGGTGCAGCCGACCACGACCACAACTACCACCACGACAACGACGACGACCACCACCACCACCACTCCCCCGGCGGTCGCGCAGCCCAAGCCGCAACCCCAGCCACAGCCTCAACCCCAACCGCAGCCGCAGCCGGTTCCCGCTCCGGCACCGCAGCCGAAGTGCGACCCGAACTACAGCGGCTGCGTGCCGATCGCGTCCGACGTCGACTGCGCGGGTGGCAGCGGTGGCGGGCCCGCGTACGTCGCAGGCCCGATCCGCGTCATCGGCAGCGACATCTACCGGTTGGACAGCGACAAGGACGGCATCGCCTGTGAGTGACGTGGCTTCAGCATCGGCTTGAACGCGTCGCGGTAGGCCCAGGCCAGGTAGATCTCGGCCACCGCGATCAGCACGGCCATGATCGCGCCGCTGGGCGCCAGCAGCACGTGGAAACCGAAGATGCCGACCACGAGCGGCGCCAGCAGGGCCAGCGCCAGCGGTGCGAACCTGTTGACCAGCAACATGATTCCGGCCAGCAGTTCGACCACCTTGGTGACGGGCATGATGAACCCGCTCTCGCCGAGAGCGGTGGCGAACGCGACCGCCTCGGCGGGCATGCCCTCCATCGACTGCGATCCCAGGCCGAAGAGCCCGGTGAAGCCGGAGAACGCGAACAGCGCCCCGAACAGGACGCGAACGGCAACGGTGAGGTACTTGATCGTCATGCCATCAGCATCAAACCTCGACTTTACTGGAGGTCAACACCGTTCGCTCACCGCTGAACGACCACGCTGCTCGCCTGGAACGTGGCAATGGTTCGATCAAGGGGTGGAGATTCCCGCGGAGGTGGTGCGCGCGGTCGGCGCGGACGTCGTGTGGTCGCGCGACCACGAAGGACTGTCCGGCGACGTCTGGAAGGCGGGCTCGGCCTACGTGAAGCGCGCCGGGGTGGACGAGCGCGACCGGTTGCGGTGGCTGGGCGAACGCTTCGAGGTGCCGGAGATCAGGGCGTTCGTGGACGACTGGCTGGTGCTGGCCGACGTCGGGGCGCCGTCGCTGGCCTCGGTCGATCCGGTGCTGGCGGGGACCGTCATGGGCACGGTGCTGCGGTCGTTGCACGCCTTGCCGGTCGCCACGTGCCCGTTCGACGCGCGCGTGGCCGTCATGATCGAGAAGGCGCGGCAGAACGTCGAAGCGGGTCTCGTCGATCCGGACGACTTCGACGACGACAACCTCGGGGCCACGCCGTCCGAACTGCTGGAGCGGCTGGTGTCGAGTGCGCCGCAGGACGAGGATCTCGTGGTGGCGCACGGGGACTTCTGCCCGCCGAACGTGCTGCTGCGCCCGGACGGCTCGACCGTGCTGATCGACGTGTCCCGGCTGGGCGTGTCCGACCGGCACCGCGATCTCGCGCTGGCGCACAGGGAGTTGGGCGAGGAGGCCGCAGCCGCGTTCGACCGCGCCTACGGCCTCACCCCCCGCCCCGACAGGCTCGCCTGGTACCGCTTGCTCGACGAGTTCTTCTAACCCCGCTCGTACGGCGTCTTCTCCCCCGCCTCGACGGCGAACGGCAGGTGGTTGCCCGCGGGCGGCAGCGGGCAGGTCGCGAAGTCCGTGAACGCGCACGGCAGGTTCGTCGCGCGGTTGAAGTCGAGCACGACCTTGCCGTCCACCGGAGTGGCGGCCAGAGACCGGTTCGCCGCGTACGTGGTCACGCCGCTGGTGGCGTCGGTGAAGAGGATGTTCAGGCCGCCGTTGCGTCCGTTGAACGCCGTGAGCGTGTGCTCGGCGCCGTTGTACGTGAACCGCACACGGCCCGGTGCTTCGTAGACGTGGCTGAGTCCTTCCACGACCGCACCGACGGTCGTGGGAATGGGAGCGTCGAACGGTTCGTACACGCCCTCGATCACCCACTGCTGCTGCGGTTCGTACGACGGCACACCGCGGAAGTTCCGCAGCACCTCGGCCTTCGGGTCGTGGACGCGGATCAGGTACCCGCCGCGCCGTGCGATCTCGATCTCGACGTCACCGGCCGTGACGCGCGCGCCGGGGCCGCTCTGGACGAGCTCGAAGCGCTGCGTTTCTCCGTCGTTCTGCCAGTACGCCGCGTCGTCGTCCTGCCACCACACGCCCGGTAGTCCTTCATAGGCGCGTGGGGTGGTCTCCAGCCAGTCGAGCGAGACCAGCGCGAGCCACCCGTACGGGTCGGCCAGGCTCTTCTCCCGCTCCGTCTTCCAGGTCTGCCAGTCCTCCGCGAAGCTCATGTCGGTGGCAACGGCGGGTGCGCGGTCTTGCTTCCCCGTCCCACGGAATGGGAAACGAGGGCTTCCCCGAGTTCGGTGCGGGCGTACACGACGCTGCGGCCGTGCCGTTGGGAGGCGACCAGGCCGGCGTCGCGCAACGCCCGCAGGTGCTGGTTCACCGCCGAGGTCGTGACTCCGGTGCGCCGCGCGATGTCGGTGGACGAACGCGGTTCGCCGAGGCCTGCCAGCAGGTCCGCCCGCACCTGGCCGAGCACGCCGGCCAGCGCCGCGGGGCCGTGCGCCCTGCCGGTCTCCCACACCGTGCCGAGCCCGCGGGCCGCGTAGATCAGCAACGGTGGTGCGGCCGGGTCGACGGGCACCGCCGTGCGCCGGGCGAACACGCTGGGCACCAGGGTGAGTCCCTGTCCCCCGGCCTCGACGCGCCGCGGTTCGACGCCCGCGATGTGCACCCGGACGACGGGGCTGACGAACGTGATCCGGTCGGAGATGCCGGAGAGCATCGCCGCGAGTCCGTGCTGGGCCATCTCCCGACCGCGGTGGGCGATGTCCGCCTCGAGAACGGTGCGCATGCGGTCCCAATGACCGGAGAACACCACTTCCCAGTAGGTCTCCAGCGCGTCGAGCACGCGGTTGCGGTCGCGGAGCACGGCGGGCACCTCGCCGAGCACCGCGCGCAGGTCGCGTCGCATGGTGCGGGTGGAGACCCCGCGGAGTGCGGCGAACTCGTCCTCGATCTTCGTGAACGGTGTCAGCGGGCGGGGGCTGAGGAAGTCCGGCGTCCAGCCGCGGTCGTTGGACAGGGCGAGCAGGACCTCGGTGTCGACGTCGCGGACCCGGCGCGCGAACGGCAGGTGCAGCGGGTACTTGGCCGGGTCCTTGAGCACGCGGAGGCTGAGCGTGAGCTCGTTGAGCGGCGACACGGCGAACCGCACGTCGACCAGGTCGGACTCGCCGAGCACGAACTCGATCATGTAGCACAACGCTACATCAGTTACCTGCGACCGGCACCGGACGACAAGCTCCCGGCCATGTGGACCGATCTGGATCTGGCGTTGCGCATCGTGCGGGAGGCCGCGGAACTGGCGGCGGGCGCGTTCGCGTCGGACACCCTGCACGTGCGGCACAAGGCGGACGGCAGCGAGGTGACCGCCATCGACCTCGCGA
Source organism: Lentzea flava (assembly GCF_014648475.1). Lineage (GTDB taxonomy): Bacteria > Actinomycetota > Actinomycetes > Mycobacteriales > Pseudonocardiaceae > Lentzea > Lentzea flava. Next base: position 116,922 of record NZ_BMRE01000017.1, on the reverse strand, counting down.
TCGAGGACCTCGTGCGCAGAAGGCTGACCGAGGCCGTGCCCGACGACGGCGTCGCCGGTGAGGAACGCCCTGAGCGGTGCGGAACCTCGGGCAGGCGCTGGCTCGTCGACCCGATCAGCGGCACGGCGGACTTCGTGCGCGGACGGCCGACGTACTCGGTGGACCTGGCCATGACGGACGCACACGGACCAGCGCTCGCGGTGTCGGCCCTGCCGTCGCTCGGCCTCACCATGGCGGCGGGGCGCGGCATCGGATGCCGTGTGTTCAACGGCGCGGACGAGACCGCCGCACGTGTGTCCACACAGGACTCCGTTGTCGGCGCCCGAGTGTGCTTGCACGGCAAGAAGAAGCCCGCTTTGGACGGATGCGTCGTCGTCGACAACAGCGTCTCGGTGCTGAGCCTCGTCACCGGTGAAGCCGACGCGATCGTGGTCGCCGGCGCCCAGCTGGACGAGTTCGACCTGGCGTGCCTGCCGGTGCTCGTGCAGGAGGCCGGCGGCCGCGTGACGATCACCGAGGACGTCGTGCTGGCCACCAACGGTGTCCTGCACGAGGCGTTCCTCGGCGTCCTGTCGAGACCCACCTGGGAGTCGAACCCAGTGTCAACGCTGTTGCAGAGCGTTTCACGGCCGTCGTGACGTGGGTCGGGCATCGCGCGTCCTGGTGTCGAACCAGGCTGCCCGGGCTTATGAGGCCCAGGTGACCACCGGGTCCCGCGCGATGGGGTGACCGACCGGACTCGCACCGGCTTCGACCAGGACCACAACCTGGCGCCTCGACTGCTTCGGCTTCGGTCACAGCTGCCCGTCGAGGACTCGAACCTCGATCTCCGCGTCCAGAGCGCGGCGTCCGTGCCGATTGGACCAACGGGCAACAAAAAAGCCGCCTCGTCGCTGCGGCGACGGGACGGCTCCCCTTCCGGCACAGATCAACTCATGCCAGGGGAGCACCAGACGTGCTGATGACACATGTGCTGCATCACGGCTGGGCTCCTTCCTCCAGGTTCGTTGCGATCCACTCTGACGGATGACACGAGGGTGTCGCAACGCATTATTCGCGCTGCAAAAGTTTGCAGGATTGAGGCGTGTTCTCAAGTATTCCTCATGTCGACTTGCGGAAAACTTTTGCAACGTCTTTCCTGGACCGCTGACACACCCCGTCGGAAGGTTCAGGACATGTCCCAGGACTGGTGGCGACACGCCGTCATCTACCAGGTCTACGTGCGCAGCTTCGCCGACTCGAACGGCGACGGCGTCGGTGACCTGCCCGGCATCCGCTCACGCCTGCCCTACCTGCGCGACCTCGGGGTCGACGCGGTGTGGATCACGCCGTTCTACGCGTCGCCGATGGCCGACGGCGGCTACGACGTGGCGGACTACCGCGCGGTGGACCCGCAGTTCGGTGACCTCGACGACGTGCGCGCGTTGGTCGCGGACGCGCACGACCTCGGCATCAGGGTGATCGTCGACATCGTGCCGAACCACAGCTCGGACCAGCACGAGTGGTTCCAGGAGGCGCTGGCCGGGCGCGGCCGTGAGCGCTACATCTTCCGCGAGGGCGTGGGCGACCAGCCGCCGAACGACTGGGAGTCGGTGTTCGGCGGGCCGGCGTGGACGCGGGTCGCGGACGGGTCGTGGTACCTGCACCTGTTCGCGCCGGAGCAGCCGGACCTGAACTGGGAGCTGCCCGAGGTGCGCGCGGAGTTCCGCGACGTGCTGCGGTTCTGGCTGGACCTCGGCGTCGACGGGTTCCGCGTCGACGTGGCGCACGGGATGATCAAGGCGGCGGGGCTGCCCGACATCGGGCACGCGGACCAGCTGAAGCTGCTGGGCACGGAGCCGTTGCCGTTCTTCGACCAGGACGGTGTGCACGAGATCCACCGCGAGTGGCGTGCCGTGGTCGACTCGTACCCCGGTGAGCGCGTTCTGGTGGCGGAGGCGTGGACGCCTTCCGCCGAGCGCACGGCGCTGTACCTGCGTCCCGACGAGATGCACCAGGCGTTCAACTTCCACTACCTGACGGCGGAGTGGACCTGCGAGGCGTTGCGGTCGGTCATCGACTCGTCGCTGGCGGCGGTGGCTCCGGTCGGTGCGCCCACCACGTGGGTGCTGTCGAACCACGACGTGCAACGGCACGTGACGCGGTACGGCGGCGGCGAGACCGGTCTGCGGCGTGCGCGCGCCGCGCTGGCGTTGATGCTCGCGTTGCCGGGCTCGGTGTACCTGTACCAGGGCGAGGAGCTCGGACTGCCCGAGGTGCTGGACCTGCCGGACGAGGTGCTGCAGGACCCGATGTGGGAGCGGTCCGGGCACACCGAACGCGGTCGTGACGGGTGCCGCGTGCCGCTGCCGTGGACGTCCTCCGGCCCTTCACTCGGGTTCGGCACGGGCGGGGCGTGGCTGCCGCAGCCCGCGGACTGGGCGAAGCTCAGCGTGGAGGCGCAGTCGGGTGACCAGGACTCGATGTTGTCCTTCTACCGCAATGCTCTGCGGATCCGCCGCGAGCACCCCGCGCTCGGTGCGGGCGACGGTGTGAAGTGGGTCGACGGGCCCGCGGACGTGCTGTGGTTCGAACGGGACGGCTTCGCGTGCGCGGTGAACCTGTCCGGTGAGGTCGTCGCGCTGCCGGATCCGGGTGCGGTGCTGCTCGCGTCCTCGTACTACGGGGTGCGCGACGGGCAGGTGCTCCTCCCGCCGGACACCGCGCTCTGGTGGGAGCTCTGACCAGCACTTCCACTTGATCGACAACATTGTCAGACCCCCTGAGTACGGTTCGTTCACATCGGCTTCGAACCAGCTCCGGGGGTCTGACTGTGTGCAGCAACGTCGACGAGAACGCCTGGGTGATGCCCGCGCAGTGGCTGCGGCAGGCGTTCCCCAGACGTGACGCGAGACCGGTGCCGGAGTTCGGGGTCGACCGGGCTCTGGCGCAGGAGTTCCGCGAGCACGTGGCGGCGCGGGGCGGGGTGATCGAGGAGGTCCTCGCCCACCCGTCCTCGCACCCGGAGCTGGTCGGTGCGCTGCGGGCCCAGCTGGCAGGCCGCCCGTCCCCGCTGGGTGCCGCCGTGCTCGCGAAGGTGGCCGAGCTGGGCCGCTCGCCGGTGCACTGGTGGATCGACGAGTTCGGTCTGCCGTTCGCCGCGGCGGCGGCCGTGCACCACGGAGTGGTGGCCGTCAGCAACTGGAAGGACTGGCAGACCCAGAAGTGGTCCGGCACCCACCTGAGGCTGGAGCCGCCGAAGTACCTCGGTGACGAGACGTTCGAGGCCAGGGCGCTGATCGACGCCCGCAGAGCGCTGGCGGCAGCGGACAGCGCGACGTACGAGGAGGCTCTGGCGGCGCTGGAGGAGGTCGGCGCCACGTGGTTCGGCCAGGTGGCGCGCGCGTTCGTGGCTCCGACGCGGCACGACTGGTTCGACGAGGCGCACGCGGCCGAGTACGCACCGGACTGGATGGTCGACTCCTCGGCGAGCACGCCGGAGCACCTCGGCCGCCCGCGGTGCGGCCGCCTGTTCTGGTCGCCGGAAGCCCTGTACTCGGCGCTGCTCCTGCTGGGGCCCGCCCTCGCGCCGGTGCTCGACGCGGAGCTGCGCACGAGGTCCGACGGCGACGCGGACCTCCGCAAGGCGGCGCTCGAGGTGCTGGCGGCGCTGCCGACGGACGAGGCATTCCTGATCCTGCTGAACCGCATGCGGGAGAAGCACTTCCGGCCCGCGTTGCAGTCCGCGATGGCCGCGTTCCCGGTGCGGGCGGCCCGGCTGCTGGCGCCGCGCGCGGCCGTCGACCCGGACGTCCGCCACCTGCTCCGGGTGCACGTGCTGATGCACCCGGATCTCGAACTCCCGCCGCAGACCGCCGCGCTGGTGGCCGCGGCTGGCTTCGTGACCGTGCCGGACGCACCGCCGTCGGCGCTCCCCCGCGTGCTGGCCGATCCGCCGTGGCTGCGTCGCCGCGCGCAGCCGAAACCGGTGGTGCTGAAGGATCTTCCGGTGCCGCCCGCGCACCTGACGTGGCTGCCGGGCGAGCGCGAGGAGTGGCGTGAGGCCGGAGGTAGGTGGACCAATCACTCCTACGACTGGTACCCCCTCGCCCAGGCGGTCAGGCACCGCACGCACCGCATCGACGATCACAGGCTGTTCCGGCACGCGCCGGAGGAGCTGGCCCGCCCGCTGCTCGCCGACTGGGTGCCGGTCGACACCTGGCGCGGCGAGATCTGGGGCAGGAGCATCGCGGCCCGGTTCGAACTGGACGCCCTCCCCGCGCTGCGGCGCGTGGCCGCGGCGGCCCCGCGGACGAACGGCGTGATCCTGCTCCCGTACGCGGCGCCCGAAGTGGCCGAGCTGATGGCGGACTGGCTGGTGCGCCTCAAATCCGCCCGCGCGTTCGCCGTCGAGTGGCTGGCCCGCCACCGCGAGACAGCGGCCCGCCTCCTGATCCCCGCGGCACTGGGCGCGGCGGGCCCGCGCCGCCACAACGCCGAGTTCGCCCTGCGCCACCTCCACCTGGAAACCGGTGTCGACGTCATCGCCGTCGCGACCTCCCTGCAGCCGCAGGCGGGCGCGGCCATCCGCACGCTGATGGAGGCCGACCCGCTCGACGTCCTCCCGCCGAAGCTGCCGGCGATCGACTGGACCCGCCCGCACCTGCTCCCCCAGGTCCTGCTGGCCGACCGCACCGCCGCGCTGTCGACGGAGGCGGCCGCCAACCTCCTGCTGACCGCCGCACTGTCCACACCGGACGCCATCTACCCCGGCCTGCCGCTCGCCGCCGAGGCGTGCGACCGCGAGTCGCTGGCGGAGTTCGCCTGGGCGGTGTTCGGCCGCTGGCAGGACCTGGACGCACCACCGAAGGACAGCTGGGCCCTCACCGCCCTCGGCTGGTTCGGCACCGATGCCACGGTCCGCCGCCTGGCACCCGTGATCCGGGCCTGGCCGGGCGAGAGCGGCCACGCGAAAGCCGTGACGGGCCTGGATGTGCTGGCCAGGATCGGCACCGAGGTGGCCCTGTCCCACCTGAACAGCATCGCCGAGAGGGTGAAGTTCAAGGGCCTCAAGACCCGCGCCCAGGAGAAGATCGCTCAGATCGCCGCCGAGCTCGGCCTGTCCCGCGACCAGCTGGCCGACCGCCTCGTCCCCCGCCTGGGCCTGGACGACTCCGCCTCCCTGGTCATCGACTACGGCCCCCGCCAGTTCACCGTCGGCTTCGACGAACAGCTCAAGCCCTACGTCCTCGACCAGGACGGCAAGCCCCGCAAGGACCTTCCCAAACCCGGCGCGAAGGACGACCAGTCCCGCGCCCCGCTCGAACACAAGCGCTTCTCGACGCTGAAGAAGGACGTCCGCACCATCGCCTCCGACCAGATCCACCGCCTGGAACGCGCGATGGTCAACCAGCGCACCTGGACCGCCGAGGAGTTCCACACCGTCCTGGCCGGACACCCCCTCCTGTGGCACCTCGTCCGCCGCCTGGTCTGGCTCACCGACGAGAGCACCTCGTTCCGCCTGGCAGAAGACCGCACCCTCGCCACCGCAGCGGACACCGAGTTCACCCTCCCGCCGAACGCAACCGTCCGCGTAGCCCACCCAGTCGACCTGGCCGACACCCTGAAGGCGTGGGGCGACATCTTCGCCGACTACGAGATCCTGCAACCGTTCCCGCAGTTGATCCGCCCCACCCACGCCTTCACACCGGCCGAGCCCGAGATCCCGCAACTGCGCGAGTACCTCAACCGAGCCGCACCGGTGGGCAGGATCCTCGGCCTCACCACCCGAGGCTGGGTCCGCGGCGCACCCCAGGACAACGGCGTCGAAAACTGGGTCACCCGCCCGCTCCCCTCCGGCGGCGCCCTCGTCGCAACCCTGGACCCCGGCATCGCCACCGGCGCCGTCGACATCTACCCCGAGGTGAAGTTCAGCGCCATCTGGTTCTCCGAGACCGGCGAAGGCACCTGGCCTCCTCCCAACGACAACACCCAGACCGGCATCGCCATCGACCCGATCACCGCCTCGGAACTCCTGTCGGAACTGGAATCCCTGCACGCCTGACCGGGCTTTCCGCAAGATCGCCAAAATTGTCAGACCGTCTGGGTACGGTCCTCCCCATCAGCTTTCAAACCAACCCTGGGGGCAGCACATGCGCAGGTGGGAGCTCGTCTCGGGTACCTCGGCGAAGTTCTGGGAGATCGACCAGGACGGGCCCGCCGTGACCGTCCGGTTCGGACGGCTGGGAACGGCCGGCCAGACCCAGACCAAGGAGCTGGCCTCCACGGCGGCGGCCGAAGCCCACGTCACAAAACTGGTGACGGAAAAGGAAAAGAAGGGCTACAGACCCGTCAGCTCCACCGCCACCGCCGCCGCCTCGGCTCCGGCAACCCCCGCGCCCAGTTCCGCCGCCACCGCTCCCGCACCCACGCCCGCATCCGCCTCGACCGCTGCGGCCACCGCACGCGCCACCGCTCCCACCCCCGCGCCCGCGGCCGCCTCCACCGCCACACTCTCCGCCACCCCCGACCTCACGGCGCCCACCGCCGACCACCCCGCATCCCCCTCCACCGCCACCGCTCCCACTCCCGCGCCCAGTTCCGCCGCCACCGTCCCCGCACCCACGCCCACATCCACCTCCACCTCCACCGCCGCCTCATCCGCCGCCTCATCCGCCGCGGCCACCGCACGCACCACCACTCCCACCCCCGCACCCACGCCCGCATCCGCCTCGACCGCTGCCTCACCCGCCGCGGCCACCGCACGCACCACCACTCCCACCCCCACACCCGCATCCACCACCGCCACACCCTCCGCCACCCCTGGCGCCACCGCGCCCACCGCCGACCACCCCGCATCCCCCTCCACCGCCACCGCTCCCCCTCCCACCAAGCCAACCTCCGTAGACGAGAACACCTGGTCCATGCCCAAGGCCTGGCTGCGCGACGCCCTGTGGCGCCGAGACGTCGAGCCACTGCCCCCGCGCTTCACGGTGAGCCAGGCCCGCGCCCAGGAGTTCCGCGACTGGGTAGCGGCCAACGGCGAGGAAATCGCCGAGGTGATGGCCCACCCGATGTCGGACCAGAACCTGGTCCGAGTCCTGCGCGACCAGCTCGACGGACGCCCGACTCCCCTGGGCGCCGCGCTGCTCGCCAGGGTGGCGCAGCTGCACAAGCTGTCGGTGCACTGGTGGATCGCGGAGTACGGCCTGCCGTTCGCGGCAGCGGCCGTGGTGCACTGCTGCGCCGTCGTCCTGCTCGGCTACCACAACTCGCAGACCGACCGGTCGTTCAAGGCCCGCCTGGAATCCGCCGAGGGTCGCCACCCGGATCCGACCGACGTGGACGGCTGGAACCTGGTGCAGATCCGCACCGCGCTCGCGGCTGCGGACGCCGCCACCTACGACGCGGCGATCGCCGAGCTGGAGAAGGTCGGCACCACGGCCCTCGGTCAGGTGGCGCGAGCCTTCCTCGTGCCGACGCGGCACGACTGGTTCGAGGAGGCGAACGCCCACCCGCCGCGTCGTCCCGGGAACTGGATGACGCTGGGCGCGGTGAGCACGCTGGAGCAGTTGGCGCGGCTGCAGAGCCGCGACCTGACGTGGTCGCCGATCGCCCTGCACACCGCCCTGCACGCGCTGGGGCCGGCGATCGCGCCGTTCGTCGCCGAGGAGTTCGACGACAGCCGGAGCGACGCGGACCGGCGCAGGCTGGCGTTGAAGGTGCTCGCCGCGTTGCCGACCGACGAGGCGTTCGCGATCCTGCTCGACCGCCTCGACACCAAGTACGTGCGGCCGGTGCTGCTGTCCGCGATGGCCGCCTTCCCGGCGCGGGCGGCCCGGCTTCTGGCGGCGCGTGCCGCCACGAACGCCGAAGCACTGCAGCTGCTTCGCGCGCACCTGATGTCGCACCCCGACCTCGAACCACCAACCGAGACCGCCGCGCTGCTGGCCGAAGCCGAAGCGCGGATGGTGCCGGACGCGCCCGCCTCCGCGCTGCCGCGCGTGCTCGCGGAAGCGCCGTGGTCGCACCCGCGCCCGCAGCCGAAGCCCTTGGTGCTGAAGGACCTCCCGGTGCCCGACGCACACATCAGCTGGCTGCCGGGCGAGCGCGAGGAGTGGCTGGGGAACGGCAGCCACCGGGTCGTGGAGCTCGCCGCCTGGCAACGGGCAGCGGAGGAGATGCGGGCCGGCAGGCACAACCACCACGGACTGTTCGAGAACGGTCCGGAGGAGCTGGCCCGCCCGCTGCTCGCCTGCTGGGTGCCCGGCGACAGCTGGGGTGCCGAGGACTGGGGCAGGCGCATCGCGGCCCGGTTCGAGCTGGACGCCCTGCCTCCGCTGCTCCGGCTGGCCGCGAGCAACCCGCACGGGTGCGGCATGATCCTGCTCCCGTACGCCACCGCCGAGGTCGCGAACCTCATGGCGAACTGGTTGGTGCGGCTCAAGACCGCCGGCGCGTTCGCCGCGGCCTGGCTCGCCCGGCACGGCGAGGCCGCCGCCCGTCTCCTGCTGCCCGCCGCGCTGGGTGCGGCGAGTCCTCAGCGCGGCTACGCCGAGTTCGCCCTGCGCCACCTCCACCTGGAAATCGGCGTGGACGTCATCGCCGTCGCCGCCGCGGTGCGCCCGGAGGCGGGTGCGGCCGTCCGCACGCTCGTCGAGGTCGACCCGCTCGACGTCCTCCCCACGAAACTGCCGGAGATCGGTGACTGGGCCGACACCCGGCTGCTGCCCCAGGTGCTGCTGGCCGATCGCACGGCGGCGCTGTCCGCGCAGGCCGCCACGAACCTGCTGATGACCGCGGCACTGTCCAAACCGGACGCCGTGTACGCGGGCCTGCCGATGGCCGTCGAGGTGTGCGACCGCGAGTCGCTGGCGGAGTTCGCCTGGACGGTCTTCACCCGCTGGCAGGCCGAAGACGCCCCGCCGAAGGACGGCTGGGCTCTCACCGCGCTCGGCTGGTTCGGCACCGACGAGACGGTCCGCCGCCTCGCGCCGCTGATCCGCGCCTGGCCCGGCGAGAACGCGCACGCCAAGGCCGTGACGGGCCTCGACGTCCTCGCGCAGATCGGCACCGAGACCGCACTCGCCCACCTGAACGGCATCGCGGAGAAGGTGAAGTTCAAGGCGCTCAAGGCCCGCGCCCAGGAGAAGGTCGCCGACATCGCCGCCACCCTGGGCCTGAGCCGCGACCAGCTGTCCGACCGCCTGGTGCCGAGCCTGGGCCTGGACGACGCCGCCTCACTGGTGATCGACTACGGCTCCCGTCAGTTCACGGTGGGCTTCGACGAACAGCTCAAGCCCTACGTGCTCGACCCGGACGGCAAGCGCCGCAAGGACCTCCCGAAGCCGGGCGCCAAGGACGACCAGGAGAAAGCCCCGCTGGAACACCAGCGCTTCGCGGCACTGAAGAAGGACGTCCGCACCGTCGCCACCGACCAGATCCAGCGCCTCGAACGCGCCATGATCGCCCAGCGCACCTGGTCCGCCGAGGAGTTCCACACGGTGCTCGCCGCCCATCCGCTGCTCTGGCACCTGGTGCGCCGCCTGGTCTGGATCACCGACGAGGGCCTCTCGTTCCGCCTGGCGGAAGACCGCACGCTCGCCAACGCCGAGGACGACGAGATCACGCTGCCGGGCGACGCCACCGTCCGCGTGGCTCATCCGGTCGACCTCGCCGACACCCTGGAAGCGTGGGGCGAGGTCTTCGCCGACTACGAGATCCTCCAGCCCTTCCCGCAGCTGGGCCGCCCGACCCACAGCTTCGCCGCCGGCGAACCCCGCGTCCCGCAACTGCACAAGTACCTCGACCTGCCCGTGCCGGTGGGCAAGATCCTCGGCCTCACGAAACGGGGCTGGGTGCGCGGCACACCCCTGGACGCGGGCGTCGAAGAGTGGATCACGCGCCCCCTGCCCGCAGGCGGCGCGCTCGTCGCCACCCTCGACCCCGGCATCGCCGTCGGCGCGATCGACGTCTTCCCCGAGGTCAAGTTCACCTCGCTGTACTTCTCGGCCACCGGCGAAGGCCACTGGACCGCCCCGCGCGACGGCGGCCCGGACACCTTCGACGTCGACCCGGTCACCGCCTCCGAGCTCCTCTCGGAGCTGGAGTCCCTGCACCACTAGTGGCCGGCATCGGTCTCGGAATCTCATCCCAGGGGGAATGGCAGTGCGCAGGTGGGAGCTCGTCTCGGGCAGCTCGGCGAAGTTCTGGGAGATCGGCAGGGAGGGCACGGCGGTGACCGTCCGATTCGGACGGTTGCAGACCGCGGGCCAGACCCAGACCAAGGAGTTCGCCTCCGAGGAGGCGGCGCAGGCGCACGTGGCGAAACTGGTGGCGGAGAAGGAGAAGAAGGGCTACCGCCCGGTCGCCTCAGCCTACGTCGAACCCGCGCCCGACCGGCCTGCCACCGTCAAGCCGGCCGAGACCGACGAGGACACCTGGGTCATGCCCAAGGCGTGGCTGCGCGACGTCGTGCGGCAACGCGGGTTCGACCCGGCGCCGGTCTTCTCCGTCGACGCGGAGCTGGCCGCCGAAGGCCGGCAGCGTGCCGTCCGGCAGGCCGCCACCCTCGACCGCGTGCTGGCCGAGCCGGAGTCGGAGGCGCAGCTCGTCCGTGCCGCGCGGGACCACCTCGCCGGGCAGCACAATCCCGTTGGCGCGGCGGCGATCGCGGTCATGACGAAGCGTGACGTGGCGTCGGTCCACCACTGGATCGCCGACCACGGGCTGTCGTTCGCGGTGGACGCGATGATCGAGAGCATCGGCATGTACGCCAACGCGCAGTGGATTCCGCAGCAGTCCCGCTGGAGCAAGCCCCGCCTGTACCGCCACGCCGGCGCCGGACTGGTGAGCAACGGCAGCGTCGACGCCGAGATGCTCACGACCCTCAGGTACGCCCTGGCCGTCGCGGACGACGCCGAGCGCGACGCGGCGGAAGCCGTCCTGGAGCGCAAGACCGGCCCCAACGCACTGGTGGTCCGCACCTACCTGCTGCCGTCGCGGACCGACTGGTTCGACGAGGCGTGTCGGCAGGCGGACTGGTCGACCCGCTGGTGGCTCCTGCCCTGCAGCGCCAGCACCTACGACGAGTTCGTGCGGTCCGGGGCGTCGGTGTCGAACGGGTTCATCCTCCACACCGCGGTGTACGTGCTCGGCACGGCCGTGGCGCCGTTGCTCGCGCAGGAACTGGACCGTCCGCACCAGCGTGCGGACAGCCGCAAGCAGGTGCTGAAGGTCCTCGCCGCGCTGCCGACCGACGAGGCGTTCACGATCCTGCTCGACCGCCTCGACACCAAGTACGTGCGACCGGCCCTGCTGTCCGCGATGGCCGCCTTCCCCGCCCGCGCCGCCCGCCTCCTGGCGGAGCGGGTGGCCGGCGACAACGATCTGCACCAGCTGCTGAGCGTCCACCTGACGACGCACCCGCATCTGGAGGCGCCCGCCGGTTTCACCGCGACCGACACCGCGCCGGTGCCGGAAGCACCGGCGGAAGCCTTGCCGTCGCTGCTGGTTTCCCCTCCGTGGCTGCACCGCCGCCCACCGGTGAAGCCGGTCGTCGTGCCGGACGTCCCGGTGCCCGCGCCGTCGGTCGTGTGGGAGGAGGGCGAACGCGAGGAGTGGCTGAAAGCCTCCTACTGGGGCGACCGTCACGACTGGCGGGAGCTGCTCGACGCCTACGAGGCGGGCCGTGCCGGCACTCGTGCCAACGACCTCTTCCTGATCGCACCGGAAGACGAGGTGCGGCACCTGCTCGCGACGTGGGAGCCGAAGTACGGCTGGGGCGCCGACCGCGCGGGCAAACGCCTGGCCGCGCGGTTCGGCCTCGACGCGCTGCCTGCGCTGCTGCGCATCGTCGAGTCGTCCACCAACGCCGCCGTGGTCCTGCTGCCGTTCGCCAGCGCCGAGGTGGCCGCGCTGATGGCCGACTGGCTGGTGCGCCTCAAACAGATCAGGCGCGTGGCCGTCGACTGGCTGGCCAGGCACCGCGAGACCGCCGCCCGCTTCCTCATCCCCGCCGCCCTGGGCGCACCGGGCACCGACCGCCGCAACGCCGAAGCCGCAATCCGCCACCTGATCAGCACAGGCGTGGACGTGGTCGCCCTGGCCCCGGACGAGGCCTCAGCCGCGGGCCTGCGAGCACTGCTGTCCGTGGACCCGGTCGAGGTCCTGCCCGCCAAGCTGCCCGCGATCGGCGCGTGGGCCGACACCCGCCTGCTCCCCCAGGTCCTGCTGAGCGACCGCAAGCACGCCCTGTCCCCGCGAGCCGCCCACAACCTCCTGATGACAGCGGCCCTGTCCAAACCGGGCGACGTCTACGCCGGCCTGCCGATCGCCCGCGCCGCACTGGACCCCGACTCGCTCGCCGCGTTCGCCTGGGCCGTCTTCCAACGCTGGCAGGAAGTCGGCGCGCCACCCGGGGAAAGCTGGGCCCTCACCGCACTGGGCTGGTTCGGCAACGACGACACGGTCCGCGCCCTCTCCCCGCTGATCCGCTCGTGGCCGGGCGAGAGCCAGCACGCCAAGGCCGTGACGGGCCTCGACGTCCTCGCCGACATCGGCACCGAGGTCGCGCTCGCCCACCTCAACGGCATCGCGGAAAAGGTGAAGTTCAAGGCCCTCAAGACCCGCGCCCAGGAGAAGGTCTCGCAGATCGCCGCCGAACTGGGCCTGTCCCGCGACCAGCTCGCCGACCGCCTCGTCCCCCGCCTGGGCCTCGACGACGAAGCCTCCCTGATCATCGACTACGGCCCCCGCCAGTTCCGCGTGGGCTTCGACGAACAGCTCAAGCCCTACGTCCTGGACCCGGACGGCAAGCGCCGCAAGGACCTCCCCAAACCCGGCGCGAAGGACGACCAGTCCCGCGCCCCGCTCGAACACAAGCGCTTCTCGACCCTCAAGAAGGACGTCCGCGCGGTGGCCGCCGACCAGATCCACCGCCTGGAACGCGCCATGGTCGACCAACGCACCTGGACCGCCGAGGAGTTCCACACGATCCTGGCGGCCCACCCCCTCCTCTGGCACATCGTCCGCCGCCTGGTCTGGATCACCGACCAGGGCGTCTCCTTCCGCCTGGCCGAGGACCGCACGCTCGCCAACACCTCCGACGACGAGATCACCCTCCCGGACAACGCCACCGTCCGCGTGGCCCACCCGGTGGACCTCCGGGACTCACTGCACGCCTGGGGCGAGATCTTCGCCGACTACGAGATCCTCCAGCCTTTCCCGCAACTGGGCCGCCCGGTGCACCTCGTCACCGGCATAGAGGACTTCTCCGCCCGGCTGAAGAAGTACCGCGACCACCCCTACCCCGTGGGCAAAATCCTCAGCCTCACCAAGAAGGGCTGGGTCCGCGGCGACCCCCAGGACGCCGGCATCGAGTGCTGGATCACCCGCCCACTCCCGGGCGGCTCCCTGATCGCCGCCCTGGACCCCGGCATCGCGGTGGGCAACGTCGACGTCTTCCCGGAAATCAAGTTCGCCGAACTCGGCTGCTCCACCACCGGCGACCTCGACCCGATCACGGCCTCCGAAGTCCTGTCGGAACTGGAGTCCCTGCTGGCGTGATCGCCAGGAAATGTCAGACCCCATCAGTACCGTCCACGACAACAACTCCGGAACACGACCCAGGGGGTAAGGCAGTGCGCAGGTGGGAGCTCGTCGCGGGCAGCTCGGCGAAGTTCTGGGAGATCGGCCAGGACGGGTCCACCGTGACCGTCCGGTTCGGACGACTGCAGACGGCGGGCCAGACCCAGACCAAGGAGCTCGCCTCGCCGGAAGCAGCGCAGGCGCACGTCGCGAAACTGGTGGCGGAAAAGGAGAAGAAGGGCTACGTCGCAGTCGGCTCAGCGACTGCCGCCCAGGCTCCCGCAGCCGCCGCCACGCATCCCGCCGCCCCTGGCACGCCCACCCCCGCGACAGCTTCCGGGGCCCCCATCCCCGAAGCGCCCCAACCACTCCCGCCGCCCGCGGCCGACGAAGACACCTGGGTCATGCCCACCGCCTGGCTGCGCAACGTGGTCCGGCAACGCGGCTTCACCCCGGCACCGGAGTTCTCCGTCGACCCCGCCCAAGCCGCCGAAGCCCGCCGCCAGATCGCCGACCAGGCCGACACCATCGAGCGCGCCCTCTCGGTGCAGGGCTCGGAACCCGAGCTGGTCAGCGCCGCCCGCGATCAGCTGGCCGGGAAGCCGAATCCCGCGGGCGCGGCGGCGATCGCGGCCATCACGTCGTCCGGGCTGCCGGCGGTGCACGCCTGGATCGCCGACCACGGTGTGGCGTTCGCGGCCGCCGCGGTCGTCGAGTTCATCGGGCTCGAGTTCACGGAGCAGTGGAACGAGCGGCGCGGGAAGTGGACCGGCACCCGGCTGCAGTACCGGCGGGGCCAGTTCACCGCCGGGGTCACCGACGTCGAAGGCCGGATGCTGATCGCCGTGCGGCACGCGCTCGCCGTGGCCGGCGACGCGGAGTACCAGGGGGCGGAGTTCGCGCTGGGCGAGATGCGGGCGACGCCGAAGGTGCGGCAGCTGCGGGCGTTCCTGGTGCCCTCGCGGGCCGACTGGTTCGACGAGGCGTGCGGCCTGCGCTACCACCAGCCGTGGTGGCTGTTGCCGTGCAGCGCGAGCACGTACGAGGAGTTCGCGAAGATCGACCGGTCGCTGCCCAGCTCGGCTTTCGTGCTGTACACGGCGTTGTACGTGCTGGGGCCGGCCATCGCGCCGCTGCTCGCGGCCGACATCGACGAGCAGTACCAGATCGCGGACAGCCGCAAGCTGGCGTTGAAGATCCTCGCGGTGCTGCCCACGGACGAGGCGTTCACGATCCTGCTCGACCGCGTGGACGCGAAGTACGTGCGGCCGTACCTGGTGTCCGCGATGGCGGCTTTCCCGCGCCGTGCGGTCCGGCTGCTGTCGAAGAAGATCTCCAACAGCGACGTGCGGCAGCTGCTGAACGCTCACCTGCTGTCGAACCCGCATCTCGAGGTGCCGGAAGAAGTCGCCGAGGTGCTCGCGCGGTCTGCGGGCCGGGCGGTGCCCGAGGCGAGCGTGGACCAGGTGCCGCCGTTGCTCGTGTCGCCGCCGTGGCTGCGGCCTCGCAAGGCCGTGAAGCCGGTGGTTCTCCCTGATCTCCCGGTCCCGGACGCAACTGTGGTGTGGGAGCCCGGGGAGCAGGAGAAGTGGCTCGAGAAGGGCCAGGAGTGGTACTCGGACCACAGCTGGAAGAAGTTGCTCAAGGACTACCTGGCGGGCGAGGCCAGTTACTTCGAGAGCGAGTTGTTCCTCCTCGCACCCGTGGAGAAGGTGCGGCACCTGATCGCGGGGTGGCAGCCGAAGTACGCCTGGGGCGTCGAAGAGTGGGGCAGGAGGATCGCCGCCAGGTTCGGGATCGAGGCCGTGCCCGCCCTGCTGCGGCTCGTCCAGTCCAGTGCCGCGGCGAGCGGTGTGGTGCTGCTGCCGTTCGCCACCGCGGAGGTCGCCGCGGTGATGGCCGACTGGTTCGCCCGCACCAAGCAGGCCAGGCGCTGGGGTGTCGCGTGGATGGCGCGTCACCGCGAGCAGGCCGCCCGGCTGCTCGTCCCCGCGGCGGCGGGCAAGCCCGGTGCCGAGCGGCGCAACGCCGAGGCCGCGGTCCGGTACCTGCACGGCATCGGTGTCGACGTGAAGCGCGTCGCCACGGAGTGCGGTGCGGAGGCCGCGATCGACGTCGTGCTGTCCGTCGACCCGCTCGACGTGCTGCCCGCCAGGCTGCCGGTGATCGGCGAGTGGGCCGACATCCGGCTGCTGCCCCAGGTCCTGCTGCGCGACCGCGCGCACGCCCTGCCGGCCCAGGCCACGCGGCACCTGCTCATGACCGCGGCGCTGTCCAGGCCGGGCGAGGTCTACGCGGGGCTGCCGATCGTCCGCGAGGCACTCGACCCGAGTTCGCTGGCGGAGTTCGCCTGGGCGGTGTTCGACCAGTGGCAGAAGGCGGGAGCGCCGTCGAAGGAGAGCTGGGCGCTGGACGCGCTCGGCTGGTTCGGCGACGACGAGACGGTGCGCAGGCTGTCGCCGCTGATCCGCAACTGGCCTGGGGAGAGCCAGCACACCAAGGCGGTCGCGGGCCTCGACGTGCTCGCGGAGATCGGCACCGAGGTCGCGCTGTCGCACCTCAACAGCATCGCCGAGAAGGTGAAGTTCAAGGGCCTCAAGACCCGCGCCCAGGAGAAGGTCGCCCAGATCGCCGCCGAGCTCGGTCTGTCCCGTGACCAGCTCGCCGACCGCCTCGTGCCCCGCCTCGGCCTCGACGACGCCGCCACCCTCGTCATCGACTACGGGACCCGCCAGTTCACCGTCGGCTTCGACGAACAGCTCAAGCCCTACGTCCTCGACCCGGACGGCAAGCGCCGCAAGGACCTCCCGAAGCCGGGCGCCAAGGACGACCAGGTCAAGGCCCCGCTGGAACACAAGCGGTTCGCGGGGCTGAAGAAGGACGTCCGCACCGTCGCCTCGGACCAGATCCAGCGCCTGGAACGCGCCATGGTCGACCAGCGCACCTGGACGGCAGAGGAGTTCCGCACCGTCCTGGCCGGACATCCGCTGCTCTGGCACATCGTCCGCCGCCTGGTCTGGATCACCGACGAAGGCCTCTCCTTCCGCCTGGCCGAGGACCGCACGATCGCCAACGCCGAGGACGACGAGATCACGCTCCCGGAGAACGCCGCGGTCCGCGTCGCCCACCCGGTGGACCTCGCCGACACCCTGGAAGCGTGGGGCGAGGTCTTCGCCGACTACGAGATCCTCCAGCCCTTCCCGCAGCTCGGCCGTCCCGTGCACCTCGTCGCGTCGAGCAGCGATCTCCTCGCCCAGCTGAAGAAGTACTGCTCCGTGCCCCGTCCGGTCGGCAAGATCCTCGGCCTCACCAAGAGGGGCTGGGTCCGCGGCGAGCCCCAGGACGGCGGCGTCGAGTGCTGGATCACCAGGCCGCTGCCGAACGGCGGCGCGGTCGTCGCCTCCCTGGAGCCCGGCATCGCGGTGGGTGCCGTCGACGTCTTCCCGGAGGTCAGCCTCGAAGACATGTGGTTCTCCACCGACGGACGCGGCGAGTGGTCCGCTCCGAAAGACGCCCCGTCCACCTTCGAGGTCGACCCGATCACGACCTCCGAGCTCCTTTCCGAACTGGAGTCACTGCAGTCATGACCAGCACCCAGACGATGCAGCGCCCGCCGGCCGAGGTCCGCTACGCCGACGAACTGGCCAGGCTGCGCGACACCGACACCGCGCCCAAGCCGCCCGGCTGGGTGCTGAGCCTCGAGGCCGCGCGCAGGTTCGTGGTCGGCGACGACAAGCGGCAGATCACCAGGAAGTTCGTCGGCGATCCGTCCCTTGTGGACAGAGCGCTCGTCACGCTGGCCACGAGCCGCGGGCTGATGCTCGTCGGCGAACCGGGCACGGCCAAGTCGCTGCTGTCCGAGCTGATCGCGGCGGCGGTGAGCGGTGAGTCGACGCTGACGATCCAGGGCGGCGCGGCGACCACCGAGGACCAGATCAAGTACTCGTGGAACTACGCGCTGCTGGTGGCCGAGGGACCGTCGCCGCGGTCGCTCGTGCCGGCGCCGATGTTGCGCGGCATGGCCGAGGGCAAGGTGGTGCGGTTCGAGGAGATCACGCGCTGCCCGCTCGAGGTGCAGGACTGCATGCTGTCGATGCTGTCCGACCGCGTGATGGCGATCGGTGAGCTGAACGGCCCGGACGGCATGGTGTTCGCGCAGGACGGGTTCAACGTGATCGCGACGGCGAACACGCGCGACCGGGGCGTCAACGAGATGAGCGCCGCGCTCAAGCGGCGGTTCAACTTCGAGACGGTGTTCCCGATCGCGGACTTCGACACCGAGCTCGCGCTGGTCGAGCAGGAGGCGGCGAAGCTGCTCGCGAAGTCCGGCGTCGAGCTCGCGCCGAAGCGGGACGTGCTGGAGGTACTCGTCAGGACGTTCCGCGACCTGCGGGAGGGCACCGACCGGCTCACCACCGTCATGAGCACGGCGGAGGCGGTGTCGGTGGCGCACGCGGTGGGGCTGCGGGGGTGGTTCCTGCGCGGTGAGGCCGGAACGGCGGCGGACGTCGTCGAATGTCTCGCCGGGACGGCGGCCAAGGACAACGCCGAGGACCTGGCCCGCCTGCGCAGGTACCTGGAGCAGCACGCGCCCCGCAGGAAGGGCAAGCAGTGGCAGGAGCTGCACCGGGCCCGTCACCTGCTGCCCGGCTGATGGGGGCCGTGTTCGTCGGCGTCCGCCACCACAGTCCCGCCTGTGCCCGGCTGGTCGCCGCCACGGTCGAGGAGCAGCAACCCGCGTACGTGCTCGTCGAAGGCCCTGCCGACTTCAACGAGCGCATCGACGAGTTGCTGCTGGGTCACGAGCTGCCCGTCGCGTTGTTCAGCTACTCCGACGAGCACGCCTCGTGGTCGCCGTTCTGCGACTACTCGCCGGAGTGGGTGGCGATCACCGAGGCACGCCGGCACGGCGCCGAGGTGAGGTTCATCGACCTGCCCGCGTGGCACAGGTCGTTCCACGACGTCACCAACAGGTACGCCGACGCCGAGCTGCGGTACGCCGAGGTCGTCGAGCGGCTCTGCGCCGAGTTCGCCGTCGACAACGTCGACGTGCTGTGGGACCACCTCTTCGAGTCCGACCCGCAGCCGCAGGGGCTGGCCGAGTACTTCGAGCTCCTGCGCGGCACGGCCACCGCGGACGACGGCGACGCGGCGCGCGAGGAGTACATGGCGCGCTGGGTGCGCGCGGCGGTGCGGCACGCCGGCGGCAAACCGGTCGTCGTGATCACCGGTGGCTTCCACACGCCCGCTCTCCAGGCGTTGCTCGCCACCGAGAAGACCCACACCGAGAACGCCGACACCGGGTGGCCGGAGGTGCCGGAACGCGAGCGCGGCGCCAGCTACCTGGTGCCGTACTCGCACGCGCGGCTGGACGCGTTCACCGGCTACCAGTCGGGCATGCCGTCGCCCGGCTACTACCAGCAGGTCTGGGAGAACGGGCCGCGGCGCGCGGCGGACTGGCTCGTCGAGTCGGTGGCGACCCGGCTGCGCGAGAAGCAACAGCCGGTGTCGACGGCGGATCTCATCGCGGCACGCACCCAGGCGGGAGCGTTGGCGCGGTTGCGCGGGCACGCGAACCTGGCGCGCACCGACGTCCTGGACGGGCTGACCAGCGCGTTGATCTCCGAGGACCTGACGCAGCCGCCACCGTGGACGCGGCGCGGCACGCTCCAGCCCGGCGCGCACCCGGCGCTCGTCGAGATGATCGGGGCGCTCAGAGGCGACCGGACCGGGCGGCTGCACCCGGACACACCGGCGCCGCCGCTGGTCCACGCGGTGCAGGAGCTGCTCAGAACGCACGGGCTCGACCACGAGGGCACGCTCTCGCTCGACCTCACGGACGCCGGCGCGGTGGAGCGCAGCAGGATCCTGCACCGGTTGCGGGTGCTGCGGATCCCGGGCTTCGAGCGCACGAGCGGCCCGTCGGAGGGTGCTGCGCCCCAGCTGGACGAGCAGTGGGTGCTCATGCCGGTCGAGGACCGGCTGGCCGCGTTGATCGAAGCCGCCGAGAACGGTGCCACGCTGGAGGAGGCGGCGGGCGTCGCGCTCGAACGGCGGTCCCGGCACGCCCCGCTGCCCCAGCTGGCGGGAATCCTGTTCGACGCGGTGCTGTGCGGGATCTCGACGCTGTCGGGCAGGGTCAAGCAGTCCCTCAGCGCCGGCGTCAGACAGACGGGTGATCTCGCGGCGCTGGGCCACGTCCTGAGGAGCGTGCTCGGGCTGTGGCGGCACGACAGGTTGTTCGGCACGGCGAAGGACCCGTTGCTGGGCACGGTGATCGACGCGGGCACGGCCAGGGTGCTGTGGCTGATCGAGGGGCTGCACGGCGGACCGGCGCCGGCGGACCCGCATCGGCTCGTGGCGATGGCGGCGGCCAGGGACGCCGTGCTGCACGCGAAATCCGTGCTGTCGCTGGACACCGCGGACGTCACGGGCGTGGCGATCCGCGTGAGCAACGACGTGCAGGCGCCACCGGACCTGCGGGGCGCGGCGCTCGGGCTCGCCTGGACGCTCGGCACCCAGCCCGACGTGCGGAAGGTCCGCGGTATCAAGGAGCTCGGCGACTGGCTCGCCGGGTTGTTCGCGGTGGCACGCGAAGAGGTGCTGGCGAGCCCGGAGCTCGTCGGAGTGCTGGACGAGCTGGTCAGCGCGATGACCGAGGAGGAGTTCCTGGTGGCGCTGCCCGCGTTGCGGCTCGCCTTCAGCTACTTCCCGCCCAGGGAACGGGAAACGATCGCGGCCACCGTGCTCGACCACCGCGGCCTGGAGGGCAACGCGCGCAGCCTCACCCGCATCACCGTCGACCCGATGATCGTGGCGGAGGCACTCGCGGTGGAAAAGCGCGTCGACGCGCTGCTCATCAAGGGCGGGCTGGCATGACGGACCTGGAACGCTGGCGGCTCATCCTCGGTGAGCCCGCCTCCCGCTGCACCGGCGGCCTGCAGGGCGATCCCGCGGCACGGGACGCCGCGCTGCAGTGGCTCTACGGGCGCGATCCCGAACTGGCCGAACGCGGTGTGCGCAAGGGCGGCGACGCGGACTCGGTGCTGCGGACCGTCGACTGGCTGGACCAGGTGCACCGCCTGTTCCCCAGGGAGACGATCGAACGCCTGGAGCGCGACGCCGTCGAGCGGTACGAGATCACCGATGTCGTCACGGATCCCGAGGTTTTGCAACGGATCGAGCCGAACGCGGCACTGCTGCGGGCGGTGCTGCGGACCAAGCACCTGATGAACCCCGCCGTGCTCGCGATGGCGCGCAAGATCGTCGAGGCCGTCGTCCGGCAGCTGATGGAGAAGCTGAGGGCCGAGGTGCGGCAGGCGTTCAGCGGCACGAGGTCGCGGCGGCCGAGCATCCACCGCAACTCGCGCAACTTCGACTTCCGCGCCACGATCAGGGCGAACCTCCAGCGCTACCAGCCGGACGAGCGCAAGCTGTCGATCGAGCACGCGAAGTTCTTCTCCCGCACCCGCAAGCACGTCGAGCAGTGGCAGGTGATCCTGCTGGTCGACCAGTCCGGGTCGATGGCGGGCTCGGTGATCCACTCGGCGGTCACCGCGGCCTGCCTGTGGAGCCTGCCGGGACTGAAAACGCACCTGATCGCCTTCGACACCAACGTGGTCGACCTGACGTCGGACGTGACCGATCCGGTCGAGCTGCTGATGAAGGTGCAGCTCGGCGGCGGCACGGACATCGCGAAGGCCACCGCGTACGGGGCGAGCCTCGTCGACAACCCGCGCCGGGCGATCGTCGCGATCATCAGCGACTTCTACGAGGGCGGCGACCCCGACCGCCTCGTCCGCACGGTCAAAGGCCTGTGCGAGCAGGGCACGCACGTGCTGTGCCTGGCGGCGCTGGACGAGGAGGCGAACCCGGACTACGACCGCGCGCTGGGCCAACGCCTCGCGAACGCGGGCGCCCACGTCGGCGCGATGACTCCTGGTGAGCTCGCGGAATTCGTTGCGGAGAAACTCAGGTGACCAGACCCGACCTGCTGGCGCTCACGCCGGACGCGCTCGCGGCGCTCGCCAACCGCGGCCTGGTGAAGCGAGCGGCCAAGGAGCTCGACGCCGGCGTCGTCCCGGTGCTCGACACCGACCCTGCCGGTGCCGTCCAGGGCAAGTTCCCGGACGGCGTCACGACGACGCTGCCGCCCGGCACCGCCCTGGACGCGGCGAAGTGCAGCTGCGGCGCGGCGGGCGTGTGCCGGCATCGCATCGCCGTGGTCCTCGCCTACCAACGCACCCGGGAGTCCAGCGCGCCCGCGGTGCTGTGGTCGCCGGGCTCGGTGACCGACGACGATCTGACGGCGCTGATGGGGGAACGGACGCTGCGCCGTGCCCGCCGGGCGTTCCAGGCGGGCTACCGCGCGAAGCTCCGCCGCCCGACCGCGGAGGACCAGACCGCCCAGGCCGAGCTCCCCGCGTGCACGGTCACGTTCCTCGTGCCGGGCGATTTGTCGTACGTCCACACGGACGCGGTGAACCGGGACGAGGCCACGGCGCTCGCGGTGTGGGCGTTCCGCGAGGCCGACGCCCTGGGCACCGACACGGTCGACGTGGGCGGATCTCCCACCACGGCAACGGATCTGACCGCCGTCACCGACCTGCTCGACCAGCTGCTGCTCGACGGCGCCGCCAACGCGAGCGAGGTGCTCGACGTCGCGTGGCAGCGCCTGCACCGCGACCTGACCGCGCAGCGCCTGCACTGGCCGGCCGCGGTGATCACCGAGCTGCTGGCCCAGCTGACCGCGTACCGCCGCCGCAGCGCCGACTACGAGGCGGAACGGTTCGCCGCGCTGCTGACCGAGCTGCACGCGCGGACCACCGCGACGGGTCCGCGGGCGGAGGTCCTCGGTTTCGACGAACCCGCCGAGACGCCGTTGCGCCGGGTCCGGCTGACCGCACTGGGCGCCCGGCTGAGCAGCGCCACCACCGCGGACGTCTACTTCGCCTCTGGCGACGTGGTCCTGGTGCAGCGCGACACTCCCCTGCGCACGGGCCAGAAACTGGCGGCGGCCAACGTCGTCTCCGAGTCCGCGACCCGCAGCGCGAGCCGCGCGGTGACGCTGAAGACCAGCAGGGTGGCCAAGACGTCGCTCACGCCGATCGGCACGTCCTGGGACGACCTGGCGCAGGCGTTGGTGATCGACGACTACGACGCGGCCGCCAGACACCTGGCCGAGCTGCCGCCACGCCAGGTGCGGGCGAGGGTCGAGGCGGAGCTCGTGCGCGCGGTCCGGGTCGCGGAGGTGTCGGACGTCGCCTACGACCCCGCCGCCCAACGGCTGACGGCCACCCTCCACAACGGCGGCCGGTGTGTTCTGGAAGCGACCCACCGCGCGATGGCGCCGCACGCGCTCGACGCGTTGGCGACCGCCCTGCGCGCCAACCCGACGACGATCACCGGCACCGTTCGCCGGCATCGCGGCACGCTGGTCGTCGACCCGCTGGCCGTGCGGACCGACGCGGGCGTGGTGGTGCTGGACCTGGCCACCGGCACCAGCCCGCAGTCGTTGCCGCCGGGGGCGACGACGGGCGACCCGGTGAGCGCCGCGGTCGACAGCGCGCTGACCGCGTTAGCCGATGCCGCGCACCGAGGCCTGGACAACCTCACGGACAGCCTGCTCGCCCGCGTGCGCGAGGCCGGCGCGCACCTGCACCGCACGGGCCTGCGCACGGCGGCGGACCTGGTCACGGCGTTCGCCGACGGCCCGGCCGCGGCCACCTGGTTCCGCGCGCACCTGAGGCTGCTGGTGACCGCCGATGCCCGCTGACACGACCGACGCCGTCGGGTCGATGCGGTGCGACAGCACGTAGTCCTCGGCGGCTTCGGCCACCCGTCCCAGCCGGTCCAGCACGAACCCCCGGAGGTAACTGGCCCGCGCCGCACCCCACCCGCCCAGGGCCACACCGCGGCTGTAGGCCTCGATCGCGTCGTCCCACCGGCCGCACGCGGCCAGCGCGTCGCCGCGCAAGGCCCACGTCCTGTCGTCACCGGGACTGAGCCCGACCAGCTCGTCGGTGTGGTCGAGCGCGCGTTGTCCCAGGCCGACGGCCAGGTGGGTCTGCACGAGGACGCAGTGCAGCGCGAAGGCCTCGTCCGCCCACGCCAGCTGGTCCATCTCGGCCTGGCCCGGCGCGATGGACGTCAGGCACTCCAGCGCACGGCCGAGCAGCCGGTGCGTTTCGCCGATGTCGCGCCGCACGAACGGAACGGCCGCGATCGCCCGGTGCAGCCTGGCCCGCTGCAGCGTCCCGGCGAACCCGGTGTGCGGCAGCTCCGACGAGGCTTTGACCGCGAGCGCCGCACCGGCCTGCAGCGACGTGGAGTCGGCACCGCGGGCGGCGTTGCGGAACACCACGAACAGCGCGAGGTCGCGCCGCGTCTCGGCCGGGAGCCCGGATCGGGCGCCCCGCAACGCCATCGCCTCCACCGCGGAGGCCGGGAGGTGACAGCGCAGGACCGCGAGCTGTTCCATCGCGAGGTCCGGTGACAGCACGTGGCGCCGCGCGTCGATCACGCTGAGCCCGATGACCGCGGCCGCGCGTTGCGGATATCCCAGGCGCAGCAACAGATCGCAGGCGACGCGGCGCTCGGCGGTGCGCAACGAGCCGAGCGCGCGTTCGTGCACCCGCCACCACAGCTCGGAGGCGAGGTCGACGGGGAACGTCGTCATGTCGGCGCCGACGCCGTCGAGCCGTCCCCAGCTCGCCGCCGTCAGCAGTCTCAGGTGGGCCGACGGTGGCGGCGCGAAGCGGGGAACGCCCGCGGAGACACCCGTCACGAACGCCCGTGCCATCGCGTGCGTGATCTTCGCGTGCAACGGCGAGGAGGGACCGGGAGCGGACAGGCCCGCGTAGACGCCGCAGGCGAGTGGAACCCCGGCGGTGAGCAGGGCCCGCAGCCGGGTGGCCAGCGCGCGAGGGCTCGGGTCGGTGCGATACCGCGGCAGCGCGGTCATGCGGGCCTCCCAGGGTCAGTTCAGCAGTTCCCAGCCCCGTCTGGTCAGGCGGTGGCGGACGGACCTGCCGTTGCGGTGGGTCGACACGAACCCCGCGGTGCGCAGGGCGGTCGCGTGCTGTGACGCCGTCGGCAGGCTGATGCCGACGTGCTTGGCGAGTTCGGTGGTGGTGCGTTCGGACGTGAGCGCCCGCAGCACCAGCGTCCGGGTGCGGCCGAGGGCGAGCTCCAGGCTGGCGCCGCCCGGCTGCGGCGCCGCCACCGGGTAGAAGAGCAGCGGTTGCGGCTCGGCGAACATCGACACCGCCGGGCGGGTCAGCCCGTGCAGCACCGGCACGATCAGCATTCCCGTGCCGCGCAACGAGATCTCGGTGTCCCAGGAGAGCTCGACGTGCAGTGCCGGTGAGGTCCACGAGATCGACGGGTGCAGGTTGCCGAGCAGGTCGCCGAGCCCCCGCGCCACCGCCTGCGACGACCGCAGCCGGACCTCGGCGTCGAACGCCTGGCGCGTCTCCGGCCAGTTCGGTCCGATCAGGTCGCGGAAGCCGGCGTTGAGCGCGGACCTCAGGTCCTGCCGCGAGGTCGGGGTGCCGGCCGCGAACGACCGCAGCCACGGCGACGTCGTGCCCAGCATGTTCGCGATCTGGTCGCGCACCCTCGTCGAGGGCACGCCGAGCACCTGGCGCACGGCCTCGTCGAAGTCGGGGCGTGCCGAGTTGAAGAAGTCGGGAATGAACCGGCCCGGCCTGACCAGTTCGGCGAGCGGGCGGATCTGCGGCAGGAGCAGGCGGTCCCAGTTGCCGCTGTGCACCGTGAAGATCAGTTCGTACATCGGCAGCGGTGCCGCCGCGAATCTCGTGCGCGCGAGATCTTCCAACTCGAAGAGAATCGTCAACCCGCGGCCCTGGGGCGCGGATTCGGACAACACTATCGGCATTTGCTTCCCCCCGGAGTGCAACCACTTGCGACGGTACGCAGATTTCGTTGTCCGGTGTCAGCGTTGTTCCGGTTGACAACGATCGGTGGACAACGTCAAACGAGCGGCCCGGTCTGCTCGGTGAGCTTCAGCAGCAGGTCACGGGTCTGCGCACGCCCCTGCGGCGACTCCTGGCCGCGCCAGAGCAGGTCCGCCAGCGTCACTCCGTCGAGTGCACGGGAAATCAGGTCCGCGCGTTGTGGATGAAGCCCGTCGGAATCGGTTTGCCGCCGCCAGCGGGCCGCAGCGACGTCCAGGCGCTGCTGCAGTTCCGGGACGCCGAGCAGCGCGGTTACGACAGACGGGTGAGACCACAGTTCGTCCGGCGTGAACGTCGCCCGGATGTGCGCGCGGGTCCACCGGCCCGGCGTGTCCTCCGGTTCGAGCAGGCTCTCGACCATCGCGTCGTAGCGGCCGAACCACTCGTCGATCAGGCCGACGAGCAACGCCTGCTTGGTGCGGAAGTGGTGCGGCAGACCACCTTTCGACACGCCCGCTTCCCTGGCGACGGCGTCGAGGCTGACTCCGGGCCCGTGCGGGCACGTTCACCGAAGCCGTGCTGGGCACGGCGCTGGTGGCGGCCGGACTGCTCGTGGTGGCGTCTTTCGTGGCCTTCCGGCTCATCCCGGACCGGCGCGAGGTGGTCGTCAGCCGGTAGGCCTGCGGCCGGCCGCCGCCCGGTCGGATCGAGCGCGACGAGGATGCCCAACCCCGCTGGTCCACTGCAGCGGGATCCTCATCGGCCCGGCGAGCGGCGGTGGCCGCGAATCCTCCTTCCACAGCACGGGAACGAACCCGCCGACCGATGCTACGAACCGCCGGGGCTCACCACGAGGGGCCGATCCCGCGGCGCTCAGCCGGTGCTCTTCGACGCCTCGGCGTGGCGTTCCCGCAGACGTTCCCTGACCTGGTCCGGCGTGTAGGCGGCCCGGCGGCGCTGGTTGCGGGCGACCACGACACCGCTCGCCGCCACGCCCGCGAACGCGGCCAGACCGATCACCTTCCAGAGCTTCATGTGCCTAGGCTACGGGGCTATGGCGATAACCCTGGACGAAGCCGTGGACATGACCCGCACCGGTGACGTGTGGGTGTTCCGCGGCCGCAGCGCCGCGGACAGGGCGATCCAGGCGATGACGAACAGCCCTGTCAACCACGTGGGCATGGCGATCGTGCTGGACGACCTGCCGCCGCTGATGTGGCACGCCGAGCTCGGCAGGTCGCTTCAGGACATGTGGACCGGCACCCATCAGCGCGGTGCCCAGCTGCACGATCTGCGCGACGCCGTGGTGACGTGGCACGACAAGTACAAGCAGCGGGCGTGGCTGCGGCAGCTCGACCACCTGGTGACCCGCGAGATGGAGGACGCGGCGCTGAAGACCGTGGCCCGGCTCGACGGCACGCCGTTCCCGTCCACCGCGCGGCTCGCCTCCCGCTGGCTGCGCGGGCGGCTTCCGTTGCGACACAAGGCCGACGCCACGCTGGAGAGCGCGTTCTGCGCGGAGATCGTCGCGGTGACGTACGCGGAGATGGGACTGCTGCCCCACCGCCGGCCGAACTGGTACGACCCCGGCCGGTTCTGGAGCGGTGACGACCTCGAGCTGCTCGGCGGAGCCAAGCTGGGCGAGGAGATCGCGGTCACCGTGTGAGGGCCGCGCGACGCTGGTGCCGCGCTTCGACGTGATCCTTCTGTCGCAAATCGACTGACAACGATCAGCCCCTTGACCGGAGCCGGACGCCCCCAACACGATGAGAGCGGTCTCACCCTGGGAGCTGACAACGATGTCACGACTGCTCGCGATCGTGCTCGCCCTGCTGTTGCCCTCCGTGCCCGCCACCGCCGCACCGACCGCCTGGACCGTCACCGGACCGGGCCATGTCACCGCCAAGATAGCCTTGGGCAGCGGAAATCTGACGCTGTCTGTGCTGAGGCAGGGCAGAACCGTCCTGCAGCCCGCGCCGGTCGGCATCACGACGACCACCGCCGACCTGACCGAGAACCTGACCTTCACCGGCCGCTCTGACCGCGTTGTCATCGAGCGCTACGACATGCCCCACGGCAAACGGCTGCAGCGCTCCACCCGGATGACCGAGAGCAGGTTCGGCTTCCGCACCGCCGCCGCCAGCTTCGACCTGGTCGTCCGCGCCGCACCGGACGGCGTCGCCTACCGCTACGTGCTGCCGAACGCCGCGACAGTCACCTCTGAGGCGTCCAGCTTCGTCCTGAACCCCGACGCCAAGGCGTGGCTGCTGCCCTACAACGCCTGGTACGAGAACAACCGCGTCCGCACGACCGCGGGCGCGGCCACCGGCGACTTCGGCTACCCGTCGCTCTTCCAGACGGGCGACGACTTCGCACTGCTCACCGAGTCCGATGTGGACGGCCGGTACGCGGGCAGCAGGCTGCGCAGGACTGGCAACGGCTTCCAGGTCGTGCTGGCCGATCCGCAGGTCGAGTCGACCGGCACCACGCCGTGGCGCACCGCGATCGTCGGCGACCTCGCCACCGTCAGCACGTCCACGCTCGTCGACGACCTGGCCACGCCGGCGCTGCGCACCGACACCAGCTGGATCAAGCCGGGCAAGGTCGCGTGGTCGTGGCTGAGCGAGCACTCGAGCCCGGGCGACTTCGCCAGGCAGAAGCAGTACGTGGACTTCGCCGCCCGCCACGGCTGGGAGTACGCGCTGGTCGACGAGGGCTGGAGCGCCCAGTGGGTGCCGGAGCTGATCCGCTACGCCCGCGCGCGGGGCGTGGAGATCCTGCTGTGGCTGCGCTGGAGCGACCTCGACACCCCGCAGGAACGCGACACCGTGCTGCCGAGGATCAAGCAGTGGGGCGCGAAGGGCGTGAAGCTCGACTTCATGGAGTCCGACTCGCAGGCCCGTTACCGCTGGTACGACGCGGTTCTCCAGAAGACGGCGGACCTGCGTCTGATGGTCAACTTCCACGGTTCCACCATCCCGCACGGCCTCGCCCGCACCTGGCCGCACGTGCTCACGATGGAAGGCGTGCGCGGCGCCGAGAACCTCCCGCCCGCCGCCAACAACCCCGTGCAGTTCTTCACCCGCAACGTCGCGGGCTCGATGGACTACACGCCGGTGTCGCTGGAAGTCGGCACCAGGGAGGCGACGATCGCGCACGAGACCGCGCTGCCCGTCGTGTACGAGTCGGGCTGGACGCACTTCGCCGACAAGCCCGAGGCCTACGAACGGCATCCGCAGGCGTTGCGCTACCTCGACCAGCTGCCGACCGCGTGGGACGAGACCAGGCTCCTCGACGGCGACCCGGACACCCACGCCGTCGTCGCGCGCCGCAACGGGGACAGGTGGTTCGTCGGTGGCATCGCGACCCAGGACCGGACTCTGCACGCCCGGCTGGACTTCCTCGGCGGCGGCCAGTGGCTCGTCGAGACCGTCCGCGACCCGGCGACCAGGGCCGACGTCGTGCGCGACCGTCAGGTGCTGCGCGGCACCGGCACCCTCGACGTCCCGGTGCGGCGCAACGGCGGCTTCGCGGCGATCATCTGCCGCCACCGGCCGGGCCTGCAGACGTGCGACCGGCCCGTCCGGCAGGTCCCGAAGACGACGCTGACGGTCACCCCGGCCACCCCGGTCGACGTTCAGCAGGGCTCGGCCTTCGAGGTCACCGGCACGTTCACCAACGGCGACCAGGAGATCCGCGACGTCGTCCTGGCGGCCACTGCCCCCGAGGGCTGGGCAGTGGCCGGCGCGACCGTGCAGCGCCGACGGCTCGCACCCGGCGAGTCGATCAGCGGACGCTGGCAGGTCCAGGTCGGCGCGCAGAGTCCGGTCGGGCTGGTGGACGTGCCGGTGGTCGCCACGTTCGGCGACGGCGTGCACGTCGAGCAGGCGGTCAAAGCGTTCGTGCCACCGCCGGTGCCCACGAACGGCGCGCACATCAGCGATCTGCCGTTCCTGAGCGAGACCAACGGCTGGGGTCCGGTCGAACGCGACCGCTCGAACGGCGAGAACGCCGGCGGTGACGGCACAACGCTCTCGATCGGCGGTGTCACCTACACCAAGGGACTGGGCACCCACGCACCCTCCGAAATCTCCGTCTACCTCGGCCGGGGCTGTGAGCGGTTCACGGCCAAGATCGGCCTCGACGACGAGACGCGGGAACCGGGCTCGGTGGCGTTCCAGGTGTTCGGCGACGACGAGCTGATCTACGACAGCGGTGTCCGGAAGGGCAAAGGCGCGGCCATCCCGATCGACGTCGACGTGACCAACGTCCGGATGCTGAGCCTGCGCGTCACCGACGGCGGCGACGGCCGCAACTTCGACCACGCCGACTGGGCGGAGGCCGCGCTGACGTGCTGATCAACGAGGCCGGGCTGCCCGCCGCCGGCCTCACCAATTCCCTCCACAGTGGACGGTGTGCCGATCTCCGCGGCGAACCTCCCGGTCGCCCGCAAGGGGTACCGCGACGTGCTGTCCAAAGCGGGCGACGAGAGCCACTACCTGCGCCGGGCGAAGGCGGTGAACGACTTCCACGGCCTGGGCGCGTTCCTCGTCAGGAACGAGGAGTTTAGGTCCTGAATCCCAGGCAACCCAGAGGCATGTTCGACGGGTTGCGATCCGCCGCACGCGAGAGCGTGGTCAGGGCGTTGTGGGACGTGCCGAAGCTGCTGCGTCATCCGGTGTGGCGGACCGCCGATCCTGGCCAGGGCAAGGGTCTCGGCGTCGTGCTCGTCCCCGGCTTCGGCGCCGGCGAGGCGAGCCTGACGCCCGCCGCGTCGTGGCTGCGCGCCCGCGGTTACCTGCCGGCGCGGTCGGGAGTCGGGTTCACCGTCGGCTGCACGGCGGACCTGCTGGCGAAACTCCTGCACAGCACGGAAAAGCATGCCGAGCGCACTGGACGTCCGGTGGTGCTGCTCGGCCAGAGCCGTGGCGGCGGCCTCGCGCGCCTCGCCGCCGCCCGGCGGCCGGATCTGGTGCACGGCCTGGTGATGCTGGGCAGCCCCGTGCTCGACCCGATGGGCGCGCACCCCAACGTGTTGCGCATCGCGAGGTTCCTGGCGCGCCTGGCTTCCGCGGGGATTCCCGGGTTGCTGGACGACGACTGCATGCGGGGCCCGTGCTTCGACGAGCACGTGAAGACGCTCGCGGAACCGTTGCGGGTGCCCGCGATCTCGATTTTCTCGCGAATGGACGGAATCGTGCCGTGGCAGCTGTGCCAGGACCCGTACGCGGAGTGCGTCGAGGTGCACAGCACGCACACGGGCATGGGCTTCGACCCGCAGGTCTACGAGGTCCTGGAACCTCGGCTCGCCGCCTGGGCGACCGGAAGTATGCGCGCGTCCAGCAGGACACCGTCCACAACGTCCAGCAGCCCGATCGTGCCGTGCGGCTGACGCCGCTTGTCCGTGGGTGAGCCGGGGTTGAACACCCGGAACCCGTCCTCCTCCTCGTCCCACGGGATGTGCGAGTGTCCGAAGACGACAAGACGGGCAGCGGGGAAGCGTCGGCGCATCCGCGCCAGCCGTCCGGTCTTCTGGCCGCTGTCGTGGATCATCGCGACCGGCAGGCCCTCGATCTCGAACTCCGCGGTCTCCCGCGCGCCCCACGCCACCACGTCGGGCCCGTCGTTGTTGCCGCACACCGCGATCACGGGCGCATACTGGGCCAGCTCGTCCAGCACGGCGGCGACGCAGACGTCACCGCCGTGCAGGATGAGATCGGCGGACCGCAGGTGTGAGGCCACGTCGGCAGGGCACCGCTTCCAGAACCGCGGCGCGTGGGTGTCGGACAGCACCACCACTCTCACACCTGAAGACCGTAGCCGCTTGCGGTCACAGCGCTCGTCAGTAGGGCCCGCAGTCGTTCTCGTACGGCAGGTTCGCCCGCTCGTCGCCCCTGAAGTAGATCGCGCTGGCCAGGTAGCGGCCACCGCTGTTCATGCTCACCATGATCCAGATGTTGTTGTAGATGCCGTGGTCGTAGACGGTCTGCCCACGGGTCCAGCAGATGCCGATGCTGCTCGTGCCGGCGGGGATCACGTGGTCCACCGGACACGACAACGCCTCGCACGTGCGGACTTCGGCGTCAGCCCACGTCGTCACGATCGGGTACGGCGGCTTCGGCGGATCCGCCTGCGCCACACCGGTTCCCGCCACGAGCGCGAGCGCGGCGAGCAGGCTCCCCAGTACGAACCTCATTCACGTCCTCCCTCAGGGTTGTCGATCACCAACTGGAAACACGCGGCGCGCAGGGGAGGTTGCACGCGGTCAACAGTCAACGCGTGGTTCGACGTGGCCGGAAGCGGGTACTCGGCCCGCATGGCACGGGCGATCTGGAGCGGGTCGATCAGTTTCGGGCTGGTCAGCATCCCGGTGGAGCTGTACAGCGCCACCGAGGACCACACGGTGCACTTCAACCAGTTCCAGCGCGGCACGTCCGACCGCATCCGGTACAAGCGCGTCAACGAGCGCACCGGCCGCGAGGTGCCCTACGACAAGATCGTGAAGGGCCACGAGGTCGACAACGGCGAGTACGTCATCGTGGAGCCTGAGGAGCTGGAGGACATCGCTCCCGGCCGCTCGCGGACGCTCGACATCGAGGCGTTCGTCGACCTGGACGAGATCGACCCGGTGTTCTTCCAGAAGACGTACTGGCTCGGCCCGGCCAAGCCCGAGTTCTCGCGCCCGTACCTGTTGCTGGCGCAGGCGATGAAGAAGACGAACCGGGCGGGCATCGCGATGTTCGTCATGCGCGGCAAGCAGTACCTCACCGCGCTGAAGGAGGACAACGGGATCCTCGCCGTGCACACGCTGTTCTTCGCCGACGAGATCCGCAGCCCGCAGGACGTGCTGGACGTGACGCCGGAGGGACGGGCGCCCCGCGGCAAGGAGCTCGACATGGCGATCTCGCTGGTCGAGTCGATGGCCGACGACTGGCGGCCGAAGGACTACCGCGACACCTACACCGAGCGCGTCGAGAAGCTGATCGCGGACAAGCGCAAGGGCCGCGAGATCGTCGTCGAGGCCGAGCCTCCCGAGGCCACGGGCGTCGTGGACCTCATGGAGGCGTTGCAACGCAGTGTCGAGGCGAGCAAGAAGAAGCGGAGCGGCGCCAAGAAGAAGGCCGGTTAGCTGACGACCAGCGCGGTGGCGTTGTCGGTGCCGCCCGCGTACAACGCGGCTCGCACGAGCCGTTCTGCCGACGCGTGCCCGGCCATGATCGCCTCGATCCCGCCGTGCCCCAGGGGCCCGTAGACGCCGTCGGACGCGAGCACGAGCCGCGTGGCGCGCGTCGCCGCCCGCCCGATGTTCCCGGCGGTGGCGTGCCGGACCGTGTTCGTGACGACGTGCTCCATCCGCCGCTCCGGCACGAGCCCGCGCTCGCGGAAGTACTCGGCCACCGTGTGGTCCGTCGTGAGCTGCACCAGGTCCTCGCCGTCGGAGGCGTACGCACGGGCATCGCCGGCCCACGCGACGTCGAAGCCCCCGTCCGGCCTGGCCACGGCGACCACGATCACGGCGTCCCCGCTGTGCACCTGGAGCGCGTCCCTGGCGGCCAGGATCGCGGCGACCGGGTCGGTGAGCAGCGCCGCGGCCCCAGCGGCGGCGTGCGCGGCCTCGACGGCCGCCGCGGAGTCGCCCACCCCGTCCGCCACGACGAAGGTGCGACGGCCGTTGGTGGCGTACGCGTCGGCGTTGTGCGTGCGCGGTCCACGGTCCGAGGCGTACGTGACTGTCAGAGCGGTACCGAGTGGCATGGTGCGATCGATCAGCATGGCGACCTCCCTGACTCCATCAAGCCGCGCCTGTCTGGGAGTCTGCTGTCAGCACCCTGAGAATTGCTCTAGAACTTCGCCGCCCGGCGAAACGGGTCCGCACAGCACCGCCAACTGCGAGAGCTTTTTCTCTTGTGCTGGTGTCGCGCACCCCGAACGGGCCCGACTACGGTGATCATCGTGCGCTTCACGGTCTTCGGCGGGGTCTCGGCGTGGGTGGACGGCCGCGCGACCGAGTTCGGTCCGACGCGGCCGGGCGCCCTCCTCGGTGTGCTGCTCGTCGACGCCGGACGGGTCGTCGGCGCCGACGAGCTGGTCGAACGCGTCCTGGGTGACGCGCCGCCGCCTCGTGCCCGCGCGATGATGCAGACCTGGCTGACCCGGTTGCGGCAGACGTTGCCCGGCCTGATCGAGCGCGAGGCCGGCGGGTACGTGGTGCGGGCCGACCCCCTGGAGATCGACCTGCACCTGTTCCGCCACCTCGTGCGCACCGGCAGGACCGCCGAGGCCCTCGCGCTCGCCGGCCGGGAGCTGCTGTCCACACTGGACACGCCGTGGGCGCGGCAGCTGCGGCAGGGCTTCGCCGGCGAGCTGCTGGCGGCCCGTCTCGACCACGTCGACCAGCGGCTGAACGACGGCGAGCACGCGCTGCTGGTGCCGGAGCTGCAGGCGCTCGCCGCCGAACGCCCGCTGGACGAGCGGATCGCCGCTCAGCTGATCGAGGCGTTGCACGGCAGCGGTCGCACCTCCGCGGGCATCAGGCACTTCGAGCTGCTCAAGGCCCGTCTCGCGACCGAGCTGGGCGCCGAGCCGTCCCGGCAGCTCACCACCCTGCACCGGCGGCTGCAGACCGCGTCGGCGCCGCGGCAGCTGCCCGCGCCGCCCAAGCCGTTCACCGGCAGGGCGCTGGAGCTCGCCGAACTCGACCAGGCGCCGAACGGCGTCGTCGTGATCACCGGCACCGGCGGGGTCGGCAAGACCTCGCTCGCCGTGCACTGGGCGCACCGGGTGGCCGAACGGTTCCCGGACGGCCAGCTGTACGTGAACCTGCACGGCTTCGGCCCGTCCGGTGCGGCGTTGAGTCCCGGTGACGCGCTGCTGCGGTTCCTGTCGGCGCTGGACGTGCCGCGGGCGAAGGTGCCGCACGACCTGGCCGGGCAGTCGGCGTTGCTGCGGGACACGCTCGCGGACAAGCGGGTGCTGATGGTGCTGGACAACGCGACCGACGCCGACCAGATCGAGCCGTTGCTGCCGCGCACGCCGAACACGCACGTGGTGGTCACCAGCCGCACCGCCCTCAAACCGACGCACCGGGCCCGCTCGCTGCCGCTGGGCCTGCTGCCGCCCGACGACGCCCGCGAGCTGCTGGCCGCCCGCATCGGCCACGACCGCGCGCAGGCCGAACCGGACGCCGTCGACACGGTGGTCCGCCGCTGCGCGCGTCTCCCGCTGGCGCTCGCGGTGGCCGGGGCACGGGCGGCCACGCAGCCGGAGTTCCCGCTGGCGGCGCTGGCGGACGAGCTCGCCGACCTCGACGCGTTCGCCGACGACGATGACGTCACCGCGGACCTGCGTTCGGTGTTCTCGCACTCCTGCCGGGCGCTCAGCCCGCCAGCGCTGCGGCTCTTCCGGCTGCTCGGCCTCATGCCGGGCTCGGACATCAGCCTCGCCGGCGCCGCGTCCCTCGCGGGGCTGGAGCTGACGGAGACCGAGGCGTTGCTCGCGGAACTGGCCGAGGCGAACCTGCTCGACGAGTCGGAGCCGGGCCGGTTCACGTGCCACGACCTGCTGCGCGACTACGCGGCGGAGCTGGCCCCGACCGAGGAACGCGACGAGGCGCTGACCCGGCTGCTCGACCACCTCGCGCTGACGAGCGTCGAGGCGGCCGTCGTGTTCACCCCGAGCCGCCACCGCCCGGCCACCCCGCCTCCGGCCGACGGCGTGATCGTCACGCGGTTCGGCACGCACGACGAAGCGCTGGCGTGGCTCATGGCCGAGCACCCGACGCTGATGTCGGCGATGCCCCACGGCACCCCGGCGCAGACGTGGCTGATGGGCTGGTCGCTCGCCGACGTCCTCGACCGGCAGGCGCACTACCGCGATCTCCTCACGTCGCAGCAACTCGCGATCGCCGCGCTGGAACAGCTCGACGACACCGACGCGATGGGCCGCACGCTGATCAACCTCGGCCGCGGCCTCGGCAGGGTGGGCAGGCTCGACGAGTCCAGGGCGGCGTTCGAACGGGCGCTCGAGGTGTACGAGGGCAACCCGGCCGGCCAGGCGGGCGTGCTGCTGAACATCGCGATGCTGTGCCCGGACGACAGGATCGGCGAGGCGCTGGAGTACACGCGGCGCGGGCTCGCGTTGTACGAGGAGTGCGGCGACGAGTACGGCCAGGCCAACGCGCTGACCGGGCTGGCGTGGGGTTACGGCAAGATCGGCGAGTACGCCACCGCCGTCGAGTACGCCGAGCGCGTCATGCCCATGTGGGAGGCGATGGGCCACGCCATCGGCCAGGGCGAGACGTGGGACAACCTCGGCACCGGCTACTACGGACTCGGCGACTACGAACGCGCGGCGCACGCGTTCACGCAGTCCGCCGCCATCTTCCGGCTGGGCGGCGACCTCCCGCTGGAAGCCGCCGCCTACGAGCAGCTCGGCGACACCCACTTCGCCGCGGGTGACGCCGAGCAAGCCCGTCGTGCCTGGCAGAAGTCGCTGGAGCTGCGCAGCGGAGCCGGCCTCCCGGCCGACTCCGTGCGCCGGAAGCTACAGGCCGAAGGCCAGTAGCACGCGCCCGTATTGGCTCGGGTAGCCCAACCAGTGGCCCGAGTGGACGTAGACCATGCCGTTGGACACCACCGCCCCCGAGCCGGGACCGGCGATGACGCCACCGCGCCCGATCAGGCCGTTGACGCCCTGCGTGTCCTGAACGGTGTCGTAGGTCCAGAGGATCTTGCCGATCTTCGCGTCGTACGCGCGGAACTTGCCGTCCTGCGCACCCAGCCACACCACGCCGGGCGTGCTGGACACCGGCACGCCGTGCCCCGGCGCGCAGTTCGGCTGACCGGCCGCGCCGCCGGTGGAGCAGCCGTCGGCGGGTGCCGGGGTCTCCCACAGCACGGCGCCGGTGGCGGGATCCACCGCGAAGAGCTTGCCGGGGTCGGCGAGCCAGGTCGCGATGTAGAGCCGCTTGCCGTCGTAGCTCGCTCCCCACTGGATGCCGCCGATGCCACCGCTGGGCCACGGCGACCCCAGCTGACGACGCCACACGACCTGCCCCGTCCTGGCGTCGAACACGTGGTAGACACCGGACTTCTGGCCGACGCCGACGAGCTGCCGCCCGCCGGCCTCGAACAGGGTCGGTGTCGCGCCGATGTCGTAGTCGAGGTTGGTGTTGTCCTTCAGACCGGGGCAGTACCCCTCGGGGTCGGGCTCGTTACACGCCCCGCGCCAGGTGTCGGCGTCGGTGACCTGGTTGGTCCACCTCACCGCGCCCGTGCGGGCGTCGAGCGCGAGCAACGAGTCGAACTCGCCGCCCTTGCCGGTGTAGTTCTGGCCGGTGCCGACGTAGAGCGTGCCCGTCCGGCGGTCGATCACCGGCGAGCTCCACACGCCGGCGCCGGACGGCTCGAACCGCTTGGCGCCGTTGGGCCACGTGCCGACC
This sequence comes from Lentzea flava, assembly GCF_014648475.1. Lineage (GTDB taxonomy): Bacteria > Actinomycetota > Actinomycetes > Mycobacteriales > Pseudonocardiaceae > Lentzea > Lentzea flava. Next base: position 79,998 of record NZ_BMRE01000017.1, on the reverse strand, counting down.
TCGACCGGCTCCGGCACCGTGTAGTGGCGCCACACCAGCGCGCCCGTGTCGGCGTCGTAGGCGTCGACGTGGCCGCGGAACGTGCAGCACGCGTGGTCGCGCGGCAACACGTTCTCGCTGCTCGACGTCCCCACGTACACCAGTCCGTTGTGGACGATCGGCGAGCTGGTGGTCATGGACGCGATCGTGTCGTCCATCTGCACCTGCCAGCGCTGCCGTCCCGTCCGCTGGTCCAGCGCGAACAGCCGGCCCGCGCTGTCGCCGAAGAACACCTTGCCGCCGCTCACGGCCGGGCCGTCCGAGTTGTAGGCGAACCGGGTGGCGGGTGGGAGCGTGAACTCCCACTTCGGTGCGCCCGTGCGGGCGTTGCGGGCGTAGAACTTGCCGTCCGGGCCGCCGAAGTAGATCGTGTCGCCGACGACGGCCGGCTGGCTGCGGACGTGGTTGATCTCGCCGAGCGGATGCGAGAACGCCCACTTGAGCTTGAGCTTGCCCGCGTTGTGCTGGTTGAGGCGCCACTCAGCGGCGTTGTGCCGGGAGCCGTTCAGATCCTTCTGCCACCCGGCCCAGTCGCCGCTGGGATGCGCCGTGGCGGGTGAGGCGGTCAGCACTATCAGCGCCGCGGTCAGCAGCGCAGTTGTTTTGAGCATGGAATTTCCCCCTTCCACCACCACCCTGGCAGTGGCGGAAGGGGGATGCGACCGCCCAAAGTCGTGTTGTGGCTTAGCCGATCGGTTGATGCGTCACGACGTCGACACCCGGCCAGCCCCCGCTGACGATCGGGTTGTGCTGTCCGAGCAGGTACTGCCGGAAGAACGCCGGGATGTACGTGGTGGCGACCGCGCGCTGCTGCTCAGGGGTGAGGCCGGTGTCCGGGCAGCGGCTGTCGTTGTCGTAGGACCACTCGGTGTTGAAGTAGTTGTGGTTGGCGTGCTTCGGCGTGACCGCGTGGATCGGCGCGAGGTTGCGGCCCTTGGCGTTGTCGACGTACGAGCCGCCGTTCACCGCGCCGTCGCAGCTGCCGGTCATGACCGCGAACGGGATCTTCGTGATGCGGTAGTCGAGGTTCTCCGGGGCCTCGGGGTCGGGTGCGTAGTAGTCGGCGGGTGCGAGCGGCAGCACGGCCCTGATGCGCACACCGGCGGGCAGTTCGGCGGCGTGCCGGTCCGACGCCTGGTAGACCGCGCCGCGGCCACCTCGCGAGTGGCCGAGGGTGCCGACGTTGGTCAGGTCGAGGTGGTTGCGGAAGGCCTTGAGCCGCTCGGCGAGCGGACCCTTGCCGTCGTTGAGGTCGCGCAGGAGTTCGAGGTGCCTGCTCATCAGCGCCGCCCGCGCGATGTCGGCGGACTGGCCCATCTCACCGGCGTTGACGCCGTTCACGCTCACCGACACGACCACGAAACCCTGACGCGCCAGCTCCTGTCCCAGGTAGTCGTACCCGCGGTAGCTCGGGAACGCGTCTGCCTGCGGGCAGGGCCAGACCCACTGGTCGCTCTGGCACGGTTTCCAATAACCGTGCGCGAGCAGCACCACCGGCCTCTTGCCGATGAGCGTGCGTGGCGCGTGCACGACGGCGGTGAGCTCGAGGTCCGCGACGGGGCCGCCCGGTTCGGTGTGAAAGCCGGGCACCTGGAAGGCGCGATCACCGAGCGAGTACTCGATCTTCCTGACGCCGGTGCGGTGGTCGGGGGTTGCGGTGGTGTGCGGCGCGGTCAGCACCATCGCGAACGCGACGGCGGCCGTGACCGCACCGATCTTCCTGGGCGCGAGTGCCATGCCGGTGATCAAAACGGTCGGATGTGGGCGGCTTGTGAGGGTCGTGTCACGGTTCTGCCACAGAGAAGTGGCCGGCGAACCCGCGGAACCGTTCCGCCAGTGGGCCCTCGGCCCCGCTCAGCTCGCGCCACAGCTCCACGTGCCTGCTCAGCACGGCCGGATCGCCGACCAGCACGACGATGGCTCCCTGCTGCGCCAACGACTGCGCGCGGTGGTCGTCCCCGCGGAGGTGGAACACCAGCGGGCGCGTGCCGACGAGCGTGCGCGGCGAGTGGACCACCGCGTTCAGGTCGCCGACCGCGTACTCCATCCTCATGACGGCGGGCCGGTGCTCCCGCACCGGCGTGGTGGCCGCCGTGTTCGGCGCGGTCAGCACCAGCGCGAGCACGACGGCACCGAGGACTCTGGGCACGATCGCCATGAGCACGATCTCATCGGGCCCATGTGCGCCGGAGGTCCGGACTTCGTCACGGTTTTGCCACAGCGCCCTCGATGCCGTCGAGCAGGACGCGCAGGCCGTTGCGGAAGTTCTCCAGCGCGTCGTTCTCCAGGTACGGCAGGGAGGGGTCGACCGGCTCGCGATCCTGTTCCAGCAGGTGCAGCATCGGGAACTTCTTCGCGAGGTCGGGCTCGATCTCCAGCAGCACGGCCGACCGCGCGTACCACCACTCCTCGTCGGCCTCGCCGGTCGCGCCACCGGCGGCGCGCGCCTCGGCGATGGTCTGGGCGGCGCCGCGCACGAAGTAGTTGATCGCGCCGACGATGCCGCGCAGCTGCCGGCCGGGCAGGCCGGTGGAGACCAGGATCGCGGCCAGTGCCTCGGTCACGGCGAACTCGTGCGGGCCGAGCACCGGGCGTGCCTGCGACACCTGCAGCACCCACGGGTGGCGGCCGTAGCACTCCCACATGTCGTGTGCCCACCGCGTCACGGCGGGCCGCCAGCCGTCGTCGAGCGGGTAGGACGTCGGCAGCTCGGCCATCGTGCGGTCGTACATGAGGTCGACCAGCTCGTTCTTGCCCGGCACGTACGTGTAGAGCGCCATGGCGGTGTGGCCGAGGCGCTCCCCCACCGCGCGCATCGAGAACGCGAGGCCCTGTTCGTCGGCGACGGCGATGCCGGCGTCGACGATCGCGTCGACGCTCAGGCCGGGCTTCGGGCCGGGGCGGTGCTCGGTGACCGACCCGCGCCAGAGCAGCTCGATGGACCGGCGCGGGTCGCCCTGACCTGCGTAGACGACCACGGTTGCGACTCCTTACAACGTAAAGTAACCTCGTTGGTCCGATACTTTACGGCATAAAGAATCAACTGGGGTGAGAAGCCGCGATGAATGCTGTCGCCGACAGCCACGACGTGATCCAGGTCCGCGGGGCCAGGGAGAACAACCTCGCGAACGTGTCGCTCGACGTCCCCAAGCGCCGCCTGACGGTCTTCACCGGCGTGTCCGGCTCCGGCAAGTCCTCGCTGGTCTTCGGCACGATCGCGGCCGAGTCGCAGCGCATGATCAACGAGACCTACACCGCGTTCCTGCAGTCGTTCATGCCGTCGATCGGGCGGCCGGACGTGGACGCGCTGCACAACCTGAGCGCGGCGATCATCGTCGACCAGGAGCGGATGGGCGCGAACTCCCGCTCCACGGTCGGCACGGCCACCGACGCGCACACCATGCTCCGGATCGTCTTCAGCCGCCTGGGCGAGCCGCACGTCGGCACGTCCGGCGCGTTCAGCTTCAACCTGCCGGAGGGCATGTGCCCTGGCTGCGAGGGCCTGGGCAAGGTCACCACCATCGACGTGGACGCGATCGTCGACAGGACCAAGTCGCTGAACGAGGGCGCGATCGACGCCCCGAACTACGGCGTCGGCACCTGGTACTGGCAGGTGCTCGCCAACTCCGGCCTCTACTCCCCCGACAAGCCCATCGCGGAGTTCACCGAGCAGGAACTGCACGACTTCCTGTACAAGCCGACGACGAAGCTGAACATCGGCGGCACCAACGTCACCTACGACGGCCTGATCCCGAAGCTGCAGCGCACGATCCTGAGCAAGGACCGCGAGTCGATGCAGCCGCACGTCCGGGCGTTCGTCGATCGCGCGGTCACGTTCGCGACCTGCCCCGACTGCCACGGCGCCCGGCTGAACTCCGCGGCACTCAGCTCGAGGATCCGCGGACTGAACATCGCCGACTGCTGCGCGATGCAGATCAGCGACCTCGCCCAGTTCGTGCACTCGATCGACGACCCGTCCGTCGCTCCGCTGCTGGCGACGCTGCGCGACACGCTCGACTCGCTGGTCGAGATCGGCCTCGGCTACCTCTCGCTCGACCGCGAGTCCGCCACGCTGTCCGGTGGCGAGTCGCAGCGCGTGAAGATGGTGCGGCACCTGGGATCGTCGCTGACCGACATCACCTACGTGTTCGACGAGCCGACCGTCGGCCTGCACCCGCACGACATCCAGCGGATGAACAACCTGCTGCTTCGCCTGCGCGACAAGGGGAACACCGTCCTCGTCGTCGAGCACAAGCCGGAGACCATCGAGATCGCCGACCACGTCGTCGATCTCGGCCCGGGCGCGGGCGTCAACGGCGGCCACGTCTGCTACTCCGGCGACGTGGCGGGTCTGCGCGCGTCCGGCACGTTGACGGGACGGCACCTCGACCACCGGGCGAAGCTGCGGCCGCAGTTCCGTTCCCCCAAGGGTTTCCTGACGATCGAGGGCGCCAGGCAGAACAACCTGAAGGACGTCTCGGTCGACATCCCGCTCGGGGTGCTGACCGTCGTCACGGGCGTCGCCGGGTCGGGCAAGTCGTCGCTGATCCACGGTTCGCTGCGCGGGCGCCCGGACGTGGTGACGGTCGACCAGTCGGCGATCCGCGGGTCCCGCCGGTCCAACCCCGCCACCTACACCGGGCTCCTCGACCCGGTCCGCACCGCCTTCGCCAAGGCCAACGGCGTGAAAGCGGCGTTGTTCAGCGCGAACTCCGAAGGCGCCTGCCCGCACTGCAAGGGCATCGGCCTCGTCTACACCGACCTGGCGATGATGGCGGGCGTCGCGACGGTCTGCGAGAAGTGCGAGGGAAAGCGCTACACGCCCGAGGTGCTGCGCTACACGTTGCGGGGCAAGAACATCAGCGAGGTGCTCGGCATGTCCGTCGCCGAGGCGTGCGAGTTCTTCCCGTCCGGCCAGGCCCACGCCGTCCTGCGCCGCCTGCACGACGTCGGCCTGTCGTACCTGTCGCTCGGCCAGCCGCTGACCACGCTGTCCGGCGGCGAGCGGCAGCGGCTCAAACTCGCCATCCACATGGCGGAGAAGGCCTCGACGTACGTGCTGGACGAGCCGACGTCCGGCCTGCACCTCGCCGACGTCGACCAGCTGCTCGGCCTGCTCGACCAGCTGATCGACTCCGGCAACACGGTCATCGTGATCGAACACCACCTGGCCGTGATGGCGCACGCCGACTGGATCATCGACATGGGCCCCGGCGCCGGCCACGACGGCGGCCAGGTGGTCTTCACCGGCACGCCCGGCGACCTGGTCGCGAACTCGGCCACCCTCACCGCCCAGCACCTGAAGGAGTACCTGTCGTGAGCCTGCTGACCGTCACCTCCGTGCGGCCGCTGACGCCGCGCATGGTGCGGATGACGTTCACCGGCGACGGCCTCGCCGGCATCGGCACCTGGCCGGACCAGCAGCTGAAGCTGTTGTTCCCCAAGCCGGGCTGCTCCGCGCAGGTGTCGGACTCGCCGGACGTCAGCGTCTGGTACCAGGCCTACCTGGCGATCCCCGAGCCTGAACGGCCGTGGATGCGCAGCTTCACCGTGCGGTCTCTGGTCGACGGCGTGCTGACCGTGGACTTCGTGCTGCACGGCGACAGCGGCCCCGCCTCCGCGTGGGCCGCACGAGCCAAGCCGGGCGACGTCATCGGCCGGTTCGGTCCGTCGCCGGACTACGCCCGTCCGCTCGGCGTTGCGGACCTGCTGGTGTTCGCGGGCGACGAGACGGCGTTGCCCGCGATCGCCTCACTGCTGGAGCTGCTGCCCGCCTCCCAGCGACGGCTGGCGTTCGTCGAGGTCGCGGACCCGGCGGAGGAGCAGGACATCCCCGGCGTGCGGTGGGTGCACCGCAGTGCCGGGGAGGACCTGGTGTCCGTGGTGACCGCGGCCGAGGTGCCGTCGTCGGTCTGGGTGTGGCTGGGCGGCGAGGCCTCCGCGGTGCGGGCACTGCGGAGGCACTTCGTCGCGCTCGGAGTGCCCAAAAAGGACATCGAGTTCTCCGGCTACTGGCGCCGGACCCTCACCCAGGACGACGCTCCGACCGCCGAGGACCTCGCCGAGGCCCAGGAACGGATCGCCGCGCTCAGCGAGTGACCACCAGGACAGCGCTGTTGGCCGGCACGTCGACCGTGGCCTTCGTGCCGGCCACCCTGATGTTCTCGGGCCGTGGCGTGAACTTCGCGTCCTTCCCGACCTTCGACCCGGCGATGGTGATCTCCGTCGAGTCCAGTTTTTGCGCGGTCAACACGTAGACCTTGGCGTGACGGGCCTTGTGCGGCAACGTGATCGTCGCCGTCACCGCGGTCGTGTTCTTGTTGTTGACGAACGCGTTGTTGCCGATGCCCCACGCCGTGACCTCGTCCGCACCGGTGACGCTCGCCGCGTGGTAGGCACCGGGCCCGGCCAGCTTCCACAGCAGCTCACCGTAGTAAACCCCTTGCACACCAACGGGATTCAGCCCGTCGTACTTGATCGGCGAGTAGTGCAGCGGGAACTGGACCGACGTGCCACCGTGGAAGTTGATGCCCGAACCCTGCCGCGCCGCGACACCGGACATGTAGTCCAATGCCCACAGCGCCGCCGCCTGCACATCGCTCACACCCGCGGCGCCGCCGTGGTAGTAGTTGTTGGCCTCCGTGACGCGCCACTGCCTGATGCCGTTGTCCTGCCAGGCTTTCTGCATCGCGGCGCTCGCGGTGGGCAACCGCCCGGACTTGTTGGACGCAAGCATGTCCGGGATCGACGCCTTGTCGTTGCGGGCGATGTACTGGTGGGTGGAGAGGATGGTCGCGCCGCGTGCTTTCTGCGTGCGGCCGAAGTCCATGGCCCACGCGGTCTTGTTGGCCTCGCCGGGACCGTCGAACTCGGCGTCCGGCACCTTCGCCTTGATCGCGTCGGCGAACTTGCCGAACAGCGCCTCGTACTCCGGCCACGTCTTGACGTAGACGTTCGGCTCGTTGCCGATCTCGAACGCCACCAGGTCGCGGCCGAGCTCCTTGGCCGCGACCTCGGCCTCGGCGGCGGCGTTCTCGGGCGTGTTGGTCTTGAGGTTGATGCCGTAGACGACCTTCCACCCGGTGACCCTGGCGAACAGCGCCAGCTCCCGGATGTCCGACGGCGCGACCTCCTCAGCCCTGCCGCCCGCGCCCCGCGGGTTCCAGGTCGTCATGTCCACCAGGTTGCCGCCGATGCGCAGCAGGCTGGGCCCGAGGAGCCGGAAGAGCCGGACCAGGTCGGCGTTGCGGGCGTTGAACATCCGCGCGCCGACCCGGTCCTTCTCGTAGCTGAAGCCGGCGAAGTCCCTGCCGACCTGACTGGTGCTCGCGGCTTCGACCTGCACCTTCACGTCCGGCGCCGCGTGCGCGGGAGTGCCGGCGAACAGGATCAACAGGGCCGCCGCGGCCGCTGCTAGACGCATGGGAATCCCTTCGTCCGTGCGGCGGCAGAACTCGACTTTAGATCGGATGTTTCCGAAATTCGAGCACGGACCGATCGTTGGCCACTTCTGTCACCTGCTCGAGCACCAAACCATGTGGCGCAGCGAGCTTCTTGTACTCTTCGAGGCTCCGCTCCTGCCCACCGAAGTGCACGAGCATGACCAGGTCCATCTCGGTGCTGATCCCCATACCTCGGATGGATTCGACGACGAGCAGCCGAGCGTGCTCCGGCATGGCCTCGACGCACCGGGCCAGGATGCGGTGGCACTGCCCCTCGTCCCAGTCGTGGAGGACGTTGAACAGCAGGTAGGCGTCCCCACCGGCGGGCAGCGGGTCGAAGAAGCTGCCGGCGGTCGCGCGCGCCCGGTCACCGAGCCCGCTGAAGTTCTGCCGGGCGGGCCCGACCTCCAGGTCCACGAGATGGCCGCTCAGTCCGGGATGAGCGGTGAGCACGGCGGTGAGCAGGTCGCCGGGCCCGCCACCGACGTCGACGATCACCGGGAACCGCGCCCAGTCCACGGCGGCCACGTAGTCCGGGATCCGTTCCCGGATGCGCCAGGTCATCTGCCGGTCGAACGCCTCGCGCAGGTGGGGCTGCTCGGCGAGGTCGGTCCAGAAGTCCCTTCCGTAGCGCAGCGGGTAGGCGGGCTCGCCGGTGCGGACGCTGTGGGCCAGGTCGACGAAGGCGAGGTCGGCGCGCCCGGCGGCCGTGTCGTGGTGGAGGAGGTTGTGCAGGCCGTTGCCGGCGTCGGCGCAGAGGTGCGCGCCGAACTCGGTGGTGCCGTAGCCGGTGCCGACGCGGTCGACGACGCCGAGGGTGACGAGGTGGCCGAGCAGGAGTTCGAGGGCGGTCGGGTTGACGCCGAGTTCGGCGGCCAGGAGGTCGACCGTGGCGGCGGCTCTCAGGCGATCGGGAAGGCCGAGGGTCACCGCGACCCGCAATGCCATCGGGGTTGCCAGCCCTGCCATTTCCCGGAGTTTGTGCACGTCGTTTCCCACGTGAATCCACACTGCCACCACGGGCAACTGGATTTTGGTACACACTGAAGCTATAGAGAGAACAACTTCCAGCGCTCGGACGCTTACGGTGTGCGTATGAAGACCAACTGGGCCGGCAACATCACGTTCTCCGCGGCCCAGGCCGTCACGCCGACCACGGCCGACGACCTGCGCGCGATCCTCCGCGGTTCGTCCGCGGTGCACGTCGTCGGCTCCGGGCACTCGTTCAGCCCCATCGCCGACACCACCGGCACCCTGCTGTCGCTGGCCGCGATGCCCGCGGTCTTCGAGGTCAGCGGCCGCACCGTCCGGGTCAACGCGGGCGCGACGCTGGCCGAACTCGCCCCACAGCTCGACGACGCGGGCCTCGCCCTCCACACCCTGCCGTCGCTGCCGCACATCACCATCGCCGGCGCCGTCGCCACGGCCACGCACGGCTCGGGCGCGCGCTCTCTGGCAGGCGCCGTGCGGTCCGTCGAGGTCATGCGCGCAGACGGCTCGGTCGTCGAACTGACGTCAGCGGGCGCCGTCGTGTCGATGGGCGGCCTCGGCGTCGTCACGGCCGTGACGCTCGACGTCGTGCCGTCGTTCCAGGTCGCGCAGACCGTCTACGAGGACGTCGCCTGGACGACGCTGCTGAGCCAGCTCGACCAGATCTTCGACGGCGCCTACAGCGTCAGCGCGTTCATCGACTGGCAGGGCGGCGCCACCCTCTGGGTGAAGCACCGCGTGGGCGACGAGCCGTTCCGCTTCCCCGGCCACCCGGCCGACGGCCCACGTCACCCGGTGGTGGGCCAGCCCCCGATCCACTGCACCGAGCAGGGCGGCGTCCCCGGCCCGTGGCACGCGCGGCTGCCGCACTTCAAGGCCGAGTTCACCCCGTCCGTCGGCCAGGAGCTGCAGACCGAGTACTTCGTCCCCCGCACCCGCGCCGTGACGGCCCTGCGCGCCCTAGCCGAGATGTCCACGGTGATCTCACCGCTCGTCCAGGCCTGCGAGATCCGCACGATCTCCGCGGAACCGCAGTGGCTCAGCCCTGCCGCCGACCGCGACAGCCTCGCCATCCACTTCACCTGGGTGCCGAACACCCCGGCCGTGCTCGCCCTGCTCCCGCGCCTGGAGGAGGCCATCGCGCCACGGCCGCACTGGGGCAAGCTCTTCACCGTGCCGCCGACCCTGCTGGCCGCCCGTTACCCACAGTGGGACGCGTTCAAGGCGTTGCTCAACGAGCACGACCCGAAGGGCGTGTTCCGCAACGACTTCCTGACCCGCTACTTCGGATCAGCAGCCTCCAGCTGACGCCACAGCAGATCGGCCTCCGGCCCGCGCAACCGCGTCAGCAACCGATGGGCCTCCTGCCAATGGCTGATCGCCTTGGCCGGGTCCGCACCTCGGTACGCGGACACGAGTCCGATCAACGTCCGCACCTCCCCCGCCCTGTCACCAAGACTGCGGAAGGCCGTCAAAGCCTCGATGAACACATCTCGCGCTGAAGGCTTGTCACCGACTTCGAGATAGAGGTTGCCCAGCTTCTCACGCAGCCTGGCCTTGCCGATGACGTCATTCAGCTCAAGTGAGTGCACAACGTCCCCGAGAGCATCGATTGCCACGTTCGTGCCGTAGTTCTCCCGCTGTATCCGGGTGAGCTCGATGATGATGTCGGCTTTGTCCTCCGGCCGCACCGGCAAGTCACGGGCGCGCCGCAGGTAGTCCTCGGCTTCGCGCGGACGCCCGGCAGCACCTTCCAGGTACGCGAGCTGACGGAGCGCGTTGACCTCGTCGTCGAGCGGCAACGTGTTCCACTCGAGGGCCTCGGCCAGCTGGCGACTCGCCGCGTCGAAGTCGCCGACGTCGACCAGCAGCGAGCCGAGTTCGAACGCCAGCTGCGCCTCCAGCGCCACATCACCGGTGTTGAGCTCGCGTGCGGCCTCCAGATGTCGTTGCGCCACCTCGGGTTTCCCCTCGCGCAGCTCGATCCGGGAGAGCTCGCGGTGCACCAGCGCCTTCTCCCTCCGATCGCTGCCGCTCAGCGCGTCGTGGAAATGACGGACCGCTCTGCGCTGGTCCCGGTCGCGGTAGATCTCGCCAAGCAGCCGGTGAGCGCGTTGTGCCTCCCGCGAGGTCGACGCCACGAGAACGAGAACGCGGTCCAGGTCGTATTCGGCCACCTCCGGCCTGCCGATGTCCATCGCCAGCTCCCCACGCAGCAGAGACGACAGGACTGGTGTCCGCACCGCCTCGACCGCCCTGCTGACCAGCGCATAGGCACCGTCCAGATCACCCTGTGACCGGAGCTCCCTGGCGGCGGCGACCAGCACTCCCTCCCAGTGCGGCTCCGCGTCGTCCGCAGGCACCACGGTCACCACCTCGACCGCGATCTCCACCGCACTGGCAGAGCTGGTGAGCGCGTGTGCCGCGGACAGCTGTCTCGGCACGTCGTCCGCGACCACCATCACCATGCGTCCCTGGTCGAGGATCTCCTGAACGCCGGCCGACGGCAGCGCTGGTGGATCGACGATCACGAAGTGCCGCACCATCGACAGCTCCGCGAGCCGTCCGCGCACCGCTCGCACACCGAGGTCCAGGAGTTCGTTCGTGAGCTCCGCGGCTCGTTCCGACGTGCCGTGCACCAGCACGTCGTAGCGGAATCCGTGACCGATCTCGCGACGGCCGCGTTCCCGTGCCGCGGACACATAGGTGTCACGATTGCTCACCAGGACATCCGCGTCCGCCAGCCGATGAGCGAGCAACGCCGCGATGTTGTCCATGTAGTAGGAAACCGAATCAGGGCTGCCGCTGCGTTCGTCGAGAACGGCGATCTCCTCGCCGAAGCTCCAGTACGGCAGGTAAGGCACAGTCGTGCGTTCGATCAGCCCCAGCTCGGGTTGGTCGTCGTGCTGGTCCTTCGGCATCCAGCTCGCGTAGAGCGGCGCGAACTGTTCAACCAGACGGGCCCGCCACGACCGCGCGCGCTCGTACTCCTCCTTGCTGTCGAACCGCGACACCACAGGCAGGTACAGCAACCCGCCCCGGTCGTAGGGGAGCTTGTCGCGAGCGGCAGCCGCCCGCTGCGCCACCTCCAGCGCGCCCGTCAGGTTCTGCCGGTTCGGCGCAACGCAGAGGACCAGCACATCCGGCAGCTGCGCCGTGCAGATCCCGCCGATGTCCGTGATGCCGGTCCGGCTGTCGACCAGCACGTAGTCGTAGCTCTCCTCCCACTGCTCGCGGAGCTTCTCGAACCGCCAGCCGAGGTCCTCCTCGGCGAAGAGCTCAGGCCACGACAACGACTGCGCTCGATCCGCGTACGACGTGTCCGCGCGTCCCGCCGCGAGCAACGAAAGACCGTCGGTGTCCGGCACGGCAACGGACCTGACGGCCTCGGCCCATTCGGCCTCGCCGCTGATCACCTCGACCAGCCCCAGCGCGATCGGCCCGACGTACGGCCGGAAGTACTCGTGCAGGCCGGGTGCGTCGAGGTCGAAGTCCACGCACAGCACGCGATTACCCCAGCGCGCCAGCTGCACAGCCACGTTGGCCAGGCAGAACGACCGGCCGACACCGCCCTTGTACGAATAGAAGGTCACGATCACGGCAGCCTCACAACCTCGGCAAGGGGCCGGGCGGCAACGACCGGGGATCGACCGCCGGCCGCACCACCTTCCACGTCGGATCCCACGGCGGCGCTTCCTGGATCCTTTCCGCCACTTCTCCCGCCAGCTGCTGCACGGCGGCGTAGAAGAACTCGTAGTCCCGCGACCGGCTATAGGTTTCGTAGGGCAGCGGCTTGTTCCACGGCGTGAAGTCGCGCTGCTGCGCGGACCGCGCTTCCGGCGGGTAGTGCTGCCCGTCCGCGTATCGAACGGGCAGCACCAGACCCTGCGGATGGTCGAGGGTGCCGTAGCCGAGCGCACGATGGCGTTCGAGCATGCTGTCCCACTCGGCGAGGCACCACTCCGAGCGGAAGTACGGCGGGGACAACACCGCGACCATCACCTTCGACCGCAGCAACGCCGTTTCGAGGTTGTCCGGCCACGACACCCCGGTCTTCTGGTTCCAGTCCACGAAGATCCGGGGTTCCTCTGCCATCTCGTTGCCGAGCCATTCCCGCAGGGCGCGGTAGAAGTGCTCCCGCACCCACACGTCCCCGCCACCCCGGCGCGTGTAGCTCAGGAAGACGTCGTACTCGTAGCCCACGTACTCACATCGGGATCTTCGATCGGCCTATTACGAGGCGTCACCCTTCTGGCGCAACGCCTCCAGCTCGGCGTCGGAGAACCCGTAGGTGGACGCGATGGTCATCTTCGACGACGTGATCAGCAGGCCGGGACCCCACTCCTCGACCACCACGCCGCGCTGGTGAGCGGACTCGAAGAACGGCTTGCCCGAGACGTCCAGCGGCACCTCGCGGTCCCAGAACACCGTGCGGCGTGCGGCGCCCGGCTGGTACTCGTGCGCGAACTTCAGCTGGTGCAGGAAGGTGATCCAGCCCTCGGTGATGTCGTCGTAGTAGTCGTCCCACTCGGGCGACGTGCCCTTGGGCGCGCGGGTGAGCACGATGCGGGTGCCTTCGGGCACGGGGGTGAGCGCGAAGGTGTCGTGGCCGTGGACGATCAGCGTCGTGCCGTCCTCCTCGGCGTTCTGGAAGTAGATCTGGTCGATCTCGGCGTCCAGCTCCGGGAGGTCCCAGCCGTGCCAGTGCCGCAGCTTCTCCTTGTCGCGGAACGACTGCCACACCTCGTCGACCGGCGCGGCCACGGTGATCTCGATTCTCAGGTCTTCATCGCTCATCGGACACTCCTGGGTGGCCCATCGCGACCACCCGGTACGGGCGGCCTGACTCGGTGTCGTACTTCAGCGCGATCTGCCGCACCGCTTCGGCCAGGTCGCTGGTGAACTCGTGGACGTCGCCGGGCGCGCCGAAGCGCACGGTCGTCTCCACGGTGAAGGTGAGCAAGCGCTTTCCGGCCGAAGCCGCCGCAGACGACATCCGGTCGACCTCGCGTGCCACGTCCGAGGCGACCGACACCAGATGCGTTGCGGCGAACTGGTCCTGGACGCCCGCGTCCACCGCGCGGCCGGGGCGGGCGCGCAGCACGCGTTCGACGCAGCCGCGGCGCTGGCGTTCCTCGACCAGTTCGACCAAGCCGGCCTGTTCCAGCGCTCGCACGTGGTAGTTGACCCGTTGGCGCGGCAGGTCGAGCGCAGCCGCGAGCTGGGTCGCCGACGCGGGCGACTTCAGCAGCTCGAGCAACGACCGGCGCAACGGGGACAGCTCCACACCGAGCACGGTCCCATTTGACAAATTCATTTGTCAATACCGGAACCCGACCGGAAACGGTTAGGTTGCAACAAACCGGCTCCACCCTGTGAGCCGTGAGAACACCCCTGCTGGTGGCAGCGTTGGCAGCAGCAGCGATCGTTCCTGTGTGGACGGTCGCGGCGCAGGCCGACGTGGTGCCCGGAACCGCTTATCAAGTCACGAACGTCGGCAGCGGAAAGTGCGTCGAATCGCTGGGATCGGCCAACGGCGCACAGCTCCGCCAACAGTCCTGCTCCGGTCAGACCTGGAAGTTCACGCCCACGAGCGACGGCTACTTCACGGTCGGCGAGGGCGCTGTCTGGGACGTCTCCAACGTGTCCACCGCGGACAACGCGCTGATCCACATGTGGCAGAACTTCAACGCCAACAACCAGCAGTGGCGCCCCGAACAGGTGGGGACCGACACCTACCGGTTCGTGAGCCGCCACAGCGGCAAGTGCCTCGACGTGCCCGGTGCCTCGACCGGCGACGTCCAGTTGGTGCAGTACACCTGCAACGGCACCAACGCGCAGGCCTTCCGGCTGTCCACGGGCACCCCGCCGAACCCGGGCCAGCCCGACTTCGGCCCCAACGTGCTGATCTTCGACCCGTCGATGCCCGCCAGCACGATCCAGGCGCGGCTCAACGACGTCTTCCGGCAGCAGGAAGAAGGTCAGTACGACGCGCGCCGGTTCGCGATCTTCTTCAAGCCGGGCAACTACAACGTCGACGTCAACATCGGCTTCTTCACCCAGGTGCTCGGCCTCGGCCTGACACCGGACGCGGTGAACATCAACGGCCAGGTGCACGTCGAGGCCGACTGGTTCGAGGGCAACGCGACGCACAACTTCTGGCGTGGCGCGGAGAACCTCGCGATCCGGCCGCCCGGCGGCACCAACACGTGGGCGGTCTCGCAGGCCTCCGCGATGCGCCGCACACACGTCTACGGCAACATGCAGCTCGACGACAACGGCTGGTCCAGCGGCGGTTTCCTGGCCGACTCCGTGGTGACGGGCCAGGTGCGGTCCGGCAGCCAGCAGCAGTGGCTGTCGCGCAACACCGAGTGGGGCTCGTGGACCGGTGAGAACTGGAACATGGTGTTCGTCGGTGCGCGCAACGCCCCGCAGAACACGTTCCCGGAGCCGCCGTACACGACGGTCGCGCAGACCCCTGTCGTGCGCGAGAAGCCGTTCCTGAACATCGACGGCAGCGGCAACTACAACGTCTTCGTCCCGTCGCTGCGCTCCAACTCCAGCGGCACCACGTGGGCGAGCGGTCAGCAGCAGGGCACGAACATCCCGCTGTCGGACTTCTTCATCGCGAAGCCGGGCACGAGCGCCGCCACCATGAACCAGCAGCTGGCGGCGGGCAAGCACCTGATGCTGACGCCGGGCATCCACCAGGTGAGCGAGCCGATTCGCGTGACCCGGCCGGACACCGTGGTGTTCGGCCTCGGGCTCGCGACCGTCATGCCCACCAACGGGAACATGGCGCTCGATGTGGCCGATGTGGACGGTGTGAAGGTCGCGGGCCTGCTCCTCGACGCGGCTCCGACGAACTCCCCGCTGCTGATGCAGATCGGCGCACCGGGCAGCACGGCACGCCACCAGGCCAACCCGACGTCGGTGCACGACCTGTACGTGCGCATCGGCGGCGCGGCGGTCGGGCGGGCGACGACCTCGTTGGTGGTCAACAGCCACGACGTGATCGGCGACCACCTGTGGCTGTGGCGCGGTGACCACTCCTACGGTGTCGGCTGGGACGTCAACAGGGCGGACACCGGGTTGATCGTCAACGGCAACAACGTGACGATGTACGGCCTCTTCGTCGAGCACTACCAGAAGTACCAGACCATCTGGAACGGTCAGGGCGGCCGGACGTACTTCTACCAGAACGAGATGCCGTACGAGGCGCCGAACCAGGCGGCGTGGATGAACGGCTCGACCCGCGGCTACGCGGCCTACAAGGTGGCCAACCACGTGACCACCCACGAGGCGTGGGGCCTGGGCAGCTACATCTTCGCCAACGCCAACCCGAGCGTGGTGGCCGACCGGGCGTTCGAGGTGCCGAACACACCGGGCGTGCGGTTCCACAGCATGGTGACGATCTCGTTGGGCGGCAAGGGAACCATCGAACACATCATCAACAACACGGGCAACCGGGTGACCGCTGGATCCACCGAGGCCTACCTGGCCAATTATCCGTGATGTTCCACTGAGCGGTTTCCGACCGCGCATCCCCGTGCTCCGGTCCGCATAGACTGGAGCATGGGGATGTTCACTGAGCAGTTGCAGCGCATCGAGTCCTTGAACGCCGTGTACAACGCGTTGACCACCGTGTTCGACGTCAAGGCCGAGCCGACCGGGCCGCTCGCCGGAGCTGTGTTCTCGGTCAAGGCCAACATCGACGTCGCGGGCGCCGCCACCACGCACGGCATGAAGGCGTTGACCGGCAACGTGAAGACGTCCGACGCGCCGATCATCGCACGGCTGCGGGCGGCCGGAGCGACACCGATCGGGCACGCGAACATGCCGACGTTGAACGCGCGTGGCATGCACACGTGCAGCGAACTGGCCGGGCACACGATCAACCCGTGGGACGCCTCGAAGTCGCCGGGTGGCAGTTCAGGCGGTGACGCGGTGGCCGTCGCGACGGGCATGGTGCGGTTCGGGATCGGCAACGACAGCGGCGGATCGCTGCGACTGCCGGCGTTCCTGAACGGCGTGTGCGCGCTGAAGCCGAGCTACGGCCGTTATCCGCAGGGCGCGACCTTCGGCCAGGCCGATCCGTCGTTCCCGACTCAGGTCATGACGGTCGAGGGCCCGCTCGCCCGCACCGTCGCCGACCTGCGGCTGGTGCACGAACTGCTGTGCGGTGCCGACCTGGCCGACCCGCGGACGGTTCCGGTGCCCGCCTCCGGCCCGCCCGCGGCGAAGATCGCCGGTTTCGTGCCGGGTGACCCGGTGGTCGAGGACGCGGCGAAACGGCTGGTGGAGGCGGGTTACGAGGTCGTCGCGGTCACGCCGCCGCGGGTCGACGAGGCCGCGGAGCTGTCCATGCGGATGATCTCCACGCCGATCGCGCTCGGTTTCGCCGAGTACGTCGCGTTCGCCGGTGAGGAGCTCGCCGAGTACGCCCGCAACCTCCTCGCGGTGCGGCCGCCCCTGGACCTCGGCGAGTTCCTGGCGCTGACCGGCACCCGGATGTCGGTCCAGCGCGAGTGGGCGCGGCTGCTCGACCGCTACCCCGTCGTGATCGCGCCGGTCTCCACGACGCCGTCGTTCGAACCGGACGAGGACCGGCGCGGTCCCGAGGCCCTCGCCGCGTACTTCGAGGCGACGAAGATGTGCGAGGTGGTCTCGTTCGCCGGATTGCCGGCGGTCGCGGTGCCGACGGGGCTGCGGGACGGGCTGCCGACCGGCGTCCAGGTGATCTCCCGGATGTACCGCGAGGATCTGGCCCTGGACGCGGCGGCGGCGCTGGAGGTCGAGCTCAGGCCAGCCGTTTCGGCCGGTTGATCTTCATCTCGTCCATGTCGGTGACGGTGGCGCGCAGACCCCGGTAGTCGACGCCGAACGCGTCGAGGGCCGCGGTCGCGCGCCGCAGTCCCGCCTCGTCGGGCTTCTCCGACGCCGTGAGGATCACGCGGTAGCTGAAGAAGTCGAGCTTCTCGTCGAACGTCAGCGCGCCGTCCTCGCTGAACCCGCCGCTGCGCAGGAAGTCGAAGCCCTGCAGGTGCTCTCGCAACGACGCGCGCTGGTCGTCGGTCAGGTCGGCGAACCGGCCGCGGACGAGTACTCGGTAGGTGTGTTCAGCCACGAGCGAAGATGCTCCCCGAACGCCCGCCGGTCTGGCGAACGATTTCCGCGGTGCGCGAGAATCATGATCCATGAACGCAAAAGAGCTGGTCACGCGCATCCGGACGGAGCTGCACCCCGGTGAGCACGACAACCTCGTGGTCAAGCTGATCGAAACCGGCCAGGCGCCGCGCGCCGTGATCGCGACGTTCGCCGCGGAAGAGAACCACATCGTGTCGTCGGACTGGCGAACATTCCTCGCCCTCGCGGCCAAGGCGCAGGAGCCCAACGCGCGGGCGTTCTTCACGCTGCTGGCGGGCGGCGAGGAACTCGTGCTGCCGATGCTGGAGCCGCTCGCGAAGGCCGCAGGCATGTCCGCCAAGGAGTTCCAGACCTACGAGCCCTACCCCGGCTGCCAGGCCTACCCGGCGTTCCAGGCGTGGATGGCGCTCAACGGCGAGCCGACCGACGTGATCCTCGCGATCCTCGCGAACTTCACCGCGTGGGGCGGCTACTGCGCCCGCATGGCCAAGGGCCTGCGCGAGCACTACGGCTTCGACGACGAGGCCTGCGCGTTCGTCGACTTCTTCGCCACGCCCGCCCCGCAGCTGGAGGAACGCGCGATCGCGGCCGTGCAGGCCGCCCTCGACTCCGGCTGGCAGCCGAAGCACGCCTGGCGCTACGGCCGCCTCCTCCAGGCCTACGAACTCCAGTTCTGGTCCACCCTCGCCTGAACACTATGAACGGCGCTTTTGTCCGCCTGAGGTGAACAAAAGCGCCGTTCATCGTTTAACGGGGGAGGTAGGCGCGGTGGGACTTGGAGAACTCGTAGTTGTTGTACTTGTCCCAGTTGATCGACCACGTCATGAGGCCGCGCAGGTTCGGGTAGACGCCCTTCGGCCTGTAGCTGCCGCAGTTGGACCCCTTGGTGAGGCAGTCCAGGGCGGTGTGGACGTCCGCGACGGACGTGAACCCGTTGCCCGCGTACATCGCGGCGGGCAGGCCGATCGCGACCTGCTCCTGCCGCAGCCCGGCGAAGAACTTCGTCGTGTCACCGCGCACCGGGAACCCGGCGAGCACCATGTCGGTCATCGCGACGTGGAAGTCCGCACCGCCCATGTTGTGGTACTGGTTGTCCAGGCCCATCACGGGTCCGGAGTTGTAGTCCTGCACGTGCAGCAACGTCAGGTCGTTGCGCATCGCCTCGATCACCGGCAGGTACGCGCCCGTGCGCGCGTCACCGCCGCCCGCACCGCCGTAGAACTGGTAGCCGACCTGCACGAAGAACGTCTCCGGCGCCATCGTGAGCACGAAGTTGGCTCCGTAGCGGGACTTCAGCGACCGCAGCGCGGAGATCAGGTTCACGATCACCGGCGTGGTCGGGTTCCTGAAGTCGGTGTCGCCGGAGTTCAGCGACAGCGAGTGGCCCTCGAAGTCGACGTCGAGCCCGTTCAGGCCGTACTTGTCGATGATCGCCGCAACTGACCGCACGAACGCGTCGCGCGCCGCCGTGGTCTCCAGCCGCACCTGGCCGTTCTGGCCGCCGATGGAGATCAGCACCTTCTTGCCCTTGGCCTGCTGGGCGCGGATGCCCGCGATGAAGTCCGCCTCGGACTCGACGTTCGGGCACTCGGCGACCGGGCACTGCGCGAACCGCAGCTCACCGGACGTCGCGCTGGTCGGCTCGGCGAACGAGAGGTTGATGACGTCCCACTCGTCCGGCACGTCCTTCATCCGGATGTAGCCGGACCCGTTGGCGAAGCTGGCGTGCAGGTAGCCGACGAGCACCTTGCGCGGCAACGAGCCCGTGGGAGGCGGACCGGTCGTCGTCGTGGTGGTCGTGGTCGTCGTCGTAGTGGTGGTGGTCGTGGTTGTCGTCGGTGGGGTGCCACCGGTGCAGGCCGCGCCGTTGATCGTGCAGTTGACCGGGTCGGCGGTGCCGGTGGCGTTGTAGCCGAACGTCACGCTGGCGCCGGGCGCGACCGAGCCGTTGTACTCGCGGTTGACGAACGTGTGGTGGTTGCCGCTCTTGGTGAGCAGCGAGTCCCAGTACGCGCCGACGGTCGTGGACGCCGGGTAGTCGAACTCGACCTTCCAGGAACTGATGGCCGCGCTGGTCTCGTTCTTGATCGTCACCGTGGCGGTGTACCCGGTGTCCCAGGACTGCTTGGCGAACGTCGCCGTGACACCGGCGGCGCTGGCAGGGGCGAGGCTCACGATCACGGTGCCGAGCACCAATGCGGCCACCGCGCCTATTCGAGCGAACAACAACATGGGCTGCTCCATCCCACACGCGTCGGCGGCCGGCAGGGTCACCCAGATTGGACTAGACCATATACCTCCGAGTCAAGGTTCTAGACTTCTCCGTCGTGCCCCACGCTCGTGCCTCCGACGGAACCAGGCTCTTCTACTCGGTCGAGGGCTCAGGGCCACCGCTGCTGCTGATCGCGGGCCAGTCGAACTCGTCGAAGTGGTGGAGCCAGGTCCGGCCGGACTTCGCCCGGCGGTTCACCACCATCGTCACCGACCACCGCGGAACCGGTTCCAGCGACAAGCCGGAAACCCCTTACAGCACCAGGCAGTTCGCGTCGGACTGCATCGCGATCCTCGACGACGCGGGCATCGGCAGCGCGCACGTCTACGGCACGTCGATGGGCGGCAGGATCGCCCAGTGGATCGCGGCGTCGTACGCGGACCGCGTCGACCGGCTGGTGCTGGGCTGCACGTCACCCGGCGGGCCGCACGCGATCGAGCGCAGCGCCGAGGTGCGCAGGTCGCTGGCGCAGATCGACCCGATGAAGGCGCGCAGGGCGTTGGAAGCGCTGATGTACACACCGGCCTACAAAGGACCGTTCAACACCCTCGGCGACCCGAACATGCCGCCCTACGCGCGCAAGCTGCACCTGTTCGCGAGCGCCGAGCACGACGCGTGGGACGTACTGCCGTCGATCACCGCGCCCACTCTCGTGGTGCACGGAACCGAGGACATCTTCAACCCCACGGCCAAGGCTCCCCTGATCACCGAGCGGATTCCCGGCGCGCGGATGCACCTCGTCGAAGGCGCGCGGCACGGCTACTTCGAGGAGTTCCGCGAGATCGCGACACCGCTGGTGATGGACTTCCTCAGCCAGTGACCCACCGCAGGCCGCGCATCAACGCGTGGCCCGCGAACCGCACACCGGTGGCCTCGGCGATCGGCAGGTACGGCAGCCGCAGCGGAATCCGCGCCCACACCGGCAGGCTCGCCACCGCCGTCGCCGCCAGGATCGCGTACGGCCCCTTCGCCAGCACCGGCAAGGGCGCCTTGAGCAGCAGGAACCGTGCCGCCTCCCGCGCCTGCGGCGTGCCCTTCAACTCGGCCCGGTAGGAGCCCAGCCGCGCGTCGAGCTCGGCCGTCGTGCGCGGCGGTTCCGGGATGCCCATCGCGTCCGCGATCACCGCCATGTCGGCGACGTAGCCGTCGTAGTCGTCGAGCGGCTTCTCGCCGTACTTCTGGTGACAGCGCAGGAAGCTGTCGACCTCGGCCACGTGCACCCAGCCCAGCAGGTGCGGGTCGTCGGCGCGGTAGGCCCGCCCGTCCGCCGCGGTGCCGTGGATGAACGAGTGCACCCGCGCAAGCCGTTCGATGGCCTCGTGCGCGTCCTTGACCGTCCCGTACGTCGTCACGCCGACGAACAGGCTGGTGCGCTGCAACCGTCCCCACGGGTCGGTGCGGTAGTCCGAGTGCTGCGCGACCGCGGCCATCGCCAGCGGGTGCAACGACTGCAGCAGCAACGCCCGCAGCCCGCCGATGAACATGGCGTGGTCGGCGTGCACGTGCCTGATCGGCCGGTCCTCGCCGAACATGCGCGGACCCGGCGCGTCGTGGATCCGCCGCGCGTGCTTCTCCCGCTCCGGACCAGCGACCTTCTCGAACAGGCCGTCGCTCAGCTGCCTGCGCAGTGCCTCCAGCATTCACCCATCATGCGCGCCGTCAGCTGAGATCAGGAAGGAGAATCCAGCGGTCCGGCTCAGTGAACGCCCTGTTGTCCCGCGGCCGCAGTCCCGCGTAGGCGCAGCAGTAGGCGACGGCTTTGTGCGCGTAGAGGTACGCCAGGAGCACCTCGGCCGTGCTGTCCCGCTCGTTCGGACCGCCACCGGGGTGCAGATCCCAGCCGATGGTCCGGCCGTCGCGGTGGACGTTGCCCTGGTTGCCGCTCTTGGGGTTGGCGTACATGCCGTACGCGACGGTGCCCGCCGACAGCGGCTTCATCGCCTCCGGCCGCTGGACGGCGAAGTACCAGGGCTGGAACAGGATGCAGCCGCCCGGCACGGTCGTGACGCCGAGAGCGCGCTCGGTGTCCTCGCCGAACGGGTCGGGCCACCAGTCCCCGGCCGGAACCGAGTCCGGGACGTCCGCCGCGGGCACCACCACCGCGTTCAGGCGGCGCGTAGCCTCCTCGGCGTCGATGCCGGCGACGCAGGCGAGGCTGTAGCCGTCGTAAAAGGGGAAGTCCTTCAGCGCGTGCACCAGGCGGCCTGCCTCGCTGACCGCCAGCTGCTCCTCCTCGGTCAGCACCTCGCCGGACGGGATGACGTGCCGGGTCGCCAGGCTCAGCCGCGCCGGCGACCAGCCGGACATCATGGGGCGCACCGGATCGGCCCCGGCGGCCAGCAACGCCTCCGCGATGTCGGCTTTGCCCTCGTAGACGGCCCGCCACAACGCGCTCCGGCCGTCGTCGAGCTGATCCACGTCCTCGACCCGAGCGGCCACCTCGGCCACGGTCTCGGCCGTGCCGAACTCGACTGCCGAGTGCAGCGGTGTCATCCAGAACGGGCCGGCGTTCGGGTCGGCGCCCGCGTCGAGCCTGCGCCGCACGGCCTCGACGCTCTGCCAGCCGGCGGCAGGGAATCCCCGCCAGCCCTCGAGAACTTCCTCCCCCATGGGAACGGCACCCTACCGAGGCGGGGTGCCGTTCCGTGCAACGGGTTCAGGCGAGCGCGATCTGGTCCAGGTCAGGCGCTCCGGCCGTGTCGTTGCCGAACTTGATCGTGTTCGCACCCGCGTTCAGCGTCACCGGGATGTCCACGACGTACGGGGTGTTGTTGCCCTGCCCGTTCAGCTCGACCTCGACGGGCGCACCCCCGTTCACCGACACGAAGTACGACCGCGGCCCGTTCACCGTGAACTGGATGAACAGCTTGTACACGCGAGCTTCGGGCACGACGACGTTCGGGAAGGTCACCGAGGCGTCCGGGCCGCCGCCGATGTTGCGCACCTTCTCCCCGCCCGAGCAGGCCCCGCAGCTCGACAACCCGGTGCTGCCGAACGCGTTCGCCGAGTCCTCCGCCTCCCGCACGAACACGCGGTCCGCGGGCCGGGTCCGCACCGGCACCGATCCCGACACCTTGCGGTCCGAGCCGAGCAGCTGGAACGACGCGGTCACCGGGATGCTGACCGAGCCCACGTCCGCCCCGGCAGGTGAGGTCGCCGTCCACACGCCTTCCAGCACACCGGCCAGACGCATCGACGGTCGCACAGCGGGCGAACCGGTCAGCGTCCACCCGGCGGGCAGGACGGGCGCGAGCGACACGGTGTCGATCTGGTCGTCGGCGTCGAGGCGCAGCCGTGCGGTGATCTTCATGGACTGCTGGCCCGGCGCGGCCCATTGCACGCCATGGGGTTCCACCGTCAGCGTCGTCTTCGGCGTGTAGTTCGCGGGCGGCAGGCCACCGACCGAGATCCGGTCCAGGCCGAGCGGCTTGCCGGTGCTGAACACGCGGACCGTGTTGCGTCCGGCGTTCAGCGGCACGGCCAGCGACGTCGGGCCGGGCACGTCGGCACGACCCGCCGGCACCGCAACGGAAACCGGTGCCGCCCCGTTCACCGACACCGAGACGGACGAGGCGGCAGCGGACGTCAGCGACAGCTGCAGGTTGTAGGTACCGGCCGCCGCAACGGAGACATCGCGGTAGGTCACGGCGTTGCGCTCACCGCCGCCGAGCCCGGTCACCTGCCGCTGGCCGGAGCAGGCCGCGCAGAACTCGCCGCGGACCGAGCCCGACCGCACCGCGTCCTCGGCCTCCAGCGCACCGCCCCTGCCCGACCGCGGATAGCTGTGCCCGACCCGGATCTCGTCGATCTTCAGGTCCTTGAAGTAGACGGGAGCCTGCGGGCCACCCCACGTGTTGAGCACCGTCAACCGCAGCCAGCGCGCGGTGGTCGACCCGATGTCGATGAACTGCGTGCCACGCGCGGAAGGCAGTGCGCCACTGCGAACGTGCCACCAGTTGCGGCCGTCGTCGGAAGCCGTCAGCTGGTAGTCCTTGATCCGCGACGAGTCCTCCGGCCGGCCGAACGACACGCGGGCGTGCGTCGGCGACGACTCGCGCTGGTTGATCGCGAGGAACGAGGCCTCCTTGCGGCGACCGAGGTCCAGCGAGATCGACACCGGCTGAGCCGCGTTGGCGTCCCAGTACTTCTCGTAGCTGCCGTCGGTCAGGTTCGAGGCGGGGAAACCGTCCTTCGAGGACGTCGCGAAGGCCTTCACATCGCTGTAGAAGCCTTGCTGCCCACGGGTTTCCACCGCGAACACGGTGTCGTACTCGTCCCACGCCGTGATGCCCTCGATCGTCAGGTACCCGGCGGACTGCGAGAACCGCATCTTCTCACCCGTGCGGAGATCGGTCACGCGGGAAACCCGATATCCGTTGTCCCGCAGGCGAACGAAGTCGGCTCGCGGGCGCGTCACGACGTGCACGTACTGCTTGCCGGTCGACGGGTTGATGGTGATCACGCCGTGCGCTCCGTCGTTCCAGAACCCCGGCTGCATGCCGCCGTACATGTACCCGGCGCCCTCGACGCCCTGGATCGACTCGCGGATCGGCGGCACCCACGAGGCCATGAAGTTGTTGAACGCCTCCTGCTGCGCGGGCATGCGGCCGTTCACCATCGGTGTCTCGGCCATCAGCGACTTGATCGAGGAGCCCGCGTTGGTGATGTAGCGGCCGGTGTTCAGGCGCGTGTCGACGGCGTGGTTGCCGCCGTCGTACCACCAGTCGCCGGTGGTGGGCAGCTTGTAGCAGGCTTCGGACAGGCGCGGCATCGGCGTGAACGTCGCCGCCGGGTAGTCGTAGGACGGGAACATGCCGGTCTTCTGCTCGTTCGAGACCGTGTCCATGATCGGCGTGTCCTCGTTGTTGTTGCTCAACAACCAGGTGGGCTGCAGCTGCCGGATCTGTTCGTAGAGCTTGTTGCGCTCCCAGTACTCGTTGTCGTTGTCGATCCAGAAGCCGGCGAGGTCGTTGTAGTTCTTCATGACCTCGAAGAAGAGGTCGTAGCTGTACTTGCCGAAGCCCTCGCGCGTCGTGAGGTCGACCTGCTCACCCTTGTAGGCGGAGTAGGCGGCCGAGTCGAGCATCTCCACGCCCTGCTCGGCGTGCCACTGCGGGTCGTCGGTCATGTAGAGGATGACCTTGACCCCCTTGGCCTTGCCCGCCGTGACCAGCTCGCCGAGCAGGTCGCGTTGCGTGGCGCAGCTGCCGGGGATCTTCGACGGCCACGGGCGCGCGTAGCCGAGTCGCGAGTGGAACGTCGCCAGCACCACGTAGGAGGCGCCGAGCTTGCGCGCCTCGTCGATCCAGTAACCGGGCGTCCACCCGCCACCGGTGACGTCGCGCTCCCACTCGGCGCACTTCAGGTGCTTCGGGGCGGTGAACATGCCCCAGTGCAGGAAGAGACCCGCGGTCGACTTGCGCAGCCACTCCTGTCTCGGGTGGTACACCTCGGCCTGCGCCGCGGCGGGCAGGACGACCGCGACCAGGCCGGCGAGCAGCGCGGCCACCACGGCCACACACAAACGTCGTAGTGCCATGACCATCGCATTTCTCGTCGGGGCGGCGGCGAGAGATCCGATGATTGCACCCGGAACTGCGAGGTTCAAGCCTTCGTCACGCTTGCGTTTCGCGGACTCATCGGAGCACTACGAGACCTGCACGGGCGGGTCGGCCTTCAGGGCGCCGTCGCGCAGCCACCACCTGGTCAGCGAGGCGCCGCTCGGGCAGCAGTTCGCGTCGCTCGGCCGGTACCAGAGCTCCTTGACGGTGATCGCGCCCTTCTCGAACTTCGGCTCGGACAGCAGCGGCACGTGCGTCGCGTCGTCGCGCATCGTGGTCGGCGTGATCTCGCCGACCACCTCGAGCGCACCCCGCGCCGACCGCACCACCGCGAACCCGAAGGCGAGCTGGCTCGACGCCGTGCCACCGCCGTTGTCGCAGCCGAGCGAGATCGCCGCCTCCTCGCGGCCGTCGCCGTCGACGTCGCCGTAGTGCACGTCGACGTCGAGGAACACCTCCACCGACCCCCACAGCTCCGACGTCGCGCGGGCGGTGCCGTCGCTCAGCCGAACGGGTTTCCCGACGTGGCAGAACCCCGCGGGCAACGTGGCCTGCCGCCAGTCCACCGACCGCAGATCCTCGGGTGCCGGACCGAGCGTCGGCCCGGCGGCGGCGGACGAGGCCGGTGGCGTCGTCGCGGAGGCCGTCTGGTTCGGCTCGGGCTGCCCGGTGATCTTCGGGCCCGGCTCCGGTCCGGTGCACGCGGCGAGGGCCAGCACCAGCGGGAGAACGCGTCTCATGAGGTTCCCTTCACGCGCACGGCGGGTCGTAAGGGATGTCGGGAAGGTACTGCCGCCACTCGGTTTCCGGCATGGGCCGCGTGTCCGCGCACAACCGGGCCAGCAACCGCGGCACGTCGATGCTCCAGATGGTCGTGCGCGTGCCGTCCGCACCGCCGAGCATCGTGCCGTCCGGGCTGAACGCGATCGCCGCGGCGGTGTAGCGGCCGCCCGCGCGCAACGTCGACACCTCGACCGGCCGGGACGGGTCGGCGACGTCCCACAGCACGACCTCGCCCGCCACCCCCGCGCTCGCGAGCCGCTGCCCGTCCGGGTGCAGGGCGAGGTGCCGGACGCTGCCGACGTGCCTGCGCACCGTCGCGACCCGGCTGCCGTTCGCCATGTCCCACACGGTGATCAGCCCTGTGGCGCTGCCGGTGACCACCGTGTCGCCGGTGGGACGGAACAGCACGGACTCGACCGGGTCGGACTTCGTGTCGTGCGTGCGGATCAGCCGTGGCGCGTCGGGTGAGCTGACGTCCCACAGCTGCAACGTCTCGCCCTTCTCCCCTCTCGTCACCGCGCGGCTGTCCGAACCGAAGGAGATGCCGTGCGGTGCGACGACCGATCCCCGCAGCTCGGCCGCCGCCCGCATCCGGTCGCCGTCGCGCACCCACAGCCGGAAGACGCCGGGATGCGGTCCAGCGCCGAGCAGCCGGCCGTCCGGGCCGAACACCAGGCTGTCCGCGCGTTCCTCGTGCACCGGTGTCTCCCCGGCCTCCGGATCGGTGAGCGCCACGGGCAACCCGCTGGCCAGCCGCGTGCCGTCCGGGCTGAACGCGAGCTGCGGGCTGCCGCCGCGGTTGAACGTCCGCAGCGTCCGGATCTCGCGCGGGTGCACGACGTCGGTCAGGTCGTAGAGCTTCGTCGGAAACCCCGTGGCCAGCCGGTGGTTCGCACCGAACGCCAGGGTGTGGCTGCCGCTGGGCAGCACCGTCACGGCGGACGACCTGCCGGCGCCGAGCACGTTCCACAGCCGGACGTCCTCACCGGCGGAGGCGAGCGTGCGCGAGTCCGCCGCGAACGCCAACGCGTTGATGCCGTCGGCATGGCCGAGCAGCGGTTGTGCGGTCTTCGGCCGGATCGGGTCTCGCACGTCCCACAGGTGGACCGTGCCGTTGCCGTCGCCGAACGCGAGCGTGCCGCCGTCCGGCGCGAAGGCCGCCGACGTCACGAACAGGCTCGCACCGGTCAGCACGCCGTACTGCTGCGACGTCGCGGTGTTCCACAGCCGCACCGTGTCGTCCTTCGAACCGCTCGCGAGCAGGGAGCCGGTCGGGGCGAACCGCAGGACCGAGACCTCCATGGTGTGGCCGGTCAGCACCGCGCGCCTGGCCGGGGTACCGGTGATGTCCCACAGGTCGACCGCGCCGTCCGAGCCGGCCAACGCGAGGGTGGTCCCGTCTGCGCTCACCGCACTCGAGGTGAAGATCGACTCGCTGTTCGGCTCGAACTCGGTGATCAGCTTGGCCGCCAAGGGATCCGCGATGTCGAGCAGCCACGTGTGCCCGCCGCTGACGGTCACCGTGAGAACGGGTTTGCCCGGCACGAACGCGAGCGACCTGATGCCGCTCGTGCCGGTGTCCCACGTGGATCGCTTCGCCGGATCGGAGACCTGGGCGAGCAGCACCCGGCCCCGGATCGACGTGGCGGCGAGGAGGTTCCCGTCCGGGCTGAACCGCACCGCGGCGGCGTCGGGCAGCGGGATCTTCGCACGTTCGGACGTGCCCTCGTGCAGAACCAGCTCGTCCTTGCGCAGCACGGCCATGGCGTCGCCGCGGGGGCTGAACGCCACGTCCACGGCCGCTCCCGGCACGACGCGCGGGATCGACGCGCTGTCCATCAACGCCCCGAGCACCTCCGCGGTCGGCGCCATCCGGTACGCCTGGGCGAGCAGCTGCCGCGCGGTGGCCGGTCTCGCGTCGCGGACCGCCGCCGCCTGCGCCACGAGCTGCCGCGACGTGGCGACCAGCGTCTGCTGCCGCGCCCGGTTGCTCTGCTGCTCCGAACGGACTGCGAAGATCACCGCGGCGACCAGCAGCACGACCAGCACGGAGATCGTGGTGAGCACGGTTCGCCTGGTGCGGCGGCGTTCCCGGAGGTGGTGACCGATCAGCTCGGTCTTGTCGATGCCGTCCAACGGCGCCACGACGTCCGCGAGCACCGACTCCCAGTCCGGGTTGCGCACGTCGAGCTCGACGTCGCGGACTCCGCGCAGGTCGACGCAGCGCGGTTCGGGCAGGCCGTGCAGGGCCTCCGGCAGGGCGTCCGTGCGCTTCGGGTCCAGCACCCCGTCGTCCCACACCGCTTCCCCGTCGGTGAGCAGCACGAAGAGCGTGCGCCGGTCGCGGTTCTCCAGCCACCACGCCACTTCCTTGCCGACCCAGCGCGAGCGCGCCGACGCCGGTGAGGCCAGCAGCAGGAAGTTGTCCGACCGCGCGAGGCCGTCGAGGATCGCCCCGGTCAGGTCGTGTTCCGCGGCCAGCACGGAGTTGTCGAGGAACACCCGCCGCGCCCGCGGCCGGTACCAGGGCTTCGCGAACTTCTCGACACCCTCCTGCAGCAGCGGTCCCAGCGCGTGGTCCGTTTCGTGGCTGTACGAGATGAACGCCGCGTACGTCCTCTCGCCGGGCATGCCCCACCTCTCCGCTGCACGGGTGAACACCCCTACATCGCCCGGGAAGCGACCTCCGTTAGGCCTCCGTCGTGGTAACACACGTTTGGTGACGCACGATCAGCGTTGTCGGACGAGGAAGAGGGAACACGGATGGATGACGAGCACCTGCCCGGCTTCTACCACGACGCCGAGGAGGCCTCCCGGAGCGGCCAGCGCGCCACGCTGCTGCTCAGCCGGGTCCGGCTGCTCGGCGCGGTGGTGGCGGCGGTGGGTGGCGCGTTCAAGTGGAAGGTCGGCGGCGGCGTCGACGTGTGGGCCTGGGTGGCCCTGATCGGCTTCCTGATCGCGCTGTTCGGCGAGTTCCTGCTGTGGGTCATGCATCCAGAGCTGAAGTGGAACGCCGGCCGCGCGATGGCCGAACGGGTGAAGTCGCTCGGCTGGCGCTACGCCGTGGCGGGCGACCCGTTCCCGCTCACCTCGCCGGACGCCCGCGCGGACCTGGAGAAGGCCGTCATCGACGCGGCGGCCGAGCACCGCGGCACGTTGCTGCTCACCAGTGACAACCCGGCCGGCGAGGCGGTGATGACCGGGTTGCGGGGCAAGCCCTACGCCGAACGCAGGACCGCCTACTGCGAGAACCGGGTGCGCAGGCAGCTCGACTGGTACCACGACAAGGCCGCCGCCAACGAGATCAGGGCGAACCTCGCGCGCGTCCTGCTGTTCGCGGGTGAGTTCATCGCGATCCTGTTCGCGATCCTGCGCATCACCGGCGCGTGGGACGTCGACCTGTCCGGCGTGATGGCCGCGGCCGTCGCCGGTGGCGCGGCGTGGATCGGGCTGCGGCAGTACGAGAACCTCAAGGTCGCCTACTCCACGGCGGCCGGCGAACTGGCCGCCATGCACAAACGGCTGCTGCGCACCGACGAGGGCGACTGGCCGACCACCGTCGCCGAGGCGGAGGCCGTGATCAGCACCGAACACGCGGCGTGGCTCGCGTCGCGCCCCAGCACGACCTGAGAGGACCGCTGTGACGACCGACGAGCCGATGACGATCTTCGTCGCGATGCCGGGCACGACGCTCGGCGAGCGCGCGAAGTGGACGGACATCAAGCAGATCAAGGCGGGC
Source organism: Lentzea flava (assembly GCF_014648475.1). Taxonomy (GTDB): domain Bacteria; phylum Actinomycetota; class Actinomycetes; order Mycobacteriales; family Pseudonocardiaceae; genus Lentzea; species Lentzea flava. Next base: position 50,025 of record NZ_BMRE01000017.1, on the reverse strand, counting down.
CTCTACGATCCGCTGGCCGCGAAACTGGAGGAACGGCTCCGTCGTCCGGTGCGAGTGCAGATCGAGAAGGAACGGCGGGAGTCCGGTCCGATCAACCACACGATGTTCGCCGAAGCGTTCAACGCCGAGGTCTACATCGCCGATCTCACCGGCGCCAACCCGAACGTGTACCTGGAACTCGGCGTGCGCTGGGCCGTGCGGGACAACGTGACGGTGCTGGTGAGCCAGAACCAGGACGACGTGCGGTTCAACGTGTCCGGCAACCGGGTCGTGCCCTACAGCAACCGCTACGACGAGCTGGCCGAGGCGCACGAGGTCATCCTCAGCATGATCATGCACGGGCTGACGAAGCAGAACGTCGACAGCCCGGTGCGGCTGGGCAGCGGACTGACCACCGTGCCCACCGGCGTGCTCGACGAGCTGCACGCCAAGATCGCGGAGCTGGAGCACGCCCGCGGCGACGACCTCTTCAACGAGGCCATGGCGGCACCGCACGAGGAACGCGTCGCGAAGCTGCGTCGCGTGCTGCTGCTGAACGACACGCGAGCCGACGTGCACGGCGAGCTCGGCAAGGCGCTGCTCAAGCAGGGCGACTTCGCCGGTGCCATCCACCACCTCGGGCTCGCCACCCGGCTGGAGCCCGGCGGCGCGCAGTGGTGGCGGGAGCTCGGCATCGCCCAGAGCCGCAACGAGAACCTGCCGGAAGCGATCCACTCGCTGACCGAGGCGGTGAAGCTGAACCCCGCGGACGTGGACGCCTTCTCCGGTCTGGGCGGGGCGCACCGGCGCCTCGGCCGCGCCACCGGTGACAGCGCCGAGCTGCGCCTGGCCCGTGACGCGTACCGCAAGGCCAGCGAGATCGCGGACGACAACCTCTACGCCCGCGCCAACGCCGCGCGGCTCGACGTCCAGCTCGCCACGACCGATGACGAGCGTCAGGCGGCGGTGGACTCGTTCCTCGACCTCAACCCGCTGGCGACGTGGAAGACCAAGAACCCCAAGGCGAAGTGGGAGTGGCTGGACTTCGCGGACACGTTCGCGTTCTCCGGCAACACCGACGCCGCCCTCGACGCGGTGCGCAGGGGCATGGAGCGGTTCGAGCCGGAACACCGCGCCACCACGGCACGGACCGCGATGGAGCCGATCCAGGACATGCTCAGCGCGGGCACGCTGCCGGCGGCCGTCTCGGACGCGCTGAGCAGGATGCTGGAGGAGTACGAGTCGTACCTGTGATCGGGTGGCAGGCACGTCGGCCTGGCACCTGGTCGTGGCCGAGGTGCTGATCGACCCGCGGCTCACGGCCACCAGCGAGCAGCACCTCGTCGTCAGGCGAGGGCCTCGACGACCTTCGTCACCATCTCCTTCTCGGTCGCGGCGACCTCGCCGTCCGCGCCCGCCACCGAGCGGCACATCTCCGTCACGGCGGCGCGGAAGATCTCGACGTCGCGCGGTTCGTGGGCGTTGATGATCCGGACGGACTCCTTCAGCGCGGCGAGGACGCCGACCTCCACATCGGACGCCGTCCCCTTCGGCAGCGAGGGCGGGGCGGCGGCGATGACGGCGCGCAGGTCGTCCGAGAGCAGGGTCATGGCCCTGATGCCGGCGTGGCTCTCCTCGTCGACCGAGCCGGGGTCCGCCGTGGACACGAGCACCATGGCACCGAAAACGGCCGTGCGGAGGGTCTGGCCCTCCGCCTCCGTGTACGCAGTCATGGGCGCAAGCCTATGCAACGATCAGTGGCTATGAGTGCGGGTCAGGTGCTCGGCGCCAACATCAGGGCGTTCCGGGAGCAGCGCGGGTTGTCACTGTCGGAGCTCGCGCGGCGGTCGTCCATCGCCAAGGGCACGCTGTCCCAGCTGGAGAGCGGGGCGGGCAACCCGACGATCGAGACAGTGTTCAGTTTGTCGAACGCTTTGGACGTTCCGGTGTCGGAGCTGGTGACCGAGCGGACGGCGCCGGACGTCGTGCTGGTGCGGGCGCGGGACGTCGAGGTGCTCAGCAGCAACGCCGTCGACCTGCGGCTGATGCGGCGGATGGACATCGCCGACACCGTCATCGAGATCTACGACCAGCGGGTGCGGCCGGGTGCCACGCAAACCACCGAAGGTCATCCCGGCAAGGAACACGTGCTGGTCACGAGCGGCCGGCTGCGGGTGGGGCCGACCGAGCGGCCGTACGAGCTCGGGCCGGGCGACTACGTGTGCTTCCCCGGCTCGACCCCGCACCTGTACGAGACTGTCGAAGGAGAAGTCAGCTCGGTACTGGTGCTGGAGTACCCGAAGCACTAACGTTCATTCTAATGAACGGAGGTGGCGATGCACCCGGACGTCGTGGTCGTGGGAGCGGGCATCATCGGGGCCGCGTGCGCGCAGGCGCTGAAGGCACGCGGGCTCGACGTCGTCGTCATCGACCGCCACGGACCGGCCTCGGGCACCAGTTCCGCCGGTGAGGGCAACGTCCTGGTCAGCGACAAGGAGCCCGGCCCCGAGCTCGAACTGGCCAAGGCGAGCCGGGAGCTGTGGCCGGAGCTCGCCGAGGACGCCGAGTGGGAGGAGAAGGGCGGGCTGGTCGTCGCGACGACCGAGGAAGCCTCCGAACCCCTCAAGGCCTTCGCCGCGAAGCAGCGGACGGCGGGCGTCGACGCCTGCGAGCTCACCGCCGACGAAGCCCTGGCCCACGAGCCGCACCTCAACCCGGAGATCACCGCGGCGGTCCACTACCTGCAGGACGCGCAGCTCAACCCCGTGAAAGCGACGAAGGCCCTGCTGCGCGGCATCAGGATCATCGACGCCGAGGTGTCCACAACGGACGGTCGCAGCGTGACCACGACGACCGGCGTGATCAGCTGCGGCGCCGTCGTCAACGCCACCGGCCCGTGGGCGCGTCACTTCGGCGTCAACGTGCTGCCCCGGCGCGGCGTCGTCCTGGTCACCACCCCGATCCCCGGCACCATCCGGCACAAGGTCTACGACGCGGACTACGTCGGCGCGGTCGCGAGCGGCGACGCCGACCTGCAGACGTCCGGCGTCGTCGAGTCGACCCAGGCGGGCACCGTGCTGATCGGGTCGAGCCGTCAGCGCAAGGGCTTCGACGACACGATCGAGAGCAAGGTGCTGAAAGCGTTGGCACGCAAGGCGATCGCCCTCTTCCCGATGCTGGCCGGCGTGCCGGTGATGCGGGCGTACGGCGGGTTCCGCCCGTACGCGCCGGACCACCTGCCGATCATCGGCGAGGACCCCCGCACACCGGGTCTGTGGCACGCCACCGGCCACGAGGGCGCGGGCGTCGGCCTCGCTCCCGCCACCGGCCGCCTGCTCGCGGATCTGCTCACGGGCGGCACGCCGCTCGTCGATCCCCACCCGTTCCGCGTCGACCGCCAGGAGGTGATGGTGTGAAGGTCACGTTCAACGGCCGGCAGCACGAGGTCGCGCACGTCGCGGAACTGCTGCCGGGACGGTTCTTCTGCGGCATCGGCGTCTGCTTCGGCTGTGTCGCAGAGATCAACGGCGTGCCCGAGGTCCGCGCGTGCCGCCACCAGCTGCGCGACGGCGACGAGATCAGGACGCAACGATGAGGATCGTCGTCGTGGGTGCGGGCCCCGCCGGGATGGCCGCCGCCAGAACAGCCGCCGACGCGGGCGCCGAGGTCACGATGGTCGACTCGGAACCCGAGGCGGGCGGCCAGTTCCTGCGCGGGCGCGCCAAGTTCGAGCACAGGGGCGTCACGCACCTCAAGAACACCGAGGCGTGGATGGTCGAGGGTCGCACACTGCATCTGCGGGGTCCCCGGCAGCTCCGGTTCGACGCCCTGATCATCGCGACCGGCGCCTACGACCGCCCCCTGCCGTTCCCCGGCTGGGACGGCCCCGGCGTGATCACCGCGGGCGCCGCCCAGGCCCTCGCCAAGCAGGGCGTCACCCTCGCCGGCCGCGTGATCGTCGCGGGCACCGGCCCGTTCCTGCTGCCCGTCGCCACCGCACTGCAGGACCTGGGCGCCACCCTCGTCGGCGTCTACGAGGCCAACTCCCCGCTCGCCTGGACCCGCGAAGCGAAGGCCGTGCTCGCGAACCGGCACAAGATCGCCGAACTGGCGAGCTACCGGAAAGTGCTGCCCCGCCTGGAAACCCGCACGGCCGTGATCGCCAAACACGGCGACCGCGTCACGGTCGCGAAGCTCGACCGCCACTGGCGCCCGGTCAGCCACCGCACCGAACACGCCGACCTGGTGTGCATCGGCCACGGCTTCCTCCCGCGCACCGACCTCGTGCCGAACGCCAAGCGCACCAACGACTTCCTCGACGTCGACGACCGCCAGCGGACGTCGGTCGAGAACGTCTACGCGGCAGGCGAGGTCACCGGCATCGGCGGCGCCGACCTGGCCGCGGCCGAAGGCGTGACCGCCGGAGCCGCCGCGGCCGGGCGGCAACCGCCACCCGAAGCGGTGGAGGCCGTGCGCAGGGGCCGCCTGTTCGCGCAGGCGCTGTCGAGGGCACACGCGATCCAGCCGGGCTGGAAGACGTGGCTGAGCGCCGACACCACCGTGTGCCGGTGCGAGAAGGTGCGCCTCGCAGACCTCACCGACGCCACCGGCATGCGCGAGCTGAAGCTCACCAGCCGGGTCGCGATGGGCCGCTGCCAGGGCCGCATCTGCGCCCGCAACGCGGCAGACCTGACCGGCATCCCGTTCGACGGGCAACGCCGCGTGATCGCGGTCCCGATCCCCCTTGGCGAACTGGCCGATCTCCCGGAGGAAACCCCATGACCGAACGCCTGGACGGCGTCATCGTCGCCACCGCACTCCCCTACGCCGAGGACCCGAAGGCCCCGGCCGGACTGCGCCCCGACCTGGACAAGCTCGCCGAGCACTGCCAGTGGGTCGTCGAGAACGGCTGCCGCGGCGTGGGCCCCAACGGCTCGCTCGGCGAGTACTCGTCGCTGACCGACGCGGAACGCCGTGAGGTCGCCCGGACCGCCATCGCGGCGGTGAAGGGCCGCGGCATCGCGGTCATCGGCGTCCACGGCGTGGGCGCGCACCAGGCACGGCACTGGGCCGAACTGGCGGCAGAGGACGGCGCGGACGGCGTGCTCTGCCTGCCGCCCACGATGTACCGGGCGAACCGCGGCGAGGTCGTGCACCACTTCCGCGAGGTCGCCAAGGCCGGGCTGCCGATCATGGTCTACAACAACCCGATCGACACCAAGGTCGACCTCACGCCGGACCTGATCGCCGAGCTGGGCCAGATCGAGCACGTCGTGGCGGTGAAGGAGTTCTCCGGCGACGTCCGCCGCGTGCTGGAGATCAAGGCCGCCGCCCCGCACCTCACCGTCGTGGCCGGCGCCGACGACGTGGTGCTGGAAAGCCTGCTGATGGGTGCCACGGGCTGGTTCGCGGGCTACCCCAACGTGTTCCCTGCCGAGTGCACCGAACTGTTCGAGCTGGCGCTGGCGGGCAAGCTCACCGAAGCCCGCACGCTCTACGAACGTCTCGTGCCCGCGTTCCGCTGGGACTCGCGCACCGAGTTCGTCCAGGCCATCAAGCACTCCATGGACTTCGTGGGCCGCTACGGCGGTCCGTGCCGTCCCCCGCGCGGCCCGTTGTCGCCCGAACAGCGCGCGCAGGTCGACGCCGACATGAAGCTGGCCACCCAGAAATCGGACACGGTATGAGGTTCGCCAAGTACTTCAGCGCCGTCGACTCGCACACCGAGGGCATGCCGACGCGGGTGATCACCGGCGGCGTCGGCGTGATCCCCGGCGAGACCATGGCCGACAAGCGCCTCGAGTTCGTCAAGAACCACGACCACATCCGGCGGCTGCTGGTCAACGAACCTCGCGGCCACGCGGCGATGAGCGGCGCGATCCTGCAGCCGCCGACCCGTCAGGACGCGGACTGGGGCGTGCTCTACATCGAGGTGTCCGGCTGCCTGCCGATGTGCGGCCACGGCACCATCGGCGTGGCGACGGTCCTGGTGGAGACCGGCATGGTCGAGGTGACCGAGCCCGTCACGACGGTCCGCCTCGACACCCCGGCCGGCCTGGTGCTCGCCGACTACGACACCCGCACGAAGCTCGTGACCATCCGCAACGTCCCGGCGTACGCGCACGAGCTGGACGCGACGGTCGAGGTGCCGGGGCTCGGCGAGGTCCGCTACGACATGGCGTACGGCGGCAACTTCTACGCCATCCTCCCGCTGGAGCAGCTCGGCATCCCGTTCGACAGGGCCGAGAAGGACAGGATCCTGGCCGCCGGACTGTCCATCATGGACCAGATCAACGCGGTGAACCGCCCGGTGCACCCGGTGGACGCCGCGATCGGCGGCTGCAAGCACGTCCAGTTCACCGCGCCCGGACGGGACGGGGCTCATTCGCGCAACGCGATGGCGATCCACCCCGGATGGTTCGACCGGTCGCCGTGCGGCACGGGCACCTGCGCCCGGATGGCGCAGCTGCACGCGCGCGGCGAGCTCGAACTCGGTGCGGACTTCGTGAACGAGTCGTTCATCGGCACCAGGTTCATCGGCCGGTTGCTGGAAGAGGTTCCGCTGGGTGACCGAACGGCGGTGGTGCCCACAGTGGCCGGTCGCGCGTGGATCACCGGCATGGGCCAGTACCTGCTGGACGCGACCGATCCGTTCCCGGAAGGTTTCTCGATCTAGTCGTTACCCTCGGTGCCGTGACGACGACGCCCAGTCTGGAAGCGCTGCTACGCATCGGACCGTTCCACTCCGCTCTGCGCGCGGCCATCCGCCGCCGCGGGCTCACCCTGGAGCGGCTCCGGCTACGCCTCGCGCAACAGGACGTGGCGGTGGCGCTGTCGACCCTAAGCGACTGGCAGCAGGGCCGGGTCCGCCCGATCTCGCCGAAGTCGCTCAGGGCCGTCTCGGTGCTCGAGGACCTGCTGGAGGTGCCGCCCCGCTCGCTGCTCGCGCTGCTGGAACGCTCCGACCCGAGCGGCTGGCCGGACGTCGTCCCCGGCATGATGCCCGGCTTCAACACCAACGACCTGGAGGTCGTCTCCCGCCACGACAGGGTCTTCGTCGACGCCCAACGGCACGCGTCACGCATCCACGTGAGCATGGTCGCCCGCGCGCGCCATGACGGCGTCGACCGCTTCTACGCGCACTACTTCTGCGACGACTCCGTGCACGAGGTCCGGCACGAGGCGGTCCGCAACTGCCGGATCGGCCGGTCAGCGCGCAACGAGGCCGAGCACGTGACGGTGGACGAGCTGCTCTTCGACCGGAAGCTGGCGGCGGGTGAGACGTGGGTGTTCGAGTTCGTCATCCACGACGCGACCAGGGTCGACAGCTTCGAGCACGCGCAGGGCGTGCGGTGCTTCCTCGCGCAGAGCCTGATCGAGGTGCACTTCGACCCGGCCGAGCTGCCCACCGATCCGCACGTGTACCTGCAGGACTGGCAGGAGACGGAACCGCACCGGACCATCGATCTGGCGCTGGACCACACGAACTCCGTGCACCACTTCGAGACGAACGTGTCGGTGAACTGGATCGGCATCCGCTGGAGGTGGGCGTAGATGCTCACGACCGACTTCGTGCCCGGCGCCCCGGCGTGGATCGACCTGGGCGGCCCGGATCGGGACGCCGCCGCGGCGTTCTACGGCCGCGTGCTCGGCTGGGAACTCGACGGCCGCGGCCACTTCACCCGCGACGGCAGAACGGTCGCCGGGTACGTGCCGCGCGAGACGGGCGCGTGGACCGTCCACTTCGCGGTGACGGACGCCGGCCGGGCCGCTCAGGCGGTCGTGGCGGCAGGTGGAGCGGTCGACGGCCGGACGATGACCGATCCGCAGGGCGCGGAGTTCGGCGTGTGGCAGCAGACCGGGCTCGACGCGGTGTCGGTGCCGGGAGCGCTGACGTGGCTCGAACTGCACTCCCCCGCCGACGGCGTCTCGTTCTACCGCACGGTGTTCTCCTGGGACGTCGTCACGATTCCCGGTGCGCCCGGCGCTTTCTTCCGTCCCGCGGGCACGGGTGCGGGCCGGTTGTTCGGTGCGGTGGTCGAGGACTCCGCGGCTCATTGGTTGCCGTACTTCGAGGTGACCGATGTGGATCAGGCCGCCGGTGCGGCCGAGGTGATCGTCGAGCCGTACGAGCTGGACGGAGTCGGCCGGATCGCGGTGCTCGTTGATCCGTTCGGAGCCCGGTTCGGCGTCATGCGTTCCGTTACCTCCTGAAGGCTCCCCAAATCGCGGAACGGCGGTTAGCGTGCGCTGGTGCAGTTGCCGTGGAGAGCCGCGCCCGGGGCAGCGCTGTCGAGCCCGCTCACGTTGCTGGTGAGCATCGCGACGACGTTGCTGCTGGGCTTCGTGGTGGCCGCGGCCGTGCTGCACTCGTCCTCCGCCGGGAGCGCCGCTCTCGCCTACCAGCAGGACCGGATCTGCCCGCAGTCGCTGCACCCGTCGCTCGACGGCGGCGCGCTGCCGCTCTCCACCGCTGTCGCGATGTCGTCGCACAGCCCGCTGGGTGCGGTCTACACGCGGATCGGCAGGCCCGACTTCAACGGCCTCGCGACCTACGGCCGGTTCGGGTACCGGCCGGACGCCCTGGCGCACCTGACGGTCGTCGAGGGCGGTGGCACCGGGTTGTGGGTGCCGAGGACGATCGCCACCGCGGCACGGGTGAAGGTCGGTGATCGGCTGACCGGGTCGTCGCTCGTGGTGAGCGCGATCTACGCCGATCTGGCGCACCCGGTGTCCGGGTGGTGGTGTTCCGAGTCGAAGACCGTGGTGCCGAACCCTTTGGGCGGCGACGGGGACAGCACCTCGGTGATCTGGGTGCCGCGGGTGTCCGACCTCGCCTCGCTGCCGCCGGAGTTCTCGTCAGGGGCCTCGGTGTCGCTGAGGTTCCCCACCGAACCCGTGTCCACGCTCGCCGAGGCGGAGGCGTTGCGGGACAGGGGGAACGCGCTCATCACCTCGCTCGGGCTGCCGTTGACGCGGGCGGACGTGCTGTCGTCCGCCATCACGGCGGCCAGGACCTCGCAGCGCAACGTCTCGTCGGCACTGCTGCCGTTGGTGATCATCAGCGTGCTCGTGGGGCTCGCGGGCGTCGGCACGGTGACCGTGCAATGGGCTCAGCGCAGGCATTCCGAGCTGCGGCTGCTGTGGGTGCGCGGCGCCGGTCCGCTCGCTCTCGGCTTCCGCGGGGTGCTGGAGCTCGGGTTGCCGCTGGTGCTGGGCGGTCTGCTCGGGCTGGTGGCGGCGCGGTTGCTCCTGCCGTCGTACGCGCCCGGTGTGGCGCTGGCCCCTGGAACGCTCTGGGTGGCGCTGGGCTTCGTGCTGGCGGTGGTCGTCGCGTCGTTGGCCGTGACCGTGCTGGTGGCCTGCTGGCGGACGCACCGGACGTTCCAGCGGCGTGCCCGGTCGTGGCGGCTTTCTGTGGTGCCGTGGGAACTGGTCGTCGCGGGTCTGGCCGTGCTGGCGTGGGTTCGCTTGTCCCGCAACGGGTTGGGCACGGCGGTGAAGTCCAGCGAGCTGCCGCGGATCGACGTGGCGGCGCTGACGTTCCCGCTGCTGGTCGTGCTGGCGGCGGCCTTGCTCGCGACCCGGCTGCTGCGGTGGTCGCTCGCCTGGTCGCATCGCGTGCGGTGGTGGCAGGTCCCCGCCGCGCAGCTGGCGGTGCGCCGGCTCGCGGCGGCGGTGGGCCCGGTGACCGGTGTGGTGCTGGTCGGGGTGCTGGCCGTCGGGACCATCGCGGTGGGCAGTGCGGTGGCGGGCGCGCAGAAGTCGGCGCTGGACTCGAAGTCGGGAGTGTTCGTCGGCGCCAACAGCACGGTGCAGGTGCCGCAGGACATCGCTCTGGGACGGGTGGCGCTGCCGTCGTCGCTGCGGGGCACCACAACGCTCGTGGGCGTGAGCACCGGCGCGTTGATCGTGGATCCCGCCACCTTCACGGACGCGGCCGTCGTCGACGACGCCGCTGCGGTGCGCTCGCTGCTGGCCGGGCTGCGCCGGACCGGTGAGGTCGCTCCCGCCCTGCGGATCGGGCGGGCGTCGAACCAGGAAGTCCAGATCCCGGGGCTGCCGCTGGTGAAGCCCGTGTCGTGGCTGCCGTCGTTCCCCAAGCTGGGCACGCGGGGCTACGTCGTGGCGCGGGAGTCGGTGCCGGGGGTGGACCAGGTGGGTTCCTGGCACCTGTGGTCGTCGTTGCCGTTGGCCGAGCTGACTTCTTCGTTGCAGGCAGCGGGGATTCACTACACGAACGTCGCCGACCGGGCTCGGGTCCTCGACGGGCTGCCGTTCCTGACCGTGGAGTGGACGTTCGGGTTCGTCGCCGCGATCGGCGTGGTGCTGGCCGTGGTGGCCGCTGTGGCGTTGTTGCTCGCCATCGAGGTGCGACGGCGGCAGAACGCCGTCTCCGGCGCGTTGTCGACGCGGATGGGCATGCGGCCGTCCGTGTTGTGGACGAGCCATCTGCTCGAAGTGGGCGCGCTGGCGCTGGTGGCCTTGGCGATCGGTGCGGTGGCGTCGTTCGTGAGCGCCGGGTTCGCGGTACCGCGGCTGGATCCCGCGCCGTGGCTGAACCCCGCCCCGATGCTGCCCGACCTCACGCCGCTGCTGGGCTCGATGGTGCTGTGCGGACTCGTGGTCGTCGTCGTGGCGGCATGGCTGGCGTTGCGCGGTGTCCGCACCGCGCGGATGGGAGAACTGCTCAGGTGATCCGCGCTTGTGGCGTCGGGGTTTCCTACGGTCCGGTGCGCGCCGTCTCGGACGTGTCGCTGACGATCGCGCCCGGCCTCACCGTGCTGTCCGGGCCGTCGGGGTCGGGCAAGTCGACGCTGCTGCGGGTGCTGTCGCTGGTCGAACGACCCTCCGCGGGTGAGGTCTTCGTGCACGACCGGCCGACGTCCGCGCTGTCGTGGGCGCAGCTGAGGTCGTTGCGGCGCAAGGAGATCGCGGTCGTCTTCCAGAACCCGTCCGACAACCTGATCCCGCACCTGACCGTCGGGGAGAACCTGCGGGCCGCCGGGGCCGCTGATCTGTCCGTTCTGGACCGGCTGGGGCTGGGCGGATCCGGGACGTGGCGGATCGGCGCGTTGTCCGGTGGGCAGCAGCAGCGGCTCGCATTCGGATGTGCGTTGGCGCGCGGGGCTTCCGTGGTGGTGGCGGACGAGCCGACCTCGCAGCTGGACGTCCGGTCCGCCGATCTCGTGCTGGAGACGCTGACCTCGTTGCCGGTGCCCGCCGTGGTGGCGTCGCACGACCCGCGGTTGATCGAGCTGGCGGATCTGTGCGTTCCGCTGGTGGCGTCGTGATCCGGGCGTCGGGAGTGCACCGGTCGTTCGGCGGCGTTGCCGTGCTGCGCGGGGTGGATCTCGCGGTGTCGGCAGGGGAGCTCGTGACGTTGAGCGGGCCGTCCGGGTCAGGCAAGACCGCGCTGCTGTCGTTGCTGTGCGGCTTCGACTCCCCCGACAGCGGGACCGTGTCGCCGGGGCTGGCTTCGTGGTCGGACTGCGCGGTGTTGCCGCAGTCGCTGGGGCTGGCTTCCGAGCTGACGCTGGAGGAGAACGTCGCTCTGCCGTTGCGGCTGGCGGGCCGGGCGGTCGACGGGGTGTCCGGGCTGCTGGCCGAGCTGGGCATCGACGGGCTGGGCGCCCGGTATCCGGGGCAGGTGTCGTTCGGGCAGCAGCAACGGGCAGCGCTCGCGCGTGCCGTGGTGGCCAGGCCCGCGGCGTTGCTCGCCGACGAACCCACGGCGCACCTGGACGCCGTCAGTGCGGTCGCGGCGGTGGGGTTGTTGCGGCGGGTCGCGGACGAAGGTGCCGCCGTGCTGATCGCCACGCACCACGACGCCGTGCACGCCGTCGCCGATCGCGTGCTGGTGCTGGCCGACGGGCAGGTTCAGGGCTGACCGGTGGGCCGGGCGCAGCTCATCACCTCACGGTCGGTGCGCCGCAGATGCGTCTCGCCCCACACGCGGACGCTCTCCACGACGGGCAGGACCGTCGTTCCGTAGGGCGTGAGGCGGTAGATCACGGGCGCCGGGACCGGCCCGGTCTCCACGCGTTCGACGAGCCCGTCGGCCTCCAGCTCCCGCAGCTGCTCGGCCAAGACCTTCGGCGTGATCGGCTCGGCCCGGCGGCGCAGCCCGGCGAAGTGGGACTCGCCGTGCGCGAGCCAGTACACCAGGGTCAGCTTCCACTTCCCGCCGATCGCCGCGAACGCCGCCGCCATCGGGCAACCGGGCAGCGGGTTGGGGCGCGCGAGGTTACCTGCAGGTGCCTTCTTGTTCATGGTGATGGCTCCGTCGACAGTCGAATCATGAACATGCGCAGGCTGCTCACCGTGCCACACGGACGCGTTTTGGTCGCGTGCCTTGCTTTTCTCGCCCTGACCGGGTCGGCGTCGGCCGACACCACCGACGGGCAACGGGACTTCGACTGGGAGCTCGGGACCTGGCACACCGACGTGCGGGTGCTCGCCGATCCGCTGTCGGAGACCGAGGACCAATGGTTGCAGTTCAGCGGCACGTCGGTCGTGCGGCCGCTGATGGACCGGCGGGCGAACGTCGTCGAGCTGAAGGTCACTGGACCGGCCGGCCGGATCGAGGGGCTCAACCTGCGCCTCTACGAACCGCAGGCGCAGCGCTGGAGCCTGACGTTCGTCAACATGCGCGACGGGCTGCTCACGCCGTCGGTGTACGGCGGGTTCCACGACGGCGTCGGCGAGTTCTACGGCGACGACCAGCTCGGCGGGCGCCCGATCAAGGTGCGCTTCGTCGTGCGGCGACAGGGGATGGACAGGGCGACGTTCGAGCAGGCGTTCTCCCAGGACGGTGGCGCGTCCTGGGAGACGAACTGGATCGCCGTCGACCGCCGCTTCTAGCTCAGACCGCCGGGGGACGGTCCTCGTAGGGTGTCGACAGCACGACGGTCGTGCGCGTCGACACGTTGGCCGACTCCCTGATCTTCTGGAGCAGCTCCTCCAGCGCCGTCGGTGAGGCGACGCGCACGCGCAGCACGTACGACGCGTCGCCCGCCACCGAGTAGCAGGCCTCGATCTCCGGCAGGTGCTCGAGGCGCTTCGGGTAGTCGTCCGGCTCGGCCGGGTTGATCGGGAAGAGCGAGATGAACGCCGACATCGGCAGGCCGATCTCGGCGCCGTCCAGCCGGGCGGCGTAGCCCTTCACGATGCCGCGCTGCTCCAGCCGCTTCACGCGCTGGTGCACGGCCGACACCGACAGGCCGACGCGCTCGGCCAGGTCGGTGAAGCTGCACCGGCCGTCCGAGGCGAGTTCCTTCAGTATCGCTCTGTCGATCTGCTCGAGGGTCAAAGCACCACCAGCTCGTGAGGTCGGTTGTTGAAGGACTCGACGCCGGTCTCGGTGGCGACGACGATGTCCTCGATGCGCGCGCCCCAGCGGCCGGGCAGGTAGATGCCGGGCTCGACGCTGAAGGCCATGCCGGCCTCGAGCGGCAGCGCGTTCCCGCTGACGATGTAGGGCTCCTCGTGCACGTCCAGGCCGATGCCGTGCCCGGTGCGGTGCACGAAGTACTCGCCGAAGCCCGCGTCGGTGATGACCTTGCGGGCGACGTTGTCGATCTCCTCGCAGGTGACACCCGGCTTCACGGCCTCGACGGCGGCCTGCTGCGCGGCCTGCAGGACGGCGTAGGTGTCCCACACGTCGTCGTGGGCGGGCTCGCCCATCACGTAGGTGCGGGTCGAGTCGGAGTTATAGCCCTCGGCCACCGGCCCGCCGATGTCGATGACCACGACCTCGCCCGCCTCGATCACGCGGTCGGAGTCGCGGTGGTGCGGCGACGCGCCGTTCGGCCCGGAGCCGACGATCACGAAGTCGGCGACGGTGTGGCCTTCCTCGACGATCGCGGCGGCGATGTCCTTGGCGACCTCGCGTTCGGTGCGGCCCACGCGCAGGAACTCGCCCATGCGCGCGTGCACCCGGTCGATCGCCTGGCCGGCCTTGCGCAGCGCGGCGATCTCACTGGCGTCCTTGCGCATGCGCAGCTCGCGGATGATCGGCCCCGCCAGGCTCTGCGGCCCGCCGATGGCGTTGCCCAGCTTGATGGTGTGCAGGGCGGGCATCATGTCCGCCACCGCCGTCCTCGTACCCTTGATCGCGGCCTTGACCAGCGCGTACGGGTCCTCGCCGTCGACCCACGTGACGACCTGGACACCCAGCTCGTCGGTGGGGATGGCGGCGTAGCCGGGCTGTTCGAGCTTCGGCACGACCAGCGTCGGTGTGCCGCCGACGGGCAGCGCCAGGCACGTGAGGCGCTCGAAGGAGTCGCCACCGGCACCGATCAGGTACCGCAGATCCGAGCCGGGCGAGATGAGGAGGGCGTCGACGCCCGCCTGCTCGGCGGCTGCGGTGGCGCGGTCAAGCCGCGCACGCAGCGCGGACACGTCGATGGGCCCGGTGATCGTTGCCATGGCCAGAAGCCTAGTAGCTTGTCGGGTTGTGAGCTCTCCCCTGGTGCTGCTCGACTCCGCGAGCCTCTACTTCCGGTCGTACTACGCGCTGCCGGACTCGATGACCGCGCCCGACGGCACGCCGGTGAACGCCGTGCGCGGCTTCGTCGACACGATCGCGCGCGTCATCACCGAACGCGGCGCGAGCCGCCTGGTTGCGTGCCTGGACGCCGACTGGCGCCCGGAGTTCCGCGTGAAGGCCCTCCCCTCCTACAAGGCCCACCGCGTGGCCGAGGACGCCGTGGACGGCGAGGAGGAGGTGCCCGACACCCTCACGCCGCAGATCCCGATCATCCTCGACGTCCTCGACGCGGCCGGCATCTGCACCGGCGAGGCGGCGGGCTACGAGGCCGACGACGTCATCGGCGCCCTCGCCCACCGCGAGACCGCGTCGCCGGTCGAGGTCGTCACGGGCGACCGCGACATGTTCCAGGTCGTGCGCCTCGAACCCACGCCCGTCCACGTCGTCTACGTCGGCCGCGGCTGGAACAAGGCCGAGGTCCTGGGCCCGGCGGAACTGGCGGCCAAGTACGCGCTCCCGGTCGAGAACGCCGGCTCCGCCTACGCCGACATGGCCGTCCTGCGCGGCGACCCCTCCGACGGCCTGCCGGGCGTGGCGGGCATCGGCGAGAAGACCGCCGCCAAGCTCATCACCGAGTTCGGCTCGCTGGACGCCCTGCTGAAGGCCGTGAGCGACCCGATGGACCGCAAGCTCACCACCAAGGCCCGCAACGCCCTGCTCGCCGCCGAGGACTACCTGGCGGCCGCCCCCACCGTCGTGCGCACCGCGCTCGACGCCCCTGTCGTGCTGGACCGCGACGACGCGGTGCCGCGGGTACCCGCCGACCCCGAACGGCTGCGCGAGCTCACGCAGCGCTGGGGCCTGGGCAGCTCGGTGCCGCGCCTGGTCAACGCGATGGAGCGCCGCGCCTGACCGCGTGCTGGCCAGGCGCGGCGCACGATCAGGCGAAGGAGTCCGGGTAACCGGCGTCCACGGCAGGTGACGAGACCGACGTCCAGCCGCTGCCGTCGAACCTGTCGCACAGCACGATGCTCCCGGTGCCGACGCGGCGGCAGTACGACGCGGTGCCGTCGCGGCTGGTGAGCCACGCGCGATCGCTGTCGTAGCCCCAGTCGCCGCGCGCCGACGTCACCGACACCCAGCCGGACGGGGTCAGCACCGTGCACACCAGCGCCTGGTAGTTCTGATCACCAGCGCGCCCGCACAACGCCGGACCGTCCTTCGCCGCGAGGTAGGTGCGGTTGTCCGGGTAGGCGGTGTCGACCTGCGGCGACGTCGTGCTCGTCCAGGCCGTTCCGTCGAACCTGTCGCACATCACCCTGCCGCCATCACCGACCCGTCGGCAGTACGAGACGCTGCCGTCGGCGTTCGTGAGCCACGCGCGGTCCGCGTAGCCCCAGTCGCCGCGCGCCGACGTGACGGACACCCAGCCGGACGGCGTCTGCACCGTGCACACCAGCGCCTGGTAGTTCTGATCACCAGCACGCCCGCACAACGCCGGACCGTCCTTGGCCGCGAGGTAGGTGCGGTTGTCCGGGTAGCCGACGTCCACCTGTCCCGAGATCGAGCTGGACCAGGCCGTGCCGTCGAACCTGTCACAGCGGACCCGGCCGCCGTCACCGACCCGGCCGCAGTACGACACCGTGCCGTCGCGGTTCACCAGCCAGGACCGGTCCGCGGAGTAGCCCCAGTCACCGGCCCCGGACGTCACCGAACGCCAGCCGGACGAGGTCAGCACCGTGCACACCAGCGCCTGATAGGTGTCGCCGCCCGCCCGGCCGCAGAGCGCCGGACCGTCCTTGGTCGACAGCACCGCCCGGTTCTCCGGGTAGCCGGCGTCGATCTGCGGCGAGGTCGTGCTCGTCCAGGCTGTTCCGTCGAACCTGTCGCACATGATCCGTCCACCGTCGCCCACCCGGCGGCAGTACGACACGCTGCCATCGGAGTTCGGCAGCCACGTGCGGTCGGCGAGGTAGCCCCAGTCGCCGGCGCCCGTCGCCGCCGACGACCAGCCCGTCGCGGTGCGCATCGTGCACACGAGGGCCTGGTGGTTCTGCGCACCTGCCCGCCCGCACTCCGCCGGACCGTCCTTTGTGGGCAGATAGGCTCGGTCGGCGGCCTCGAAGCCCGTGGTGATCCGCTTGGTCGACGGCGGCGACGTGCCCGCGGAGTTCCGCGCCACGACCGCGTAGTTGTACGACTGCCCCGGCGAGACGCGCGCGTCGAGGTAGGTAGTGCCGCCGACCGCGGCCAGGAGCGCGCCGTCGCGGTACACCTGGTAGTCGGCAGCACCGGCCGCGGCGCCCCAGGACAGGTTCACCCGCGACCCGTGCACCAGAGCGGTGATGGCGCCGGGAGCGCCCAGCGCGGGCGGCGGCGCGACGACGTCCTTGAAGTGGATGAACCCGGTCGGGTAGTAGCCGCCAGGCGTGAGCTTCTTCCAGTGGAATTCGCGGCCGTAGTTGTCCTCGGAGACGATGACGTAACCCGGACCGACTTCCTCGACGTACGCGACGTGACCGTAGTAGCCCGAACCGTTCGAATTGGAATCCCACCACGCGATCGAGCCCACGGCAGGTGTGCCGTTGACGGCGACACCGTACTGAGCGGCACGGGATCCCCACTGATACGCGTTGCCGTAACCCCGCAAGTAACTCGCGTCCGCCCCGTTCCGGATGAGACGGTAGGCCGCGTAGTTGGTGCAGTTGTGACCGGGATCCATGCCCCAGTACGAGGTGCCGCTGTTGGCCGCGTAGTCCCCGTTGCCGCGGCCGGCGGCAGCACACCCCTGGTACCCGGTGCAGAGCGTGGTCGACACCGCGGAGGCCAGGGGTGTGCTCAGGCCGGCGAGCACGACCGCGAGCACTGCCAGCAGAACAAAACGTCTTCGCACAACACGAGCGATCCGCACAAGCGACTCCTCTTCCCGGGAACGACAAGTCGTTTGTCGCGGAGTCACTCGCGCCGGTTAGCGCTCTTCCTGACGATCACACGGACCGCCCAGCCCGAATTCCTATGCGCAGACCCGTGGTCGATGTGGGCACCAGGAGAATCACCCGCAATTCGCAATCTCGTTCACCCGACTGCCACCCGCCTCGATGTCCACAGAGGACCATTCCTGGCGGAGTGGGATCTCCGTTGTCACACTTGGGCTTTCCGGCTCGATGGAGTCCGCATGACCCCAACTCGACACCGAAGACGGCTGTTCAGCCTGACCGGGCTGCTGGTGCTGCTCGCCACGTTGCTCGTGCCCGCCCCAGCGATCGCACTGGGCAACGACTACCCGTGGCCGCAGGCGAACATGAACCAGCTTTCCCCGCTGCGCTTCTACTACCGCAACTGCACCGACTACGCCGCCTGGACGCTCAACCAGCAGCTCGGCGGCACCACGACCGACATCCGGTTCAACTGGAGCAGCATCCAGGTGAACAACAGCGGGCACGCCAAGGACTGGCGACAGGGTGCGATCAACCGCGGAAAGCCCGTGGATGACACGCCGAGACGTGGTGCCGTCGCCTGGTGGGGCGCGAACTACGGCGGCGGGTACGGGCACGTGGCCATGGTCGCCGAGGTGCGCGACGGCGGGAACACCGTGGTCGTGCACGAGTACAACCGCAGCTACACGGGCGTTTTCGGTGCTCGCACGCTCACCAGGTCGAACGGCTGGCCGGAGGCGTTCCTGCACATCGCCGACCTGCGCAACCCGGACGTCAGCGGGGACGGCCGCGCCGACCTCGTCATCGTCGCGACCGGGCCGACCGGATCGGGCCGCACCGAAGCACACGTCCTCGACGCCGCCACCGGCTACTCCACCTGGTACGCGCACTGGGCCACGGCCGCCGGCTACAGCGGCGCGGACAGCGACCGCCACCTCGTCGGCGACGTCAACGGAGACGGCCGCGCCGACCTTGTCATCGTCGGTACCGGACCGACCGGATCGGGCCGCACCGAGGCACACGTCCTCGACGGCGCCACCGGCTACTCCACCTGGCTCGCCCACTGGGCCACCGCCGCCGGCTACGGCAACTCCGCCGACCGATTCGTCCTCGGCGACGTCAACGGGGACGGCCGGGCCGACCTCGTCATCGTCGGCACCGGACCGACCGGATCAGGCCGCACCGAAGCACACGTCCTCGACGCCGCCACCGGCTACTCCACCTGGCTCGCCCACTGGGCCACCGCCGCCGGCTACGGCGACTCCACCCTCCGGTACGCCATGTGATCGAACCGCGCTAGAAGAACGTGCCGCAGTACGGCTTCCGCGGCACCGCGAACAACGCGTCCGCGTCGGCCAGGCGGGTCCCCTCGATCCGCTTGGCCGCCGCGAGCTGCGAGAACGTCGTGTCGCCGAGGTAGGCGGCACCGAGCAGGTCGACCGGCATCGTGATGTCGGCCTGCTCGTCGACGCGTTCGGCGCCGTCCGGCGACACCCGGTAGCAGCCGTCGTTGGCGGGCAGCAGCCTGTCCCGGATCTCGATCACGACCGGTTCGGCGGCGCCGTAGGTGCGGGCCGAGAGCATGCGCGGGACGTCGACCAGGCGCAGCCAGATCTCGTCGTACACGTCCTTGGAGCGGACGACGCGAGGGTCCTCGAAGAGCCACCAGAACGGGTCGTCGAGCGCCGCGTCGATCTCGATCAGGTCGACCAGGTCGAGCCGCGCCGCGTAGATCCACAGGTCGCGCCACGCGTCGTCGTTCGCCCACTCGAAGTCCTCAATGGACATCCGGCGCTTGAAGTCCTTGTCCTCAGTCACCTGGTAGGTCAGGAAACCGTCGTCACCGTCCGATCCACTGTGGACGACGGTGACCGTGTTCTTCGCGTTGCTCTCGCGGTCGCGCGACCGGGCCCACCACCCCGGCCACCGGCTGATCTGGCCCGGCCGCCACAGTCCGACGGCCTCGTGCAGCTCCGGCAGCAGCTTGTCGGCGGTGTCCTGGTCGAGCATCCGCACGCGGCCGGTCATCTCGCCGGGGATCACGGCGCGCCGGGCGTCGATCTCCACGACCCGCCACCGACCGGCGAGGCCGTAGCCGAAACGGCCGTAGATGCGGCCCTCGGAGGCGCGCAGCGTGGCCACCGGGTCGGGCAGCGTGGACAGTTGCTCGCGCATCAGGGCGGTCAACACGCCACGGCGCGTGTAGTCGGCACGGACGCCGACACGGGAGATGGCGGAGTGCGGCACCACGGCGCCACCGGGCACCACGAGAGAGGAACCGTACGACTGGGTGGTGCCGATCATTTCGTCGCCGTCGAAGGCCGCGAGCGCGCGATCGGGCTCGTAGGAGGGCCGGGTGACCTTCCAGTCGTCGTCCGAGGGGCCCGGCATGTGCATCGCACGGCGGAAGACCGTGGTGTGGGCCCGGAACTGCGCTTCGTCGTTCAGCACGCGGATGTCGGTCACGCCCGTGATCGTGGCTCACGCACGACCGCGGGCGCACCCGAGTTTCCGCTGTGCGGATCAGCCGGTGGGCTGACCGACCTCGTACTCGCCGTCCTCGGTCTTGACGACGATCTTGACCTTCTTGTCCTTGCCGCCGACCTGGACCTTGCACTCGAACGAGGTGTTGGGCTTGACCTCGTTCTCACCGGTGCAGGTCGCGCTGCCGACGTCGGAGATCTTGTACTCGTCCTTCAGGATCTGGACGATGCCGGTCTGCACGGCGGTGTTGTCGAAGATCTTCTTCTTGAAGAAGGCGGGCGTCACGAAACCGGCGAACAGCACACCGCCGACGAGCAGCACGACGACGACCGCGGCGACCCAGATGCCCGCGCTGGACTTCTTCTGCGGCACCGGCGGGCCGAAGCCCGGCTGCTGCCCGTACGGGTTGGGCTGCTGGCCGGGGTACTGCTGGGTCTGCTGGCCGTACGGGTCGCCCTGCACGGGCGTGCCGTACGGGTTCGACTGGGGCTGCTGGGGCACGCCGTACTGCTGCGTCTGCTGCTGCGACGGATCGAAACCGGGGTACGGCTGCTGCTGGCCCGGCTGGGGCTGCGGCTGGCCGTAGGGGTTCTGAGCCGGGAAGCCGCCGGACGGGGTACCGGGAGGGAAACCGCCACCGTAGGGCTGCTGCGGCTGGCCCCAGGGCTGCTGCGGATCGTTCCCTCCGGACGGTCCGTACGGGCTGCTCATCTGTCGACCTCCGTGTGTACGACGTTGCGGCGCGATCCAACCACACCGTTGACGTCAGTCTTTACTCCGACTCGCAAAACCTTTGTCAGGCCCATGTCACATCATCGCCACAACACCGCGCCGCAGCGCGTCGACAGCCTTCGCCGCGGCCGAGCCGACCGGGTCCTCTCGTCCGACCACATCACGGATCTGGTCCAAAAGGTCGATCACCTGACGGCACCAACGGACGAAATCGCCCGCGCCGAGCTCGTTGCCGCCCGCCTCGGCCGCGCTCAGCACCTTTTCGAGCGACTCGCCGCGCGCCCAGCGGAACACCGGCCACGCGAACCCGGGGTCGGGCTGGCGCGTGATGCGCTCCAGCTTGTGGCGGCGCTCGTCGTCCTCGATCTCCGCCCACAGCCGCACGGTCTTCAGCATCGCGTCCGACACCGGCCCCTGCGGCAGCCGCGCCTCGACCGGACCGTCCCGCCGCGCCTCGTAGACCAGCGACGACACCACGGCCGCCAGCTCCTCCGGCCTGAGGCCCTTCCACACGCCGTGGCGCAGGCACTCGGCGGCGAGCAGGTCCGACTCGCTGTAGAGCCTGGTCAGCCGCATGCCGTCCTGCGTGACCTCGTCGTTCTCGGACAGGTAGCCCCGTTCGCGCAGCAACGCCCGGATGCGGTCGAACTGACGCGCCAGCGAGTGCGTCGTCGCCGCGACCTTGCGCTCCAGCTGCTCGGTCTCGGCCAGCAGCCGGTGGTACCGCTCGCCCCACCGCGCGTGGTCTTCGCGCTGGTCACAGCCGTGGCAGGGGTGCGCGCGCAGGGCACGGCGCAACGTCGCGAGCTCGGGGTCGTCGTCCGCCGTGGTCTTCTTGCGCCCGCGCGACGGCACGGCGATCCCGGTGTTGCGGACCGTCGACGCGAGGTCGCGCCGCGACTTGGGCGAGCGCACGTCCACCTGCCGCGGCAGCCGGATGTGGCCCAGCACCTCGACCGGCGCCGGGAAGTCCGCCGAGGTCAGCCGGCCCGACCAGCGGTCCTCGGTGACGACCAGCGGCCGCGCCTCGCCCAGCGGCTCGATGCCGGGGTCGATGACGACGGCGAGGCCCGACCTGCGCCCGGACGGCACCGCGATCACGTCGCCCTTGCGCAGTCGCTCCAGCGACTTGGCGGTCTCGATGCGCCGCGCGTTCGTGTTCTGCTTCGCGAGCTGCTTCTCCCGGTCGGCGACCCTGCGGCGCAGCGACGCGTACTCCGCGAAGTCGCCGAGGTGGCACGTCATCGACTCGGCATAGCCCTCGAGCGCGTCCTTGTTGCGCTCGATCCGCCGCGCCAGCCCGACCACCGACCGGTCGGCCTGGAACTGCGCGAACGACTGCTCCAGGATCTCGCGCGCGGCCGCGGCACCCAGCTGGTGCACGAGGTTGACGGCCATGTTGTAGCCGGGTCGGAAGCTGGAGCGAAGCGGGTACGTGCGCGTGGAGGCGAGCCCGCCGACCGCCTTGGGGTCGATCCCGGGCTGCCACACGACGACCGCGTGCCCCTCGACGTCGATGCCACGACGCCCCGCCCGCCCGGTGAGCTGCGTGTACTCCCCCGGCGTGAGGTCGACGTGCGCCTCACCGTTGTACTTGACGAGCTTCTCGAGCACGACCGTCCGCGCGGGCATGTTGATGCCCAGCGCGAGCGTCTCGGTCGCGAACACGACCTTGACCAGCCCGCGGACGAACAGCTCCTCGACCGTCTCCTTGAACGCGGGCAGCAGCCCGGCGTGGTGCGACGCGATGCCCCGCTCCAGCGCCTCCCGCCACTCCCAGTACCCGAGCACCATGAGATCGGCCTCGGGAAGGTCGCGCGTCTTCTCGTCGATGATCCGCCGAACCTGCTCGGTCTCCTCCGGCGTGTTGAGCCGCAACCCGGCCCGCGCGGTCTGCGCGACCGCAGCGTCACACCCGGCCCGGCTGAACACGAACACGATCGCGGGCAACAACCCGGCCGCGTCCATCCGCTGGATCATGTCGATCCGCGACGGCGGCTTGAACCCGCTGTTGCGCGACGGCCTTCCGGTGCCACCGCGATTGCGGTTCCGGCTGAACGGCACGTGGTACCGCGTCAGCTCCTCGGTCTTGCGCAACACCTGGGCGTTGATCCGCGCATGCGTCTCGTCCCCCTCGAAGAGATCGAGCATCTGGTTGCCCACCAGCATGTGCTGCCACAACGGCACGGGCCGATGCTCGTCGACCACGACCGTCGTGTCGCCCCGCACCGCGACCAGCCACTCACCGAACTCCTCGGCGTTGCTGACCGTCGCGGACAACCCGACCACCTGCACGTGCTCCGGCAGGTGCAGGATCACCTCTTCCCACACGGGCCCGCGAAACCGGTCCGCGAGGTAGTGCACCTCGTCCATGACGACGTACGCGAGTCCGTCCAGAGTGGACGAACCCGAGTACAGCATGTTCCGCAGCACCTCGGTGGTCATCACCACGACGGGAGCCCCACCGTTGACACTCGTGTCGCCCGTCAGCAGCCCGATGCTCTCCGGCCCGTAACGCGCGGTGAGATCAGCGAACTTCTGGTTGCTGAGCGCCTTGATCGGCGTGGTGTAGAAGCACTTGCGACCCTCGGTGAGGGCCAGGTGCACGGCGAACTCGCCCACCACCGTCTTGCCGGCACCGGTGGGGGCGCAGACGAGCACTCCGTGACCGTCCTCCAGGGCCTCGCAGGCCTGGCGCTGGAACGGGTCCAGCTCGAACGAGATGACGGAGCCGAAGTCGGTCAGCTTGGGCCGCTGGGCGTTGCGCCGGGAGTGGGCGTAGGCCTCGGCCGGGGACCGCGAAGCACGTGACACCCCTTCAGGCTTTCACATCGCACCGACAATCGCCGCTGAGATAGATTAACTTCAGGAAACACTGAAGGTATTGAGCGTACTGGCGTGACGCTGAGGGTTCCAGCGGAGGGGTCGCCGATGCGGTTCGGTCACCTTGGGCAGGTGCTTGCGCGGGCATTGACGAGCGTTGGTTACGTCATCGCCGCTTCGCGACGATTGCGATTGGGGCTTGACTTCGGGGCCCTTGCGAGGCGCAGATCGGCCTTAAAAAGCCGGGCAGGTAAAGCGCCCGGCCGATCCGAACACGGTAGCACCTCGCACCCAAAGTCAAGCCCCAATCGCGAGCGCGCGTGGTTGCGTTAGGCGGTCGGGTTCCGGACATTACCGCTTGAACAGCGTGGCATCAGGCCTTTACGGCTCGGCTTCGCCTTCGCAGTTTCGGGGAGGCACCTCGGCTTCGCCGTTGGTAATGCGTGGCGGCGGGGGCTTTGCGGTTTGTGTCGTATAGCCGCAGTGGGCTCGGTGCTTGCCTTCGGGTGATCCCTCTTGTCGCTGTCGCGGCTTGCCGACCGTGGCCGGATTTTGGGCATGGCTGTGCCACGGCCGTGGTGGAGCTGCACGGCCGTGGCGGTTGGCGTGGTGGAGGGACCGCTCGCGTTCCCTGGTCGGAGTCAGGCGGCGGTGTGGAGCTGGTTGCGTCTGGGTTTTCGCAGCGGGTCCAGCCAGGCGGGCGGGTAGAAGACCGGTAGGCCGTGCTCGATCTTCACTTCCCAGCCGCTGCGGTGGATCAGCGTGTGGTGGTGGCGGCACAGCAACACGCCGTTGTCGACGCGGGTGTCTCCGCCGTCGGCCCAGTGGTGAACATGGTGGGCATCGCAATGCTTCGGCGGCCGGCCACACCCAGGGAACGCACAGCCGTGATCACGCGCGACCAGAGCCCGGCGGATCCCGGCGGTGAACAGCCGCGACCGGCGACCCACATCGAGCGGCTGCGACCGGCCGCCCATCACCATCGGGATGATCCCCGCAGAGCAAGCGAGCTGACGGACCTGATCAGCCGGGATCCGCTCGCCGTTGTCCAGCACCGCGTGACCCACCTGCTCGGCCAGATCCTGATAAGCCATGGTCAGGATGAGAGTGACCGGTTCGCCGCCGTGTTCGGGCAGCTGATCGGCGCGCAGCATCAGGTCGATCAGCTCGGCCAGGGCGTCGCCCTGGCGCTCGTCAAGCGAGCGCGGGTCCGGGCCTTCGTCGGTGGTCGGCCGGGGCTTGGCCAGCGGGTCCAGCAGCGTCGCGAACTTCGCGCCGGTCACCGCGTCCAGCGTCGCCGCGAGCTTCCAGTCCCCGGCCTTGTTCTGCCGCAGCGTAAGCCGGTTGCCCGCAGACTCGGGCTCGGGGTCACGCGGTTCGGGGTCGTTCTGGTAGAGGCCGTAGGCCAGGTCTTTGCCGAACGTGCGCACCGCGGCGGGCTCGTGGTCGCGGGCACACTCCACGACCAGGTTCTCGACCTCGGCGGGCAGGTTCTTCATCGCCTCCGCGACCGCGGCGACGTGGTCGAGCGACAACGCGCCCTCCGCCGCGGCCGCGGCGGTCACCGGAAGGACGGGGGCGAGTTCGTTGCCGGTCGGGGTGATCTCACTGCTGAGCAGGACGGCCTGCTCCACCCAGCGCCTGGCGGTCGCCGGATCCCAGCGGAGGGCGTGCCGCAGCACCTGCGGCAAAGTTTTGTACCCCAGCTCCGCGGCGGCCCCGCGCCGATTCAGCTCGGCGATGTCCTGCATCACCGAGTATTCGCGGGCCCGGATTTCCGTCACCTTGCCGACGATGCTGCGCAGCAGCTCGTCAGTGGAGAGAAGGGAAAGCCCGGGGTCGCTCACATGTTCGACCCTACCGCAAGATCACGACAATATTACGGCCGAAAATAAACACCATCGAGTGAATCGAACCGACGCGAAGCCTGCCGCGCTGTTCGAGCGGTAATTACGTGCTCGGATCAGCCGGGCTCCTTATGCCCGGCTTTTGAAGGCCGATCTGCGCCTCACAAGGGCGCCGAAGTCAAGCCCCAATCGCAATCGTCGCGAAGCGGCGATGAAATGACCCGGCCCGTCAAGAGCCAGCGCAACCGCGCTGGAACTCGACAGAGCCGGGCCACCAAGAGGGTCAGAACGTGCGCTGCACCCGATCAGCCACCAGCTTCACGAACCGCGACGGATCGGCCAGCTCCCCGCCCTCGGCGAGCAGTGCCAGCCCGTAGACCAGTTCGGCCGTGTCGGCGAGCGACTCGCGTTCGCCTGCGGCAAACGCCTTGTGCAGGCCCTCCACCAGCGGGTGCGACGGGTTCAGCTCCAGGATGCGCTTGATCTTCGGCAGCTCCTGGCCCATCGCCTTGTACATCTTCTCCAGGGTCGGCGTGATGTCGTGCGCGTCGCCGACGACGCAGGCCGGAGAGGTCGTGAGGCGGGTGGAGAGGCGGACCTCCTTGACGTCCTCGGCGAGCGAGGTGGACATCCAGGAGAGCAGGTCCGCGAACTCCGCCGCCTTGGCCTCGTTCGCCGACTTCTCCTCCTCCGTCTCCAGGTCGACCTGGCCCTTGGCGACCGACTGGAAGGGCTTGCCGTCGAAGGACGGGACGGAGTCGACCCACATCTCGTCGATCGGGTCGGTGAGGATGAGGACCTCGTAACCCTTGGCGCGCAACGCCTCCATGTGCGGCGAGTTCTCCACGGCGGTGCGCGAGTCGCCCGTCATGTAGTAGATGTGCTCCTGGCCCTCCTTCATACGCGACACGTAGTCGGCGAGGGAGGTCAGCTCGCTCTCGGAGTGGGTCGAGGCGAACGAGCAGATCTCCAGGATGGCGTCGCGGTTGTCGAAGTCGGAGAGCAGGCCCTCCTTCAGGGCCGCGCCGACCTCGCGCCACAGCTTCAGGTAGTCCTCGGTGCGCGAGCTCATCAGCGACTTGATGGAGGACAGCACCTTCTTCACCAGGCGACGGCGCATCAGCTGGATGTGACGGTCCTGCTGGAGGATCTCGCGCGAGACGTTCAGGGAGAGGTCGGCGGCGTCGACGACGCCCTTCACGAAGCGCAGGTACTCCGGCATCAGCTCGGCGCAGTCGTCCATGATGAAGACGCGCTTCACGTAGAGCTGGACGCCGCGCTTGCTGTCGCGCATGAACAGGTCCAGCGGTGCCTGCGACGGCAGGAACAGCAGGGCCTGGTACTCGAAGGTGCCCTCCGCCTGCATGCGGATGGTCTCGAGCGGCGCGTTCCAGTCGTGGCTGATGTGGCGGTAGAACTCCGCGTACTCCTCCTCCGTCACCTCGGAGGCCGGGCGGGCCCAGAGGGCCTTGCGGGAGTTGATCTCCTCGCCGCCCAGGCGCACGGGCCAGGTGATGAAGTCCGAGTAGCGCTTGACGATCTCGCGGATCTTCGCCGGCTCGGTGTAGTCGGGCAGGCGGTCCTCGTCGTCGGCCGGCTTGAGGTGCAGCGTGACCGAGGTGCCCTGCGGGGCGTCGTCGACGTCCTCGATCGTGTAGGTGCTCTCGCCGGTCGACTCCCAGCGGACGCCCTTCTCGGCGTGCGGGTACTTCGTCACCAGCGTGACCTTGTCGGCCACCATGAACGACGAGTAGAAGCCGATGCCGAACTGGCCGATCAGGTCCGAGGACGTGGAGGACTGCTGTTCCTTGAGCTGGCGCAGGAACTCCGCCGTGCCCGACTTCGCGATCGTGCCGATGAGCCGCACGACGTCCTCACGCGTCATGCCGATGCCGTTGTCGCGCACGGTCAGCGTGCGCTCGGCAGGGTCGGTCTCGATCACGATGTGGAGGTCGTCGACGTCGACCTTCATGTCCTTGTCGCGGAACGATTCCAGGCGCAGCTTGTCCAGTGCGTCCGAGGCGTTCGACACGAGCTCGCGCAGGAACGTGTCCTTGTTCGAGTAGATCGAGTGGATCATCAGCTGGAGCAGCTGACGCGCCTCGGACTGAAACTCGAGCGTTTCCATGCATCCCCACCGAAACAGAAAGCGGAACGAACTGCCCCAAAGATTAGCGACCCACCACTGTGAGAGCTCCTGGAACCGTCCGAACGGAGACGGGCAGGGCCTCCTGGCGTTCGCCGTCGGCGTAAGCGATCCAACCGTTGCCACCGGACAGCGACACCTCACGCGCGCGGAACGTCCGCACGGACGGATGGTCGGTGTGCTTGCCCGTGCGCAACGTCGGCAGCATGCGCATCAGCATCGACCGGCTGGCGTGCTCCACGACCGTCACGTCGAACAGGCCGTCGGAGGCGTCCGCGGTGGGGCACACCGGGATTCCGCCGCCGTAGTTCGGCGTGTTCCCCACGGCCACCAGCGTCGCGTCCAGCGAGAACGTGTCGGTCTCCGTGGTGATGAGCAGGGGTGCCGAGCGCAACGACGCCAGCTCGGCCACGATCGCCAGGTCGTAGCGGCGCGGACCGGCGGGCCAGCGCATCGCGTTCGCCCGCTCGTTCACCGCCGAGTCGAACCCGGCGCACAGCACCGTCGCGAACCACTGGCCCGTGGACAGCCGGCCCAGGTCCAGCGTCTTGCGGGTGCCGGACACGACGTCGTCGACCGAGGCCGACCCGATCGCGGCGGCCAGGTCGTTGCCGGTGCCCGCCGGGACGATCCCCAGCGCCGTCGACGTGCCCGCGCACGCCTGGACGCCCAGGTGCGCGGCCCCGTCGCCACCGAGGACGACCAGCAGGTCGACACCGGACTCGACGGCCTCGCGCGCCATCGCCAGCGTGCCCGCCGCGTCGTGCGCGACCAGCTGCGTCAGCGACGAGAAGTGCGGGCGCAGCGCGGCAGCGGTCGACCCGGCCATCCGGGCCGCCCGCCCCTTGCCCGACGCCGGGCAGACCAGCAGGGCTGCCCGCGTCACGTGGCGTCGTCGTAGTTCACGCGCTTCGCGGGTTCCGAAGCGATGGCGTTCTCCGAGGCCTTCTCGCCGGGCAGGTTGCCCTCCGCGTCGGACGGCGTGTAGTCGAACGGCGCAGCCTCGTTGTCGTCGAGCGCGTCCCAGCCCTCGGCCGCGCGGAGCCTGGCCTGGCGCTTGTCGTGCAGCCGCGCGATCTGGATCGCCATCTCGAACAGCAACGACAGCGCGATGGCCAGCGCCACCATCGAGATCGGGTCGGTGCCCGGCGTCGCGACGGCCGCGAACACGAAGAGACCCATCAGCAGGCCCCGGCGCCACTTGGCCAGCGTCTCGTAGGAGACCACGCCCGCCCGGTTCAGCATCACCACGACCAGCGGCAGCTCGAAGCTGACGCCGAAGATGAACAGCATCGTGATGATGAACGAGATGTACTTCTCACCGGTCAGCGCGGTGATGAAGTTGTCGCCACCGAAGCTGATCAGCACCTGCAGGCCCTGCGGCACGACCCAGTAGGCGAGCACCGCACCCGCGGCGAACAGCACCGCGGCGAACGACACGAAGGTGCGCGCGAACTTGCGCTCCTTCGCGTACAGGCCGGGCGTGATGAACGCCCAGAACTGGTACAGCCAGAGCGGGCTGAGCAGCACAGAGCCCGCGGCCGCACCGACCTTGAGCCGGATCATGAAGACCTCGAACGGCTCGGTCTGCAGCAGCTTGCAGCCCTGCTCGCCGGGGAACTGGACGCGGTACGGCGCGAGGTCCGGCTGGCAGTACGGGCCCGTCATGATCTCGCCGAGCGACGGGATCGGGCCCAGCCGCACGCCGAACCAGATCCAGCCGAAGATGGCACCGATGGCGATGATGAGCATCGCCATGCCGAGACGGTGCCTCAGCTCGTACAGGTGCTCTTTGAGCGACATGGTGCCGTCGGGGTTGCCCCGACGGCGCTTGGAGCGTTCCCGGCGCTCGGCGAACCACCGGAACGGACTTGCCACCGCCGTGACCGTCCTTACGAGTTAGAGGACCAGGAGGTCAGTTGGTGTTGTTGGCCTTGTTCTGCGAGGTCTGCTCGATCGGCTGCGCGACCTGCGGCTGCTGCTGAACAGGCTGCTGGACCTGCGGCTGAGCCGGCGGCAGCTGCTGCTGAACAGGCTGCTGCACGGGCTGCTGCTGGACAGGCGCGTCGTCCGCGTCCTGCTCGCGCAGACCCTTCGTCTCGGCCTTGAAGATCTTCGCCGACCGCCCGAGCGAACGGGCCATGTCAGGCAGCTTCTTCGCACCGAACAGCAGAATGATCACCACTGCGATGATGATCAGCTCGGTGGGTCCGAGGTTACCCATTGGTGATCCTCCTGTCTCCCCCGCCACGACGATCGTACGCGGGGTTCGCCCTGCTACGGGCCTGTTCCGGACGTCGCCGTCGTTCGGCGAAGGCCACCTTCAGCGCGGCCGTCCGCGCCTTCAGCAGTCCTACACCGTCGCCGACCCTGTCCCCCACCAGAGTGCGGGCGCTGGCGAATCGACGCAAGGATCGGATGACTCGGACCGAGATCGCGGCCACCGCGATCAGGCCGGCGGCGATCAGCGCCAGGGTCGGTGTGTACGGCACGAGCACACGTTATACGTCTTGGGTGGACAGCAGGTGATCTGCCCGTTGCAATGCTTCCTCCGCCCGGCGGACCACCTCGTCCGCGAGCTCGGCCGGCTGCTCCACGTGCACGTCACCGCCAAGTCCGAGGAGCAGGCGGACCATCCACGAGGAGTCGTCGTAGCGCATGAGGACACGCGTGCGGCCGTCGGAGAGCTCCGCGGCGTGATCGACGGGGTAGTACTCGGCGACCCAGTGCGCGTCCGGTTCGAGCAGAAGGACCGCGATCTTCTGATCGTCTCGTGGCTGGAACAACCCCTCCGATGTATCCGTGAGCCGGGCGTGCGGCGGAGGCGACGACGGCTCGTCGAGCACCTCCACGTCGTCGATCCGGTCCAGGCGGAACAGCCGCACGCCTAGAGCGGAACGACACCACGCCTCCAGGTAGCCTCGACCCTCGACGAGCAGAAGACGCATCGGATCGACCACCCGATCGCTCATAGCGTCGTGCGACTGGGAGTAGTAGCGGATGCGCACGGCCCGTTCGCGCTTCACGGCGTCCTGCACGGCCGCGCGGATCTCCGCGGTCTCTTCCCGCTCGAACGCCCCCAGCCCGACCACCATGCCCGCTGGCTGCGCCTTGCCAACCGCCGACTCGATCTTGGCCAGGGCGCGCTGCACCGCGTCCGTGTCGACGACGCCGGGCGTGTCCGCGAGCGCCCGCAACGCCACGAGCAGCGACGACGCCTCGGCCGCGGTGAGCCGCAGCGGGCGGTTCATGCCCGCGTCGAACGAGACGGTGATCGTCTCGCCCTCGAAGGACAGGTCGATCAGGTCGCCAGGCCCGTAGCCGGGCAGGCCGCACATCCAGAGCAGCTCCAGGTCCTTGCGCAGCTGCTTGGGGGTGATGCCGAAGTCGGCGGCAGCCTCGGAGATCGTGATGGCGGGCCGGTTGAGCAGGTACGGCACGAGTGCGAGCAGACGCGGCAGCCGTTCGTTCGACGCGGTCACCGCGCTCCTTCCAGTGCACCCTGCAGGCGGTCGCGGACCGACTTGGCCAGCACCTCGGGCTCCAGCACCACGACGTCGGGCCCGAATCCGGCCAGCCACTTCGCCGCCGAGTCGGGGAACTTCAGGTCGATCTCGACGACGTCGCCGCCGTCGCGTTCCTCGACGATCTTCGCGTGCCGGCGCACCCCCTGGGCGCGGCCCTTCGCGACCCAGATCCTGGCGGGTGCCGTGTGGTGCGGATCGGCCTCCGTGCGCGCGATGAGGCTCATCAGGTCTGTTCCCTCAGGCACCTTCACGACGCCGGGCTTGCCGACCGTGCGCACCTGACCGACGACGCGGGACAGCCGGAAGCAGCGGGTGTCGTTGCGATCGCGGTCCCAGCCGACGAGGTACCACTTGCCGCGCCACGCGACCACGCCCCACGGCTCGACCGTGCGTTCGCTCTGGCCGCCCGGCGGCGGCTTGCGATATCCGAACGTCACGACCTGCCCCGCCTGCACGGCCTGCAGCAGCGGCGGGAACGCGGGCTCGTTGGCGCGAACCTTGGGCTCCACGGCGGCCGGCGCGTCCTGGTCGACGTCCACCCCGGCCGCCCGCAGCTTGATCAACGCGCCGTGCACGGCACCCGTGAGCTGCGGCGAGTCCCACAGCCGCGCGGCCAGCGCCACCGCGGCGGCCTCGTCGGGTTCGAGGTCGATGTCGCCGAGCTCGTAGTCGCGCCGCGCGATGCGGTACCCGTCCTCCGCGCCCTCGGCGTTGGACTGCCTGCCCGTCTCCAGCGGCACGCCGAGATCGCGCAGTTCGGACTTGTCCCGTTCGAACATGCGGAAGAACGCCTCGTCCGTCGGAGCCTCGTGATAGCCCGGGACGATGGCGCGGATGCGCTCCGCTGTCAGGTACTGGCGGGTCGACAGCAGGCACAGCACCAGGTTGACAAGGCGTTCGGCGCGTGCGATGGCCACGGACAAACCCTAACCCCGTGTGCTTCGAAACCTTGACATCACCTGTTGTGAACGGTCCGTTCAGAGCAGCGTGCGCAACTCTCGTACCAGCTCCACGGGCGCTTCCTCGGCCATGTGGTGTCCACAGTCGAGGGCACGTACCTGCACGTCATCGGCCCATTCGGCCCACACGTCCTGAAGATTCTCGTAAAGGTCCCCGAGGTCGTCCTTGGCCGCCCACAACGCCAGCACGGGACACGTGATCTTCCTCTTCGCGGCGTGGTCGGCGTCGTCGTGCTGACGATCGACCTCCAGCCCGGCCCGGTAGTCCCCGCACATCGCGAGCACGGTCTCGGGGTCGTGGATGGCGCGCTGGAAGTCCGCCCAGTTCTCCACCCCCATCGCGAGCGGCGTGTCGTGGTACCGCCCGCCGTAGAAGAGATCGGGGTCCTGGTTGATCATCGCCGCGGCGAGCTCCTGCTGCGCCAGGAAGAACCAGTGGTACCAGGCCTGCGCGAACCGGGCGTCGCAGCGCTGGAGGTGAGCCCCGATCGGCAGCCCGTCGAGCACGGCGAGCCGCGTGACCCGGCCGGGGTGGTCGAGCGCGAGCCGGATCGCCGCCGCCGCGCCCCGATCGTGCCCGACGACCGCGAACCGCTCGTGCCCCAACGCACTCATCAGGTTCACGAAGTCCCGCGCCATGGCCCGTTTCGAGTAGTCACCGGGCTTGCTGGACTCCCCGTAGCCACGCAGATCCGGGCACACCACCGTGTGGTCCGTGGCGAGCAACGGCGCGACGCGGTGCCACGTCGTGTGAGTCCGAGGGTGGCCGTGCAGGAGGAGAACCGGTGGCCCTGCCCCACCGGTTCTCACTCGCAGCACGGCCTCGCCGACATCGATGCGGCGCAACGAGAATCCCTCGAACACGCGCTAGAACTACCCCAGTCCACCGCGATCGGAAACCAGTGCCGTCAGTGTTCGGTACTTTCGTTGCCCCGCAACTGATCCCACGCACCGCGGACGCGATCGAGCAACGACGGATCGCGCTGACCCGGATACGTCGCACCGCCGATCGCCCGCTCGAGTCGTCCGACGTCGGGCGCGGGATGGGCGTAGTGGACGGTCACTGTGACCGTGCCCGTGTATCCGGCCAGATGCCCCAGCAGCTGCGTGATGCCGGCGTTGCCGATGTCGATGCAGCCCGACGACCCGCTCAGCGAACCACCGTGAATGTAAAACCCGCTGCGGCGCCCGGTGTTCCCGCAGCCGCGCGGCGCGGGAACCACGTGGGCAGGGTGCAGCGGCGCCCGTCCCGCGCCCCAGTCGCCGCCGTGCAACGCCTGGCCGAACGGGTCGGTGAACGAGCCGCCGCCGATCATCCGCAGCTGTTCCACCTGGTCGAACAGCCCGAACTCGGCCGCCCGGAAGGTGAACGTCCCCTCGGGAATCGGGCCGAAGTCGCTGATGCCCACGTAACGCGGGTTGTTCTTGTACGACTCGCTGGTCGCCCCGCCGCACGTGCGCGCGTCGCCCGAGCGCACGCTCACCGGGCGACCGGACGCCGCCTCGACCGCCATCAACACCGTGCTCCCGGCGCGGACGCGGAACATCTGCCCGTCGAACTCCGCGGTGATCGACCGGTGCGGGCTGCGCACCCCGGCCGGGTGCCGGAACCGGGTGCCGACCCGCGGTGCGGCGCCGTGGCTCTGCCGCTGGACGTGCGCCACGGTCGCCTGGTTTCCCGCGGTGGCCTGCAGGCGCAACAGGTCGTGGTCGGGCGCAGGTCGCGGCCCGCGGCTCGCCTCGTGCGCCGGTTCTTCCTCGTTGCGCCTGGTCCTCACCCCTTCACCGTCCACGGCGGCGGCGTGCGCGGCCACGTCCATCCGGGCAGACCTGAGGTCAGGTCCTGCCGACCCTGCCCTTCTCCCCGGCCGCCCAGCAGGTGAACCCGGCGCAGTCGACCGTGTCGAAACTGCCCGTGTCGGCGACCTTCCAGCTCTTGCCGTCCTTCGACACGTCGGTGCCCGACGGCCCGACCGCCACGAGCCCGTTGCCGCGGTAGGCGATGCCGGACCGGTACCCCACCGGCGCCTGCGCCCCGGCCTTCCACCCACGCCCGTCCTTGGTGGCGAACGCCGGCGTCGGATCCGTCGGCTTCAGGTAGTCCCCGCCGATCGCCACCCCTCGCCACGGCGTCCTGAACGCCACCGCGAACACCCCGGCCGCCGCACCGCTCGGCAGCGGCACCTCCGACGCCTCCCACGACCGGCCACCGTCCCGCGACTCCAGCACCCGTGTCTTCGCCCCGCCGCCGGTAGCGATCCACGCGTGGTTGCCAGCCGTGGTCACGCATTGCCCTGACGCCGCGAACGCGAACTCCCCCGGCAACGCGTCAGGCATGCCCTTGGTGTCGTTGACGTGCCATGAACGCCCACCGTCCCACGTCCGCAACACCCGGAACTTGCCGTCGACCGGGTCGCTCAACGCAAGCCCGCGAAACCGGTCGAAGAACGCCACACAGTCGTAGAACGCCTTCGGATCGTTGTTGCGGAACGACTCCTGCCACGTCTTGCCACCATCGGACGTGCGGTAGATCCGCGACGACTCCCCCTCACCGATCGACAGCGCCACGGCGTTGCGCGCGTCGAACGCCTGGATGTCGCGGAAGTCGAGCGTCGCGGTGTCCGGCGGCGCGACCGAGTCCCACGACCGGCCACCGTTCGTCGTGCGCAGGATCGTGCCTTTCGAGCCGCTGACCCACGCGACCTGACCGGACACGGCGGACAACCCGCGCAGGCGGGCGTCGGTGCCGGTCGGCTTGAGCTCCCAGTAGGAGTCGGCTGCCGCGACTCCGGGCAGAACCAGGAAGGCGGCGAGTGCCGCCGCGATGATCCTCATGCGGTCACTCTGGTCCAGCCGGTGACAGCTTCCTACCCTCCGTTCGGCGTGACACGGCTGAACGGGTGATGTGCTGCGTCGGTCCCGCACTTCCGTCCGGCCACGGCAGAGGATCTCCGGCATGCACGAGAACGACCCGCGCCTGGTGATCGGGGCGACCGCCCCTCAGCGATCACTCGCGGAGGTCACTGCGACGCACCCGTGGGTGACGACGGCGCGCGAACACCTAGGTCCCTCGAACTCGATGCTGGCCGCCACTACAGCGGTGATTTCGCGGCTGTCGGACGAGTGGGACGACCACCGCACCGCCCTCGCGCTCGATCCGTGGCTCGACACCGCTTTCGCGGAGCGGTTCACCCAGCGGCTGCGCTGGCTGACCGCGCTGGTCGAACTACGTCTCTCCGACGCCGAGGCCGCCCTCCTCGTCACCTTCCCGTACCTGTACCAGGCGTTCTGGACGAAGCAGGCGGCAACCGTGCTGCGGGGCGCCGATCCGGTGGCTGCGGCGTTCACGTCCACCACCGCGCTGCCGGAGTTCAGCGCGTTCGCGGCCGAGCACGGCACCCTGCACCGCCGAGGCATCCGCGCCCACGAAACCGGCAACCCCGCTGCCGAGAGCATCGGGTGGTGGCTGTTCCACCGCTGGCTCGTCCAGCAGCCCGCTTGCTACGACCCTGGCTACATCGCGTCGCTGCTGCCCGCGCCCCCGAACGCGGTGCTCACCGCGCCACGCCTGATGGAACTGATGCGCGTGGTCCAGATCGATCCGGCGTTCCTCCGCCGCGCCGATCGTCCGGGAAAGCTGAAGCCCACGGCGCGCATCGCCGGCGGCACCGAGTTCGAGCAGGACCTGCGCGAACAACTCATCGGATACCTGCTGGTCGTGGCTCACCGCACGGCCATCGACCCCACCGTGCTTCCCCGCGTCGTCGTCGACCACATCGGCATCGACGACCCGGTCACGCCCGACGAGGTGCTCACGTCGATCCGCGAGGCGACCTGGGACGGCAAGCGGACCCGCGTGCTCACCGCGGAATGCCGTCATCCCGCCACGGCGCTCGCCCTGCGTGACCGTGCGGCGGCGGTCGACTCGGTGCTGACCGAGATCGTCCGCGCGGTCGAGGAGTCGGACACCCTCAAACCCCTCAAGGACCTGCCCGTCCACGCTTCCGCGGACGACGCGTGCGCACCGGTTTCCGCGGGCCACCGGTTCCGTCTGACGCACGACCGGATCCAGTCGCTGCTGATGGGCGAGCAGCTCTACGGCACGCCGGAACTGGCCATCCGCGAGCTGTACCAGAACGCCCTCGACGCCTGCCGCTACCGCGCCTCCAGGACGGCCTACCTCGCCGCGACCGGCACCGCGCTCCCCCCGTGGCAGGGCCGGATCAGCTTCCGGCAGGGCGTCGACGACCAGGGCAGGCCGTTCCTCGACTGCACCGACAACGGCATCGGTATGGGCGACCGGGAACTCGTGGACGTGTTCGCCCGCGCCGGCGTGAGGTTCACCGACATGCCCGAGTACGTCGAGGAACAGGCCGACTGGGCCGCGGCCGGCATCGAGTCGTTCCCCAACAGCCGCTTCGGCATCGGCGTGCTGAGCTACTTCATGCTGGCCGACGAGATCACCGTGACGACGTGCCGGCTCGATCGCTCCGGCCGGCCAGGACGACGCCTCCAGGTGCACATCGCCGGGCCGGACGCGCTGTTCCGCGTGCAGGACCTCGGGCCGGGTGACGAGGCAGGCACCACGGTGCGGCTGCGGCTGCGACCGACCGCCAACCCGGTGCACTGCACCGAACTGCTGCGCCGGATCCTCTGGGTGAGCGATTTCCACGTGACATCGGACGACCAGGGCGGACGGCACATCTGGGAACCGCGGCAGCTGTCGGCGGCCGCCCCGGTGGGGACAAAGGACGCACTCGACCCAGAAGCCCCCTGGACAGCCGACCCGAAGATCGTGCCCGCGGACGGCGGCTCGGTGTGGTGGTGCGACGGTCAGGGCGCAGTCCTCGCGGACGGACTCTGGGCAGGTGCCACCATGTACGGCGCCGTGGTCGATCTGGCAGGGCGCGACCAGCCGAGACTCACCGTCGACCGCAAGACGATCATCGACCTCGACCGGGCGCCGGTCGAACGGCTCATGCGGTCAGCCACAGCGGCACTGACTTCACCGGGTTCACCGCTGTCGCACAAGTGGCTGGCGCACCTGGCCAGGTTCATGCCGCGGCTGGCGGACGAGATCTGCGAAAGCGCGATCGACGTCCGGTACAGGCCGTGGCGGGTCGGAGCGAGAGAGGCTCCGATCGAAATCGTCGGCTGTTTCTCCAGCGATGGCGGAAAGCGGTCATCGGACAGGTGGCCCCCGGAAACGTTCTTCAGCGACCACATCAACAGATGGAGGCTCGCGGCCTGGCTGTGCGCCGATGCCGGGCAGACTCAGGAGGCTCGTGACTCGGTCGTTCCGGCGCTTCCGTCGGACGAGATCCTGCTCGGCACCTATCAGGGCCCGATGACTCTGGGCCAAATCATCCAGGCGGCCCTCGACACACAACGGTCACCAGCTGAAGCCGCCGCACGGCTCGCGTTGCTCGGCTGCCAGGTCCCCGGTCCGGGGTCATTGCCCACCGAGGTCAGCGCGACCGATCCGCAGCTGCTCCGCGACGACGTCGACCACTGGCTGAGCAAGGACGAACCGGTGTCACATCGCCATGTGCTGAGCGCTGCGGCCGCAACCGGGCTGGCTCCCTCCGCTGTGGTCGAGAGGCTGGCCGAACTCGGCTTCGACACCAGCGAGGTCGGCAGGCTGCCTGCAGAGGTGCGCGCGGATGACATGGATCTGCTCACGACGAAGGCCCTGAGACAACCGCTCCGATCCGGCGAAGCCGTCCTCGTCGCACACATCATGGTTGTTGCCGCCGAGACCGGCCGGGCACCGGTCGCAGTCGCACAGAGGCTCGCTTATCTGGGCTACGTCACACCGGATGCCGCCACGCTGCCACCGGACGCCGACCGCAGTGACTCGGTGACCTTCGTCCAACACCAGCAAGGAGTGCTCTCCTACGTTCGAAACCCGGTTCGGCGACAGCACGTCGTCCTCACGGCGGTGCACATCGGCAGACAACCGGCCGAGGTTGCCGCCCGGCTCGCGGCAGCCGGCTTCGAGATCTCGCCAGGGGACGATTTCCCGGACCGCGTCACGCCATCCGACCGCGAGATCACCTTGAGAAGGGAAGGGCCCAGCCACACCGCCAGTACCCGCCTCCACCACCCAACCGCCCACATCGGACACGTGCTCGCTTCGGCTCTGGCGACCAAACAGTCGGCCGTGGTGGTCGCACGGCGACTGGCCGAGTTCGGTTACGAGGTTCCGCCTCTCGACTGCCTGCCGAGCGAAGTGGAAGTCGACGATCTCGCACTTGTGAGCACCATGATCACAGACGGCAGCGGGAGCCTGACACCAGAAGGGTTTCGTGTCTGGCTGCGCACCGGTCAGCAAGTGAGTCTGCAGCACATCCTGGTCACGGCGGCGAAGACAGCGCTCCAACCGCTCGCAGTCGCACGCCGCCTGGCCCGGTTCGGTTTCGTCACTCCCCCCGACAGCCTGCTCGATGTCACCGTGCGGCTGGAGGATCTGCTGCTGCTGAGTGTCAACCTTGACGGGCATCCGCCGTGGCTGGACGGCAACCACCGCGCACTGGTGCGTGGGAACATGACCGTACCAGTCGGCCACGTGCTCGCCGCGGCGGCCAAGCTCCCCGCTTCGCCTGCCAATGTAGTCGCGCGGCTTGCACGGCTGGGTCTGCGCACCGAAACCTCGACGCTCCCGGCGAGAGTGGACAAGCACGACGCTCAACTGCTCGCCCGTGCGATCCCTGCCCGGGACTGGCGGGATGGGCAGCCGAACGAGTTCGGCTGGCTCGGGATGTCCACTCCTGTCGACAGACAACACCTGGTGGTCGCGGCGGGACGCACCGGCAGGCCGACCGCCGAGATCGCCGAGCGGCTGTCAGCGCTCGGCTTCGCAGTCCCGGACACTCAGGGCCTGCCGCGCTCAGTCGACCAGAGAGATCTGAAACTGCTGAGCGACCGCTTGTACGGTGGACCGCCCTACCGCGACCTGAGCAAGCCGTTCCCCCGCGCTCAGGTCATGCGTGCCGTGAACGAAACGGGTCTGTCGCCGCGCGACGTGCTGGACCGCCTGCGACGACTCGGCATCGAACTCGGCGAATGAAGAAGCGGCGGACTCCGGAAGGAACCCGCCGCCCGTCACGACGTGCTCAGAGCGACGAAATGAGCCTTTCCACGCGCTCGTCCACCGCGCGGAACGGGTCCTTGCACAGCACGGTCCGCTGCGCCTGGTCGTTCAGCTTCAGGTGCACCCAGTCCACGGTGAAGTCACGCCCGGCGGCCTGCGCGGCGGCGATGAAGTCGCCGCGCAGCTTGGCCCGCGTGGTCTGCGGCGGGGTGTCCTTGGCGGCCTCGATCTCGCCGTCGTCGGTCACGCGCTCGACCTGGCCCTTGCGCTGCAGCAGGTCGAACACGCCCCGGCCGCGGCGGATGTCGTGGTAGGCGAGGTCGAGCTGGGCGATGCGCGGGTTGGACAGGTCCATGTTGTGCTTGGCCATGTACCGCTCCATCAGGCGGTTCTTGATGGCCCAGTCGATCTCGCGGTCGATCTTGGTGAGGTCCTGCGACTCGACGGCGTCCAGCGTGCGGCCCCACAGCTCGATCACGCGCTGCGCCATCGGGTCCGGGGAGCGCTTGGCCGTGTGCTCGACGGCCTTCTCGTAGTACTCGCGCTGGATGTCGAGCGCCGAGGCCTCCTTGCCGCCGGCCAGCCGGACCGTGCGGCGGCCCGTCAGGTCGTGGGAGATCTCGCGGATGGCGCGGATCGGGTTGTCCAGCGAGAAGTCGCGGAACTGGACGCCCTGCTCGATCATCTCCAGGACGAGGTTGGCGCTGCCCACCTTGAGCAGCGTCGTCACCTCGGACATGTTCGAGTCGCCGACGATGACGTGCAGGCGCCGGTAGCGCTCGGCGTCGGCGTGCGGCTCGTCGCGGGTGTTGATGATCGGGCGGGAACGCGTGGTCGCGGACGACACGCCCTCCCAGATGTGCTCGGCGCGCTGGGAGAGGCAGTACACGGCACCGCGCGGGGTCTGCAGGACCTTGCCCGCGCCGCAGATCAGCTGGCGCGTGACCAGGAACGGGAGCAGCACGTCGGCGATGCGGGAGAACTCGCCTGCCCGTGCGACCAGGTAGTTCTCGTGGCAGCCGTAGGAGTTGCCCGCGGAGTCCGTGTTGTTCTTGAACAGGAAGATGTCGCCGCCGATGCCCTCGTCGGCCAGTCTGCGTTCGGCGTCCACGAGGAGGTCCTCGAGGATGCGCTCACCCGCCTTGTCGTGGGTGACGAGCTGGGCCAGGTCGTCGCACTCGGCCGTGGCGTACTCCGGGTGTGAGCCGACGTCGAGGTAGAGCCGAGAACCGTTGCGCAGGAAGACGTTCGAGGAACGCCCCCACGACACGACCCGGCGGAACAAGTACCGCGCGACCTCGTCCGGGGACAGACGACGCTGCCCGTGGAAGGTGCACGTCACCCCGAACTCTGTCTCAATGCCGAAGATCCGCCGCTGCATACCTCAACAGTAGGCGACTCGTAGGCGGAGAAGGGTGATCCGTTCGGGCGGCACGCCGGTTGCGGTTTAGTGTCGGTGGGGTGTGGAAACGGGTCAGCGCTCTCGACAAGAAGCTCATGAGCTCCTCGGCCGGACTGCCTCCGAGCAGGCTGGACAGGGGTTTCAAGAGGCTTTCGAAAGCCGCCAACCACAGCCTGCTGTGGTTCGTCGTCGCGGCGATTCTGGCAACGGGGAAAGGGCCGTTCCGGCGGGGTGCGCTCCGGGGTCTCGCGGCCATCGCAGGGGCCTCTGCCAGCGCGAACCTGGTCGGCAAGTCCCTTTTTCCACGACGGCGGCCCGCGGCTGATCTGATCGCCGTGGAACGCCGGTTGTCGCGCCGGCCGACATCGTCGTCGTTTCCGTCCGGTCACTCCGCGTCAGCCGCCGCTTTCGCCACGGCGGTGGCCATGGAATCACCCAAAGCAGGCGCCGTCGTGGCACCGATCGCGGCCGCCGTGGCCTATTCACGCGTCCACACCGGCGTGCATTGGCCGACGGACGTCGCGGCCGGCGCGGCGGTGGGCGTGGGCGCCGCGCTGCTGACCCGGCGGTGGTGGCCGCTCGGGGTGAACGAGCCCGCGTCGGCCTACGAGCACGCCGACCTGACGTCGTTGCAGGAGGGCGACGGGCTGGTCGTGGTGGTGAACCCGCACTCGGGGCTCGGCCCGGATCCGACGCCGCAGATCGCCGAGGAGTGGCCGAAGGCGCAGATCGTGCCGATCGAGGAGCTGGACTCGCTGCCGGACGCGAAAGCGCTGGGTGTGGCCGGTGGCGACGGCACCGTAGCCGCCGTGGCGGCCATCGCCGCTGAGCGCGACCTACCGCTCGTGCTGATCCCCTCCGGCACGTTGAACCACTTCGCGCGCGACGTGGGCATCACGGGCCTGCACGACACGGCGCAGGCGGTCGCGGACGGCGTGGGCGTGCGGGTCGACCTGGCGCAGGTCAACGGGCGGTGGTTCGTGAACACCGCCAGTCTCGGGGGCTACCCGGACATGGTGCGCATCCGAGAGAAGCTGCAGAAGCGCTGGGGCAAGTGGCCAGCGGCGGCGATCGCGCTGGGCCGCGTGCTGCAGCGCGCCAGGCCGCTGGAGATGACCATCGACGGCGACAGGCACCTGGTGTGGCTGTTGTTCGTGGGCAACGGGCCGTACCGGCCGAAGGGGTTCGCGCCGACGATGCGGCCGCGCCTGAACGACGGGCTGCTCGACGTGCGGTACGTGCGGGCGGACCGCCAGTTCTCGCGGACCAGGTTCTTCCTGGGCGCGCTGCTCGGGGCGCTGGAGCACTCGCGCACGTACCGGCACCTCGAAGTCGCCTCGCTGAACGTCGAGGTGCACGGTGCGCCCGTGTCGATCGCGACGGACGGTGAGGTGCGCGAGAGAGGTACGCACTTCTCGTTCCGTTCGCGCGCGGCGGCGCTGGGCATCTATCGGCCCTAGACGTTCGACATTGTCGAACATTCGCAGCTAGAGTGCGTGTGTGCCCGGACCCATTCAGTCGATTCAGCGCGCGGCGGAGGTCCTGAAGCTGCTCGCGCACGGCGGCGCGCACCAGCTCAGCGTCGGCGAGATCTCGCGCGCGCTCGACTTGGCCAAACCGACCGTGCACGGCATTCTGCGCACGTTGCAGGAGGTCGGGTTCGTCGAGCAGGAGGTGGAGGGCGGCAAGTACCGGCTGGGTGCCGCCCTGTTCCAGATCGGCACGAGCTACCTCGACGGCAACGAGCTGCGCGCGAAGGCGTTGAACTGGTCGGACACGCTGGCGATGCGTGCGCGCGAGGCGGTGCGCATCGGCGTGATGCACGGCAAGCACGTGCTCGTGGTGCATCACGTGTTCCGGCCGGACAACAGCCGGCAGGCGCTCGACACCGGCGCGTTGCTGCCGTGGCACGCGACGGCGCTCGGCAAGGTGCTGGTCGCGTTCGGCGAGTGGCCGGACGGCGAGCTGCAGCGGTTCACCCGCCACACGCTCGGCGCGGACGAGTTGTCCGGCCAGCTGGATTTCGTCCGAGACCGTGACTGGGCCTACGACCTGCACGAACTCGTCGAGGGCGAGGCGTCGATCGCCGCCCCGATCCGCGACAAGCGCGGCGTCGTCGTGGGTGCTGTCGGCATCTCGGGACCGGTCGAGCGCCTGTGCGAGTCACCCGATCAGCCGCCGCGACTCGAACTCGTGTCCTACGTACGTGAGGCAGCTCGCAGTGTTTCCAGGGAGCTGGGAGGGCTCTCCTGGTAGTAGCCTGTCACCGTTCGACAATGTCGAATGGCACAGAGAGGTGCAGACGGGTGAGCTACATCGCGGCGATCGACCAGGGCACGACGTCGTCCCGGTGCATCGTGTTCGACCAGTCAGGCGGGATCGTGTCGGTCGCCCAGCGCGAGCACCGGCAGATCTTCCCCAAGCCCGGCCTGGTGGAGCACGACGCGACCGAGATCTGGACGAACGTGCGGGCCGTCGTGCGCGACGCCCTGGCCAAGGCCTCTCTCACGCACGCCGACATCGCCGCGTTCGGCATCACGAACCAGCGCGAGACGACGGTCGTGTGGGACCGCCAGACCGGCGAGCCCGTGCACAACGCGATCGTCTGGCAGGACACCCGCACCGACGCGGTGATCAAGCAGCTCGGCGACCCCGACCGGTTCCGCGAGCGCAGCGGCCTGCCGCTCGCCACCTACTTCTCCGGCCCGAAGCTGCGGTGGCTGCTGGACAACGTCGAGGGCCTGCGCGCCAGGGCCGAACGCGGCGAGGTCCTGTTCGGCACCATGGACACCTGGCTGATCTGGAACCTGACCGGCCGTCACGTCACCGACGTGACGAACGCGTCGCGCACCATGCTGATGAACCTGGAGACCCTCGACTGGGATCCCGAGCTGGTGTCCGCGATGGACGTCCCGCTCGCGATGCTCCCCGAGATCCGGTCGTCCTCAGAGGTCTACGGCACCTACGAGGGCGTTCCCGTCGCGTCGGCGCTGGGCGACCAGCAGGCCGCGCTGTTCGGCCAGACCTGCTTCGCGCCCGGCGAAGGCAAGTGCACCTACGGCACGGGCGCGTTCCTGCTGCTCAACACCGGTGACCGGCCGGTGCGCTCGCAGAACGGGCTCCTGACCACCGTCGGCTACCAGATCGGCGACGAGCCCGCCGCGTACGCGCTGGAGGGCGCGGTCGCGGTGACGGGCGCGCTGGTGCAGTGGTTCCGCGACAAGGTCGGCCTGATCTCGTCGGCGGCGGAGATCGAGACGCTCGCCCGCACGGTCGACGACAACGGCGGCGCGTACTTCGTGCCCGCGTTCTCCGGGCTCTTCGCACCGCACTGGCGCAGCGACGCGCGTGGCGTGATCGCGGGCCTGACGGGCTACATCTCGCGCGGACACCTCGCACGGGCCGTGCTGGAGGCCTCCGCGTGGCAGACCAAAGAGGTCGTCGACGCGATGAACGCCGACTCCGGGGTCGACCTCACGACGTTGCGGGTCGACGGCGGCATGACGGCCAACAACCTGCTCATGCAGTTCCTCTCGGACGTGCTCGACGTGCCGGTGGTGCGCCCGATCGTGGCCGAGACGACGTGCCTCGGCGCGGCGTACGCGGCCGGTCTGGCGGTGGGCTACTGGCCCTCGATCGAGGCTTTGAAGGCGAACTGGCACAAGGCGGCCGAATGGGAGCCGTCGATGGAACCGGCGGCCCGCGACAAGGGCTACCGGAAGTGGAAGAAGGCGGTCGAGCGGACCGTCGGGTGGATGGACGAGGACGATGACTGATTCTTCTTTTGGCCTTTCCCAGCGGGCGCGGGCCCGCGAAGAGCTCCAGCACGGCAAGTTCGACGTCGTCGTGATCGGCGGCGGCATCCTGGGCATCGCGACCACGTGGGCCGCGGCGCGCTCGGGACTGCGCGTGGCGCTGGTGGAGAGCGGTGACTTCGCGGGCGCGACCTCGTCCGCGTCGTCGAAGCTCGTCCACGG
This sequence comes from Lentzea flava, assembly GCF_014648475.1. GTDB lineage: Bacteria > Actinomycetota > Actinomycetes > Mycobacteriales > Pseudonocardiaceae > Lentzea > Lentzea flava. Next base: position 5,629 of record NZ_BMRE01000017.1, on the reverse strand, counting down.
CGGCCTGCGCTACCTCGCGATGGGTCCGTCGGCCGTGCCGATGGTCCACGAGAACCACAAGGAACGCCGGGCCCTGGGCGACCGCCTGGCTCCGCACCTGGTGCGCCCGCTGCCGTTCCTCGTCCCCGTCTACAAGGGAGGCCCGCACAGCCGTTTCGTGCTGGGTGCGGGCGTGACGCTGTACTCCGCGCTGTCGGGCTTCGGCGACGGCATGGGGAAGGTGCTGTCGGCGCGCAGGGCTGTTGAGTGGGTGCCTGACCTGCGCGCCGACGGTCTGCGCGGTGCCGCGATGTACTACGACCACCAGATGAACGACAGCCGCGTGGCGATCACCGCCGCGCGCGCCGCCGCCGAGGCCGGTGCCGTGCTGCTCAACCACATCTCGGTCGTGGGCCTGCGCAAGACCGGATCGAAGGTGACCGGCGTCGACCTGAAGGACTCGCTCGGCGAGTTCGGCGTCGACGCGAAGGTCGTCGTCAACGCCACCGGCCCGTGGCTCGACGTGCTGCGGCGCATGGAGGACCCGTCCGCCGACCCGTCGATCCGCCTGTCGAAGGGCTCGCACCTGGTGCTGCGGACCTCGTCGGAGTGGAAGGCCGCGCTCACGATCCCGGTCGACGACGTGCGCGTGTCGTTCGCGATCCCGTGGGAGGGCCACCTGCTGCTGGGGACCACGGACGAGGCGTACGAGGGCGACCCGGCAAAGGTGGCCTGCACCGACGCCGACGTCGACCAGATCCTGTCCGAGGCGGGCGTCGCGGTGACCGGCCTGGACCGCTCGCGCATCGCCTACACGTTCGCGGGCCTGCGTGTCCTGCCCGGCGGTCCCGGCGACACCTCGCACGCCAAGCGGGAGACCGTGATCACCTCCGGCTCCGGCGGCATGATCAGCGTGGCCGGCGGCAAGTGGACGACGTTCCGCAAGATCGGCGCCACGGTGCTGGCCCGCGTGAACGCCGAGCTCGGCCGCACGTTCGACGGCCCGCTGGACGGCGTGGCCCTGCCCGGCTCGGCCCAGCCCGACACCGTGGGCGACGTGCTGCACACCGCGTGGGACGCGCTGCCCGACGACGTGGTCCGCCACCTGGCCACGCACTACGGCACGACGTCGCACGAGGTCGTCGCGCTCGGCCTGGAGAACCCGGCGCTGCTCGAGCGCGTCCACCCGGACGGCCCGGACATCTGGGCCCAGGTCGAGCACGCCCGCCGCACCGAGTGGGCGTCCGAAGTGGACGACGTGCTGCGCCGCCGCACCACCGTGATGGTCCGCGGCCTGGACTCGCCCGAGGTCCGCACGCGCGTCTCCGAGCTGCTCGCGTCCTGACCCTCTCGCCCGGGGTGGCGGTGCGATCAGGCACCGCCACCCGGCGCGGGGTGACTACGGTCGGTTCCACCGAGGCAACGACTCAGACACGCCATGCCGAGCTCCACGAGGTACTCGGCCAGCTCGGGCTCGGAGTGGAACGCGCTGCGCAACGCCAGCGATCCGTCACAGCCGAGGGCGACCTCCTCCCGTGACACCGCGCGGCCTTCCAGCCGCAGCCCTTCCAGGTAGGCGTCGATGATCTCCTCCCGGACCGCGGGGAGTTCGTCGACCGCCATCCGTCCCTCCTGCGCGAGCCCCACGAGCAGCTGCCCCAGATCGGCGCCCACCGGGAACGGGACCTGCCACGTCACGTCGATCACCACGAACGACTCCGGATCGTCGGCGGGTACCAGCAGGTTCTGCGGACACGCGTCCCCGTGCCCAACGGCCTGCGGCAGCGCCTCCAGCCGCCCGAGCAGGTCCGGCACCCGGTCCGCGAGCCGCCGCGGACAGTCCGGCCGCAGGAACGCGTCGCGGACCAGCCTTCCCTCGTACAGCAACCGCAACGCCCGTCCCGGCGCGCCGCCGAACCGCCGCCCCGCCCACCGGCCGAGCCCGAGCGCCGCCCGCCGGAACCGCGGCAGGTCCCACTCCACGTCGGCGCAGCGCACGTCCTCGAGCCACAGCGCGATCCGGTCGCCGAGGTCGTCCACCCGCAGCACCCGAGGCCGGCGCAAACCCGGCGCCAGCGGGAAGTCCGACAGCAGGAACTCCGCCTCGTCGCGCCAGGGGAACTGCCCGACCAGTTCGGCCAGCGAATCCGGAACCACCGGCCGTCGCAGGACTTTCACGAACACCGACGAGCCACCGGTCACGACCCGGTAGACCGCCGCGGTGGTCAGGGCGATCGGCCGGAACGCCACCGGCACGACCCTGCTCAGCGGTACGGGTCGGTGATCTCGCCCAGCTTCTCCAGCGCGTCGCGCAGCTGCGCCATGCGGCGCTTGCCGATGTGTCGTTCCCATTCCGCCTCGATCCTCGCCATCTCCGCGTCCGCGACGGGGACGGCCTCCCGAGCCTTGTCGGTGACCTGCACGAGCCGGGCCCTGCCGTCGGTCGGGTCCGGCACCCGCTGCACGAACCCGGCCTTCTCCAGCTGGTCCACCAGGAAACCGGCGGTCTGCTTGGTCACCTGGGCCGCCTCGGCGAGCTCGGTGAGCCGCGAGCCGCCGGGGTTGATGCGCTGCAGCAGGCGCGCCTGGGCGATCGTCATGTCGAAGCCGGCCGCGGTGACCGCCGCCATGATCCGGTTCTCCAGATCGCGGTACGGGATGTAGAGCAGCAGCCCGATGTTCACCCGGGACCCCCCTTGTTTTTAGTCAGAGACACTGATTAAAGTAGTCAGCCTCTCGAACTAAATCAAGAGGAGGCTCCCGATGGACACCACCCAGATCTGGCAGACGATCGACTCCGAACGCGCGGCGACGGCGGACCTGCTCGCCGGCCTGTCGGACGTGGAGTGGACCTACCCGTCGCTGTGCGAGGGCTGGACCGTGCGCGAGGTCGCCGCCCACCTGACGCTCGCGCCGCGGGTGAAGATCGGCGAGGTGCTGCGCACGCTCGTCAGGGCCCGCGGGAACTTCAACCGCATGGTCGACCTGGCCGCACGCGAGGAGGCGCGCAGACCGACCGGCGAGATCGTCGCGGAGCTGCGCGGCATCGTCGGATCGCGCAAGCTCGCGCCCGGCCAGAAGCTCAAGGACTGCCTGATGGACATCATGGTGCACACGCAGGACATCGCCCTGCCTCTCGGCATCGAACGCCACATGCCGACCGAGGCCGCCGTCGTCGCCGCGGACCACCTCTGGCACATGAACTTCCCGTTCCACGCACGCCGCAAGCTGGCAGGACACCGCCTCGTCGCCACCGACGCCGACTGGTCCGCGGGCGAGGGCACCGAGGTCAGCGGCCCGATCGAGGCCCTGGCGATGCTGCTCGCCGGGCGCACCGCCACCATCCCGCGGCTGACCGGCATCAGCGTCTAAACTAGGCCCCTGACCATCCCGCGGCACACGTGCACGCGCTCGAACCGTTGCCGCAGCTCGGTTTCCCGCTCGATCCTGGCGTGCAGGAACGCCCCCACGGGCGTCAGCCCGTACCTGGCGCTCACCACGGTGCCGACCTCGTCCTCCGACGCGTACACGTGCAGAGACCGCGAGGTCTCCACGAACCCGTTGCGCGCCAACCACGACAGCACCGGTTCGTCCTCGCGCACCGAGACCTCCAGCGTCCGCACCCCGCACCGCGCCAGCCGCCTGACCGCCTCACCGAGCAGAGCGGTCGCGACACCCCGTCGCTGGTGATCCGGATGCACGGCCACCGTCTCGACGACGGCACCCTCCCCCGGCACCGACACGTCCAGCACGCCGACGACCCCGTCACCGCCGGCCGCGACGAGCTCCAGGTCCGTCCGACGCTTCACCGGCCACACGTCGTCGTAACTGCTCGTCGCGAGGAACGCCAGCACCCGGCACCGCAACCACGACGCCTCGTCCGCCGTCTCGTAGTCCCGGACCGCCACCTGCCCACCGGTCACCGCGGGACGGCCCGGCGCCCCCAGCAAACTCACTCGCCCGGCCCCGACCACGTCTCCCCCCAACACGCTTCCGCCGGTCGTTGCAATTTCCAGGGTTCCTGATCGCCGCCCTGCTCGCACGCGGGTTTCCGCATCACCGTTTGACGCTCCAGGAATACACGCGCCAGTGAGAAGCGATGACCTTCCACACCGAAGCCGAACTCCGCTGGTCGGACCACTGCGAGGCAACCCTCGTGCAAGGATGACAACTCAACAGAGCTCAAGGGGGATGCACGTGGCTCAGTCCGAAACAGCTCCAACCACGGTGCTATGGCGCCCAACGGGCCCAGAAGAACTGGAACTGGTCCGACAGTCCGGCTGGCGCGCCTGGCCACCCCGCCTCCCAGACCAGCCGATCTTCTACCCCGTCCTCAACGAGGACTACGCCATCAAGATCGCCAGAGAGTGGAACGTCCCCCACAGCGGCGTCGGCTACGTGACCCGTTTCCACGTGGACTCCGACTACCTCCAGCGCTACCCGGTGCGACAAGCAGGCGGCAACACCATCCTCGAACTCTGGGTCCCCGCCGAAGAACTGGACGAGTTCAACGCCCACCTCGCCGGCCCGATCGAACTGGTGCACGAGTTCAGATGACGATCTTCGCGATAGCGCACGGCGCAGGCGACGCAGGCTGGTCCTGGAACCTGGTGGCAGAAGCCCTGAAAGCCAAGGGCCACACCACGATCGCCCCCGACCTCCCCACCGAGGACGAGTCGAAAGACCTGACCGACTGGGCAACGACCCTGATCGAAGCCCTGCCGTCCACTTCGGACGTCGTGGTGGTCGGCCACTCCTTCGGCGGCTTCGTGGCCCCACTGGTGGCCGACCGCATCAACGCCAAGGCCCTCGTCCTGGTCACCGCAATGCTCCCGAGCCCCGGCGAGGCCCCAGGCGACTGGTGGACGAACACGGGCTACACGGACAGCGGCCTGGAAGACAAGTTCTGGCACGACGTGCCACCCCACCTGGTCGAGGAAGCGGAAAAGCACGAACGGGGCATGTCGGAAACCGCCATGGTGAAACCGTGGCCCCTCAGCGCAATGCCAGCGATCCCAACGCACTTCATCCTGTGCACAGAGGACCGCTTCTTCACACCGGAGTTCATGCGCCCAGTAGTGACTGACCGCCTGGGCGTAGCACCGGTGGAGCTGGCCGCAGGCCAGCTCCACCTGAGCAGACCAACAGAACTGGCCGCACTATTGGCCACCTACGCGACCTGATCCGCGAAGGCAAAGGCGAAGGCGAGCAGTTCCGAAGCCGAAGGCGAGCAGTTCCGAAGCCGAAGGCGAGGCACGCGAAGGCGGAGCCGAGCCCCAAGCGATGGCGCAGCCGAGCAGTCCTTGGCATACCGGGCTGGTGGGGTGGGTCCCGTCACGAGTCGTGCCTGATCGTTCGCCGCGCCCACCCGAATCGCAACCCACCCACGCAACCGGCGGCCGCCCAACGCAACAGGCGTGCCATCAACCCGCCCGCGGCGCTGGTGGGTCTTTGATCAGATTGGCGGGGTCTGGGGCCAATGCCGCGTAGCTTAAGTTGATCTTGTTGTGTCCGGTTGGAGGAAGTAGAACCGGAGGGTGGCAGGGCCGGGGTGGCGGGTGCTGGCGGGTTCGTCGTGCTGTTTGACGCGATAGCTGTTGTGGCGCATGCGTTTGACGGCGCGGGGGCAGGTGCGGTGCCGGCGGCGGGG
>NZ_BMRE01000016.1 GCF_014648475.1 Lentzea flava | reverse complement strand
TAAGCTCCTGGCCCAAGCCAGTTGATCAGTTGTGTTGCGACGACCCCTAGAACTCGCCCAGGCCCTGGTGGCCCCAGCGTCGCAGCGCCTCGACCGCGTCGCCGAGCACGTCCGGCTCGAAGGCCAGCCTGATCACCCGCAACGCTTCCGGCCGCGGCAGGAGGCGGATCGCGGCCGCCGTGACCACACCGAAGCTGGACTGCACGAACAACTGCAGCAACGAGGGACCGAGACCTTACGGGTACACCGGTGTCGGTTTCTCCTCTGGCCACCAGCCGACGTGCACGAGCTCTCCGCCGGGGAGCACGACCTCGAGGCCGAGGAGGTCGTGGACCCGCTGGTGGCGCAGGCTGGAGCCGCGGTCCAGGGCGTTGCCCAACACGCTGGTCTCCGCCGCCGACACTGTCACGTTCAGCATCCGGCCGTGCCGTCCAGCAGCTCGGACAGCATTCCTAGTGTCACACCGGGTTCGACGACCGCCCACCCGTGGCGAGGTCGATCTCCCGCACGTTCGCGAGGCGGCCCAGGTCGAGCAGGACGACGTCGTCGTGGGGGTGCGTGGTGCGAGCCGAGACCCCAGTTGCGGCCCGTGCTGATCGCGTGCAGCGGTCCGGCGCCCGGTGTCGTGACCACCTGTCGTACTTCCTCCACTGTGGCCGGTCGGACGATGCCGCGCAGCCGCCGGGGCCGGAACATGCCGGAGTTCGGTCTGCGCAGCTCGGGATCCGCACCAGACACCACGTTCTCCTGGCCGACGATCCGCGCCAGGGCGTCCGGGGTGAACTCGGTCATGGCGGTTTGGTAGCACCGCGGCCTGGGGTGCGCGGCAGGTTCTTTCACTTGTGCGTCAAGGGAACCGCAGCTCGCCGCAGTCTCTTTCCCGAATATTTCGGACCCCCTCGGGCGCTGCTGGACCGGTTGTAGCGTCCCGCCACGACCTCGGCGAACGCACCACGGATACGGAGGGCACTGATGGCCGAGAGTGAGAGCTCCCACGAGTACCTGGTGGTGCTCAACGACGAGGAGCAGTACTCGATCTGGCGCAGTGACAAGCCTTTGCCCGTCGGGTCGCACGTGGAGGGAACCCGCGGAGGCAAGGACACCTGCCGCGACCACGTCGACAAGGTCTGGACCGACGTTCGGCTGCTGAGCGTGCGCAAGCAGCGCAACCAAGGAAGCGGCTTCGTGCTCGTGCACCAAAAGGTCGCCGACCGCGCACGCGAGGTCCCGGACCGGACCGCCGTGACCGACCAGTGGACGAGCATCACCTACGGCCGGCTGGTCGCCCGCACCGAGGATCTGGCCGGTGTCCTGGTCCGGCGCGGCGTGCGCCGCGGTGACGCGGTGGCGGTGCACCTGCAGCGCGGCGTGGCACTCGTGGTGACGCTGATGGCCGTGTCGAAGGCCGGTGGCACCGCGCTGATGCTGGATCTCGCCGGCCCGGAGCAGTGGTTGCTGGGATTCGTCGACAGGGCGCGGTCGGTTGCCTGGATCACGCACGACGAGAGTCCGGAGCCGAAGTTCGAAGGAGCCGTGTGCCGCCTGAAAATCGACGGACGGCTGGTCGGCGACGCCCCCGAGACCGGCGCGGTGATCAACTTCCCGGCTATCGGGCCGGAGGACGCCGCGTGCCTGGTGCAGACTTCCGGCTCGACCGGCGAACCCAAGCTGGCACTGGTGTCGCAGCGCACCTGGGCGGTCGCGTGCGAGTCGCAGCAGAGCGTGCACGGGATCGACGCCCACGAGCGTGGTGCCTGGCTGTTCCCCTCGCGCACCTGCGTTTCCGTCAGCACGGTGATCTGGCCGTTCTTCGCCGCGGGTGCTCACATCTCGGTGCCGTCCCAGGAGACCATCACCGCACCCGCCGAGCTCGCGGCCTGGATCCGCGAGGAGCGGATCACACAGTTCTTCGCGGTCGCCCCGCTCGCCGAGGCGCTGGGGCGGCTGGAGTGGCCGCCCTCGGCACTGCGGCTGATGCTCACCGGCAGCGACCGAGTGCGCGAGTGGGGCAGGCCGGACCTGCCGTTCGAGATCGCCAACTGGTACGGCGCGGTCGAGGTCAACACCATCACCTCGTCGATGCTGCCCCGCGAGAAGCGCATCACGTCGGCCACGTCCAGTGCTGCGGACCGCGCGGGCACGCCGCCCATCGGACCCGTGTGGCCGGCCGTGACCTGGTGGGTGGTCGACGTGGACGACCGGCCGGTCGCCCCCGGCGAGGTAGGGGAACTGGCCGTCGGCGGACGCCAGCTGGCCATCGGGTACCTGTCACCGGGTGCGACGGCGGAGCAGTTCCTGCCAGACCCGCACGCGGCGGTACCGGGTTCGCGTGTCTACCGCACCAGGGACCTGGTCCGCGTTCGCCCGGACGGAGCCCTGGAGCACTGCGGACGAGCCGACGAGCAGGTGAAGATCAACGGCATGCGGGACGAGATGGCCGAGGTGGAGCAGGCACTGCTGAACTGCCCCGGCATCCGCGAGGCGGCGGCCAAGGCGGTCGAGACCTCGTCGGGGCGGGCCCAGCTGGTCGGGCACGTGGTGACGGACGCGTCCGTCGCGGACACCGACCTGCGGCGGATGCTGTCCGACGCGCTGCTCCCGTACATGGTGCCGGTGGCGTTCGCGCGGATGGAACGGCTGCCCCGCAACCGAAGTGACAAGATCGACCGCCAGGCGTTGCCGCACCCCGACTCCGTGACCGCGAGCGGCGGGGACCGCTTCGTCGCCCTGGCGGCCGCGCCCCTGGCCGAGGTGCTGGACCGCGGCTCGTGCGCGCCGGATGACAACTTCTTCCTGATCGCCGGCGACTCCCTGCTGGCGGCGGTCGCGGCACGTCGGCTGAGCAAGAAGGCGAGCCGGGACGTGTCGGTCGAGGACGTGTTGCTGAACCCCACGGCCCAGGAGCTCGGTGTCCTGATGCGGACGTCGGCGACGAAGGCGCGCCAGAGCTGATGCGCACGATCTCCGTCGTGCCGGGGGACGGCATCGGCCCCGAGGTGATCGAGCCCGCGCTGGAGATGCTGGCGTTCCTCGGGCTCGATGTGAAGCTCGACGTGCTCGACCACGTGAACGCGGAAACCTGGCTGCGCACCGGGCGTGCGCTGGCCGCGGCGGACCTGGACCGGATCCGCGGCAGCGCGGCGACACTGCTCGGCGCCGTCGGCGACCCGAGGCTGAGTGACACCCCGTACGTGCGCGAGGTGCTCACCACGCTGCGCGTCGAACTGGACCTGTACGCCAACTACCGGCCGGTCCGGCTGTGGCACGACAAGCTCAGCCCGTTGCGGGACAAGGCAAAGCGCGGAATCGACTGCGTGATCGTGCGGGAGAACACCGAGGGGCTCTACAGCGGTGTCGGCGGCAACCTGTCTGCCGGGTCGTTGCAGGAGATCGCCTTCGACCTCGACGTCAGCAGTTACCGGGGCGTGTCGCGCATTCTCGACTTCGCCTTCTCCGTCGCGCGCACGTCCGTGTGCATCGTGGACAAGGCCAACGCGGTCCGCCACGGCGGCACGCTGTGGCAGCGCTGCTGGCGGGAAGCGGTCGAACGGCACCCGGACATCGACACGACCCACCTCTACGTGGACACCGCGGCGATGAAGCTGGTGACCGACCCGACGGCCTTCGACGTCATCGTCACGAACAACTCCAACGGCGACATCCTCAGCGATCTCACGGCAGGGCTCGCCGGTGGCCTGGGTGTCGCGGCGTCGGCGAACCTCAACGCCGCCACCGGGCAGGGGCTGTTCGAACCGGTGCACGGCAGCGCGCCCGACATCGCGGGAACCGGTGTCGCCAACCCGCTCGCCGCCATCCTCTCGGTCGCGCTGCTCGTCGAGCACCTCGGCCACACCCGTGAGGCCGACGCCGTGCGCGCGGCTGTGGCGGCCGCGGTCGAGCACGACCGGGTGACCCCCGACCTCGGCGGGTCGCTCAGCACCAGGCAGGCAGCTGCCGCGGTTTTGGCGGAGCTGCGGTGAGGGATGCGACGGGAATCGGAGGTGATGGCATGAAGGACGAAGACTCCGGGATCGTGATCATCGGCGGCGGCCCGGTCGGTCTCGTCGCCGCGATGTACCTGGCTCCGCGGTTCGGCTCTGTGACGGTGCTGGAGAAGAGGCCGGACCCGCGGTCGCGACTCGGCGCGGTCGGGCGGTCGATCACCGTCATGCTGTCGACCCGCGGCTGGCGCGCGTTGTCGGAGGTGGGACTCGAGGACTTCGTGCGGTCGATCTGCGTGCCCATCCACGGACGCTGTGCCCACCTGGCCGACGGCAGTTCTCACGTCACCCCGTACAGCAGGGACCGCCGACCGATCTGGTCGGTCGAACGCGCGCGCCTGCACCGGTTGCTGCTTGACGCCGCCGAGGCAACTCCCGGTGTGCGTCTGTGCTTCGACCAGCAGGTGCGCGAGGTGGACCTCGACTCGCCGGCGGTCGTCGTCGGCAGCCGGACACTGAGGTGCCGTCTCGTGCTTGGCTGTGACGGCGCGCACTCCACCACCCGCGCGGCGCTGGTGTCGCGCGGCGCACGCGAAGAGGTGCGTACGCTCGAGATGGCGTACCAGGAGATCGACGTGCCGGGTGGCTGGCTGGACCCGTCGACCATGCACTACTGGCCGACGGGCGACGGGTTCTTCGGCGCCTTCCCCTTGCCGTCCGGGGACTTCGCCGGCTCGCTGTTCATGCGTCTCGACGGACCGGCGCCCTCCTACGCCAGCGTGAGCGGCGGCTACGACCTGCTGGGCATGTTCACCTCCCGCTTCCCGGAACCCGCCGCAGCCATCGGGGATCTCGCCGGCCAGCTCGCCTCGAAGACCGTCTCCACCATCACGATCGCGAGCTGCGACCGCTGGGTCTGGGAGGGCAAGCTCGCATTGCTCGGCGACGCCTGCCACGCAATGGCGCCGTTCATGGGGCACGGCATGAACTGCGGCTTCGAGGACGTCCGGACCTTCGTCGGATGCCTCGACTCGATCGATGACACGGCGTCGGCACTCGCCGTCTACGAGAAGTCGCGCGTGGAGGAGGCGAAAGCGATCTCGGCGCTTTCCCAGCAGCACTACCACACCATGGCCAACCCTCCGCCGGACAAGGCAGCTGTCCTCGTCGAGGAAGCCCTGCGCGAACGTCTTTTCGACCTGTTCCCGGAAAGGTTCGTGCCCCTGTACGAGCAATGCGCTTTCACCGAGGAGAGCTACGCGACGTTGCTGAGGAACGACCTGTTGCTGGAAAGCCTGGTCGAGGAGCTGCTCGGCATTCACGGCCCGGAACTCGTCTCGGCACCGGCGAGCACCTTGCGTGCCCGCGTGTCCGGCGCCGCCGCTGCGATCACGAAGGAATCCTGATGTTCATCATCGTCTTCCGGTCCCGTCTATCCCCGAACGCGGGCGAGGAATACCTCGCCGCGGACAAGGCCATGTGGGAACGAGTCCGTGACATCACCTCCGACGACCCGCAGGACTTCCTTGAGTACACGAGCGACGACGGTGAGCGGCTCGCGATCATCCGCTGGCGGAACGCGGAAACCCTGGAGAAGTGGCGGCGCGACGAGGCGCACCTCGCGGCGAAGCGGATGGGCCGCGAGAAATGGTATTCCTACTACGAGATAGTCGTGGCCGAGGTGGTCCGCACCAGCACGGGTGGAACGACCGTGGACACGTCGCCGTTGCAGCTCGACTGACCAATGCCGACCACGGGTTTTCGCAGCGTCCGCCAGGTTCTTGCCCTGGGACGCGAAATGCCCAATATAGTACCGAGTTCGGGGACGACCGCGGCGCCTGAATCGCGTCCGCCAGGCCCTGGGACTTGTCGAAAGTTCGCTTTCTGCGGGAGGTCTGCATGAGTTCTATCGCTGGGTCTTCGGCGCAGGAGCCGATGTGGCTGGAACAGAATCTCGCGCCCGATGAGCCCAACAACACCACGACCATCTGGGATGTCCGGGGCGAGTCGGATCCTCTTCTGGTCAATTTCCGCCGTGAAGGCGAAGAACCACGTCTCGTCCCCAGAGGCCTGGGCGACTGGGAGCCCTTCCGCGTTGACGTGAGCAGCGCGGCCGACCCCGCGCTCGCGGTCCGCGAGTTCCTCGCCGAGGTGCTCCGCCGTCCGTTCGACCTCCGTGCCGACCTGTTGTTCCGGATCAGGTCCGTGCGGCTGGGTGACGGGCATCATCTCGTCCGCCTGATCCTGCACCACATCGTGACAGACGGGTACGGCGTCTTCGTCCTGCTCTCCCAGTGCATCGCGGAGGTCTACCGAGCCCTGCGCGCCGGTGCGCCGGTGCCGGAGAAGCCGAGGACCCCGCCGGGCACCGACGGTGAGCTGGAGGCCGAGTACCGGTCGTCAGGAGGGTTCTCGGAGGCGGAGGAGTTCTGGCGGGACTACGTCACGGGCGACGGCAGTGCGGCCCGGCTGCTTCGGGGCGTGTGTGCAGGGACCACGTCGCGAGTGGCTGGCGGCGCGGGCGACGCCGGATTCTGGGGCACCGCTGGGCGTCGAGCTACACGGCCAGGATCGAAGCGAGCGAGGTCTCGTGGTGGCAGGACGCGGGTGCACCGGTCCCAGACCTGCTCACCGCGGCTACGGCGGCCTTCCTCCAGCGCTGGTGCGACACACCGAAACCGTTGCTGTCCTTCAGCGTCAACTACCGCAGCGGCAAGATCCGGCAGGCGCTGGGCCTGTACTCCACGCTCTGCCGATGGCGGCGGACGTGCCGCCCTCCGCCGCCCTCGTCGAGCTGGCGGGGCGGGTGCGCGCGGAGCGGCTGCGGGTTCTGCAGCACGCCGAGCACAACGTGTCGCTGATCAAACGCTTCCGGACGCGCACACCGTCGTCGGCATGTTCACCAACACCGTGCCAGTGCGGGCGCGGTGCGCGCCGATCGACAGCCTCGAAGGCGTGTTCCAGGCGGTCCAGGACGCCCAGGCCAGGCATCCAGCCAGAAGGTCCCTACGTCCCTACCACGTGCTGGGCTGGTCGCTGGGCGGGCCGATGGCCCAGGCGGTGGCGGGAGAGCTGCATAGCCGGGCACACGAGGTGGGTCTCGTCGGTGTGCTCGACTCGGGTCCGTCGAGTTACTTCGCCGATTTCCGGAGTCCGGACGAAGGGCTCGTGCGCCGCTATCTCGCGCATTACATGGGGCACCTGGCGGGAATAGAGGAGTTCGAGTCGACCGTCAGAACGCCACGGCTCTTTTCGTCGAGCGCACGGAGCTGAGATGGAATTCACCTCTCCCGTGCCCCGCGGCGACCTGGTCTTCTTCTGCGCCTTGCTCGACCAGGCCACCAGGGAACGCCGGAAGGGTGAGGTGGAGCTGGACGTCATGTGGCGGAAGTTCATTGACGGAACTGTGAAGCGCATCGAAATCGAATGCGCGCACAACGAGATGATGTGGTCCGAGAACGCGGCTGAAATCGGCCGTTACGTCAACAAGTACCTGAGCGAGGAGAAATGGCCGTGAATCCGTTCGACGACGACAACGGCGAGTTCTACGTGGTGGTCAACGACGAGGACCAGCACTCGCTGTGGCCGTCGTTCGCCGACTTGCCCGCCGGGTGGCGCGCGGTGTTCGGTCCCGCCGGACGAGCGGACAGCCTCGCGTACGTGGACCGGCACTGGACCGACATGCGGCCGAAGAGCCTGCGCGAAACGGTTCGCTGAGAACCTGACTCAGTCCGCCACGGACCCCGTGGTCGCGAACCACGGGTCCGCGGCGGTTTCGGCACGTCCAGGTACGCGACGTAACCGGCGAGGCGGTTGGCGCCTTCGAGCATCGCGACGCCGCGCGTGGTCAGCCGCAAGCGCCACTCGTCCAGTGCCTTCGAGAGCGCCTGCGTGCCCCGCCGTGCGGATCTGCCGGACGACGACGATCTGTTCGAGCCCGTAAGTAACCACAGCGGCGCAACAGGTGCGCGAGTTCGGCATCCCTCACATCGGCCGCGCCGTAGGTGCGGTGACCGGTGGCAACGACTCCCCGAGGTCCAGCGCCGCCGGGCTGTGATCGACTCCTTCGTCCGCCACCTCGGCCCGCAAGCGGCCGCTGGCGCCTTGCGCGCGGACTTCTGTCCCTCGGACTTGCGGGCTTTGAGCTGTGCGGACCCACCCGAGCCCGATCCGGAGCCGACGCCCTGCACGGCGTTCTGCGCTCCCGCTCCGGCTTCGGAGACCAGGCTGGATCCGCCCCCGAGGGTCAGGCCGCCGGTGCCGCCGGCCAAGCCGAGCGCGAGTACCCCGGCCGCCACCACCGCCCCGCTCCTACCACCGCCCTTGATCGGGACGCGCCGGCCGTTAATAGTTCTGAACTCGATCAGGCCCACCCTTAACCAGATCGTGTCTGCACACGGACGCCGCATCCTGATCACCAACGCCACTTCGAGACCGACCGCGAGGACGGCCAGGATCAGAAACACGATCAACGCGCCGGTCGCGTCGTCGCGCAGTTCTGCCGCGCGTTGCCGCAGATCGTCGCCGACCGCGCGTTGCACGTCCGCATCTGGTCGACGACCGAGGTCATCTGCGCCCACCACTCGACAGGGTCGACGCGCTCGGCGATCGGGCCCTGCGCCGACGCGACCGCCCGTGTCTCGGAGTTGGCGGCTCTCAACGCGGATTCCGTCTTCAGACCGTCGTCCAGCTGGGTCCGTCTGGTCACGGTGGCGTCCTGCTGGAAAGCCGCGAGCGCGCCCTGTTTGGCCGCGCGGATCTCGGTGAAGCGGATGTACTCGCCCGCGCCGAAACGGCCGGCGGCGAAGACACCGTTGAGGAAGCCGCGTTCCTGCGCGGTGGCCTCCTTCGCCGCGCCGAGTGCGCCGAGCGCCTGCAGGCCGCGCCGGAGGTCTGGATCACGCGCTTCGTCCAGGCCGGGTTCGACGTCGTTCAGCGCGCTGATACCGGCGGTGTAGCACTCGAACGTGGCGGCTCGGTCAGCGCGGCCCGCGTCCACGTTCTGCCTGGTCGTGGCCAACGAGTTGAGCCGGTTGAGTGCGGTGCGCACGGCGGGTGCGCCTGGTGTGGTGCCGTCCGCGATGGCGTTGTTCAACGCTCCCAACGCTTTGTCGGTGGTTGTCCGCTGTGGACCGATCTCGGCGGCGTAGCGGTCCTCACCGCCGAGCATGCCGTTGGTGAGCCCGCGCTCGCGTTGTAGTTCATGTGCTGTGTCCTGCACGGTCAGCGCGAGCGAAACAGCTTTCTGCGTGTTGTGGGCAGCGGAGTAGTCGGCGAACTGACCGACGACGATCACACCGAGCAGGGCCAGCACGAGCGCCAGCGACACCAGAAGAATCTGGGTCAGCCGGTGGCGGATCGTGCGAGGCGCGACCAACCGCGCGACGAGCCGGGCACTTTTCTTCGCGGGCGCGCCGATTTCGGACGCCGACTGATGGCGTGCGTTCACAGCGTCCTCCGTTTGTGGAAATCGACAGCCGCCCGCAAAAACGATTCCCTGCCATTGACCCCGCCCAGGCAGGCGATAACGTTGCACGTGGTCAAAACACTGTCAATACGACGAACGGCGGGTTGTTCTCCCTCGTTGATGACTTGCAGTGACCGCCATCGAACCCGCTTGGCGGAGCCGCAGGTCAAGGTAATCGGGCCGGCGCGGCCGGTGACGGCGGCGGGAGTTAACACCATGTGAAGGATGTAAAACGCACGTCACCACGCGCTGTCACCCGTGCTGCCGGGTCGGTGCGACTATTCACCGAAGCACGGCCGGGGACGTGCGCAGTTGTTTACCGGCCATTTCCGCTGTTTCTGCGGATTGTCTCTTATACATGTACCTGACATCGCTGCGACCCGGCAGGTGTGAAAATGAAGACATCCGCATCCCCCCAATGGCTCCAGGACCTCGCGACGGCCCGCACGCACTACGAGGAACGGTTCGGCTGGCCCGTGAGCATCTCGATCGTCGAGCGGCAACTCGCCATGGCACTGGGCCAGGCCGTCGACGCGATCACCATGCCCGCCTCCCTCGCCATGAAGGTCCAGGCCCAGCTGCGCATTGCCATGCTCGCGGGCCCGGTCACCGCGAACCCCGACGGCACCTGCTGGACGTTCCTCACCCAGCCGGCGCCGGCAGACCTGGTCACCGACCTGCCCGACGTACGGCACGCCGGTACCCATGCGGTGATCCCGACCGACGGCATGGGCTGGCGATGGATCGACGAACCAGGACCGAGGCACGTGCTTCCGCCGGCCCAGGCCGTGGTGGCGACCGCACGCCGTGTTCTCGCCGCCCAGCAGGAGTTCTGAACCAGGGGTGCAACTCCTGATCACGGGACAGATCACCGTCCACGAGCACCAGATCGCCGTTGTATCCAGCACGGATGCGCCCCCTTGCTCCTGCCGAAGCCGCACACCTCGGCCGTCACCGCGGTGCCGGAGCCGAGTGCCGCGGTAGCCCGGCAAGATTCCGCGCAGGGCTACCGCGGTGTGAGCGGAAGGTGCCGCGTGCGGTGTCCGCGAAGCCACCGCACCGCGTCTGGGTGATCAGCTGTTGACGACCATCACCTCGTACTGGTCGGCGGTGGGCGGGAAGCCGGTGTCGAACTTGGCGTTCACGACTGCCAGCCGGTCACCGAACTTCGCCACGGTGCTGGGCGATTGGAAGATCGGGCTGGTGATGACCTTCTCCAGGGTGCCCGCTGTGGTGTTGCGGTCAAGGCGGATGCGGCTGACCTTGTTGTTGTGCACGACCCACATCGTGCGGCCGTCACGCACTATTCCATCCGCGCCGGGGACGCTGACGCCCTGGATCGTCTCGCTCGCGCCGGTGCGTGGATCGACCTTGTTGAGCTCGCCGCGAGTGGTGTGCGCCACGATCAACGACCGCGAGTCGGGTGAGGTGGTGATGCCGTTGTTGTTGATCGACCCGCTGGCGTCCCCGGCCGGGCCGGTCAACGCCAGTGTGCGGAACTGGCCGAGGCCGCCGGAACGGCTGATCGGCACGAAATAGAGCTGTGCCTGCCGGATGTCGGTGAACCAGGCGCCGTCGGCGGTCAGCGTGACGTCGTTGACCATGCCGACGTTGGCCTCGGTGAACTGGTACACCGCAACGGTTTTGCCGGTGCACAGGTCGTAGACGTATGCCTGGCCGGTGAACCCGCCTGCCACGAAGAGCAGGTCGTGTCGGAGGTCGGCGGTCATGCCGACTGCTGCCCGGCCGACCGGCGCGTCGATGAACAACTCGGCGGTGCCGCGTCTGACGTCACCGCGGTAGATGTCGCCGGCGAAGAGGTCTCCGGCGTAGAAAGTGGTTCCCCTGCCTTCGGTGATGCCCTCGGCCGACTTCGCGCCGGGCAGCACAATGATCTTCTCGGGCTGTGCCGCCACGGCGGGCGCGGCCAGCCCGAGGATCAACATCATTGCCAGAACCAACGAACGCATCAGATGGGCTCCTGTTCGTCGAAAATCCCCATCGGCCATCCAATCGCACTCACGGGCAGATTACGAGGAACAGGAGTGCCAAAAAGGGTCCAAAGTGGACAGAGATCTGTGGCGACGTGGTCCATCTGGCCGATCGTGAGCGTACTGTCGGCGCCTCGTCGCACGTCATCACCGCGCTCACTCCTCGGCTGTTCTGCGCAATGCGGACAGCAGCTTCGCAACGGTGGGCACGTCCAGCCGGCAGGCGCGCATCCGCGGTGCGCCGCAGCGGTCGTTCATGACGTCATCGCCGTCGACCAGGACGGTGGGCGACGGGAAGTCTCCGACCTGCTCGACCACGGGAACGGTGAGCTCGAGTTCGTGCAGCGCCCGGGTCAACGCGGACTTGGTCGCCGACGCGTTCGGGCAGTCAGGGGCGAGCAACAGCTCAACCCGCATCTCGTACCTCCGCGGATCGGTGTCGTGTCTCAAGGGCGTCGATCGGCCAGAACGGCATGCACCCGATCTGGTCATGGCGGTGCAACAGCCAGTTCGACAGCGCCAGCACCTCGCAGCCCGCGTAGCCACGCGCGGCGGCCAGCAGCATCGAGCTGCCGTAGAACAGCAGGGCGGCGTCGCTCAGGACGTCGATGGGCGGCGCGTACCACCAGGTCAGGTACAGCGCGAAGAACACGCTGATGTTGACCGCGTGGCCGGCGATCCCGGTGGCGCGCAGCGGTGCGGGGGTGCGGCGGGCGCGCCACCACTGCCAGCCGAGCGCCAAGGCCGGGAACACCACCAGACCCAGCAACCAGGCCAACGGATGCCAGCCACGTGTCGCGTGCCCGATCACCACGCTGCCCGCCAGCCACACGCCGATGACGATGCGGACCGCGGTGCCCCACGGGCCGATTCGACGGGTCGTCATGGCTCCTCCGGCTGACCGAGCTGGTGCAGGATCGGGCAGTCCCGCTCGGCGCGGGGACGGTCGCACGTGGCCACCAGGCTCCTCAGGCCCGCTTCCAACGCCTGCAGGTCGGCGATGCGGCGCCGCAGGTCGCCGATCTTGTCGGCGGCGAGTGCCCGTACGCGGTCGCAGCTGTCCGGGCCGCCGGCGGCCAGATGCAGCAGGGTGTCGATCTCCGTGAGCGTGAAGCCGAGCTCCTGCGCCCGCTTGATGAACCTCACGCGCGCCACCGCTTCCGGCGGGTAGGAGCGGTATCCGCCGGCCGTCCTCTCCGGTTCGGCCAGCAGACCCCGGCGCAGGTAGTACCGCAGGGTTTCCGGGTGCACCGCGGCCCGCGAGGCCAGTTCGTTCGTCCTCACCGCCCCAGCATGAACCCTGTACCCCGGTACCGGGTCAACGTTCTGAGGGTGAATCAGCAGGCGCAGCCTGTCGCGGGAGCAGGCCAGCCAGGATCGCTCGAACGGCTGACGGGTGCGCACCGCGGTGTTGATCTGGTCGAAGGTCGCGTCGGCGACCTTCCGCCCACCGCATCGAGTGCGACGTGCCGGAGCAAGTGGACGTGGAGCACGACGTGAGCGTCAACGCCTTGGTGCACAACCAACTCACGAGGTGATCGGCGGCTGTCTGCCGGTCGTCGATGACGATGCCGGTGCGTTCGCACTTCGGTCAGCTTCGGGCAGTGGGCGCCGAGCTGGCGGCCGTCGGCGTAGCGGCAAGCACGACGGCGGTGGGCCGATGCGGGCTTTGACGCCACGAGGGGCAGCGATCACGATATCGGCGTGCCACGACGATCTTCTGCTACGCCGAGCATCCGGGATGTCGCGGCGGCTGCCGGCGTTTCGCGCCAGACGGTGTCACGGGTGCTGAACGACTCGCCGCGGGTGAACGCCGATACGCGCAGGCACGTGCTCGAGGTCATCGGGCGCCTGGGGTATCGGCCGAACCGCGCGGCCAGGGCACTCGGTTCGGGGTTGTCGAGCACGGTGACGGTGGTGATCGCCAACACCACGTTGTACGGCTACGCGGCGACGTTGCAGGGCATCGAGGAGGCCGCGCGGTCGGCGGGGTTCGCCGTCGGGGTCAGGGTGGTGGAGTCGGGCAGCCCGGCCAATGTCCACCACGCGGTGGAGCACGTGAGCGATCCCAACGCGGGTGGTGTCGTGGTGATCGCGTTCGACCCCGCGGGTGCCGAGGTGCTGCGGGCACTGCCGGCGGACGTTCCCGCGGTGGCCGCCACGGAAGCCGGTGGACTCCTGGGCGTCTCGCGGACGATGGTCTTCCTGGACGAACGTCAGGCCGCCGTCGACGCGACCCGGCATCTGCTGGAGCTGGGGCATCGCACGGTGCACCACGTGGCGATCCCGTCGGAGAGCGGCACGAGCGCACGTCAGTCCGGGTGGCGCGCGGCGCTGGAGGCGGCGGACGTGCCTGTGCCCGAGGTGCTGACAGCGGGGTGGGATGTGCGGTCGGCCTACCTCGCGGGTGTCCGGCTCGCGTCCGATCCGGACGTGACGGCGGTGTTGTGCGGCAACGACGACACGGCCCTGGCGGTGCGTCGTGCGCTCTACGAGGCAGGCCGGGACGTGCCGGGAGATGTCAGCATCATCGGGTTCGACGACGTGCCCGGCGCCGCCTACTGGACACCGGCGCTCACGACCGTGCGGATGGACTTCGCCGGACTCGGCCGGGCCTGCCTCGCCGCGATCGCCGCCGAGGTGGCGGGCGAACCACGGCAGGTGATCGCACTCGCGCCGCCGTCGCTCGTGGTCCGCGAGTCCACCGCGCCACCGCGGTAACAACTGTGTAACGCACCCTTTCCCCGTGGTTGTGTTAGCGCTCACACTGTTGCCGCGATGTGACCGGTCACATCGCATGGACCAGCAGGAATGGGGCGACAGTGATCTCGATCGAGTCCGCAGCCGGCGTGATCTGGGGGCATTCGGCTCTGGAGCTCGTGGTGGACGTGGCGCCGGACGGATCGGTCGCCGTTCGCTCGCTGTCCACCGGTGGTGACCGGCCCGATGCGCCGCTGGTCGCGCAGCCGCTGGTCGAGGTGCTGGTGGCGGGGGAGGGCAGGGCGCGGGTCTCGCACCGCTTCTCGGAGACGGCCGTCGGCAGGCGCCTGGTCTACGCCGGATCCCTGCGCCGCACCGACGGCAAGTGGAACGAGCTGCACGTCGATCTGCGGGACGAGCGCACCGGTCTGGTCGCGCGCACGACGTTCCGTTCGGTCGACGGTGTCGCCGCCTGCCAGATCACCACCACTGTGACCAACCACGGCCAGGAATCGTTGACGCTGCTGGGTTTGACGTCGTTCGCCGCAGGTTTTGGCCGAGCAGAGGACCTCGACGTGCTGCGGGCGGACAGCGAATGGCTCGGCGAGGGCCGCTGGTCGCGCCGGCCGCTGCGCGCGGACGCCGTGCCCGACCTCAACCTCCCGCTGCACGGCCAGGACGGCCGCGGCCGCCTCGCCGTGGTCAGCACCGGCACGTGGTCGACGGGCACGGTCCTGCCGACCGGTGGCCTGGTCGACCGCGGGACGGGGCAGGCGTGGTTGTGGCAGGTCGAGCACAACGGGCCCTGGCGGTGGGAGGTCGCCGAACGCACGGACGGCGCCTACGTCGCGTTGCTCGGGCCGACCGACATCGACCACCAGTGGCAGCACCGCCTGCTGCCCGGCGACTCGTTCACCTCCGTGCCGGTGTCGGTGGCCGTGTCGCGGTCCGGTGTGGACGGTGCGATCGCCGCACTCACCCGGCACCGCCGCGAGATCGTGCGCCCGCACCCCGACCGGACGGCGTTGCCGGTGGTGTTCAACGACTACATGAACACGATCATGGGCGATCCCACCACGGAGAAGCTGCTGCCGTTGGTCGACGCGGCCGCCGCGGCCGGTGCGGAGGTGTTCTGCATCGACGCGGGCTGGTACGACAACGGCTCCAGCTGGTGGGACAGCGTCGGCGAGTGGCAGCCGTCGCAGACCAGGTTCCCGAACGGGATCGACGAGGTCATCGCGCACATCCGCGACCGCGGCCTGGTTCCCGGACTCTGGCTGGAGCCCGAGGTGATCGGCGTGCGCAGCCCGATGGCCGACCGGCTTCCGCCGGGGGCGTTCCTGCAACGCGGCGGTGTCCGGCTCGTCGAGCACGGCCGCTACCACCTCGACCTGCGCCACCCGCGGGCCGTCGCGCACCTCGACGCGGTGATCGACCGGCTGGTGGGCGAGCTCGGCGTGGGCTACTTCAAGCTGGACTACAACATCGACGCCGGCGCGGGCACGGACGTGGCAGCCGACAGCGCCGGTGCGGGCCTGCTCGCCTGCAACCGGGCGCACCTCGCGTGGCTCGACGGTGTGCTGGACCGGCATCCCGGCCTGATCCTGGAGAACTGCGCGTCCGGTGCCATGCGCATGGACTACGCGATGCTCGCCAGGACGCAGCTGCAGTCGACCAGCGACCAGCAGGACTTCCTGCGCTACCCGCCGATCGCGGTGGCCGCCCCGATGTCGTTGCTGCCGGAGCAGTCGGCGAGCTGGGCCTACCCGCAGCCGGACATGTCCGACGAGGAGATCGCCTTCACGCTCTGCACCGGGATGCTCGGCCGCCTGTACCTGTCCGGTCGTCTCGACCTCATGACCGCCGAGCAACTGGACTCCGTGCAGGCCGCCGTGCGCGTGCATCAGAAGATCCGGGCCGACCTCGCCACCGCGGTTCCGTTGTGGCCGCTGGGGTTGCCGGGCTGGAGCGACCGGTGGCTGAGCCTGGCGCTGACGTCCGGTGACGTCACCTACCTGGCGGTGTGGCAGCGCGACGCCGACCAGGAGAGCGTGACGTTGCCGTTGCCACACCTGCGCGGCAGCGACGTCGACCTGGAAGTGCTGTACCCGCGTGATCTTCCCGAGTGGACGCCCGGCTGGAACGCGGACGGGGGCGAGCTGACGCTCACGGCCCGGCGCCTTCCTGCCTCGGCACGCCTGTTCCGGATCACCTCTCGCACCATTCCCTCACCCACCGAAGGATCCGCCCGATGAAGAGTTGGATCAGCGCAGCCGCCGCCACCCTCCTGTTGGGACTCACCGCGTGCAGCGACCCCGGCGCGGCCACCGGCACCGGCGGCCCGGTCTCCTGGCCCGAGCCCACCGCGTCGCTGAGCGGCGTGAAGCTGACGATCTGGGCGGCGCAGAACAGCAACACCGTGCCGGAGCAGGTGGTGGCGGCGTTCGAGAAGGCGACCGGTGCCGACGTCGACGTCGTGACCATCCCCGACCCGTACGAACAGGGCGTGCAGACCAAGGTGGCCACCGGTGACAAGCCGGACCTCGCGTTCTGGCAGCCCACCGCGTCGATGCTCACCGCCATCAACGCCAAGACGAACCTCCAGCCGCTGACCGACGCTCCCTGGCTGCCGAAGCTCGCACCGGAGCTGAAGGACATCACCGGCATCCTCGACGGCACCCGGTACGCCGCGCTGGTCACCAGCCCCGCGGTCGAAGGTGTCTACTACAACAAGGAAGTGTTCGCGGCCAACGGAATCACCGCGCTGCCGAAGAACTTCGACGAGATGGTCGCGGCGGCGAGGTCGCTGAAGGCCAAGGGCGTCACCCCGTTCTTCGAGATGGCGGGCGACCGCTGGGCGACCCAGTGGTGGGTGCAGGTCCAGCTCGCCGACGCCGCCAAGAACGGGCTCTGGGACAAGATCAACACCAGCAAGGAGGCCTTCACCAGCCCGGTCGTGCTCGACGCGATCAAGAAGTACAAGGCGTTGATCGACGAGGGCCTGTTCAACCCCGACATCAAGACCGCGAAGTTCGAAGACCAGGGCGCAGCTCTGCTCGACGGCAAGGCCGCGATGGTCGTGCAGGTCAACTCGTTCTTCGGGCAGCTGCAGGCGAAGTCCGACACGGCGACGCTCGATCGGAAGATCGGGTTCTTCCCGATCTCGCCGTCCGGCAACGTCGGCACGTTCATCCCGGACCAGTCCAACGCCCTGGTCGCGTTCCGCACCGGTGACGCCAAGCGGGAGGCCGCGGCCCGGCAGCTGCTGGCGTACTGGATGGGGCCCGGCTACCAGGAGTTCGTGAACGCTCGCAAGACCGTCTCGTTGCAGCCGGCCGTCGCGAACCCGGCCGGTGTGCCGAAGGCGCTGCTCGACGTGCACGCGTCCCTGGGCACCGCCGTCGGCTCCATGCAGGCGCTCGCCGTCGCGAACCCGGACCTGTACATCAACCTCGCTGACATGATCGTCGGGACGATGACGCCGGAGCAGGTCGCGAAGGCGACGCAGGATCAGTTCACCCAGCTGGCCAAGGCGGCCGGGGCACCGGGGTTCTGATGGCAGTCACCTCCGCAGCCGTGCGGGAGCGGTCGCCGGTGCGGCCGCTCCCCGCGCCGGACGCGCCGCGCCGCGGTGCCGTCCGGCGGCAGACGCACCCGATGTGGTTCCTCGCACCGGCCTTCGCGATCCTGCTCGTGTTCTTCTTCCTGCCGACGCTGTTCAACTTCGTCTACGCGTTCACCGACTGGTCCGGCTTCAAGAGCGCGATCAACCCGGTGGGCTTCGACAACTTCGCCCAGCTCGCGGCGGACGGCACGTTGCTGCGGGCGGTGCGGATCACGCTCGTCTACGCGGTGCTGGTGGCGTTGTTCCAGAACCTCTTCGGCTTCGGGCTGGCCGTTCTGCTCGAACGCGACACCACGCTGAACCGGGTGGCGCGGATCTTCTTCCTGGTGCCCGTGCTGATGTCCGCCCTCGCCGTCGGCTACATCTTCCAGGCCTTGCTGAAACCGCGAGGAAGTGTGAACAACCTGCTCGGCATCGACTACGCGTGGCTCGGTGACACCACCTGGACGATCGTCGTGGTCGCGGTGATCCACGCGTGGAAGTGGATGGGGCTGTCGATGCTCATCTACCTGGCGGGCCTGAAAACCATTCCCGAGGACCTGATCGAGGCGGCGCGCATCGACGGCGCCTCGCGCGCCAGGGCGTTCTGGTCGATCAGGTTCCCGCTGCTGGCGCCCGCGGTCACGTTCAACGTCGCGACCGCGTTGCTGGGGTCGATGAACGGGTTCGACATCGTCCAGGCCACGACCGGCGGAGGACCCGCGCGCACCACCGAGATCCTCAACATCTTCATCTACCGCACGTTCGGGCAGGGCCTGTTCGCCCAGGCCACCGCGATGAGTCTGGTGTTGTTCCTGCTGGTCGCGCTGCTCGCGTTCCCGGTGATCCGGATGCTGCGCAGGCGGGAGGCGGTGCTGTGAGCCGGTTCTGGACCAGGGCGCAACCCGTTGCCGCGATCGCGCTGGCGCTCGTGGTCATCGGAATCCCGTTGTGGCTCGTGGTGGTCACCGCCGGGAAGTCGCAGGGCGAGGCGCTCAACCCGGATCTCTCGCTGCCGCAACGCTGGCAGCTGCTGGAGAACCTGCGGCAGGTGTGGAGCGACGGCGAGGTGCCCGCCGCGTTCTTCGGCAGCCTGCTGGTCGTCGTGCCGACGGTCGCGTTGCTGCTGACGTTCGGGTCGATGGCGGCGTGGATCCTGGCCCGCCGCGCGACCCGGCTGAACGCCGTTCTGTACGCGCTGGGCATCAGCGGGATCGTGCTGCCACCGGCTGTCGTGACGGTCGTCCTGCTGCTGCGCCAGCTGGGGCTCGCGGGCAGTGCGATCGGCATGATCGGTGTCTACACGGGCATCTACCTGTCCACGGTGATCTTCTTCGTCACCGGCTTCGTCCGGACCATCCCGCCGGCGCTGGAGGAGGCCGCGCAGATCGACGGCGCGGGCCCGGTGATGGTGTTCTGGCGGATCGTGCTGCCGCTGCTGCGGCCGGTGCTCGCCACCGCCACGATCCTGATCTGCCTTTACGTGTGGAACGACGTGTTCTACGCGTTCTTCGTCATCGGCGGGCGGCTCGACACGCTGCCGCTGAACCTGTTCCGCGTGGCGAGCGCGGGTCTGTACCTGAACAACTGGCACCTGATCTTCGCCTACGTCGTGCTGATGAGCCTGCCTCTCGTCGTCGTACTCGCCATCGCCCAGCGCAAGATCATCTCTGGCATCACGGGCGGTGCCGTCAAGTGATCCGAAACGGAGCTGGAATGCGTATCCCTGCCTGCGCGGTCGTCGCCGCGCTAGCGCTCACCACCCTGTCCCCACCGGTCGCCGGCGCCGCGACCGAGACCCTGCGCGTGGACCTCGCCTCGTCGACGGGCGCGTTCCGCGGCGGCGCGACGGGCATGCTCTACGGCCTGGGCGATCCCGGTGTCCCGTCCCAGGACCTGATCGCGGGCATGCGGCCGCGGAGCATCTCCCAGAAGGCGCCGGACGGGGACCAGCACCCCAACGGCGACGCGCTGAAGCTCGCCGACGGCTACTTCGCCGCGGGCGGCACCGACATGCACATCTACGCCCAGGACGTCTACAGCAAGTGGCCCTACGAAGACCTGGGCATCGACGACTACGTGGCTCGGTTGCGCCCGCAGCTGGAGAAGGTCGCCCAGCGCCCCGACCGCGACCGGTTCGTGTGGACGATCTTCAACGAGCCGGACGGCATCTGGTACTCGGACTGGGCGAACCAGAAGCAGAAGTTCTTCGCCGACTGGACCAGGGTCTACCGCCTGGTGAAGTCCGTGCTGCCCAACGCCCGCATCGCGGGCATCGGTGAGACCCGGTACCGCGCTGACCACCTGCGCGAGTTCCTCACCTACGCCAAGGCCAACAACGTGCTGCCGGAGATGACGAGCTGGCACGAGCTCGGCCCGGACTCGCTGGCGTTCTACCGCAAGAACTACGCGGACTACCGCGCGATGGAACGGCAGCTCGGCATCTCGCCGAGAGAGATCGTCATCAACGAGTACTCCAACCGGCGCGACACCTCGGTGCCCGGCCAGATGGTGCAGTGGATCACCATGCTGGAGGACACCAAAGTGGACGGTCACATGGCGTTCTGGTCCATGGCGGGCAACCTCAGCGACCACGCCGTGCGCGCCGGCCGCGCCAACGGCGGCTGGTGGCTCACGAAGTGGTACGGCGACTTCGCCGGAAGCTCGGCCAACGCGGTCAACACCGTCAAGGTGACGCCGCCGCGACCCGACACCAGGGACTCGTTGCAGGGCATGGCAACGCTGAACCGCGGCGCCGCCAAGGCGACCGTTCTGCTCGGCGGCACGGCGAACGAGGTCGACGTCGCTCTCACCGGCATCGACCGGGCCGTGTTCGGTGACCAGGTCGACGTGCGGGTCTCCAAGACCAGCTGGACGGGCTACGAGGGCGACGCGGGTCAGCCACCGGTGGTGGCGGCGTCGCGGATCCGGGTGACGAACGGCGCGGCGACGGTCAAGGTGCCCGGCGGCGACCAGCTGGCCGCGTACCAGGTGATCATCACCCCGGCCTCCGGTTCGGCGCCGGTCGCGAACGCTCCGTGGCAGGCGAGCTACGAGGCCGAGAACGGCACCGTCGAGAATGCGCAGGTGTACGTCCAGGACGACGGATCGGGCTCCTGGGACATGGCCATGCGCTACACCACGTCCGGCCGCAAGGACGTCGGTTCCATGAATCGCGCGGACTCGCGCGTGACCGTCAACGTGACCGTGCCGCGCACCGGCACGTACAAGCTCGGCGTCTTCTACGGCACCAACGCCATCGTCGGACAACAGGCTCTCTACGTGGACGACGCCCACGTGCGGAACCTGACGCTGCCCGCGACCCTCGGCTGGACCTACCGCGGCCGGTACGACACGCCCGTCCAGCTCACCGCGGGCACACACCGGATCTCGTTGCGCACCAGCGGTCCTGCGGGATATCTCGGCGGTTCGTCGGACATCACGCTCGACCGCGTCGACCTGACCGAGGTCACCGGTCCAGAAAGGACGGTGTACCCGTTGTCCGAGGCGCGCGGCTCCGGCACGGTCCTGCGGGCGGGTCAGTCCGTCACCACCTACGTGTCAGCCGCCGAGGACGGCTACTACCGGCTCGACACCACCCTGGCCTCGACCGGCAGGAGCACGCTCGGTCTCACGCTCTCCGGCCGCAAGGTCGACGGCGCCGCCCTGACCACCACCTGCGCCGGTGCGTGGAACGGCAGCACCACGGTGCACCTCAAGGCGGGCATCACCGAGGTGAAGTTGTCCAACGACGGCCGTACCCCGCTGGTCGCCGGCACGCTCACGGTGACCCGTGACGCCGCGGCCGACCGCAACGCCGTCCGCGTCGAGGCCGAGTCCGGCCGGCTCGCGGGCGGCGCGGCGATCGCGTCGAGCCCCTGGGCGTCCGGAGGATCGTACGTCGGGTACATCGGCAACAACGGCACGCTGACGATCCCGCGCACCGGGGTGACCGCCGGGCAGTACAACCTGACCGTCGCCTACGCCCAGGCGGACAAGAACACCGGTCACCCCTACAACACCGACATCATCAACCGGACGCTCACCGCCACCGAGGCGGGCGGCAAGGCGACGACCGCCCGGTACCGCCACAACTACACATGGGACGGGTTCTGGCTGGAGACGTCGCCGATCGACCTGGTCACGCCGAGCGGCGCGGTCACCTTCGGCAACTCCGCGGCCTGGGGACCGAACGTCGACTGGGTTCAGTTCGCCCCGCTCGTCGTCGCGAACAAGACGACCCGGCGGTAGTTGCTCCCGTGCAACGGATCCCCGTCACCGGCGGCTCGCCACCGGTGACGGGGATCCGTTGTCTCGGAACTGCGTGAAGAACCGCCACACCTCACCGGGCACCCAGGTCCGGGTGCCGCTGTCGCCTGGTGCGCCGTCCTGCGGCGCGGCGATGTGGCTCCTGACTCAGCGACTGCTCGGCGTGGTCTGCCTCGGCGCGGTGAAGCTGTACCTCCCGGAACCGACCGTCACGACGGTGGCCTTCCTGGCCGGATCATGAGCGACGCCGAGAACTCCGGCCGCCCCGTGCAGCGGCCTGCCGGACTCCCGCACCGATCCGGCGCCGTCGGAGGGGATCACGATCTCGGCGGTGGTGTTGGCCGGCACGGTGACGGTCATCGTCAGCTCGTTGTCCTTCAACGACCACGTGTTCGCCAGCTTGCCGTACACGGTGTCGATGCTGCCTTCGGCGTGCGTGAGTCCGCCGCCGATGTGCGGCTCGACGACACTGCGGCGGTATCCGGCCTCCTTGATCCGGATGCCGCCGATGTTCTGGTGCATCCAGTCGGCGACCGCGCCGTAGGCGTAGTGGTTGAAGGAGTTCATGTCCACCGGGCCGAACGAGCCGTCTGGCTGGATCGAGTTCCAGCGCTCCCAGATGGTCGTGGCACCCTTGCCGATCTCGTAGCCCCACGACGGGTAGTCCTCTTTGGACAGCAGGGTGTGGGCGAGGTCGTCGCGACCGATGTTGGACAACGCCACGAGCAGCCACGGCGTGCCGATGAAGCCGGTCTTGAGGTGGTTGTCGCTCTCGGCGAGTTTCGCCACGTATTTCGCGCCTGCCTTCACCTTCAAGGCGGGATCGGTGATGAGGTCCATGCCGAGTGCGAGGGCGTAGCCGGTCTGCGAGTTGCCCAGCACCGTCCCGTCCGCGGCCACGTAGGCGTTCGTGAACGCGGCGCGCACGTCTTCGTGCAGTTGGGCGTACTCGGCGGCTTCGGTGTCACGGCCGACTGCCTTGGCCATGTCGGCCATCATCCGCACGTCCTGTGCCCAGATGGCCGTGCCGATGACCCCCTGGTTCGACGGGTCGTCGAGGTTCAGCCAGTCGCCGGTGAAGAACGTCAGCCGTCCGGTCTCCAGGTTGTCCGGGCCGGCGCTCGCCCTGGCGTAGGCGAAGAACCGGCTCATCGCCTCGTAGTTGTCCCGAACCACCCGCGTGTCCCCGTAGGCACGCCACACGGCGTGCGGGACGGTGATGATCGCGTCCTCCCAGCCGACTCCGCTCTCGTCGAACGCGCCGTTGGTGGACGGCACGACTGCGGGGATGGAGCCGCTGCCCTTCTGTTCGTCGCGCACGTCGGCCATCCACTTGCCCAGGAACGCCCGCATGTCGCTGAGATACGTGGCGGTCGGCGCGAAGATGTTGATGTCGCCCGTCCAGCCCAGCCGCTCGTCACGAGCCGGGGTGTCGGTCGGGATCGAGAGGAAGTTGCCCCGTGCGCCCCAGGTGACGTTGCTGTGCAGCTGGTTCAGCATGCCGTGGGAGGTGCGCAGCGTGCCGGTGCGCTTCAGGTCCGAGCCCCAGACGACGCCCTTCACCTCGGCCGCGGCGGGTGGAGTGCTCAGGCCGGTGATCTCGACGTACCGGAAGCCGTGCTGGGTGAACGTCGGCTGGTAGGTCACCGTGCCGTCGGCCGCGAACCGGTGGTGGTCAGTGGCCGTGGCGGCACGGAGGTTCTCCACGTACATCGTTCCGTCGCGGTTCAGCACCTCGGCGTGCCGGAGCCGGACCGTCTCGCCCGCCTTCCCGGTGATCGTCACCCGCGCGACGCCGACCATGTTCTGGCCGAGGTCGTAGATCGTCACGCCGGGACGGGGCGTGGTGACCGCCACCGTGTCCAGCACCTGCGTCTCGCGCACCGGCTCGTCCGGCTGCGGCGTCAGCTTCGCGGTGTCGGACGGGCGAACGACGACCGGGCGCCACGACGAGTCGTCGAACGCGGCATCGGTCCAGCCCTGGTGTGCGAACCGGGCGTCGTAGGTCTCGCCGATCTGGTTGTCGGTGGCGGCGAACGGTCCGTGCTGCCAGCGCCAAGCCGGCGTCGTGTCGATCCACTGCACGGTGCCGTCGGTGTAAGTGATCTTCAACCGGGCGACCAGTGCCAGGTCGGTGCCGTACTGTCCCTTGCCGGCCAGTCCGACCTTGCCCGCCCACCAGCCGTCACCCAGCGCGGCCCCGAAGCCGTTCCCGCCGGCCAGGACGAGGTCTGTCACGTCGTAGGTCTGCGACTGGATGCGCTTGGCGTACTCGGTGTAACCCGGTGCGAGGAACTGATCGCCGACCTTTCGGCCGTTGAGCGTGAGCTCGTACACGCCGTGCGCCGAGGCGTAGATCCTCGCCCGTGCCACGTTCTTCCCTCGCAGGGTTCGGAACGACGTCCGCAGCAGCGGCTCGTAGGAGTCGTTGCCCACCAGCAGCGCGTCGGTGTGCCCCGTCACGGTCAGCTCCTGGTTCTCGATGCTGCCGCCGGTGAAGGGATTGGGCACGGCGATCTCGGGAGCGGCCAGCACGGTGCCGTCGGGCTTGGTCGCGGTGAACGAGGTGACTGTCACCGACTCCCTGTCCCAGGTGCGCAGGCCCGGCCGGCCGACGGCGAACCCGGACACCGCACGGGTGTCCACCGTGATGCCGTCCAGCACGGTCCGGACGGTATCGCCCTGGACGGTGTAGGCGACTGTGTGATCACCGGTGAGCAGTCCGGCTCGAGTGAACCCGAACGGCCGCAGGTCCACCTCGGCGAGCAACGTGTAGCCGCCGTCGAGCCGTCGGTGCGGTCGGAGCATCGGCGCCGAGGTGGCGGACGTGCCGACGTTGAGCTGCCACATGTACGCGTTGCCGGCGTCCTTCGCGCGCAGGAACGTGCCGAACGCCTGGTTGTTCAGCCGGAACTTCACCGTGACGGTGTAGTCGGTCCACTGCTCGTAGGTCGGCGAGGGCTTGCCGATCCAGGCCGCCGATCCCCAGTCCTCCGGGGTGAGCAGGCCTGTCTCGAACCACGCTGACCGGCTCCAGTCGCTCGGAACGCCCCTGTCGTCCCAGATCCGCACGCGCCAGTGGTACCTCGTCGCGGAGGCCAGGGCCGGTCCGCCGTAGGCGATGTCGACCTGTTGGGACGACTTGACCTTCCCGGTCCGCCACACGTCGGACGCTCCCGGTGAGGACCCGACCTTCAGCTCGTAGGCGGTCTGCGTCATCGCCCTGCGCGAGGACGCGGACTTCCAGCCGAACACCGGCGGCGCACCGGGAATGCCGAGCGGATTCACCCTGCCGTTCGTGGTGAGCCCTTCGACCGTCGCCGAGGGTGCCGCCAGGCTCGCGGGCGCGACCGCCGCGAGCAGAGCAAGGCACGCCAGCACAACGAGAAAGCGCGGTACCGAGACCCTCCACAAAGGACGATTAATCGCCCGGTCGCCGGTCGGCCGCGATGTCAGGGGGCATGCTCGCCAGGACATGGTCAGCTCCCGATCTGTGGTGGCTCGGAGCGATGCCGTGGCTGTTGAGTGAGCGTTAACATCGCGTCGCGCTGTTACGCGCCACATCCGTATGAAGCCGCAGAGTAACGGTGTGTTTACGCTAACATCAAGGCCCTGGGTGGTGTCCGTGTGGACGTGAGCGAGTTCCAGTTCGCCACGGAGTTGGAGTGGCTCGTGGTGTCGTCACCGTCGCAGAGCAAGGCGCAGGCTGACCTGACTCGGCTCCCCGCTCGTACGCCTCTGCCTATGCCAGGGTGCAGGCGTGCCCGTTGAGGGTGAAGGCGCGCGGGTCGGTGTTGGTGCTGCCGCTGCCGCCGGTGAACCCCATCAGCAGCGTCTCGCCCGGACGGATGGTCTGGTTGTAGGACATGGCGGTGGCGAAGACGTCGCCGCCCGTCTGCTTCGGGGTCGCGTTCCACATCTCGGAGACCGTCTGGCCGTTGGCGAACGTCCACTTGAGAGTCCAGCCGTTGATGTCCGTGTTGCCGGTGTTGCCGATGGTCACGTCGGTGCGGAAGCCGCCGGGCCAGGTGTGAGTGACGCGGTAGGCGACCGAACAACCGTTGACGGCCTTCGGTTTCGCGGTTGTGGTGGGGGCGGGCGCGGCAGGGGTTGGTGCTGCGGGCGGTGGTGTGCCGGTGGCCGGCTGGACGCAGGGCGGCCCCCAGCGGCCGAGCCGCTTCGCCGAAGCGGTCGTCTCCGCCTCCTGCAGCAGGCGGTCGTCGGTCGCCTCGCTGCGCACCATGCCGAGCTCGACGGCGATGACCGCGTAGTCGGTGCCGTCCGCCAGCCGGAGGGAGCCCGCGGGCGTGGTGTCGACCGGCTTGTCGAGCAGCATGGTCTTCGCGAACGTCGTAGCCGCGTCGCTCCAGCACTGATCGGGTGCGGCGAGCCCTTTGACCTTGATCTCCTGGCCGTCGGAGAGCTGCACCGTCCGCACGTCGATCACTTTCTGGACGGTGACGGAGACGTCCTGGGTCTCGGGCGGCTCCACGAGAGTGGGGAAGTCCGGTGGTGACGTCGTGGCCAGGGGCGGTGTCTGCTGCTCGCCGCCTCCGCACGCGCCCGCCGCGCTGGTGAGGAGAACGGCGGCGACCAACAGCCGCCTGGCAGGTCTGACACTGACGGCGAAGTGCGGTCGTCTCATTGTTCCCCCGCGCCCAGAAGTCTTCGGCGAACGAACCAAGAGGCGTTGGCCCGAACGGCTGATCTCGTCTCAGCAGGCTACGACGATTGCGTTAAACCCGGAAGAACCTTCCGCAATTCTGGACGTCCGTTTCGATGTGTTTCGAGTCGAATCTCGTCGAATGTCGAAGGAAATCGATTTCAGGCGATCCTCGACGCGATGGCAGGTGGCAGTGGTCGCGACTTCACGTCGCTGGCTGCTTGCTGACCGGCCTGGCGCAGGCCGGATCGAGCCACGAAGTGGCTCCACCGTCCCGAAATAACTGGCGAAGAGGTCGAAACGTCGACGGACTTGTGTTCGATGCATTCGACACCTATGTTTCAGGCCCAGTTGAACCGCTTCGATTGTTTCGGAGTTCTTTTCCGGTCAAAGATGTTCGGAAGGGTTTGTGATGAGCAGGATGGTTCGCGCTCTGACCGCGATGGCAGTCGCGGTTCTGCTGGGCTTGCTCGGCTCGGGAAGTGCACAAGCGGCGACCTGGTGGACCTCGGACCAGTGGGGAACGTGGTCGAACGGGGGCTACACGCTGCGCAACAACATCTGGGGCAGCGGTGCCGGCCCCCAGACGCTCTGGGCCAACTCGTACAGCAACTGGGGTGTGTGGGCTGATCACCCCAACACCGGCGGGGTGAAGTCCTATCCGCACGCGGCGAAGGCCGTGAACAGAAAGCTCAGCTCGATCGGCGGAGTGACGAGCAGCTTCAACGTCAACGCTCCTGCAGGAGGCGCGTACACGACCGCGTACGACATCTGGGCCGACAACTACCGATACGAGATCATGCTGTGGATGAACAAGTTCGGTCCGGTCGGGCCGATCGGGTCGTACCAGACCTCGACGTGGGTCGGCGGGCACGGCTGGGACGTCTACCGCGGCACGAACGGGCACAACGAGGTGTTTTCGTTCATTCGCCAGGGGAACACCGGTTCCGGCACCGTCGACATCAAGGCCGTGATGAACTGGATCAAGAACCGCGGCTGGTACGGCGACGTCACGCTCGGCGAGGTGCAGTTCGGCTACGAGATCACGTCGTCGAGCGGCGGTCTCAACTTCGGCACGAACAGCTTCTCCATTTCGTCGTGGTGAGGTGACGCGAGCCGGAGCAGGGTGTCAGCGAAGCCAGGAGACCTCGCTGACACCCTGCTCTTCTTGGTGTTCGACCTCGTCCAGGCGCAGGCGCTGAGAACTCGCGGTTCCGCGTGCGACCTCCGGTCCATCCACATCGGACGGTCAGGAGAACTGCCACCAGTTGACGTTGAACAGGTAGCCGCTGCCGCCGGCGAACCTGAAGTACACGTCCTGGGTGCCGGACACTCCGCTGACCAGGCACGACACGGTCGTCCACCGCTGCCAGCCACCGGTGCCGGGCACGGTGCAACGGCCGGCGACCGCGCCGTTCGCGCTGCCGAGGCGGACTTCCAGCGTGCCACCGGCGGATGCCGACGCCACCCGCGCGCTGAACCTCGACGGTCCCGCGCCGAAGGCGGCGCCCCTGACCTTGATCCAGTCCCCGTTCTCCAGCCACCCGACGTTCATCCCGCCCTCGCTGGACGGTTCGGTCTCGACGCCGGAACCCCAGGCGATGGTCTCGGCCTCCTGCCGCGCGTACGGGTTGAGGGACTCGATCTGCGGCGGTCCCGACGTGGTCATGTTCATCTGCGGGATGGTGCCGTCGGAGTTGTAGGTGAACTTCTCCACGGCCACCGAGCGCGTGAAACCGCCGCCGCCGGGCAGAGCGCCGTTGTGGTAGAAGAAGTACGAGCCGCCCTTGTAGTCGATGAGGCCGGGGTGGTTCGTGAAACTGCTGCCCTGCGTGGGCATCACGGTGCCGCGGTAGGTCCACGGCCCCGTCGGTCCGGGTGCTGTCGAGTAGCCGATGAACTCCGAGCAGCACTTCGCCGCGAACACGTTGTAGTAGAGGCCGTTGCGCTTGTACACCCACGGCCCTTCCTCGTACAGGGTCGGCCGCTTGGCGTCACCGGTGCGGGTGCCGAATCCGGCGGTGGTGAGCGGGATCTGGTTCACGCCGCCCGAGTAGGAGGTCATGTCGCTGTTCAGCCGCACGTACCACAGGTTCGGGTCGCCCCAGTAGAGATACGCCTGGCCGTCGCTGTCGATGAACACGGTCGGGTCGATCTCACCGTTCTCCACGAGTGGCCGGCCGATGGCGTCGCGGAACGGTCCGGTCGGGGTGTCGCCCACCGCCACACCGATCGCCATCCGGCCGGTGGCGTTGTTGACCACGGGCACGTACCAGTAGAACTTTCCGTTGCGCTCGACGGCCTGTCCGGCCCACGCGTCCTTTCTCGCCCAGCTGAAGGTGGCGAGGCTCAGCGGCGAACCGTGATCGGTCCAGTTCACCATGTCGACCGTCGACCAGACTCGCCAGTCCTTCATGGTGAAGTTGGTCGAGCCGTCCTCGTCGTGTCCGGTGTAGAGGTACAACCGTCCATTGTGGACCATCGGTGACGGGTCGGCCGTGTAGACGTGCTGAACGATCGGGTTGTCTGCCTTGCCCGTCGCCGGGGTGAGCACGAGAAGGCAGGCCAGGCTCGCGACTGCGGCGAGCCGGCGGTGGATCCTCCGTTGACGCATGGGCCTCTCCCTGGTGTCCGACGAGCTCAGGTGAAGGTAGCCAGCGGTACACGGTTGGGCAAGGCCTGATGTTAACGCTAACTTCTTCCAGCTGCGTCGAATCTCGTCGAAATAACCAGGCGAAATCCGGAGAACACGAATAGCTCGTGACGCATGTGGATGGAGGAGAGCGCTCTCATGTTAGCGCGAACATGCAGGCGTGCCCTCTCCGGTGCGGTGGACCGGAGAGGGCACGCGATCAGGGCCGGTCACGGCTCAGACGCACGCCGTGCCGTTCATGGCGGGGGAGAGGAACGGTGGGGTGCCGCCGTTGTAGTTCGCGTTGTACCCGATGGTCGCGGTGCCGCCGGTCGCGAGCTTGCCGTTCCAGGACTCGCTCTGGACCCGCACGGTGTCGCCCGTGTCGGTCCAGGTCCCGTTCCAGCCCTGGGTGACGGTCACTCCCGGCGCGGAGAACGTGAGCGTCCAGCCGTCGACGGGTGCCCCGCGGTTCTCGATGACGATCTCGCCGGTGTAGCCGGACGACCACGAGCTGACCACCTTGTGGGTCACCTTGCACGTACCCGGCCCTTGCGAGGTCGTCGTCGTTGTGGTTGTCGTTGTCGTAGTAGTTGTGCTGGTAGTCGTGGTGGTGGTGGTCGGCTGCCAGTTGCCGGCGGCCGCGAGGTCGTACGCGCGCTGCGGGACGAACTGGCCGGCCGGTGCGATGCACCCGTCGGCCTCGCCCGGCAGCTTGACCCACAGGAACGCCGCGATCTGGCCGTCACCGGTCTGGTCCGTGCTGGGTGTGCCGATCGCGCGTCCGGCCGGGTCGCACCACTCGCTGCCCGCGGGACCGTTGCCGTTGCGGCTGGTGTCGATCACGGCCTTGAGCCGGGAGTCGCCCACCGCGCTCAGCACCGACTTCGCGTAGGACACCTCGTCGCTGGTCCACCGGTAGTTGGACACGTTGGTCGAGATGCCGTCGGCGCTGTTGGTGATGTCGGCCGCGCGGAGCCGGGCCGCGGCCTCGCCGGGTGAGAGCCACGCCGAGTGCCCGATGTCGAAGTACACCTTGGTCTGCGCGGAACCGGACTTGAGCTTCTTGCCCGCGTAGGCCATCGACGCCTTGGTCTGGTTCTGCTGGTCGGCCGACTGGCAGTTCGACATCAGCGGCAGCACGTCCGGCTCCAGCACGATCGCCGCCGGACGTCCCGCGATGCCCGCCGCCACCTGGTCGACCCAGGCCCGGTAGGCGTCGTGCGACGGCGCACCGCCACCGCTCGCGCCTCCGCAGTCGCGGTTGGGGATGTTGTAGACGACCATGATCGGGATCTTGCCCGCGGCCGCGGCGGCGCCGACGAAGGCGTCGACCTCGCCCCGCACGGTGCCGGTGTTGGTGGTGGTGAACCATCTGGCCTGCGGGGTGGCCGCGAGGCGCTCCCGGATGATCGGCGCCTTGGGGTCGCCGGGATTGGCGGCGACCCACTTGGCCGCGCTGGTGTCCGGGTCCACGTAGAAAGGTGACGGGGCGGCCTGAGCACTGCCCCCGGCGGCGAGGGCGGCGACACCCGCGAGGAGTGTCGCCGCCACCACGCCGCTCGCAACAGCCTTGTTGCGCATGCGACGTATCCCCTTACAGCGCCGGGTAGGCGTTCTCGACGAGCATCTTGAACTGGGCCGGGAACCAGACGCCGGCGTGCGGTGCGCCCGGCATCGCGCCGGTCAGGTTGCCGCCGTTGGACTGCTGGTCGCCGCGGAAGGCGGGGTCGCACATCGGGTCGTGCTGCTTGCCTTCCTCGTTCGGGCCACTGGTCTTGGTCGCGATGCCGTCGGACTCACCCGGCGGCTTGATCCAGACGTAGGCGTCGAAGTTCGGCCGCGGCGAGGCCTGCGGGCGCAGGCCGATGCCCGCACCGACCTGGTTGCACCAGTTGCCGCGGTGCAGCCGGCGGTCGATGCGCCCGGAGTTGACGTACTCGTCCACAGTGGACCCGGTGGCGCCGGCAGGCCGGTTCGCGCCGCCCCAGCCGTTGCGGGAGGTGTCGACCAGCATGCCGATGCCGCTCGGGAAGCCCGCCGCCACGAACCGCCGGTGCAGTTCGGCACCGTAGTCGGCCTCGTCGAAGTACGGGTTCCACTCGTAGAACTTCGCGGACTTCAGCGGCTGGCCGCCGACGGTCTTCATCGGATCGGTCAGGTGCGGCTCCTCGACCGGCGTGTAGTTCGCCGTGTCGGTGATGAAGCCGTCGACGCTGCCGAAGCCCTTGGTCGTGCCCCTGACCACGTCGGTGTACAGCTGCACGGCCGGCACGATGTTGCTGTCCCAGCCCAGCCACGCGGAGTGCGCGATGTCCAGGTAGTTGTAGACGTTCGAGATCGCGCTCAGCTTGTTGAGCGCGTACTGGATGCCCTGCACGTACGCGCCACTGGACTTCGCCTCGGCGCACTTGGGCTTCGCGGTGTTGGTGACGAGGTTGGGCAGCGAGTCGGGTTCGATGATCGCGACGATGCGCAGGTCGCGGTACTTCGAGTCACCCAGGATCGACGCGATGGGGTCGATGTACTCGGCCTTGTACCGGGCGAGGCCGTTCTTGCTGACCTCGAGCTCACCGTTGGACGCCAGGGCCGAGCAGTCGCGGTTGGGCAGGTCGTACACGACGACCTGGAACACCACCGGCCGGCCGGCCGCGGCCTGCTGGCGCAGCGCCTCGTCCAGGTGACCGCGCAGGCCGCGGCCCGCGGTGATCGCGCCGATGCGGTCCATCCACACGGCCGTCGAGTTCTGCGCCACCTTGCGCATCGCCGTGCCGAGCGCACCGCCCGTGCTCGTGGCGAGCGTGTTGACCTGGTCGACGTAGTCGGGGTTGAGGTAGCCGGTGGCGCCCGCGTACGGGTTGGGCACGTGGTCACCGGGGTTCCCCGGGTTCTCCGAGGTCGTGGTGGTCGTGGTGGTGGTCGTCGTCGTGGTGGTCGTGGTCTCGACCGGACCGCCCGTGCACGCCGTGCCGTTCAGCTTGAAGCTCGTGGGCTTGGCGTTCGTGCCGGAGTAGGAGGCCTGGAAGCCGAGGCTGTGCGACCCGCCGGTCGCCAAACCCTTGGCCCAGTCCGGGTTCTTGGCCGTGACGTGTTGTCCGGACTGGGTGATGGTGGCGTTCCAGTGGTTCGTGATCTGCTGGTTGCCACCGAAGTCCCACTCGAGGGTCCAGCCGTCGGAGATCGCGTCACCCAGGTTGTTCACCGTGACGTTCGCGGTGAAGCCGGTGTCCCACTGGTTGGTTTGGTAGTCCACCGAACACCCGGCGGCGGCACTGGCCTGGTTGCCGACCAGTACCAGCACGCTCGTGCAGAGCGTCAGTGCGGCGACGGCTGATCCGCCGCGCACCAGATTCCTTGATCGCATGAAGGGTCCTCGCAGCATCGTTGCCGGGGCTGATCTGGGAGCGCTCCCAGTGAGGACGGGACAGTAACCAACAAGGACCTGTTCAGAAAGACTTCGTCGAACGACGAATTTCGTGCGAGCAATCGTCGATTTTGAACGCAAAGTGGTGTTTTGGGTTCAGATCTGTTGTCACGGCGCGACGTGAAACGATTTCCTTGCGCGCGCAAGTTGCTTTCTGTAGATCGATTCGGCGTGGCGCTGGGCCGTTCAGGTGACCAGATAACGTCCCGGACACTTTTGGTTAACCTGGTTCACAGTGTCGAAGATCGGGGCCGAAAGGCGGAACACCATTACACCGTTCGGCGCCAGAAATGCTTGTTAGTCGATCTAACGGTTCGTGGACATGAACTCGCAGAGCGGGGGGTGGACCGAACGGGCGAGCGGGCATTGGTGCTCGTATCGATTCAGCGTCGCGCCGTGTACGTGCATGTGAACTCGACATCCGTGCAATAGGGCCGTTTGTAGGCTTTTTGGCGCAGTGCGGGCCATCGTTCGGCAGGTATATCCGGCTTGAAGCTGGGCATTCGGACCAAATTCCGGGGAGACCCTCTTTGAAGAGGTTTCTTGTCCGTTACAGTCCGCGTCTGGGAGCGCTCCCAGATCAACCTCTTGCATCCCCTGCCATTGGAGGCTCACATGCACAGGCGCATGTCGAGAGCGATATCAGCGACTGTTGTGGCCCCGGTTCCGTCGGCGAATCCGGCCACGCGTGACCGGTCTCCTGGCAGACCAGCTCGGTCGCTCTGACCGTCCGGGCAGAACGGCTCCACCACTTCGCGGGCGCCTGTCGCCGGCGACATCACCGACTTCGCGCCATCGCCTGCCAGGGCGGTGCGCTCACCAGGGGTGCCGAGCCCCGCTCAAACCTCGGCGCGGGACGTCAGGGGTGTGCAGGCGTCCCGCGCCGAATCCAAGCCCGCGGGTCAACGGCTGACCCGTGACGGAGGAGGAACGAATGAGGTACCGGACCAGAGCGGGACGGTTGCGCAGTGGGCCCGTCGCCCTCGCGGCGGCCGCGATCGTCACGGCGGCGGTGATGCCGGCCGTCGCGCACGCCGCGGTGGCGTGCTCGGTGAACTACAGCATCACGAGCGACTGGGGCTCCGGCTTCGTCGCCGACGTGGCCATCAAGAACGAGGGCGACCCGATCAACGGCTGGACCCTCAGCTGGACCTTTCCGGACGGTCAGCAGATCACCAACCTGTGGAACGGCAACCACACGCAGACCGGTGCCAAGGTCAGCGTCACGCCGGTGGACTGGAACCGCAACATCGGCACCGGCGGCTCGGTGGCCTTCGGTTTCCAGGGCACGCGTGGTGCGGCGGCCAACGGCAAGCCGACCGACTTCGCGGTCAACGGTGTGTCGTGCGGCGGCGGCAACAAGGCACCGGCGGTGTCGGTGACCTCGCCGACGGCGGGCCAGTCGTTCCAAAATGGACAGACGATCCCGCTCGCGGCCACCGCGTCCGACAGCGACGGCACCGTGTCCAAGGTCGAGTTCCTGGTCGACGGCGTCGTCCTCTCGACCGACACGACCGCACCCTACGAAGGTTCCTGGACGGGTGCGTCCGTCGGTGACCACGCTGTCGCCGCACGCGCGACCGACAACCTCGGTGCCGTCACCACGACGACGCCCGTGCCGATCAAGGTGTTGGCCGGGGCGACGATCGTGGCGTCCCCGGCGACGATCAACGTGAAGCAGGGTGACCAGGCGACCTTCGGGGTGACGCTGGCGAGCCAGCCGTCGTCGTCGGTGACCGTCGCGGTCGCCCGTTCGTCGGGCAGCACGGACCTCGCCGCGGCGCCGACGTCCCTGACGTTCACCACGGCCAACTGGAACACGCCGCAGAACGTCACCGTCACCTCGGCGGCCAACGGCGGCGACCTCGCGACGGCGGTCTTCTCCGTCACCGCGCCCGGCTACGCGTCGGCCTCGGTGACGGCCAAGGAGATCTCGTCGACGATCCCCAAGTTCCAGGAGGCGTTCCTCACCCAGTACAACAAGATCAAGGATCCGGCCAGCGGCTACTTCCGCAAGTTCGGCGAACTGCTGGTGCCCTACCACGCGGTGGAGACGCTGAACGTCGAGGCGCCCGACCACGGGCACCAGACGACGTCGGAGGCGTTCAGCTACTACCTGTGGCTGGAGGCGAGCTACGGCAAGATCAGCGGTGACTGGGCTCCGTTCAAGTCGGCGTGGGCGTCGATGGAGAAGTTCATCATCCCGGCCAAGGCCGACCAGCCCACCAACGACAAGTACAACGCGACGAAGCCCGCGACGTACGCGCCGGAGCATGACAAGATGACCGGCTATCCGTCCGAACTGGACAGCAGTGTCCCGGTCGGCTCTGACCCGATCGCCGCCGAGCTGAAGGCCGCGTACGGCACCGACGACATCTACGGCATGCACTGGCTGCTGGACGTCGACAACACCCTCGGCTTCGGCCGGTGCGGTGACGGCACGACGGCGCCGTCGTACATCAACACCTACCAGCGCGGGTCGTCGGAGTCGGTGTGGGAGACCATCCCGCAGCCGTCCTGCGACACGTTCAAACACGGTGGCCCCAACGGTTATCTGGACCTGTTCACCAAGGACAAGTCCTACGCCAAGCAGTGGAAGTACACCAACGCGCCGGACGCGGACGCCCGCGCGGTGCAGGTGGCCATGTTCGCCGAGCAGTGGGCGACCGAGCAGGGCAAGCAGTCCGTGATCGCGCCGGAGCTCGCGAAGGCCGCGAAGATGGGCGACTACTTGAGGTACGCGATGTTCGACAAGTACTTCAAGAAGATCGGCAACTGCACCAGCCCGACGACGTGCCCCGCCGCCACCGGCAAGGACAGCGAGCACTACCTGATGTCCTGGTACTACGCGTGGGGTGGTGCGACGGACACGAGCGCGGGCTGGGCGTGGCGCATCGGTGACGGTGCCTCGCACCAGGGTTACCAGAACCCGCTCGCGGCGTACGCGTTGGCCAACGTCCCGTCGCTGAAGCCGAAGTCGGCCACGGGTCAGCAGGACTGGGCCAAGAGCATGGACCGTCAGCTCGAGCTCCTGCAGTGGCTGCAGTCCGCCGACGGTGCCATCGCCGGTGGTGTCACGAACAGCTGGGAGGGCCACTACGGCACGCCTCCCGCGGGCACGCCGACGTTCTACGGCATGTTCTACGACGCGCACCCGGTGTGGCGCGACCCGCCGTCGAACCGCTGGTTCGGTTTCCAGGTGTGGCAGATGGAACGCACGGCCGCGCTGTACCAGAAGACCGGTGACCCGCGGGCGAAGAAGATCCTGGACAAGTGGGTGCCGTGGGCGCTCGCCAACACCACGGTCGGTGCGAACGGGGCGTTCCAGATCCCGAACGATCTGGAGTGGACCGGCGCGCCGGACAACTGGAACCCGACCTCGCCGGGCGCGAACGCGAACCTGCGGGTGAAGGTGCTGAACCAGAGCCAGGACGTCGGTGTGGCAGCGTCGTTCGCCAAGACCCTTCTCAACTACGCGGCCAAGGCGGGCAACGGCCCGGCGCGGACCACGGGTGAGGGTCTGCTGACGGCGTTGCTGTCCCACCAGGACGCCAAGGGCATCGCCATCCCGGAGACCCGCGAGGACTACAAGCGGTTCGACGACAAGTACAACGCCACCACCGGTGAGGGCGTCTACGTCCCGCCGGGCTGGACGGGCACGATGCCGAACGGCGACAAGATCGACCAGAACTCCACGTTCCTGTCGATCCGCTCCTTCTACAAGAACGACCCGGACTGGCCGAAGGTGCAGCGGTACCTCGACGGTGGCCCGGCTCCGACCTTCACCTACCACAGGTTCTGGGCGCAGGCCGAGATCGCCACGGCGTTCTCCCTGCACGCGGAACTGTTCGGATAGCAGGTCGGCGCCGGCGCGTCCCCGGCACGACACCGCCGGGGACGCGCCGGCACCCCTCACCCCGATCAACAAAGGAGTTGTTCGCCATGCGTGTTCGAACCCTCCGGCCGGCGGCACTGCTGCTGGCCGCCGTCACGGCCGTGGCGGGACTGGTGGTGGCGTTCGGTCCACCCGAGGCCACCGCCGCCACGACCATCTGCGAGAAGTTCGGCTCGACCAAGATCCAGGGTGGCCGCTACGTCGTCGAGAACAACGAGTGGGGCGCGAGCGACGGCCAGTGCATCAGCGTCTCCGACAACGGTTTCACCATCACCTCCGGCAACCACAACGTGCCGACCAACGGAGCGCCCGCCGCCTACCCGTCGATCTACGCCGGCTGCCACTACGGCAACTGCTCCAGCGGCAGCGGACTTCCCTTGCAGGTGAACAGGTTCGGCACGCTCTCCTCCAGCGTCGCCTACAGCACGGCGAGCGGCTCCTGGAACGCCTCCTACGACCTCTGGTTCGACCCCAACCCCAACCAGTCGGGGCAGAACACCGGCGCCGAGCTGATGATCTGGGGCAGCCACCAGGGTCCGCCCCAGCCCATCGGCAGCAAGGTCGGTACCGCGTCCCTCGCCGGTACCGGCTGGGACGTCTGGGTCGGCAACATCGGCTGGAACGTCATCTCCTACGTCCGTCAGCAGACCACCAACTCGCTCAACCTGAACCTCGCCGAGTTCGCGAACGACGCCGTGCGCAGGGGCCAGGTGCAGACCTCCTGGTACCTCACCAGCGTGCAGTTCGGGTTCGAGCCGTGGCAGGGAGGGCCGGGTCTCGCGGTGAACTCGTTCTCGTTCTCGCCTTCCGGCGATGGCGGTGGCGGTGGACCCACCACGACCACCACCACTCCGAACCCCGGAGGTCCCGGTTCTTGCCGTGCGGCGCACAAGGTAACCAACTCGTGGGGGAGCGGTTTCACGGCCGAGGTGACGCTCACCAACACCGGATCGTCGACCGCGAACAACTGGCGGTCGACCTGGACCGCGCCGTCCGGTGTCTCGGTGACCAACGGCTGGAACGCGACCGTGACGCAGAGCGGGTCGACGGTCACCGCGACCGCGCCGAGCTGGAGCCCGGACCTCGCCCCTGGGCAGAGCGTCACGATCGGCTACCAGGCCAACGGGCAGGCCGCGGCGCCGAACGGCTTCACGCTGAACGGTGCGCAGTGCTCATGACCGCGCACTGACGTCACCCCGATCCTCCGCAGGCCGTTCCCACCAGCCGCCTCGGTGTGGAACGGCCTGAGGGGCCTCAACGCCTTTGGGTGTCAATTCGAGGAGGCTTTTTGAATTGGCTGAACATATTTCTGGACAGACGTTTCGATGGTTCGAGTCGAATTCCGTCGAACGTGGTGGCAACGGCTTGACTTGTTTCGAACTCCTCGCCAGTGTCGAGAGGAAAAGAAATATCGATGCACTGGACCAGGGGAGGACTTCGTGGCAGGTAGTCGGCGATTGCGGAAACCGCGATCGATCATGTCCGCAGGCCTGGCGGCGTCCCTGGTCGCCGCGACGTTCACCGTCCAGACAGCCACGAGTGCAGCGGCGGCGGCCGCTGGGCCCGCGCTGTCGGTGGACTCCTCCGCCGCCCGGCACGCGATCAGCCCCGACATCTACGGCCTGAACGGCGGCGATCCGGCGTTCAACGCCGAGATCGGCCAGACGGTGGCTCGCTGGGGCGGCAACGCGTCCAGTCGCTACAACTTCAAGAACCGCACCTAC
This sequence comes from Lentzea flava, assembly GCF_014648475.1. Lineage (GTDB taxonomy): Bacteria > Actinomycetota > Actinomycetes > Mycobacteriales > Pseudonocardiaceae > Lentzea > Lentzea flava. The sequence goes on along the minus strand of NZ_BMRE01000016.1, from coordinate 114,576 downwards.
AACACGGGCAGCGACTGGTTCTTCGAGAACATCGTCGCCGACGAGGCGCATTCCGTCGAAGGCGTGGTCGGCTCGAACCTCGGTCGTGGCATCAAGCCGGTCGTCACCGTGCCCATGGTCGGCTGGGTGGCCAAGGACTCGCCCTCCTCCCACCCGTTCAACTGCGGGTTCCCCGCGACCCGGTTCCCGCAGCAGGACCGGTTCGACGAGTGGGACCCCAACTGCGGCAACGGTCAGCTGAACGGGCAGAACCTCACCGGCGTGCCGACCGACAGCTCGATTCCCGCGGACGCGGCGTTCGCCGGTGAGATGGTGTCGCACCTGGTGAGCAGGTTCGGCACGGCGGCGCAGGGCGGCGTCCCGATCTACGAGCTCGACAACGAACCGGTGCTGTGGGCCCACACGCATCGTGACGTGCACCCGGAACTGGTCTCGTACGACGAGCTGGGGAACAAGGGCACCGCGACCGCCGCGGCGATCAAGGCCGCCGATCCGAGCGCGGCGGTGCTGGGCCCGTCCGGCTGGGGGTACTGCGAGTGGGTCGCGTCCGGTGTGGACGGTTGCGGACCGGGTGCCGATTCGGCCGCGCACGGCGGGCTCAACCTGTCGCAGTGGTACCTGAAGAACATGAAGGACTACAGCGACGCGCACGGCGGCAAGCGCTACCTGGACTACTTCGACCAGCACTTCTACCCGCAGATCAGCGGTGACAAGACGCCCGAGGCCAACGCGTTGCGGTTGCGGTCCATCCGGTCGCTGTGGGACCCGACCTACGTCGAGGAGTCGTGGATCGGGCCTGGTGGGGTCAACGCGCCGCCGCTGCAGTTCATCCGCACGATGAAGTCGTGGATCGACCAGTACTACCCCGGCACCAAGACCGCGATCACCGAGTACAACTGGGGCGCTCTCGACGACATCAACGGCGCGCTGGCGCAGGCCGACGTCCTGGGCGTCTTCGGGCGTGAGGGCCTCGACCTCGCCACGATGTGGGGCGAGCCCAAGCCGACCGATCCCGGCGCGTACGCGTTCCGGATGTACCGCAACTACGACGGAGCGGGCAGCCGGTTCGGCGACGTCAGCGTGTCGGCGGCTTCTGCCGACCAGGGCAGGCTGTCCGTGTACGCCGCGGAGCGCTCGTCGGACAAGGCGCTGACCGTCATGGTCGTCAACAAGACCGGCGACGACCTGACCTCGCCGTTGTCGGTCGCCGGGTTCGACAGCACCGGCGCGGCGCAGCGGTTCACCTACGGCCCGGCCAACCTGGGCGCCATCGTGCGCGGCACCGACCTCCAGGTGAGCAACGGCCGGGTCGAGGCGACGTATCCGGCGAACTCCATCACGCTCCTGGTCCTGCCACCCGCCGGATGCACGGCGAACCTGCAGGTCAACGGCGAATGGGGCACCGGGCACGTCGCGACGGTCACCGTCACCAACAACCGCGCCACGGCGATGAGCGGGTGGCGGGTCAGCTGGACGTGGCCGGCCGGCCAGCAGGTCACCAACTCGTGGAACACCACCCTGCGGCAGAACGCCACCGGCGTGGTCGCCACCGACGTCGGGTGGAACGGCTCGATCGGTGCGGGTGGCAGTACCACCTTCGGGTTCCAGGCCACCGGGGGAGCGGCAGCGTCGAGGCTGACCTGCACTCCCACCTGAGCAGGTCCGCTCTGAGGCCGGCCTGCCCGGCCGGCCTCAGAGCCGGGTGCGGGTGTCGCGCCTGCCGAGGCGCTCCAGCAGCAGGTCGACCTCGTCACGCTCGGTCCTGGTGAGGGTCCGTCCCGGCCTGCGCTGGGCGTCGCTCGCCAGCAGCCCGCGCCGGTGCAGGACGTGTTTGCGGACCGCGAGCCCCACCCCTGGTTGCTGCTCGTAGCGAATCAGGGGCAGGTGGGCGTCGAAGAGGTCGTGCCGTTCCTCGCCTGCGAGACGGACGACGTCGACCAGCAGTTCGGGGAAGCAGTAACCGGTCATGGCGCCGTCCGCTCCCCGTGCCATCTCGAAGTCGAGGAACAGGCCGCCGTTGCCGCACAGGATCGACAGGCGCGGCATCTCGCCGTTCTCCTCCGCAGCGCGCAGCGCGCTGATCTTCTCCAGCCCTGGCCAGTCCTCGTGCTTGAGCATCACCACCGACGGCACCTCGCACGCGATCCGGCGCAACACCGGCACCGACATGACGACGGAGAACGTCAGCGGGTAGTCCTGCACGACGATCGGGACCTCGGGACCGAGCGCCTGCGCGGCCTGGGCGTAGTAGCCGACGATCTGGTCGTCGGTGCGGAGGGTGCTGGGTGGCGCGATCATCACGCCTGCCGCCCCGCGTGTCATGACCTGGTCGGTGAGGGTGCGCATCGTGCCGAAACCGGGGGAGGACACGCCGACGACGACCGGCAGGTCGGTCCGGTCGAGGACCGCCCAGACGATCTCGACGGACTCGTCCTGGGTCAGCTTCGCAGCTTCGCCCATCTGCCCGAGCACGGTCAGGCCGTCGACCCCGACCGCGGAGTAGAAGTCGACGAGCCGGCGCAGCGAGTCGAGGTCGGGCCGCCCGTCGGGGTGGAACGGGGTGGGCACGATCGCGTAGACGCCTCGGCTGGAGCGGTTGATCAGGCTCACGGGTCGACGCTCCTCGAGGTCAGATGCTGGGGATGAGGCCGCCGTCGACCCGGACGAGCGACCCGGTGACGTAGGAGGCCTGGGCACTGGCGAGGAACGCCACGACAGCGGCGTACTCGGCGGGCTCGCCGTAGCGGCCGACGGGGATCGAGGCGGTGCTCTCGCCGGCGACCTCGTCCACCGATCGTCCTTCGCGTTCGGCCCGGTTCTCGTCGAGCGAGCGGGTGCGGCCGGTGCCGATCCTGCCGGGAACGACGACGTTGGCCGTGACCCCGGCGTGGCCCACCTCGCGAGCCAGGGTCTTCGACCAGCCCAGCAACGCCGACCGCAGTGAGTTGGACAGGCCGAGGTTCGGGATGGGCGCGACGACACCGGAACTGGTGCTGGTCACGATCCGTCCCCACCCGCGGTCGCACATGCGGGGAACGACGCGGTCCGCGATCGCCACCACCGACAGCACCATGGACCGGAAGTGCTCCTCCCAGACAGCCGGCGGGTTGCCGAGCGCCGCAGTCGGCGGCGGGCCGCCGGTGTTGTTCACCAGGATGTCCACCGGGCCCAGTTCGGCCTCGATCCGCGCGACGTGCGCGTCGATCGCGGACAGGTTGGCGAGGTTCCAGGCGAGGGGCAGGGCGCGGCCACCGGCGTCGCGGATCGCCCGGGCGGTGGCTTCCGCCGCTTCGGCGCGCACATCTGCCACCGCGACCACGGCGCCTTCCGCCGCGAGCCGCCGGGCAACCGCCCCGCCGAGCCCTCCGCCGGCGCCGTGCACCAGCGCCACTCGATCCGCGATCCCGAGATCCATTGCGCTCCTTCCGGTTTCCGAACCACCGAACCGGTTTCCGCGCCGGGCGCGCAAATACCAAAATCGTGTTCCTCGCATAGTTGTTTCCTATTACCCCGGCCATAGGCGGCAACTATTCGAGGCAGTGGAGTTCGGTCTTGGACACCCTCGGTCCGCGGCATCGAAACTGGGCTGAACCGCCGGAGGAAAGTGAGGAATCGTCGATGGCCGCGATCCCGGACGTGATGCGGGCGGCGGTGCTGGCCGATCCCGGGCACCTGCGCGTGGAGGAACTTCCCGTGCCGGAGCCGGGACCAGAAGACGTGCTGGTGCGGGTGCACCGCGCGTCACTGTGCGGCACCGACCTCAAGATCCGCAGCCGGGCGTTCTTCCCCGACGGCGGCCCGCCGCCGGGCACGTTCGTGCCCGGCCACGAATACGCCGGCCGGGTGGTGGCGGTCGGGTCCACAGTGGACGAGTTTCGCGTCGGCGACAGGGTCGTCACCGAGGCACACCGCGGCTGCATGCGGTGCGCGAACTGCCTTTCCGGGTCCTACACCGCGTGCCTGAACAGCGGCCGCCACGAGAAGGGGCACCGGACCCAGGGCATGACCGTCAACGGCGGCTTCGCGGACTACGTCCTCAACCACGTCTCGACGCTGCACCGCCTGCCCGACGAAGTCGGCTTCGACGCGGGTGTCGTGCTGACGACGGTCGGCACCGTCATGCACGCCTTCGACGTGCTGGGCGATCTGCTCGTCGGTGCCGGGGTCGCCGTTCTCGGCCCAGGACCCATCGGGTTGCTCGCGGTGCAGGTCGCCAACGCCCTCGGCGCGGAACTGGTCGCGTTGCTCGGCACGCGGGAGTCCCGGTTGGAACTGGGGAAGATCTTCGGCGCCGATCTCGCCCTCGACGTCCGCGACGGCACCGCCGTCGAGCGGGTTCGCGCCGTCACCTCCGGGCAGGGTGTCGACGTCGTCCTGGAGTGCTCCGGTGCACCAGCGGCGGTCGACGAAGCCCTCGGTCTGGTCAAACGCGGTGGCGTGATCGTTCTGGTGGGCTTCTTCGACCAGCCGGTGACCGCCGATCTCAACCGTGCGGTGATGAACGGTGTCACGCTGCACACCGTCCGCGGTGAAGGAGCAGGCTCCCTGGCGCGCGGCATCTCCCTGGCGCGTCGCGGGCGGCTCGACACCGGCCGCCTGGTGACGCACCACTTCCCGCTCGAGGAGGTGACCGAGGCGTTCGACACCTACGCCGAGCGGCGGGGTGACGCCATCAAGGTCATGCTCGACATCGCGGACGACCCGGCCGCAAGCTGACCATGGACGAGCACACCACCGTCGCGCACATGACACGGGTCGCCACCGAACTCCTCGACGGGCTTCCACCGGCGCTTCGCGGCCGCGCTCACCAGCATCCGCTCGACGATCCCTCGGTCGAAGCCGAACGGGTCCGGTGGTTCTACACCCCCACCGACCACGGCGGAGTCGCGCTGCGCGAGCTCGCGCCCCGGCAGCAGAGCCTGGTCATGCAGCTGCTGGCCACCGGCCTGACCCGCCAGGCCTACGTCACCGCCTGCACCGTGATGGGCCTGGAGAACGTCCTCGACGAGCTCGAGGGGTGGCAGGCGGACTGGGGCAGGGAGCGTGGCCGCGATCCCGGCCTGTACTGGGTCCGGGTCTTCGGTCAGCCCGGCGACACCACGTGGGGCTGGCGCGTGGGCGGACACCACCTGTCGGTCAACCTGCTGGTGCGGGACGGACGGATCGCCGCGGTGACCCCGTCGTTCCTCGGCGCCGACCCCGCGTGCTCGCCGATGCTCGGCTGGACACTGCGACCGCTCGGCGGCCCGGAGGAACTCGCGCGCACGCTGATGGAATCCCTTCCGGCGCCCGAACGAGCCCAGGCCATGCTCCACCCCCGTGCGATCTCCGACATCGTCTCCGGCAACCGGGCCGTCGTCCGGCCGGGCGACCGGATGATCCACATGCAGCACCTGTTCCGCGGCCCGCTGCCCACCCCGCGCCTGGCCGCTCTCGTCGACCGGATCGACGAAGTCGCGGAGAACGGTTCCGGCTACACCGAAGCGGACCACGCGCGGCTCGCCATCGGCCACCGACCGCAGGGTGTCGCCGCGCGGGACATGACGGCGGAGCAACGACGTCTGCTGCGAGGCCTGCTCGCGACGTACACCGACCGCTCGCCCCAGCCGATCGCCGACGCCCACCGCCGGCACTACCTCGACGACCGCAACCTCGACCTCGTGCACCTGGCCTGGGCAGGGAGCCTCGCGCCGGGCGAACCGCACTACTACCGGCTCACCGGACCGCGTCTGCTCGTCGAGTACGACAACACGCAGCGGCACGCCAATCACGCGCATTCGGTGTGGCGGGATCCGGAGGGCGACTTCGGCCTCGACCCGCTGACCGCCCACCGCGCGTCGGCCCCGCACTGATCACGCCGTCACCGGACCGGTCAGCAGACCAGCGCGTCGGCTGGCAGATCCGGTCGGCTGACCAGCGGCAGTTCCACCGAGCCCACCAGGTCCACGAACCGCCGGGCGAGGTGCACCATCGGGCCGCGACCGTACACGGTCAGTTCGCGGTAGAGCGGCGGGTCCAGTGAGCGAACGTGCGCGCTCCAGCCGTGCGGCACGGCGTTCGCCGGGACGATCGTCAGGCCGACGCCCTCGACGGCGAGCCGCAGGGCGGCGGTGACCTGACCGACGCGGGCGACCAGACGCGGCGTGAACCCGAGCGACCGCGCGGCCCAGTCCAGGACCTCCGACATGCCCTGCTCGGGTTCGAAGCCGACCCACTTGCCCTCGGCCAGTTCGGCGGACGTGGCGCGGCCCGCGTCGAACGGGCCGCGCCCTGCCAGCACGAGCCTTTCGAAGCCGAGAGTCGTGATGTCGCCGTCCCAGTCCCGCGGCCGCGGCCCGATGGCCAGGTCGCCGCGGCCGCCGCGCAGCGCGGCCTCGAGGTCGCGGCGGTGGGAGTAGTCGTGCAGTCGCAGCACTGTCGTGGGGTGGTGCTCGTGCCAGCGCACCACGGCGGCGGGCAGGACCCCGGAGGCGACCGACCGGACGGTCAGCACGTGGAGCTCACCGGCCATTCCGCGGACCAGATCCGCCACCGATCTGCGGGCCGACTCCACCGCGGCGAGCACCGCCCGCGCCTGCGGCAGGAAGATCCGGCCCGCCGCGGTGAGGGAGATGCCCTGGCGGCCGCGTTCGAGCAACTCCGCGCCCAGTTCCTTCTCCAGTGCCTGAATCTGTTGCGACAGCGACGGCTGCGCGACGCGCAGCTCGTTCGCCGCCCGGTTGAAGGAACCGGCTTCGCAGATGGCGACGAAGTACTCGATTTGGCGCAGGCGCACAGCAGCGGTCAGTCCACGAGATCGGGCAGGAGGTGGTTCGCGGACTCCTGGAGTTGTCCTCGCAGCGCATCGAGGTCCACGTCGACGAGGGCGTGCTGCCGTTTGCGCCACCGTCCGGCGATCATGACCGACTCGATGTCGCCGGCACCGGCGTGCAGCGCCGTCGCGACCGGATCGGTGACCGGCCACATCCTCGGTGCGGAGCCGTCGATGACGACGAGGTCGGCCTGCATGCCCGCCTCCAGCTTGCCGACGCGGTCGTCGAGGCCCAGCGCTCGCGCGCCTTCGACCGTTGCCCAGGCCAGCGCCTGCTTGGCGGTGATCGTCGCGCTCAGGGAGAACGTGCCGGTGGTCTGCCGGTGGTGGTCGTGGTCGCGGTCGCGCTGGTGCGCGAGTGCGATCCTGGCGGCGGAGAGCACGTCGCCGGGAGTGACCGCGTCGGTGTCGGTGCCCAGTGACGGCGCGGCGCCGAGTTCGAGCAGGTGTCCGGTGACGGGGGAGCCGTGGCCCTGGCCGAGCTCGTTCTCTGGCGTGCACGTGACGCTCGCGCCCGCGTCGACCAGGATCTTGATCCACTCGTCGGTGAGCCCTGCGCCGTGCACGACGTTGGTGGAGGGGCTCAGCAACCCGGCGGCGCGCACGGCCTCCCATCCCGGCCCCGGTGCACCGCCGCTCTGGTGCATCGACACGACGATCCCGCGCTCGGCGGCGGCGCGGAAGTCGGTGACCGCGACGTCCGGAGTGGACAGTTGCGGGCCGCGGACGGCCAGGCCGAAGGTGAGCAGTGCGTGGGTGCCGGCCGGGCCGTCGAGCAGCCGGTCGATCTCACTCACCGGGTGGGCCGCGTCGGCGGCGGAGTAGGGGGTGCCGTGCAGGAAGACCCCGCGGATGCCGGACGACAGCAGGCCGTCGATCGCCGCGTCGGTGTGGTCCGGCGTGGGTGTGTTGTGGCACCAGTCGCCCAGGGTCGTGGTGCCGCGGTCGAGCTGGCTCAGCGCACCGGCGAGCGTGCCGACGCGCATGTCCTCGGGGCGGTAGTGCTTGGCCACGGCGCCGTGCATGCGGCCGAGGTAGTCCGCGAGTGTCCAGTCGACGCCCACGCCGCGCAACGCGGTCTGCCACGTGTGCAGGTGGGCGTTGACCAGGCCGGGCATGATGATCCGGTCCGTGACGTCGACGATCTCCGCGCCGGTTGCGTCGAGGTCGCCGCCGATCCCGGCGATGCGGTCGCCGTCGACGAGGACGTCGCAGCGTTCGGCGTCGGGCCGGTGCGGCGCCATGGTGATCACCTGCGCGCCACGCAGCAGAATGCGGGTCATCGGACGGTCTCCTGCTGGGCCGCGGGCGTCATGGTGCGAGCGGCGGTACGGATCGAGGTGAGGAAGTCGCGGGTGGCGATGTGCCCGATGTAGCCGTCGGGCCGGATGAGCAGCAGTGTGTCCCCCTTGACCCCGTAGATGTGGCGGAAGTCTTCCCGAGCATCGGTGAGCACGTGGTCGGCCTTGGCGTCGGCATCGGCGTCGGCATCGACGACGACCCGCCGCAGCGGCGCCCCCGCTGCCGGCCAGTCGAGTTCTTCGGCGGCGTCGGCGGCATCCGGGCCGTAGGCGACAACGGTGAAGTGCGGGCCCCGGTAGGTGTCGAACAGGCGCACCGACGTGCCGTCCGAGCCGAGCAGCTCGGTGTCCGGCGCACGATCGCCGACCTGCAGCGTCGTCGTGCGGTCGCAGTCGGTGGGTGCGAGCGGGCCGCCGTAGTAGGTCAGCGACAACTGCTGCTCGTCCTTGCCACGGCGCAGGCTCGACGGGTCGAGCTTCGCGATGCCTTCGTACTTCTTCGTGGACAGGCCGAGCACACCCGCGGCGATCGGCAGGCGTTCGGCCTCGTAGCTGTCCAGCAGCCGCGGGTCGGCTCCCGCGAGCACCTGGGCGAGCTTCCAGCCGAGGTTGTAGGCGTCCTGAACGCCGGTGTTGAGGCCCTGTGCGCCGGCTGGCGTGTGCACGTGCGCGGCGTCGCCCGCGAGGAAGACCCGCCCGCGGCGATAGGCCTCCGCCAGGCGGATGTTGGGCCGGAACACCGACCGCCACCGGATGTCGCGCAGTGCGATGTTCCGGTTGTGGGTGTGCGCCTGGATCCGCCGGGTGATCGCCTCCACCCCCTCCGGGGGTTCCTCGTCCGGCGACAGCCGGATCATCCACTGGAACAGGTCGCTGTGCGGCAGCGGGCAGGCGCCTGCGAACCGGCCCTTCACGCCGGGCCAGATGTGCCAGCGATCGCGGGACAGACCGGTGGTGACCGCGTCGACGATCAGCATCCGGTCCTGTTCGTCGGTCGTGCCGAGGAAGCTCAGGCCGAGCTGGCTGCGGACGGCGCTCGAACCGCCTTCGGCGCCCACGAGGTAACGCGCGGTGATCTTCTCGATGCCGCCGTCACCGGACGTCGTCGCGGTGACCGATGTGCTGTCCTGCACGAACTCCACGAGCTCCCGGCCGTACTCGACCCTCCCGCCCAGTTGCTCGAGCCGGTCGTGCAGCACGCTGTCCGTGCGGTACTGGGGAATCAGCCGGGTGTTCGGGTGGGGAACGTCGGTCGTGCGTTCACGGTTGCGGAACATGCGCCACGGTGCGGCGAGCGGTCCCAGGTGGATGCCGAGGCGCGGATAGTCGCTGCTGCCGGCGAGGATCCCGTCGACCGCGCCGAGATCGTCGAACACCTCGAGTGTCCGCGGCTGGATGCCCTTGGCGCGAGAGCCTTCGAAGGAGTGCGCTGCCTTGTCGATGATGCGGACGTTCACGCCGCGACGCAGAAGGTCGACGGCCAGCGTGGTGCCGGTCGGGCCGGCACCGGCGATCAGCACGTCGAGGGTCTGGGAAGTCCTGGGATCGTTCATGGTTCTAGCCGATCTGACTGGGGAACGACGAACGACGCGAGCAGGTCGCCGACGTCGTGAGGCCGTTCGAACGGGGCCATGTGGCCGCATTGGGTGATGACGTGTGTTTGTCGTGGCCGCAGCAGCTTGGTGACGGTGTCGAGATGGGTGATCGGGGTGACCTGGTCGTCGTCGCCCCACACCAGCAGGGCCGGGATGCCGAGCTCGCCCGTGCGCCGGAAGAGCTCCTGCCGCTCGTACAGCGGGAAGTCCTGCAGGGTCTGGAAGAACGAGTAGAGCGAGCCTTCACACCGGTAGGCGTCGCGCACCATCGCGACCAGTTCGGCGGAGAGGGCGGGGTCGCGGACGTTGTGCCCGAGGTGTCCCTCCAGCAACCTGCGGCCGAAGCGCCTGGCGACGAACCCGCTCAGGAAATCGTTGCGCAGCAACCGTTGCGGCAGGGGACGCCGCCCCAGACCGGCCGGGCCGACGACGGTGAGCGTGGCAACGGCTTCCGGATACCGGTTCGTGTACGCCATCGCGACGAGGGCGCCCATCGAGGTGCCGACCACGTGCCACGGTGGCGTGAGGTCCAGTGCCGCGGTCAGTTCGGCCAGTTGCCGGACGAACAGTGCCTCGTCGTAGGTACGTCGAACCCGATCGGAACCGCCACGGCCGTAGGCGCTGTAGGCGAGGGTGCGCAGTCCTCGGGCGTGCAGCTGCTCTGCGGTCTTGTCCCAGTAGAACAGCGGGATCGTGATGCCGCCGACCAGCACGACGAGTGCGCCGTCCTCGGGACCGGTCAGCTCGTAGTGCGTCACACCGTCGGACAGTTCGACGTAGCTGCCGCGCAAGGCGCGTCGCGTCGCCGCGTCGAGTCGAATGTCCTCATCGGACGCGACGAAGTACCTCATCGCCGCTCCTCCTTGCGGTAGCGGGACTTTTCCGTGACCGCGGGCAGGAACTCCGCGATCGCCGCGGCCACCCAGTCCGGGTGTTCCTCCGGCAGCAGATGCCCGCCGTCGGGGTGTACGCGCTCCTGAGCGCCCGGGATGTCGCGAGCGAAGTGCTGCCCGTCGATCTCGGCGCTGCGCAGGACCAGTGTCGGGACGGTGATCGACTTGATCTCACCGCTGCGGTCCGGCTGGTCGGTGTTGGCGAAGTCGACGAACGCCGACCGGTTCCCAGGGCGGCTCGTCAACGCGTGCACCCGGTCCACCATGGCGTCGTCCACGATCGCCGAGTTCGGCCCGACTGCTTCGCGCAACCCGCGTTCGGTCGCGCTGCGCGGCAGCCACCGCCGCAACACGGGGCGCAGCAACGGGTTGCGCGCCAGCCGCAACCCGGCGGGCAACGACTTCTCCGGATAGCCGGTGGCGTTGACGAGCACCAACCCGTCGACCCGCTCCGGCGCGTCCAGCGCCAGGTTCCACGCGATGTTGCCGCCCAGCGAGTTCCCGACCACCACGAAGTGCGGCACCTGCAACGCGGCCGTGAAACGGGCGATCGTCCGCGCGTACGTCCGGACGCGGTAGTCGCGGTCCGGCCGCGGCCCCGTGCGCCCGAATCCCGGCAGGTCCGGGCGGATCACGTCGTAGGACGCCGACAACAGCGCCGCCACCCGCTCGAAGCCCTCCAACGACGACCCGCTGCCGTGCAGCAGCACCACCGTCGGCCCCTGACCTGCGCGTTTGTAGTGAACACGCAGGCCGTCCGCCGAGATGGTCTGGACGTCGAGGGTGGGGTTGAAGTCGCTCGTCATAATGGCGACAGTGTTGCCGTTATTGTGGAGGGTGTCAACCGGAGGCCATACTGATGCGTGTGACCAGTTCGTCCCTGCCTGCCGCCAGAGGCTCCGCGCCCGCTCGGCGGCCGCCTGGCCGTCCCGCCGTGCCGCTGGACCGGATCCTCGCCACCGCGCTGCAGCTCGTCGACGAGGAAGGTGCCGAGGCCCTGTCCATGCGGAGCCTTGCGCAACGGCTCGAATCCGGCACCGCCACGCTGTACCGCCACTTCACCAACCGGGCGGTGCTGATCGGTCACATGGTCGATCGCGTTCTCGGCGAGGTCGAACTCGATCAGGGCGCACTCGCGGAGATGAGCTGGGACCAGGCCTGTCAGGCGGTCGCCCAGGCGATGTTCGACACGCTGGGCAAGCACCACAAGGTCGCACCCCTGCTGATCGAACAGACGCCGATCGGGCCGAACGCGATGATGCTGCGGGAACGCTGCCTGGCCGTCCTGCTCGGCGGCGGGCTGTCCGCGGGTCTCGCGGCGCGTGCCTACGCGTCGCTCGCGCGCTACGTCCTCGGCTTCGCCATCCAGCTCGCCGGATCGGACAACGGGGCCGAGCGGGAGCAGGTGTCGGCGTACTTCCACCAGCTGTCGCCCGCCGAGTTCCCGGCCACACTCGCGGTCGCGGACTCGTTACCGGTGTCCCTGGAGGACGAGTTCGCCTTCGGGCTGGAGCTGATCATCAACGGCTTGCGCCGGCTGCACGCCCGTTGAGGCCGGCGGGCCGTTCCGCGTTCGTCCTTTGCGGACTTTCTGGTGAACACCCGCATCGAGTCGATTCGACACGAACACGTCTCGGTGGGAATCGGTTCTGTGTCACGCTCGCCGCGAGCTGTCGTGCGGCGTGGAATCCCGAGTGGTGTCGGGGAAACCCTGGCTGCTTCAGCTCGTGGAAACACGTCCTGGCATCACCGAGCTCGGGAGACGTCATGCTGAAACGCTGGCTGATCACGTCCGTTGTCGCCGCACTGCTGATGACCGCGGCCGCGACCGGCGCGACCGCCGCCACGGCACCGCTGGCGGGGAGGATCAAACCGGGGGTCACCTACAGCGGTCCGGGAACGTGGTACGACAGCGACGGTGACGGCGCGTGCCTCTTCGGGCCCTACAACGACAGAATGACCGTCGCGATGAACCAGACCGACTATGAGACGTCGAAGGCCTGCGGCGCCTACCTGGAGGTGCGCGCGTCCAACGGCAGGACCATCCAGGTGCGGGTCAACAACCTCTGTCCGTCGCCGTGCCGAGTCGGTCAGCTGGATCTGACGAAGGAGGCCTTCGCCCGCCTGGCTGACCCGATGGTCGGCGAGATCTCGGTGACGTGGCGGCTGCTCAGCCCCGGTATGTCGAGCGGGATCTCGTTGCGCTACAAGGACGGTTCGTCGCAGTGGTGGTGCGGGATCCAGGCGATCGACCACCGCAACCCGGTGGCGCGCCTCGAGGTGCGCACGAGCGGTGGGTGGTGGAAGGAGCTGCGGCGCACCGACTACAACTACTTCCTGTCCGAGGACGGGGCCGGGTGCGGTGGCGCCATCGCGATCACCGACATCTACGGGCAGAGGCTCGTCAGCAACCCGTTGCCGATTCGACCGGGTGTCGCTCAGTCGACGAACCTCCAGTTCGCCCAGCGCTGACGGCCGCCTCCGTTCCGAGTCGACACTGTCGCAGATCGACATGCTGTCGAGATGGATGTTTGCGCTAACAACAGACCCACTGTGGGTATATGTCCTGAGGAAGCTACAAATAGACCATTGCCATCGTCCGCTGCCGGACCCATAGTGTTAGCGCTCACTTCCGGTTTCATCAACGATGAAAGGAGCCGGGGTCATGCGCCTGAGCACCCGCGGATGGCGTTCGCTGCTGGCAGTGCTCGTCACCATCACCGCACCGCTCGCGTGAAGCACAGGCATCCGACCACATAGGACGGTCATGCGTTCATCTGCCCGCAGTTCCCGGGGGTGCGCGAGAGCGTTCGCGCGCACCGCGGCCGTGTTCCTCGCCGTGGCCAGCGCCGTCTGGGTGGTGCCGAGCCCTGTGCAGGGCGCCACGACCCTGGCCGCTGCGGCGGCGCAGTCCGGCAGGTACTTCGGTGCGGCGATCGCCGCGCACGAACTGGCCGACGGGCAGTACTCGGGGATCCTCGACCGCGAGTTCGGCTCCGTCACCCCCGAGAACGAGATGAAGTGGGACTTCACCGAGCCGTCCCGCGGCATCTTCACCTTCGACCGCGTGGTCAACGAGACCCACGACGTGAACACGTTGCGGGACGTGATGAAGAACCACATCAACGTCCTCATGGGACGGTACCGCGGGCAGATCCACTCCTGGGACGTCGTCAACGAGGCGTTCGCCGACGGCGGCAGCGGCGAGATGCGCGGCTCCGTGTTCCGCGACGTGCTCGGTCCCGGCTTCATCGAGGCGGCTGCAGCAGTGGGCAGGCGGTGGCGGGTTGAACCAGCAGTTCGACTTCCTCTCCTCCGGTGGAGCCTGGACGGAGGACATCAGCCACGGAGAACTGGTGCGTGCCGGCAACGACCAGTCACTGCCCATCAACCCCTGGCGGTTGCAGTACGTGTACCAGGGCATGGATCCCAACGCGAGCGGCGACTACATCCGGTTGCCCTGGCGGATGGGCCTGCTCACCCGGACCAACTCTGCCTGCTGACCTTCGTGTTCAAGAAGGCGCCCTGACTCGGTCCTGCCCGTCCTGGGGGGGCGGGCAGGACCGCACCCGTCCGGCCGCGATCGGCAATGCGCCACGCAGCCGGTGCCGCCGGTGAAACCGATCGCCACCTGTTTCGACGGTTTCGACTATTTCGACACCGATACCACAAACGTTTTCGTGTCGTTCGGTTTATTCCCGTACGAAGTGTCGCGAGAACTGACTCTTGTCGGCGAGTGTGCCTGGCAATAAACTTCCCAGAGTGAGATGTTAACGCTAACATTCGGAGGTGGTGCAATGACGCACAACCGCAGGACTTTTCTCGCTGCCGGCGCCGCGGGAATGGCGGGTGTCGTGCTCGGAGGCCGTGCCGACGCCGCAGTCTGGGAAAACGTTCTCTCCGGCACGTTCGCGAACTACGGCGCACTGGAAGCGGCGTGGAACTACCGCTACCCCTGGGGATCGGACCACAACGGCACCGCGCGGATGTACGGCAGCTCGAGCGACCACAACCACGTCTACCTGGAGGCCGGCGGAGTCCTGGTGCTGAAGGCGACCCGCATCTCCTGGGACGAGGGCAACAGCTCCGCGGACCCCCATCTCCCGATTCGGTACCACTCGGGCGCGATCCACGCCAAACAACACATCGTCGTGACCGACCAGTTCCCGTCGTGGGAGGTCAAAGGGGAGTTCCAGGCCCCGTCCGCCCGCGGGACCTGGCCGGCCTTCTGGCTCACCGGCGCCACGAGCTGGCCTCCCGAGAGCGACATCCTCGAGTTCAAGGGTGACTCCCGGAACTGGTTCAACACCTACAAGAACGCCAGTGGCGGATGGTCGAACACGGTGGTGAACGTCAGCAACCCCGGTGGCTGGCACGGCTACCGGGCGTGGATCACCAAGGTGAGCGCGACCGACGTGGACATCCACTACTACCTCGACGGCAACTGGGTCGGGCAGCACCGCGGCGCCGGCTTCGTCGGCAAACCGATGTGGCTGATCATCAACCTGCAGATGGAGGGCTCGTCCGGATCACCGGGACCCTCGTCGGACACGTACTACCGCGCCCGCAACGTCTACGTCGGGCGCAACCGCGTCTGATCTGCCCGGCGGGCGGCGAAGGAAGGTCAGGGGCAGTGAGCACCAGCGAAGAGAGCGGGCAGCCGCTCTTCCGCGATCCGGGCGCGTCACTCGAAGCACGGGTGGACGACCTGGTGTCGAGGTTGACGACGGCGGAGAAGATCTCGCTGCTGCACCAGCGCCAGCCTGCCGTGCCGAGGCTCGGCATCGCCGCCTTCCGCGCGGGCACCGAGGCGTTGCACGGGGTCGCTTGGCTGGGCACGGCCACGGTGTTCCCGCAGGCGATCGGCCTCGCGAGCACCTGGAACCCGGAGCTGGTCCGGGCTGTCGGTGACGTCACCGGCACCGAGGCCCGCGGCTTCCACGACAAGGATCCCGTCGAGCACGGGCTGAACCTGTGGGCGCCGGTGGTCAACCCGTTGCGCGACCCCCGATGGGGGCGCAACGAGGAGGGCTACTCCGAGGACCCGTTGCTCACCTCGGTGATGGGCACGGCGTACGCGAGCGGTCTGCGGGGCGATCACCCGGTCTACCTGAAGACGGCGCCGACGTTGAAGCACTTCCTCGGCTACAACAACGAGACGGACCGCTGCACCACCTCGTCGAACCTGCGTGCGCGAGTGCTGCACGAGTACGAACTGCCGTGCTTCCGCGGTCCGATCGCGGCCGGCGCCGCTGTCGCCGTCATGCCGTCGTACAACCTCGTCAACGGCAGACCGGCACATCTCTCGCCGTGGCTGAACGAACACCTGCGCAGCTGGACCGACGGTGAGATCGCGGTGATGAGCGACGCGATGGCACCGTCGAACGTGGCGGGAGTGCAGGCCTACCACAAGACCCAGGCCGAGGCTCACGCCGCGATGCTGCGCGCGGGACTCGACAGCTTCACCGACGAGGACTCGGTTCACGTCGTCACGGTCGAGCACGTGACGGAGGCGCTGGCACGAGGGCTGATCACCGAGGACTACGTCGACAGGGCCGTCGGCCGCGTGCTCGCGCTGCGGGTCCGCCTGGGCGAGTTCGACCCTCCCGGCGGCAACCCCTACGCGTCGATCAGCCAGGACGTGATCGACCAACCCGCGCATCGGCGGCTCGCGCTGGAGGCCGCGCGCCAGTCCGTCGTGTTGCTGAAGAACGCCGAGGGGCTCCTTCCGCTCGACCCGGCGGCCGGAAGCATCGCGGTGATCGGGACGCACGCCGGCGTGCTGTTCGAGGACTGGTACAGCGGAACCCTGCCGTACGCCGTGACCCCGCACGACGGGATCGCCGCGCTCAACCGGGGCCAGACCACGTTCGAGGAGGGGGTCGACCGGATCGCGCTGCGCACTCTCGACGGTCGTTACCTCACCGCCGAACCCGGCCGGTCGGTGACCGTGAGCCGTGGTTCGGGCGACGCCGTGGAGTTCGACCTGTTCGACTGGGGCCACGGCGTCTGCACCCTGCGCAGTGTGAGAACCGGCCGGTTCCTGGCCTCGACGCCGGAGGCCAGGCTCGTCACCGAACGGACCATGCCGGGCGGGTGGAACGTCCACGAGCTGTTCGGCTCGATCAGCACAGGTGGCGGGACCTGCGTGCTGCGCAACGTCGTGCTCGAGCGTTTCGTCGCCGTGCGAGACGACGGCGTGATCGAGTTCGTCAGCGACGAGGCCGACGCCACGGCCTTCGCGGTCGAGGTCTGCCGGTACGGGCTCGCGCGGGCCGCCGCCCGCGCCGCCGAAGCCGACGCGGCGATCGTCGTCGTCGGCAACGACCCCCACATCAACGGCCGGGAGACGCAGGACCGCGCGGACCTGAAGCTGCCGCCCGCGCAGGCGGAGCTGGTGGAGATGGTGTGCCAGCTCAACCCGCGCACGGTGCTCGTCGTGGTGAGCAGCTACCCCTACGCGTTGGTCTGGGAAGACGAGCACGTTCCGGCGATCCTCTGGACCTCGCACGGCGGTCAGGAGCTCGGGCGGGCGCTGGCCGAGGTGGTGTTCGGGCTGTCGACGCCTTCCGGCAAGCTGACGCAGACCTGGTACCGCGACGCGGACGACCTGCCCGACCTGTTCGACTACGACATCATCCGCACCCGCAGCACGTACCTGTACTTCGACGGTGAGCCGCTGTACCCGTTCGGCCACGGGCTGAGCTACACGACGTTCGGCTACGGCGACCTCGTGCTGTCCTCGCCGGCAGTTCGTCCGGGTGAAGAGCTGACCGTCTCGGTCGAGGTCGCCAACACTGGCGCGGTGCCGGGCGCCGAGGTCGTCCAGCTCTACGGACGGCAGCTCGAGTCCAGGGTGCCTCAGCCGCTGCGCAGGCTGCTGGCGTTCGAGCGGGTGACGCTGTCGCCGGGAGAGCGCCGCCTCGTTCAGTTCGTCCTGCGCGGTGACGACTTCTGGCACTGGGACGTCGTCTCCGGGCGCGAGCTCGTCGAGACGGCGGTGCACGAGCTGTGGGCAGGGCCTTCCTCGCAGGTGATCGCGAGTCGTGCCGAGATCCAGGTGGTGGGGGAGACACCACCGCCTCGCCGCCTCGCGGGAGCGACCCTCCGCGCTGACTGCTTCGACGACTACGCGGAGATGACGCTCGCCGACGAGACCCGGGAGCAGGGCACAGTCGTCCTCAGCACGGCTTCGGGTGCGTGGCTGAGGTTCGACGGTCTGCGCGTCGACGACCGCGTGACTCATGC
Source organism: Lentzea flava (assembly GCF_014648475.1). Taxonomy (GTDB): domain Bacteria; phylum Actinomycetota; class Actinomycetes; order Mycobacteriales; family Pseudonocardiaceae; genus Lentzea; species Lentzea flava. Next base: position 96,728 of record NZ_BMRE01000016.1, on the reverse strand, counting down.
CACCGTGCGGCTCGCCGGGCAGACCGGCGGGCAGGCGGTGGTGAGAGTGCGCCTCGACGATCCCGCGACGGGTCCCGTCGTGGCCGACGCGGTGGTGACGCTCTCCTGCGATCCCCACACCTGGCAGCAGATCACGGTTCCGGCCCTGCCCGCGATGCCGGAACCGTCCACTCGCGATGTGTACGTCGTCGTGAATCGAGCCGGGGTGCGGCTGGCAGAGGTCATATTTTCCGAAGAACGCACTCCCTACTTGTCTGGACCGCTGAAAACGTAAACAGCTTGTCGTCACAAATACCGAGATGCTCTTGAGTTGTCGAAATTGAGTCATTAACGTCGTCGAAACGTTTCGACGAGGCGCGGAAGAGGCGGTGGAATGATCACAATCTGCGACGTGGCGCGGCACGCCGGTGTCGCTACGAGCACTGTCTCCTACGTGCTCACCGGGAAGCGTCCGATTTCCGCGGCGACCAGGTCGAGGGTGCTGGAGAGCATTCGTGTGCTCGGTTACCACCCACACGCGGGTGCGAGGGGGTCGGCGACCAGCCGGACCAACGTGGTGGCACTGGCGGTGCCGTTGCGGGAAGGCGTGTACGTACCCGTGTTGATGCGGATGGTGACCGCTGCGGTCACCGCAGCGAGACGCCACGGCCTGAACGTCCTGCTGATGACGGCAGACCAGGGTGTGGACGGCCTGCGCGGGGTCGCGGGCAGCGCCCAGGCCGACGGGTTCCTGGTGCTGGACGTCGAGATGAACGACGAGCGGGTGCCGCTGCTGCGCCAGCTCGCCCAGCCCTCGGTGCTCATCGGCCAGCCCGCCACCACCGCCGGGCTGACGTGTGTCGACTTCGACTTCGAGGCCGCGGGGGCTGCCTGCGTGGAGCACCTCGCGGACGCGGGGCACCGCTACATCGGCTTTCTCGGTGCGCCCACGCCGGTCTACCAACGCAGGACGGGGTTCGCCCACCGCGCGATGGTGGGCTTCAGCGCGGCCGCCATGCGCAGGGGCATCACCTCGACGATCATGCCGACCGCGGGTGACCACCACTCCGTGCTGAAGGCCGTCCAGGCGCTGTTCCGGGTTCACCCGTCGACGACGGCGCTCGTGGTGCACAACGAGGCCGCACTCGGCTGGGTCGGCGCAGGCCTGCGCTCGCTGGGCCGCAAGGTGCCGGAAGACGTTGCCGTGATCGCCATCTGCCCGGACGGGCTCGCCGAGCAGGCGTCGCCCTCGTTCACCTCGATCCGGTTGCCGGCAGAGGAGCTCGGCAGGCGTGCGGTGGAGTTGCTGGTGGCCAAGCTCAACGGGCAAACCGTTCCGTCACTGACCTTGCTCGAGCCGGAGCTGGCGGAGCGGGCGAGCACGGCCGGGGTGCCCGGCCGGATGCTCGCCCGGCGAGCGAACCCTGCCGTCAACCCCGAGCGCGTCACGGCCGGCCGGCGCCCGTCGAGGAGTGGGGCGGGCACGCGCACCCTGCCGCCGACGCCGCCGGTGGTGCCCGCACCGCGCACCTGAGTCAGGCGCTCGCGCGGAACACCATCGACGTCGGCAACAACACCGACGGTGGCAGGCCCTCGGTGCCGGCCAGCTCCGCGAGCAGCCGCCACGTCATCGTGCGGCCCAGTGTCTCGGTCTCCTGCCGCACGGTGGTGAGCGGAGGCACTGCCGTGGCGGCCAGCACCGAGTCGTCGAACCCGACGACAGCGACGTCCTCGGGAACCTTTCTGCCACCGGCGCGCAGGACTCGCAGCGCGCCCAGCGCCATGATGTCGGCGGCCACGAACACCGCGTCGAGATCCGGTGCCCTGCTGAGCAGCTCCTCCATCGCGAGTGCGCCGCTGTCGGGCGTGAAGTCGCTGTGCACCAACAGATCCGCGGATCGCCGTGCCTCCTCCACGCCACGCCGCCACCCGCTCAACCTGTCCATGCCGACGGCCATGTCCCTCGGGCCGGCGATCGTCGCGATCCTCCTGCGGCCCAGCGAGACGAGGTGGCGCGTCGCCTGCAACGCGCCGGTGAAGTTGTCGGCGTCCACGAACGGGACGTCGTCGGCGACGAGAGGACGGCCACCGACGACCACCGGCATCCCTCTGGCCTGCAAGCTCCGCGGCAAGGGATCGTCCCCGTGCAGGCTCAACACGAGGGCGCCGTCCACGTGCCCGCCGCTCAGATAGGCCACCAGGTCGTCGTTGTCCTCCTGCCGGCTCATCATGACCAGGAGCTGGATCCTCCTGCCTGCGAGCTCCGTGTGGACCCCGCGCAGCACGCCGGCGAAGAACGGGTCCGCCAGCACGCGGCTGCCCTGTTCGGACACCACCAGCGCGATCGCGTTCGCCTTGCTGCCCGCGAGGGTCCGCGCCGCGTGGTTGGGGCTGTAGCCGAGGCGCTCGATCGCCAGATGAACGGCCTGACGCGCTCGATCACTGACGTACGTGCTGCCGTTGATCACACGGGAGACGGTCGACTTCGACACCCCGGCCGCGCGCGCGACCTCCACGATGCGCGGGCCGGGGCGTCGACCGTTGGTGTCGGTCACGGTACGGCGACGAGCGCGTTGCCGCGCGCCACCTGTGCGAACCACTTCGCGCTCAGCTTGGGTGTCCGGACCTGGGTGTCGTAGTCCACGTGGACGATGCCGAACCGCTTCGCGTACCCCTCGGCCCACTCGAAGTTGTCGAGCAGCGACCAGCAGAAGTAGCCGCGCAGATCCACCCCCATCTCGATCGCGTCGTGTGCGGCGCGCAGGTGGGACTCAAGGTAGGCGGTCCTGTCGAGATCCTGGATCCCGCTGCCGTCGACCTCGTCGCGGAAGGCCGCGCCGTTCTCCGTGATGTAGAGGGGCAGCCGCGGGTACTGCGCGTGCAACCGCAGCAGCACGGACGTGAGCCCGTCCGGCCGCACCTCCCAGCCCATGTCGGTGACCGGCGCGTCGCGGCGGGGGAACGAGTGGTCCCCGACACCGACCCACGGCGACGGTCCGGTCTCGCCGGGTTCGGCGCTGACGAAGTGCTCGGTGTAGTAGTTCACGCCGAGCATGTCGAGCGGCGCGGAGATGAGATCGAGGTCGCCGTCGCGAACGTGCCAGGAGAAGCCGAACGGGTCCAGGTCGGCCAGGACGTCCTCCGGGTACTTCCCGCGGAACAACGGGTCGAGGAAGATGCGCTGCTGCAACCCGTCCAGCCGCCGCGCGACGTCCTGGTCTGCCTCGGACGACGGGTCGGCGGGGATGATCGGGTACATGTTGAGCGTGATGCCCACGCGCGTGTAGGGCGTGGCGGCTCGAATCGCTTCTGCCGCAAGGCCGTGTCCGAGCAGCAGGTGGTGCACGGCCGCGACTGCGGCATCGGGTTCGGTGCGTCCCGGGGCGTGAACTCCCGCCGCGTAGCCGAGGAACGCCGAGCACCAGGGCTCGTTCAGCGTGGTCCAGGTGGTGACGCGGTCGCCGAGCGCTTCGGCGGCGGCGGTGGCGTAGTCGGCGAACCGGAACGCGGTGTCGCGGGTCGCCCAGCCACCGGTGTCCTCCAGCTTCTGCGGGAGGTCCCAGTGGTAGAGCGTGGGCCACGGCTGGATGTCGTGCTCCAGCAACGTGTCCACGAGCCGGCGGTAGAAGTCGAGCCCGGCCTGGTTGACCGCGCCGCCGTCCGGGCGCACCCGCGGCCAGGCGATGGAGAATCGGTAGGCCTTGAGCCCGAGGTCGGCCATCATCCGGACGTCCTGCGTGAACCGGCGGTAGTGGTCGGCCGCGGGTTCACCGCAGTCACCACCCACGACGTTGCCCGGTACGCGGCAGAACACGTCCCAGATGGAGTCCGTACGACCGTCCGAATCGGTCGCTCCCTCGACCTGGAACGCGGCGGTGGCCGCGCCCCAGAGGAATCCCTGCGGGAAAACGATGTCCGTCACATTCATCCCTTCACAGCGCCCTGCATCACGCCGGCGACGATCTGCCGTCCGAGCACGAGGAACACGATCAAGACCGGAATCGTCGCGAGAGTCGTTCCGGCGAGCACGAGCGAGTAGTCGACGTAGTAGCCGCTCTGCAGCTTCTCCAGCGCGGCCTGGAGCGTCGGGTTGTCCGGGGTCAGCACGATCAGCGGCCACAGGAAGTCGTTCCAGGACTGCATGAACGTGAAGACTCCGAGCATCGCGGCAGCCGGGCGGGCCGCGGGCAGTGCGACGTGCCAGAACGCGCGCCACAGGCTGCAGCCGTCCATCCGCGCCGCCTCGACGAGTTCGTCGGGCACGGTGTCGATCAGGTACTGCCGCATCCAGAAGACTCCGAACGCGGTGACGAGGTTGGGAACGATGACGGCTTCGAGCTCACCGGCCCAGCCGAACTCCGCCATCGCCATGTACAGCGGGATGATGCCGAGCTGCGTCGGCACCGCGAGCGTCGCGACGACGAACAGGAACAGCACGCCCCGGCCGCGGAACCGCAGCTTGGCGAAGGCGAACCCGGCCAGCGTCGACAACAACACCACCGACGCCGTGACGGTGCCGGAGACGATGAAGCTGTTGCCGAGCCCCTTCCAGAACGGGATGGTGTCGAACACGCGCGCCGCGTTGGCGAAGAAGTTGCCGCCGGGGACGAGCGTGAGGTCACCGGTGAGCACGGAGTTGTCGCGGCTCGCGACCAGGTAGGACCAGTAGAACGGGAACGCCGAGCCCAGCACGAACGCGGCCAGCACCCCGTAGACCACAAAGGACGGACGTTTCACCGCACGGCCCTCCTCGTGAGCCAGAAGTTGAGGCCGGCCACCGCGATCACGATCAGGAACAGCGTCCACGCGATCGCGGAGGCGTAACCGAGATCGAGTTGCTGGAAGGCCGACTGGTACAGGTAGAGCACGACGGTCTGGTACTGGTGCTCGGCACCGCCGCCGCTGCCGGCGGACGGGTCGTACAGCTTGGGCTCGGTGAAGATCTGCAGCCCGCCGATCGTCGAGGTGACGATCACGAAGATCAGCGTCGGCTTGAGCATGGGCAGAGTGATGCTGAAGAACTGCCGCACCGGGCCGGCCCCGTCCACCACCGCCGCTTCGTAGAGATCTCGGGGGATGGCGAGCATCGCGGCGAGCACGATGAGCGCGTTGTAGCCGGTCCACCGCCAGTTGACCATCGACGCGATGGCCACGTGGCTGCCGAAGGTGTTGGCCTGCCAGTCGATCGGCGGGATCCCCACCGTCGTCAGCACGGTGTTGACGAGTCCGAACTGCGGGCCGAACAGGTTGCCGAAGATGATCGTCAACGCGACGAGCGACGCGACGTAGGGCAGCAGCACGCCCATCCGCCACGCCGTCCGCCCGCGCAGGTTGGCGGCGAGCAGTGCGGCGAGCACGACCGCGGTGATCACCTGCGGCACGCTGGAGAGCAGGAAGATGCTGAAGGTGTTGAACAGCGCGTTCCAGAACTGACCGTCGGTGAACAACGTCCGGTAGTTCTCGAGACCGAGGAACTTCGGGTCGTCCGCACCCAGGTCCCAGTCGAACAGCGACACGTAGGCCGTGTACAGCAGGGGGAAGAGCCCGACCGCGCCGAACAACACGAAGAACGGCGCCACGAACAGGTACGGCGACACCCTGTTGTCCAATTTGGACAGGCGATGCCGGAGCGGGGACGGCGAACGAACCTCCTCGGTTCGCTCGCGGTCCACCTCCTTGGTGAGAAGGGCGGTCACTTGGCCGCCTTCTGGGCTTCCTGGACCGCTGTCTTCCAGGCCTCGTCGGTGTTCTTGCCCTGCTCGACGGACTGCAGTGCGGGGCTGAACACGTTCTCCTGGATCTGGCCGTCCTCAGGGCCCTTGTACTGCGCGGCGGCAACCTTCTTGGCCTGCGCGGCGAACAACGCACCGGCCTTCACGCCCCCGAAGTAGGCGTTGGTCTGCTCCAGCAGGGCGGGGTCCTCGAGCGCCTTGACCTGGCTCGGGAACGTGCCCTTCGCCTTGAACGCCTTGATCTGCTGCTCCGGCGCGGTCAGCCAGGCGGCCAGCTCGGCGGCCTTCTTCGCGTTCTTGCTCTGCTTCGGCACGGTCAGGTACGACCCGCCCCAGTTGCCGCCCCCGTTCGGGAACGCCTCGGTGACCGCCCACTTGCCCGCGTTCTCCGCGCCGGCCTGCGCCTCGATCACGCCGAGCATCCACGACGGGCACGTCTTCGTGGCGAACGCGCCGGTCTTGAAGCCGGTGTTCCACTCGTTGCTCCACGCCACGAGCTTGGCCGACTGGCCCTTCGCGACGGCCTTCGTCACCGCGTCCCAGTCGCCCCTGATCTTGGGGTTGGACTCGACGACCAGCTTGTCGCTCTTGTCGAAGTAGCCGACCTCGTGCTGGTTGTGCATGGCGTTGAAGATCTGCGCGGCGTTGTCGAACCAGGCCACGCCGCCGGACTTGGCGATGAACTGGTCACCGGCGGCGAAGTAGCTGTCCCACGTCGCGAACAACGACTTCACGGCCTCGGGGTCGGACGGCAGACCGGCCTTCTCGAACAGGTCCTTGCGGTAGCACATCGCCAGCGGGCCGATGTCCGTGCCGTAGCCGATGAGCTTGCCGTCCTTGGTGGTGGCGGCGTCGGTCTTCCACTTCAGCCACCGGTTGTCGACGTTCGGCCCGATCTCCTTGAGATCGTTGAACTGGCTCGACTTCGACATGACCTGGCTGAGGTAGCCCTCCTCGATCGCCTCGACGTCGGCGAGGCCGGAGCCGGCACCGAGTTTGGTGAAGAGGTTCTGGTGGTGGGGAGAGGCCTGACCGGCCTTGCGCTGGGTGATCTTGATGTCGGGGTGGGACGCCTCGTACTCCTTGAAGAGGTCCTCGTAGCCGAACTCGTTGAACGTGGCGACGGTCAGCTCGGTCTTGCCGTCGGCGGTCTGGTTCGTCGCTCCACCCGAACCACAGGCGGTGACGGTGACAGCGGACATGGCGGCGCAGGCCAGCACGCTGATCAAACGGCGGGGACGCACTGGAGAACTCCTCTGGTCTCGGCGGCGAATTTCTGGGAGCGCTCCCAGACGCGCAGGGTCTGATTGACCGCGCTTCCAGGTGTCAAGGAGTCCTGATCGACTTGTAACTAAGGTGCATGTTGCTGGCCGGTCTGGCGGTGCTTGCAGGCCTCTTGAGGTGCACTTATGGCGTTTCGACCGGCTGCTCGGGTAGGTTTTGGCCGAGTCGTGCGCCACCGGGTGTGATGCCTGAAGACGGGTTGCCGTGGGTCCAGAACCTGGGAGCGCTCCCAGGCTTCTCATCCCTGCTGACCGTCTTATATGGGTGCATCCGACCGATTCGGCCCGTACCGGCCGTAAGATCGAATTCGAGTCGGCGAGCGATCGGAGAAGGCCATGCGCAAGGCGTCGGCACTGGGCGCGCTGATCTTCGCGACCGCCGTTGTCACCGCTTCTCCGGCGAACGCCTCACCGCTCGTGTCCGTCGGTGATGTGCACGTGGGCGACGTGACCGTGGCGCCGCAGGTGGTGATCGGTGACGTCGACGTCTTCGAGGACGTGCTGGAGCACGTGAACATCGCGGCCCTCTGGGGACAGGCTTCCTCGCTGGTGACGGAAGGGCCGGGAAGATCGCGGTAATCTCCGGTCAGGTGTCGGCACGGATTCGGAGCCACCGGTGGATCTGCGGCAGATGGAGTACGCGGTAGCGATCGCAGAAGAGCTCAGCTTCACCAGGGTCGCCGAGCGCTACCACATCGCGCAGTCCGGTCTCAGCCACCAGATCAACCAGCTCGAACGTGCGGTCGGATCACGGTTGTTCGACCGCACCAGCCGCCGGGTCGAACTGACCGCGGCGGGTGAGGTGTTCGTCGCGTGCGCACGACGCGTGCTGCGCGCTGTGCAGGAGACGACTGCCGAGATCGCGTCGCTCGACGGGCGAGTCCAGGGCCGTCTGCGCGTCGGCGCGCCGACGATCACGGCTTCGGACATCGACATGCTCGGGCTGCTGAGGGAGTTCCAGGAATCGTGTCCCGCGGTCGAGCTCCTCATGTCCGATGTGGGCGGTGTGACGGCCGTGAGCCGGCTGCTGACCGGTGAGCTCGAAATCGCGGTACTGGGGTTGCACGAGCACCAGTTGCCCGCGGGGCTTTCGCACCACCTGCTTCGGCTGCATCCACTCGTGATCGTCGTCGGCAGGCGGCATCGCCTGCGGGGAGCCGGCGTCGCGAACCTGGCACAGCTGGCGGACGAGCGTTTCCTCGACGGTGGTCCGGACACCTCGCTGCGCCTCCAGGTGGACGCGGCGTTCGGCAGAGCGGGCGCACGCCGCCGCAGCGCGTGCGCGCTGCAGAGCGCAGCTGATCTGACCTCGCTGGCCGTGGAGGGAATCGGCGTGACCGTGGTGCCGCGACCCGTCGCCGACGCCGTCGTCCCCACCGACCTCGCCGACTGCGTGCTGCGCATCGACGATCCCCAGGCGCTGCAGCCCATGGCACTCGCTTGCCGGGAACCGGCGCCGGCCTCACCGGCGGCCCAGGCGTTCCTGCGAATGGCGCTCGCACGCCTGACGCCTCGCTGACCTGGTGGATCGAAATCCTCGATCGTTGCCTGCACGTCTTGATGTTGGTTTCTGGTCGCGCTGATCAGCATGATCGAAGTGAACCAACCGAAGGGGCGTTCATGTCGAGTGAGATGATGAAAGCTGTCCGGATCACGCAACAAGGGTCACCGGACGTGCTCATTTACGAAGACCTGCCCGTTCCCTCGATCCGCGCGAACGAGGTGCTCATTCGCAACGAAGCGGCGGGAATCAATTTCGCCGACACCGAACGCCGCCGCGGCCGCTATTACCCGGTGGCCACGCCTTTGCCCTACGTCCTCGGGGGCGAGTTCTCGGGAGTGGTCGTCGCGGTCGGCGACGAGGTCTCCGGCGTCCACGTCGGCGACCGGGTCTTCGGGATCACCCACCCCGCCCGGTCCGGCTGTTACGCCCAGTACGTCGCGGCACCTGCCGGCGAGGTGTTCCCCCTGCCGTCCGGCCTCGGGTTCGCCGAGGCGACGGCGCTGCTGGTACAGGGCCTGACCGCGTATCTCATGCTGCGCGACGGCGTGCGGCTCATGAAGAACGACTCCGTCCTGGTGCTCGCCGCCGCCGGCGGTGTCGGTTCCCTCGTCGTGCAGCTGGCGAGGATCATGGGAGCAGGCCAGGTCGTCGGCGCGGCCAGCACGCCGGAGAAACGACAGCTCGTCCTCGACCTGGGGGCCGACTCGGTCGTCGACTACTCGCAGCCGAGGTGGCACACCGAAGTGCTGCGCACGACCGGGGACCGGGGGGTGGACGCGGTGATGCTCTCCGGTGGTGGCGAGATGTTCACCGAAGCGACGGCAAGCCTGGCGCCTTTCGGTCGTCTGGCGGTGTACGGAACGGCGAACGGCGAAATGCCGATCGTGGATTTCACGGCAGGACTGGCCGGTCAGGTCCTGATGAACCTGTCGTTCACCTTTTTCGCCCTGCAGTTCTACTTCCAGCACGCTCGCTCCGAGCTGGCGCTGGCCGTGGACGAGCTGACCCGCCTCGTTCAGGAGGACCGGCTGCGGCTCGTCCTCGGCCAGCAGCTGCCGTTGTCGGCGGCGGCGGAGGCGCACAGGCTTCTGGAGGGAAGGCGGAGCACGGGCAAGATGGTCCTGCTGCCCTGGGCGGACTGACTCGTCGAATGGATTCGACGATGAGTCGACAGCGTTCGACAGCGCATTCGACGAAAGTCGGTCGCGCCAAAATCGGAACCTAGCTCGAAGTGCTGTCGGTTCGGCGTCGAAACGATCGAAATCAGGCTTCTGAAGTGTCGTGAGTCAGGTGCCTGAATTGGGCTGGGCATTGCCTTCTGCGTTGGACTCTCTTTAGCATCTGAGCTCCTGAACATCAGGTTTTGGAGCGTCAATGACGACATCGGGAATGTCTCGCCGTGGCTTTCTCGCGGCGCCCGGTCTCGCGGGGGACTCGCCTCGCGCCTTCGCGGCAGACCCGCGGACCAACGGCGACATCACCGCCGCCCGGATCTCCGTCGGCACCAACGGTGTGGACTTCACCGAGGTGGCGAACGTCAACTGGGCCTCCGGTCCGCAGCCCGAGGTCGTCGAGTGGGCCAACAGCAACGGTGTCCACATCGGAGGAAGGTTCGCGCGGCCGCAGCTGGTCTCCCGGTTCCCGGTCGCGAACACCGTCTACCGCCTCCAGGTCCGGCACAGCGGCAAGCCGCTACCGCGTCCTCCGGCAGACCACCCCGCTGCAACGCGGTCCTGCGTTCGTACGCGCGTTGACGGCATGGTTGAGCGCAGTACCGCCTCATCCTCACCAACCGGCTCAGCCAGCGTGTGCTCAACGTTCCCAGCGCCTCCACTGTGGACGGCACGGCTCTCGACCAGTGGGACCACCAGAACGCTCCTCAGGAGCAGTGGCAGCTCATCCCCTCCTGACCAGGAACGCGGAGGAAACCCGTGGTCGCACTGAGAAAGACCGTCCTGGCCCTGCTGACAGCTCTGTCCGTCACCGTCGCGGTGACGTCGCCCGCTTCGGCGTATCCCGGACCGGGCCGGGTGACCGGCGACGTCGGTGTGCACGATCCGAGCGTGGTCAAGCGCACCGACGGGAGCTACCTGGTCGCGCACACCGGCGACAACATCTCGCTCAAGACCTCCGCGGACCGGATCGCGTTCCGCGACGCGGGTTCGGCGTTCCCCGGCGGCGCGCCGTGGACCACGGGCTACACCGGCGGCGGTCGTCACCTCTGGGCGCCTGACCTGTCCTACCACAACGGCCAGTACTGGCTGTACTACTCGGCTTCGACGTTCGGGTCGAACAAGTCGGCGATCTTCCTGGCCACCAGTCCCAGCGGCAACTCCGGCACCTGGACCCACCGCGGCCTCGTCGTCGAGTCCCGGACGTCGGACGACTTCAACGCCATCGACCCCGACCTGGTCGTGGACCACCAGGGCCGCTGGTGGCTGAGCTTCGGATCGTTCTGGTCCGGCATCAAGATGGTCGCGCTCAACCCGTCGAACGGCCTGCGGTCCGACTCGGTGATCCGTTCCATCGCCGGACGCAACGGCGGTCCGATCGAGGCGCCGACCATCGTCAAGCGCGGCTCTTACTACTACCTGTTCGTCTCGTTCGACTACTGCTGCCGAGGTGCGTCCAGCACGTACCGGGTGATGGCCGGTCGCTCCACCAGCGTCACCGGTCCGTTCTACGACCGGAACGGCACCCCGATGACCTCCGGTGGCGGCACGGAGATCCTGGCCGGTCACGACAACGTGCACGGTCCAGGACACCAGGACGTTTTCGCCGATGTGGACAGCGATGTCCTCGTGTACCACTACTACGCCGACAACGGCGCACCACTGCTCGGCATCAACCTGCTGGCCTACGACTCGGCCGGCTGGCCGTTTGTCTACTGAGGACACTGCGAGGCGATCTTGACATCGACTGCCGGGCGGCACCGCTGGCGCACCACCGTCGTTCTGGCCACCTCGGTCACGATGCTGGGCGGGGCCACCAGCGCCTTGCCCATGACCGCGGCCGCCGCGACCGTGGACACCACCGCGTCCTACGTGCTGGTCAACCGCAACAGCGGCAAGGCGTTGGACGTCTACGAGCTCGCCACCGCCGACGGAGCGCGGATCTCGCAGTACACCCGCAACGACGGCGCGTGGCAGCAGTGGCAGTTCGTCGACTCCGGCGGCGGCTACTACCGGCTGAAGTCGAGGCACAGCGGCAAAGTTCTCGACTTCCCGTCCACAGCGGACAGGACGGGCCTGGTGCAGACGACGGACGCCAACCGGCCCGGCCAGCAGTTCCGGCTGGCGGACTCGCCGGAGGGGCGGGTCCGGCTGATCAACCGCGCGAGCGGCAAGGCCGTCGACGTGCTCGGCTTCTCCACCTCCGACGGCGCCGAGGTCATCCAGTGGCCCGACACGGGCGGTACGAACCAGCAGTGGCAGCTGGTGAAGCTCGGCACGGCCCGCACGTTCACCAACCCGATCAAGCGCAACGGCCCCGACCCCTGGCTCCAGTACTACAACGGCTACTACTACCTGGCCACCACGACGTGGAACTCCACGATCACCATGCGCCGGTCCCGCACGCTGGCCGGTCTGTCGAGCGCCGCGGACACCGTCGTGTTCACCCTGTCCGGCCGGCCCAACGGGTGCTGCAACATGTGGGCACCGGAGTTCCATCTGCTGAACGGCCGGTGGTACCTGTACTACGTGGCGGGCCAGAACGTGCCGGACTTCAACCCGACACAGCGCCTGCACGTGCTGGAGAGCTCCGGCACCGACCCGATGGGGCCGTACACGTTCAAGGCGGACCTCGGTGACACGTGGGAGATCGACCCGAGCATCCTGCAGCACAACGGAAAGCTCTACCTGCTGGGCAGCGCGATCGACGGCACTCAGAGCCTGACCATCACGCCACTGTCCAATCCGTACACGACCAGCGGCGCCCGGCGCACGATCAGCCAGCCCACGCTGGCGTGGGAGAACCAGGGTGGTCAGGTCAACGAGGCCGCGGAGCCGCTGTACCACAACGGCCGCACCATGATCGTCTACTCGGCGAGCGCGTGCTGGGGCCCTGACTACAAGCTGGGCCTGCTCACCCTGACCGGCACCGACCCGCTCAACCGCGCGCACTGGACCAAGGCACCCAACCCGGTGTTCCAGCGCAACGACGGCAACGGCGTGTACGCGCCGGGCCACAACGGGTTCTTCAAGTCTCCCGACGGCACCGAGGACTGGATCGTCTACCACGCCAACGACTCCGCGTCCGGTGGCTGCGACATGAACCGCTCGACGCGAGCCCAGAAGTTCACCTGGAACTCCGACGGCACGCCGAACTTCGGCAGCCCGGTCCGGCTCGGCGCCACGCTCACCGCTCCCTCGGGCGAGACGGGCTGAGAGATCGAAATGAGGAACGAGTTGATCTACATCCCACGACTGCGGCGGTGCGTCAGTGCGGCCGCCCTGGCGACCGCGGCGCTGTCGGCCGCCGCCCTCGTGTTGTTCCCGGGACCCGCTGCGGCGGCGAACACGCCCGGTGCGGCGGCAGCCCAGACCGGGCGGTACTTCGGGGCGGGAATCTCCGGCCATCTCGACGAGGCCGCGTACGTGAACACGTGGACCACGGAGTTCAACGGCGTCACGCCGGGGAACGAGATGAAATGGAGCACGACCGAGCCCCGGCGCGATCAGTTCAACTTCGCTCCCGCGGACGAGATCGTCAGCCGGGCCAGGGACAAGCGCATGACGATCCGCGGGCACACGCTGGTGTGGCACGCGCAGCTCCCCAGCTGGGTCAACGACCTCGACGCCACCAACCTGCGTTCGGCGACGCGCAACCACATCAATCAGGTCATGGGTCATTGGAAGGGGCAGATCTACGCCTGGGACGTCGTCAACGAGGCGTTCCTGGGCGACGGCACGCGCAGGCAGTCGGTCTTCCAGCAGAAGCTCGGCGACGGCTACATCGAGGAAGCGTTCCGCGCGGCCCGCGCAGCAGACCCGAACACCAAGCTCTGCTACAACGACTTCAACACCGACGGCGTCAACACCAAGAGCACGGCGATCTACAACATGGTGCGGGACTTCCGCAACCGCGGCGTGCCGATCGACTGCGTTGGCTTCCAGAGCCACCTCAGCTCGAACTCCTCGCTCAGCACCTATCAGGCGAACCTGCAACGATTCGCCGATCTCGGCGTCGAGGTGCAGATCACCGAGCTCGACGTCGGCGGCAGCGGCTCGGCCCAGGCCGACGTGTACCGGAAGGTCACCCAGGCCTGCCTGGCCATCTCACGCTGTACCGGCATCACCGTCTGGGGCATCACGGACAAGTACTCCTGGCGCGACGAGGAGACACCGCTGCTGTTCGACAACAACTACGCCAAGAAACAGGCCTACTACGACGTGCTCTACGCACTGAACAACCCACGCGGCCCGGTGCGCGCGGTCGCGGCGGACAAGTGCCTGGACGTTCCGAACGCCTCGACCACGACGGGCACACAGCTGCAGATCTGGGCCTGTTCGACCGGACCCAACCAGCAGTGGACCCGCACGACCGCGGGCGAGCTGACCGTCTACACCGGTGACTCGCGACGGTGTCTCGACGCGTCGAGCACCAGTGCCGTCATCTGGACCTGCCACGGCGGTGCCAACCAGAAGTGGAACCTGAACGCCGACGGCACCATCACCAGTGCCCAGTCGGGGCTGTGCCTGAGCGTGAACGGCGGCGCGACCGTCAACGGCACCCGTGTGGTCCTGGGGATCTGCAACGGCGGCAACCATCAGAAGTGGTCCTTCTGAGCAGTGGTGATCCAGAGATCGTGAGTGGGCGTGGTAGCTGGACACGGGCCGGCGGTCACGCTCACGTGCATTCAGCTATCGCGTCGAAAGATCGGAGGTTAGCAAACCGCCAACCCGTGAGTGCCCTCCGTGATCAGAGAATTTCTGCAAGTCAAGACCTACCGTGTGGACATACATCGGATCTATCCTGCTGCGAGCATCGGCCCGCTGCCCGTACTTCGCACCCAACGGAGGGTGTCCATGCGTAGACCGCTGTCGAAACCGTCCTTCACAGCCGCGGCCGCGGCTGTCGTCCTGTCGGCAGGGCTCGTCCTGCCGCCGGGAGCCGTTCCCGCGGCCGATGCCCAACAGGCCCCGGACGGCAACACGCTGTGGTACGACGAGCCCGCCACCGACTGGGAGAGCAGGGCGCTTCCCGTCGGGAACGGCGCGCTGGGCGCCATGGTGTTCGGTGGCGTGACATCGGAACAGTTGCAGTTCAACGAAAAGTCCCTGTGGACCGGGGGTCCCGGTTCGGCGGGTGGTTACAACTTCGGCAACTGGACCTCACCACGTCCAGGAGCGCTCGACGAGGTCATCAACACGATCAACCAGAACGGTCAGGCCGACCCGAACTGGGTGGCGGGCAAACTGGGCCAGCCCAAGACCAACTTCGGGGCCTACCAGACCTTCGGCGACCTCCGGCTGGACATGGCGGGGCAGTCCACTTCGTACTCCGGGTACCGGCGTGAGCTGAACATCGGTGACGCCACCGCCAAGGTCGCCTACACCAACAACGGCGTCGGCTACGACCGCGAGTACTTCGTCAGCCATCCCGACCAGGTGATGGTGGGACGCCTGGGCGCCAACCAGCCGGGCAAGGTGTCGTTCACCCTGCGCTACACCTCGCCGCGCAGCGACTTCACCGCCACGGCCTCTGGCGGCCGGTTGACGATCCGCGGCAAGCTCGCCAACAACGGCATGGTGTTCGAAGCGCAGATCCAGGTGCGCGCCGACGGCGGAACCGTGACCAGCAGTGGTTCCGCGGTGACGGTGTCCGGAGCGAACAGCGCGACGTTCGTGCTCGGCGCCGGCACCGACTACGCCGACACCTACCCGAACTACCGCGGTACGGATCCTGCCGGTCGCGTGAAGTCCGTTGTGGACGCCGCGGCGGCGAAGTCCTTCACCACGCTGCGTGCCGCGCACGTCGCGGACCACAAGGCGTTGTTCGACAGGGTGAAGCTGAACATCGGCCAGGTCATGCCGAACAAGCCCACCGACGACCTGCGCGCCGCCTACACCGGCGGCTCCTCGCCCGACGACAGGGCGCTGGAGGCGCTGTACTACCAGTACGGCCGGTATCTGCTGATCGCCTCCTCGCGCACCGGATCGCTGCCCGCCAACCTGCAGGGCGTGTGGAACAACTCCACCTCGCCGCCGTGGAGCGCGGACTACCACACCAACATCAACGTTCAGATGAACTACTGGCTCGCCGGACAGGCCAACCTGGCCGAGACGGCGGAACCGTTCGTCCGGTTCGTCGAGGCGCTCAAGGCGCCAGGTCAGGTCACCGCGAACTCCATGTTCGGCACCGGAGGCTGGCTCGTGCACAACGAGACCAACCCGTTCGGCTACACCGGTGTGCACAACTGGGCGACCGCGTTCTGGTTCCCGGAAGCCAACGGCTGGCTGGCGTCCCAGGTCTACGACCTCGCCACGTTCAGCAACGACCCGGCGCTGCTGAACCGCGCCTACTCCTTGCTCAAGGGAGCGAGCGAGTTCTGGCTCGCGAACCTGCGCACCGACCCGCGTGACGGCAAGCTCGTCGCGACCCCGACTTACTCGCCGGAACACGGGCCCTTCACCGCGGGTGACTCGATGGCCCAGCAGATCGTCTGGGGGCTGTTCACCGACACCATCGCCGCCTCCACCGCGCTCGGGGCCGACACGACCTTCCGCAACCAGGTGCGGGACAAGCTGAACGCGATGGACCCCGGTCTGCGGATCGGCAGCGGCGGACGGCTGCAGGAGTGGAAGAGCGACGCGATCACCGGCGAGCCGCAGCACCGGCACGTGTCCCACCTCTACGCGCTGCACCCCGGCCACCAGATCTCGGCCGGGACCGCGTTCGGCGACGCGGCCAAGGCGACGCTGACCGACCGCGGTGACGGCGGCACCGGGTGGAGCAAGGCCTGGAAAATCAACTTCTGGGCCCGGCTGCTCGACGGCGACCACGCCCACAAGATGCTCTCCGAACAGCTCAAGAGCTCCACGCTCGCCAACCTGTTCGACACCCACCCGCCGTTCCAGATCGACGGCAACTTCGGCGGCACTGCTGGTGTCACCGAAATGTTGCTGCAGAGCCAGAACGGGGAGATTCACATCCTGCCCGCCAAGCCGGGCGCGTGGCCCTCGGGTTCGGTGACCGGTCTGAAGGCGCGGGGCAACGTCGCGGTGGACGTGTCCTGGACCTCGGCGGGCGGAGTCGACTTCACCATCAAGCCGACGACCTCCGGCAACCTCACCGTGCGCAGCGGTGTGTTCGCCGGCCGGTACACGCTGACCAACACCACGACCGGACAGCCCGTCGGCGGTACGGTCACCGGCGACCGGATGACCTTCGCCGCCACGGCGGGGCACACCTACCGCGCCGTCGGCACGACGTGGAAGCCGGCCAACCTGGCGCTGAACGCACCGGCGAGCCAGTCCAGCACGTACTCGAACGGGGCCGTCGCCGGCCGTGCGGTGGACGGCAACACCAACGGAGCGTTCTTCTCGGGTTCGGTGACGCACACCTCCGACCGTCCACTCGACACGAATCCCTGGTGGCAGGTGGATCTCGGCGCTTCGCGCTGGGTGAGCTCGGTGACGTTGTGGAACCGCACCGACTGTTGTTCCGACCGGCTGCGCCAGTACTACGTCTTCGCATCGGACACGCCGTTCACCTCGACCGATCCTCAGGTCACCGCCGCACAACCGGGAGTGTGGAGCCGATTCCAGGCCCCGGCCGCGGAACCCACGTTGTCCTTGCCGGTCAACCGCACAGCGCGGTACTTCCGCGTCCAGCTGGTCGGCTCGGACAGACCGCTCTCGCTCGCCGAGTTCCAAGTGTTCGGGTGAGCGCACGGCAACACCACCGCGGGGCGGCACGATCCGATCGGATCGTGCCGCCCCGCCTGTGTTCTGACATCGACGGCCTGCCGCTCGGGGCAGGGGCAATGGCATGTTTCTGCCACGGTGTCAGCGTTGGCTTCTCTGCTGAAGCCGCTGACCTCATCGAATGACTGTTCGCCTCCGTTGCGTTGCAGGACAATGCCGAAAGTCGCTCATTCAGGCTAGTGAACCACTCCTGTTGTTGGCGTCACCCTTGCAGGACAAGGGTTTGCGGCAGCTCTTGTCCCAGTTTCGGCCGGACGAACCTCAATGGCGTGTGAATCCGTTCAGCAGGGATTTGATCAAGTAGTTCGGTGTGGTGAACGTGAACATGCTCTTGCGTCCGGACGCATTGCCGCACACCGGAGAAAGGACGCAGACATGCACTCCTCGTACTGGCGAAGGCCTTCCGCGCGACCAGGTGGCTTCACCCGACAGGCGCTGACCGCGTTGTCCGTGCTCGGCGTGGTCGTGTTCGGGCTGCCCGCCGCGGTTTCCGCCGCGGTGCCGCCGGCACAGGTCATCCCGATAGCACCGTCCGACTCGCCCGCCACGATCATCGAGAACGCCGCGAACGTCGTGCCCACCCCTCGGCAGCTGGCCTGGCAGCGGCTGGAGCGGATGGCGTTCATCCACTTCGGAGTGAACACCTTCACCGGCAGGGAGTGGGGCACCGGCACCGAGGACCCGAACGTCTTCACGCCCCATGGCCTGGACACCGACCAGTGGGCGATCTCGTTGAGGGACGCCGGTTTCAAGGGCGGCATCCTGACCGCGAAGCACCACGACGGCTTCCTGCTGTTCCCCTCGAAGTACTCGGCCTTCGGCGTTGCCTCCGACCGCGCCTGGCAGAACGGCCAGGGCGACGTGGTGAAGAACTTCACCGACTCCATGCACAAGTACGGGTCGAAGGTGGGCATCTACCTCTCGCCGGCCGACCTGCACGAGAACCAGCCCGGTGGGCGGTTCGCCAACGGCAGCGCACAGAAGCAGGTGCCCATCCCCGGCGACCCTTCGCAGATCGTCAACGGGATCTCGTTCCGCTTCAACTCCGACGACTACAACGCCTACTTCGAGAACACGCTCTACGAGCTGATGTCCAAGTACGGCACGGTTGACGAGGTGTGGTGGGACATGGCGAATCCCACCGGACGTCCCCAGCCCTACAACTTCCTCGACTGGATCAAGATCGTCCGCGCGCTCCAGCCGAACGCGGTCATGTTGAACGACGGTGGACCGGACGTCCGTTGGATCGGCAACGAGGACGGCTACGCCCGGCAGTCCGAGACGTCGGTCGTGCCCTACGTCGGCAACGCCGCGATCGCCGCGGACAACATCGTCAACCCGCCCGGCGGGAACGGCGCTCCGGACCTCGGCAGCGACGCCCTGCTGTCCCGGCGGAAGGCGGACGGCACCAGTGCCTGGAACTATCTGAAGTGGACACCCGGCGAGTGCAACGGAACGCTTTCCGCGCGCCACAACTGGTTCTGGCAGCCCAACGAGGTCTGGCGGCCCGTGCCGGAGCTCGAGGAGATGTACTACGGCTCGGTCGGCCGCAACTGCAACTCCCTGCTGAACGTCTCGCCGAACCGGCAGGGTGTGCTCGACCAGTCCGCGATCACGGTGCTCAACCAGTTCAACGCGAGGCTCACCGGGACGTTCGGCACCAACCTCGCCGCCGGTGCGACCGCGGCGAACGACAGCGGGACGGGCAACCTCCCCGGCCGCACCCCGAACCTCGCGCTGGACGGCAACCTGGACAGCTCCTGGCAACCGTCCGCCTCGACCGGCGGGCTGGTGTTCACCCTGCCCGCGGCGCGCACGTTCGACGTCCTGTCCGTCCAGGAGGACCTGAACCTCGGTCAGCGCGTCAAGTCCTACGCGGTGGACGCCTGGAACGGCAGCTCCTGGAACCAGATCGCGAGTGACACCACGATCGGACAGAAGAAGCTGGTCCGCCTGTCTTCCCCGGTCACCACCAGCCAGGTGAGGCTGCGCATCACCGGATCGAGGTCGAACCCGGCCATCGCCGAGTTCGGCCTGTTCCTGCGGCCCGGCGGTGGAGGCGGAGCAGGGACGATCACCTCGGTCTCCGCGAACAAGTGCGTTGACGTGAGCGGTGGGAGCACGGCCAACGGCGCCGCGATCCAGTTGTGGGACTGCAATGGTGCCGCCAACCAGAACTGGAGCCGCACGGCGAGCAAGCAGCTGATGGTGTACGGCAACAAGTGCCTGGATGCCTATGGCGAAGGCACCACTGCCGGGACCGCGGTCGTGACGTGGGACTGCCACGGCCGCACCAACCAGCAGTGGAACGTCAACTCGGACGGCACCATCACCGGCGTCCAGTCCGGGTTGTGCCTGGACGCCTACGGCGCCGGTACCGCGAACGGCACGAAGATCGTGCTGTGGACGTGCAACGGTGGCACGAACCAGAAGTGGCAGGTTCGCTGACCGGGCGCCACCCGCAGTGGAAGGGGAGGCTGGGCTTTGCGCCCGACCTCCCCGTTCCTTTCCACGAGATGAAAGGTCAGCTGAGACTCCACCGCTGGTTGGCAGCGCCGGTGCAGGTCCAGAGCTGGACCTTGGTGCCGTTGCCGGTGCCTCCACCCGCGACTTCCAGGCAAAGTCCTGATTGGACGCCCGTGATCGTGCCGTTGGCGTTGAACCGCCACTGCTGGTTGGTCTGGCCGTTGCAGTTCCAGATGACCACCTGCGTGCCGTTGCTCGTGCCTGCGCCGTAGGCGTCGGCGCAACGGATGTTGTTGTTTCCGTAGACGGTGAGCGCACCCGTGCTGGTTCGTGTCCACTGCTGGTTCGCGCCGCCGTGGCAGTCCCAGATCTGCAACTGCGTCCCCGCTGTCGTGGTGTTGCCGTTGACGTCGAGGCACTTGTTGGAGCCGGCTCCGCGCACCGGGCTGGTGGGTCCGGGCGGCGCGGGGGTGTACGCGGCGGCGGTGATGTTGGCCTGCACGGCCTCCTCGGTGGCGTTCGACGGGTAGCCGGTGGTCATCACGCCTTCGTAGAAGGTGCCGGCGGCGCCGTTGCTGTTGTCGCCACCGATGCCGAGCAGGATCGCCCCTTCCTTCTTCATCGGGTGGTAGCCGTTGGGACGCGGCCCGTCGAACACGGTCGTCAAGCCGCCCGACTGCGCGTTGCCGCTCCGGATGGCCCAGTGGTTCGGTTCGCCCTTGACGATCGCCGTGACGAAGCGGTGGTTGATCGTCGGGTTCTTGTTGTAGCGGGGGTTCACACCGGAGAACAGGCCCCATTCCAGGTCGGCCATCACCCACGGGCCGGGGCCGTCGCCGTAACCCCACCAGTTGTTGGAGCCGAAGTAGACGGTCTCCATGATGGCGGGCTCATCGGCCAGGCCGTTCGTCTGCGCGTTGCCGTAGTCGAAGCAGCAGCCGCCGTTGTAGTGCGTGCCGTCGACGACGGCGTAGATGCCCTCCGGCTGGTCGCCGGTCGCGACACCGTTGGTCCTGTTGTTGCGATAACCGGTGCCTGGTGCGATGTACACGCCGTACGCCTTCTGGCCACCGATCATCACCGGCGCGGCGGTCGCGACCGCGAGGTTGTCCCAGCCGCCAGGACCAGGGCCGGGGATGCCGCCAGGAGGTGCCTGGGTGAGGTGGTTACCGCGACCGGACTGGTCGTAGATGATGGTGATGAGGCAGGTCGCGCCCGCGCAGAAGGAATCCTGCGTGGCGGCGTTGGCGGCTCCGCCCGCGCTCAGCGGAGCGATGTCCCGGGTGGTGTTGTCCGTCGAGCGCCGGACCTGGTACAGCGGACCGTTGTACGCGCCGTACAACGCACGTGTGGTGCTGTGCGCGGCCACGCACGGCGTGCCACCGCCCGCGTAGATGTCACACGGCCCTTCTACCGCGTCTGCGGCCGGGCCGGCGAGCGCCACCGCGGTGAGCGGGGTTGTGGCCACGAGCCACGCGGTCAGCAGCAGTCTCAACCCTGGAACTCTCACGACTCCTCCTTCTTCTGGTCCGGCCGATCGCGGGCGGCGGTGCGGCGGTGACCGGGAGTCTGCGGAATGACGTGCGAACTTCGGCCAGGAGACTCGTTGCAGGGGTTTCTCCGGCTGCCGAACGGTGATCCACGGGCGGCAGGTGTCGAATGTTCGCGCGGTTTCGTCGGCGTCCGTCTCAGGTCACACCCAGCCCCGTTCGCAGGCGATCACGCCCAGCTGGAAGCGTGAGCGCACACACAGCAGGTGCTGGAGGCGGGTGATCCGGCGGTGCACGGTGCGGAGGCTGACGCCGAGCTCCCGCGCGATGGTCTCGTCAATCGCTCCCGTGCGCATGAGCTGCAACAAAAGCCGTGTCGCGGCTGTGGGTTCGAGGTCTGTCCCGTCCACGTCTCCCGCGATCGCGGACATGGTCAATCCCGGCGGCTTGGACGTGGTCATGGCGCATGGACTCCCGCAGGGGCTGGGTGATCACGACCGGGTGGATGGGCGAAGCCGTTGCGGCCGAACGAGGTCCGGGTGGTGCCCGGTCCGGCGGCTGGTGATCCGGCGCCTCGGGGTCGTCGTCGCGGGGGAGGGCAGTGGTCACCGTGACGAGCACCGCGGCGAGAGATCGGGAGCCGGTGGAAAGGCGGAGGGACGGTCGTCCGGTTCGCACGGCGGAGTTCGGAGGTGCGCGGCCGCGGAGTCGTGACGGCGAGGGGCGGGGCGCGAGACCTCGGGGCTTGGCTGTCATGGCTGCTCCACTGCGTTGTGGCGCCCGCCAGGGACGGCGGAAGGCGAACCGGATAGGTCTGACTCTTCGCGGCGGCGGATGGAACCTGTGGTCGACTCAGGCCAGGCTTGGACTTGTCCGGTGCGCGGCCGAAAGCCATGACTATGACAGCGGTGACATGCCGGTGAAGTCAAGCGGTGAGCGAAGAAATACCCCCAACTTCCTCAGTCCGCCTGACCTGCCGGCTCGAGGTGCCGAGACGGCGGGCCGCCGGCTCCAGGTCGACTCATCGCGAGGATGAGTCAGGCTTATCACGCTTGCTTGTGGGGTCAGAGTCGGGCAGATTCTGGGCGCGCTCACCCCGCACGCCACACCGCGTGGTGTCAGCCCTTGAGGCGCGGAAACAGCGCCTCGGCATTGCCGCGGTCGATCGCCTCGCGCAGCTTCGGATCGAGCGGGTAGTTCTCGTACTGCTTGGTGAGGAAGCCGATCGCGGGCGCTGGTGCGAACGGGAAGTCGCTGCCGTAGGTGATGTGGTCGGGATCGGCGACCTCGAGCAGGCTGGGCAGTGCGGCCGGCGTCGACGACAACGCGATGTCGTAGTAGAACTGCTTCAGCACCGCCAAGTGCTTGGGCACCTGGTGTTTCTGGTCGATCAGTGTCCACGCCTGCTGGAGCTTGTTCTTGTCGTTCAGCATCGTCAGCAGGATGCGGTAGGCGATGTAGGGGACGAAGCCGCCGGCGTGGGCGAGGATGAACTTGATGCCGGGGTAGCGCTTCATCGACCCGGACAGGATCAGGCTGATCGCGGTGCGGGTGGTGTCGAGCAGGAAGTCGGCGGTGAACGACGGAAGGCCGGGCACGTCGGGCGCGGGCAGCTCGCCGGGGTGGATGAACACGGTGGCTTCACGCTGGTGCAGGAGCTCCAGCAGTGGCTGGAAGCCGGGGTCGCCGAGGTAGCGGCCGTCGTTGTTGGCGAGCAGCACGATTCCGTCCGCGTGCAGAACGTCGAGCGCGTACTCGGCTTCGGCGAGCGCACCGTCCACATCGGGCAGTGTGAGGGTGGCGAAGAAGCCGAACCGGTCGGGACGTCGCTGCACGATCTCCGCGCAGAACTGGTTGATCTCCCTGGCCCAGCGGCGGGCTTCCGGCACGTCACCGAAGTACACGCCGGGGATGGTCAGCGAGAGGATGCCGGTCTGGATGTCGTTGCCGTCCATGAACTTCAGCGCGGATCTCTCCGACCAGGACGGCAGGTCGACGCCGCCGGGCCGGATGCCCTTCTCGTGCAGCCATGCCGCGTAGCGGGGCGGAACGACGTGCTGATGGGTGTCGATTCGGCGTGCACGGCTCATGACGGTTCCCCCGTCTTCAGCGTGACGAGTGCCGCCAGCACGCGTGGCAGCACCTCGGTCAGGAAGCTGTTGTCGGCGGTGCTGGGGGTTTCGTTCAGCAAGGCGCGTTGCAGCATGGTCTCGTAGAGCGTGATGATCGTGATGACGGCGGCGTGGGGGTCGACCGTCAGTCGCAGGCCCAGCCGGTCGAGCATGTCCTGCAGCAGAGGCGCCAGGGCGTCGTGGAAAACCCGTTCGGCGGCGGCAGTCGACGCGCGCAGTTCGGGTTGCCGCAGCGCTTGAGCGCGGAACTCGGCGTTGAGCAGGTACCACGTCTCATCCGCCGCCGGTGATTCCATGAACAGAGCTGCCGCCTCCCGCAGCACCGTCGCCACGGAGTCGCCATCGCTCGGGTCGGCTGCGGCCAGGGCACTTTCCACCGCAGCGCGCAGCCGGTCGGCGCGGTCTCCCATCTGCACCTCGTACACGGCGAGGAACAGCTCCTCCTTGCTGGCGAAGTTCGAGTAGAACGCGCCGCGGGTGAAGCCGGCCCGCTCGCAGATCAGCTCGACGGGGGTGTCGCGAATGCCGGTCTCGCTGAACGTCGCGTAGGCGGCCTCGATCAGCCGCTGGCGGGTCTCGGCCCTACGCCGCGTAATCCCTCTTGTCATCACACCAGCCCTACGAGTGACGCGATACACGATGCATCGGATACATCGCGTATTACGATACACGGTGTATCCACCCTGATGGGAGCCTCTCATGTCGTCGTTCCTCTACCGGCTGGGCCGGACAGCGGCACGCGCTCGCCTGCTCGTCGTGGCTCTGTGGGTCGTGTTGCTCGCGGTCTGCGGGGGAGCGGCGCTGCTGGCGAGCCAGGGCACCGACGACACGTTCGCCATTCCCGGCTCGGAGTCGCAGGACGCGCTCGATCACCTCGGCCGGGTCTTCCCCGAGGTCAGCGGAACCTCCGCGCAGCTCGTCCTGGTCGTGCCCGACGGACGACGGGTCGACACGCCGGGCAATCGGGCCGCGGTCGCGGCGGCGGTCGAGCGCATCGGTTCCGTCGGCCAGGTGGCCGCGGTGGTCGACCCGTTCGGGCAGAACGTCACGGGTGCGGTCTCGGGTGACGGACGGGCGGCGTTGATCGCGGTGCCGCTCGAGGTCCAGCTGGCCGACGTGGCTCCGGCCACCAAGAAGGACCTGTCGGCCATCGCCGGTGATCTGGCGAAGTCGGTCGGTGCCGGCGCGCAGGTCTACACCGGCGGCGACGCGTTCTCCAACCGGGTGCCGAAGCTCAGCCCGACCGAGGGCATCGGACTGCTCATCGCGCTGCTGGTGCTGGTGCTGATGTTCCGCTCGCTGGTCGCGGCCGTCATGCCGCTGGTGACCGCCGTCCTCGGCGTGAGCGTGTCGATCGGCCTGGTGTACCTGGCCACGATCGTCACGCCGATCTCGTCCACGGCGCCGATGCTGGCGGTGATGCTGGGGCTCGCGGTGGGCATCGACTACGCCCTGTTCCTGTTGTCCCGGCACCGTGACCAGCTCGCGGAAGGCCTGGAGGTGGAGGAGTCCGTCGCTCGCGCCACCGCCACCGCCGGTTCCGCCGTGATCTTCGCCGGTCTCACCGTCGTGATCGCCCTGCTCGGCCTGTCCGTGGCCGGAATTCCGTTCCTCACCACCATGGGCGTGGCGGCGGCGGTCGCGGTCGCACTGGCCGTCGCGATCGCCGTCACGCTCGTGCCCGCGCTGATGTCCTTCGCCGGAAAGCGTTTGCGGCCACGCTCACCGAAGCCCCGCAAGCGCGCCAAGCCGCAGGTGGCCAGGTGGTGGGTGCGCACCGCCACCAAGGCTCCGCTGGTGACGGTGATCGTGATCGTGATCGGACTCGCGCTGTGCGCGGTACCGGCGCTCGAGCTGCGGCTCGCGTTGCCGGACAACGGAACCGAGGAGGAAGGCAGCCCCGCCCGCGACACCTACGACGTCGTGGCGGAGCACTTCGGACCCGGCTACAACGGTCCGCTCATCGTCACCGCCGACATCATCACCAGCACCGACCCCGTCGGGCTGGTGAACAAACTCGCCGACGACATCCGGGGCCTCCCCGGTGTCGCCTCGGTGCCGCTGGCGACGCCGAACCCCAAGGGGGACACGGGAATCATCCAGGTCGTCCCCGCCACCGCGCCGGATTCACCGCAGACCGACGAGCTCGTCAACCGGCTGCGCGACCGCGAACAGCACTTCCGGGACGCCTACGGCACGAAGACCGCGGTCACCGGTATCACGGCCGTCGGCATCGACGTCTCCGCCCAGCTCGGCAGTGCGCTGCTCCCGTTCGGGATCCTGGTGGTCGGGTTGTCGCTGGTCCTGCTGGCCATGGTGTTCCGCTCGATCTGGGTGCCGATCAAGGCCACCGCCGGGTACCTGCTGTCTGTCGGCGCGGCCTTCGGCGCCACGTCGTTCGTGTTCCAGCAAGGACACTTCGCCGAACTGCTGCACGTCACCCACACCGGAAGCGTCATCAGCTTCCTGCCCATCATCCTGATGGGTGTCCTTTTCGGACTCGCGATGGACTACGAGGTGTTCCTCGTCTCGCGCATCCGCGAGGACTACGTGCACCACGGCGATCCGCACCACGCGATCGAGACCGGCTTCGTGTCGGCTGCTCGCGTCGTCGTCGCGGCGGCGGTGATCATGTTCGCGGTGTTCGCCGCGTTCGTGCCGGAAGGCAGTTCCACCATCAAGCCCATCGCGTTCAGTCTCGCGGTCGGTGTGTTCGTCGACGCGTTCATCGTGCGCATGACCCTGGTTCCCGCCGTGCTCGCACTGCTGGGCCACCGCGCGTGGGGCCTGCCGCCCAAGCTCGACCGGGCGTTGCCGGTGTTCGACGCCGAAGGCGACGCACTGGTTCACGAGCTGCGGCTGGCCGACTGGCCGGGCACCGACGAAGCCGTCAGCGCACGCGCCCTGAGCCTCGACGACGACCGCGGCCAGTCGGTCTTCCGAGACGTGGATCTCCACCTGCCACACGGCGAAGTGCTCGTTCTGCACGGCGTGGGCGCCACCGGCAAGACCGCGTTGCTGTTCACCCTCGCCGGACGCGTCACCAAGCACAGAGGTGATCTGAAGGTCCTCGGCCGTGTGTTGCCGCAACACGCCCATGCGCTGCGCCGGGAGGTGACCGTCATCCCCTGTCGTGCCACCGTCGACCCCGCCGCTGAGGTCGCCGCCGCTCTCGCCGACGGCGTCGGTCTGGTGTTGCTCGACGACATCGACGTCGTCCTGCGCACCGACGCCCGTGCCGCGCTGCGCGACCTGCTCGCCCTGCGCACCGCGTCGTTCGTGGTCACCTGCCAGGACCCCGAGCGCATCGCCGACCTGCTGCCCTCCACCACTCACGTCCGCGCCCTGCGCCCACAGCCCGTCGAGGTCCTCTGATGCTCAAGCCGTTCGCCAACTCGGCCCGCGCCCTCGCTTCCGGGCCGCTGACGTGGAAGACCTGGACCGGGCTGATCCTCGTGCCGGTCGTGATCACGGGTTTGCTGGCCTGGGCGTTCACCGCACCCGACACCAACCACGGCACGGCCACGGCCGCCGTGGTCAACAACGACGAACCGGTGACCGTCAACGGCCAGATCATCCCGCTCGGACGGGAACTGGCAGGAAAACTGACCCACAGCACCGATTCGCCGTACAGGTGGGTGCTCACCGACTCCGCCGACGGCGCGGACGGGCTCGCCGACGGCACCTACGCCGCCGTGGTGACCATTCCGAAGGACTTCTCCGCGCGCGCCACCTCCACCGCCACGGCGAAACCGCTCGAGGCGACCAGGGCCGTGCTCACCGTGCAGACCACGTCGGCAGCCGGCGTCCTCGACCCCGAACTGTCCGAAGAGGTCGCCCGCACCACCCAGCAGGCTCTCGACCAGCAAGTCGTGGAAACCTACCTGGACAACGTCTACATCGCCTTCGGCACGATCCACGACCAGATCGGCAAGGCGGCCGACGGTGCCCGGCAGCTCGCCGACGGCACCGCGCAGCTCGTCCCCGGTGCCCGCCAGGTCGCCGACGGCTCGGCCCAGCTGAGCACCGCCGCCACCCAGCTCGCGGACGGAGCAGCCCAGCTCGCGTCCGGCACCGCTCAGCTCGCCACCGGCTCGTCACAGCTGGCCGCCGGTCTCACGCAGGCGCAGCGCGACACCGCGCAACTTCCCGCGCTGACGAGGCAGCTCGCCGACGGCGCGAACCAGGTCGCCCAGGGCAACGAACAACTCGCCGCCACCGTGGTGCCGCTGGCCAACCGGATCATCGCCGCGATCGACGCGCTGCCCTCCGCCGCCGCCAGCGCCGCGGAGTTCCGGCGCCTGGCCGATCAATGCGCCGGCACACCCGAGTTCTGCCGGGAGCTGACGGCGGCCGCCGACCGGTTCACCGCGGACGCCGGACGCATCGACGGCGCCAAGGCCGCCGTCCGCGACGCCGCTGTGCGAGCCCGCGACTCCGTGCAGGCGCTGGCCTCCGGTGCCCGTCAGGTGGCGAACGGCAACGCGGCGCTCGCCGCCCGTTCCGGGGACCTGGCCACCGGCATCGCCGACGCCGCCGCTGGAGCACGGCGGCTCGACGCGGGCATCCGGCAGGCCAACACCGGCGCGCAGCAGCTGGCCACCGGAGCCGGACAGCTCTCGACTGGAGCTGCTCAGCTCGCGGACGGCGCCGGGCAGCTCGCCGATGGCGTGACCAAGGTCGACGGGGGAGCACAGCAACTCGCGACGGAGCTCGACAAGGGCCGCAACCAGGTGCCCGCCTACACCGATGCCGAACGCGCCCACCTCAAGACCGTCGCGGCCGACCCCACCACCGCCACGGTCGACGGGATCTCCGCGGGCAACCTCGGCATCCCGCTGTTCGCCGCACTGGCGTTGTGGGCGCTGGCGCTGGCGACCTACCTGGTGACCCAGGCCGTGCCAGGAGCCGTCCTGACCGCCCGGGAACCTACGTGGCGCATCATCGTCCGCGCCGCCGTGCCCGGCGCCACCGCCGCCGCACTGGCAGCGCTCGCCATCACCGCCGTGGCCGTTCCCACTCTGCATCTGAACTTCCCACGCACGTTGGGCTTCCTAGCGGTCGCACTGCTCGCCGCGTGCGCGTTCGTGGCGCTCAACCAAGCGATGACCGCGCTCTTCGGCCGGGGCGGCCGGCTGGCGGCTCTCGCCGTGCTCGTGCTCACCGCCGCCACGGGCGTCGTGTCCACCCTGCCCGGACCGCTCCACGCTCTCGCCGGCTACCTGCCGACCCGCGGAGCGGTGGTCGCCTTGCGGGCCGTGGCAACCGGTGGGCCGGGCCTGGCCACGGGAGTGGCGCAACTGGGCGCCTGGCTGCTCGTCGGTGGCCTGGCCACCGTGCTGATCACCGACCGCCGCCGCTACCTGTCGACCCGGAGGCTTCGCCTGCGCGCCGATCACCTGGCCGTCGCCGCCGCGTGACATCTTCCATCGTTGCTGATGATGTCATCAGAAACTCTTGACTGATTACTTCCGCGTAACTGATGATGTCATCAGTTACGCGGAAGGAGTGGCCCTGTGATCGACCACAGCGATCCGCACACCGGCTTGCACAGCGAGCACGGCGCGCTCGCCGGGGAGCACCCGGGACGAGCCGCCAACCCGGTGATCAAGGTGCACGACCTGGCCTGGCTGGAGTTCGCGAAGCCCGACCTGGAGCGCGCGGAGGTCTTCGGGGCCGCGTTCGGTTTCACCACCTCCTTGCGCACCGAGCACGAGCTGCACCTGCGCGGCACCGACGAGGGGGCGCCGTGCGTGATCATCCGCAAGGGGCCGCGGTCGACGTTCCTCGGCGCGGCGTTCCTGGCGGCCGACCCGGACGACGTGCTGCGGCTGGCCGACGCGACCGGGCACCGGGCCACCGCGCTGCCGGAGACCCTGGGCGGGATCACCGTCGACCTGCTCGACCCGAGCGGTCTGCGGACGCGGGTGGTTTCGGGTACCGACGACTTGCCCGCGTTACCGCCGCAGGCCGCGCACACGTTCAACTTCGGCCACGAGGCCCGGCGCACCAATGCCGCGCAGCGTCCGCCGCGGGAGCCCGCGCGGGTGCAGCGGCTCGGGCACGTCGTGCTGCAGACGACGAAGTACCGGCAGACGCTGGACTGGTACCTGGAGCACCTCGGGCTGATCGTCAGCGACTTCCTGTACTACCCGGGACAGCGTGAGCGCGGCTCGGTGATGAGCTTCATCCGCTGCGACCGCGGCGCCACGCCTGCCGACCACCACACGCTGGCGCTGGCGCTCGGGCCGGCGAACCGGTACGTGCACTCGGCCTACCAGGTCGCCGACCTGGACGCGCTGGCGACGGGCGGGGAGTACCTGCGCGATCACGGCTACCAGCGGTCGTGGGGCATCGGCCGGCACGTTCAGGGCAGTCAGATCTTCGACTACTGGCGCGACCCGGACGGGTTCCTGGTCGAGCACTTCAGCGACGGCGACCTGTTCGACTGCACCCTCGAACCGGGCTGGGCCCCGATGACGGCTTCCGGTCTCGCGCAGTGGGGGCCGCCCGCCACCGCGGACTTCCTCGGCGTCAAGCCGGGCAAGGAGTCGCTGCGCGAGGTGCGCACGGTGCTCTCCGCGCTGCGTGAGGACAACGAGTTCGACCTCCGCCGCTTGCTGGGCCTGATGAAGGTCGCCCGCACGTGAACCCCGCACGTCTCCAGGAGAACCATTGAGCACCTCGATTCTGCGCACGGCCGACGCCTGGTACGTCGCCACGGCCGGTGGAGCAGTGAAGATCAGCACCGCGGCCACGACCACCGGCGAGCTGCTGGCCGACCGGCAGGCCATCGCGGCCGCGACCACGGGCGTCGCCACGGACCGCGTCGAGGACCTCGCCCTGATGTCGCCGGTCACCGCGCCCTGCCGCGTGGTCGCCCAGATGACCAACTTCGCCTCGCACGTGACGGATGCCGGGATGGACCCGAAGACCGTGCCGCTGACGTTCTTCCGCAAGACGTCCGGCTCGATCAGCGGCCCGGTCGACGACGTGGTGAAACCGGCGCACGTGCGGCTGCTCGACTACGAGGTCGAGATCGGGCTGGTGATCGGCCGCACGATGCCGGTCGGCACGCAGGTCACCGAGGCGAACCTGCACGAGCTCGTGGCGGGTCTGGTCGTGACGAACGACGTGTCCGCTCGCGACATCCAGCTGCCCCAGACCCAGTTCTACGAGGCCAAGTCCTACCCGACGTTCACCCCGGTCGGGCCCAGGCTGGTGCTGCTCGACGCCGGAGAGTTCAGGCGGTTCACCGACCTGCGGCTGACGCTGTCGGTGAACGGCGAGACCCGGCAGGACTCGGTCGTGGGCACCGACATGATCTACCGGCCGCTGGAGGCGCTGCGAGCGCTGACGAGGTTCCAGCGGCTGGACGCCGGTGACCTGATCCTGACCGGGACCCCGGTCGGCACCGCGCTGTCCGCGCCGCCCAAGGCCGTGGAGAAGATCGCCGCGCTGCTGCCCGCCGCGGTGAAGTGGAAGCTGTTCTTCAACGGACAGGCGAAAAACCCGAAGTACCTGGCCGACGGTGACGTCATCGAAGCCCGCGTCGCCACCGGCGACGGCGCGATCGACCTCGGCACCCAGCGAACGAAGGTGCGGTACGCGCGATGACCGAAGACCTGCTGTGGCCGCGTTACGCCGGACCTGGCGACTTGTCCGCGATCGAGGCCGTGCCGCTCGCCGACAGGGGACTGCCCGAGTCGACCTACGCGTTGCTGGCGCGCGCTGCCCGGCTGTGGCCGGAGCGCACGGCCATCAGCGTGTTGCCCAATGCCACCCGCTGGCGTGAGCTCGCCGACCGCACCTTCGCCGGTCTGCTGGCGGACGTCCACCGTTACGCGAACCTGTTGTGGCAGCTGGGTGTTCGGCGCGGTGACGCGGTGGCGTTGATGTCACCCAACTGCGCCGGCCTCGTGCCCGCGACCCTGGCCGCGCAGCTGGCCGGGATCGCGGCGCCGCTCAACGGCAGCCTGTCCGGCGACCACCTCACCGAACTGCTCCGCCTGTCCGGTGCCCGCGTCCTGATCACCGCGGGTCCGGAACTGGCACCGGACGTGTGGGAGAGGGCTCAGGCACTGGCCGGCGAGCTCGACGCGATTCTCGTGCTGCGTCCGACCGGCGCGGCAGATGCCCCGGATCCGTTGCCCGCCATCGAAGGCGTACGCGTGGGCTACCTCGATGACCTCGCCGCCGAGTCGGACTCGGACGCTTTCGCCGGTGAGCCACCGGTGTCGTCGGACCTGGCCGCGTTGTTCCACACCGGCGGCACCACCGGTGCGCCGAAGCTGGCCGCGCACACGCACGCCAACGAGGTCGCCGACGCCTGGATGATCGCTCTCAACTCGCTGCTCGACGACGACTCGGTCGTCTTCGCCGCCCTGCCGCTGTTTCACGTCAACGCGCTGGTCGTCACGCTGCTCGCGCCGCTGTTCAAGGGTCAGCCGACGGTGTGGGCGGGTCCGCTGGGCTACCGCGACCTCGCCCTGTACGGGCACTTCTGGAAAATCGTCGAGCACTACCGGATCGCCGCGATGAGCGCTGTGCCCACCGTGTACGCGGTTCTCGCCCAATGCCCGGTCGACGCCGACATCACCAGCCTGCGTTTCGCGATGGTCGGTGCCTCGCCGTTGCCAGCCGCGGTGCGGGAAGGTTTCCAGTCCCACACCGGCGTCCAGCTCGTCGAGGGATATGGGCTGACCGAAGCCACCTGTGCCAGCGCACGCAGTTTCCCCGGCACACCACGACCGGACGCGCTCGGCCAGCGCATGCCGTACCAGCGCATGAAGGTGGTCGACCCGGACACCGGAGAGGAACTGCCGCCAGGCAGGACCGGCGTGCTGGCGATCAGTGGTCCGACGGTGTTTCCCGGTTATGTCATCGCACGCGACGACAGCGGTCATGTCCTCAATGGACGCGGCAAGCTGGCCGGCGGCTGGCTGAACACCGGCGACCTGGCCCGCCTGGACACCGACGGGTTCGTGAGTCTGGCGGGCAGGGCCAAGGACCTCATCATCCGCGGTGGCCACAACATCGAGCCCGCCGTCATCGAGGACGCCCTGCTGGCGCACCCCGCGGTGACGGCCGCCTGCGCGGTCGGCAGCCCTGACCCACACGCCGGCGAGGTCCCGGTCGCGTACGTCACCCTCGCGCCCGGCGTGACCGCGGCCGAGGAGGAGTTGCTGGCGTGGGCTGCCGACCGCGTGCCCGAGCGCGCCGCCGCGCCGAAGGCCGTCACGGTGCTCGACGCGCTGCCGGTGACCGACATCGGCAAGCCCTACAAGCTTCCGTTGCGCGCCAACGCCACCAGCCGCGTGATCTCCGAGGCGCTCGCCGGGTTCGACGGAGTGGACGTCGACGTGGTGATCGAGGACGGAGACGTCGTCGTGTCGGTCACCGTGCCGTCCGAAGTGGACGAATCTGCGGTGAAGGACGTGCTCGGCCGCTACGCCATCTCCTGCCGTTTCCGAAGCTGACCTCAGAGGACCGATCATGATCGTGTTGACGGTGCTGGCCGTGCTGCTGGCAGTTCTCTTCGTCCTGCTCGGCGTGTCCAAGTTGCTCGCGCTGCCACGCATGCGTGAACTCGCCTCGCACGCCGGGTTTTCCGTCGCGGCCTACCGGGGGATCGGTGCGCTGGAGGTGGCCGGCGCCGCCGGCCTCCTCATCGGACTGACCGTGCCGTTGCTCGGGGCCGCGGCGGGCGCGGGTCTGCTGCTCCTGCTCGCGGGCGCGGTGATCACCCACGTCCGCAACCGGGACGGCATCCGCGAACTCGCCCCGGCCGTGGTCTGCGCGGCGCTCGTCGCGGCCTATCTCGCAGTTCTCGGTGTGTCGTCGTGAAGGTGCCCGTGGTGATCGTCGGCGCGGGCCCCACCGGTCTCACCGCCGCGGCACTGCTCGCCCGGTACGGCGTCGAGCACGTGGTGCTGGAGCGCTGGGAGTCGGTGTTCCCGCAGCCGCGCGCGGTCCACCTGGACGACGAGGTCTACCGCATCCTCGGTCGCCTCGGCCTGGCCGAGGAGTTCGCCGCCATCTCGTGGCACTGTCACGGGTTGCGGCTGCTGGACCCGGACATGCGCGTGCTGGCCGAGTTCCGGCGCGCCCCCGGCACCGGCCGCCACGGCTATCCGCGGGCGAACATGTTCGACCAGCCCGGCCTGGAACGACTCCTCCGCGACGGACTGAAGATCGCCGTCCGCGGCAACACCGAGGTCACCGGCATCGTCCAGGACGGGACCGGGCCGGTGCGGGTCGAGGTGACCGACCGCCTCACCGGCGAACGGGAGACGATCCACGCGGACTACGTGCTGGGCTGCGACGGCGCCAACAGCCTCACCAGGCAGGCGATCGGCGCGTCGATGAGGGACCTGAAGTTCGAGCAGCGCTGGCTCGTGGCCGACATCGCCACGACCGCCGATCTCGGCGAATGGGAAGGCGTGCACCAGGTCTGCGACCCTGGTCGCGCCGCGACCTACATGCGCATCGGCAAGACCCGCTACCGCTGGGAGTTCCGCCTGCTGCCGGGCGAGAACGGTGACGACTTCCACGACCGGGACCGGCTGCACCGGTTGATCGCGCCGTGGACCAAGGACGTCCCGGCAGACGAGCTCGACGTGGTCCGCGTCGCCGAGTACACCTTCCGGGCGCAGGTCGCGGACCGGTGGCGGGACCGGCGGGTGTTCCTGCTCGGCGACGCGGCGCACCTCACGCCTCCGTTCGTCGGACAGGGGATGGGCGCCGGGATGCGTGACGCCGTCAATCTCGCGTGGAAGCTCGCGGGCGTCCTCGGCGCAACCCTGCCCGAACAGGCACTCGACACCTATGAGGCGGAGCGCGAACCGCACGCGCGCGCCATGATCCGGATGGCGAAACTGGTCGGCACGGCCATGACCGAGGGCGGCCGGTTCGGTGACCTTCTCCGCCGGATGCTGGCACCACGCCTGGCCCTCGTCCCCGGCTTGTCCCGCCACGTTCTCGACAGCGAGACGCCCCCGCTGCGCCGCTCCGGCCTGGTGATGCGGCCACGTCTGCGGCGAAGCCTGGCGGGAAGGCTGTGCCCCAACGCCGTTCTTGACGGCGGACGCCGCTTCGACGACGTGGCCGCAGGCCGCTTCGCCGTCGTCACGACGATCGCCCCGACCGAACCCGAACGCACCGCCATCGAGGAGTGCGGCGCGGTCCTCATCACCACCTGCCGCCCCGACGAACTGCACCACTGGCTTCGTGCCGGTCGCACCCGCGCCGCCGTCGTCCGTCCGGACGGCACGGTGCTGAGCACGAGCAACAGCCTCTCCCAGCTGTGCCTTCACCTGCCCCGGTCCACCGTGAGGAGCAACGTTGCCCCGACACCCTGACGTCCCCGCGTACGCGCCGGACATCTACTCCACGCAAGCCGTCCTGGACCCCTATCCGCACTACGCGAAGCTGCGCGAACTCGGGCCGGTGGTCTGGCTGCCCAAGCACAAGGTGTACGCGCTGCCACGCTATGCGGAGTGCAAAGCCGTGCTGCTGAACGACAAGACCTTCACCTCCGGTGAGGGTGTGGCGTTGAACTCGCTCACGAACCGGTTCTCTCGCGGCACGACGCTCAACAGCGACGGCGAGGACCACACCGGCCGTCGTGCCCTGGTAGCGCACCGGCTCACGCCCAGAGCACTGCGCACGATGAAGGAAGCCGTGGAATGCCAGGCAGCCGAGATCGTCGACGCGGCGCTGGCCCGGCGCGACGTCGATGGCGTCGACATCGCCGAGGCACTGCCCACGGCAGTCGTTCCCGACCTCGTCGGCTGGCCGCAGGAACAACGAAAGAACCTGCTGAGCTGGGGCGCGGCGACCTTCGACGTACTGGGCCCGCTGAACGCGCGAGCGGCCGCGGCCACCTTCAGGGGCCTCGGGGTGATGCGCTTCGCGCGAGGCGTCGTCCGGCGACGATCGATCCTGCCCGGCAGCATGGGGGACGACCTGCTGCGCGCCGCGGACGAAGGCAAGATCGCCCGTTCCGAATGCCCGGCGTTGATGATCGACTACCTCGTGCCCTCGCTCGACACCACGCTCAGCGCGATCGCCAGCGCCCTGCACCTGTTCGCGACGCACCCCGGCCAGTGGCAGCTGTTGAAGAACGACCCCGGCCTGATTCCCAACGCGATCAACGAGATCGTGCGGTACGAATCCCCGCTGCGCGCCTTCAGCCGCAAAGTCGCCGAGGACACCGTGCTCGCGGGTACCGCGCTGCCCGCGGGTTCACGCGTCCTCGTCCTCTACGCCTCGGCCAACCGCGACGCGCTGGAGTGGGAGAACCCCGACACCTTCGACATCCGTCGCGACGCCTCCCGGCAGCTGGGCTTCGGCCGCGGCACGCACGGCTGCGCCGGACAGGGTCTGGCCCGGCTGGAAGTCCAGGCGATCCTGCAGGCCCTCGTCGCCCGCGTCGAGAAGATCGTGCCCACCGGGGAGCCGGAGTGGGGTCTGAACAACATCATCCGCCGTCTCCACCGGCTGCCGCTCGAACTCGTTCCTGCCTGACGAAAGGGGAGAGCTGTGAAGATCTCCGTCGACCACGACCGCTGCGAAGGCCACGGCCTGTGCGCCGTTCAGGCCCCCGCCGTCTTCGACCTCGACGACGACGCGCACGTCGTCCACCAGTTCGAAGGTGGGACCGTGCCACCCGAGCACGTTGAGGCCGCCCGCTCCGCCGTCAACGTCTGTCCCGTCGCGGCACTGCGGGAACTCACGTGACCAGCTTCAACGCTGATTGATCCATCAGCACTGTCATGCAGTACCTTGCAGATATGGCCCCACCGCGTTCCCGCAGCGCCGAGCCCGCCACACGCACAGAGCGGCGCAAAGCCCAGACCCGTCAGAAGCTGATCGACGCGGCGCGCGGGTTCCTGGCCGGCGACAAGCACGCAACGGTGAGCATCCAGGACATCACCGACGCCGCCGACGTGGGTTTCGGCTCGTTCTACAACCACTTCTCCACCAAGGCCGAGTTGTTCGAAGCGGCCGTGTCGGAAGTGCTGGAGGAGCTGGGCCGGCTGCTGGACGAGTTGAGCAGCGATGTCGACGATCCGGCGATGGCCTTCGCCCAGTCGATGCGGTTGGCCGCGCGCCTCGGGGTGGCGCGGCCGGAGACGGCGCAGGTCCTGGTGCGCCACGGGATGGCCTACATCGACGCGGACGCGGGGCTGGCTCCGCGTGCCCTGCGCGACATCGAGGCAGGCATCGCGTCCGGCCGCTTCCAGGCCGGCGAGCCGAGGCTGGCCCTGGCGACCACCGCCGGTGCGCTGCTGGCCGTGCTGCACATGTCGTTGGCCAACCCGGAGCGAGTCACCGACGCGACGTGCGACGAGGTGGCCGAGCAGTTGCTGCGCATGCTCGGAGTGCCGCTGGATGAGGCACACGAGATCGCGACGGCACCGCTGCCGGACGCCTCGGCCGTCAGCCGGGTCTGATCACCGTGCCCGTTTCAGGGCGATCGGAACGGGAGCTCGCACTCGACCTCCGCCCGACACACCCGTCGTGTGGCGCTCGCTGCGGATCGATCCCAAGAACAGGTCCACCGTAGGAACTCACGGATGTGCGACGTAGTGTCGTGGACACGGTCGGTGGACGGAGTTGGAATGAGTGAGGATCGGAGTTCGTCGATCCGTTCCCGTGTCCTCGACGCCGTGATGGACAGCGCGCTCAAGCAGTTCGACCTCGACAAGCTGCTGGAGGTGCTGCTGGGAGAGGTCCGCGCACTGTTCGCGGTCGACACCGCCACCGTCCTGCTGGTGGACCGCAGCGGCGGCCAGCTCGTGGCCAGGGCGACCTCAGGCCTGGAAGAGGAGGTCTTCCAGGGGGTGCGCGTGCCGGTCGGCAAGGGCTTCGCGGGCCGTGTGGCCCGCCTCCGGGAACCGGTGCAGATAGAACGAGTCGATCAGTCCACAGTGGTCAATCCGCTGCTGTGGGAGCACGGCCTCCGGGTACTGCTCGGCGTGCCGATGATCGCTGAGGACGAGCTCACCGGAGTCCTCCACGTGGGCAGCACCACGTCACGCCGGTTCACCGACGAGGAGGTCGAGGCGCTGCAGCTCGTCGCCGATCGCCTCGCCGTGGCGGTCTACATGCACCGGACACGTTCCGAGCGCGCCGCGGCCGCGATGCTGCAGGAGAGCCTGCTTCCCGCACGCCTGCCGAGTCCGCAGGGCTGGGAGCTGGCAGCCCGCTACGTGCCCGGCGCGGAGAGCGGCGTCGGTGGCGACTGGTACGACGTGTTCGAGCTGCCCGGCGAGCGCATCGGTGTGGTGATCGGTGACGTCGCCGGCAGCGGCTTGCGTGCCGCCGTCGTCATGGGCCGGCTCAGGAGCGCCTTGCGCGCCTACGCGCTGGAATACCCCGATCCCGCCGAGGTGCTGAGCAAACTCGATCGCAAAGCCAGCCACTTCGAGACCGGCACCATGGCCACGGTTGCCTACGCGATCATCGACACCGCGGCTCACCGGATGAGCCTCGCCCTGGCCGGGCACCTGCCTCCGGTGCTCGCCGTGCCAGGGGAGGAAGCTCTGCTCGCGGACGTCCGCGTCGGTCCGCCCATCGGGTTCGACCTCGGTACCACCGGCCGCCGGAGCATCGCCGTCGACGTGCCGCCGGGCACCCTGATGGTCCTTTACACCGACGGCCTCGTGGAACGCCGGGAGCAGGACCTCGACGACGGCCTGGAGCGGCTTCGCCAGGTGGTCACCCCGATGGGGCCGGAAGAGGCGTGCATCCGGATCATGGCCTCGATGATCGGCGACCAGCCGGCCACCGATGACGTCGCACTGGTGGCCATCCGCCACAGCGAGTGAGGCCTGTCCACGCAGTTCGCGCATACGCCTGCTGCCCTGGCCGTTACTCGGCAGGCACCGGCCTGTGTCACCCCGGACACGGTGCCAGGAGTTCGATCCGTCGCCGTTCCACCCAGGACATCTCCGCTCACGTGCCGGCGTTCGGCGGTGTCGGCTGGTTCAGAACGAGACAACTTCGACAACAGTGCAGTTTGTGCACATTTCGCGAGGGGTATTCAGCTGCGCGATCTGGTGGCGAGCGGAGTGAACACGTGGACGGTGCCGGGGTAACTGATCATCCCGACCGGCGGAGGCCGTCGGTCTCCGACGACGTTGTGAGCCAAGAGCTGCCGGATGGCGCACCGCCCCTGGCGCGACTGCGGCGCTGGCTCGAGGCAACCCTCGCGACGCTTCCCGAGGACTTCGTGGGTGATGTTCTGCTCGTCTGCACCGAACTGGTCAGCAATGCCTACGAACACGCACGTGGCCCGCGTGGTGTCCGTGTCGCGGTCGGGCGAGGTGGGTGCGTGGTCCGCGTCGAGGTCGACGACGGAAGCCCGCAGGCGCCGCTCGTGCCGGGCACGTCGTCCGCGGGGGTCTTCCGAGGACGAGGCTTGATGTTCGTAGAACGCATCGCGACCCGGTGGGGCGTGTTCATCGGTGACAAGCACAAGACCGTGTGGGCGGAGTTCTCCCTGGGCACCATGGCCACGTCCACCTGAGCCGGTGACGGTCAGTGTCCATTGCGGAGGGAAGGTTGGCGTTCAGTCCTTCTTCCGCATGCTGTCAGGTCGGTGGAAGTGGACGACTGTGACCGCAGTCAGGCTTGATCGGTTTTGCCGAGAAATTCTGAGAAAGTCACTCATTTGTTTCAATCGAAGTGAACTCCAGTGCAGTTCAGATGATCCGGTATTTGCTCTGCGTGCTTGCGACGGTTGAATTACTGGGCAGGTGATGGATGACAAGTTGTCGCATCACAGCCGGGCCTCAACCGATTGGTCCTGTGCCGTGATTCGCCAGGTCGAACGGTAGAACAGTCTTTCGCGGTGTGCTGCACGATTGTCGGCGCCCAACTGTCGAACGGGGTTGAATACCGGTCGAGGCGCTTCGATGAACATTTCGATGCTGGGTAGGAACGGTGTCGGATTGGGTGAATACTGGCAGTGGCGCTTACCGCATGTCAAGGTTGTCACCCAATTGCCGTGTCGAAGCTCATCGATGGGAATTGAAATATTCGATATTCGATGAGTGTGTGTTGACCTCGTTTGACCGGCACTCTTGAATGACCTCCGAATTGCTTTGGAAGCTTTCGCGACATGTGCTTGAACCGGACTGGCAGCGGAGGAACTCGGCATGGCGGCACACGACAACGCGGAGGGCGGTGCCTGGTCGGGTGAGCTGAACCGGCGCCGGTTCCTGGGTGGCGCGGTGCTCGGCGCGGGGCTGGCGGTGGCGGCGCAGCTACCGCTTGTGCGCCAGGCCGTCGCCCACGAGGTACCGGTCCGGCTGAACCCGGCGGCGCTGAGACCGGATGCGCGGGTCCGGGCGCTGATCGCCGCGCTGACGCTGGACGAGAAGGTGGGTCTGCTGCACCAGTTCAGCGCCGCCGTCATCCGCCTCGGGATCCCGCAGTTCCGCACCGGAACCGACTGTTTGCATGGGGTGTCCTGGCTGGGCTACGCCACGGTGTTCCCGCAGAACACCGGCCTGGCCGAGGTCGGCCTGCAGCTGAACCGGATCCGCAACGGCGACTGGGCGGTCTACCGCAAGATCGACTTCCGCGGCGTCACGCGGGCTGACCTGATCCTCAACCACGTCAAGGTGTCGACCGAACCCGCCAAGATCACCATCAGGGCCGACGACCCGGTCAGCGGGCCCGTGCTCGGCAGCGTGACGGTCACCGGAGACCACGACCTCAACTCCGCGGCCGACTACCGCAACCCGCTCTACCACTGGCGGTGGACAACCGTGCCGATCACGACCCTGCCTGGCGTGTACGACCTGTACTTCGTGTTCGACATCTCGCCAGCCATCCCGGACACCGACATCTCGAACGCCTACGGCGCGGTGGCCGGCTGGCTCGACCTCGGCATCAACTGGTTCAGGATCGGCTACCGCTTCGACGGCTTCCGCGCCCCGGTCGCGATCCCACCGGCGGTCAACAGGGTGAAGGCGGGCAGCGCCGTGCCGATCAGGTTCGGGCTCGGCGGCGACGCCGGCGGCGACGTCATCGCACCGGGATCACCGGCTCGGAACCAGGGCGACCTCCGCTACGACCTGGGACGCGACGAGTACAGCTACATCTGGAAGACCGACAGGTCCTGGGCCGGCAGCAGCCGCGAGTTCACACTCACCCTCACCGACAGAACCACCCGCACCGCTCGATTCGCGTTCAGCTAAACCTTCAAATGGTTCTTCCGTTGTGGCGGCATCATCGTGCGAGGGCTGTCCAAACGGGCTCTGGCGGTTGCGCTGGCGGCCGCGCTGGCGATCACCGCGTGCGGGTCGGGTCCGGTGACGACGGGCCGAGAACGCTGAAACTCTGGCACTACGAAGTGTCACCCGTGGTGAGTCCGGCTGAATGGCTGGTCGACCATCCCCGGATCATGTTCGTCCCGGTCGGGGCGTGCTGGCTCAATCTCCGGGAACCGTGGTGGTGGATCTTCTGTCGGGAGGCGCTGGGAGTTCGTAGCCGATCTCTCGTGCTGGTGGTCGGTGCGGTGCTGCTGCCGGTAACGGCCGGCTGAGATTCCGTACTCGCGTTTGAAAGCGGTGGCGAAGGCATACGCGGAGCCGTAGCCGCTGCGCTGCGCGACGGTGGACAGCGGGACGTCGGTCGTTTGGAGCAGGCGTGCCGCTATGGTGAGCCGCCACCACGTCAGATAGGTGAGCGGTGGCTGCCCCACCATGGCGGTGAACCTGCGGGCGAAGGCGGCACGGGACAGACCCGCGTGCGCGCCCAGCGACTCCACGGTCCAGGGATCGGCGGGGCGTTCGTGCACAACACGGAGTGATCGTGCGATCGCCTCGTCGTCGAGGGCGACGCACCAGCCAGTGGCCTGCATTCCCGCACGTTCGATCAGGCAGGCCCGGATCAGGTGTACGAGGAGCACTTCGAGCAGCGCCGGCAGGACCAAGTCCCTGCCGTGCATCTGTTCGCCCAGTTCGCTGAGCAACAGGTGGATCGACGCCTGGAGACCTGGGTAGCGATCCGCCCGTGCCGGAAGACTCACCAGATCGGCGAGGTCCTGGAACAGCGGGTGCGGGCGGGCCCGCTCAAGCAGGTAGGCGCCGGACAAGAACTGGGCAGTGCTGTCGGTGGCGTTTACGAGCGTGTGCGCAGTCCCGTGCGGGAGCAGAACGGCGTCGCCCGGTTGCAAGGTGATGACCGCTTCGTCCGGTGCTGTTACCCGGATGCGTCCCGTGATGCCCACGTAGAACCGGGCGCCCTCGAAGGTCTGGACCTCCTTCTCCCACGACGGGTCCGCCGCCTCCAGCGACAGGGAGGGGCGCCCCACCCGCAAGGTGCCGATCGCGTCGCTGAGCACGTCCATGGCCGGATCTTCCCTTACTGGTCAGGCGTCTGAGAACGGTGCCCATCGCTTGATCGAGACGGCCCCGTTCGACCGCACGACTTCGGCGGCGCCCGCTCCGCCCAGGTGCGCCGGCACGACCAGGCTGTTCGTCGCGGCTGCCCGCTCCAGGACGCGACGTCGGGAGTGGGTGGCCTCGGTTTGGTCCTCGCTCAGGCAGGTGTCGTGATCGGGTTCGATCAGCTGGAGTGGGGTGTGGACGACGTCCCCGACGAACACTGCTCGGTCGGTGCCGGACTCCAGCCACAGCACCGTCGAACCGGGCGTGTGACCGGGGGCCAGTTCCAGGACCAGGGCCTCGTCGATGCGATAACTGTTGCCCTCCCACAGCACCGCCTGGCCGGCCTGATGGACGGGCAGCACGCTGTCGTTGAACGTGACCCCGGTGTCGGTGGCCGACTGGAACGGGGACCTCGGCACGTGGCCG
Organism: Lentzea flava; assembly: GCF_014648475.1. Taxonomy (GTDB): domain Bacteria; phylum Actinomycetota; class Actinomycetes; order Mycobacteriales; family Pseudonocardiaceae; genus Lentzea; species Lentzea flava. The sequence goes on along the minus strand of NZ_BMRE01000016.1, from coordinate 54,379 downwards.
TTGGCGGGGTTCCAGAAGTCGAAGTCGGCCCGGCTGATCAGATATCGCGCGTTGGGGAACGTCGGCACCCACTCGCCGTCGACCATCCGGGTGTTCCACCCCACGTGGTCGTTGTGTAGATGGGTGTTGACGACGAGATCCACGTCCTCAGGCCGCACCCCGGCCGCCGCCAGTCGGTCGAGGAAATCGCCGTCGCGCTTGTTGAACGCCTCGACTTCGCGTTGCTTGTCATTGCCGAGACCGGTATCGACTAGAATGGTGCGACTCGCGCTTCGCAGCACCCAGGTCTGCACGTTTGCCTGCCACGCGCCCGTCTCGGAGTCCAGGAAGTCCGGCGCCAGCCAGGATTCGTGCTGGCGCCACAGTTCGCCGGGCACGGACGGGAACAGGACATCAGTGGTGGCGAAAGCACCCTGCCACTCGACCACCCGCGAGACCTCGACATCACCGAGAATGATTCTCTTCACCCTGTCACCGTATGAAGGGGTGGCGAGACGCGAAATGCTCTGACGTCTCTCTTTGTTAAGGCAGCGTCTCGCGGGAGTCCCCGTATGTCACCGGCGGTCCGCACCTTCGACGACACACGTCATCAGATGCCCTCTGCGCTGGCAACACGCTCCACTTTCCGGGCGTCGGGGCGTCGTTGCCAGCGTTCGATTAGGTCACCAAGTAAGTGCAGGTCAAAGGCCCACCACCAACAACAACCGGCCGGTCGGCGCTCACAGCTGGTAGGTGTCTCCGAGCGTCAACCGGCCGGTTGTCGATGTTGCCCATGTTTTGCGTGCCCCGGCGGGAGTACCAAAGGATGGGAACAGCGCTGACCGGCGATTTCGCGTCGGCAGCCTGGTGGTGGAGTCAAGTTTCGGGCTGTCCGTGCCCGATCAGCACCCGTGGGGGCTTCGATCTGCCCCACGTCGGACGTCAAAACGCAAGTTCATGTAGTGGCTACGCCACCAACTTAAGGAGGCGGTGCGCGCGCATCTTGGTCGGCCGTCGGCTCTCACGGCTGCGGCGGATCGAACAGATCTGTGCGGGGGGTGAGTCGACGACGCCTTGTTCCGGGTCGACCTGGCGGACATCACCGCAAAGCGGGCCTGTCCGACGGGGACTCCGACGACCACAGCTGTGCGGATGTCACCGTCACCACCCCGCTCACCGCGCTGCACAGGTGTGCGCTTCCGGGCGGAGCCAGGAGGTGGCTGTGACGGTGTGAAGCGACGTCGTTTGCTCGCGACTCTCGACGTCACCAGCGGTTGAAGTTGTACCGGCGCTCGATCTCACGCCCCCACACCCCGGCGCGAGAGTCCCGGCGAATCGCGGCGTACAGCTCCACCCTCGACATCGACGGCACGAGCAGCTCCTCAGCACACGCGAGCAACCATGCTCCCCACCGCACGCAATCCTGACTTCAACATTCGTGAACACCGTAATCGGCGTTCAAGCCCGCCTCCGGCCTTCACGAATAACCGACGTCACAGAAGACGAATATACCCACAGAAGGTCACACCCACCGCCAGCACCGGCTGCCCATCCGCCGCCTGCGGCAACGACACTCCCGCCAGCGCGTGCGTGACGGTCGACATCGATCCGCCCCCACGCCAGCGCAGCACAACCGCGGCCGTGACCGCGTCGATGTTCACCGGCCAGCGGCAGCTCCGCGACCGACCGGACCCGGCCTACCGGCGCACAACACAGCGTCGGTGAGTTCGAACAACGCGTCCGCCCGCTTGAGCAGGCACCGGTAGAACTCCTGCCGCAACCAGGACAACTCCCCGGACACTCCTGCCATAAGCATGGTGCACACTGATCAACTGAAGCCCTTGGTCTCGATCTTCGTCTGTCGCAAGAACAAGAATCGACCTAGGCTTCGCCCATGATCAACCAGGGTGCCGACCAACCCTTCAGAGGTGAAAACTCAAGCTAACCGTCGGCCAGGGCGACGAGTTCCTTGCGGCCGTCGACACGGGACGTCGAGCATCACCAGCAGGCAGAGTTTGTGTTCCTCCAAGCGCATGTTCACGTGGATCCTGTCCACCCACGGATAACGTAAAGTCCACATCGGACCGACTACGTCCGGCGAACGCGCGTTGCGCGGACTTCCACCGCTCGGTCAGCGTCGTGACTACCAGCCCGGACAGACCTTTGCTGCTGCCCAGAAACTGCCTGAGCGCGGCACGAAGTCTCCGGACGACAGGCCATGCAGGTACAGCAGCGGCAGCGCTCGGTGATCTTCGGGGTCTTACGTGCCCACGGCAGGATCGCCGAGGAAAACCCTTGCGTTCCTCCGTCTCGGGGCTACGCGCTTGTCGTTGACCCGCGGCACGGTCACCTCCACCGCGCCCTCGCTGGTCCCCTGCGGCTGGTGATAGCCGTTACGCACCACCAGCTGGTAGCCCTAATCGTCAAGCTCCTCGCGGAACCGGGCAATGTAGGCGTCCATCTCCGCTCGCAGCGCCTCGGCCAGCATCCGCCGGGCGCCCTCCCGCACGATCTCGTCGATCAACGACGACGACGACCCCGTCACCGTCGCCGTCGCCGTGCTCACGTCGTCGGTTCATCGCCAGGGAGGCTACGGTGAGCATGGGCGTGCCTTCCCGACCGACGCTCCAACATCGGCCTTGCTTGAGGATCATCAGCAGATCATCGGGAAGGTGCGCCCCTTCCCCTCAGATCCACAGATTTCAAGCATTGCTCCACCGCAAGGTCGCCTCAGGCAAGGAGTTCTGGTCTTTCACGCAAAATCGCGTCGGCAGTGATCAGAGGCCGATATGGTCGGAAGCGCGATAACACGCGCAAGCCGATCACCGATTCTCGACGTCGACGGAAGCTACCATGACTGCGTACAAGAGCCTTGCGGCGTTCGGGGTAGTAGGTGCCGCAGCGTTCGCTCACTGGCGTTGGAGCAAGAAACCGATTCGAACCCCGGAAGGAACGGTTCACCCACCGTTAGCCGCAGCTGGACTGGACGGCGTCCCAGGCATCGGACTTCTCGCCAGGCTCCACAGCCTGATCACAGACCCGATCGGCCTGATAGAACGGAACGCACGCGTCCACGGCGACATGTTCACGCTGCGTGCCCCTATGATCTATGACATCACTTTCCTGCTGGACCGCGATGCCTATGCGATGGTCATGAACCTCCCCGCCGACCACGCCGCGATCGGCCCAGTGCTCAGCCGCGTGCCCACCGTGGGCTACTGGTTCCCACGCAGCCGTCGCGACCCGGAGTCGCTGCAACAGCTCGTCGTCGCGGGACGTCGGCTGATGGCGGAGATGCTGCCACAGCACAAGGTCCGCACGCTGCCCAACAGAATCACAGGCATCACGACACGTCACATGTCCGAGTGGGGCCCCACCACAGACATGACCGAAGTGCTGCATCTCGTCGTTTACGAGGTCGTGGGTCGGTACTTCATGGGTGACACCATCTGGACTGCTATCGGAGACGAACTCAGTCGCCTATACCGGACTATCGCCGATGGCGTGGACGTCATGCGCGCCGCGTTGTCGATCACACCGCTGCACCAGTTCATGCCTGAGTACCGCGCCACGACACAGCTTTTCCAGCTGTTGCGAAGCGAACTCTCCGGCTTCCGGTCGGCTGACTCCCCCCTGCTGGGAGCAATCGACCGGCTTCGCATCGACGGTGAACCGCTCGACGAAGCTGACATCTTGTGGATGTTCATGTACGTCTTATGGAATGCCATGGCCTACCCCGGAACGTACGCGTACTGGTCGCTGGTCGACGTGCTGACCACGCCTGGTGTGCGCAATCGCGTCACTGAGCTCGACGACCGCGCCGCGCGTCAGGAGGTGCTCGGCAGGTGCGTGCTGGAGACCATCCGGTTGAACCCGGTTTCTACGCTCGTACGCTACTTGTACAAGCCGCTGGAGTTCACTCGCAACGGCACTATCTACCACATCCCGGCTGGGCAGGCGGTCGGTGTGTTTCCCCGTGGGCTTAACAGAGATCAGCGCTACGTGCCCGATGCGCCCGAGAGCTACGACCCGGATCGGTTCGTGCGAGTCCCGGCGCTGCGGACGACGTCGTTCGGTCGTGGTCCATTCGGCTGCATCGCACAGGACTTCAGCAAGATCGTGCTATCCAGCGTGCTCAACGACGTGCTGACCCGATTCGACATCGTGCTGTTGGACCAGCCGGCCAATCGGCGGTGCCGTGTGCACCAGAACTACCCCGATACGCCGCTGACTGTCCGGCTCATGCCTCGTGATCTGGGCTCCAGCGCCGGGTTCAGGCCATTGTAGCTGACCTTCAGGTACGCCGGTCGGCGGCGAAGAGCGCTAGAAGCACGCCGTCGAGTGATTTCGGAGCGTGACACCTCGTCGCCGTCGTCGCCGGCGGCCAGCTTGGAACGGTAACTGGGCCCCTCCCGCTCCACTTGTGCAATGCCTCCCGCTACCCCAGCACCCCTCGGCCGCCTTCCTCAAAGGAACGCAGGGCTGCTGACCGCAACGTAGTCCTAGGTGTACTGACCCGCGACGTTGCGAACGGTCCGACACGTGATCAGATGATCTTGGCATGAGGGAGGGCCTCCGGGTTCGGTGTGGATTGCGACATCTGCACCGGCTAGCCGGGAGGCCCTCGATTACTCACGCTAACGCACCGCTGTCCGAGCTGGGCCGGCTGCGCCTGGCCCGCTGTGTCGTCGACGACGGCTGGCCGCTGCGGCGCGCCGCGGAACGGTTCCAGGTCTCGGTCAGCACCGCGAAACGCTGGGCCGACCGCTACCGCGAGCTCGGCGTCGCGGGCATGACCGACCGGTCCTCACGTCCGTTGTCCAGCCCGCGCCGGACCCCGACCCGGACCGGGCGGCGGATCATCAAGATCCGCCTGGCGCGGCGATGGGGACCGGCACGCATCGCCTACCTGCTCGGGCTGGTGCCCTCGACCGTGCACCGGATCCTGGTCCGCTACGGTCTGGCCCGGCTATCCCACGTGGACCGCGCGACCGGGCAGCCGGTGCGCCGCTACGAGCGCGCCGCACCGGGCGAGCTCGTGCACGTCGACATCAAGAAGCTGGGCAACATTCCCGACGGCGGTGGCCACAAGGTTCACGGCAGGCAAGCGGGCCTGCGCAGCAGTTCCGCGTATCGAGACCCGAGCCGGCCGCGTAAGAAAGGCGGTCGCGCGAATCTCGGCTACAGCTACCTGCACAACGCCGTGGACGACCACTCCCGCCTGGCCTACACCGAGATCTTGCCGGACGAGACCGAGGAATCCGCCGTCGCGTTCTGGCAACGAGCACAGACCTTCTTCCACACCAACGGGATCACCGTCGAGCGGGTGCTCACCGACAACGGGTCGTGTTACCGATCCCGGCTCTGGCGCGACACCCTGGCCGGCGCGGGCATCGTCCACAAACGCACCCGCCCCTACCGGCCGCAGACCAACGGCAAAGTGGAGCGGTTCAACCGCACCCTGCCCGACGAGTGGGCCTACGCCCGCCCCTACCGCACCGAGACCGAACGCCGCGAGGCGTTCCCGCGATGGCTGCATCTCTACAATCACCACCGCGGTCACACCGCACTCAAAGGCCAGCCACCCGCCAGCCGCGTTCCGAACCCCTCAGGTCAGTAAACCTGGCCGAGGTCCTCATAGAAGTACGGGAGCAACGGCCTGACCTCCTCCACTCCGACGACCAGTTCAACCACGCGTGGCCGGGCCTATGTCACCTCGAACGCGCCATCACCATCCTGCGTGAGATCAAGGCAGACGCTCGCTACTTCCTGCGTCGCACTCCCTCGCCGTAACGTGTCTTGCAGTCCATCGCCTTCAAATAGAGAGCCGCGTCAGCCAGGAGTTCGGATGAAGACCGTTGAGTTTCACACCACCACTGTCTTGCCCGCCTCACCTGAGGAGGTTCTCGCGCATTTGACAGACCCGAACAACTACGTCGGACTCTCGCCGCTCATCGTGGAAGTCCGTGACGTTCGCCGCGGGCCGGGCGACGTGAGGTTCACCGCAGTGGAGCGCTTCGCCCTGGGGCCATTGCGCCACGACAATTTGATCGAGGTCGCCCTGCGCCTTGGTGACATGATCGTTTCTGGTGACGTGGTCAGCCCCGGTGGTGTCCGGTTGGACTACGTGTACCGCGTAAGCCCGGCCTCTGGAGGCGCCCTGGTGATCGACCAGTACCGCCTGTCAGCGCCGTTCGGGTTGCTGTGGTTTGCGGTGGCCCAGGCGAAGAAGGTGCAGGCGGCGAGAGGACGGGAACTCGTCCGACGGTTCACCCAAGGGTGCTCTGCGCAACGCTGACTGGTTCGGGCCTGTCACAGGCCTCCGCAGATCGGAGCAGTGTTGGTGAAGCGCGACACCGACGGGCGGAAACCTCGTCTTCGCAGGAGAGAACCAGAACGGAGCTGCTCCGCACGACGGTGCTTCGGACGAGCGGATCCGCCAAGACGCACCGCATCCCTCACTCTGATCGTCGACTACATCGACGCCCACAAACACGAGTTCGGAGTCGAGCCGATCTGTGCCGTGTGACCGCAGCCGGCGTCAGGATCGCTCCGAGTAACTACTGCGCCGCCCGCTCCAGCCCGCCCTCGGCACGCGCGGTCCGCGACGCGGTCGTCACCGGGAAGACCAAGGAGGTGCACGAGACGGACTACGGCGTCTACGGCGTGCGCAAGATCTACGCCGAGCTGGCCCGCCAGGGCGGGGTCACCGGGCTTACGGGCGCCCGCTGCACGGTCGCCCGCTTGATGAAGGCCGCCGGGTTGCAAGAGATTGCCCGAATGAAGAGCCCGCGCACCACGAGCAGCGGCAAGGTAGCGACTCGCGCCCAGACCTTGTCAAGCGAGACTTCGCCGCCCCAGCACGCAACCGGCTGCGGGTCGCCGACATCACCTAAATTTACACGTTCAGCGGCTGAGCTGCTGATGCCGCTGGTCGACATGGTCCCGCCCGTGCGCGGGAAACGCGGCCGGCCCCGGTTCCGGCCTGACACGCTGTATGCCGACCGCGGATACGACCACGACAAGTACCGCGCCCTCGTGCGTGCCAAGGGCATCACGCCGGTGATCGCCCGCAGCGGTAGCGACCACGGCTCCGGCCTGGGCGTCTACCGCTGGGTCATGGAGCAGACTTTCGCGCTGTTGCACTGGTTCCGTCGCTTGCGGATCCGCTGGGAGATCCGCGACGAGATCCACGAAGCCTTCCTCAGCCTGGCCTGCGGCATTATCTGCTGGCGCCGACTCCGCAACCACTCATTGTGTTAGGAGTTCTAAGTCCATCGCCGCGCGCAAACGTTGCTCATCATGGTGGTCGAGCATGTCGTGTCCCCGCTTCAGCGAATGAGCCGCTCATCGGAGCACCGACTTGCTCTTCATGAGAAACTCCGCGATGTGCCCGTCGTGTGGAAGTCCTGGGCGCATGTGGTGGGTCGGGGTGCCTCCGATGCGGAGGTTGCTGATCGAGCCATCCTCGGCCAGCGAACCGAGCAGCTCGTCGTCCGTGGTGATCGCGGTCAGCGTAAGGGTGTTCTGCAACGGACTTACGCCATCCGCACGAGACCACGGAACCACCCACACACAAGGGAAAGGCAGCTCGATCTGTGCCTGCGGCGCGGTGGCCCGGCCGAGCAGCACGACTGCGGGACGCAGCACGGCGCCGCCCGTATCCAGTTCGGCGACGAGGTTCTCGCCGGTGACGAACTCGGCGTCGGCTGCCTGCGCCCGAAAGTAGGCTGCGGTTGTTCGTGCGCGTTCGAGGGGGAAGCCGGCAGCACGGCGTTCTCGTGCAGCGGAGGAAAAACGGGGAGTTCTCCGAGCCTGCGCGCGAGCTCCTTCGCCACCGCGGCCGCGTCGCCTTCCACTAACACGGCCGAGGCATTGACGCACGCCGTCCCGCCGAACCCGCTGATCGAGTCCGCGGTCGTGCCGACGTGATCACGCCAGTCGTCCTGGGCGAGTAGTACCTTGGAACGCCCAGGTCCCTGGACTAGCACGTCGGAACGAGCGGTGTAGGTCGCTGCGACATCGTAACCGCCGTAGACCAATGCCCGATCCGCAGCATCGACGAGCACGTCGGCAGTAACGTGGTCACAGGGCAGCAGCACCACCTGATCGTTTCCGAAACCACTGGCGCGCAACGCGCTCACCAACCGGTGTGGTGTGAAGGGTTCGCGTTGGGACGGCCGGACGGCGACGCGGTAGCCCAGTCCCAATGCCTCCAGCCACGCGGCGTGGACCGCGGGATGGTTCCCAGGTGCCAGCACCGCGAGCACCTCGCCGCGCCGAACCCATACCGCGCCAGCGTCCCGCACGTTGCGCCAGTCCTGGACGGAGGCCCGAGGCCGCGCGTCGGCGGCGGTCGCTTCCGCCTGAGCCGCTGTCTCGGCGATTCTCCGCGAGGCCTCGCGCACAACGGGAAGCGCGACACCGCTCGACAGAGACACGCGGCGTTCGTGCTCCTCCAGGGTCACTCCGTCAACCGTGCCCGTGAACAATTCACCCGCGGTGGCAAGCGCCTTGATCCGCTCCCGGTGCGACAGCGGACGGGCGCAGCGCAGTGCGTAGGTTCCGCCGGACGTAGATCGGCGGAACAGCGCTCATCACGGCAATCTCGCTACCGTCCACACCGGACACGCGAATGGTGCGCGCGGTGCTGTACGGACCCTGGACACCCAAGGCGTCCAGGCGGATCGGCTCAGTACAACACCCTCGATCACCTGCGCCTGCTCAAACACCGCGAGCGGTGTCACGTCCGCGACCGACACGCCCAGCGCGCCAGGCAGCGCCGGCATCCGAATGGCTTCATCCCGCTCGATGTTGTTGGGTAGCGACATGGACTTGCTGATGTGATGCATGACGACTTGGCCGCGTTCGCCGTCGGCGACAGGAACTCCCGTGTCCGGATCGATGACGTCGAAGCTGACATGTGGCGAGAAGGGGTCGAACACGCACGGACCAGGGCTGTCCGTGCCGCTCGGTCGCTCCATGGTGCCGCCGAGGATCATTGTGCTGCCGTACTGCCCGAACAGCCGTACGTCAGGAAAGATCTCTTGCTGCAGAATGACACGGGTGTCAGCGTCCATGTGAGCACCGCCCCACATGATGACCGAGACTTTCTCGTTGATCGCCTGGACCAGGTGGTCCCGTTCCGTCATCCGTTCCAGCAGGGGCGGCGTGATCACGAGAACGCCGACGTTCTGCTGCGAGACCAGCGATTCCGCCTCGTCCACCACGTGTACGGCGTAGCGGCTTGCCTCCGCGGCTCGTCGCTCCTGCAGGCTGCGACGAACCCACCGGAGGTCCAGGTCGACGCTGAAACCGATCCCTCCCCGCATACGCGGAAGCTCTGCCATGAGCCGGCCGACGATGTGGGGACCGGTCGGGGCAAGCGTCAACCAGTTGACGCCGCGAGGAAACCCGAGTGCGTCCACGCTCAGATCGGGAAACGAGGCAGCGTCGAGCATCAGCTCTCCCGGCAGAAAGGTTTGATGATGGGTGAGCTGCTCGGCTTGCGGCGCCACGACCAGGAAGTCGTGGCGGGTTGGATCGACAGCTTTCTGGAGCGCAACGAACTGCATCCGCCGGACAAGCCGCTCGCGAAGGCCGACGACGCGGCTCGACGGCCACATCATGGGCACGGTCCTGGCCGGGGCCGGCGAGGAGGCTCCGCTTGTCTGCGCGCTCACGGGACATGGCGAGGCTGACGCCGGGAAACTAGTCAGCAACTTGGTGTTCCTGCTCGGCGCGGGCACGGTGACCACCGGATCACTGCTGGGCAACGGCGGGTCGCGGCGCAGGACACCGAACTCGCCGACGTACCGGTTCCCGATGACAGCGTGGTCCTCGTGTGCTTCGGCGCGCTCGGCCGGGACCCCGCGAGAAGCCGGGACGTCTCCACCAGGCGCACGGAGTTCGCCGAGCCCACCACGAGCACCAGGTCGGAGTCCTCGATCACCGCCTGAGACGCGTCATGGCGGTTGGTCGTGGCGTAGCGGATGTCGGCCGGAGGCGCCTGCGGCCGCGGGAACATCCCGCGCAACGTGTCGACGACGTTCCGGGTCTCGTCGACGGCGAACGTGGTCCGCATCAAGTACGAAACCTGGAAACCCGGTCGCCTCGATCGACATGTTCGTCTCACCTGTCCCTGCTGATCACGAAATTGGCCAGCACGCCCAGGTCCGCCACGGCCGCCGGATCGCCGCCCACCTCACTGAGACAGTCCATCGCGAGCTGGTACCGGACCTCGTGGTCCAGCAGCCAGTCGGTGGCTCGCCGCATCGCCGCCTGGTCGGGGTCGAAACCGCTGTCCAGCAGAGCGTTGAGCACGAGCGCGGTGTCCCACACCGGGCCCTGGCAGCCCTCGATCCACCGCGCGGGGCCCTCTGGAGTTTCGGTGTGCACCACGAACCCATCGAGGCCGCGCAATCCCTTGGCCAGTACCGGGCTACTGAGTGGAAGGCCGAGCAGATGTAGCGCGATGATGGAGTAGACGTGGGGTGGTTGCAGCCCACCCCAGCTCCCGTCGTGCTCCTGACGGGCGAGGATCCAAGGACCGCGCACGCAGCAACGCACGGCGTCGCAAGGGTTTGAGCCGGTGTGGCACGTGGTGGTAGGCGCGTAGGACGCGGTCGGCGGTGCGGAAGAAGCGGGCGACGAGGTCCGGGCGTGACTCGTCTCGCTGATGGTCCGCGGGGCCGGTGAGCTCGGCGATGGTGAAGGACACCGGCCGCACCGGCCGGAAGTGGCTGACAACGGTCAGCGGAACCAATGTTTGGCGCGCCCAGCAGGCCCAGTCATAGATGTTGAGCGGCACGCGTTTCGGCAGCAGGATCAGAGGACCGAGCGGTCCGCCAGGGCGAGTTCACCGGCCAGGAACAAGTCCACCGGCCCGGCCCCGGCGATCACGACGTCAACTATGTCAGCACTTCCTTCGGTTGGTGCATTGCTCCAAACATGGCAGAATGGGGACATTCCCACACCATCCCGCCAGTCACCACGGCGCAGGCAGGTGCTCTCCCGCGAGCGCATCGTCGAGACAGCCCATCGAGCTGCTGGACACGGCAGGAGGCGGCGCGCTGACGGTCCGGGCGCTGACCGAACGCCTGTCCACCGGCTCCGGCGCGATCTACCATCACGTCGGCACCATGAACGAGCTGCTGGAGGCCGCGACCGACACCGTCATCGCCGACGCTCTGGCCACGCCGTCCGCCGAGCCGACTGCGCTCGCAAGGGGCCTCGGGGCCGCGGGCACGCCCGAAGAGGAGATCCGCGCCGTTGCGCTCGGCCTGTTCGACGCGGTAACCGAACACCCCTGGGGAGCCGTCACACTACGGGTCTTCGAGAGCATCGGCCGACCGATGCACGCGCTGGGCGTGCTGCAACGCGACTGGTTCGCCACGACCTCGACCATGGGCCACTACTTTCTCGGCGCCACCGCCCAGAAGCCCGCACGCCGCACGGCACCAGCGACGGGAGGACGCCTGGGCGCGAGGCCGAATGCGCCGAGTTCCTCGACGCCGCATCCAGGGCATGGCAGGACCTTGACCCCGATGACTACCCGTTCATAGGGTCATCGCCGACCAACTGCGCGAACACGACGACCGCGAGCAGTTCCTCACCGGGATCGACCTGGTCCTGCAGGGCATCGCCACCGCCCACCTCACCCGCCACAAGGTTGCCCGGTAAGCAACGAGTTGCCTGAGGCGGGGCCCACGTTCATCTCGCCATCCACCAACACGACGACGAGTTCCGTCCGCGCCAGGGACTTGTGGCTCGACGGTGGCGGCGGTGGTGTCGACGCTGATGGAGCTCTCCACGGTCGAGCAGGACATCGCCGGGTAGGCCGCAGCCGAGGGGGTGGGCGCAGATCGTGCAGTTCACCAGCAACGACGAGATCGCTCAGGCACTGGCCACGGTGACCGGGCTGGCCCCGGACGTCCGAGGGGGACGACGACGCGGCGTGGCTGGCGGGCGGAACTCGTGGGGCAGCTACGCGACGGTGCGAGGGTTCCTGGAGCCACTGACCACGGTGATCCCGTGGGTGCGACCGACGCCGGGGCCGCGGTGCTGGCCGCGGTGCAGGCGCTGCCGGTGTGCTCGCGCGGCGCCCGCCGACCACGGAGCATGCGGCCAAGGGGATGGCGTCGGGGGCGTGTCGGCGGCTGGTGTTCGGCAACCCGGATCTCCCGTCGCCGCAAGTCGACGGCGCCGCCTACACGTTCTGTGTGCTGGAGGCGCTGTGGCGGCCGCTGCGCCGCCGCGATGTCTACGCCAAGGGCACCGACAAGTGGGGTGACCCGCGGACGCGGCTGCTGGATGACACCGCGTGGGGATCGCCCGGCCGCGGGTGCTGACCGCGTTCGGGCTGCTCGCCCACCTCCAGGAGCGGCGGTAGGCCTGGCCCATGATCTGGACCAGGCCTACCGGCAGGCCGCCGACGGGCTGCCGACGGGCTGCCGGCGACCATGGCGGCGCAGATCCGTGGCGGCCGCATCGAACGGCTGCTGGGGGTGGACCGGGCCTATTTCCGGGCCGAGTACATCGGGCGGCCTCGGCCATCCTGGTCGCCTGGGTCGAACAGGAACTCGCGGTTCACGCATCGCTCCCGACCTGCCGGGAAACAAGCGGGGCCGGCGTGCGCGACAGCACCACGGTGATCACGTCGTTACGGTAACAGCGCGGTGGCTGGGCTTCGGCGCCAGCGAACCCCACGGTGGGCTCGCGCCACGGTGCCCGTGCGGCCACGCGGTCCCCGCTACGGTGTGGTCGTGAGCGATTCGAGCAGGCCCGCGATACGCGGGCAGTTCTACGATGCTGCCCTACGCCGATCCGAAGAACTGGTCATCGTTACGCACCTGGGCATAGAAGAGCCTCCCCCTATAGTGGCTTCACGACCGAGTTGGCGATAAGATCGTGATCGTAAATAGTGAGCTTGTGTCGAAAGCGGAGGTTCCCGTCGTCGCCGCGGGTCAGGATGTCGCGGAATTCGCCGGCGCTGAAAAGTGCGAGAGGTTCCGCTCGGAGTCCTTGGGCAATGATGTATCCCGCTCGCACGTGGACCTCATCGCCCTGCATGGCCCTGACTCGCAGATTGCCGATCACGCGGCGGGTCCAGCGCGGGGTGGCGAGCATCAGTTCTCGCATGGCGAAGAGTCTGTCTTTCAGCATTCCCTTGTTCTCGCAGATGATCAGGCCGACCGGAAGGTTGAGTTGGAAGTTCTCGCGGCTGATGAGCTCGTAGCGGGTGTCGTCGAGGAAGAGGTCGAGCCAACCGTCGAGATCGCAATCGTCGTCTAGCAGTTCGGCGTACCGGGCGTATAGCTCCTCAATCTCGTCGCGCAGTTCACTCATAGGTCCATCACCTCCCGGTAATGCTGGTAAAAGGCGCGGATCGCGACCTCGGTCACCATGTGGTCGGCATCGGCTAGGTCCCGCCCGCCCATCTCGACGAGGTAGTTCGCTTCTGGATATGCGGACGCCCCGTCCTGTGTCTGCTGCAGCACCTCGCCGTCATCGACCGAGACCAGCCCGGCTGGGCCCATCAGGTTCGCTTGCAACAGCCTGCGGCGGCGCAGCACCGGGTCTTCGCCGGCATAGCCGAAGAAGGTCCAGAGGAGATCAGCCTGGCCAGGTCCGCGGGGGACAATGTGGCGGGTTGCGAGGGTGTTTACCTGCTGCTGAACGATCAGGTTCGGCCATATGGTTTGCATTACCGCAGTGTGCGGATCGTCGAACTCGTCGATCGGCTGCACGAGTTCGGGCTCGTTCAAGGACAGGTCCTTGCGGAAGGTCGCGAGCTCAGCCGTCTCGGCAGCGGAAACGGCGTCGCGTTTTGAGGAGATGAGTACGCTATGAGCACCCGATGGATCCATCTTCACCGCGGCGGGTGTGTCGGCGCGGAACAGGCCAAAAGTGACCAGGAAGACGTGCAGTGTGCTTGCGTGGTATGGGTCTTTAATGTTTTCGAAGATGAGCTTCCAGTTGCACGGGATGCGCTGTCTGCTGTATCCAAGGATCTCCAACGGCCTGCCATTGAAGACTCGATCGAAGTAGCCGATCATCGTCGGGCCGAGAGACAGCTCCAAGGAAGGCGGCTCGCTGGCGAAGGACGCGAAGATCACCCCGTTCCTTTCGGTGACTGCTAGTCGTTGCAGCCCAGACGCTGAGGCGTCGAAGTCGGGCGGCATCCCTCCTTTACCGCCGACCCCGCGCCGAAACGGCACGCCGGTCAAGCGGCCATCGAGTGAATAAGTCCATTGGTGATACGGGCAGCGAAGGCATTTCAGGGTGCCCCGCAGTTCTCGCACGAACTCGACTCCGCGGTGCGCGCATCGGCTGACGACGCAATGAACAACGCCATCGCGGTCGCGAGTGACCACCACGGGGGCATCGCCAACCCAGCTGCGTTTGAATGAGCCGTTTTCGGGCAGCTCAGCTGACAGCGCGACATAGTTCCAGGAGCTTCGGAACACGCGCTCCTGCTCCTTGGTGTACACCGCCTGATCAGAGTAGATCCACGCCGGAACGCGATCATACGAGTCACTCGGCCAGGCTGGGCTCGGCGGCGCGGTATCCGGCTTATCGGGGACCTGGATCGTTGTGTCGGGCAGATGGTTCAACATGGGAATACCACGTCTTCTGCTCAGTGATCGAGTGGCAGGGGCACACCCTGTGGTGCGCGTGGAACGAGATACGGTGCGACACTGCGGAGCTTTTCACAGGTCTCCTCGTATTCGCGGTCGGGCCGCGACTCCGCGATGATGCCTGCTCCTGCGTGTAGCCATTGTCGGCCGCCCTCTTCGAAAAGGGTGCGCAGTATGAGCCCCGCGTCGAGCGAGCCGTCACTGGAGGCGGTGAGCACAGCACCGCTGTAGAGCCCGCGTCTATCGGGTTCGCTCCGGGTGATGAAGTTGGAGGAGGGGGCCTTGGGGATGCCCGAGGCGGTAACGGCCGGGAAGACCGCCTCCAGCGCGTCCCACGCAGACAGCCCGCGCCGCAGTCTCCCGCAGACCCGGGACGCCAGATGCTGCACGCTGCCGCGCTCTTTGACCGAGAGCAGTTCGCTGACTGCCACTGATCCGGGCGAACAGACGCCTTCCAGCTCCTCGAAGGCCAGTTGCACCGACAGGACGTGCTCGACGAGCTCTTTGGCATCGCTGAGCAGTTCAGCGCGCAGCTGCCGGTTCTGCAGGGCCTCGGTTCCGAAGGCTCGGGTGCCGGCGAGGGGCTGGGTGGAGATGAACCCCTCGGTATCCGATTCCAGGATGGTCTCTGGGCAGAACCCTGCAGCGGCCATTCCTCCAGCGCTGAGCAGGAACGAGCGCGCGGGGGTGTTCGCCGCCCGCCCACGCAGGTAGGTCCGGGCGAGATCGACCGGTTCGGGGAGGGGCACCTTGCGCGAGAGGATCACTTTCCGGAAGGCGCCTCGCCGAATCTCGCGGACAGCCTCGGCCACCGCGTCGCGGTACCGCTGGCCGCCTTCACTCAGATCGACCGCGACAGACGGACAGTTGTCGTCGTCCGGCACATCCCCGAGCAACGCCTTGTGCACTGCCTTCCGAAGGTTGTCATCGGTGCAGGTGATCGATGCGGAGTCGGCGGAGATTCGCACCTCGATCTCTGGCACGATCAGGTGCGCAAGGTCGTGGTCTCGGGCTGGTACATCTCCCTGGGAGGCCAGGAGGGCGGTTTCGAAGGTGATCCAGCCATAGGCATTCCAATCGGCGATAGGCAGCGATGCCAGTGCGGCGCCGATCGCATCGAGTGGCCGGGCTCGCCAAGGGCGGGAGCGTTCCTCTCCGCACCAGGTCGTTCGGATCCTGCTCGCATCCAGGGTGACTGAACCTCTTACACCGCCGGCGACTGTCCAGACACCTTCGCGTTCGTAGAGAACGTATGTATCGAACAGTCCGGATTCCACGAGCATGACCGCACGGGCGGCAGGTGATCCTTCGATGCTCACAGTGTCTGTGCGCGGCTCGGTGGTCGCCACGCGTGTCTGTTCTCCGGTTTCGGGGGGCCAGATGTGGACGGACATGGCTAGGGCCTTTCTCGAACGGAGAGGGGAAACGTCACCGGCTCGAGCGGTCGCTAGGCACGCTGACCAAGGGACGGCGGCCACGCACGCTGACCAAGGGATAGGACCCGACCGCGAAGGCCGGATCGTCAAGCAGGCGCCAGAAACGTTCGAGCATCTCCCGCGTGACGTCGCCTCCCACAATCTGATCCGCGAGTTGCGAGGTGTTGGCCCGGTGGAGACTCGCGCCGACGCTGCCGCCCCGCCAAGCCATGCCAAAAGTAGAGGAGGCGATCTCGGTGAGCCCCGCGGCGACGAACGCGGCGAAGGACTTCCGGGCCCACAGTACGTCCGCGCCGGAATCGGTCATGGCAGCCAGGAATCGGGCGTGAACAGTCTCGTAAAGCGCTGCATCCCCCTCATTGGGGGTCATGAGCACGGGAGTCCACCCGCAGTCGAAATCCTCCAGGACGAGCCAGCCTCCCGGCCGCAGAGCGCGCACCAGCTTCCGCAGCACCTCAAGCCGCTCCGGGAGGAGAATCAGGACCAAACGCGCATGGATGAGATCGAACTCCGCCTCCGGCAGCGCATCGTTGACGATGTCATGCCGTACAAAGCTGACGTTTGCGCGATCAGCCAGAGCCGAGTCAAGCCGGATGTCCTCGATGTCGGTCACCGTGACCCCTCCCCCTGGGCCCACAGTCTCCGACAGCCAGAGACCAACCGAACCGCCGCCTGCCCCGATCTCGAGGCAGCGCCAGCCGGACTCGACACCGGTCTGCCGGAGGAAATCGCGGGTAGCGCCGTCGTAGCATGTTTCCAGCGCCCGGAAACGGTCCACGGTCTCATCCGCCAAGTTGTCCAGCACATACGGTTTCATGATCACTCTCCTGTCGCCTGCCACACTGATGACATCACCGTTGTTCCACGAGCGTCGGAGGCGATACAGGCCAAGCTCGCAAGCTGCGAAAACCTGTTGGTCCAACGCCTCTGACACTTTGGCCGCGCCGATAAACCTGCCGGGTCGCAGCAACTCGCACACGGCACGCCACCGTCCGCCCCAACTGCTGTTGCCAATCTTTCACGCCAAGACTTTCACGCTCAGACTCCTTTCGCCGACCCAGCTTCACTCGTTCTGGGGCGACCTAGCATGGCGAACTCGTGTCGCGTAATGGTTTGGGCTTTACCCGCCTATCAGTCGACCATGCTGTGAACAGTAGAAGCTCGCCTCCCGAGGAATGTGCATGCTTCCGTTGCGCGGCACTAGATGCGATCGGCCACACTTTCCGCAGCAGCTCTCGACTTTCGGTCAAGAGAGCCAGGAAGCCGAACGATCGCTCTCGGTTTGAGACCGTACAATCAATGTGTGGAGTGTCGAAAGGTGGTGTTCCGCGTGGTGGAACATCACCTTTCGCGGATCGCGAGGTTCAAGGTTTTCCGGCGCCATCGCTGCCATCAATCTGGCGGTGAAGTCGTCATGCGGGCAGGCGCTGCTGCGGCGCCTGGGAAATCATTCGTGCAAGACCGTCTCTACCGCGCGTTCCGTGAAATCGGGCGGTGTCCATTCACGGGGTGGCCGCGTTGGATGGTCAGATTTTGGCGGGGAGCCAGGGGTTGCCAGTGAGAGTGGCGTGGATGGCGCGGATGCCGTGGTTGCGGGCGCTGGTCAGGTAGGAGCGACGCGCAGATAGTCGCGGAGGGTGTTTGGTACTGTGCCAGTAGCCGGAGACGGCCTGGTGTCGCTTGGGGCTTCTGAGCGCTGTTCCGAGGCGGCGGCGATTGTCCACGGGATTGTGACATTTCGGGCGAACAGTCAGACCTGTTCGGCTTTGTCTTTGAGGTGTTGGGCGAGGGTGTAGCCAGGTGGTTGCCTTTGTGCCTGTCGCGATGCTGGTTGGTGGTGAGGGCCCCAGTCGACGGCCTTGTCGTAGCGTCCGCGTAGATCGGTGAGAAGGTCAGGGACGAGGTGGCCGGTGCCGGTGGCCGTGCCTTGTCGATGGCCTTTGGCCGTGGTGCGGGGCCAGATGATGACCTGGGCGGCCCACGGCGTGGCCGTAGGGACGCAAGATCTATCCGCCGCGTGGTTCGAAGCTGGATCCGTTCAAGCCGGCGATCGACGTGATGCTGCGGGAGGATCTGAGGGCTCCGCGCGAGCAGCGGCACACGGTGAAGCGGATCTTCGACCGTTTGATCGACGAGCACGGTATGACCGACGTGTCCTACGGGTACGTGCGTATGTCGCGGAGCGGAAACCGCAGATCAGTGCGGGCACGGGCCGAGTGTTGGAGGGACGTGTTCGTGCCGCATACGCATCGTCCGCGGATGGAGGCCGTGGTGAAGTATTGCTGTGACGGACAGTAATCAACGGGTATCTCGAGGCTGGGCAGCATCCACACTGCGCTGTGCTGTTCTGAACCGCAGTGACTTCCCGCAAGACACCCCGTCGGAGCCTTAGCTGCCCTGTGGACTGTAGTGCTTCACCTGTGAGCACGGCACCTCATCGTCTACTCGATCTACGTGCCACGGCGAGGGCTGACGGTGCTGAATGATCAAGTGGCTAAGCTCGACAGCTTGCATCGACAATCCGCGCGGAGCCGGCTGACCGCCTGAGGTTCAGACTGCTGACGTGTGTAAGGCATGACCGTCAATCCGCAGGGATCGATCCGCTCGGCTCGTTGAGCACCCGCTGATTGGGAGTCCTGGGATCGACCCCGGCTGAGGTGCCGGGTGGTGCCAGCGAGCGCCATTTTCGCACCTCAAGTCCATGAAGCAGAGGTGCAGCCTGCCGCTCCACGTCGTCCGGTGGCGTCGCAGATCAGGGTTCTCGGGCCCATCTCGGATGGACCTTCGGGCCTGTTGAAGGACGCGACGAGGGCGGTCACGGTGATCATCGCAATGGTCGTCGGCCTGACCTTCTTGTTCGGCTTCGCAACGTGCTCGGGCACTACGGCTGGGCGTGCCCGTGCGGGTGGCTCCGCTCGTCGCTCCGGCGGTCGATCTGCGGCAGCTGCGGAGGCGGACCACGTGGGCGGCATCACGGCCGACACCGAATCACCCGAGGCTGCAGGCTTCTCGGGATCCGGCGGTGGGCGGCTGAACCGGTTCTCTCGTACGGCGCGTTGAGGTACTTGTCCGATGCCCGGCGCGCGCCGAACCAGTTCAAGCCGAGTCCCGCACGACCAGCTCGGTCGGCAAGATCAGTGAGGTCACCTGCTCGTTGTTGATGAGCCGCAGCAGCATGCGTGTCATCTCGCGGCCGAGCGCTTCGATGGGCTGGTGGACGGTGGTGAGGGCCGGTTGCGTGTACCGCGCGGTCACGATGTCGTTGAACCCGACGACGGCCACGTCCTCCGGCACAGCTCTGCCGTGATCGCGTAGCACCCCGAGGGCGCCGGCGGCCATCGCGTCGGACGCCACGAACACCGCGTCCAGGTCCGGGTGGTCGTCCAGCAACGTTTTCATGCCGGCCATGCCGCTGGCCTCACTGAAGTCGCCGTGCGCGACCCGCTCATCGCTCAGTCCGGACAGCGCCAACGCCTCGCGGAACCCCAGGTAACGTGCGACGCCGGCGTGGGTGTTCAGTTCGCCCGTGATGGTGCCGATCCTCGTCCTGCCCAACGACAGCAGGTGCTCTGTCGCCAGCCGGGCACCACCGCGGTTGTCGGCGTCGACGTACCACTGCGGTGTCCGGTCCAGCGACCGTCCACCGTGTACGACGGGCACGCCGCTCTGCTCAGCCATGATCGACAGGGGGTCGTTCTCCTTGAGCGCCAGCAGCATGACGCCATCCGCGCTGCGCGAGCGCAGTATGCGGGCGAAGCGGGCACGGCCTCGTTCGGAGGCGGCCAGCACGAGCATCAGTTCGAGGTCGGTCTCCTCGACGATCGCGTTGACGCCGGTGATCACTTCGGCGAAGAACTGGTTGGCGAACAGTGCCGGGTCGTCGCTGGAGATCGCGAGGGCGATGGCACCCCGTTGCTGGGTCGCGAGGGAACGGGCCGTCTTGTTCGGCACGTAGCCGAGTTCGGCGATGGCGCGCTCAACGGCCTCACGAGACTTCTTGCTGACGTGTTTGGCGTTGTTGATGACGCGGGACACCGTCCCCGTGGAGACGCCTGCACGTTGGGCGACCTCGTCGAGGGTCGGTGGCCGACTGTTCATGGACATGATCGTACCCAGTCTGTAAGCGCTCACAGGCCGTTTCGCGCGATCACTGCCGCGTACCAGTGGCCGCTGTCCTTGAGCGTGCGGACCTGGGTGTCGTAGTCGACGTGGACGATCCCGAACCGCTGCGCATACCCGAAGGACCACTCGAAGTTGTCCAGCAGGGACCAGACGAAGTAACCACGCAGCGGCACCCCGTGGCGGGCGGCCGTGGCGCAGGCCCGCAGGTGTCCTTCCAGGTAGTCGATGCGATCTTGGTCGTGCACCGGCTCGTCGAACGCCGCGCCGTTCTCGGTGATGTAGATCGGCGGGACGGGGTAGTCGGTGTCGAGCCGCACGAGCAGCTGTTCGAGGCCGGTGGCGTCGATCTCCCAGCCGATCGACGTACGGGATCTGCCCCCGTCGAGTTGCCGGACGTGGTCGGAACCGACGTACGCGGTGTTCGCCGGAGTGTCGCCGTCCGCCACCAGCATCGGGGAGTAGTAGTTGACGCCGAGGAAGTCCAGCGGCGTCGCGATGGCCTTGAGGTCGCCCTCCTGCACGTGGGTGAAGTCGGTGACGGGCGCCAGGTCGGCGAGAACGTCGTCGGGATAGCAGCCGCGCAGCAGAGGGTCGAGGAAGATCCGGTTCTGCATGCCGTCGATCCGGCGGGCGGCATCCTGGTCGGCTGCCGAGGCCGCGGTGACGTGGGAGAGGTTGAGCGTGATGCCGACGCGCGAGTCCGGCATCGCCTGTGTCGCAAGGCCGTGTGCCAGCAGCAGGTGGTGCGTGGCCCGCACGGCGGCGGCACCGTCGCGGCGGCCGGGTGCGTGCCGTCCCGTGGCATAGCCGAGGAACGCCGAGCACCAGGGTTCGTTGAGCGTGGTCCAGTGGCTGATCCGGTCGGACAGTGCGTCGTGCACGGCGGCCGCGTAGTCGGCGAACCGCTGTGCGGTGTCGCGTTCCGGCCAGCCGCCCGCATCCTCCAGAGGCTGGGGCAGGTCCCAGTGGTACAGCGTCGCCCACGGCTGAATGTCCTTTTCCAGCAACGCGTCCACGAGCCGGCAATAGAAGTCGAGGCCGGCCTGGTTGATCGCGCCGGATCCGGTTGGCTGGACCCGCGGCCACGCTATCGAGAAGCGGTAGGCGTTCAGGCCCAGACCGGCCATGAGGCCGATGTCGTCGCGATACCGGTGGTAGTGGTCGGCGGCGACATCACCGGTGTCACCGTTGTCGACCTTGCCGGGAGTCGCGCAGAAGGTGTCCCAGATGGAGGGCAGGCGCCCGTCCTCGGCAACGGCGCCCTCGATCTGGTAGCTCGAGGTCGCCGCACCCCAGAGAAAGCCGGGATCGAACGTCATGCCTTGACCGCCCCTTCCATGATGCCGCCGATGATCTGGCGACCGAACCCGACGAAGACCAGCAGCAGCGGGACCGTGGCGATCAGCGCTCCGGTGAACATGAGGGTGTAGTCGGTGTAGTAGGTGGTGGACAGTTGCGAGAGCGAGAACTGCACGGTCGGGTTGTCCGCTTCCAGCACGGCGAGTGGCCACAGGAACTCGTTCCAGGTGCCCATGAACGTGAACAGGCTGAGCACCGCAGCTCCGGGTCGGAGAGCAGGCAGCACGACGGTCCAGAAGATGCGGAACGTGCTGCAGCCGTCGACGCGGGCAGCTTCGATGAGCTCCTCGGGAACCGCTCGTTCGGCGTACTGGCGCATCAGGAACACGCCGAACGCGGACACCAGCGCGGGCACGATGATCGCTTCCATCCGGTTCTGCCAGCCCAGCTCCACCATGATCATGTAGAGCGGGATGATGCCCATCTGGACGGGGATCATCATGGTGCCGAGGATGATCAGCAGCAGCGCGTTGCGGCCGCGGAAGCGCAGCTTGGCGAACGCGAACCCGGCCAGCGAGCTGAAGAACACGACCGAGACCGTCACGACGACCGACGACAACGCCGAGTTCAGCAGCCCCAGCAGGAAGTTGGCGTCCTCGGCTGCGAACAGCCGACCGGTGTTCTCACCCAGGTTCGGACCTGGAGTGAGCGGTGGAGGCCAGTCACCGACAACATCGTTCGACCGTGTGGCCACGACGAAGAGCCAGTAGAGCGGGAATGCCGACAGCGCGATCGCGGCGAGCAACGTCAGGTACAGCAAGGGTTGCGTCCGGCGCATCACCGGGACCTCCTGGTGATGAGGAAGTTGACCACCGCGAGCAGCGTGATCAGCAGGAACATCATCCAGGCGATCGCCGAGCCGTAGCCGTAGTCGAAGTCGCGGAAGGCCTTCTCGAACATGTACATCGACAGCGTCTGGAACTGGCGCAAACTGCCGCCGGAGATCGCGAAGCTGCCCTGCCCGAAGATCAGCGGTTCGGTGAACAGCTGCATGCCCGCGATCGTTGACACGATCACCGTGAAGAGCAGCGCCGGGCGGATCATCGGGATGGTGATGCTGAAAAACTGCCGGATCTTCGAGGCACCGTCCACAGTGGCCGCCTCGTACAGGTCGCGGGGGATCGATTGCATGGCGGCGAGGTAGATCAGCGCGTTGTAGCCCGTCCAGCGCCAGTTGACCATGGTGGCGATCGCGGTCCACGACGACCACTTGTCGGCACGCCAGTCGATCGGCTCGATGCTGAACAGCCCGAGCAGTCCGTTGACCATGCCGGCGTCACGGTCGAAGATCTGGCTGAACACGATGCCCACCGCGGCCACCGAGGTGACGATCGGCAGCAGCACGCCCATCCGCAGGAGCGTCAAGCCGCGCAGCTTCTGATTGAGCAAGCTTGCCAGCACCAGTGCGAAGAACAGCTGTGGCACCGTCGCCAGCACGAGCATGCCGACCGTGTTCAGCACGGCGTTCCAGAAGTCCGGATCGCCGAAGAGCGTCACGTAGTTGTTCAGCCCGATGAACCCGCCTGGGCCGCTGATGTCCCACTCGTGCAACGAGACCCAGGCCGTGTAGCCGAGCGGGAACAGCCCGAAGATCCCGAAGATCACGAAGAACGGCGCGACGAACAGGTACGGCGCCCACTTCGCGTCGATCCGGGAGATTCGGTCGCGCAGGCGCCTGCGCGGTGGCGGCGGTGGTGCCGACGGCGGATCGACACTCGTGGTGGCAGTGCGAGGCTGCAGATCAGCAAGCAACGTGTGTCCTCGGTGGGAATTCGGCTGTGGGTGTGGCAGCCGAGGGGGCTGTTGGGGCGGCCCCTCGGCTGCCA
Source organism: Lentzea flava (assembly GCF_014648475.1). Classification (GTDB taxonomy): domain Bacteria; phylum Actinomycetota; class Actinomycetes; order Mycobacteriales; family Pseudonocardiaceae; genus Lentzea; species Lentzea flava. The sequence goes on along the minus strand of NZ_BMRE01000016.1, from coordinate 31,018 downwards.
CGTCTTCACTTGACCAGTCGACGTGCTTCGTCGACGGCCTTTGCCCACGCCTCGTCGGGCTTGAGCTTGCCCTGCTCGACGGCCGTCAGCGCGTTGCCGACGCGGTCGCCGATGGCGAGGTTGGCCGGGCCCAGGTAGACGGGCTTGAGTGCCTTGACGCTGTCACCGAAAATTCGGCCGACCGGTGCGTCGGAGAAGTACGGGTTGGTGTAGGCCTGGACAGCGGCGTCGTCGATGGCCTGCGGCGAGGACGGGAAGTTGTTCTTCGCCTTGAACGCCGCGATTTGGCCCTTGGCGCTGGTCAGGAACTTCACCAGTTCGGCCGCCTGGGTCTGGTGCTTGCTCTGGGTAGGTACCGCGAGGAAGGAGCCGCCGCGGACCGCGCCGTTTCCGGGCACGCGGGCGACGTCCCACCGGCCGGAGTTCTCCGGACCGGACTGCTTCTCGATCGTGCCGAGCATCCAAGAGGGGCACGGAATCGTCGCGAACCCGCCGTTCTTGAAGCCGGCGTTCCACTGTGGGCTCCACTGCTCGATGTTCGCGGAGAGCCCTGCCTGGACCAGATTGATGGTCTGGTCCCACGCCTTCTTCACGCCGGGATTGCTGTCGATCACCAGCTTGTTCGACTTGTCGTAGTAGGTGTGATCGCCCTGCTGCATCAGGATGTTCTGGTAGAGGCCGGTGGAGGAGTCGTAGAAGGCGGCGCCGGTGTTCTTCTCCTTGAACCGCTTGCCGGTCGCGAGGTAGTCGTCCCAGGTCGGCCAGAGCTTGCCGACCTCCTCGCGGTTGGTCGGCAGACCTGCTCTGGCGAACAGGTCGGTGCGGTAGCACATGCCCTGTGCGCCGACGTCGGTGCCGAGCCCGATCACCTTGCTACCGTCCGGTGTGGACGCCTGGTTCCACTTCCACTCGAGGAAGTTGCCCTTGAGTGCGCCGGCGCCGTGGTCGAGCAGGTTCACGAACTGGTCAGGCTTCGCCATGAACTGCGTGAGGATGCCCTCCTCGATCGCGACCACGTCACCGGCGCCTGTTCCGGTTGCGAGCCATTGCTGCAGCTTGGGCGTGTAGTCGCCCAGCTTGCCGATGTTCTCCTCCTTGATGGTGACACCGGGGTGGCCAGCCTCGTACTCCTTGTAGAGGTCCGCGTAACCGAACTGGCTGAAGGTCTTGACGACCAGCGTCGTCGTGCCGTTGCCCGCGTCGGCGGTCCCACCACCTCCGCACGCACTGGTTGCCACCAGCGCGCCGAGGAGTGTCGTCGCGAGCAGCGCCCGCGTCGATCTGACAGTCATCTCCGAACCTCCAGTTGGCGGCGTTGCCCGGAAGCGCTAACACCTGAAACGAGTCAGCCTCGAACACCATTACCTGCTGCGACGCTGCGGCACGTGCCGGTGATGCGCTGTCTGTAACCCCAAAAACTGTGAGCGCTTACAGGACCGTAATCGTTGACACCCGCTGTTGTCCAGGTCACCATCTACAGTGACGCTGCGGTTACGCCGGGAGACACTTCCTTCCGAGAGGCCCCCGGTATGTCCCTCAAGAGAACGCTCATCGCGGCCTTACTGCCGGTCGCACTCGTCCTCGGTTCCGCCACGGATGCTCGCGCCGACGGCTACGAGAGGGTGCTCAACGGCACTTTCAGCGATACCAAGAGCCCGTGGTGGAGCAGCGGAAACACACCGTCCGGAGTGGACCTCGGACGGTTGTGTGCCGCCGTCCCGGCCGGGACGGTGAACCCTTGGGAGTCGATGATCGGTCAGAACGACGTTCCACTGGAGGCTGGACAGGCGTACACGCTCCGGTTCACCGCCTCCGCCACCAGGGATGTCACCGCCCGTGCGGTCGTGCAGACCACCGCGTCACCGATCGCGACCACGTTGAACAAGCCGGTTGCTTTGACGAGCACGCCCAAGGCGTTCCAGTTCGTCGGGACGTCCACAGTGGCCACCAGGCACGGCCAGGTGTCCTTCCAGATGGGAGGTGCCACGCAGGCCTACACGATCTGCCTGGACGACGTCTCGCTCATCGGTGGGGTGATCCCGCCCGGCGGTGGCTGGACGTACGGGTCGCCGGTACGCGTCAACCAGCACGGCTATCTCGCGTCGGGTGCGAAACGCGCGTCAGTGGTGAGCAACGCGACGGAGCCGGTGATCTGGTCGTTGAGGGACAACACGGGTGCGGTCGTGACTTCCGGCAGCACGACGGTCCACGGTGCCGACCCCATGTCCGGCGACCACGTCCACATCGCGGACTTCTCCGCTGTGCGGCAAACTGGAAGCGATTACACACTCTCCGTCGGCGCGGACGTCAGTGAGCCGTTCGACATTGCCGCCAAGCCCTATGACCAGCTGCGCAGGGACTCGCTCGAGTACTTCTACCACAACCGCAGCGGTATCCCGATCGAGGCGAAGTACGTGGGGACCTCGTATGCCAGGGTCGCCGGGCACATTGGTGTCGCGCCGAACAAAGGGGATACTGCCGTGCCGTGCTTGCCGGGGGAGTGCGACTACACACTGGACGTGAGCGGTGGCTGGTACGACGCCGGTGACCACGGCAAGTACGTGGTGAACGGGGCGCTCGCCGCGTGGCAGCTGATGGACCTCTACGAGCGCTCGTTGATCCGGCTCGACTTCGAGGGCCTGCGCGACGGGTTGCTCGCCATCCCGGAGAACGGCAACCGTGTGCCGGACGTACTCGACGAAGCGCGCTGGGAGGTGGAGTTCCTGCTGAAGATGCAGGTACCGGCCGGAAAGCCGCTCGCGGGCATGGCGCACCACAAGATCCACGACCTGGCCTGGACGGCGCACCCGATGCTGCCCGGCAACGACCCGCAGCCGCGGTACCTGCACAAGCCGTCCACCGCCGCAACGCTCAACCTCGCCGCCGCTGCGGCCCAGTGCGCTCGGATCTGGCTGCTGTGGGATCCGGCGTTCGCGAAACGGTGCCAGGCCGCGGCCGAGACGGCGTGGCAGGCCGCAAAGGCGAACCCGGCGATCTACGCGCCGCGCGAGGACGGCGTCGGCGGGGGCCCGTACGACGACACGAACGTCACCGACGAGTTCTCATGGGCTGCGGCAGAGTTGTACGCGGCCACGCACAAGCGGGAGTACCTCGACGCGATCACCACGCAGCTCACGCCGACCGGCTTCTCGTGGAAGGACACCGGCGGCCTGGCGGACCTCACCATCGCCCGGCTGCCGTTGCTCTTTCCGGCAGGCAAGGTTCTCGCGGCACGTCATCGCGTGCTGCAAGTCGCGGACGGGCACGTCGCCGACCTGAAGGGCCAGGGCTATCCGAACCCGTGGCGCCCGGCGGACGGTCAGTACGTCTGGGGGTCGACCAGTGCCACGGCGAACGCCGCTGTGATCATGGCGACGGCCTACGACCTGAGCCGCAAGCCGGTCTACCGCGACGCGGTGCTGGAGTCGATGGATTACCTGCTAGGCCGCAACGGCCTGAACCAGTCGTTCATCAGCGGCTACGGCGAGCGGGCCAGCGAGAACCAGCACCACCGGCACTGGTCGCACCAGCTCAACCCAGCGCTGCCCAACCCGGCGGCCGGTTCGCTCGCTGGCGGTCCCAACTCGGGTCTGCAGGATCCCGTGGCACAGCAGAATCTGCCCGGCTGCGCGCCGGCGAAGTGCTACATCGACGACATCGGTTCCTGGTCCACCAACGAGGTGGCCATCAACTGGAACTCGGCCCTCGCCTGGGTCTCGGCCTTCGCCGACACCATCTGAGGACTTGCCGCGGTGCCGCCCCGCTCCATTTCGTGGGGCGGCGCCGAACTGCGGGCGTGCGGCAGCCCGGTCCCGAAAGAGAGGAGTCCACAATGTGGTGGACGGTCCGTCTGTTAGGGGTGGTCACGTTGTTGCTCGTAGCAGCAGCGGGACCCGCAACAGCCGCGAGTCCGATCGATCTGACGAGCGGCTTCTACGTGAACACCAACTCGTTGCCGGCCACGTGGGCGAGGAACAACCCGAACGACTCCCGCGCGGCACGCATCCAGTCGTCGATCGGCTCCAAGCCGATCGCACGCTGGTTCGGCAACGACAGTGACATCGGCAGCACGGTCGCGAACTACACGGGCGCGGCCGACGGCAACGACAAGCTGCCGGTGCTGGTCGCCTACAACATCCCCGGCAGGGACGCCTGCGGGGGACACTCGGGCGGCGGCGCTGGAACCGTGAGCGCCTACCGGACCTGGATCTCCAGCTTCGCGGCCGGGATCGGGACCAAACCTGCGGTGGTGATCATCGAGCCGGACGCGCTCGCTGACTTCGGGTGCATGACGCAGTCCCAGATCGACGAACGGGTCGGCATGATCCTCTACGCGACCCAGATGTTCCAGCAGAAGGCACCGAACACCTACGCGTACCTGGACGCGGGTAACTCCGGGTGGGTGGCGGCGGACGTGATGGCGAGCAGGCTGCGGTCCGCGGGCATCACGAACGTGCGCGGATTCTCGGTGAACGTGTCGAACTTCTACACCACGAGCCAGTCGGCCACCTACGCGAACTCGGTGGTCGGCTACCTCGGTACCGGGTCGAAGTTCGTCATCGACACCAGCCGTAACGGCAACGGGCACAACGGGGAGTGGTGCAACCCGGCGGGCAGGAGGCTGGGTGTGACCGCCCAGGTCGGTGGTAGTGGCGCCGACATGCTCCTGTGGGTCAAAACCCCAGGTGTGTCCGACGGACCGTGTGGGATCGCTCCCACCACTCCGGCCGGTGAGTTCAACCCTGATCTGGCGATCCGGCTGATCGACGGCACGTGAGGTCAGACCAGGGGCACGCCGACCATCGACGATCCTTGTGCCCCTGGCGTCAGGAAGACTAACCGGAAAGCGCTTACCAACTGAAGCTCCAAGCGTTGTACAGTTCGCCGGAAAGCGCTTTCCGAGGAGGCTCGATGAGAACGCTCGGTGTCGTGATGAACGGCGTCACAGGACGGATGGGCTACCGCCAGCACCTGGTGCGGTCGGTGCTCGCGATCGGCGCACAGGGTGGCGTGGAGCTTTCCGACGGCACGAGGGTCCAGCTGGAACCGCTCCTGGTCGGCCGGAGCGAGGCGAAACTCGCGGAGCTCGCCAGACGGCATGGTCTCACCAGGTGGACCACGGATCTGGACGCCGCGCTGAGCGATGACGCGTTCCTGCTGTACTTCGATGCGCAGCTGACGGCCGTGCGGGAGAAGTCGATCGTGCAGGCCATCGACGCGGGCAGGCACATCTACACGGAGAAGCCGGTCTCGGAGTCGGTCGAGGGTGCGCTGGACCTGGCCCGTCGCGCGGCTGAGGCGGGCGTGAAGAACGGTGTCGTGCACGACAAGCTGTACCTGCCGGGACTGCTCAAGCTCAAGCGGCTGGTGGACAGCGGCTTCTTCGGACGAATCCTGAGCGTGCGCGGCGAGTTCGGCTACTGGGTGTTCGAAGGCGGCTGGCAGACCGCGCAACGCCCCAGCTGGAACTACCGCGCCGAGGACGGCGGCGGCATCACCGTGGACATGTTCTGCCACTGGAACTACGTGCTGGAGAACCTGTTCGGTCAGGTCCGGTCGGTGATCGCCAAGACCGCCACGCACATCCCTGACCGGGTCGACGAGGCGGGGGCACGCTATGCCGCCACGGCGGACGACGCGGTGTACGCGATCTTCGAGCTGGACGGTGGCGTGGTCGCGCAGCTCAACTCCTCCTGGTGCGTTCGGGTGCACCGCGACGAGTTAGTGGAGTTCCAAGTGGACGGCACGCACGGCAGTGCCGTCGCGGGACTGCACAAGTGCGTGATCCAGCCGCGCGAGGCCACCCCGAAACCGGTGTGGAACCCGGACCTGCGTGAGACGCAGTCGTATCGCGACCAGTGGCAGGAAGTGCCGGACAACGCGGAGTTCGACAACGGGTTCAAGGCCCAATGGGAGCAGTTCGTCCGGCACGTCGTCGAGGACGCCCCGCACCCCTACGACTTCATGGCCGGTGTCCGCGGGGTCCAGCTCGCCCAGGCAGGGCTCGAGTCGTCCCGCACGAACCAGTGCGTCGAGCTGCCTCGATGAGCGCCACGGTTGTGCTTCCCGGTACCGGCAAGCACGTGTTGCGCGAGCCCGTCGCCTGGACGAAGCCTGCCGAACCGTTCACCTCGCGGGTCGCCTTCGCCGCAGCGCACGTCGTGGCAGACCCGCTCGGCGACAACCGTCCGGGAGCGCCCGCCGTGGTCGAGTGGGAGCACACACTGGCGTTTCGCCGGCATCTGTGGTCCTACGGGTTCGGCGTAGCCGAGGCGATGGACACCGCCCAACGCGGGATGGGCCTGGACTGGGCCGTCGCCCGTGAGTTCATCAGGCGCAGTGCCGCCGAGGCCCGAGTCCACGGCGGCCGCATCGCGGCTGGTGCCGGTACCGACCACGTCGAGGTGGCCGCGGATCTGGACGAGGTGCTCGCCGCCTACAGCGACCAGCTCGACGTCGTGCAGGAAGCAGGTGCACAGGTGATCGTGATGGCGAGCAGGCAGCTCGCCGCCGCGGCCGCCGGACCTGCCGACTACCGCTACGTGTACGACCGGCTGCTGCCACAGGCCACGGCGCCGGTGATCCTGCACTGGCTGGGGCCGATGTTCGACCCTGCCCTCACCGGCTACTGGGGTTCGGACGATTTCGCCGCAGCCACCGAGGCTTTTCTCGGCCTGGTGCACGACCACGCCGCGCACGTGGACGGCGTCAAGGTCTCACTGCTCGACGCCGAGCACGAGACGACGTTGCGGGCCAAGCTTCCCGCCGGCGTACGCCTGTACACCGGCGATGACTACCACTACCCCTCGCTGATCAAAAGCGGCAGCGACGCCCTGCTCGGCGTCTTCGCGGCGATCGCGCCCGCCGCCTCGACGGCGTTGCGAGCGCTGGACTCGGACGACGAAGTCGCGTACGACGCCGCGTTCGCACCGACGTTGCCGTTGGCGCGCCACATCTTCGGCTCGCCGACCTACCACTACAAGACCGGCATCGCGTTCGTCGCCTGGCTTTCTGGTCTGCAGCCGGGCTTCTCCATGGTCGGCGGTCGGCAGAGCGGGCGCAGCCTGCCGCATCTGGTTGAGACGTTCGTGCTGGCAGACGGATGCGGTCTGCTGCCAGACCCGGAACTGGCCGCACATCGGATGAGCACCCTGCTCGACGTGTACGGAGTGGCCTGACCATGCGCGTTCTCATCGCGCCGGACTCGTTCAAGGGCACCATCGACGCCGTGGCAGCGGCGAATCGGCTGGCCGAGGGCTGGCGTCTCGCCAGTCCGTGCGACGAGATCTGGTGCCTGCCTCTGGCCGATGGTGGGGAGGGCACGGTGGACGTGCTCCCGCAGGCCCGCCGCGTGCCCGTGCAGGTGATCGACGCGATCGGCAGGCCTCGGACGGCGTGCTGGTCGTTGCTGGCGGGAGGAACGGCCGTCGTGGAGCTCGCCGTCGCGTGCGGGCTGCCCTTGTTGCCCGCACCGGATCCACTGGGCGCGAGCACGTTCGGGTTCGGTCAGCTCCTGCGGTCCGCAGCCGGGCATCCCGGCGTGACCAGGATCGTCGCGGCACTCGGCGGATCGGCCAGCACGGACGGCGGGAGCGGCGCGCTCGCGGCACTCGGCGCTCGACTGTTCACTGAGGACGGCTCGGTGCTTCCGCGAGGCGGCGCGGCACTGCGGCACATGGCGCGAGCGGACCTCACCGAGCTGATCAGTCCGCCCTCAGGTGGCGTGGTGTGTCTCGCCGACGTGTCGACACCGCTGCTCGGGCCGACCGGTGCGGCGCATCGGTTCGGTCCGCAGAAGGGGGCTGGACTGGGTGAGATCCTGGTGCTGGAGGACGGGCTCCGGCGGTGGGCTTCGGTGCTCGGCGGTGATCCGGACGCCGCAGGTGCGGGAGCGGCGGGCGGGACCACGTTCGGGCTCGTCCAGGGCTGGGGTGCGACAGCCGAGTCCGGTTCGCGGTTCGTCGCCGATCTGGTCGGACTGGAGTCGGCGTTGCGGTGGGCCGACCTGGTGATCACCGGCGAGGGCAGGCTCGACGAGCAGAGCTGGACCGGCAAGGTCGTCGGCAACGTCGTGGCCTCCGCCCAGGAGTGCGACGTGGCGCTGGTGGTGGGCGAACGGGCCTGCGAACTCCCTGCGGGAGTACGGCAGTGCGTCTCACTGGTGGAGATGGCCGGCGACCCGGCACTGGCGCTCGCGGAACCCGGTACGTGGTTGCGCGTGGCGGGACGGACGTTAGCGGAAGGGATGCGGTGAGAATGCGCGCGGGTTTCGCGATGTCGGCCGAGGCGGCAAAGGCGGTGCTGACGCCCTCGGCAATCGCGGCGTTCGGTGAAGTGTGTGATCTGTTGTTGCCGGTGCGGCACGACTTCGCCCACGGCCTGGCGGACGTGGACGTGCTGATCACCGGCTGGGACTGCCCACCACTGGACGCGGCCGTGCTGGACACCGCGCCCAGCCTGCGTGCGATCGTGCACACGGCGGGCTCAGTGCGCGGTCACGTCACCGCGGAGTGCTGGGCGCGGGGTATCGAGGTGTCTTCAGCCGCGGTGGCCAACGCACTGCCTGTCGCCGAGTACACGCTCGCCATGATCCTGCTGTCCGGCAAACGCGTGCTGGAACGCGCACGGGACTTCCGAGCCACCCGTGATCCCGGCGAACGGTTCCCACGCGACGTGGGCAACTTTGGCCGGACCATAGGCGTGTTGTCGGCTTCGATGATCGGTCGCCGGGTGATCGAGCTGTTGCGTCCCTTCGACTTCCACGTGCTGTTGTACGACCCGTTCGTGTCGGCTGCGGAGGCGGCAGCGCTCGGCGTCGAGCACGTCGGTCTAAAGGACCTGTTCGCACGCAGCGACGTCGTCAGCGTGCACACGCCGTTGCTGCCGGCCACGCGCGGTCTCGTGAGCCGGGAGCTGCTGGACCTCATGCGACCGGGCGCCACGCTGATCAACACCGCCCGCGGAGCCCTGGTCGACCAGGAAGCGCTGGCGTCGAGCGGGGTTGCTGCCGTCTTGGACGTGACGGATCCCGAGGTCCTCCCGCCCGGACATCCGTTGTGGGACTGTGACAACGTGGTGATCACTCCGCACCTCGCCGGTTCGCAGGGCAACGAGTGGGCGCGCCTGGCCGAGACCGCCCTGGCCGAGTTGCGGCGGTGGATCGGAGGAGCCGGTTTCGCGCACGCCGTGCTGCCCGTCGACCTGGGCAGGATCGCGTGATCCGCGCCGAGTGGAAGGCCCTCGCGGACCGTCTGCTGACCGCTGCGTGGCGGTGGGCGACCCCCTGCGGGGCACTGTTGAACCTGCCAGGACGACCGTCGCACAACGGTGCACGCTGTGACGGCTTGGAGGGCTATGCACGCACGTTCCTCGCGGCGGCATTCCGGGTCTCGGACGGCTCTGACCCGTTGGGGTGGATCGACAGATATGCGTCCGGTCTGGAAGCCGGTACGGCTGCACCTGGGCGAGACGACGCGGAATCGTGGCCGGTCATCGGGGATGTGGGAGCCCAGGGACAGCCGATGGTGGAATCGGCCTCCGTGGCGTTGGGCCTGCGAGTCACCAGGCGGTGGCTGTGGGACGGGCTGGACTCGCTCGTGCAGGACCGGGTGGAGGAGTGGTTGCGTGGCGCGCTGCGACACGTCCCCGCGCCCAACAACTGGTACCTGTTCCCGTTCACCGTGGCCGGGTTCCTGGAGTCAGTCGGCCGGGGTGACGCGGAAACGGCCCGTGCACGGGAGCGGGCGATGGAACTGCTGGAGACCTGGTACTGCGGCGACGGCTGGTACTCCGACGGCGACGGGCGTGCGTTCGACCACTACAACGGGTGGGCGCTCCACCTGTACCCCGTGCTCGACTCCTATCTCGCAGGCAAAGACAGCCCACACGGCGGGCGGCTGTGCGCGCACCTGGAGAGTCTTGCGGAGATGTTCGGAGCGGACGGCGCGCCGATCCACTTCGGACGGTCGCTGACCTATCGGTTCGCCGCCGCTTCGGCTGTCGCACTCGGGGCCGTCACCGGACATACGCCGCTGTCTCATGGTCAGTCTCGCGCGTTGATCGGCGCGACGGTCCGGTACTTCCTCGACCGCGGGGCGATCGGGCCGAACGGGCTGCTCAGCCTCGGCTGGCACGGTTCGCACGCGGCGACGCTCCAACCGTACTCCGGACCCGCATCGCCTTATTGGGCATCGAAAGCCTTTGTCTGCCTGCTGGCTCCACCACATCACCCGCTCTGGACTGACTCGGAGTCCGTGCTGGACGAGGACCGGGTGCTGGCGTTGCCCGGCCCAGGGCTGCTGGTGCAGCGGACCGGAGGTACTGTCCGCCTGCACAACCACGGCAGCGACCACGTCGGACCGGATGAGGCCGAGTCGGCCGCCGGCGACGACCCGCATTACGGTCGTTTCGCGTACTCGACCGAGACCGGGCCGACCGCACGCGGAGACATCGCCGACAACCACTTCTGCGTTGTGGTGGCGGGACAACGCAGTGTTCGGCGGCGCATACACCCGTTGGGCGCCGGGCGAACGGGCAGCTGTGGATGGGCCGCGTCGTGGCATCGGCCGGTGTTCGCGACGGTTCCTGTGATGGTCCCAGCGTTGCGGGTGGAGAGTGTCACCGTGGCCAAGGGGGTGTGGGAGCTGCGAGTGCACCGGGTGCTGGGCGCGCCGTACGGCTCGACTGTGGAGCAGACCGGCTGGGCCTCATCAGAACCATCCGGTCTGCACCCCTTGCACGGGTGGGAACAACGGGACGAGGTCGAGGCGCCGCACGGCACAGCCTTCACGCCTTGGGCCCGTGTGCCCAGGCTCTCCGCCTCTGTACGTGGCACGGCGTTGTTCGCCGCGGTGGCCGCACTCACCGAAGGACCGGCTCCGGTCACTGTCAACGGGGCCACGGCCGACACCATCGAAGTTCGGTGGGAGGACAACACGATCACCCGAATCACCTTCGATCCCGTCGGTGTCACGCATCGTTGGGGTGAGGAACCGTGAGGCTCGCCGTCAGCACCCTTGGCATGCCTGGCGCGCCTTGCAGGAGTCCGCGCGCAACGCGGCCGAGCACGGCTGCCACGGTTTGGAGATCCGTGTTCACCCGGACGAGGAGGTCCACATCGGACTAGCAGGCGGGAAGCTCGCGCGAGCACGGTCGACTGTTGAGGATTCCGGGCTCGAGGTGGCGTTCCTGGCCGGCTACGTGAAGGTGTGCGGTTCTGATCCGGACGAACAGGTGATCATCGAGCTTCGCGCGTTGATCGGCCTTGCCTACCGCCTCTGCGCCCCTGCGGTGCGGGTCTTCTCCGGAGGTGAACAAGACGCCCTCCCTCGCGTCGAGGCCGTATTGGACGACTTGCGCGCCAGTGGCGTGCAGCTGCTGATCGAGACGCACGACTCTCACCCGACGGGTGCTCAGGCGGTGCAGCTGGTGGAGCCGCTCGGCGAACCGGACCTGGTCGCCGTGCTGTGGGACGCGTTGCACCCGTGGCGGCACTGGGAACAGCCCCTGCAGACTCGCGCCGTGCTCGGCTTCTTCCAGATCAAGGACGTGGCCGGCGTGCACGATCTGACCCGGTGGTGCCGGGAACAGGCGCGTTGCCGCTGGCCGAGTGCTGCGAACTGCTGCGCGGCCGGCCGGGTTGGGTCTCCCTGGAGTGGGAGAAAGCCTGGTATCCGGTTGGCCCCTTGGACACCCGCTACGCGCCGCAGCCGAGTGGTTCCTGCGATACCGGGCGACATCGGTCTGACATCCCGCGCTGCAGACAATCGAGGTCGCGACGCAGGGCAAGGTGATCGACCGCCATCGGCAGCCCTCTGCGAGGGCCTTCTTGATCCACACCCGCAACGTCTCGTAGTGCACGTCGACCGTCTGGCCGATCACCCTGACGGCGGCATGCGGAGACTCGTACTCATCGAGTCGCTCAAGGGCCAGGCGCACGGCGCCTTCTCACGAACCTCGGGCGGGTAACGCTTCGACATGAGGACGACCATCTTCCTCAAGAACGGAAGCGGTCTCAAATCCGTGACGGTTCATCGTCCTGCCCGCACATCATCCTGGTACTGAGCTTCCGGCTGAATCGGCGCGTGAGAGCCCCGTCTGACTTCACGTCGCGTCGCCGTGGAACCGCGAGAGCCCGCCGACACACCACTCCGGCTCCCGCATGCCCGTCCGTGCCAATCGATCTGCGCAACGGGGTGGTCCTCTGCATCGCCACCTGTCTGAGCACACGTGGATCAGCGGGCGGCCCGGCTCAGGCACGCGGCGTTACCTGGAGCAGCGCGGCGACTTCATGCCGCAACACCACCATGAACGGCCGCCCTCCGGCGGGCAACCATGATCAGCTACGCGCCTGGGTCTGCCCCTTCAAGCCTGTTATCCTACCCTTTTGAACCGTATCGTTTGCCCCCAGTCGGCACTCACAATCATGTGATGCAGGACAGCAACCTTGTCCGTCACGTGAGGAAATCGATCATCGGCGAGAGTCTGTCGATGATCGGACCCTACGGGCCACGACAGCTGACGTACGCCGACTACACCGCGTCCGGCCGTGCGGTGACGTTCATCGAAGACTTCATTCGCGACACCGTGCTGCCCTGGTACGCCAACACCCACAACGAGTCGTCGGCCACCGCCGCGCAAATCACGGCGTTGCGCGAGGAAGCGCGGCAGATCATCCGCGACGCCGTCGGCGGCGACGACGGCACTGTGGTGATCTTCACGGGGTCCGGCGCAACCGGGGCCATCAGCAAGATGGTCGACGTGCTCGGGTTGCGCGCCCCTGACCAGCAGGCCGGCGTGATTCACGCGCACGAGCGGCCGGTGGTGTTCATCGGCCCGTTCGAGCATCACTCCAACGAACTTCCTTGGCGCGAGTCCATTTGTGACGTCGTGGTCATTCCCGAGGACACCGACGGCCACATCTGCACCGCCACTCTTGCCAAAGCGCTGCTGAAGTATGCCAACCGGCCGCTCAAGATCGGCTCGTTCTCCGCCGCGTCGAACGTCACCGGCATCCTCAGCAACACGAACGAAATCTCGGACCTGCTGCACGCGCACGGCGCGCTCGCGTTCTGGGACTGCGCCGCTGCGGCACCACACGGCGGCATCAAGATGCGCGACGAAAACTCTTACCTGGACGCGATGTTCATCTCGCCGCACAAGTTCGTCGGCGGCCCCGGTACGCCGGGGATCCTGGTGGCACGGCGTTCGCTGCTGACCAACCGGGTTCCCAGTGTCCCAGGCGGCGGCACCGTCGACTTCGTCAGCACCACTGACCACCACTACATCGAAGATGTCGCCCACCGCGAGGAAGGCGGTACGCCTGCCATCGTCGAGTCCATCAGGGCAGGGCTGGTGTTCCGCCTGCAACGGGCGGTCGGTGCCGAACTGATCAGGCAGCGCGAGCAGGCGTTCGTCCAGCGGGCACTCGCTTCGTGGTCGGCCAACCCGTGCCTGAAGATCCTCGGGAACGTGCACGCCGAGCGGGTCGCAATCGTCTCTGTGCAGGTGCGAGCTCCCGGCGGCAGGCAGTTGCACTACAACTACGTGGCCACCCTGCTCAACGACCTCTTCGGCGTCCAGGTCAGGGGCGGTTGCTCCTGCGCGAGCCCGTACGGGCACCGACTGCTCGGCATCGACGAGGACGAGTCGAAGCGTCTGATGGACGAGATCGTCAGCGAGGGCCGGGCCGGCGTCCGGCCAGGCTGGGTGCGGGTGAGCTTCAACTACACGATGTCCGACGAGGTGGTGGACTACGTGATCGAGGCGGTGCACCGCGTGGCGACCATGGGCTGGACCCTGCTCGGCGACTACCGGTTCGATCCGACGACCGGCCGGTGGCGGCATCACCGTGCCGTGGAACCTGGGGTGCGGCTGGCCGATCTTCGTTTCGACGAACTTCCTTCGCCCGACCATGCGCGGGGCCTGACCGGACACCTCGACGAGGCCGACCGGATCTTCAGCACCGCAGCGAACGTCGACCGTGACGCCGCGTGCGTGGCCGACAGCTTCGACGCGCTGCGCTGGTTCGAGTTGCCGGCGGCCTGCTTGCCTTGAGACTTGGTTCGTGGACGGGGCGAACGGTATCTCTGTGCGCGGCAGAAGCCGATCCTCTGGGCTGGGATGGCGGTCCCTCAAGTCGCCACCAGCCGCGGTCGACGCCTTCATCGGCGACCACGGATCTCTGCCGACATACGCCGCCGGAGGCAGGGTTCCCACCATGCTCACCGACACGCCCGCGACGAGCCGAAGATCGTCAAGAGGTACCTGGACCTGTGGAGCGCGCAGGAGAAGATCGCGCTTGGTTTCAAATCCTCCTACAGCCAGCCGACGAAAAGTTCGTGTGTCGAGATCAGGTTCCGCGCTGATCAGGTCGGCGTTCGCGACTCTGAGGTTCCCGCGATGTCTCGGGGTGCCTGGCTCTGGTGGGGGATGCCGGGATGATTAGGTGGCTTGAGTTGGTGGGTGTGCCGGGCCGGCTTTTGTACTCGTCGGGCTGAGCCAGCTGGGCTCTCTGTGGATGTGCTGGATGTTGTGTCAGCCGTCGACATAGCCGGGAGATCGTGTTCTCGGCCTCGTCGCGGGTGTGTCACGGGTTCGGTCTTCGGTGTGGAGTAGGAGTTGTCCGTCGACGCGTTGTGAGGGTCGCCGGGCGAGCCTGTTGACGGCAGGGTTGCGTTGTCCGTGCGGCGTTGCGCGAGGCGGATCGAGGTGCGGGCCGAGCCTTGGTGGCTGTGGTGGATCAGCTGCCTGTCACGGGCCTCACGGGACCGGGTACCGTACTGCGGCGCGCCGGGCACGAGGCTGGTGTGGCAGCGGTCGCTGGTCTTGCGGCCTGCGATGTGGTTGGAGAACGCGTCGCAGGCCGCGGCCGGTCAGAACACGTCCTCGCAGGTGGGGTTGGGGGTGGCATCGGCGGCCCGCTGCCGGTCCGGCGCCGGGGCGGTGAGGTCCCGGCTGGCCGGATCCAGTGGCGGTGCTGCTCGTGGGTCGCGCCGGGTGAACCGGTGTTCGCCACCTCCTTCGCGGGAGCGCGCCTTGCGGTTCGTGGCCGTGTGTCAGCGGCTCGATCCGGTTGCGTGACACCCAGGTCTCGCGGTGTCGCGGCGTGGCGTGCACCTGCGGGCGGCTGCAGGTGCAGGAGGCGATACCGAGGACCCGGAGGATGGCTCGGCCCCGAAGCTGCGAGACGAGCTTCACGACCGTCACCGAGCTACCGGAGGAACCTCAACTCCAAGGCGCCCGACGAAGGCCCGCCTGGCTTTCCGCGGAAGCGCTTGGTCCCAGATCACAGCCGGAGTGATCGAGTAGTCAATCCGACAGGTTGAGCGGCGTGGTGCTCAGGGGTCCTGCCAGGAGTTCCCGACCAAGCCGGGGAGCCTGGCAGAAAGGAGCTCCGCGGCGGTCTGGTGCAGCTCAGCCGCTGACCACCACCGCAGTTCGATCAGTCCCGCCTTCTCGTTCTCGGTGGGCTCGAGCGCGACTCGGGAGCGGTGTCCATGATGCGGCCGAGGAAGACGTGGTCGACGCGATGGTGGTCGCGCCCCTTGTCGTGGAAGCGGGACTCTCGGATCCACAGCTTGCGCCCCAGCGACGCAAGGACGAGTCCGGTTTCCTCTGCCACCTCGCGGCGCGCAGCGTCGGCTGGGTCCTCGCCCTCTTCCAAGCCGCCGCCTGGGGTGTGTCAAATACGAGTGGCTCTGGCCGTGGTCGGTGGTGACGTGGAGTAGCTGTCGGGGCAGAAGGATACGGTGGCGGAGAAGATCGAATCCCGCGCGTCCGCGCAACTGCTTCATGATCCTCTTGGTTTGTGTGTTGATGCCTTCGGTGCGGCCGTTGTTTTAGAGCAGGTGAGGGCGGCGTCCACGGCGGACCGGTCGATTTCGAGGCCGTTGGTGAGACTGCGCAGGTGTGGCGACAGCGCGTGCCGCCCGGAACCACTCGGTGAGTTTCACGTCGTTGCCAGCGGCCGGTTTCAGCGTGCGGCGAAGCCGCGTACCAGACTGGCGAGTGCGGTCATCTCCGGACAGGCTGCGGCGATCTTTTCCAGCAAAGTCGTGTCTTTCGCGCGCAGATTCTCAGGGTTGGTGAGCAGCAGGCGGCTGGCGTGACGGGGCGGTCGCCTTCGGCGCGGCTCTGGCTGAGGTAGCGGGCCAGCAGGCCGGGGGAGGACCGATCCGCACGCCATCGTGGTCGCCGCAGACACGTCGCCGCGGCGGCCCTGCTGTCACCCGTCGGCGAGGCGTTGGATGGTGGTGCTCAGCCAGGTGTGCAGTTCTGCGGCGTCTCCGAGTTGCCAACGCAGAATCCGCCGACGGGTGGAGACGCCGAGGACGAAGGCGTCGATTGCGGCGGCTCTGCTGCGTGCCTCCGCGTCGTCAATGCCACTTTCGCGCAGATAGCGGTGCAGCGGCTCCAGCGAGTTCTCGTCGAGGAAAGCGGCCAAGGCCTCCGCGGCCTCCGGGCGCTCGCCGGAGGCGCGTTGCAGCACAAGCAGCGGGTCGTCCCCATGGGTGCCGAACCAGCGCTGGACGATGCTCGCGGCGAGCCGCGACCCCAGTGCGGAACGCTCCCCGTCGAAGGAGTCCGAGACCGGGATCGCCACCTGGGTCGCCGCGAGGAAAAGGCCGTCCTTGCCCCCGAAATAGCGCGTGATGAGGTTGGGTGACACGCCGGCTGCGTCGGCGATGCCTTTGACCGTGACCGCCGTGTACCCATGCTGGGCGAACTGCCCCCGAGCCTGATCGAGGATTCGCTGCTTGGTCGCTGCGGCGTCACGCGAAGTCATGTGTACGACCATACACTCCATGTGTACGCTGATACACATGGACTTCGACATGCGGGAAAGACTCCACCGGACGCGACGGATCACCACCCCGTGGAGTGACGACGGGACGCGCGGCATCACCGCCGGCCGCCTCGACGCACTGCTCGACCACTGGGTGAACAGGTACGACTGGGACGTGCACGAGCGTCGCATCAGCGAGTACCCCTGGACGACGGTGGGGGCGCCGGATGCTGCCCTGCGGCTCATCCACCAGCGTTCTGCCGACCCCGGCGCGCCGGTTGTGGTGCTCCTGCACGGCTGGCCGGACTCGGTGCTGCGGTACGAGCGCGTTCTGCCGCTGCTGCCGGACCTCAACGTGGTGGTCCCGGCGTTGCCGGGCTTCCCGTTCGCGGCCGAGGTGCCGATGGCCGGCATGTCGGTCAACCGGATCGCCAGAATCGTCGCGGACGCCCTCGACGAGCTCGGTTACCCGCGCTACATCCTGTCGGGCGGGGATGTGGGCGGCGCCGTCGCGGAGGTCCTCGCCGCCGAACACCCGGACCGGGTCGCTGCCCTGCACCTCACGAACATCGCCCCGCAACACGCATTCTCGGCGGATCCCGCGAAACTCGCCCCCGACGCGGCGGCCTACCTGACCCAGGCGGCACAATGGTTTCGGACCGAAGGCGGCTACATCGCGGAGCAGTCGACGCGGCCGAACACGCTCGCCGTCGCCCTCGGCGACTCGCCCTTCGGCTTGGCCGCATGGCTCGCCGAAAAACTGGAGTCCTGGTCGGACGAAGCGGCCTTCAGTCCGGACGAGCTGCTCACCTGGATCACCGCCTACTGGGTCACCGGCGCGATCGGCACGTCCTTCGCCACCTACGCCGAACCAGCCGTGCTGCCCGACCGGATCGGCACGCCGACCGTGCTGTCGATCTTCGCTCGCGACACCAAACCGGAGCCCCGGAGCTACGCCGCGGAATTCCTGAACGTCCGCGAGTACGTGGAACACCCGGCCGGCGGCCACTTCGCGGCCTGGGAACAGCCCGAGGCCTATGCCGGCGATCTACGCCTCGCCGTCAAGCTGGGTGACGCACGGTCGGAGTCCGTCCATCAGCGGTTTCAGCAGGCGGTTCGCCATTGATTCGTGCTCCGGTGAACCGGCCACGGTGAAGATGCCGATGATGGTAGCCGCGATGGTCTTCGGCGGGGACGTCGGCGCGGAGTTGCCCGCTCGTGTGGTCGGCTTCGAGGATGGCCCCGATGGCGGCGAGCAGCTCGGTCGGGTGTAGGTATGGGCGATTTCCCCGATTCGACCATCGTGAGCAGCGTGTCGAGCACGCCGTTCTTGGTGGCGATCCTGTTTCCGAACAGGTCCACCCAGCGCCGCAGTGCTGTGGGCGGGTCGAGGCGGCCCAGTAGCTGACGGGGCCGGTGATGAGCCGGGAGACCTGGTCCTGGTAGACGGCGTCGACCAGGGATTCGCGGGTGGGGAAGTGCCGGTAGAGCATGGCGATGCCGACCCCGGCTTCTCGGGTGGTGATGAGGTCCGGTTGACCCCTTCGCGCGGGCCGGTTCCGGGCGCTGCTCAACTGGCTGGAAGGGCGTGCCGATCTCCGATGAACCTGCAGGACGTGCCGGTGTCGGCTGGGCTGTTAGCCGACACCGGCACGTGGCACTACACCGGTTCGGCGATGTGGACACCGGCTGTGAACCGCTCGAACTCCGCGGGCTTGATGCCGTAGCAGTGCTCCGGCCCGGGGAACGCACGCACGCGGACCTCGTTGACGTAGTGGCTCGTCGCCTCGATCATCGTCTTGCGCAGCTCACCCCATCGCTTGGCGAACTTGGGTTTGAAGCCGTCGAAAATGCCCAGCAGGTCGTGGTAGACCAGAACCTGGCCGTCGGTGCCGGGGCCCGCGCCGATCCCGATGACCGGGATGTGCAGCTGACGCAGGATCACGTCGGTGACCTCGGCCGGTACCGCTTCGAAGACGATGGCGAAGCAGCCCGCGTCCTGCAGGCGCAGCGCGTCGGCCAGCACCTCTCGCGCACTCTCCGCCGTTACCCCCTGAGCGCGGAACCCGCCCAGCGCGGTCGCCGTCTGCGGGGTCAGTCCGACGTGTCCCATCACCGGTATCCCAGCGCGGACGATCGCACGGGCCCGCTCTGCTGACTGACCTCCGCCTTCCAGCTTGACGACGTCGCAGCCGCCTTCCTTGACGAAGCGCATTGCCGTCTGCACGGCCTGCTCGTCGGAGACCTCGTAGGAGCCGAAGGGCAGGTCGCCGACCATCAACGGCGTGGTAAGGCCTCGCCGGACCGCCTTGGTCAGCATGAGCATCTCGTCGAGGGATACAGGAACGGTCGAGGGATATCCCAGTACGGTCATCGCGCCGGAGTCGCCGACCAGGACCACGTCGACGCCGGCGGCGTCCACGATCTGGGCGCTCGGATAGTCGTAGGCGGTGACCATCACGATCGGCTGTCTGTCATGCCGCATCTGCGCCAGTTTGCTGACGGTGACGGGTTTACGATCCGCTGAAGTCGCACCGCGCGGCGCCAGTAGCGGATATGTGGACATGCTGTGCTCCCTGGTGAGTGGTTCGGGTCAAGCGTGCGGCAACGTCTCTGGATTGATCAGTTGCTGGGTTGGGGAGTCAGTGCCGACTCGCGTGATTGCCGTGGTCCGGCGGCCAGCGCCGCCATGGGGTCGGCCGGTCGAATCGACTCGGGCAGTTCCGGGCGGAGGATGTCCAGCAGAGAGACGTCCCCGACCCTGGCACCGATGGCGAGGATCACCGGAGCGCGCACCGCGGTGACCGGCTCGAGCGTGTCGCGGTCGAGGATCTCGAAGTACTCCAGCGTCACGCCGCCGTCCGGCACGTTGAAGTCCATCGTGGACAGTGCACGTGCGCGCAACGCCGCGGCGTCGGTCTCGCCGGCCTTCAGGTTCGAGGCGACCGCGCTGAGCACCTGGTGCAGCACAACGGCTTTCTTCCGGTTCTCGCCGAGGTGCACGTTGCGGCTGGACATGGCCAGGCCGTCCGGCTCCCGCACGGTGGGCAGGACCTTGATCTGCTGGGGCAGGTTCAGATCGCGTGCCATGCGCTCCACCGCGACCCAGTGCGGCAGATCCTTCTCACCGAAGTAGACAACGTCGGGCTGCACGATGTTCAGGAGCTTGGTGATGATGGTGCACATACCGGTCAGCTGGCCGTCCTTGGTCAACCCGGTGCGGCGCAACATCTCCACCAGCTCTCCGGCCACGCTGACCGTAGTGGCGAACCGGGACGGGTAGATCTCGGGCACCTCCGGGGCGAACAGCACGTCCGCGCCCTGCCGTTCAGCGATCCGCGCGTCCTGCTCCTCGTCCCGGGGATAGCGGCCGAACTCGGTGTTGTCGGTGAACTGCGTCGGGTTGACGAAGATCGAGACGACGACGTGGTCGCACTCACGTCTGGCGGCGTTCATCAGGGACTCGTGCCCGGCGTGGAAGGCGCCCATGGTGGGAACGAATCCCACCCGCTGTCCTTGGGCTCGAGCCGCCCGTACCAGAGAACGGACCTCGCTGATCGTACGCGCGATTCGCATGGATCTCTCATCTCATCGTTTGTTTGCGGCAAGGGTTTTCGTCGCTGACACAAGTGCGTCGAACAGCTCCGCGGCTCCTGGGCAGCGCGCCTGAACCGCGTCACGCTGGCGTTGGACGGTGATCTCGTCGCCGCGGGCGACAGGGCCGGTCAGCGAGTCGGCTGCCCCGGTTCGTGCCCAGTTGCGCACTGCCGCTTCGACCAGCGGCAGGTACGCGTCACGATCCAGGCCTGCGGTCTTCGCCAGGTCCTCGGCGAGTCCCAGGACGGTGACGGTGAAGTTGGCCGCCACCGACGCGGCCGCGTGGTAGGTGGCACGGTCGCGTTCCGGTACCGCGATCGGCCTCATGTCCAAGCGGGTGGCCAAATCCCGGGCGATCGCGAGGGAACGGGCACTCGTGCCGTCGACAGCGGCAACGCATCCGGCGAGCGGGGCGGGGGCTAGGTGCGTGATGGTCATCAGAGGGTGCAAGGAGAATCCCTCGTGCGGAGACAGGACGTCCAGCGCCATCGCACCCGAGCAGTGACCGACGACCAGGTCACGCGGCAGGCGGGCCGCGGCGGCTGCCACGGCACCGTCCGGTACGCAGAGCAGCACAACCTCCGCGTCACCCACATCCGGGTCGCGGCCGAGAGGCTCGCCGACGTCGACACCTGCTTGGCGCAAGGCGCGGGTCAGCGCGAACCCGACTCGACCGCGTCCCACAATCGCGAGCCGCCGGGTGTACGCGAAATCGCGATTGATGCCATCGTTCAGCCAAGCGCTCGTGGCGGAACTTGTGCTGTACATGGCGTCTCCATTGTCAGCTCGGATCGCAAGCCATTGGGGCGACCAGGCAAATTCAGTGGTGAGTGCGCGGTCGCGAGCGAGGTTAGGGATCTATTGATCTGAGATACAAGGGAATGTTCCGCATGGCGGAACATTCCCTTGTATTGACCAAATGGAATCCCAATGTCGTTCGTGACCGCACGGTTTGGCTAGATGACATGCTCGCCGCATTCACCAAGTCCTGTGCCGGTCACGACGACCTGTCGGCCACGATCTTCGGCACCCAGTGCCCGAAAGCGCGTTCGGCCCGGACGGCCGCGGTCCCGCATACCTGGCTCGACGCCGAGACGTCCACAGTGGATTTCGCCGGGCCGGGCCTGACTTTGCGCACCGGTCCTTACAACGGACGCTGGATCGCCGAAGCAGACGCACTCGGCGGGCAGGGGTACCGCTTGCCGAGGCGTGACGCGAGTGCTTGGCACCGCCGTCATCCCGCATGACCGCCTGATCGGCTTCAACCGGAACGGCCAGGGCCCCTTGTTGTCCAGCTCGCGTGGCTGAGATCCCACGGCGTCCGCTCAGCAGCCCTGAAGTGGGGTCGGCTGCGGCCCAGGTGGTGTTCGGCCCGAGGCTCCGTCGGTGTGAAGCCGGGGAACAGCTTCGCCAGTTCGGATGTCCTTTGCTGTCGGGCGTCCGTGAACGGTCGTTCAGCCTCGGCCTAGTAGGGGTAAGCACCACCTGCTCACACCGTCCGCCGCACCACCCGAAAGGCGATCGCCAGGCCGCGCACATCATCGCCCACAGGACACGCGGCACGCCGGACGTCACCCGTCTCGTTCACTCCAATTGTCGGCGCCGGGCAACCGGCGCCGGCAAGGAACCACCAGTTCTGTACCCCTGAATCGCCCCAAGAGGGCTTGCTTGGGCCGTGTGCATCGAACGAGGTGCACGCACGGTCCTGAGGGGCGGGGCGCACCAATACGTTCTGTCTGCCCGGTGATGTTCGTGCACAGGCTGCGGTGGCCTTGCATTCGTGGCGCGGTGTGGTCGCGATGTTCGGTGACCGCGATCGTGCGGTATCAGTGTTCTGGGTCCGTCTGCGGGGGCAGGGTGGTGGCCGCGGAGAGGACGCGTAGATCGTCGAAGGCTCGCAGCAGGTGCGCGTCCAAACTCTGTGCGGGGTCGTCGATCCATGCTTGGACCGCGTGCTGGAAGGTGGCCCAGCCGGTCCGGGAAGCCAGGGCGGCCAACCCGTCACCGACACGGCGCTGCCGCAGCGCCTCCGCCGCGGCCTCCGTGAGCCACGCGTGCTTGGCCAACTCGCGTTCGCGCAGTGCGGGGGTCACGGCGATGACTTTCCACCGTGGTTCGGAGAACGAGCGGTTGTTCTCCAGGTTCCGCGCGGATTTCCGGAATGCGTACAGCAGTACGTCGAACGGCTCCAGCCCGTCGGGCGCTTCGGCTACCGACCGCATCAGCGCGGCGCGCACGTCGGCTTCGCCGTCGAAGAGCACCTCGCGCTTGTCCGGGAAGTGCCTGAAGAACGTGCGTTCGTTGACCCCAGCCCGCGCGGCGATCTCCGCCGCCGTGGTCTGGTCGAACCCCCGTTCCTGGTACAGCTCCAAGGCCGCCTGCTGAAGGCGGCGACGCGCTTCTGCTCCGTTCCGTGGCACCAACCGAGTCTACCGCGTTGCGTCAGTGACTGGCGCCACCTTGCGTCAGTCACTGGCGCAACCTGTAGGGTCAGTGACTGGCGCTACCTGTCACCAGTTGCTCGCGTCAGCTAGGAGAGTCCTCATGCATGTGTTCGTCACTGGGGGAACCGGCCAGACCGGTCCCACCGTCGTCGCCGAGCTCGTCGCGGCCGGTCACACCGTCACCGGCTTGGCACGCTCGGACGCCGCCGCCGCTCGGCTGGAGTCGCTGGGCGCCACACCCCTCCGCGGCAGCCTGGAAGACCTCGACAGCCTGCGCCGCGGCGCCGAAGCCGCCGACGGTGTCCTGCACATGGCATATGGCGGCGACTACGCCGATCCGGATGACCTCGTCCGCCGCGACTGCGCCGCGATCGAGGCGCTCGGCCGGCCATTGGCCTGGTCTGGCAAGCCGTTCGTCAGCACCTCGGGCACCTTGGTGGCGAAGGTCGGCCGGATCAGCACCGAGCAGGACGCGCCGGATCCCGGTTCGGTCGCCGCCTTCCGCATCGCGGGCGAGCAGGCTTGTCTTGGCTTCGCCGATCTGGGGGTCCGAGCCAGCGTCGTGCGACTCGCACCGACCGTGCACGGCCCAGGCGACTACGGGTTCATTCCGGCGTTCATCGCGGCCGCGCGCAGGTCAGGTGTCTCGGCTTACATCGGTGACGGTGCCAACCGTTGGCCCGCCGTCCACCGCGCAGACGCCGCGAGTCTCTTCCGGCTGGCGTTGGAGAAAGCTCCCGCCGGCAGCGTGCTGCACGGCGTCGGCGAAAGCGCCGTCACGATCAGGAGCATCGCGGAGCAGGTCGCAGAGATGCTCGGCATCCCCACCGCCTCGCTGACCGTCGAACGGGCCGCCGAGCATCTCGGGAACCCGTTCCTGGCCAGGTTCTTCTCTCTCGACGTACCCGTCTCCAGCGAGCACACCCAGGCACTCCTGGGCTGGGCGCCGCGGCACGCGACGTTGCTGGAGGACCTCAGGACCGGCGACTACTTCACCCCACAGGCCAGCCTCCGCGCCGAGGAGATCTGGTTGCCGCACGGACACAGCCAGAGCTGACTCGCAAAGGCCAGCCACTGGAGAGTGCCCCGATCCAGCACTGAGCCTGCGGCAGGAAACCAGCGCGACCGCCGAATGCAGGTGGCACGGAGAGGCCAGGAAGCGGTGCCAGACAGACCGCCGAGCGCGGCGGCCACGGAGGACGCCATCGGCACTGCCAGATCCCGGCACCGACCAGTGCGGCCGGTCGGCGGACAGCCGCGCCGCGCCCGCCGAAACGCGAGCGCCGGGCTCTCAGCGGCCGAGACGGGTGCTGAGGGACTGGGAGCGCCGCTCGAGGAGGTCGGCGTAGGGTGCCGTCCCGTTCGGTCCATCGGAGTGGTCGAGCGCGCTCGGCCACGATCTCGTTCGAGGTCGGGGTCTGGGTGAGGAGCCCGATGACCTCGTCGAGAAGCCGCCGAGGGGCAGCGCGTTGGTTGAGCTTCTCCGCGCCGGCGTTGGCGACGGCCGGTGGGACGAGTTCGGTGACGGTGATGTCGGTGCCGGCGAGTTGTGCGCGGAGCGATTCGGTGTAGGAGTGGACGCCTGCTTTCGAGGCCCCGTAGGAAGGCATGAGCGGGAAGGGCATGAAGCCGACGCCGGAACTGACCGTGATGATGTCGCCCCGCCGCGCTCGAGGTGTGGAGTGAACGCGCCGATCACGCAAATGGTGCCCAGCAGGTTGACGGCGATCGTGATTTCGCCTGGGCGAGGTAGGCCGGGTCGCGGAGGTCCTCGCTGGGCATGATGCCCGACATGGTCACGAGGACGTCGAGACCGGGGTGCCTCGCGAGGACCTCGTCGCAAGCGATGGCGACGGAGCCGGGGCCGGTGACGTCGATGTAGACGGTCTCCAGGCCGACGACCCGGTCAGTGCCGGGGCCTCGGACGACGGTGCGTCCGTTGATGGTTCATGCCTGCCTTTCTCCTCGAGGCCGGTTGGATGGCCAGTATCTCGCCATGTTCGTCCCGGCATCCGAGGTCGGGGAGGTCTCCGTCGAGAGCGCTATCCAACTGCCCAACGATGCCCGCGCGGCCCGCTTCACCGGTGCCGCTCCACCGGCCGGGCACTGCCCGCACCGCTACTTCATCGTGGTGCACGCCCTCGACTTCGCGTTCCTCGGCGTCCCGGCCGACCGCCACCCCGGCATTCCTCGGGTTCGTCATGTCCTCGCACACCCTCGGTCGCGCGGTCCTGACCGCCGCTGCGGAAACGCCGCTGGCGGGCGAAGACGCCGAACGGATCGAGGTCTCCCGATTCATCGCCTCCCGCCAGCGCCGTCTTCACGGTCCTGACCGACCCGAAGGGGCACGTGGACATCGACGCGTCGGGAATGCTCATGGACGCCGAAGGACAACCGGTCGAACAACCCGGCGACCGGTTTCTGCTCTACATGGACCAGGACGCTCTCGGGGACGTCCCCCTTGGCAAGTACAGCGTCGAGGTCGTCATCACCAAGCTCGTTGCGGACGCGTCCGCAACCCGATCACGGTGCACCACACCGAGCAGGACATCGAGTTCGTCCTCCGCGCCCGTGGCCGAGCAGCTGCTGCTCGCGCTGAAGGAGACAGGCCAGAGCTTTGCCGAGCTCAAGCGAGCCTTCCACCGCCAGCTCGCGGGTCGCGACATCGGGCTGGACGCGGCTTGACCTGCGCATGCGCGGTACATCGATCCCGCGAAGATCACTGTCTGGGGCCGCAGGATCGGCCTCGATCTTTGATACCGCAGGACCGCGCCGTCGTTCGAGAGGTTCCCGGTCCGGACCAGCGTGGCCAGTGCCCACGAGCAGCTGCGCGCCGGACAGGCGATGTGGGTGGTAACCACGAGCGCGTCGATCACCGGGACGGTGGCGTGCTCGTCCCACAGCCACGTGCGGCAGACTCAGGGAAGACCGCCAGAGGGTGCGGTGACATCGTCATGGTCACCGCCTTCACGCCGACGAGGGTCGTCCCTGTGCCGCGCAATCGTGGTTGCGGCGCCGGAACAGCTTCGGAGATCCGCTAGTCGACGACCAGGACGAGCTTCTGGAGTTCACGGTCGGAGTCGATCCGCAGGTCTTCCTGGCCTGACCGAACAACGTCGTTGGATTGGCCGAGAAACTCGGCGAGTTCTTTCGCCACGGCGCTCAGGATCGCGGCCGCTGCGGCTACGGCTGCCAGGAGCACCAGCCGTCCGGCGTTCCCCCTTCTCGTTCCGTCCACCGAGAAAACCTTCGTCAGCACACGGACTCGAGCGACGTCCGTTCGTGCCGACTTCGATGACCGGAGATGCTCTTGTGGGCGACTCCTCCGTCGGTGCGGTGTCACTCTTGCCCAATGCGGATAACCACGAAACTTCTGGGCGCTCGCGGCGGCGGCCGTCGTGCTCCTCGGTACCGCATCTGGTGCACTCGCGGCCGACCGGGTTCAGGTGGACACCGGAGGTGCGGACGACGCCCGTCTTCGCCCCAGACTCCTTCGGCACGGGAGGCATGGTGGACACCAACCCCGCGGACCTTGCGGTCCCGAGTCGATCTGCTGACCGGACTCACCGCAGATGGCTCGTATGAGCTGCGGCTGTGCGCCCCGACTGGTACTGCCGTCCCGGCCAGCGGATCTTCGGCGTCGACGTCAACGACGTCCGCTTGTTGCGCGATTTTCGACATCATGGGCACCACGAACGGCGCCGGCCCGACCGCCTTGGGCGCGTGGAACATCGCGGTGACCGCCGACGTGAACGGCAAGGTGCGGATGGGCTTCGTTCGGGGCGCCGCCAACCAACCCCAGGTCAACGTCGTCGTCCTGGTTCCCATCGCCTGAGGACCTCTGCCGGGCCCAGGACGTCCTCCCCCTGGCCCTGGGCCCGGCAGTACCAGGACTCCGAGTGGCGGTAGACGTTGATCGACTCGTTGACCCGGTCGGTAGCCCCGGAAGAAGGGTTTGCGGTCATTCACCGGGATGAGACCGCAGTTGGGGAATTCCAGGCTGTTTCCGCAGTTGCTGTCCGAGCAGATGTTGAGCCCGCCTGGGTTTCCCGACGATCCCGGAGCGGCGCCGATCAACGTGGCGGTCGCCGTCACGGCGAGCGATGCTCGCAGGGTTTCCGAGTGGAGCTGGCCCGTGCGGGCCCGGATCCCTCGTCGTGCGCGTCCATGGCCGAGACACTGTTGGCTGTGAGGCAGTCTTACGGTGGCAGGTCGACACGCCACCATCCTCGAACGTGACTGCCGGTCATCGCGATCCGCGAGGCGCTTGCGCGTCTAGGCACCGCGGCCGGATCATCAACATCGGCAGCATCAAGCCCGACCGCACACCGTTTCCCGGCCATTTGGTCTGCGCCCTGACCAAGTGTGCGGTGTCGAGCCTCACCCGCGGCCTGGCACATGAACTGGCACCGCGCGGAATCGACGGACCGACACGGCACCGCGGCCGAGGGCGCAGCTTGGTCGCGCACCTCGCTGGCCCGACGCCGCCTACATCACCGGCGCCAGCCTGAACATCGACGGAGGATTCACCGCGTGAGCCCGAAAGCACCGTGCTGATCGGTCGTGACCGCTACGAATGGACAGCCCGGCGAGGTCGTGACCCGAACGACCTGACTGTCCACATAGGACAAACGGTTGACCGGCTTCGCTCCGTCCAGGCTTCGAAGAGGTTTACTGGTCTACGAGAACCAGAAACCATGCACGAATGGGCAAGGACGGTGTTCCCACATCATTCCGTGGTCCAGAGTGGGCTACCGTCCATTCCCAATCCTGAGTCTCGCAGTGTTAAGGACGTCTCATGGCCAGCTCTGCTGCGTGCCGCATCGTGCTTGACCCCCTGCCATCCGAACACGGGCATGTCGGCCACCCCCTGATCGGGTTCTGTGTCGCAGCATGAACACGACCGTCGCCATCGTAGGAGCTGGCCCGGCCGGCCTGGTGCTGGCCAACATCCTGAACCAGGCCGGCGTGTCAACAGTCGTGTTCGAACGGGCGAGCCGGGAGTACGTGGAGCAGCGGGCCCGGGCCGGGCTGATCGAGTACCGCGCCTTTCAGACGTTGCGTGAGCACGGCCTGGCCGATGGCCTGATGGCGTCGGCCACCGTCCATCGCAGCTGCGAGTTCCGGTTCGCGGGCGAGCGGTTCGTCTTGGACTACGGCCAGTTCACCGGTGATCGGGTTCATCACGTCTACCCGCAGCAGTTCCTGGTCCGCGATCTGATCACCCGCCTGCTCGACAACGGCGGCGACATTCGCTTCGAGACCCCCGTTACCGAGATCTCCGACCTCACCGGCGACTACGCCGTGGTCAGCTACTCCGGCACCGACAACAAGATCCGGACGTTGCGGGCGGAATTCGTCGCAGGATGCGACGGCAGCCGCGGCGTGTGCCGGCGGGCGGTACCCACCGCAGGCCTGCGTGGAGTCACCAAGCACTACCCAACCAACCTGCTCGCGATCCTGTCCGCGACCTCCCCGCTGACCAGGGACATGGTGTACGCGCTGCATCCTGACGGGTGCGCGATCCATGCTCTGCGCACCCGCGACACCAGTCGCTTCTACCTCCAGGTCGATGCGCAGGACGAGCTCGCCGACTGGGATGACGAGCGGATCTGGAGTGAGCTGGCTCGCCGGTTCGCCGTCGCTGACGGCTCTTTGCCCAGCCCAGGGCCGATTCTGGAAACCAGCATGCTCAGCATGCGTACATCGGTGACCGAGGAACTGCGCCACGGCCGGATGCTCTTGGTGGGCGACGCGGCTCATGTCATCACCCCGTTCGGCGGCAAGGGCATGAACCTCGCTATCGCCGACGCCGACGGTCTGGCCCGAGCCATTCTGGCTGCCGTCCGGGACGGCGACGACCACGGGCTCAACAGCTACAGCGCCGCGGTGAACCAGCGAACCTGGGCCGCTCAAGAATTCTCGCACAGCATGATCGATCTGTTGTGCGCACACAGCAACGGGGATCGGGATTTCCAGTATCGGGTCCAGGTGGCACGGCTGGCGAAGTGGCGACAGTCCCCGGCTGACGCCAGAGGTTTCGCTCGAGACTACGTAGGCTGACCCAGAGCCGCTCGCCGGCCGCATCCCGCAGAGCCAGGCAACCAATGTCTGAGACATCGCGGGAACCTCAGCGTGCAGGCGGTGCAGGAGCATGTCCCGCATGTCGGGCAGCGTCCTTTCTGCTTCAGTAGCAGAAAGGACGCTGCGATCGAGCGGGGTGTGCGCTTGCGTCGCCGGTCGACCCAGTAGTCGGCGTGAGCGGGTTCGTCCGGGGAGCCTCACCGCGGACCAACCGGTGCCGGACGATCTTGGCCCAGGCGAGCTTGGGAAGACAAGCGCCGCTGTCGCGGTCGCCGAACACTCCAGCGGTCCTGCCTGACCTTGTGATAACGGCCGAAGTGTCGGGTGATGACCTGGGTGATGACCCAGGCTTTTGGCTTGTCGGATGGCGGTGACATGCCCACTTGCAATTGAGCCGCCACATGTAGGTGCCCAGTGTCGCGAAGCCCCTGGAGGATGCCACTCCGCGGCAGTAGTTCGCCAGCCCCGCGTGATCGGGTTGATCGTGGTGAGGACCATCCCCGCGTTCGCGCCGCGCAAGGGCCCGGATTACCGCGCGAGGCGTTGTATGACTCGTGTGATTGCGGCCTTGCTGGGTTTGAGGATCAGCTTGCCGTGCTGGCGGGCGGTGAATCACAGAAAGTCGAATCCGTCATCGAGGTGGATGATCCTCGTCTTGTCCCCGTTGAAGGACAAGCCTCTGGGCGCCAGCCAGAGAGCGACCATCGCCTTGACCTGTTCGGCCTGCCGCCTGGAATGGCATAGCACCACCATGTCGTCGACATACCCCACCAGCGCGGTGGCCTCGTCCGGTTCGCCGTGTGTCACTGCGTTCCTGACGGTCTCCGGCCGCTTCCTCCAGCCCATGCAGCGCGACGTTCAGGAGCAACGGACTGATCACCCCGCTTGCGGAGTTCCCTCCTCTGTCGGTGAATCCGTTGCAGGGCGCGTGTCGGGAAACGGGTCCGCGGCTGTGGCGTTGACGGCGCTGCCGATGCCCTCGATAGAGGTGACCATGGTCTGTCCTGGAACGAGGCCGGCCGCGTCGGCGGTGGTTCCCGGAGTGCCGGTGAGGATGACGTCGCCGGGACGCAACGTGAGGAAAGTGCTGCAGTAGGCGACCAGTTCGGCGGGGGAGAACAGCAGGTCGCTGGTCGACCCGTGTTGCCAGGGCACTCCATCGACAGTGAAGGAGAGCGTCAGGTCGTGGGCATCGTCCACCTCGTCGGGGGTCACCAGCACCGGGCCCAGGGGAGTGGAGCGGTCGAAGACCTTGCCCTGCAGGGCCTCGCTCGTACGGTGCTGCCAGTCGCGCAACGACAGGTCATTGGACACGGTGTACCCGGCGATGGCGGCCATGGCCTCGGTGGTCGTGACTCGGTGTACCGGTCTGCCGATGATCACAGCGAGTTCCACCTCGCCCTCGACGCGGTCGCTGACGGAAGGCAGCACAATGCGGTCGCGAGGGCCGGTCAGGGTCGAGGCGAACTTCGCGAACAACGTGGGGTACCGCGGGATCGGTCGGCCCAGCTGCTCGATGTGGCTTCGGTAGTTCAGCCCCACGCACAGGATGTGCGCGGGGGCGGGGGAGACGCAGGCGTAACGGACGGTGGCCGCGTCGGCTTGGCCGATGTCGCGCAGCTGGTCCAACCGCAGGAACGCGTCGACCGCGTTGTCAGCGTCGACCAGGACGACCCGGCCGTCCTCGTCGACGCGTGCGCCGGTGAGGGTGTCACCTTGCCTGACCGTGGCGAAACGCATGCTCATCCACTTCACTTCGTCTTCAACGCCAGCGCCCGTGAGGTCACGGTCGCCAAAAGGTTGAACAGGGCGATGAGGGCGACGAGCGTGATCGTCGCGTCCAAGATGCGTTCGTAGCACGCCTGCGTCGAGTTCTTGCGCTCGTTCACCGTCAGGGCAGCAAGGCCACCGATCAGGGTGCCGGACCACACCATCGTGATGACGATGGTCTTTCACGTCGGGATGTCCAGCGCGTAGGTGGCCTCGTACAGCTCGCCCAGGGCGATCTTGAGCACTTTTGGCACACGATGACCTGTGTCGGTCGTCGGAGCTCATTAGGCCACCATTCCTTGTGCAACCTTGATGGGTAGGGTTGTGACCACTCGGT
>NZ_BMRE01000015.1 GCF_014648475.1 Lentzea flava | reverse complement strand
GGCTCCCCAGGGCGGGGTGGCCTCCCCGATCCTGTCCTCGATCTACCTGCACAAACTGGGAGGTCGACTTGATCAGCGGTCTCACCGGACTTGGTGTGGTGCTTCTGCACCGCAACACCCAGCCTGAACTTCTGCGCGATGTCCTGGCGTACCTCGTGAGGCTCACCGAGCCGATCACTGCTGACGGCGAGCAACTGCCCGGCTGGTGGAGCGGCGACGGCCCCTTTGGCTGTGTCAGCAGCGAGTGGCCCGGCGGACACGCCACCCTCGGTATCGCCCCACGGCATCACTGGCCCGCTCGCACTGCTGGCCGCCGCGGCATCACTGCGCCCAGACACACCAAGACGATCAGCTGCCTGCTCGACTGGCTCGACAACTGGCGTGTCGGCACCGGCCGCAGCGCATGGTGGACAGGCATGATCTCCCGCGCCGAACACCACACCAACGCGACGCGAGCGTCCGGACCACAACGGCCTTCCTGGTGCTACGGCACCCCAGGTCTCGCCCGCGCCTAGCAGTTGGCCTCCATCGCGCCGCACGACCCTGCTCGGCAACGTGGCGCGGAGAGTGCTCTAGCCGCCTGTCTCACTGACCCTAAGCAACTCGCGCTGCTAAGCGACGCGTCGCTATGCCACGGCTGGGCTGGACGGTTGCACACCGCCGCGTGCGTCGCCGCCGATGTCGGCGACGACAGCCGCCACGTTGCAGCCCGTACTCCATGCACATCTGCAGGCGCAGCTGACCGCGTTCACAGGTCAAGGCGGTCGTCCCGGTCTCGGACGAGCCGAAGCTCCCGACCAACGCCTCCGCTCCCGTCAGACGGCTCAAGTACCACCGGCAAGCCGGGCCGACCTGTTCGGCGATCAGCAGCAGGCGGTCGAACTGCAGCACCACGAGGCCGTGCCGGGCGGCGAACTGGATCATCGCCAGCAATCGTGACGGGGCTCCCACGAAGACGTTGCTGCCGCCCGGATCTCGACCGGGACACGGAACTCGTAGGAAATCCAGACGGCTGTCCAGAACTGAGACACCGCGGCGGCACGTCAGTCGGTGCCACGCACGATGACCGCGTCCGACCGGTCAGCCTCCTCGAACAGCTCCGCACGTGGCGGAATGCTGCAGAGTGTCGGGTAGTCGTCGATCGCGAGCTCATCATGGCTCAGCAGGTCCTGCATGTTCATCGCCTTCTCCTAACGCCTTCATGAACACCATGCGGACAAAGGTAGACGCGAGCCCTTGTGATGCCAATCTCAGCGTTCCGCCCACCGGAACTTCCGTCCAGCCATTCCTCGACGGTTCCGCACAGTTGCTGTCCTAAAAGGATCGAGGAATCACCTGCCACCGAGGCGAGTCGCCGCTCGCACCGCTGAAGGTGAGGCCGCCCGGGCCGGCGAGCTCGTGACGATCTTGTTCCACAATGAACTGCCTCCGACGATGTGCCGAACCTGCCAGGCGCTGCCCGGTTGGCAGGCTCGGCGGCGCCGGGGCTTGGGGCTCGGTGTCTGTCAGAATGCGCGGCAGACGTCGATGGTGGCGGACCATCCCCGGTCGTGCAGTTCCAACGCCGCGCGGACGCGGTGGCCCGGCGCCCCTGGGGATTGACGCGAAGTTGCAGCGTCCGTCGGATGACCGGGTCAAGACCGACGCCAAGGACGCTGTTCGTCTGGCGCGGCTGCCGCGGTTGGACGAGGTCACGCAGGTGGCGGTGCCCCAGCGTGGATCAAGAAGCCGTGCGGGATCTGGCGCGGGCTCGTGAGGACTGCCACGGTGATCTGATGCGGGTCCGGCACAGCTATCGAAACTGTTGCTGAGCCATGGCATCGTCTACGCGGATGGGCAAACCTGGACCGTTGTCCATGACGCCTGGTTACGCCGTCAGCGGCGCGATACAGCTATGGGGGGTCGGCTGGGTGTTCGATGCGGATGGGCAGCGCTTCGGAACGCGCTAGCCGGAGCTCGCCGCCGATCGTTATGACCTGGCGGGCGGTACCGGTGCTGAGCGGGATCGGAGGCTTGGCTGGAGCCGTGCGGGTGTGTGCACCGGGCCATGCGGCTTCGATCGCGCGTTCGACCATGCCGGGCGGTACGAGACCAGGTACCCAGAGCCGGATCTGGACACCGTCGTCGGTGAACGTCAGCTCGAACCCGAGGTGGGGCTGGCCGCTGAACCGGCGCAACCATCCTGGTCGAAGCAGACCGACGAGGTTCGACCACATCGTGAGCGCGCCGGATGGGTCGACAGTCTGTGGTGCCAACACCGTGATCAGTCGGGCGTCAGAGGCCAGTTTGTCGTGGTAGCGGCGACGCCGCTGCCGACGGGCGATAGCGGCTGCCGCGACGGCGAGCGCGAAGCTCGGCCCCACCATCGGTCCCCAAGCAGTCGCGAGGTCACTCAGGTAGGCCAGGGCATGCCGGAACACGGCGAGTGGGTCGCGCAGGTAGTCGCTGACCGGTGAACGGAGAACAGCCACGTGCAGCGCGGCTCACCGTAGCGGGAGCAACGACGGCGGTGCGGTGATGATCGGATAGGACATCAGGAACTCCCACCAACGGTCGTGACGGATCGAGGCATGCGCAGGGCGTGTCGGGTCAAGCTGCTTCCTGCTGTTCGATCGGTGTTTGCACGTGATCGGGCGTGCGAGGCTCGGTGGCGGGCAGGGTGTTGTCGACTGCCAAGCGCAGGTGCCGGCGAGCCGTGCGTTCTGCGTCGACTTCGGCCTGCCACTCGGAGAACCTGCGCCCAGCCAACCGTTTGAGGTGAGCGGGAATCCGATTTGCTGGGACGCCTGCAAGCCGCGGGCCGAGGACTGCCAGCAGGTCGCTGGCTTCCTGCGACGCCCATCCGGTGCTGGCGATCGCTTGCGCGTCGGGAAACACGTCGGCTACCCGATCCACGCCAGGATTCAGGGCCGCGTCCTGCGTTCCGCCATAGGAGGAGACCCACAGGAAGTTCGCGGGCGGGTTCGGCTCGACAAGACGGCGGAACCTGTCGACTTCCTTGGTATAGGCGTAGAAGTTCACGCCCGGACGAGCGTGGCAGATCCGCAGCCAGGCCAGCAGGTAGGGGTCGGAGAAGAAGTCACCGCTGTCGTGAATCCGGACCCACGCTCCGTGGAACTTCGCCGCGCTTAGCTCGGTGAGCATGGAGCTTTCCCTGCCCGCCAGGTCGTCAAGGACGAACGTGAGATTCGCCCGGTGCTTGGCCTGCACGACCGGCCAGGCGTAGGTGCCGTGCTACCGGCAACCTCGGATGTCAGATCCTGCGGAATAGTTCGTAGCTGTGCCGTCGTGCGGCGGCTGATGACCAATACGGCGAGTAGGTGCGTGCGTGGTCCGGATGGCTCAACAGCCGGTGTTATGCACCGGCTGGGACCGCGGTCCGAGTTTGAACTGACTGCTCGGCGAGCTTCCGCGACGCGTGATCAGCTGCGTGCTGAGTGAGATGACCCTGGCGTGCCACCGGCAGGGCCCGAGTCACTGGTCGCGAGTGATGACTGAATTTACGACTTGCCAAGCTCGTTCAACCCCGACCTGACATCCTTTGGCTGCCGTGAACCCGGCAGGACAAAGGGAAGCTGAGTCGATGAGGAGTCGGTCGCCGGTTAGCCAGCGCCAGGCGTTGCAGGCGAGGTCGTAGTCTGCTGCAGATAGTCCCGATAAGGTTTGGCCTAGATGTGACGAACACCAGTCGAGCCACTTCGAGCTGTTCGTCAGATGAGGGCTGATCGTTTTCAAGCGAAGGTCGAGTGGATCGTCGGGAGTTTGATTGCTGATGAGAAATGACAGCGCCAACACGTCGCGGGCTGCGCGATATTGGAAAGTTGCGTTGGGTACGCGACCGTGCGCGGTGCAGATGAGAGCGTCTGCTTGGTTTTCAAGGGAGAACCACAGGATCGGGATATCGAGATCGGGTGTGTCGGTCACGTCAGTTGAATGAGTCGCCGCACGCGCACGAACCACCAGCGTTAGGGTTGTCTATGACGAAGCCTTGCTTCTCGATGGTGTCGACGAAGTCGATGATTGCGCCTTGCAGGTAGGGAGCGCTTTTCTGGTCCACGACGAGTTCGAAGCTGACGACGTCTGCCCTGGCTGCCTCAGAGGTTTCGGTCTCGCTCAATTATCCGCTCCGCTCTCGTGGCCACTGTCGTAATCTGCGTCGTCCGGCGGTCCGTACTTCGTCACGAGGTCGCTGTCGAACAGTCGGTCGTCGAAGAACAGTTGGTAACGGAGGCCGGCACATCCACCTGGCTGGACGGCAATACGGAGCCGCATGTCACTGCGTCCCTCCTGGGATAGCAGTGCCTTAACTTTCTCGACGGCCGCAGGTGTGAGTGTGACACCCGTGGCATTGACGGCAAAGTTCTCCTGCAAGCTGCTCACGGCAACGGAACGTAACATTCAGCGTTCTGCCGGTACACCCACATGCGGGCGGCGTGTCTGTTTTACCGGGGATGTGTGCCCGGAAGTACCGAACTTCCTCTGCGCCCCGGGTTTGCCTCTGGTTGCAGCAACAGCGCGATGGACGTCATGCCACTCCTGGTGATGGCAGGCGACAACGTCAGCGGAGTTGGTCACGACGGGCTACCTCTCTGGCATAGCCGGGGCGAGTGTTGCCGGCGTCGTATGTCCAGCGGGTGGCTCGGTCGAGGCTGATCCCGAGCAGTCTCGCGATCACGGCTGCGGGCATCTCGGCTGCCATGTCCATGAGCGCGGTGTTGCGCCCGAGTGTCGGTGAGATGCCGAGGGTGCGGAGTGAACCGTCACGGATTTGAGACCGCTTCCGTTCTTGAGGAAGATGGTCGTCATCATGTCGAAGCGTTACCCGCCCGAGGTTCGTGAGAAGGCCGTGCGCCTGGCCCTTGAGCGTCTCGATGAGTTCGAGTCTCCGTATGCCGCGGCCAGGGCGATCGGCCTGATGGTCGATGTGCACTACGAGACGTTGCGGGGGTGGATCAAGAAGGCCCTCGCGGAGGGCTCCCGGCCCGCTGCGCAGCCACCGCAGGGACTGCCGCCGGCCGAGCGCGAGGAGTTGCTGCGGCTACGGAAGGAAGTCCGGGATCGCAAGCAGGCCAACGAGATCCTCAAGCTGGCCTCGGCTTTTTTCGCGCGGGAACTCGACCCGCGGCGCCACTGATCGTCGGCTTCGTCGACGAGTACCGCCAGGTCTACGGCGTCGAGTCGATCTGCGACGTGCTTACCGAGCACGGAATCCAGATCGCGCCCAGGGGCCTACCGCAAGGCCCGCCGCCGGCCACCGTCGGCGTGCGATGTCACCGGCGCCTATCTGGAGAACGCCCTGCGCGACCTGCGGGGGCACACCGGAGGAGATGTACGGGCGCCGCAAGATGACCCGTTACCTGCGTCGCCAGGGCCCGCGCTGGTGTCCAAGGCACTCAACATGGCCGTGTGGCGCCGTGACCACCACGGCTACCCGGTCGAGCCCGGGCTGATCCACCACTCCGATGCGGGCAGTCAGCACACGTCGGTCAAGTTCACCGAATCCCTTGCTCTGCAAGGACTCTCGGCCTCTATGGGCTCGGTGGGCGATGCCTACGACAACGCTCTAGCGGAGTCGATCATCGGCTTGTTCAAGGCTGAGGTCATCAACCGGCACGGCCCGTTCAAGACCCTCGCCGAGGTCGAGTTCGCGCTCATGGAATGGGCGGACTGGTACAACGCGGACTGGTACAACAACGCCCGCCGGTACAACAACGCCCGACTGCACTCGCGACTGGGCTACCTGACCCCGGCCGAGTACGAAGCCGCGTATTACTCTCAATATCCACCACGCCGACCGGCGCTGGCCTGAAACCGAAGCCGGTCTCAAACTCGTGGCGGTTCAGTTCTGTCGCGCGGCCGAGTTGGTCGAGGTACTCGGCGTGCTCGCGCGCCGCCTGCTCCAGCGCCGGATATGGCAAGCCACCGGCTTGTTCGCGAAGCTCGGCGACCTGCCCGGACAGGTCCAGCCGTTCCGCGCGGATGAGCACTTGCACTGGTGCGGTGAGCGAATGCAGATACCGCCCGAAACTGGCTACCAGAGCCTCCTGCTCCGCAGGCGTGCGGAGCCCGAAGTTGATCGTGGAGCACACCGCGACCACCGCGACGCCGTCATTGCCGAGATCGATGACGCCGGTATCGGTGACCGCCTCGGCTGGCAGCCGCAACGCGGCCGGCGACACCACCGCTGTTGAGCTGTGAGGCGTGTTGGCATTGCCGTTGCCGCTCATGTTCACTTGGTGGGTGAGCCACTCCGGCGCCGGATGGACACCTTCTGGTGCGGTGACCCGGTACCGCGGACTCACACGTTGCCGCAGTGCTGTCAGCACCAATCGGTCCATAGTGATGCCGTCGCGCTGGCCGATCGCGAGGAATGCTGCGATCACTCCGATCGGGATGGCAACGATGAGGAACAACGTCAACGGAACGAAGCCTCGGGTCGAGGAAAGCTCGACCAGTCGTGGCGACCGCATCCAGTGGGCCGCGCTTAGTGCACACCATGCCGAGACGACTCGACGAGCCCGCGCGGCGATCGTCGACCTTGTGCGCGCCGGCTACCAGATCGGACCGCCGCTCTACGGCTATCGCGCGCTAAGGATCCGCGTCATCGGGCTGACCGGTCACAGCAAACTGCGCGCGGTCCTCGTTCCCGAATGGCACACCGCCGCGGTCGTCAGGCAGATCTTCGTCTGGCGAGCCGATGACGGTCTGCCGTTCGAGGTCATCGCCGAACGACTCAACAGCGACCTGCGTCAGTACCCGCCCCCGACACCCAACGGTCGGTGGACGGCCAGGGCGGTTGCGCGGATCGTCACCAACATCAAGTACACCGGGCGCCAGGTCTGGGCTCGCACAGCAGCGGGCCGTCCCGTGCCGGTAGAGCAGTGGGTCATCTCAGCGCCGATGGTGCACGAGCCGCTCATCGACGAGCGCACCTTCCGTCAAGCCCAGCCCAAGCAGGTGGCAGCGGGAGGTGGTGGTCATGTCAGTGCCGCGTGACCACCTCTCCGGACGTCTCTGCGCACGTTCCGATCTCGCGTCGGTGAGCGGGCTTGGCGCCGTTGTGCGGGGCATGTCTCAGCGTGGAGAGCGGTCGGTTCACTGCGCTGTGTCGCGCTTGTCGGACGAGCAGCTGGCGATGCGGCGAGTGGTTGCGTACGTTCGCGACGTCTTCGATGACCTCAAGCGTGTGCTGGTGGATGACGGCACTGCCTGGTTGAGCGTGGGGGACGTTGTCGCGGGCGCGCGAGGTGGCTGCGGTTCCTCGCTGGCGGGTGTCCCATGGCGCATCGCGTTGGCGCTGCAGCGCAACGGTTGGGTTCTGCGTAATGCGATCGTCTGGTCCATCGCCGACGAGATGAGCCGGCGGACCTTAGCGCTTAGCAGCAGCTACGAAACGTTGCTGCTGTTCGCAAAGCAACGCAAGTACAGCTTCGACCTCGACGCGGTTCGTGTCGCATCGCGAGGAGGCCGAGCGCAACCGCGGAATCCGGGTGATGTGTGGTTCAGCTCGGCGGACTCGTCACCGCGACCGGAGCTGCCGTTCGACGTCGCATCCCGCTGCATCGCAGCCGGATGCCCTTGCGATGGCGTGGTCGTCGATCCGTTCCACGAGGCCGCGTCGGTGGAGTTCGCCGCAGTGCAGTGCGGGCGTCGGTTTATCGGCATCAGCTCTGAGCGATCTGACGAGGGGCAGCGGTGGGTGGCATGAACAGCTGGACTGAGCTCGTACACCATCACGCTCCTGGCGTCACGCTCTTCAAGAGCGATGCCCTGCGGGTGCTGCGCACCGTGGGCACGGCCAGCGTCGACTGCGTGGTCACGTCTCCGCCGTACTGGGGCATGCGCGACTACGGGGCCGACGGTCAGTACGGGATGGAACCCACAGTCGAGGACTACGCCGCGTCGCTGCGCAGAGTCTTCGCGGAGGTCAAGCGCGTCCTGACGCCGACCGGAACGTGCTGGGTGAACCTGGGCGACTCCTACGGCGGCTCGTGGGGCAACTACGTCGCGGTCGGCTCGTCCTCCCGAACCGCACAAGACCGCGTACGCGAGCGGCGGCATGGCGCTCACCGTCGACCGCAGTCGTGGATGCCACGCAAGTCCTTGATCGGACTTCCGCGGCGAGTGGCTTTCGCGATGCGCCAGGACGGATGGTTGCTGCGCAGCGCCGTTGTCTGGCACAAGCCGAACGCGGCGCCGGAATCGGTCCGCGACAGGTTCAGCACTTCCTACGAAACCGTGTTCCTGTTCGCCGCGTCCGACCGCCACTACCTGAGCTCGACCAGCGAAGCGGATCTGTGGAGTGTTCCGGTGCGGGCCTACCGCGGCGCGCACAACGCAGTGGGGCCGGTAGACATCGCAGCGAAGGCGATCGAACTTGGTTGCCCCCGCCGAGGCGTCGTACTCGATCCCTTCAGCGGTACCGCGACTACCGGAGTGGCAGCGCGGGCGCTCGGCCACCGCTACATCGGCATCGACCTCAACCCTGCGTTCCACGACCTCGCGATCGCCCGCTTCGCAGAGCAGGAAGGAGAGACGCCGTGGCAGCCAAGCCGCTGACCGTCGCCGAAGTCATGGGGCTGCCCGCCGTTGTCGACATCGTGGTCGCGGGTCGCGCTTTCGGACTCGGACGTACGACGGCGTACATGCTCGCGCGCAGAGGTGAGTTCCCTTGCCGCGTTGTGCGAGTCGGATCCGCCTACCGGGTTCCGACCGCGGACCTGCGCCGGGAACTCGGTCTCGAGTCGGTGCCGACGCCGCCGGCTCCGGGTGCGCGATCGCAGCCGATCGTGACCAAGTTCCAGGACAAGCGTCGGACTCGTCACTGACGGTCCACACTCGACACGAACGGATTCCTATGTCTCGGGCCAAGTTCACCCATTTCTCGGGCTCGCCCGGGCCCGCATCGCGGCGCGAGCATCATGGTCATGCGATCGAAGAAGACTGAAGCAGCGAAGGGTGTGCCGCTCGGCTCCACCTATAAGCGCTGCTCCTGTCGCGACCCGCGCACCAGAAGGGAACTGGGCAAGTCGTGCCCGAAGCTGGCCAGAAGTGACCACGGTCCGTGGGCCTACAGCATCGAGCTTCCCGAGGACGACGACGGCGAACGCAGGCCGCGACGCCGCATCTCGTTCGAGACCGAGGCCGCAGCTCAGAAGGAGCTGGACCTCATCCTGAGCCTGCTCGCGATCCCCAAGCAGGGCGACACCAAGTCCCTCACGCGGATCGGTGACCTCATCGCGGAGGCGATCCGGACCAAGCAACCGATCCCGGATGTGGACACGGTCCGCGCACGGGTTCGGCCCAAGGGCGGCCTGCGCGACCGGGTCAAGTTCGGCGCCTATCTGCTGGGTTGGTTGCCTGGCCGCAAGGGGCTGTCACGCAACACCCGCCGCAGCT
Source organism: Lentzea flava (assembly GCF_014648475.1). GTDB lineage: Bacteria > Actinomycetota > Actinomycetes > Mycobacteriales > Pseudonocardiaceae > Lentzea > Lentzea flava. The sequence continues at coordinate 148,965 of NZ_BMRE01000015.1, read as the reverse complement.
ATGAGTCGCACATCCGGCTCTACCTCGTGCCCTGCCTCGGCGACATCTGGCTCGACGAGTTGGAACGCGGCGACTTCAAGCTCATGTTCGAGCGGATCGAGGAGTTCAACGACCGGATCGAAGAGATGCGCAACAGCCGTGACCCCGAACAACGGGCGTTGGTGAGGTACCGGCGTCCGGTCGGCATCGCCTCGATGCACCGGATCATGGCCACGGCTCGCAAGGCACTCAACGACGCGGTCCACATCGATGGCCTGATCCCCTCAACCCCGCGGTGAAGGTGGAGCTGCCACCTGAGGTGCGGCCCAAGCCGCTCGTATGGACCGAAGCACGGGTCGCGCGCTGGCTGGAAACCGGGGAGATCCCCGGCAAGGTGATGGTCTGGACACCGGAGCAGACCGGCACGTTCCTCGACTTCGTTGCTCACCACCGCCTGTACGCGTACTTCCACCTGCTCGCGCACTCCGCGCTGCGCCGGGGCGAGGCCCTCGGTCAGCACTGGACTGATCTCGACGATGACACCGGGGCACTCGCCATCCGGTTCCAGTTGCTGCAGATCGGGTGGGAAACCGAGTTCGACACCCCGAAGACCGACAGCAGCGTGGCGATCATCACGCTCGACCGCAGGACAGTTCTCGAACTGGGCGCCCACCGCTCGCGTCAACAGCGGGAACGTCACGCGGCCGGAGACGCGTGGGTCGACCTCGGTCTGAGGTTCACCCAGCCCGACGGCTCGCCGCCGCACCCGGCGGATGTGACCGACCTGTTCAACGCCCTCGTCGCGGAGGCAGGCCTGCCCCCGATCCGCCTGCACGACTTGCGGCACGGCGCGGCGACCCTAGCGCTTGCGTCCGGCGCGGACATCAAGGTCGGGTCCAGCTTGCTCCGGCACACCTCGATCACCATCACCGCGGACACCTATACCGGTGTGCTGCCCCAGGTTGCACAGGCCACAGCGGAGGGCATTGGCCGTCTGGTGCCGCGCAAGGTCATCTCGTACCGAGTGAGCCAGACCGTCCGGCGATCGAAGATCATCCGCGTCTCGGGCTCGCAGACCATGATCCACAATGATGAAACGGAGAATGACGATGAGTACGGAAAATGCAAAGAAGCAGGTAGAGCCGAATCTCTACCTGCTTCTCTGGAGTACGCCGCCAGGGACTCGAACCCCGGACCCGCTGATTAAGAGTCAGCTGCTCTAACCAACTGAGCTAGCGGCGCTTGTTCGTATGCCGGAGCCTTGCTGTTTCCGACACGAAGAACGTTAGCACAGGGGGTCCAAGGGGTTTTCAGGCGGGGGCGCCCTCCCGTGCGAACCCGGTGTGGATCAGCCACTGAGCGGCCGCGTAGGTGGGCATCACCCCGGCCGCGGCAGCCCGCGCGGCCTGTCCCTTGAGGACGAACCGACCCGCCCCGAGTAGCGCGTCCGACACCGCGAACAGCGCCGCACCGCCGAAAACCCGTCGCGCGCCCGGCCCGCGCGCGGTGGACGCGGCGGCGACCATCGTCCCGAGCGTCAGCGCGTACAGGGCCACCGGTCGTCCCATCGGGCCCGCGGCGCGGGAGAACACCGCCGCTCCGGTCGCCGACGCCGCGACTATCGGCAGGACCGCCCTGCGTGAGCCCGGCCGTGAGCGTCTGGCCAGCGCCGCCGTGTAGCCGACGTGGGCCACGAGGAAGCTGAACAGGCCGGTGCGGAAGGCGCGGTCCGAGTCGCCGAGCAGTGCCACGTCGCCTGCCCAGGATCCGGCCAGGCCGACCGCCATGCCGGGGTCGCGGGGCGGGCTGGTCGCGGCCAGGGTGGGCATCAGGGCGGCTTTCGTGACCTTGCGCACGTTCTTGGTGCCGTTCAAGGTCGCCATGACCGAGTCGACGGCGGCGGCGACTGCGTACAGCTTCATGAGCACTCCTCGGTTTCGGGGCTCAGCCTAGACAATCCAGGTCCACGAAGGAGTGACGATCGGCTTCGGCCTGCCGGTCGTGTGCAGCTTCGGAGAGGACCGCGAAACGTGGATGCGTCACCGGACGCGGGCTTCGACCTGGTCGTGTAACGCGGGCGGATCCTGCGGGAACTGACTCGCCATGACCGACTACAGCGATCTCCGAGCGATGTTCATCAACTGCACGCTCAAGCGTTCCCCCGGCCGCAGCAACACCGGGGCCTGTCGACGTCAGCAGGGCGATCATGGAGAAGCAGGGCGGCCAGGTCGAGGTGGTGCGGGCGATCGACCACGACATAGCGATCGGCGTCTGGCCGGACATGAGAGAGCACGGCTGGGTGACCGACACCTGGCCGGAGATCTACGAACGGGTCATGGCTCTACGCGTGCTCGCACCTGCTCAACGACGCCGGTCAGTACGCGTACTGCGGCCGCGTCGGCGGGTGCCTGATCATGAGCAACGAGGACGGCATGAAGCACTGCGCCATGAACGTCCTCTACAGCCTGCAGCACCTGGGCTACACCATCCCGCCGCAGGCCGATGCGGGCTGGATCGGGGAGGCCGGTCCCGCCCGTACCGTCCTATCTGGATCCCGGCGCCGTCGTGCCGGCGAGCCACAGCGACGGTATGTCCGAAGTGGAGAGTGGCTACCGCTTCCAGCGCGTCGTCATGCCGGAGGGCCGCGGATCGGCGATCCCGATCGCGTTCCGCATCCTCGCCGCCGACGGCAAACCGGTGACCTCGCTCCTGGACAACCAGACCAAGCAGATGCACTTCTTCGTCGTCCGCGACGACATGAACGTCTTCCGGCACGTGCACCCGACGCTCGACGGCGACACCTGGCACACCTCGGTCGACCTCCCCGACGGGGGCGCCTACCGCATGTTCGCGGAGTTCATCCCGTTGGACACCAAGGATCCCCGCCACCCCGTGGTGCTCGGCGTCCCGTTCAGCGTTCCCGGCGACACCTCGCTGGTACCCGTGCCCGCGCCGGACGCGCGGACCGTCACCGCCACCGGCTACACGGTGACCCGCGTCGACGAGGCCGCCACGCTGCCGTTGCTGAGCGAACGTGCGCTGCGCCTGGCGATCCGCACCCCGGACGGCACACCGGTCGAGAAGCTCGAATCCCACCTCGGCGCCAACGGCCACATGACCGGGTTCCACACGATGCTGTTGTCCGCGACGCACCTGCACCCCGTGGAACCGGCCGGGGCACCGCTGATCAACGGCGAGCTGACGTTCCGCGCCGTGTTCGCCGAACGCGGCGAGTACCGCCTGTTCCTGGAGTTCTTCCACCGCGGCAAGCTGCACACCGCGGCGTTCACCGTCGCCGTCGGCTGACCTCGGGGAAAGTCGTTGGATCGCCGGGCACATCTCGTCCTACGGTGACGCCGTGAGCGACTCTGTGGCGCCTGTAGAGGCCTTCGAACCTCCCTACTACGTGGCTGTTTTCACCACGGTGCGGACCCAGGAGCAGGACGGCTACCGCGAGACCAACGCACGGATGGAAGACCTGGTCAAGGACATCCCCGGCTACCTGGGGATCGACCACGCCCAGACTCCCGGCGGGCTGGGCATCACCGTCGGGTACTTCCGCGACGCCGACGCCCTCACCCAATGGCGGTCCAACGAGGAGCACCGCGCGGCGCAGCAACGCGGCCGGGCCGAGTGGTACCAGAGCTACACGCTGCACGTGGCGAAGGTGGAGCGCAGCCACGGGTTCACTCGCGCCTGAGCCGCGGCGGCAGCAGGCGACTCAGGCGGGTTCCGAGGTGGCCAGCGGGGGCACCTGGAGGTCGACGACGAACCGGCTGACGGAGCCGTCCGCGGCGCGGCCGAGCCACACGAGGCACGCACCGTCGCTCCAGCCCGGCACGATGATCAGGTCGGTGTTGCCGGAGGAAAGCGTGCGGTACACGGCTTCGCCTGCCATGGCGGCGTCGATGTCCGTGTGCGAGAACGCCGTCGCGCCGGTCTGGTCGACCAGCGCGACAGTGGCGGTGTCCACCGGATTGCCGTAGAACTCGCCGTCACCCAGTTCCAGTTCGACGTCGCCCTCCCGCAGCGCCAGCTCCCACGACGCGACCGGCGCGTACGTGACGCTCACCCGGCACGCGGCCGTCCAGGTCGTCCTGTCCTCCGTCACCTGGAAGACGTCCAGCGGGTACTCACCGGGCGGGACCGCCGCGGCCAGCGGCGTCGACGAGGCGTCGAGCCAGCCGGGGTCCGCGACGACCAGCCTGCCGCCGGGCAGCCGGATCTTGCCCGCGGGTGTCCGCCGCACGGTGAGGACGTCACCGTTCCGCGTGCGGAACCGCGCCCCCTCGGTGGTCATTTCGGTGACGTGGCGCGGACGCAACGGGTGCGGCGGCCGCCACGGGAACGCGGCGGGGACTTCGCCGGGTCCTGAACGGACGGTCACGGGGCCGGTCATGCCCGCGAGCACCGGCCAGCCGTCCACCGACGGCGCGGCGACGTCCTCCGGGGGCCGCGTCGGCTCCGGCCAATCGTTCCAGCCGGCCCAGGTCTGCATGCTGCCGCCGTCGGGCAGCTCGGTGGTGACCGAGACGTTCTTGATCGCCGCTGCCGCGTCCCGGTGGACACGGGCCCGCACCGTCGGCCGGTCGCCGTGGAACTCCGGTGTGTCCTTCTCCGCGTAGCGCCACCCGCGGACCTCGAACAGCCGCAGCCGCCCGTCCGGCCAGCGTCGGTACGCGACACCGCGGTACCGGCGACCGGTGTCGTCGACGAACCACACCTCGGCGTGGCGGGCCGACCAGCACACCTCCACGACCGCCCGCGCCACTCCGCCGACGAACAGGACCAGCGCGTACTGGCCACCGGCCGCGTCCTGGGCACGTGCCACCGGCTCGGACATCGGCGACACCGGCGCACGGGAGGCGGCGTCCCAGCCCGCGCAGCACACGACCTCCACCGGCTCGTCCGTGGGAGCGGGCGCCAGCACGGCAGGCAGGTTCCTGCCGCCGCTCTGAGGTTCGTGCGAACGCCGCTGCGCGAGCAGTCCGACGACCACCAGCGACGTGACCAGGGCACCGGACAGGATCGCGGTGCGCCGGGAGACGCCCGTCGGGCGGCTGTTCTCCGGCGCTGGTTCGTCCACGGGCCGCGATACTACGGACCGGTCAGCGCTGTGGACGGCTCCGGCCGAGCCGTGCGGCCAGCGCGTCGAGTGCGAGATCGACCGCGAACTCGTACTCGGCGGCGGCGTCGAACCGGGCGAGGTGCGGTGCGGCATCGGCGATCGCGGGCAGGCCGCTGTTCTCCAGGACCGCCCGGCGCCGCGCGATTCCCTCCACGTCGGTGGTGCCGTAGGTCGGACCGGCGTTGACCTCCCGCAGCAGGGAGCCGATGAGCGTGGCGACGAGTGCCCTGAGGAGGTGGACGGCCTCGTCTGCGGGGCAGCCCGCGCCGCACAGGACGGTCAGGACCGCCTCGATCGGGGCCAGTGCCTCGAAAGAGGCCAGCTGCCGGGTGAGCACCAGCGAGGCCGCCTCGGGGTGGGTCAGCGCCCGCTCGCGGAAGGCGTGCGCGATCGCCCGCAGGTCGGTCCTCACCTCGCCGGTGTGTTCCGGGAGGGCGATGGTTGCCAGGATGTGCTCGGCGACCGCGTCGAGGAGGCCGTCCTTGCCGTCGACGTGGTTGTAGAGGCTCTTGGCGTCGACGCCGAGGACTCGTCCGACCGCGCGCATGCTGACCGCGCTGACGCCCTCGGTGTGGATGACGCGCAGGGTGGCTTGCACGATCGCCGCACGGGAGAGCTGGCTCTCGCCCTTGGGCGGACGTCCCCGGCGCGCGGTGCTGGTGCTCATGGCGTTCATCGTGCCCCAGCCCCTTGTTGAAATCCACGGTGTGGGTATAGCGTGGCCGTCTTTAAACCCACATTGTGGATAAACTGCGCCGCCACATCACCCGCGAACGACCCAGGAGCACCTGCCATGTCCCGCTTCACCCTGCCGCCCGAGGAAGTCCTGCGCGCACGCGAGAAGCTCGTCCTCGACCACTTCCACGACGAGGTTCGTCAGGACTGGGACGCCACGCTCTCGACGTTCCCGCACCCGCACTACGAGCTCATCGCGCAGATGACCGTCCACGACGGTGACAGCGAGGTCCGCGAGTACTACCACGACACGCGCGTGGCGTTCCCCGACCAGAACCACGAGATCATCGCGCTACGGCACGCGCACGACGCCGTGATCGTCGAGTTCTGGTTGACGGGCACCCACAACGGCCCGCTCGGCAAGATCCCGCCCACCGGCTCGAAGCACCGCACGCGCATGACTGCGTACTTCCTCTTCGACGACAACGAGAACCTCGTCACCGAACGCATCTACTTCGATCAGCTCACCATCCTCAAGCAACTCCTCGCCGGGCTGGACAAGAAGAACCCCGCCGACCTGCTCAAGCTCGGCCGCGTCGTCGCCGGGGCGCTCTCGATGGCGGGCGGCGAGCCGGACCCGCGGCTGACCGACACCGTCGCGCCCGATCTGCACCGGGAAGGGCGGTGACGCGGTCGGTTCAGTACAGGTAGACGTCGACCCCAACGCGGCGATCCCGGCGAGCAGCGCGACGACGGCGACCCGCCGGCTCGAGTCGGTGCCTTACGGGCCCAGGCCGAGCAGCAGGGCGGCAGTGGCGACGGCGAACACGCCGCTGCCGGTGTCCTGCCAGCTGACGGGGAACACCGCGATCGGCGCATCGGTGAAGAAACCCGGTGCGTGCACGGTGTTGAGGATCGCGTTCCATGCGGCGGGCCCGAGCCCGGCGGCGAGGCCCGCGATCAGGATGACGCCGATGCGGCGGCGCGGTACCAGCAGCGCCACGGGGACCGCGGCTAGAACCGCCGACAGGGCGGCGCCGTAGGCGACAGTCGACCAGCTGAGCATCTGGAACCCCTCCTCCGGGCAATCCGGTGCGCGGTCCGTTCCGAACCTCGGGTGTGAAGCCAACACGAAGCATGCTCCTCGGCCTGGTGTCGGTGGCCGCGGCGCTGGCGGCGGGGCATCTCGTCGCGGGGCTCGTGAGTCCGCTGGCGTCGCCGTTCCTCGCGGTCGGCAACACCGCGATCGACCTGACACCGCACCCGGTCAAGGACTTCGCGATCCGCGCGTTCGGCGAGAACGACAAGCTGGTGCTGCTCGGCGGCATGGCGGTCGTGCTCGCGGTGCTCGGCGCGGTGGCGGGACTGGTGTCGCGCCGCAGCCCCTGGCCGGGCACGGCGCTCGCCGCGGTGCTCGGCCTGCTCGGCATCGCCGCGGTGCTGGCCAGACCGACGACCACGGGCTGGGCGGTCGTCGCCCCGCTGGCGAGTCTCGTGGCCGGGGTCGCGGCGTTCCGCTGGTTGTGGTCGCGGGAACCCGCCGTGGCCCCTGGCAGGCGGAGGTTCCTGCTGTCGACCGCGGCGATCGCGGCGGGTGCCGGTGTCGCGGCGGTGGGCGGGCAGCTGCTGGCCGGACGGGTGGACGTCGAGGCGTCCCGGCGGGGCATCGCGCTGCGGCCGGGCGAGAAGGCGCCGGAGATCCCGTTCGACGCGGACTTCTCCCGCGAGGGCACGCCGAGCTTCCTGACGCCGAACGAGAAGTTCTACCGGGTCGACACCGCGCTCAGCGTGCCGCGCCTGCGGGCGGAGGACTGGCGGTTGCGGGTGCACGGCATGGTGGACAACGAGATGGTGCTGACCTACGACGACCTGCTGCGGCGCCCGTTGGTGGAGAAGACCATCACGCTGGTGTGCGTGTCCAACGAGGTCGGCGGCCCGTACATCTCCACGTCGAACTTCATCGGTGTCTCCCTGTCCGGCCTGTTGCGGGAGGCCGGCGTGCGGCCTGGCGCCGACCAGCTCGCGACCCGCAGCGTGGACGGCTGGACGTGCGGCACCCCGGTCGCGGAGATCATGGCGCCCGGCTCGAACGCGCTGCTGGCCGTCGGGATGAACGGTGAGCCGTTGCCGCTCGAACGCGGCTTCCCGGTCCGCATGGTCGTGCCGGGGCTCTACGGCTACGTCTCCGCGACGAAGTGGCTGGTGGACGCCGAACTCACCACCTTCGACGCGTTCGACCCGTACTGGGCGCAGCGCGGCTGGGCGAAGAAGGCCCCGGTCAAGGTCATGTCCAGGATCGATCGGCCGAAGTCCTTCGAGAGGGTGCCCGCCGGCAGGTTCGTCGCCGCGGGCGTCGCCTGGGCGCAGCACACCGGCATCGACCGCGTGGAGGTCCGCGTCGACGGCGGGCCGTGGCAGCAGGCGGCGCTGAGCAGGGAGGTCAACGTCGACACGTGGCGGATGTGGAGGATCGAGCTGGATCTGCAGCCGGGCAACCACACGGTGGAATGCCGTGCCACGGACCGCAAGGGACGTACCCAGACCAACGAGCGCGCGGCCCCCATCCCGGACGGCGCCACCGGTTGGCACTCGATGGTTTTCACCTCGGTCGCGTAGAAGGTGTCCAGCGCGACTTTCGATTCGATCCGAACAGGGCCTCCGCCGCGAACTCCAGTCGGACAGGTGACGAAGGGGAGCGCTGTGCGGAAACGAGATCATGTGCAACCGGTCGCCCCGCTCGGTCCCGAGGATCTCGGGCACCCGGCAGGCGCCGAGGAACTGCTGCTGCGGGTGGCGCGTGGTGACGAGGACGCGTTCGGGCAGCTGTACGACCTCGTCTCGGGCGGGGTGTTCGGGCTGGTGCGCCGCGTGCTGCGGGACCAGGCGCAGTCGGAGGAGGTCTTCCAGGAGGTCATGCTGGAGATCTGGCGGACCGCGAGCCGGTTCGACCCCGAGCGCGGCAAGGCCATGACCTGGATCCTGACCATGACGCACCGGCGCGCGGTCGACCGGGTGCGGTCCGCGCAGGCGGCGGCCAACCGCGACCAGCGAGTCGCGATGATGGACGCCACCCGGCCGTTCGACCAGGTCGTCGAGCAGGTCACCGAACGCCTCGAACAGCGCAAGGTCCGGCGCTGCCTGGCCTTCTTGACCGACCTGCAGCGCGAGTCCGTGCAGCTGGCCTATTACCAGGGCCACAGCTATCCGGAGGTGGCGAGCCTGCTGGGTGTTCCGCTGGGCACGGTGAAGACCCGGATGCGCGATGGCCTGATCAGGCTGCGCGACTGCCTGGGGGTGACGGTGTGACCACGACGCCAGACCCGCACACGCTGATCGGCGTCTACGCGCTGAACGCCGTGTCCGGCCCCGAACGCGCTGAGTTCGAAGCACATCTGCCGCACTGCCCGCCCTGCGCCCAGGAAGTCGCCGAACTGCAGGCCACCGCGGCGACTCTGGGCACGGTGACCCAGATCGCGCCGCCCGCGCACCTGCGGGCAAAGGTGTTGATGGCCGCGGCGGTCACCCGCCAGCTGCTGCCGGAGACACCTGCTCCGGCGGCTCCGGCGGCCGTGCCGCCGACGCGGAACCGGTGGCTGGTCAGGACGAGCCTGCTCGCCGCGGCCGCCAGCGTGCTGGTGGCGCTGGTCGTCGGCGTTCAGGGTGCGCAGGACCGCCGTGAGCTGGAGGCGTTGCGGCAGTCCGCGGCCGGCTACAGCCAGGTGTCGGAGCTGCTGAGCGCTCCCGACGCGAAGCTGCTGAGCGAGCCGGGATCCACGGGTGGCAGCGGAACCGTGGTGGTGTCGCCGAGCCGCGGCAAGGCGGTGTTCCTCGCGAACGGGTTGCCGTCGCTGCCCTCCGGCCGCGACTACCAGCTGTGGGTGGTCGGCTCCGGCGGACCTCGCCCGGCGGGGTTGCTGCGCAACGAACCCGTGGTCACCGATGGGCTCGGCGACGCGCGGGCGTTCGCGGTGACCGTCGAACCGAGCGGTGGCTCACCTGCCCCGACCACGACTCCGGTGCTCGCGATCCCGGTGGCCTGAACCATCCACTGTGGATAGTTCAATGTGGACTGAGGGCTGTCGGTAACGGCTCGATAACCGCACCCATCCGTTCTCCGCGGGGCGGCGAATCACGGGCAGCAACCCACACAACTCCTTGGAGATGTCCAGTCATGAACCAGACCGTCCGCAACACCGTCCTCGCCATCGGCGCCGCCTCGCTCGCCCTGTTCGGCGCGGCATGTGGCTCGGGCGACATGGCCGGCAGCAGCTCCGGCACCGCGCCGGCCTCCACCACCACCTCGACGGCGCCGTCCTCCTCCGCGATGGCCGACCCGGCCCGCGACCTCGTCGGCCCCGGCTGCGCCGACTACGCGAAGCAGGTCCCGTCCGGTGCCGGCTCCGTGTCGGGCATGGCCGCCGACCCGGTCGCCGTGGCTGCGAGCAACAACCCGCTGCTCACGACGCTGGTCAGCGCGGTGTCCGGCAAGCTCAACCCGAAGGTGAACCTGGTCTCGACGCTCAACGGCGGCGAGTTCACGGTCTTCGCGCCGGTCGACTCGGCGTTCGCGAAGATCGACGCCGCGACGATCGAGAAGCTCAAGACCGACGACGCGTTGCTGACCAAGATCCTCACCTACCACGTCGTCCCCGGCCAGATCTCCCCGGACAAGATCGCCGGTGAGCAGAAGACCGTGCAGACCGGCACGGTCAAGGTGACCGGCTCCGGCAACGCGCTGAAGGTCAACGACGCCAACGTGATCTGCGGTGGTGTGCACACCGCGAACGCCACCGTCTACCTGATCGACTCGGTCCTGCTGCCCGCCTGACATCTCCAGGTCAGCAGTACCGCGACTCCGGGAATCGCGCTTTTCGGGCGGTTCCCGGAGTCTTCACGAACCGGACCGCCTCCAGCACCCGCGGCCGCAGGTACGCCGGACACGCGTGGTCGACGGCGCCGCCGAGCAGGGCCGCGGTCTCCCGCAGCCCGGCCACCTCGTCCGCACAGGCCCGGCACTGGCACGGCTCGACCGGGTCAGCCGCGGCCGCCTGGCCTCCATGCGCGGCAGTCCATCTCCGCCCACACGACCTTGGTCCTCGCGGTCACGTTGAATCCCCACTCGCGGGACAGCTGATCCACCAGAACCAAGCCGCGGCCGCGTTCCGCGTTCGGCCCCGAAACCCGCAGTCGAGGGAGATGCGTCCGGTCGCCGTCCTCGACGTCGATGTGCAGCGACGAGTTCGGCAGCTGGCACAACCGGAGGCGGATGGGTGGCTTGCCGTGGTCGTAGGCGTTGCTGACGAGTTCTGTGACGAGCAACTCGGCGTCCTCCACGCAGTCGGTGTCCAGATGGGACAGTGCTTGCCGCACAGAGCGCCGCAGATCGCCGAGCGGTGGGGTCGCATCGCTGCTCAGGTCCACGTTCAAGATCAACCCGCGATGCCCGTTGGAAGTGGCTGTCACAAGTCGCTCCAAGGTCTCGGTGCATGCACGGGCCTACAGGACGTGTACCCGACTGCGGGCGGTCAACACGCATCACGAAGAGGTGTACTGTCGAGGTTGGGGTCGATGCGTTCCGCACCCCCGGTCACCCACGCGCCGTGCAGACACTCAGGTTCCGCATCACTCGCGACGACCTTGTCCACGAACGGAAAGCATCCAATGACCCTGCACCCTGTCAACGACCTGTTCAGCCATCCCGAGACGCACGACCCGGTGGCGGCATCCAGTTCGCCCGGTCCCGAACAGCCGTCCTGGACGAACCTGTTCCAGGAGCCGGTGCCGGCCCCGCGGGCTTCCGCAGAGCGCTGAGAGCACACTCTTCTCACCCCGGCGAACGCCGTGGCGGGTTCGTCCGGTCAGCACGTCCTCCACCACCTTGAGCCTGCGCTCTTATGCCCTGCCGGCATCAGCCATGTCCACAATGGACCAACTGGTTTCACTGCGGCGGAACGGGGAGCAGGGTGAGGTGGCGCCGGTCGCCCGCGACGACGTTCACGGTGTGCGGCGGCTCCGACCAGAACCCGGTGAACGTTGTAGCTCACCCGCGGTATCTCGCCCAGCCGAACTGACGGCACCGCGGGCAGTTCGGCGGCGAGGTCCCCGGAAGGGGACCGGTTCAGGTTTCGCCGAGTGCGACGTGAACCGGCCTGCCCGACCGGAACGGCGTCCACGACTTCAGGGCGCGTAACGTTCCATGCACTCGGCGAGGTCCGACCACCCCATCAGCGGCGGGCCAGCCACCGCGGTCTCCCGGGCACCGAGCCGTCCCATGGACTCTGCCACCAGGCGCACCACCGCCTCAGGCGCCTGCACGATGTCCCCGGCCGAGCGGGCGAGCACGATCCGAGGCTCGGCGGGATCGGTCTCGATCGACACGGTCCAGCCCTGCGTCGCGCTCCAGACGAGCATGACGTCACGATCGGGGTGGGCCACGGCACGGCAGCCGAGTGCGATGTAGGCCGTCGCGGTGTCGGTGACCTCGAAGCTGATGCCGTCGCGCGGCACACCGAGAGCCTCGGCGACCTTCCCCACATAACGCTCGAGGGCGCCTGCCAGCAGGTACGTGCCCTCGGAGGTGGCGTTCCCGCCGCGCACGACCCGATCATCACCGATGGGCGCGGTCACTGCCATGCGGTCTCCATCTTCCTCAGGTCGCTGCGGAGCCAAGGCGGGCGGGCACTCAGACCGCGGAGGTGACGAAGCGAGCGGACGGGCCGATGAACGGCCCTGCACCTCACTGTAACCGCTCGCAGCCGTGATGGACCGTTCGCGGGACCGCACACAGCCAGGAGCGCGCACCGCCGAGGTGCGCGCTCCTGGGGAGAGCAGTGAGCCGTTCAGTCCTTCTTGAAGGCGTCCTTGACCTTCTCGGCCGACTCACTCAGGTGACCCTTCGCCTGGTCGACCTTGCCCTCGGTTTCCAAGCCCTTGTCGTCGGTCGCGTCGCCGACGCCTTCCTTGACCTTGCCCTTGAGCTCGTCGGCCTTGGCGTCGAGCTTGTCGTCGGTGCCCATGTGGTCCTTCCCCGACACCCGAATCTCAGGTGCGACGTCTGCCTCCGGATGCCCGCTCAGACAAACCTCAACCATCCGGCCTCCATCAGCCCGGGATTTGTCCGCGCCGACGACAGCATCGCCATCCCACACGACCTACCTCGCCACCCATTCGACCTACGACGAAGGCCATCGCCCGGGTTCATCACTCCGCGGCGACACCCGCTGGGGGTCCGGGGGCTTGCCCCCGGCGTGGGGTTTGGGGGCTCGGCCCCCAAAAAACACAACGAAACAAAGGAAGGCTCATGCTCTCAATGAGCATGAGCCAACCATTTGTGAAGTACGCCGCCAGGGACTCGAACCCCGGACCCGCTGATTAAGAGTCAGCTGCTCTAACCAACTGAGCTAGCGGCGCTTGTTTGTGTGCCGGACACTTGCCGTTCCGACGTGGAGAACGTTAGCACAGGGCCTCGATCGGATCCCAATCGGCTGGTCAGGGCCTTCCGGGGGGTCATCCGGCTCGTAACGATCCGGCCACTCGCGCAACTTTCGGGCACCCCATGTCGTCACCTAGTCGGGGGACGCCAATACGACTTCGTGCAGGCAGTCTCGGGAGCGGGCGACAAGCAGATCGGAAGTGCGTCGATGGGGATGTGGGGCAGGCGCGGTCGTGGGGTGGTCATGGCGGGAGTCGCTGTGATCCTGATCGCAGGCTGTTCAGGGGGCAGTGAGGGGGCCAGCGGGGCTGCGAGCACGTCGTCGAGTGCTCCGCCGCCGCCGAAGCCCGTCACCTTGACGTTGGCGTTGAACAACGGCGCGGTGGACGTGGCGCCGGGGCTGCCGGTCATCGCCACGGCGGCGGACGGGAAGCTGACCGAGGTCAAGCTGACGAACCCCGAGGGCAAGTTCGTCGAGGGGAAGATGAACCCCGAGTCGACGCAGTGGACCAACACCGAGCCGCTCGGGTACGGCAAGACCTACAAGCTGAGCGCCACGGCGACCGGTGAGGACGGCAAGCCGCAGACCAAGGAGTCGACCTTCACCACGGTGAAGCCGCGGACGTTGACCTACGTGTCGACGAACCCGATGGACGGCACCACGATCGGGGTGGGGCAGCCGCTCGCCTTCTACTTCGACGAGCCGGTGGCCGACAAGGTCGCGGCCGAGAAGATGCTGGAGATCACCACCGAGCCCAAGGTCGAGGGCGCCTTCTACTGGTTCAACAAGAAGGAGGTGCACTGGCGTCCTGAGAAGTTCTGGAAGCCGGGCACCAAGATCACCATGCACATCAAGGTCTACGGCAAGACCGTCGGCGACGGCATCTACGGCCAGGAAGACCGCGTGATCACGACCACGGTCGGCGACGAGATGATCTACGAGGCGGACGGGCAGACGCACCAGGTCACCGTCAAGAAGAACGGCCAGGTCATCCGCACGATGCCGACGTCGATGGGCAACGCGGCGAACACCACTCCGGTCGGCACGTACGTGCTGATGGAGAAGCACGACCACATGATCATGGACTCCACCACGTACGGCCTGGCGCTGGAGAACGGCGGCTACAAGACGCCGGTCGACTGGGCGTACCGGATGTCCAACAGCGGCATCTTCTTCCACAGCGCGCCGTGGTCCATCGGTGACCAGGGCCGGCGCAACGTCAGCCACGGCTGCCTCAACCTCTCGCCGGAGAACGCCAAGTGGGTGATCGACAACAGCAAGCAGGGCGATGTCGTCATCGTCACCAACTCCGGTGGCCCGCCCCTGGAGGCGTGGGACGGTTTCGGCGACTGGCAGGTCCCGTGGACGCAGTGGGTTCAGGGCAACCGCTAGCCCTCTGCAAACGTTTGTGAAAGGCTGACGCCGCCACCGCCACCCGACCCATCTGGGAGGCACCGTGGCCCGAAGACTGCTCGCGGTCATCACCGCACTGGCGCTCACGGCGGTGGCGGCACCACCAGCACAGGCAGACGACGTGCTGCTCTCGCTCGCCGGACCGGCGACGGCGTCGAGCGAGAGCAACGCCCGTCACGTCGCCACGAAGGCCACGGACCTCGACCGCAGGACCACGTGGCGCAGCGAGGGCGGTGGCCGGCAGTGGATCGCCATCGACCTCGGCTCGATGTCCACGATCAACCGGGTCGTGCTCCGCTGGGGCGCCCTGTGCGCCAGGAAGTACGCGGTCCAGACGTCGCCGGAAGGCGTGTACTGGCGCGACGTGCACAGCACGGACAACGGTGACGGCGGCGACGACAACATCGAGTTCACCGGCTTCGGCCGCTGGATCCGGGTTTCCCTCACCACACCGTGCTTCCACGCCTACGAGCTCAGGGAATTCGAGGTCCACGGCACTCCTGGCGTCGTCGACACCACACCGCCGAGCGCCCCGGGAACGTTGTCGGTCAAGGCCTTCACGCCCACTTCGGTGAACCTGCAGTGGGGCGCGGCGAGTGACAACGTGGCCGTCGCGAACTACGAGATCTACCAGTCCGGTCAGTACGTGAAGACCGTCGACGGGCTCTCCAACAACATCACCCGGCTCACCCCGAACACCACGTACTCCTTCTACGTCAACGCGAAGGACGCCGCCGGCAACATCTCGCAGGCGAGCAACTCGGTCACGGTCACCACGCCGCCCGCCGTCGTCGACACCGGACCGCCGACCACGCCGTCCACCGCGATCGCCACCAAGGCCACCGCCAACAGCGTCTCGCTCGCCTGGGGAGCTTCGAGCGACGACGTCGCAGTGGCGAGCTACGCGGTCTTCTCGGGCGGCGTCCAGGTCGGCACGACCACCGGCCTGCAGACCACGATCGCGGGCCTCAAGCAGGACACCGCGTACGAGTTCGTGGTCAAGGCCGTCGACACCGCCGGCAAGAGCTCGCCGTTCACCGCGCCGATCAAGACGGCCACCCGCAAGGGGCACGACGCCGTCGGTGAGGTCACCAAGATCACCGACGACACGGATGTGCCGTGGGGCCTGGAGTTCCTCAGGGACGGCACCGCGTTCTACGCCCAGCGCGACACCGGCGACATCATCCGCATCGCGCCCAACGGCGAGAAGACGGTCGCCGGACGCGTCCCGAACGTCGTCAGCACCGACGGCGAGGGCGGCCTGCTCGGTTTGGAGCACAAGGACGGCTGGCTCTACGCCTACCACACCAGCCCCACCGACAACCGGCTCGTCAGGTTCAAGCTGGTCGACGGCAAGCTCGACGCGCATCAGGTCCTGCTGACCGGCGCCCCGCGCAACAAGTT
This sequence comes from Lentzea flava, assembly GCF_014648475.1. Classification (GTDB taxonomy): domain Bacteria; phylum Actinomycetota; class Actinomycetes; order Mycobacteriales; family Pseudonocardiaceae; genus Lentzea; species Lentzea flava. Next base: position 132,933 of record NZ_BMRE01000015.1, on the reverse strand, counting down.
CCACAACGGCGGCCGGCTGCGGTTCGGCCCGGACGGCAAGCTCTACATCGCGACCGGCGACGGCCAGGTCGCGGCGAACGCGCAGGACCTGAACTCGTTGGGCGGCAAGGTGTTGCGGGTCAACCCCGACGGCAGCGTGCCGCGCGACAACCCGTTCCCCGGCAAGTACGTCTACAGCTACGGCCACCGCAACGTGCAGGGTCTCGCGTTCGATTCGCGCGGCAGGCTCTGGGAGGCCGAGTTCGGCAACTCGGTCATGGACGAGATCAACCTGATCAGGCCGGGCGGCAACTACGGCTGGCCGGCCTGCGAGGGCACGTCCGGCCAGTGCGGCGAGTTCATCGCGCCCAAGCACACCTGGCCCGTCTCGCAGGCTTCCCCGAGCGGACTGACCATTGTGGACGACGTGCTGTACCTGGCGGCGTTGCGCGGTCAGCGGCTCTACCGGATCCCGATCGGCGGTCAGCCGGAGATCTTCTTCGAGGGCTCCTACGGTCGCTTGAGGACGGTCGAGAAGACGCCCCGAGGTGACCTCTGGCTCACGACGTCCAACGGGGACAAGGACTCCATCCCCAACAACAGCACGACCCAGATCTACCGCATCGACCTGAAGTAGCTCAGGACACCGTCACCTGGCCGTCCGCGACGGTCAGGTGACGGTTCACCCGCACCGCCTCGAGCATCCGCCGGTCGTGCGTGACGAGCAGCAACGTGCCGGGGTAGTTCTCCAGCGCCGACTCCAGCTGCTCGATCGCGGCCAGGTCGAGGTGGTTCGTCGGTTCGTCGAGCACCAGCAGGTTCACCCCGCGGCCCTGCAGCAACGCCAGCGCGGCCCGCGTCCGCTCGCCCGGCGACAACGACGCCGCCGGACGCAGCACGTGCGCCGCCTTCAGCCCAAACTTCGCGAGCAACGTCCGCACGTCGGCGGGCGTCATCTCCGGCACGGCCTCCTGGAACGCGTCCACCAGCGGCAGGTCGCCCAGGAACAGCCCGCGAGCCTGGTCCACCTCGCCCACCACGACACCGGAGCCGAGCGTGGCGTAACCGGAGGCCAGCTCCACCCGTCCGAGCAGCGCCGCCAGCAACGTCGACTTGCCCGCGCCGTTCGCCCCGGTGATCGCGACCCGGTCCGCCCAGTCGATCTGCAGGTCGACCGGGCCCAGCGTGAACGACCCGCGAGACACCACGGCCGCACGCAGAGACGCCACGACGGCACCGGAACGCGGGGCCGCGGCGATCTCCATCCGCAGCTCCCACTCCTTGCGGGGCTCCTCGACAACCTCCAGCCGTTCGATCATGCGATCGGTCTGGCGGGCCTTCGAGGCCTGCTTCTCGGTGGCGTCGGCACGGAACTTGCGGGCGTTCTTGTCGTTGTCGCCCGCCTTGCGCCGGGCGTTCTTCACGCCCTTCTCCATCCACGCGCGCTGCATGCGCGCACGGGCCTCCAACGCGGCCTTGGTGTCCGCGAACTCCTCGTAGTCGTCACGGGCGTGCTGACGGGCACGTGCGCGCTCTTCGAGGTACGACTCGTAGCCGCCGCCGTAGAGGCGCACGGCGTTCTGGTGCAGATCGAGCTCCAGCACGCTCGTCACCGTGCGGGCCAGGAACTCGCGGTCGTGCGACACCAGCACCGTGCCCGCGCGCAGCCCTGTGACGAACTTCTCCAACCGCTCCAGGCCGTCGAGGTCCAGGTCGTTGGTCGGCTCGTCCAGCAGGAAGATGTCGTAGCGGCTGAGCAGCAACGACGCCATGCCGGCCCGCGCCGCCTGGCCGCCGGACAGCGAGGTCATCAACGCGTCCAGCCCCACGGTCAGGCCGAGGTCCGCGATGACCTCCAGCGACCGTTCCTCCAGGTCGGCGCCGCCCAGCGCGAGCCACCGGTCGAGCGCGTCCGAGTAGCCCTCGTCGTTCCCGGCGGTCAACGCCTCGGTGGCGCGGTCCAGGTCGGCCTGAGCTGCGGCAACACCAGTCCTGCGAGCCAGGAACTCGCGCACGGTCTCGCCCTCACGACGCTCCGGCTCCTGCGGCAGGTGCCCGACGTTCGCGGATGGCGGGTTGAGCGACACCCGGCCCTGCTCGGCCGGAATGAGCCCGGCCAGCGTCCGCAGCAGCGTCGACTTGCCCGCGCCGTTCACGCCGACGAGCCCGATCACGTCGCCGGGAGCGACCACGAGATCGAGCCCGGAGAACAGGACGCGGTCACCGTGACCTGCGGCGAGATCCTTGGCGACGAGCGTGGTCATGAACTCTCCCGAAACGTGAAGAAAGGCCCCCGCGTTGTGCGGAGGCCTTTCGACAAAGGGTGAGTGACGGGACTTGAACCCGCGACACCTGGGATCACAACCCAGTGCTCTGCCAGCTGAGCTACACCCACCATCACCGGTCCGTGACCGGCGAGGAAAGCATAGCAACGGCATCCACCAAGATAAAAATCAGGGGTCAGTCCGCGTTTTTCAGCAGCTCAGCGGCCACGGCCTGGGCCTGCTCGGTCGTCGGCCCCGGCTGCGGCACGAACGCCGTGCGCCGGTAGTACGCGAGCTCCCGGATCGACTCGACGATGTCGGCGAGCGCCCGGTGCGCGAGCCCCTTGCCCGGCTGCGCGTAGTAGATCCGCGGGTACCAGCGCCGGCACAGCTCCTTGATCGACGACACGTCGACCATGCGGTAGTGCAGGTGCGCGTCGAGCGCGGGCATGTCGCGGGCGATGAAGCCGCGGTCCGTGGCGATCGAGTTGCCGGCCAGCGGTGCCGTGCGCGGGTCGGGGACCCATTCCTTGATGTAGGCGAGGACGGCCGCCTCGGCCTCCTCCAACGACACCGTGGAGGCGCGGACCTCCTCGGTCAGGCCCGACTTGGCGTGCATCTCCATGACGACGTCCGGCATCGAGGCGAGCACTTCGTCATCCGCGTGGATCACTATGTCCACGCCGTCGCCGAGCACGTTCAGCTCGGCGTCCGTGACCAGTGCCGCGATCTCGATCAGAGCGTCCTTGCCCAAGTCGAGTCCGGTCATCTCGCAGTCGATCCACACCAGACGATCCATCACGCCCCGAACATTACTGCGCAACGCGTCAACTTCGAGTGGCGGCGTGCAGCAACCTGGTTACGCTCCTCGTGCATGACGGCTCAAGCTGAGATCGCTGCTGGGTACGCCTCCGAGAGCGCGGCCATCGAACTCGGCGCGGTGCTGGTCGACGGACAGGTGGAGTCGACGGCACACGTCCGCATCCCGTTGTCCATGGTCAACCGCCACGGACTTGTCGCGGGTGCAACGGGAACGGGCAAGACGAAGACCCTCCAGCTGCTCGCCGAACAGCTCTCGGCCAACGGCGTGCCGGTGCTGATGGCCGACGTGAAGGGCGACTTGTCCGGTCTGTCGCGCGAAGGCGAGCGCAACGACCGGACGGACACCCGCGCCAAGGACACCGGCGACGACTGGCAGCCGCAGGCGTACCCGGTCCAGTTCCTGTCGATCGGCACGGGCGGCGTCGGGGTGCCGTTGCGGGCGACGGTCACGAGCTTCGGGCCGATCCTGCTGTCGAAGGTGCTCGGCCTGAACGACACCCAGGAATCGACGCTCGGCCTGATCTTCCACTGGGCCGACTCGAAGGGCCTGCCGCTGCTCGACACCAAGGACCTGCGCAGCGTCATCCAGCACCTCACGAGCGACGAGGGCAAGGAGGACCTGAAGGGCATCGGCGGTGTGTCGAGCTCCACGGCCGGGGTGATCCTGCGGGCCCTGGTGAACCTGGAGGCGCAGGGCGGTGACCGGTTCTTCGGCGAGCCGGAGCTGGATCCGGCCGACCTGATGCGGCAACGCGACGGCAGGGGTGTCGTCAGCCTGCTGGAACTGGCCGAGCTGCAGGGCAACCCGGCGTTGTTCTCGACGTTCCTCATGTGGTTGCTGGCCGAGCTGTTCGAGACGCTGCCGGAGGAGGGCGACGTCGAGAAGCCGAAGCTCGTCTTCTTCTTCGACGAGGCGCATTTGCTGTTCGCCAACGCGTCGAAGGCGTTCCTCGACCAGATCACCCAGACCGTGAAGCTCATCCGGTCCAAGGGAATCGGTGTCTTCTTCTGCACGCAGCTGCCGACCGACATCCCGAACGAGGTGCTGTCGCAGCTCGGCGCGCGTGTCCAGCACGCCTTGCGCGCGTTCACGCCGGACGACCAGAAAGCGTTGGCGCGCACGGTGAAGACGTACCCGAACACGCCGCACTACGACCTGGAGAAAGCGCTCACCTCGCTCGGCATCGGCGAGGCGATCATCACCGTGCTGAGCGAGAAGGGCGCCCCGACGCCGGTCGCGTGGACGAGGCTCAGGGCGCCGCGTTCGTTGATGGACACCATTGGCACCGACGCGATCAAGCAGGCCGCGCAGGGATCCGATCTGCACGGCAAGTACGCCGAGACCGTCGACCGCGAGTCGGCCTACGAGCAGCTGATGCAGAAAGTCGCTCCACCCCAACAGGAACAAGCCCCGGAACCTCCCAAACCTCAGAAGGAGGAACCGGGGCTCGTCGAGAAGGTGCTCGGCAACAGCGCCGTGAAGTCGTTCCTGCGGTCAGCCGGCAGCGCCCTGGCGCGCGAGATCACGCGGGGCATCTTCGGCACTTCGCGCAAGCGACGCTGACAGCACCGCCGCGCCGATGCAGAGCGCACCCGCGACGTACCAGGCCAGGTCGTAGCTGCCCAGGTGGTCGCGGGTGAGCCCGGCCGCGGACGCCGCCAGAGCCGCACCCACCTGGTGCGACGCGAACACCCAGCCGAACACGACCGGACCGGACACGCCGAAGTGCTGGCGGCACAACGCCACCGTCGGCGGCACGGTCGCGACCCAGTCCAGGCCGTAGAAGATGATGAACACCAGCATCGACGGGTGCGCCGACTCGCCGAACAGCTGCGGCAGCAGCATCAACGACAGGCCGCGCAACGCGTAGTACGCCGCCAGCAGCAGCCGTGAGTCCACGCGGTCGGTCAGCCAGCCGGACGCGATCGTGCCCACGATGTCGAAGATGCCGACCAGAGCCAGCAGTCCGGCTGCGGTGGTCGTCGGCATGCCGTGGTCGTGCGCGGCGGGGATGAAGTGCGTGCCCACCAGACCGTTCGTCGAGGCACCGCAGATCGCGAAACCGCCGGCCAGCAACCAGAACGGCCGGGTGCGCGCAGCCGAACCCAGCGCGGAGAGGGCCCGCCGGGCCGCGCCACCGGACGGCGGCGGGGGAGTGTCTTCGGCAGCGCCCAGCGGCAGCAGCCCGACATCACGCGGGTACTCGCGCAGGAAGAATGCCGTCAGCGGCACCACGGCCAGCGCGGCGATGCAGATCATCAGCGACGCGGACCGCCAGCCGTAGGCCGACGACAGCCACGCCACCAGCGGCAGGAAGACGAGCTGCCCGGCCGCGCCACCCGCCGTCAGCACGCCCGTGACCAGGCCGCGGTGCCGCACGAACCACCGGCCGGTGATCGTCGCGACGAACGCCAGCGCCATCGACCCGGTCCCCAGCCCGACCACGACACCCCAGAGCAGGATCAGCTGCCAGGACGCGGTCATGAACACCGTCAGCCCGCTGCCGATCGCGACCATGGTCAACGCGCAGCTCACCACGACCCGCACGCCGAACCGGTCCATCAGCGCCGCCGCGAACGGCGCGGTCAACCCGAACAGCAGGATGTTGATCGAGATGGCGAGCGAGATCGTGCCGGTCGTCCAGCCGAACTCCGCCCGCAACGGCTCGATCAACGCACCGGGTGCCGCGCGGAACGACGCGGCACCCACCAAGGCGATGAAGGACACACCTGCGACAACCCAGGCCCAATGGAGTCTCACGACGACAAGGTTCGGTGATCGCCGACCCGGCGACCAGTGGCCTGATGGCCAACATGTGAAAGAATCAGGCCATGGCCCATCGGATCGCGGTGCTCGCCCTCGAGGTGTCGGTCGCCTTCGACCTCGGCACCTCGACGCACATGTTCGGCTTCCTGTCCGACCGCTACGAGGTGCTGGTCTGCTCGCCGGATCGCCGCCCGATCGCGACGAGCGGCGGCTACTCGATCACGCCCGACCACGGCCTGGAGGTGATCCGCGACGCGGACACCGTGCTCGTGCCCGGCACCCGTTACCTGCCCGCGCGGACGGCGGGAAAGCTGGAGCCCGCGGTGCACGAGGCGCTCACCACCACCCGCGCGGAACGGATCATGTCGATCTGCACCGGCGCGTTCGTGCTGGCCGCGGCCGGTCTGCTGGACGGGCGTCCCGCGACGACCCACTGGGGGACCACCGACGAGTTTCGCGCGCTGTACCCGAAGGTCAGGCTCAACCCCGACGTGCTGTTCGTCGACGACGGCGACGTGCTCACCTCGGCGGGTGTCGCGGCCGGGATAGACCTCTGCCTGCACGTGATCAGGTCCGACCACGGCAGCGAGGTCGCGAACCGGGTCGCGCGCTACTGCGTCGTGCCTGCGTGGCGGCAGGGCGGCCAGTCGCAGTTCGTGGACCGGCCGGTGCCGGACGACCCCGACTCGTCCACGGCACCCGCCCGCGCGTGGGCCCTGGACCGGCTGGACGAGCCGCTGGAGCTGGCCGCGCTGGCCGAGCGGGCGAGGATGAGCGTGCGGACGTTCACGCGGCGGTTCCGCGCCGAGACCGGCATGTCGCCAGGCCAGTGGCTCACCCAGCAACGCGTCGACCGCGCCCGGCACCTGCTCGAGTCCACCGACCTGCCGATCGACCTGGTCGCCAGGCACGCGGGCTTCGGGACGGGCGCGGCGTTGCGGCAACAGCTCGCCGCGTCGATCGGGGTGTCGCCGTCGGCCTACCGTCAGACGTTCCGCTCCGCCTGACCCTCCACAGTGGACGTGTCGATCAGGAACGGCCGGAGCAGGTCCGGCACGGCGGCGTCGGCCAGCGCCAGGCCGTCGGACTCGCCGACGTCCGTCACGTGGTAGACGCCCGCGCCCGCCGCGGTGGTCGCGCCGATCGTCATCAACCCGCTGCGGCGCTGGAAGAACGAGCGCCGGATGCGCCAGCCGATGATGCCGGTGCGCTGCAACGCCACGGTGCTGCGGACGAGAGAGTTGTTGCGGGTGACGAGATAGCGGTCGTCCAGCGCGTGGCCCAGCGAGCGGTAGTTGTCCCAGCCGACCAGTGCGGCGAACGGGATGATCGCCACCGGGATCGGCCACGCCCACGACGGCGCCCAGATCGCGAGGCCCACCGTGATCACCACCCACGGCACCACGTGCCGGATCAGGCTGCGGCGCAACGCGGCGAACGGGTGCTTGCGCAGTTTGCGCGTCGTCGGGTCGTCCTCGACCTTCAGGACGTCACGGGAGACCTGGTGCGCCACGGACAGCGGTGCGGGCGGCAGCAGCAGGTTGCTCTCGCCCTTCGAACCCAGACCCGTCGTCACCGCAACGGCTTTCGCGCCTCTGCCCGCGCGGACCAGCAGCGGTTCCTGGATGTCGACACCGCGCAGGCGCTGTTCCTCCACCGAGACCGAGCGGGTGGTGAGCAGGCCGCGCTGCACGCGCAGCGTGCCGTCCGGCTCGCGGGTCAGCCGGTAGTTCCAGAACTGGAGGATGTAGAGCGGCACCGACAGCACGAGCCCGAGCACGACCAGCGCGATGACGAACGCGCCGAGCAGCGTGAAGCTCGGGTGCTCGAAGAGCCACTCCCAGAGGTCCTGCACCGGGTGCAGGCCGAGGTCGTCGGCGTAGTTCGACAGCACGCCGAACACGGCACCGATCGCGACCAGACCGGACAGCGACAGCGGCGCGAACTTCAGCCACTTCAGGTCGAGCTGCGAGATGACCTCCGACTCGGGCACCGCCACTTCCGCGTGCGGCTCGCCGGGGGAGGCGGTCCCCGGCGCGCCTGCCTTGTGCGTGACCGCCTTCTGCAGCAACAACACCCGCAGGCGTTCGGCCTCCTCCTGCGTCACGGCGTCGAGGGTGAGGCCGTCGGTACCGGGAGTGTCCTGCTGCCCGGTGCCGATCCGCACCGCCGACAGCCCGAAGACGCGGTGGCCGGGCTTGGACGTGAGGTCGACAGTCCTGATGCGATCGCGCGGCACGGCGAGCTGCTTGCGGGTCAGCAGCCCCGTGTGCAGCTCCACCTGGTCGTCGGTGATGCGGTACTTCGTGGTGCGCCAGATGAAGTAGCTGAACGCGAGGATCACCGCGACGGTGACGCCGCTCGCGAAGAGCCGCCACTTCTCGCCGTTGCCGGTGAACAGCAGGACGAGGATCGGCACCAGCATCGCGATGCCCTCGTTGAGCGGCCGCACGACCAGCATGCGCACGTGCAGGCGGTGCCACTCCGCCAGCGGCTCGGTGAACTCCGGTGCTGCGGGCAGCCCGGACGGCACTTCGGTGGGCATTTCCGGGGGAGTGCTCACGTGGCATCACCCGGAGTGGCCTGCGTGGTGTTCGTCAGCTCCACCACGAGCTGCTGCGCCACCTCGTGGTCCAGGCCCTCGATCTCCACGGGACCGGCGGCCGACGCGGTCGTCACCGTGACCGTCGCGAGGCCGAGCAACTGCTGGAACGGCCCGCGTTTCGTGTCGATCGTCTGGATGCGCGACACGGGTGCGACCCGCCACTCCTGGTTGAGCCAGCCGGAGAGGGTGTACACCGCGTCCGGCGTCGTCTCCCAGCGGTGCACGCGGTAGCGCCAGCTCGGCTCGACCGCGGTGTGCACGAGGCCGACGACCAGCGTGGCGACCATGAGCGCCAGCTCCCACGTGGGCGGCGAGCTCACCAGCAGGAACACGATGAGCTGCGGGATGAAGAGCACCAGCCAGAACACGGCGGCCTGCATCGTCCACAGCAGGACCGACTTGGGACTCACCTGGTGACGAGGCGTGCGCAGTTGCAGAGTCACCCCACAAGGGTGCCTCACTCCGCACCGGTGATGTCGCCAGGTGCGTCAATCGGCGTTCCGGTGGTGGGGTGGTCTTGCTTGCGAGGGAGGCAAGACCACCCCGACCGGTCGAGAGCGTCAGCGACCGCAGGGCGCCACGTACGGCGGGGTGAACGGCGGCGGGCTCATCTGGGGCCCGCTCGCGGCGGCCGTGCCGCTCGCGATCACCACAGCGCCCAAACTGAGGATCACTGCTGCGATGGTTCGAGCGATAGTGTTCAACTTCATTGAGGTGCTCCGTTCCGATAGGTGGCGGCCGTGGATGAGGGCAGGAAGTCGTTGACGAGGTTCGGCGCGCGGTTGCGGGCGGTCCGGCTGCAACGCGGTTTGTCGCAAAAGGACCTCGCGTGCCCCGGCGTGTCCATGAGTTACGTGTCCCGGCTGGAATCCGGTGAACGGGTGCCGTCGCCCGCCGTCGTGCGCAGGCTCGCCGAGGTGCTCGGCGTCGACCCGTCCGAGCTGATGGTCGACGAGGACCGCACCGCGATGCAGGACGAGGCGCTGGCGTGGTGCGAGGCACTGCTCGCCTACCACGACGGCGACCTGGTGATGGCCGTCGACCTGCTGGAGACGCTGGGAAAGCGGTCGGACGAGGAGATGTTCGGCTGGTGCGTGCGGTGGACGCGCCTGGTGATGCTGGCCAGGCAACGCGACCACGAGGGTCTGCTGCTGGCGGCGGCGAAGCTGCGCAAGTCCTGGTCTCCCGGTCCGGCGGTGGACGCGTTGGTGGAGATCCTGCGCGCATCCTCGTTGCGGCGCCTCGGCCGGACGGCCGAATCCGTGAAAGCGGCGACCGAGGCCGTTGAGCTGGCCAGCGGTGACGGCGAACGGGTGCGTCGCGTCAACACGCGCGCGCTCATCTCGTTGTGCGCCGAGCTGACCGCCGCGGGACGTCTGGCCGACGCCGAACAGGTCGTGGACCAGCTTTCCGCGCGGCTGTCCGAACTCGGCCGCGACCGGCTCGCCATCTCCACGTGGTGGGCGCGCGCCAAGGTCGCTGACCGTTTGGGCGACAGAACCGAAGCCGCGCACTGCATCCGCGAGGCCGTCGCCATGCTCGACGACTTCGACGGCGATCCCGAGTACCGCTGCCGCGTCCGCCTCGCCGGCGCGTCCATCGCGTTGCGCACGCCCGGTGCGAACCTCGACGAGGTGGTGGCGTTGCTGGACAAGGTGGAGACGACGGTCGCGGCGATGCGCCGGCAGGACGGCCTGCTGGCGCACGCCAGGGCGTTGCGCGCGGAACTGGCGTTGCGCGACGGCGAGGTCGACCGGGCGCGGGAGCTCGCGGAGCAGGCCATCGCGACCGGCGAGCTCGACGCGGAGCAGCAGCTGCGGTGCCACCTGTTGCTGGTGCGGGCGGCGGACGAGGTCGACCCGGACGGCAGCACGGGTGCGCGCACGGCCCTGGCCGCGCTGCTGGAGCACATCAACCCCGAAGGTGTCGATCCGCTCCTGTGGCGCGACGTGGCGCGGATCGCTCTCCGCAAGCACTGACCGCAGGCGACGTTGCCCGGTCATGACCGCCCCTCGCTCGTTAACTGGACACCTTGTTAACGGAGCATGACACAGACCAGTTACCCGTCACATCACCCAATTCCACCGCGCCGGGGTGGGTAAATCACCCAAGATTCGCGACCACCTCGTCAGCGGCAAGCGGCCGAACGGGGGATGGGAACCCGGTCTGGTCGGACGAATTGTCAATTACTTGACAATGGATGACTCGTGAGAGGCCAGGCTCATCCACCACACGACGGCGCCGGAACGGCCGTTGACGTCAAGCGTCGTGTAGATCCGCTGGAGGTGGTTCTGCACGGTCTTGGGCGACAGGCCGAGCGACTCGGCGATCATCGCCGTGCTCGCGCCGGCCGCCACGAGCCGCAGCACCTCGATGCCGCGCTTGGTGAGCCCTGCCCGCAGCGCGCGGGCGATCCGGGTGTTCGTGTGCTCCGCGGTCCCCGGCTCGTGCAGCTCGCCGGTGTGCGGGACGCGCACCACGGCGTCCTCCCGCTTGGGCTCGAAACGCCTGTGCGCCAACTGTTCCACGAGCCGGGACGACAGGTCGTGCTCGCGCATCCGCAGCAGATCCCTGCCTTCCTGCAGCTCCCACAGGCGGTACTGCTCGAGCTGCAGCCGCGCGTGCCGCAACGCCCGTTCCAGGTCCCCGGATCGTTCGTACGCCTCGCTCAGCTGCTGGTGGGCGTGCACCGCGACTTCGCGCGCGAGACAGCTCATCGCGAGCTCGGCGGCCTGGGTGAGCTGGCTGATCTGGTCCGGGTACCGCTTGCGCGCCCCGCTCAGCCTGGCTCGCGCCATCAACGCCTCCGCCCGCGCCACCGGGCGGTTCCTTCCGGCAAGCAACTGGTCAGCGCGCTGCCAGCTGCGATGCGCGCGGTCAAGTTCACCCAGATCGATGCGCACGTGTGTCAGCAGGACGTTCACCATCGCCATCCGCACCGGGTCGCCGACCTGCTTCCACCGGTCGCGCACCTGCGCGCACAACGCTTCCGCGCGCCGCAGCTTGCGCACGCACGGTTCACCGTCGAGGCTGCAGCGGCTCTCCTGGGTGCGGATCATGCAGTGCTCGTGGTACTGCATGCGCATCACCCGCGCCTGCTCGAACAGCACGGAACCGATCAGCTCGCTGTCGCCGGTGAGCTCCGCGAGCCCCAGCGCGCGGGCGAACGAGTTGAAGCTCCGCTCCCGCGAGTCGAGCCGCAGTTCCACCACGGCACGGGAAAAGCTGCACCGCGCCTGCAGTCCGATGTGGCGGTTCGCGGCCGCGATCTCCTGCACCCTGTCGATCGTGTCGAGCGCGCTGGGCCACAGCCCGCGCTTGCCGAGCGCCACCGACTGCGCCAGCACGCCCTCCGCGACGCCCTCGACGTCGTCGAGCCACGCGAACGCGGCAACCGCTTTCTCGGCGTACTCCAGCGCCTCGCCTGGCCTGCCCTCGTCCAGTGCGATGCGTGCCTCGCGCAGGTTGTGCACGGCGTTGGACCGCGGGTCGGCGGTCCTGCCGGGAACCGTCATGGATCAAGCCCCCTTCGGGGCTCGACTCTAGACCTGTTCGCGCAACTGACGTTTCAACACTTTCCCGGCCGCGTTGCGCGGCAACTCGTTGACGAAGAAAACATCTCGCGGAACGGAAAACCGCGCCAGGTTCGCCTTCACGTGTTCACGTACGTGGTCGGCTGTCAGGCTTTCGTCGCCCACCACGAACGCCGCGAGCCGCTGCCCGAACTCGTCGTCCGGCACGCCGAGCACGGCGACCTCCGTGACGCCATCGAGGTTCGAGAGCAGGTCCTCGACCTCGCGCGGGTACACGTTCTCGCCGCCGGACACGATCATCTCGTCGTCGCGACCGGCCACGAACAGCAGTCCGTCCTTGACGTAGCCGAGATCGCCGGTGGACATCAGGCCGTTCAACGACTCCTTGCTGGTGCCGTTGGTGTAGCCGTCGAACAGCATCTCGTTGCCCACGAAGATCCGCCCGGTCTCGCCGGGTGCCACCGGATTGCCCTGATCGTCCACAATGGCCAGTCGGGTGCCCAGCGGCGGTCGCCCGGCAGTACCGGGCTCCCTGAGCATCTCTTCCGGCGTCGCGATGCTCGCCCAGCTCACCTCCGTCGAGCCGTAGAGGTTGTAGAGCACCGGGCCGAACTCTTCGAGCGTGCGGGTGGCGACCCGCGGCGGCAGAGCGGACCCGCTCGACGCGATGATCCGCAGCTTCGGCCGATGCGGGGTCTCCAGCATGCGTTGCAGCATCACGGGAACCACGAACATCGCCGTGCACTTCTCCGCGTCCTTCAACGTCTGCACGGGGTCGAACCTGCGGCGCAGCACCAGCGTGGCGCCGAGCACGAGCCCGAGCTGGAACGCGGCGAGGCCCCAGGCGTGGAAGAGCGGCGAGGTGATGGCGATGACGTCGCCGTGCTTGAGCGGAATCCGGGACAGCAGCGCGGCGGCGGGGGCGAGGCTCGCGGGTTCCGGTCGCTTGGCGCCCTTCGGCGTGCCGGTGGTGCCGGAGGTGAGGATGATCAGCCGGCCGCGCGGAGGGCGGCGGGGCAGCGGCGTCGTCGGACCGTTGAGGATCAGCGACTCCAGTTCGTCGCTGAAGTACGTGGGAACTCCGGAGGGCAGCACGTCGGCGAACTCGCGGTCGGCGACGATCCTGTCGATCTTCTGGTCCTGGGCGACCTGGGCCAGTTGCCCTTTGCTCAGGCCGGTGTTGAGCAGGACGGCGTCGGCGCCGATCTTCGTGCACGCGGTCATCGTCTCGATGAAACCGCGGTGGTTGCGGCACAGCAGCCCGATGCGCTCGCCGGCGCGGAAGGCGTGCGCGAGCCTGCTGGTGCGCTCGTTCACCTCCGCGTACGTCAGCACGCCGTCGTCGTCGACGATCGCGGCACGGTCCGGGTGTCGTCCGGCGCCGGTCTGGTAACCCCACGCGAGCGTGATGTCCCACTGCAGATACCCGCGCACGGTGCCGGCGAGGCCGCGCGGGCCCAACGGCCGGATCACTCCGGCTTTGACCAGGGTCAGCAGCACGCGGGTCAGCATGCCGCCCACTCTAACCACTTACCTACTTGCGAGTAGGTAACGCTGTGACGGCGGTCACAGCTCCGTGTCGGACGCGGCGACCACCGCTTCCCGCAACGCGGCGCGCAGACGGCCCACCTCCAGCGGTGTCAGAACAGCGGCTTCGCCCGGTGGCACGTTGATCACGATGTGCCCCTGGCTGACGAACACCGTCAAGTCCCGTCGGCGCGAAGCGATGTCGCGGCAGCTCACCTGCCACTCCTCTTTGGCTCCCACGGGTTTCTTCCTCCAGCTCACTCGGCGCGCCGGCCCGGTGGTCCCGGCGCTCGCGTGGATGAGACGCGCGCGGCCGGTGGTCGTGACGGCGATTTCGCGTTCGCGGGAAAAGTCTCCGTCGAGCGACCGTGCCGAGCTGCGGATAGCGTCGCACGTGGGACGAGAGTTGGTCACGAGGAGGAGTGAAAATGGCGGAACCGCAACGCATCGTGATCGTCGGGTCCGGCCTCGCCGGTGCCTCCGCGGCCGGCGCACTCCGAGACCGCGGCTACGGCGGCGAGATCACCGTGTTCGGCACCGAGCACCACCGCCCGTACGAACTTCCCGCGCTGTCCAAGGACGTTCTGCTGGGCAAGGCCGCGGAGCCGGCGTGGGTGCACGAGCCGGGTTTCTACACCGACAACGAGATCGACCTCCGGCTCGGCGTCTCGGTGCTGGAGCTGCGACCGGGTGATCACACGATCGTTGACTCCGATGGAGCAGTGCGTTCCTACGATCGGCTCTTGCTCGCGACCGGATCACGTCCCCGCGTTCTGCCTGGCGCGCAAGGACATGTGCTGCGCACCGTCGACGACTCGCTCGCGCTGAAGCCGGCGTTGCGCGAGGGCAGGCACGTCGTGATCATCGGTGCGGGCTGGATCGGCTGCGAGGTGGCGTCCGCCGCCCGCACCCACGGCTGCCGCGTCACGGTGGTCGACCCGTTGCCCGAACCGCTGATCCGCGTGCTGGGTGCGGAGATGGGCAGGATGTTCCGCGGCCTGCACGAGGAGCACGGCGTCGAGTTCAAGCTGGGCACCGGCGTGGCGGCCTTCTCGCCGTCGGGCGTGGTGCTGGAGGACGGCACCGAGCTGCTGCCGGACGTGACGGTGCTGGCCGTGGGCGCGACACCGCGGCTGGAGCTGGCCGAAGCCGCCGGGCTGGACCTGACCGACGGCGGCGTGGCGGTCGACGCGGCGTTGCGCACGTCCGCACCCGACGTGTTCGCGGCCGGTGACATCGCGGCGCACGACCACCCGCGCTACGGACACCGCGTCCGCGTCGAGCACTGGGCGAACGCGAAGGACCAGGGCACGCACGTGGCCGGCTCGCTGCTCGGCCTGGACGAGCCGTACCAGAAGTCGCCGTACTTCTTCACCGACCAGTACGACCTGGGCATGGAGTACCGCGGCCTCGCCGGTCCCGACGACGAGGTGGTGGTGCGCGGCGACCTGGCCGCGCGGCAGTTCATCGCGTTCTGGCTGCGGGACGGACGGCTGCGGGCGGCCATGAACGTCAACGTCTGGGACCACGGCACGGCGTTGCAGGCGTTGGTGGACGCGCAGGCGACCGTGACTCCGGCACTGCTGCGTGAGGCGGACCTGGGTTCTCTGGCCTAGATGCAGGAGCCGTGCATCGGGGCGTCGCCGTTGGCGAGCTCGCCCAGGGCCTTGCGGATGACCGCCATCTCCTGATCGGTGAAGCGGGCGCGGAATCCGCGTTCGACCTCGGCGAGCGCGTCTCCTGCCTGCTTCTGCAGCTCGCGGCCCTTGTCGGTGATCACCGGCGTGCGCACCCTGCGGTCGTTGGGGTCGGGCACCCGCAGGATCAGGCCGGCTCGCTCCAGCTTGTCGAGCTCGCTCATCAGCGTGGTCTTGTCCAGGCCGAGCATGGCCCCGAGCTTGAGCTGGGTGCGCGCGGCCTCCTCGTCGCTCGCGAGGGCGTTCAGGACCAGCTGGCCGCGCAAGGAGATGCCGAACTTCGCGATCTCGTCGGCGAACGCGGACCCGACCCGCTGGGCGGCGCGGTGCAGCAGCCAGTTGAAGTCCCACTTCTCCACGCACGCGGGGATCGGCTGCTGTACCTCCATGTGGTCGATCATACATCGGAGGAGAGATGTTCTCGATTGAGAACATCTTGACTCGGAACTTCTCAACTCGTATGTTCTTGGTATGACCAATCTGCTTCACATCGACTCGAGCATCCGTCGCGATGGGTCTGTGACCCGCGAGATCACCTCGGCGTTCGCCGACGTCTGGCGGTCGGTGAACCCCGAGGGCGGCTACACCTACCGGGACCTCCACGCGGACCCGATCCCGCACGTGGACGGCACCCAGCACGACATCCAGGCCGACCTCGTCGCCGAGGTCAGGGCCGCCGACGTGATCCTCATCGGCGCGCCGATGTACAACTTCTCGATCCCGTCGACGCTGAAGGTGTGGATCGACCAGATCGCGTCGCCGGACTTCTTCCAGCGCGAGGACGGCACGTTCGAGCTGGGCGGCAAGCGCGTCGTCGTGGTGACCGCGCGCGGTGGGTCGTACAAGCCGGGCACGCCGCGTGCGGGCTTCGACTTCCAGGAGCCGTACCTGCGGGCCGTGCTGTCGATGATCGGGCTCGACCAGAACCTGGAGTTCGTGCACGCCGAGCTCACGATGGCCGACGTCAACCCGCAGCTGCACCAGTTCCGCGAGCTCGCGGTCGAGTCGCTCGCCGACGCGCACCGCGTGGTCAAGGAGCTCGCCTCGGCCTAGGGCCTGTATCGAAGTCCATGTTCGCGATAGCCGGGCCTGAGGCGGCCCCTGGCGGCACGGCCGGACGACCCACATACAACACCGGTATGCGGGCCGTCCGGCCGCACCACCAGAAACCACCTCAGGCGCGACTCTCATCGAACGGGACTTCGATACAGGCCCTAGCCTGGCGGCATGATCGACAAGATCGCCTGGGTCCATCTGCAAGACGGCAGGGTGCTCGTCGCCCGGTCGCACGGCAAGGACACGTTCTACCTGCCCGGCGGCAAGCGCGAGCCGGGGGAGTCCGACGTCGAGACGCTCGTGCGCGAGATTCGCGAGGAGCTGTCGGTCGAGGTCTCCGGCGCCGAGCTGCTCGGCGTGTTCGAGGCGCAGGCGCACGGTCGCGCCGAGGGGGAGACCGTGCGAATGACCTGTTACACGGCGTCCTTCGCCGGGGAGTTGCAACCGGCGAGCGAGATCGCCGAACTGGCGTGGTTCACCGCCGCCGACGCGGACCGGGTCTCACCGGTCACGCGGATCGTGTTCGGTCACCTGGAGTCGGCTGGACTGCTGTCCTAAGCTGGTAAGCGCTTTCCCAACTCTGTCCACCTACCGCCGCCACGCTGTAGGGAGTGACACGCATGGGGCTTCGCAACAGATCGGTGCTGCTGGTGGCGGTGTGTGCGGCCGCCGCCGGCGCGCTGATCGGCACGACTCCCGCCGTCGCCGAGTCCGGCGAGTGGCGCGTCGCCGCACCAGCCGGGGCGCAATCCGTTGCACCGGAAGCACTTGTCCGGCTCGACAAGGGGAGGTTGAGCCTTTCCGTCCGGCACGGCGGCACCACGGTGCTGGAGCCGTCCGCGCTGGGCCTCCGCACCGCTGACGCCGACCTGACGTCGGGGCTGAAGTTCGTCGGGTCGGCGTCGCGGCTCGTCCAGGACTCGTACACGACGGTGTCCGGCAGGAAACGCCGGCACACCTACGTCGGTACCGAGACGACGTTCCACCTTCAACGAATGGCGGAACGGCTGGACGTCGTGGTGCGCACGTCCGCGGAAGGCGTGGCGTACCGGTACGTCCTGCCATCCGGCAAGTGGGCGACCGTGCTCGGCGAGGCGTCGGAGTTCGCGGTGCCGTCGTCGGCCGAGAAGTTCCTGCTGCCGTACGACAACGGGCGCGGCGACTACGAGTCCGCGCACGTGCGCGTTGCCGAGAAGGGTGTCGAGTACGGGTATCCGGCGCTGTTCAACGTCGCCGGCTCGTGGCTGCTGCTCGCGGAATCCGATGTCGACGGCCGCTACGGCGGTTCGCGGGTGGCGTTCGACGGCTCGCGCTACCGGCTCGTCCTGCCCGATCCCGCGGAGACCTCGGCCGGTCCGCTGGCCACGCCGTGGCGCGTGCTCGGGGTGGGGTCGCTGGAGTCGCTGGTGGAGAGCTCGCTGATCACCTCCCTCGCGCCGCCGTCGAAGATCTCCGACACGTCGTGGATCAAGCCCGGCACCGCGGTGTGGTCGTGGTGGGGTGACGGCACGGGGAACCTGGCTCTGCAGAAGCAGTACGCGGACTACGCGGCGAAGCAGGGCTACCGGTACAACCTCGTCGACTCCGGCTGGAGCGCCGACTGGATCCCCGAGCTGATCTCGTACTCCAAGGCGCGTGGCGTCGAGACGTGGCTCTGGGTGCGATGGCAGACCATCGACACCGACAGCGAACGCGAGCGGCTCTTCGCCCAGTACCGCTCGTGGGGCGCGGTGGGCCTGAAGATCGATTTCATCGAGTCCGACGGGCAGGACCGGATGCGCTGGTACGACGCCGTGTACGCGGCGGCCGCGAAGTACCAGCTGATGCTGAACTTCCACGGCGCGCCCATCCCGCGCGGTGTCGAGCGGACCTGGCCGCACGTGCTCACGGCGGAGGCGGTGAAGGGAGCGGAGGGCACGAAGCCGCGTCCTGGCCGGGAGCCGTTCCCGATCGAGCACTACCTCACGTTGCCGTTCACCAGGAACCTGACCGGGCCGATGGACTTCACGCCGGTGACGTTCTCGGGGGTGCGGCCCAACTCCGACGCGGCGGAGCTCGCGCTGAGCGTGCTCTACGAGTCCGGCGTGCAGCACTTCGCGGACAAGATCTCCAGCTATGCCGCGTACCCGGTGGCGGAGCAGTTCCTCAGGACGGTTCCGGCGGTGTGGGACGAGACCCGGCTGGTCGCGGGCGATCCTGGCAAGCTCGCGGTGCTGGCGAGGCGGTCCGGCTCGACGTGGTTCCTCGGTGCCGGTGCGGCGGGTGATCCACACGACCTTTCGGTCGGAACGGGATTCCTCGGCTCCGGTTCGTGGTTGGTCGAGCTGTACCACGACAGTCCGACCGGGAAGATCGCGTTCGACACCAAACGTGTTTCGGCGGGAGACTCCCTGACGGTGCCCGTGGCACGCAACGGCGGTTACGCGGCCCGGCTCTGCCAGGTTCCGCCGACCGCCACCACCTGCGGCTGATCACTCCATCTGGTCGGTCGCCCGCGCGGGAGCCCGGCGCGCAGTGAAGCGGCGCGCCTGGCTCCCGCGTGCCCACACCGCCGCGGCGGTGGTGATGACGGCGATGATCACGTAGATGGCCTCGAAGCTCAGGTGCGCGACGAGTGCCGCGCCCGCCGCGAGCCCGAGCGGTCCGCCCGCGAAGACGATGCTGATGGCCGTAGCGCTCACGCGACCGAGAACCGCTGGTGGGGTGCGTTGCTGGACGAGCGTGGCGACGGCGATCACGGCCCAGGCGAGGCCGGCGCCGTTGAGGAACCCGCCCGCGAGCACCGCAGGGAGCCACGCCGTCGTCCTGGCCAGGGCGCCTGCCGCGACGAGCACGAGCCCTGCGGTGACGTTCGCGCGCTTGCCCTGCAATCCCGCGATCACTGATCCGGCGCCTTGGGCCGCGGACAGCACACCGAGGAACTCCGGGTCGTGGTGCAGTCCGTTCTCCACGAGGGAGAACGACGCGGCGGTGCCGATCGAGCCCGCGAACAACGCCGTCGCGGCGCCGGCGATCGGCCAGGTGAGAGCTTTGAGGTGGGGCCGGCTCGGCGTTTCGCGCGGGGCGGGCGGTGGTTCGTCGACCTTGATCATGCTGGTGGCCGCGGCGGCGAGCAGGAACGACAGCGCGTCGATCGCGATGACCGGCCACGCGCCGTATCCGGCGAACAGCGCGGCAGCCGCCAGTGGAGCAACGAGCTTCATGCCTTCCTGCAGTGACATGCGCAGGCCGTTGATCCTGGCGAGCCGATCCGGTGGCAGCAGCGCCACGAGCAGTGCCGGTTCCGCGGCGCTGACCAGCACGGCTTTCACGCCGTAGATCAGCAGGACGGTGTAGATCACCCAGATCTCGTCGGTGAGGAACAGCACCGCCAGCACGGGGACGATCGCCAGATCGGTGCAGATGAGCAGGGGTTTGCGGCGGTAGGAGTCGGCGATCCTGCCGATCCACGGCGACAGCACGCCCGGCGCGTACACGCACAGGATGGCGATCGTCGCGAGGGCGTCGCTTCCCGTCAGCGACTTCACCCAGACACCGGCGACGAGGTGCATCGCGCTCGTCCCGAAGAACGACAGCGCCAAACCCGCGAAGTACCACCTGACCAAGTCGCTCCCCCAGAAACGACGAAGGGAGGAGATCGCTCTCCTCCCACTTCAACATATAGCGCACCCCAGGGCTTGCGGCAAGACCCCGGTGATGCTTCATCATTTCGCAGCCAACGCGTTTTACCTGGGGAAATGGGGAGTTCATGATCGACGTCATCATCGCCGGCGGCGGACCGACCGGCATGATGCTGGCCGGCGAACTGCGGTTGCACGGCGTGCGCGTGGTCCTGCTGGAGCGCGACGAGGAACCCACCGAGGTGGTCAGGGCGCTCGGCCTGCACGCGCGCAGCCTCGAGATCCTGGACCAGCGCGGCATCGTCGACCGGTTCCTCGCACTCGGCACGAAGCACCCGCTCGCCGGGTTCTTCGCGGGCATCGACAGGCCCGCGCCGGAACGACTCGACACCAAGTACCCGCACACGCTCGGTCTCCCGCAGCCGATCACCGAGCGCCTCCTCACCGAACACGCCGTGGAGTCCGGCGCCGAGATCCGGCGCGGCCGCACGGTCGTGGGTCTCGCGCAGGACGACGAGGGCGTGACCGTCGAACTGGCCGACGGCACCTCGTTGCGGGCGCGCTACCTCGTCGGCTGCGACGGCGGCCGCAGCACCGTGCGCAAGCTGGCCGGCATCGACTTCCCCGGCGAGCCGACGCGCGTGGAGACGTTGCTGGGGGAGATGGAGATCGGCGTGCCCTGGGAGGAGGCGATGCCGTTGATGCTGGAGATCCGCAAGACTCAGAAGCGGTTCGGCATCGGTCCGATCAACGGCGCCTACCGCGTCGTCGTGCCCGCTGACGGCGTGAGCGAGGACAGGGCGGTGATGCCGACCCTCGACGACTTCAAGCAGCAGCTGGTGCGCGTCGCCGGCACCGACTTCGGCGTGCACTCGCCGCGGTGGATGTCCCGCTTCGGCGACGCCACCCGGCAGGCCTCGCAGTACCGGTCCGGCCGGGTGTTCCTCGCGGGCGACGCGGCGCACATCCACCCGCCGACCGGCGGCCAGGGCCTGAACCTGGGCCTGCAGGACGCGTTCAACCTCGGCTGGAAACTGGCCGCCGCGGTGCACGGCTGGGCGCCGGAAGGGTTGCTCGACACCTACGAGGCCGAACGGCACCCGGTCGCCGAGGAGGTGCTGAACAACACCCGCGCCCAGATCGAGCTGATGAAGGTCGAGCCGGGCCCGCAGTCGGTGCGGCGGGTGTTCACCGAGCTGGTGCAGTTCGAGGAGGTCAACCGGTACCTGATCGAGAAGATCATCGCCGTCCGGATCCGGTACGACTTCGGCTCCTCCGACGACCTGGTGGGGCGGCGGATCGGGGACCTCGCCCTGAAGCGGGGAGGGCTCTACGACCAGATGCACGCCGGCCGCGGGATCCTGCTCGACCAGACCGGGTCGTTGACGGTCGGGGGATGGGCGGACCGGGTCGACCACCTCGTCGACGTCAGCGAGGAACTGGACGCGCCTGCCGTGCTGCTGCGGCCGGACGGGCACGTGGCGTGGGCCGGGTCGGCCCAGGAGGACCTGGAGGGGGAGCTCGCGCGCTGGTTCGGTGCGGCCGCCTGAGTACGTGCGGACGGCTTGGAGGCGCTCCAACACCCAGGGCTGAGGTCACCCGTTCGGGGGCTGAGGGCGCGCTGTCACACTGTGCGGCGTGTCCGAGCCGATGACCGCGGTGCTGCTGCGCGCTGCCGAGCTCACCGCCTCGGGGAAACCGCGGCAGGCGATCGACCTGCTGCGGCCCCTGGTGGCGGCGAACCCCCGGCACGCCGAGGCGTGGTGCCGGCTCGCGGCGGCCCACCTGGACGCAGGTGAGGCGGACCAGGCCCTCGACTCGGCGAAGCGCGCGATGGTCCTCGACGGCGAGCCCGCCTGGCCGCAGCGGCTGGCGGCGCTCGCGTTGAGCGACCTCGGGCGGCACCAGGAGGCCGTCGTCGCGGCGCGGGAGTCCGTGCGCCGCAAGCCCGGCGACTGGCGCTGCTACGTCGTGCTGGCCGAGGTGCTCGCCGACCTGCCGGACGGAGCCGTCGAAGCCTTCGACTCGGCCCTGCACGCCTCGCAGCTCGCCCCGACGGAGGCACGGGCGTTCCAGGTGCTCGGCGACGCGGCCCTGCGCATGCGCGACTGGGGCACCGCCGAGCACGCCTACCGCACGGCGATCAAGCTGGACCCGTCCGACGCGGACTCCAAGGCGAACCTCGCGACCGTGCAACGGCGCCGGTCCGCGAAGCCCGCGCCGACGCAGTTGAACAAGGTCCAGGTGTGGCGTGCGCTGCGCACGCTCTCGCTGCTGCTGGTCGGCGGCGGCTTGCTGGCACTCGTCGCCGGCATGCCGCGGCCGACGCCGTACCTCGGCTTCTTCACCGGTGCGCTGGTGTTGTGCTGCGTTGTCGTGGCGCTGCGGCTGCGTCCGTTCAAGCTGCTGTTCGGCCTGCGCAAGCTCGCCGTGACGGTGTCGCTGCTCGCCGCCTCGGCCCTGATCCTCTCCGCGTGGACCATCGCGTTGCTGTTCGGCGCAACCACGATGCAGCCTCTTGTGCTTTCCTGGTTGTGCGCTGTCGTGGGTGGTGCGCTCGTGTACGTCGGGGGAGGCAGGAAGCGGTGATGCGTCGCAACGCGGTCGCGCTCGCGTTCATGCTGTTCCTCACGCAGCTGTTCGTCGTAGCCGCGCCCGCCGAGCCCGCGCCCGCCTCCGGTTCCGTCGTCCGGCACGGCCACGACTTCGCGAACCTGCCGGGCGCCGCGCCCAAGCCGCACAACCTCCACTCGGCCCAGGTGCCGCAGACCCAGCTGCCGATGGACGTGCCGCCGGTCGCCAAGCCCGCGCTGCCGGTCCGCTTCATCGTCTCCTTCGTCCGGCGCGTGCACCGCACGCCGGACGGCATCCGCTGGACCCCGCAGCGGGACCGCTCGCCGCCTTCCGGTCGCTGAAACCCGTTTCTCAGCAACCACTTTCTTCTCGGAAGGCCTACTCACCCATGTCGCGCGACACCGCGCGACGGGGTCTGCTCGTGCGCGGTCTGACAGCGCTCGGGGTCCTCGTCGCATCCGCATTCCTGTTGCTCACCACCGATCCCCGCCTCGGCCTCGACCTCCGCGGCGGCACCCAGATCGTCCTCGAGGCGAAGGGTGACTCCGACGCCGCCGACCGATCCCTGGAGGTCCTGCGCCGCCGCGTCGACGCGCTCGGCGTCGCCGAACCGGTCATCGCCCGCTCCGGCGAGAACCGCATCGTCGTCGAACTCCCCGGCGTCCAGAACCCGGAGGAGGCCGTCAAGGTCCTCGGCCGCACCGCGCAGCTGACCGTGCAGCGCAACGGCCAGACCGTCATGACCGGCGAAGGCATCTCCGACGCCAACGCCGTCCGCAACCCGCAGGGCGCGGGCTTCCTGGTGAACGTCCAGTTCCAGGGCGACGCCCCCGCGAAGTGGCAGCAGGTCACCGGCGAGGCGGCCTGCGAACCGTCCGGCACGCCCGGCCGCCAGATCGCGTTCGTGCTCGACGGCAAGACCATCTCGTCGCCCGAGGTCAGCGCCGACACGCCCTGCCGTGGCGGCCAGGCAGGTGGCGCAACCTCGATCACCGGCCGCTTCTCCGAGGCGGAGGCCAAGGAACTGGCACTGGTCATCCGTTCCGGCGCGCTGCCCGTACCGGTCGAGGTGATCGAACAACGTACCGTCGGCGCGACCCTGGGCGCGGAGGCCATCGAGGCCAGCGCCAAGGCCGCGATCATCGGCATCGCGCTGACCGCGGTGTTCCTGATCTTCGCCTACCGGCTGGCCGGTTTCCTGGCCGTCGTGGCACTGGCCGGCTACGCGGCCGTCGCCTACGCGGGACTCCTGGCGGTCGGCGCGACGCTGACGTTGCCCGGTCTGGCCGGTTTCGTGCTGGCGATCGGCATGGCGGTCGACGCGAACGTCCTGATCTTCGAGCGAGCCCGCGAGGAGTACGCCCGAAAACCGAACCTGCGCCGTGCCGCGGAGAACGGCTTCCGCGGCGCGCTGAGCGCGATCGCCGACTCGAACGTCACGACCCTGCTCGCGGCCGGGCTGCTGTTCTGGCTGGCCACGGGCCCGGTGCGCGGCTTCGGCGTCACTTTGACCATCGGTGTGCTCGCGTCCATGTTCAGCGCTTTGGTTTTGTCGCGCGTGCTGGTCCTGTGGCTGCTGGGCACGCGTTTCGTCGCGAAGCGCCCTTCGTTGAGCGGTCTGCACACGCTGGGCTGGGTGCGCCAGCGCCTCTCCGCAGTGCTGTACCGGCGCCCGTCCGCGTGGCTGATCAGCGCGGGTGTGCTGGTCCTCGTGGCCGTCGCCGGCCTGTTCGTCCGCGGCCTGAACCTGGGCGTCGAGTTCACCGGCGGCCGTATGCTCGACTTCACCGCGGGCACCCCCGTCGACGCGGCCCGCGTGCGCACCGCATTGGCCGACGGCGGTTTCAGCGACGTCGTGGTGTCCACCTCCGGCAACGAGGTGTCCCTGCGCACCGGCCCGATCAACGACGCCGACTCGTCCCGCATCGGCACGATCGTGTCGTCGGCCGTCGACGGCGGCGCCCGCCAGTCGAGCAACGAGCTGATCGGCCCGTCCCTGTCGTCCGAACTGCGCCGCAACGCCGTGATCGGCCTGGCCATCGCCGTCGCCGCCCAGCTCGTCTACCTGGCAGTCCGCTTCGACTGGCGCCTCGGCGTCGCCACCGTCGCCGCGCTGCTCAGCGACGTCCTGGTGCTCGTCGGCGTGTTCGCGTGGCTGGGCAACACGGCGGTCGGCGTGTTCCTCGCCGCCCTGCTCACCGTGATCGGCTACTCGGTCAACGACTCCGTCGTCGTCTTCGACCGCCTCCGTTCGTTGCGCGGTTCCCGCCGCTCGGCGCCCTACCCGGACGTGGTGTCCGACGCGGTGGTGCAAACCGTGCCGCGCACCGTGAACACCGGCATCGGCGTGCTGTTCGTGCTCTCGGCGTTGCTGGTGCTCGGCGACGGCTCCCTGGCGAACTTCGCCACGGCGTTGCTGATCGGCCTGGTCGCGGGGACGTTGTCCACAGTGGTCACCGCGGCGCCGGTCGCGATCTGGTTGGAGTCGCGCTGGCCGAGCCGAGCAGTTTCCAAGAAGCGCACGGCGGGGGCACGGGCCTAGTTTTTCGCATGATCACACACGCGCACCAGGACAGCAGCGAGGCGGACATGCGCTGGCTGACCGTCGCTCCTCCCGGCGCCCAGACGGCGTTCGCGCTGTCGCTGTCCGACACGCCCAACGTGTCGTTCACGACGGGCTGCGGCATCTCGCTGATCACCGACGACATCGACGGCGACTGCGCGGCCTTCCAGGAGAAGGGCGTGCAGGTCAAGGCCGCGCCGGACACCATGCCGTGGGGCGACCGGGCGACGTGGTTCAGCGACCCGTTCGGAAACGAGTTCTTCCTCGTCCAGCCCGCTTCGTAGCAGAGTAGGCGGCATGACCTCCTTCTCCGCGTACCAGAACGAGATCTACCTGCAGGGGCTTGGCGGCGCGGTGCCGCCGTTCACCACCGATCCGGACGCGCTGGAGCAGTCGGCGCGCGAGAGGCTGGGGCCGGGACCGTTCTGGTACGTGGCGGGAGGTGCCGGGTCCGGTGCCACCGTGCGGGCGAACCGGGAGGCGTTCGACCGGGTGCGGATCGTGCCGCGGATGCTGACCAACGCGACCGAGCGGCACCTCGGCGTGTCGGTGCTCGGCACCGAGCTGCCCGCGCCCGTGATGCTCGCACCCGTTGGCGTGCAGTCGATTCTGCACCCGGACGGGGAGCTGGCCACCGCGCGGGCGGCGGCCGAGCTGGGGGTGCCGATGGTGTTGTCGACGGCCTCCTCGCACACCATCGAGGAGGTCGCCGAGGCCTCCGGCGACGGGCCGCGCTGGTACCAGCTGTACTGGCCGAACGATCCGGACGTCTGCGCGTCGCTGCTGGAGCGGGCGCGCAAGGCCGGGTACACGGCGCTGGTGGTCACGCTCGACACGTGGACGCTGGCGTGGCGGCCGCACGACCTCGACCAGGCCTACCTGCCGTTCCTGCGCGGGGTCGGCACGGCGATCCCGTTCAGCGACCCGGTGTTCCGCGCCGGGCTGCAGAAGGCGCCGGAGGAGGATCTGCCGATGGCGATCCTGCGGTGGGTGCAGCTGTTCACCGGCACCGACAAGTCGTGGGACCAGCTCACCTTCCTGCGCGAGCACTGGGACGGGCCGATCGTCCTCAAAGGAATCCAGCACCCCGACGACGCGCGCAAGGCCGTCGAGTCCGGAATGGACGGAATCGTGGTGTCGAACCACGGCGGGCGTCAGGTCGACGGCGCTGTCGGGTCGCTGGACGCGCTGCCGTCGATCGTCGAGGCGGTGGGGGAGCAGGTCGACGTGCTCTTCGACTCCGGGATTCGCACCGGCGCCGACATCGTGAAGGCGTTGGCGCTCGGTGCCAAGGCCGTGATGGTGGGGCGCCCGTACGCGTACGGGCTGGCGCACGGCGGCCAGGTCGGCGTGAAGCACGTGCTGCGGAGCCTGCTCGCGGACTTCGACCTCACGCTCGGGCTCTCGGGTCACCGCAGCCCGGCCGAACTGGGTCCGGACGCGCTGCGGTTCACCCCTTAGGGCATCGTCGCCGTCATGTGGGCGAGGGTGCCGAAATCGGCCGGCTGCACCCGCAGCCAGCCCTGGTCCCTGGCCGCGACGTAGCGCCCGCTCGCCGTGTCGATGTAGGTGAGCGGGTTGATGCAGCGCTGCTTGCGGCCGAGGTGGTCGCGCTTGGCCGAGTAGACCTGGCCGCCGCCGGTGCGCGGCTGGCCCATGATCTGCTTGAGCTGCGCGACCAGCTGGTCGTTCGGCGTGCTGGTCGGGCGGCTCTGCTGCATGAACGAACCGGTGTCCTCGTAGGACTGCGGCTTCTGCTTCAGCGCGTCCTCTGGCAGCGTGATCGGGCTGCCCTTCCCGGCCTGCGCCGGTGGCAGGGCGCCGACCAGCGCCTGCGGTGCCTCGTCCGGACGGACCGGCTCCAGCACGAACTGCTGGTCCGGCGTCAGCACGATGCGCAGCGCGTCCTGGCCGTTCGTCACGACCAGCACGCTCTGCTGAGGGCCGTCCTTCAGGCTGAAGAACGCCCAGTACTCGACGCCCGCCTCCACCACGAGCCGCAGCGCGTTGGCGAGGTCCGGGTGGATCTCGTTGCCGCGCGCCAGCCCGTACTGCTCGAGTTGTGCCCATGCCGTGCGCTGCAACCGTTCGAGCTCGCTCAGGTCACCCGACTCGAGGAGGTCCTCGTCGAAGTCGACCTGCGTGAGCAACGCGCGGTGCAACGACGGCAGGCCCGCCGCCTGCCACGCCTGGTAGAGCGCCGTGACAGGGATGGCGACCCTGCTTCTCAGCACGTTTCCCCCTTATCCGCCGATGACCGGCGGAGCGACCATCGTTCCGTCGCCGAAGATGTCCTCGGTCTCCTGCAGGTACGACGCGGACTTGTGCTCCTTGTCCTCGTCACCCTGGCCCTTGCCGGCACCGGCGCCCATACCTCCGGCACCCATGCCGGCCGCGCCACCACGCCCGGCCGCACCGGCGGCACCCGCCGGCCCGAAGCCGCCGGCACCACCACGACCCTGCTCGCTGACGCCGGCCGCGCCACCGAAGCCGCTGCCCATACCGCCAGGACCGCCCATGCCACGAGCCGCCGCGGCCCCACCGAGGCCGCCAGGACCACCCATGCCACGACCGCCGCCGCCGGGTCCGCCACCAGGTCCACCGGCGCGGCCGGGTCCACCGGGCCCGCCAGGACGGTTGCGCGGGTCGTTGGGGTCGAACCGGCCGCGGTTGCGCGGGTCGTTCGGGTTGTTCGGGTCCCACCTGCCGCCGGGCGGGATGTTCGGGTCACCGCCGGGAGGCCGGTTGCGGGGGTCGTTCGGGTCGCCGATGCCACCCGGTGGCCGGTTGCGCGGATCGTTGGGGTCGGTCCACTGCGGCTTGGTGTCGCCGTCGCCGCTGCCTGGCGGCTTCCACTGCGACAGGTTGGTGTCGTCGCCGCCGGGGGTGCCGGGAGGCTGGTTCGTGCCAGGCGGCTGACCGGTGCCGGGCGGCGTGTACGGCTTGTTCGAGCCGGGCTTGTCGACCCCGTCGATGTTCTTGCCGCTGCCCTGCTCCTGCAGGTTGGCGTCGTCGGCGTTGGGCGAGATGAAGGTCGGCATGCTGTTCGTGCTGGCCGTGACGGCCTCCCCGTACTGGGTGAACGCACGCATGTTCTGCTCGTTGACCTTCTGGTTCTTCTCGACCGCCTCGTCGTAGTCGGTCTCCCACCACGCCAGGTCGTTGAGGAACGGCTTGTCCGGCACCTCGGGCGGCTTCGACATCGAGTTCTTGGCGTTGGTGTACGCCTGGCCGATGGTGTCCGACGTCGTGGCCGCGGTGGTCGCGGACTGTCCGGTCACGTCCGCCCAGGTGGCGAGCGGGGAGGTGTTGCTGCGCGCGGTGTCGGCGGCAGCGCCCTCCCAGGATGCACCCGAGTCGCGCACGGCCTTGTTGATCAGGCTCGCGACGTCGTTGTGGCCACCGGCGAGGTCACGCCAGGCCTGCGCGGTCGGTGCCGTGCTCTGGCTCGGCCCCTTGCCCTTCTCGAACCACTTGTAGACCGTTTCGCCGCCCGCGAAGGGCAGCATCAAGAAGCCACCGATGTTCGGCTCATCCCCAGCCATTTCCGCTACCCCCTCAAGTTCTCGATGACCATCGCTGCGAAGGACTCGACCTCGTTGCAGGCCGGTTTCGTCGGTCGCTCATCCTTGGCGATGCTGGCGTCAAGGGTGACGGAGTCGGTCTTGCTGACCTCGATGAGCGCACGGCAGTGCATGACCCCGTCGGTCGAGTCGTTGACGATGACGCGCACGTCAGCGACCTTCTTGTCGGTGAAGATCGGGCTCGACTTGAGCTGGGCGACCATCTCCTCCACGCTCTTGTCCTCGGTGATCACCACCGTGTACGTGGAGTTCTTGATGACGTCCTGGCCCTTCCACACGCACTCCGGGCCGAGAACGGTGGTACCGGGCTGAGGCGCCTTGACCTGCCCGAGCTTCGCCACCTGCGCAGCGGTGAGGATGTCGCAGGGCTTGCTCACGAACTTGGCGATGCTGAGGCCGGAGGACGAGCCGCCGCTCGTGGGCGCGGTGCTCGTCTGGTCGGCCGTGGTCGGAGCCGTCGTGTTGGCGTTGCCAGGAGTCTTCTCCGAGCAGCCGGCGAGGACACCAATGGTGAGGACGGCGGTCAACAGGGCGGTAATGCGCTTCAAGATCGTGTCAGCCCTTCACGGCGTTCTTCGCCGCCTCGTCGGTGCCCCGGTATTCGGCCAGAGCCTTCTCGATGTTCTCGATCGTCTTCTCGAGCGCCGCGACGGCCTTGTCGTTCGCCCAGCTGTAGCCGCCGGCCTCGGTACCCGCCGTCTTGCGCATCGCGAGCGTGGCCATGCCGCTGTACGGATCAGGTCCCGGGGCTCCCGCCTGCGTCAGCAGGTCGCCGTGCTTCCGAAGCTCCTGCAGCTTCTCGACGGCGTCCTTCAGGCCCTTGATCATGTTCTGGGCCTGGTCCGGGTCGACGCTGAACCTGGTGGTTCCAGCCCCACCGGCTCCGGCGGCGACGTTGCCCGCCGCTGCTCCCACTGCCGCGCCGACGGTTGCCACAGGCACGATCGCGTCGAACATCAGCATCTTGGCCAGCTCCCCTCAGAACTCCACACCCCTGTTGGAGGATTTTCGCACAGCGCCGGTTCCCCATGGAGGCGATCGAATCAGCTGATCAGGTCACATGGCCGATTCGTTCAAGACCCGGAAGGGTGACGGGCCTACGTTCGAGACATGATCGAACGAGCGAGGAACTTCATCTGGCTGAACGCCCGCACGCTGGAACAACGCTGGTTCGAGCACGCCTTCGACGGTGGCTCGGCGAACGCGGTGGTCCAGGCCGTGCTGGCCTACCGCAACGACGACGGCGGCTACGGCCATGCCCTCGAACCCGACCACCGCGGCCCCACCAGCCAGCCGCTGCACGCCCTGCGCGCCCTGCAACTGTTCGGTGAGGTCAACGCCCCCGAGCACGCCGAATCGATCCTGACCTGGCTGAAGAACACCTGCCCCGACGGCTCGGTCCCGTTCGGCCTGTCCACCTCGAAGGGGCACCCCATGGCCCCGTGGATCGCCGCCGACGACCAGGGCGGGCTCCTCCTGACGGCCCAGATCGCGGCTGCGCTGATGGCCCTCGGCGTCACCGATCTCTGGCTGGACAAGGCGATCGCCTACTGCTGGCAGGAGATCGACAACCTGGAGAAGACTCACCCGTACGAGCTCCGGGCGGCGGTGATGTTCCTGGACGAGACGAAGGACCGGAAGCGCGCGGAGCTTGCGGCGGAGAAGCTCAGGCACCTGCACATGGACGGCTACGAAGAGGACGAAGGCCTGGCCATGCACGAGTTCGCGGCCAAGCCCACCAGCCTCGCCCGCAACTGGTTCACCGACGAGGAGTTCGGCAAGGACCTCGACGCGCTCCAGAACGGCCAGCAGGACGACGGCGGCTGGAACTTCCACTTCCCCGCGTTCACGCCGGTCGTCAACTTCGAATGGCGCTCCATCGCTACGATCGACGCGTTGCTGACCCTCAGGCGCTACGGCCGGATCAGCTGACCCAGCGGCACACCCGCCAACGACCGCACCTCACGCGCCAGATGCGCCTGGTCCGCGTAGCCGGCCTCGAACGCCACCGAGGCGAACGGCATGCCGCCCCACGCCAGGCGCATCGCGGCGTCGAACCGCAGCACCCGCTGCAACACCTTGGGCGGATACCCGAACGCGTCCAGGCACCGGCGCCGCAGCTGACGCGAGCTCAGCCCGATCTCCCAGGCTGCGGAAGCAACGTCACCGGTGCGCAGCAGCGAGGCGGTCGCGGCCAGCGCCGGATCGACCACCACGCGGGAAGCGCAGAACGCCACCATGTCCGAGAACGACTCGAGCCGCGCTGACGGAACGAGTTCCGACAGCGGCACCCGCAGATCGCGCACGGCATGCGCGGGCACCCCGAACACCGAGGGAAACGCTCCCGGTGGCAACCGCACCCCGTACAACGTTCCTGGTGCCACCGTGGCGAGCTGAGCCTGCGTGTCCGGACCGGCCACGAACAGCGAACCGGTGGCAGGTGTCCACATCAGATCCGTGCAGCCGTCCGGCACCACGCGCTGCACGGTCTCCGAGGAAACTGTGCGCGTCCACAGGCAGGCCAGGCCCGCGGGAGCGGGGCGTTCGGCGTACACAGACCCATCAAAGCAAATGGCGCCGCATCCCGAAGGATGCGGCGCCAGATGGACGATACTGGGATTGAACCAGTGACCCCTACCGTGTCAAGGTAGTGCTCTCCCGCTGAGCTAATCGTCCGAGCCAACGGACGAGATTCTAGCTCACAGCAGGACCAGGCCACTCGCGCAGGGTCAGGTTCCGAACTTCACCCAGTTCACGCTCACGTACGGCGCAGGCTGCCCCGAGGTGAACGTGATGTACACGTCGTGCGTCCCGCTGATGTTCGAGATGTTCGCGGGAATGGTTCTCCACGCGTCCCACCCGCCGGTGTTGCCGACCGCGAACGACCCGGCCGGAGCCGCCGTCCGCGAACCGAGCCGCACCTCGACCAGCCCGCTCACGCCGCCGGACGCACCCGACGCCACGCGGGCGTAGAACTGCCTGGCCGGACCGGAGCCGAAGTTCACGCCGGAGAACTTCAGGTAGCCGCCGTTCGCGATCTGGTGCACGCCGGAGCCGCCCTCGGCCGGTGCCACGGAACCGCCGGAACGCTCAGAGGCGCTCTCCGCCTGCAGCTCGCTGTACGCGGAACCCCCGCCGCCGGGGTTCGTCGTGGTGGTCGTCGGGGGAGTGGTGGTGCCGCCGCCAGCCGTGTAGACGGCCACGTAGTCCATGACCAGCGAGTGTCCGGACTGGGTGGCCGCGACAGGGGTCGGCTGGTTGTTGTTCAGGGCGTTCGGGAACGCGCCGCCCATCGCGAGGTTCAGCAGGATGAAGTAGCCCGCGTGCGACGTCATCTGGTCCCACACGCCCGCGCCCACGCGGTCGCGGGTCACCTGGTGGTAGCTCTGGCCGTCGACGAACCACGTGAACGTCTTCGCGGCGTCGTCCCACTCGAAGCGGTAGGTGTGGAACGCGGACTGGCAGGACGCGCCGGGGCACGTCCGGGAGTTGCCGATGCCGGTGAACTCGCCGCAGGCACCGCCGGGCGCGACGTCGCAGTGCAGCACGCCCCACACGGAGTTGATGCCGTTGACGTTCTCCATGATGTCGAACTCGCCGATGCCCGGCCAGTTCCAGTAGTTGCCGCGGAACGGCGAACCGAGCGCCCAGAACGCGGGCCAGTAGCCCAGCGCGGCCTGGCCGGTGACGTTCGGCATCTGGATGCGGCCCTCGATCGCGAGCTTGCCGCCCGCCGGGGGCTTGAAGTTCGCGCGCTGGGTCTCGATGCGCGACGACGTCCAGTTGCCCGCGCCGTCCTTCAGCGCGGTGATGCGCAGGTTGCCCGCGCCGTCGAGCTTGATGTTCTGCGTGCTGTTCGTGTAGTTCTGGATCTCTCCTGTGCCCCAGTTCGCGGGGCCTCCCGGGTAGCTGTGACCCAGGTCGAAGATCCAGTTGGAGCTCGACGGCAGCGATCCGTTCGGGCCGTTGAAGTCGTCACCCCACACCTGCGTCCATCCCGCTGCAGGGGGTGGGATCGAAGCGTTGGCGGACATGGCGGCGATCGCCAGGGGTACCGCGGCAAGAAGAGCTGTCGTGGCCGCGAGGATGCGGCGGCGTGGCTTCATGCGCGAGTGACCTCCTTGTCACGGGTGCAGTCCATTTATGAGAGCGCTCTCACGCCACCGGAGGCAAGCGGCCATTCGGAGCAACGAACCGGAACGCGGCAGGTGGCGCCGCGTCTCGTTTGGACTTATTTGGCGTCGGCGTAGCACTCGACCGGTACGGCGTTCATCGGGAACCGCACCGCCGTGTCACCGAACAGCAACCGCGTCGCCTCACGGCCGGCGTCGGCGATCGCCTCGATCACCGCGTCGGCGTCCTCCCGCGGGCAGTGCACGAGCACCTCGTCGTGCTGGAAGAACACCAGATGAGCGTTGAGGGGCAACCTGTTGCGCAACACGGCGAGCAGCGCCGCCGTCCAGTCCGCCGCACTGCCCTGCACGACG
Organism: Lentzea flava; assembly: GCF_014648475.1. Taxonomy (GTDB): domain Bacteria; phylum Actinomycetota; class Actinomycetes; order Mycobacteriales; family Pseudonocardiaceae; genus Lentzea; species Lentzea flava. Next base: position 99,855 of record NZ_BMRE01000015.1, on the reverse strand, counting down.
AAGTTGCGCGTGAACCGCCCCCAGTTCCGCGCCGCCTGCCGCGACGAGCTCGACACCTCACCCGAGTCGTCCGCGCCGCCGGTCAGCTCTCGCCACGCCTCCGAGGGCGCCGGCGACGTACGGCCCAGCCGCGTGCGCACCATCCGTCCCTGTTCACCGGCCTGCGCCGCGGCTTCCACGTACCCCACGGCTTGCGGGAACCTCTTGCGCAGCACGGCGAGCAGCGGTCCCGCCTCGCCGGACGTCCCGCCGTACATGGCCGACAACATCGCGATCTTCGCGCGCGGCCGTTCGCCCTTGAACGAGTCGGCGGCCAGTGCGGAGTACAGATCGTCGTCCCCGCACACCTCGATCAACCGCTGATCCCCTGACAGCGCAGCGAGAATCCGCGGTTCGAGCTGCGACGCGTCCGCCGCCACGAGGCACCAGCCCTCGTCCGCGACAACGGCTTTCCGCATCAACCGCGGAATCTGCAGCGCCGCACCACCCCGCGACGCCCACCGCCCGGACACCACGCCACCGACGACGTAGTCCGGCCGGAACCGCCCATCCTTCACCCACGCGTCGAGCCACGTCCAGCCGTGCGCGACCCACAGCCGTGCGCGCTCTTTGTACTCCAGCAACGGTTCCACGGCCGGATGATCGATCTTCTTCAGCACCCACCGCCGCGCCGAGGGCACGTCGATGCCCTCGCGCGCGAACGCCCGCACGATGCTCGCCGGCGCGTCCGGGTTGACCTCCTTGCCGCCGAACGCCTCCCGGATCTGATCGGCCAGCGCCTGCAACACCTTCGGCCGCACCCCCGGCGCCGTCCGCGGCCCCAGCATCTCCTCGAGGATCGCGTTGTGCACGTCCGCCCGCCACGGCAGCCCGTGGTGCGTCATCTCCGCCGCCACCAACGCCGACGCCGACTCCGCCGCGATCAGCAGACCCAGCGCCGGATTCCGTTGCTGTGCGCGGAAAACCAGCGACAACGCCGTCAACGGGTCGGTGCCGCCCGGCAACACCACCGGCTCCGGCTCGAACAGCGTCAGCTCGACGTCCTTCTTGCGCGGCCCCAGATCCGCGGGCGGGGGCAGCCCCAGCTCGCGCGCCACCGCCGCCGCGAGCTCGCGGGGTTCGCGGTGCCTGCCCTCGGCACCGAGCAGCAACGCCTCCGTCAGGTGCAGGTCCCAGCACCGGTCGACGCGCACCCCGGCGCGCAGCAGCGCCGGGTAGACCTCGGTGGTGTCCGCCCACACCCACCGCGGCCGGTGGGCGCGCTCCAGCGACGCGACGGCGGAGGCGAGTGACGAGGCCGCCATCGCGGGACCAGCGGGCGTCCCGTCGTCGTGCAGCTTCTGCCACCGGCCCGCACCGTCCGCTTCCGGGACGAGGGCGACCAGCACCCCCTGATTGTGCAGCGGAGGTCTGACAGTTTCAGTCCGGACTGAAACCGGGTAGCCGGGAAAATGGCCGGGAAATAGCCACCCGGACGTCGAGCGGTTCTTCCACGAGTTCGCCGCCACCACCTCGCGCGGCCGTCCTAACCGTTGGAGGATCTCCAAGCCAGTCAGCAAAGGAGTGAAGGAAAAACGGGAAAACTCCCCGATGGTGTGGTCTTCCTACCCCTGGCCTGACCATCGGCCGACTATGAGGCTGTGGACCGAGCACTCAGCGTCGCCGCACTGCTGGACCCCACCCATCAGGTGGTCCCCTTTCACGGCAGAGAATCCGAACTGCGGGCACTGGCGCAGTGGCGCGACAGCCCGGCGCCCCTGGCGTCTCTGCTGCTGCACGCACCGGCCGGCGCGGGCAAGACCAGGCTCCTCCAGCACTTCCGGGACGAGCACTGGGACGACGAGGAGCACGGCAGGCTGCTGCTGATCGACGACGCCGACCGCCTCGCCTGGACCGACATCTTCGAACGGCTCCAGGACACGCTCCGGCACGGACCGGCGCGCACGCGGGTGCTGCTGGCGGCGAGAACCACGGGCTGGTGGTGGTCCTCCGCCCGCCAGCGCATCGCGGACTTCGACCACGAGGTCACCGACTCCGAGCTCAGCCCGACCCTCGACGACCGCACCGAGTCGTTCACGCTGGCCTGCCAGCACTTCGCCAAGCAGCTCAACGTCACGGCACCGGACGAACCGCCGCCCAACATCGCCAAGGAGACGGTCCTCGACCTGCACCTGGCCGCCCTGACCGCGGTCCACGGCGACCCGTGCGACGTGAACCGCACCCAGCTGGTCCGCCAGCTCCTCACTCGCGACGACGGCCCGAAGAGGGGCCGCCTGGCCGAGGACTACCTGGCCGTCGCCACCCCGGACACCCCCGACCCGGACCTGCTCGCCCGCGCCGCGCACCGCTGGCCGCACCTGCGCCCCAGGCTCGACGAGGTCATCGCCGCCACCCCGGAGATCGTGCGCGACATGGCCCGCGACAGCCTCCGCATCGCGGCCGAGATCGGCTCCTTCGCGACGGTCGAGCACATCGCCCGCCAGGTCTTCCGCGACGAGCGGTTCGCCACCGACTCGATCCCCTCCACGCTCACGAGACGTCTCATCGACCGGGCCCAGGACACCCTCGAACGCGCCGAGATGTACGGGATGCTCAGCGCCCGCTGTGCTGTGTGCGGCCTGCGCGAGGAGGCCGTCGAGGCCTCGAAGCAGGAGGTCGGGTGCTACCGCGAGCTCGTCGAGCAGGACCGCGAGAACCGGCCGCTGCTCGCGGACTCGCTGGGAGACCTCGGCATGCGCCTGCTCGCCGTGCACCGCACCGAGGAGGTTCTGCAGGTCTCCGAGGAGGCGATCCGGCTCTGGCACGAGATCGCGATCGACGACCCGGAGACCACCCCGCAGCTCGCGTCCGCGCTGGAGCAGATCAGCTACCGCTACCACGCGCTCGGCATGCCGGAGGCGTCGATGGACGCCATCAGCCGCGCCACGCTGATGTACCAGGAACTGGCGAAGCTGCACCCGGCGCTGTTCCGCGTCGACTTCGCCAGGGTCGCCGCCACGGTCGCCCGCCGCTACCACGCCGAGGGCGACAACACCAACGCCGCGGACTCCATGCAGCTCTCGATCGCGAACTGGCGCATCCTCTCCAGGGAGGACCCGCGCTACGAACCGGAACTGGCCCGCAACCTCGCCGCGGCGGGCACCATGCTCGTCGAACTGCGCCGGGCGGAGGCGGCCAACGAGACCCTCAAGGAGGCCGTCGAGGTCTTCCGCAGGCTCGCCGTGGTGAACCCGCAGACGTTCCAGCCGGAGCTGGCGGACGCGCTGATGCGGCACAGCCAGGCGTTGCGCGACCTGTGCGAGGACCCGGACGCCAAGCTCACCGCGCAGGAAGCCGTGATGCTGTGGCGGGAGACCGGCGACCGCAAGGGTCTCGGCACCGCGCTGCTCAACGTCGTCAGGGTCGCCTTCGACTTCGACACCGCGCTCCTCGCGGCGCAGGAAGCCGTGGAGGTGTACCGGGAACTGGCCGCCGAGGACACCGTCTGGCACCAGGCCGACCTCGCGAAAGCCCTGGCCGTGCTGACCGAGCAGCAGCTCATCGGTGACCAGGCGGACAAGGCGCTGACCAGCGCCGCCGAGGTGTTCGACATCGTGCGGCGGCTGCCGTCCCAGCTCGTCGACTTCTTCGGTGCCGAGCTCGCGGTCGCCATGCAGCCCATGACCTCCACACTGTCCGAAATGGAGTATCACGGGCACGCGCTGGAGTCGTCCGAGCTGATGCTCGACATCTGGCGGGCGTTGAAGGACAAGTCGCCGTCCGGTGCGGGCGCCTACATCGGGGCCGTGCAGCAGCACGCGTGCAAACTCCGCGGCGCGGAACGACGGGTGGAGGCCCGCAACACCGCGCACACGGCCGTGGTCCTGTGGCACCTGACGGGCAAGGACCTCGACCGGGAGGCCGGGTACGCCGACGCGCTCACGATCTACGCACGCCTCTGCGCGGAGACGAAGCACGAGCTGCAGAAAGCACTCCGGCTCACCCACCGCGCGGTGAAGATCATGCGCGAGGTGGGTGAGCCGGTGAAGCTGGAGTTCGCCCTCGAAACGGTCGAGGCGCTCAGCTCCTCGTGAGCAGCGACCGCAGGAAGAACGCCACGTTGGCAGGCCGCTCCGCCAGGCGACGCATGAAGTAGCCGTACCACTCGTCGCCGTACGGCACGTACACGCGCATGCGGTTGCCCTCGGCCGCGATGCGGCGCTGCTCCTCGGGTCGGATGCCGTACAGCATCTGGAACTCGTAGGAGTTCTTCGACCGCGCGGACGCCAGGTCGGCGGCGATCGCGATCAGGCGCGGGTCGTGCGAGGCCACCATCGGGTAGCCCTGCCCCTCCATCAGGATCTTCAGGCACCGCACGTACGACAGGTCGACGTCGTGCTTGTCCTGGTAGGCAACGGAAGCAGGTTCCTGGTACGCACCCTTGCACAGCCGCACGCGCGAACCGGAGTGCGCGAGGTCGCGGCAGTCCTGCTCGGTGCGCTTCAGGTACGCCTGCAGCACCGCGCCGACCCACGGGAAGTCCACCCGCAGCTCACGCAGGATGCCCAGCGTGGAGTCCGTGGTGGTGTGGTCCTCCATGTCCAGCGTCACGGTCGTGCCGACGACCGCCGCGGCCGAGCAGATCCGCCGCGCGTTCTCCAGCGCGATCTTCTCGCCGTCCACCGGCAGCGACTGGCCGACGGCGGACAGCTTCACCGACACCTCGGCGCCCTGCGTCAGGCCGTGCTGCTCCAGCCGCGCCAGCAGCGTCAGGTACGCCTCGACCGTGTCGTTGGCCTGCGACTCCTCGACGGTGTCCTCACCGAGGTGGTCCAGCGTGACCAGCCGTCCGTCGGCGAGCACCTCCGCGGTCGCGCGGATCGCCGAGGAGACGTCGTCACCGGCGACGAACCGCTCGACGACGGGCCGGGTCAGCGGCGTCGACTCGACGAGCTTGCGGGCGCCCTTCGAACGCGACGCCAGGAGAAGGCTGTTGCGCAACATCAGAGCCCCTGGTGCGGGTGGAGGTGGGTGGTGGGCGCCACGAAGGTCTCCTTGATGGAGCGCGGGCTGACCCAGCGGAGCAGGTTGTGCACCGACCCCGCCTTGTCGTTCGTGCCGGACGCGCGGCCGCCACCGAACGGCTGCTGACCCACGACGGCACCGGTCGGCTTGTCGTTGACGTAGAAGTTGCCGGCGGCGAACCGCAGCTCCTCCATCGCGTGCGCCACGGCGGCGCGGTCGCGGGCGATGATCGAGCCGGTCAGGCCGTACGGCGCCGCGCTCTCCATCTGCTTGAGCACGGTCAGGTAGTCGGCGTCGTCGAACACGTGGACCGCGAGCACCGGGCCGAAGAACTCGGTGGTGAACACGGAGTTCGACGGGTCAGAGCCGAGCAGCACGGTCGGCCGGACGAAGAAGCCGTCCGAGTCGTCCGCGGTGCCACCGGCGGCAATCTTCAGCGTCGAGTCGGCGCGAGCGGCCTGCAGCACGCCGGACAGCTTGTCGAACGAGCGGCGGTCGATCACCGCGCCACCGAAGTTCGAGAAGTCGGTGACGTCGCCGTAGGTGAGCGCCTCGACCTCGGCCAGGAACTGGTCCTTGATCTTGTTCCACACCGAGCGCGGCACGTAGGCGCGCGACGCGGCGGAGCACTTCTGGCCCTGGTACTCGAACGCACCGCGGATCAGCGCGACGCGCAGCACGTCCGGGTCGGCCGACGGGTGCGCCAGCACGAAGTCCTTGCCGCCGGTCTCGCCGACGATCCGCGGGTACGAGCGGTAGTTCGCGATGTTCGCGCCGACCTGCGCCCACAGCTTCTGGAACGTCGCGGTGGAGCCGGTGAAGTGGATGCCCGCGAGGTCGGGGGAGCTCAGCGCCACCTCGGACACCGCCAGGCCGTCACCGGGCAGCAGGTTGATCACGCCGGGCGGCAGGCCCGCCTCTTCCAGCAGCCGCATGGTGAGGTGCGCCGCGAACGACTGGGTCGGCGACGGCTTCCACAGCACCACGTTGCCCATCAGCGCGGGCGCGGTCGGCAGGTTGCCGGCGATCGCGGTGAAGTTGAACGGCGTGATCGCGTAGACGAAGCCCTCGAGCGGACGGTGATCCGTGCGGTTCCACACGCCGGGGGAGGAGATCGGCTGCTCGGCCAGCAGGTTCCGGGCGAACTGCACGTTGAAGCGCCAGAAGTCGATCAGCTCGCACGCGGAGTCGATCTCGGCCTGGATCGCGGTCTTCGACTGGCCGAGCATCGTGGCGGCGTTGAGCGTCGAACGCCACGGGCCCGCGAGCAGGTCGGCGGCGCGCAGCAGGATGGCCGCGCGGTCGTCGAACGACATCGCGCGCCACGCCGGGGCGGCCTGACGAGCGGCACGCAGGGCGTCCTGGGTGTCCTGCTGGGTCGCGCCCGCCACGGTGCCGAGGACCGAGCGGTGGTTGTGCGGCTGCACGACGTCGAAGCGCTGCCCGCCACCCATGCGCTGTTCGCCGCCGATGGTCAGCGTCAGCTCGAGCGGCTCCTTCTGCAGCTCCGCCAGCTTGGCCTGCAGTTCCGCGCGCTCCGGAGTACCGGGGGCGTACTGCAGGACCGGCTCGTTGACCGGGGCGGGAACCTGGGTGACAGCGTCCACTCGGCAACTCCTCTTCCGTCTTGGGATGCCCACACCGTAAATCCGCGCATCCACGCCTCCTTTGTGCAACCAGCCAAGATTGGCAGGGTCAGATGTACGATCGAACAACCATGAGTCTCAGGCACATCCTGATCGCGCTGGGCGATCCACTCGTCGAACTGCAGGTCGCACCGAACGGCCTGGAAGTCGACGTGCGCGATGTCGTGATCGTGGATCCGGACGACCCGCCGGACGTGGCTGCCGGAGACTTCGCCTTGATCATCGGCGCGCGTGGCCGGGCCGCATTGCCGCTGATCAGAGCGGCTGGCCGGGCGAAAGCCGCGGCTGTCGCGGTCAAGGAAAGCTCTCAAGCGCTTGAACAGGCCGCGATCGACGCGGGTGTGGCGCTGCTGGAGGTCCGTCCCGAGGTTCGGTGGGGGCACCTGGAGTCGCTCGCCAAGGGTGTGCTCACGACCACGACCGACGACGGCGAGGTCCTCGGCGACCTGTTCGCCCTCGCGCAAACGATTGCGACGCTGACCGGCGGCATCGTCAGCATCGAGGACACCGCGAGCCGCGTGCTGGCCTACTCCCGCTCGTCCGACGAGGTCGACGAACTGCGCAGGCTCTCCATCCTCGGGCGGCAGGGCCCCGAGCCGTACCTGAAGATGCTGCGCGAGTGGGGCGTCTACAACCTGCTGCGCTCGTCGGAAGAGGTCGTGCGGATCGACGAACGCCCCGAGCTCGGCATCCGCCGCCGCATCGCCGTCGGCATCCACGCGGGTTCGCAACCGCTCGGCACGATCTGGGTGCAGGAGGGCGACCAGCCGCTGACCGAGCAGGCGGAACGGGCGTTGCTCGGCGCGGCCCGCGTCACCGCCCCGCACCTCATCCAGCAGCGCAACCAGCCGACGTCGCGGTTCCGCGAGAACCTCCTCGCCGCGCTGCTCACCGGCCGGATGGACGCCGCCACCGTCGCCGGCCAGATCGGCGCCGACCCGAAGAAACCCGCCGCCGTGGTGGTTTTCGCACTCCGCGGCGGCGAAGGCGACCGCAGCGAACACGAGCTGCGCCGCGCCGAGATGACCGGCCTGATCTCCGTGCACGCGGCGGCGTACCGGCGCAGCGCCCTGGTCAGCGAGTCCGGCGGCCGCACCTACGTGCTGCTCCCCGACCTCGCCCCGAACGCCCAGCTCCTGAACCTGACACGCGAAATCGTGCACACGGCCAGGCGGCACCTGCACACGTCCGTCCAGGCGGCGGTCGGCTCCACGGTGTCCACATTGGACGACGCGCAGATCTCGCGGCAGGAGGCCGAACGCGTGCTCGACGCGATGGCGCGCGACCTCGACGCCGAGGTCGCGACGCTCGCCGACGTCCGCTCGCAGGTGCTGGTGAGCGAGATCCTGGCCCTGCTGCAGGACAATCCCCGGATCCGCGATCCCCGGATCGACGCGCTCGACCCGGAGCTCGCGAAGTCGTTGCTCGCCTACCTGGACGCGCTGGGCGACGTGCGAGCCGCCGCGGAACGGCTTCACGTCCACCCCAACACGTTGCGGTACCGGCTCAAGCGCATCGACCTCGACCTGGACGACCCGCTGGTGCGGCTCATCGCCCAGCTTCAGCTCAGGATGCGGTAGAGCAGCGCGCGTTCCGCGATCGTCCACGTCGTCGTGGTGAGCAGGTAGAGCCCTGCCGCCAGCGGCAGGTAGGCCGCGACCAGGATCGTCCCGAACGGCAGCACCTTGATCAGCCCGGTCATGAACCCCGGCGTGGGCGTGGTGGTCATCCGCGACTGCTGCCACTTCACGGTCAGGTAGGCCACCACGGCGAGCAGCCCGAACAGCACGAAGAACACCCAGGCGAAACTGCTCGTGAAGTGAGCACTGAGCGAAACCCCGAAAATCGTCCCCTCCAGGAGGGGGTTGGGGGTCGTGACGATCTGGTACATGACCATGAAGAACGGCATCGTCGCGAGCATCGGGAGCATGCCCGCGAACATCGAGACGCCGTTGGCCTTGTAGACCTTCTGCGACTCCTCCGAGAACCGAACGAGGTCCTTGCCGTACTTCTTCTGCAGCTTCTGGATCTCCGGGGCGAGCTTGGCCTTGGCCTTCTCGCCGCGCACGGCCGCGCGGGCCAGCGGGTGCAGCATCAGCCGCACCGCCATGGTGAACAGAACGATGGCGAGCGCGGGCATGCCGAAGCTCGCCAGGGCAGCGCCCAGGTCAGCGAACAAGGGTCGTTTCTCCGTATCGAGTTGGGATTTGGGCGGGACGTCAGAACGTCCCGCATCCCGGTGCTCGAGGACGGGGCCTGCCTGCGGCGTCAGGGTTGCGCAGGCGCAGCTGGGCTGATCGCTGTGCTCGTTCCCGGATCGACAGCGACCGCGCTGGTGCCACCGAGAGCGGCACCAGCGAGACGATCACGATCAGCGCGAGGGCGAGCGCGGTCACGGCCGCGACGACCTCGGTCGGCGACGAGAACAACGTGAAGGCGTAGAGGGCAGGCAGGAAGACCGCGAGCATCAGCATCGCTCGGGTCCTGGTCTCCGGCCGCAACATGCCTTGCAGCCTACCGAACGCGAACCGGGATCGGGGCAGTCTGCAGAACGCCGCCTGCTTCGTCGTACAGCTCGACGTGCTCCGGCTTGCCCAGGCTCGGCCACCACGCGACGACCCAGCCGTTGTCGACGGTCGCGGTCACCTTCAGCCCGTCCTGGGTGCCGATGACCACCTTGCCGACCTTCGGGCTCACCCGGCCGGTCAGGAACTGCACGCTGCTGCCGGTGTGCACGTCGGTCATGCCCATTTGCGGGGCGAAGTCGGCGAACAGCCGGTCGCCGAGCGGCTCGCGGCCCTTGACGTTCCCGTGGTCGCTCATGGCGACGCCTTTCGGCGTCCGCATGCACAGCGACTCGGACTGCGGACCGGTGTACAGCACCATCGTCATGTCTCCGCGCCAGTCGACGACCGACACCTCACGGGGAGCCGGCCAGTCCGGCCCGTTCACGCCCCTGTCCACGTCGTGCTGGTCGAGCCTCTTCCCGCAGTCCGCGAGCACGGGTGCCAGGTCGCCGGGCGCCCTCGGCTCAGCGGTCCACGACGCGTAGGCGTTCGGATTCGTCGGCGTCCACAGCACCAGCGTCGCGGCCACGGCGGCCACGAGGGTGGTCGCGGGCACGGCGAACCGCCACCAGCGACGGGACGGCTTCGTGCTGATCTCGTTCAGCAGAGCGTGTTTGCGGGCTTGCAGCCGCATCGGGTCGAGCTGCGGGATGTCGGGCGTGATGTTCCCAGGCGTTGTGTTCACAGTGCCTCCTCAACCAATGCGCCACGCACGGTGCGTTGCGCGCGAGCGAGTCGGGACTTCACCGTGCCGACCGGGATGCCCAGCACCCGGGCGATCTGCGCCTGGCTCAGGTCCGACCACGCGGACATCTCCAGCACCTCCCGATCCCCGGCGGGCAGCTTCTCCAGCTCGGCGATCACCGCTCTGGTCCTGGATTCGGCGTCCACCCGTCGTGCCACGTCATCGGCGTGGTCGTCGTGCGCGCCGTGCGGCGGAACCTTGCCAAGTGCGGCCCTGTACCGCGTTCGAGCGCGCTGGTGGTTGCGGGTGACGTTGAGCGCGACTGTGTACAACCACGGCAGCAGGGACTCCTCGACCGTCACGGACGTGCGTTTGCGCCACGTCTCCATGAACACCACGGACACCAGGTCCTCGGCGACCGTCCACGTGCCGGTGCGGCGCAGGCAGTAGGCGAACACGGCTTGGGCGTGGCGTTCGAACAGCCGCCCGAACGCCTCGCTCTCACCCGCCCGGACCTGCCCCCAGAGTTCTTCGTCGGTCACGGACCCTCCTCTCTGCCCCGCTTATGTCCGCAGGGGGAGGAGTGGTTCACGATTCGACCAGACCCGGCCGATCCGGGTGGTCGTAGCGCACGAAAAGGTCCGCCACCGGCTCGTAGTCGTCGAACGCCGGCAGCGTCCACTGCTCGGCGGTCTTGCGCTTGAGCGCGCCGGGGGAGAGCCACAGGTGCACGGTGAGCTCCGCTGGCAGCCAGCGGTCCAGCAGCAACGTGCCGTCGACGATCACCACACCGTTCTCCGGCACGTCCACGTACTCGGCGCGGCTGGCCCTGTCGGTGGCCGCGTTCCACAACGACGGCAGCACCTTGCCGTCCATCGCCGGGTCGAGCACCTCGCGTTGCAGTCCGTGGAAGTCGAACCAGTCGTGCCGGTAGGAGTACGGGTCGGTGCGGCCGTGTTCCAGCCGCACCGACGCCGGCCGCAGGAAGTCCTCAGTGGACACCCGCTGCACCGCGCGACCGAGGGCGCGCAACGGTTCCACGACCGCGTCCGCGAGCTTGCCCGGCTCGGCCGCGGGCGCTCCGTCGATCAGCACCCGCACCCGGCCCGGCAGAGCCGACACCCTGCCGACGATCTCGGAGACCAGCGTGTCGAAGGTGAGCGGCCTGACCTTCACCGCCACTCCGCAGGAGGGTGCCAGTCCGCCCAGGCCGTGTCCCACCAGATCTCGCCGGACGCCAGCATCTTCTCGATCTTGTGGCCCTCCGCCCGGATCGCCTCGGCTTCCTCCGCCGAGTACTTGCCGGACGCGACCTGCTCCTCGAACTCGTCGAGGTCGCGCTGCGCCCACGTGCCGTCCGGCGCCATCGTGTAGTCCAGTGCGTGGTCGAGCGTCTCGAAGCCGTCGGACGTGCGGCGGTAGGGAGCCTGCAGGTTCAGGTAGTAGTTGCCGAAGACCCGGTCGTCGCCCTTCCAGAACAGGTCGACCGAGTAGGCGTCCTGGGGCCGGTGCAGCATGAGCTTGCCGTGCCCTCGCCAGAACCCGCGATCGGGCTTGTCCCACGGGTGCGGGTGGTGGTGGTCGGGGTAGGTGAGCCTGGTGCCCGGTTCCACGAACACCGCGAGCAGGCCGGGCTCGTCGACGACCACCCTGGTCGGCATCTCGGACCAGACCTTGCCGTGCAGCACCTCCCGCCGCACGACCACCTCACCCGGCGTGAACCACCTCATGCGCTGAATCTACGTGATCACGTTCGGCCATGTCCCTGGCCATCATCCGGCGCTTGAGCGGCGGCAGCGCGTTCGTGACCCGCAGGAACGTGCGGAAGAACGCCAGCACGACCCGTCCGATGACCGGCTTGTGGATCGCGCCGTTGCCGTCCATCTGCTCGCGCGACGACTGCACGGCCTCGAACCCGTACCTGATCATCTCCTTCTCGTACTCGGAGATCGCCTGCACGACGTCCTTGCCGTGGTGGGCCTCGGTGAGCTTGCGGCACAGCAGTTCGGCGTCCCGCAGCGCGGTGTTGGCCCCGATGCCGCGGCCGGGCGTCATCAGGTGCACCGAGTCGCCGATCAGCGTGACGTTGCTCGACTCCCACGGCTGCAGCGGCTCCGACGTGCGGACCTTGATCTGGAACGCCGTCTCGGGGTTGCCGCGCCGGAACAGTTCGCGCAGGTTCGGGTGGAACTTCGGCGTCAGGTCCAGCACGACCTGCTTGAGCTGCTCCCCGTCCATGCCCTTCAGGTCCGGGAACTTGTCGTGCGAGGCCGCGTAACCCCACATGATGTAGTCGTCTTCCACGCCCTTGCCGTCGAACCGCATCACGTGGATGATCACGAACGCGCCCTTCGGCGCGTACAGCAACGTGACAGCACCGTCGGCCTGAGGCGGCAGCAGCTTCACGTTCTCCGGTGTCAACGGCAGCTTGGCCGCGATCGTCGTGATGCCGGAGTCCACGACCTTCGCGTGCGGCAGGTACTGCTTGCGCACCTTGGACTGCGCGCCGTCCGCACCCACCAGCACGTCGCCGGTCTCGGACGTGCCGTCGTCGAAGAACGCGGTCACCGAGCCGTCGTCGTTGCGGCTGAAGTGCGTGAACGTCTTGTCGAACCGGACGACGTCCTCCAGGCCCTTCAGCAGGGCCGTCCGCATCGCGATCCGGCTGACCGAGTTCTCGCGGTGGGCGGGGTTGCGGGCCTGCGGGATGTCGGCGACCAGCAGCTCCTTGTACTTCTCCGTCCGCATGTTGATCCGCGTGGCCGGGCGGGCGGTGGTGCGGACGAACTCGGCGAACACGTCCGGCGGCAGGCAGCTGTGCAGCGCCTTGCTGCCGTCCGGGCTGATCCCGACCCGGTAGCCGATCAGCATGCTGCGCGGCGTGCGGTCGCGTTCGAACAACGCCACGTCCACGCCGGCCTTCTTCAACCCGTGCGCCAGGCACAGGCCCCCGGTCCCCGCTCCGATGATGAGTACGCGCATGAGAATCCTCCCCACTAAGTCTCTTAGTTGGGAAGATATTCAGTTCCTGAGACTCTTGTCAATCCTCCTGACTGAGTCTCCGCATCCGCGCGTTCGCGATCGCGGTCCGCACGTCGTTCGGCGGCAGCAGCCTGACCAGCTGTTCCAGTGCCTCCCAGTCGTGTTCGCCGGAGTCGGTCTGGGTGAACGTCCACAGCGCGTTCGCGTCACCGCGCGACAGGACCGCCTTGCGCACGCCGCTCGCCAGCTCGTCCCGCTCGGCCAGCACGAACGGCGCCTCGGACCGGGGGAGCAGGGCGCCGCGGTAGCGGGAGGCGGCCAGCTTGACGTCGCCCTCCTTGAGCGCCGCGCGCACGGCGAGGAAGTCGGCCTCGACGTCCGCCGTCAGCCCGTACGGCCTGGTCGTGAGCACATTGGCGCCCAGCTGCGCCCGCAGCCTGTGCAGCTCCGCGCGTACGGTCGTGGGGTTGCCGCGCTCGCCGTAGAGCCGCAACGCGAGCTGGTCGGCCGACAGCCGCCCGTGCAACGCCAGCGCGCACAGGATCTCCGCGTGCCGCAACGAGATCGGCACCTCGCGGCCGTCCAGCACGACCTTCGGCTCCTGCAGCAGGAACGACAGCGACAGCACCGAGCGTCGCACGTGCCGCTGCCTCGGCACCCTGAGCAGGTAGCCCTGGGCGAGCGGCTCCAGCAGCGCCTCACGGCCGTCCGGCAGCCGCAGCCGGTCGCTGGAGACGTCGACGCGGGCGGGCAGCAGTCCGTACGGCTCGACCGCGACGACCCGGCCGGTGGGGCTGAGCAGCGCGCCCGGCTCGCCGCGCAACGCGATCAGGTGCCGCATGTTGCGCGCCCGCAGCTCCTCGTCCTGCGCGTGCATCCTGGTGAGCATCTCCGACTCGGCGAGCCGGGCCGACGCGGACACCAGCGCCACCATCGAGGGGTGGACGGTCTGGATCGGGCCGCTGAGGTCGACGACACCGATCGTCGTGCCGGTGTCCGGGTCGCGGATCGGGCTCGCCGCGCAGGTCCAGCGGTGGTATGTCCGCACGAGGTGCTCGGCGGAGTGGACCGTGACGGCCGAGTTCGTGGCGAGCGCAGTGCCCATGCCGTTCGTCCCCGCGGCGTCCTCCGACCAGCGCGTTCCCTCCGCGAGGCCGACGTCCTCCGCGCTCGTGCGGGTGTCGTGCGCGCCCTCGCACCACAGGATGTGGCCCTGCGCGTCCGCGACGATCATGATGTGCCCTGCCTCTTCCGCGAAGCCGAGCAGGGTCTCGCGCAGCACCGGCAGGCTCTGGTGCAGCGGATGCCGCTCCCGCAGGCCGGGAAGCTCGTCGGCGGCGAACACGGTGGGCGCGGTGTGCAGGTCGGGATCGACGTTGGCGGCGAGTGACCGTTGCCACGACGCGGAAATCACCGAGCGTGGCGAATTCGCCGTGCGAGTACCACTCAACACGGCATCTCTGACGCGACTCAGCAACAGTGCGTGTTGCACGGGGTCGTGGGTCACTGGTCCATCCACGGCTTGCAACGAGCATGCAACGTTCTGCTGCCTACTTTCTCACCTGCTGCACCTCAACGGTTCAGCGGGCCGTTCATCCACGGGAGTCGAGAATGACGCAGTACGCGGCACCGGGTCAGCCCGGCAGCGTGGTCGCGTACCGGCAGAGGTACGACCACTTCATCGGCGGTGACCACGTGCCGCCCGTCTCCGGCGAGTACGTCGAGAACGTCACGCCGGTGACGGGTGAGGTGTTCACCGAGGTCGCCCGCGGTACCGACGCCGACCGGGCCCGCGCGCTGCACGCGGCCAGCGGAGCAGCGCGGTCGTGGGGACGCACCACGGCCCGCGAGCGCGCCACGGTCCTGGGCGAGATCGCGGACCGGGTGGAGGAGCACGCGACGGAGCTCGCGGTCGCCGAGACGTGGGACAACGGCAAGCCGGTCCGCGAGGCCCTGGTCGCCGACGTCCCGCTGCTGATCGAGCAGTTCCGCCAGTTCGCCGCCGCCATCCGCACCGAGGTCGGCGAGGTCGAGCAGGTCGGCCGCGACACCTGCGACTACCGCTCGTTCCAGCCGCTCGGCGTGGTGCACGAACGGCTCTCCTGGACCTTCCCGCTGATGAACGCGGGCCGCGTGCTCGCCCCCGCGCTCGCCGCCGGCAACGCCGTGGTGCTGGAGCCCGCACTGCAGACGCCCGCGTCGATCCACGTCCTGCTCGACGTCATCGCGGACCTGCTGCCGCCCGGTGTGGTGAACGTCGTCACCGGATCCGAAGATCACCCGGTCGTGGCCGGCCGCTGCCCGAACATCTTCTTCGCCGACGTGGCCGCGCAACGCGACAACTTCCTCGACAAGGCCCTCGAGGGCTTCGCGATGTTCGCGGCGAACCAGGGCGAGGTCTCCACGGCTCCGTCCCGCGCGCTGATCCAGACCGGCGTCTACGAGGAGCTGCTGCACCTCGCGACCCAGCGCACCGAGCAGCTCACATCCGGCGACCCGCTCGACACCGACACGATGGTCGGCGCGATGGTGTCGTTGCGGCAGCGCGACCGCGTCCTCGCCTACATCGAGCGCGGCAAGGCCGAGGGCGCGCGGCTGGTGACCGGCGGCGAGGCCTCCGGCCACTACGTCCAGCCCACGATCTTCGAGGGCGACCACCGCTCCGCCGTGTTCTCCGGAGAGGTGCTCGGCCCGATCGTCTCGGTGACGAGGTTCGACGATCGCGACGACGCGGTGAAGATCGCCAACGAGGCCACCGCCCAGCTCGGCGCCGGCATCTGGAGCCGCGACGTCGCGCTGGCGCACAACGTCGGCCAGGAGCTCACCGCCGAGCGGGTGTGGGTCAACAACTACTACGCGTACCCGGCGAACACCGCGGCGCTCGCCGAGTACCGCCGCGTGAAGCACCTGCTGGTCAGCTACTCCGACCGCGCGCAGGGCTACTTCTAGGACCTACTTCTTCCAGGGCACCTGGCTGCTCGCGTAGTAGTTGATGCCCTGGACCTTCCACCGCGGAGCCTGCGCACCCAGCCGTGGCGCGAAGTGCCCCCAGTTGTGCACGCTTGCCGGCGCCCAGCCGAGCTCGGCGGCCACCGGCAGGCGCGGGAACGCCATCTGCTCGATGTCGGCGTTCGTCCGGATGGTCTCCGTCCACAGTGGAGCCTCCACGCCGCGGACCGACGCTTCCGTCACGCCGTTGAGGTACGCGCCGGGGTTCCAGTTGTAGGCGTCCTTGACCTCGACGTAGCCCGCCCAGTTCAGGCCGAGCTTGGTGTTCTTGTTGTACTTCATGTCGAGGTAGAGCCGGTTCGCCGGCGACATCAGGACCTTGTGGCCGCGCTGGGCCGCCGCGGCCACGTTGGCGTCGGACGTCGTGGTGCCCCAGAACTGCGGCACCAGCGCGGTGTCCTTGGTGGTCTTGATGAACTCGTGCCAGCCCGTGGTGGTCTTGCCGTACTTCTTCACGATCGGCAGAACCCGTTCCATGAACTTGACGTAGTCGGCGTCGGGCGTGCTGTGGGCCTCGTCGCCGCCGATGTGGAAGTACTGGCCCGGGGTGATCGCGGAGACTTCCCTGACCACGTCGTCGATGAACTTGTACGTGATCTCCTTGCTGATGCAGAGCGAGGAGAAACCGACGTCCGTGCCGGTGTAGAGCGGGCGCTTCTTGCCGTCGCAGTTCAGCTCGCCGTAGCTCGCCTGGGCCGCGTTGGTGTGGCCCGGCATGTCGAACTCCGGGATCACCGTGATGCCGCGGTTGGCCGCGTACGTGATCAGGTCCTTGTACTGGTCCTGGGTGTAGTACAGGTTGCCCTTGCGGCCACCCACCTCTGTGCTGCCGCCGATTTTCGTGAGGTCCGGCCAGCTCTTGATCTCCAGGCGCCAGCCCTGGTCGTCGGACAGGTGGAGGTGGAAGTAGTTGATTTTGAACGCCGCGATTTGGTCTATGTAGCGCTTCACCTGGTCCGGGGTGAAGAAGTGGCGGCTCACGTCGAGCATGGCGCCTCGGTGGTGGTACCTCGGGTAGTCCAGGATGCTGGCGCCCGGGACGGTCCAGGGGGCCGGCTGCTTGGTCTTCGCCTCCGCCTTTGCCGGGAGGAGTTGGCGGAGGGTTGCTATGCCGTTGAAGTGGCCTGCTGTTGTGTTGGCTCGGATGATGACTTGCTTCGGGGTCACGTCCAGCTGGTAGCCCTCTTGGCCGGTTTTCGGGTCTGCGCCTGTGGTGAGGACGATGCCGTCGCCGGACACGCCTGGGGTGATCGGGAGAGCGAACCCGGTGGACGGGCGGAGGATGCCTGCCAGGAGTTCCGCTGGTTTGCGGGCCTCTTCCGTGGTCAGTTGGATCCTGGCGTTCGTGGTCAGGGTGAAGGAGTCTGATCTTGGTTGCAGCTGGGCTGGTTGGGGGACCAGTTCCTGCAGGGAGGTTGCGGCTTCTGCTGCTGGGTTGGTCACCAGGACTCCTGATGCGGCGATCACCAGCGCTGTGAGTGCTGCTGGCACTCGGATTGATGTCACGCCAATCCTCCAGGGCAAGGGGGGACCTTGGTGGCGGCGAATCGTTACCGTTTCAGGTGGTGGGGTGGGGTGTCAAGGTTTAGACCAATGGGGGGCGCATGGGGTCCGTAGGTCGTCCCCCTGGTGCGTTGGCGTCTTCCTGTTTGTTGTCCGTAGGTGGTGCTGTTGCGTGCGTATGTGCCGGTTGATTTCTGGGGCTCCGCCCCAGACCCCGCCAATCTGATCAAAGACCCACCAGCGCCGCGGGCGGGTTGATGGCACGCCGGTTGCGTTGGGCGGCTTGCTGTTGCGTAGGTGGTTGCGTTCCGGGTGGGGCGTGTCCCGTCACGAGCCGTACCGGAGCGAGCCACGCCCAGGGAGGGATGTCAAGCGGGCGAAAAGCGTGCCTGTCGTGTCTCGGGTGATCTGCCGCGGTTTTGTCTCGGTTGTTGTGACACAAGGTTAGGCGGCCGGGATGACTGTGCCTTGGTAGTGCTTGGTGTGGTCGAGGTGGATGTAGCCGATCGGATGGCCGTCGCTGGTGTAGGCGGTGACGCGGTCGAGGTCGCGGATGAGGGTGATGGCGTGGCCTGCGTGGTGTGATCCGACGCGGAACGTCAGTTTCCTGCCGATGCTGACGACGCCGCGGCGGTCGACGGTGAGGCGGTGGACGGTGGCGTCGGTCTGGGCGGGCGGGTGACCGGGGCCGCCGTGATGTTGTGCGTGGTCCCAGACGTGCTTGGGTGTGCGGCGGCCGAGCGCGCCGTGCGCGCGGGTGTTGTAGCGGGTCCGGTAGGTGTCCAGCAGTGTCTGCAGGTCGGCCAGGGTGGCGGGTGCGGCCTGGTGCGCGAGCCATTTCTTGAGGGTCTGATGGTGGCGTTCGACCTTGCCGCAGGTTTGCGGGTGGTAGGGGCTGGAGTGGATCAGCCGGGCGCCGGCGGTGGTGACGGCGAGTTCGAACTGGGTGGGTCCGGCGTCGTCGCGCAGGCGCCGGGCGGTGAACGCGCATCCGTTGTCGGACAGCACGATTGCGGGCACGCCGTAGTCGGCGAAGGCGGCGGTGATCGCGGCGGTGGCCGCGGGGCTGGTCTCGCTGGGGGCGGCGTGGCAGGCCACCAGCATTCTGCTGTGGTCGTCGAGCACGTCGAAGACGACCACGGTGGTGCCGTCGGCGAGCTGGGTCTGGGTGGCGTCGATCTGGTAGCAGTCGCGCGGCCGGGCGTAGCTGAAGCGCCGCCACGACGAGCGGGGTCGTTTGCGTGGGTTGGATTCGAGCAGGTCGTGCCGGGCCAGGATTCGGTTGATCGTGGCCCGTGACGGCACCCGCAGGCCTTGCCCGGCCCAGTCCTGCTCGGCGGCGAGGGTGGTGAGCGCGTCGCGGATGTAGTCCGCGCCGCTGTCCGGAGCCAAAGCGCCGCGCAACCGCACGATCTCGGCCACCACCAGCTCCGGCGTGGCGTGCGGGATTGTCTTCGGCCGCCGGGATCGAGGCGTCCACTGGCCCTCGGCCAGCGCACGAGCCCGATGCCGGTAGAAGGTCCGCCGGTCCACCCCGTTGACCCGGCACCACTCCGACACGTTCGGGATATGCACCCCGGCGGCATGCATCGCGTCCATCAGCCGCATCATCGCCTCTTTCCGCGCCATGGCCGACACCACAACGCCGATCAGGCGACAGACCCCGCAACATCACCCAGCCAGGGTGTGTCACTTGCTCCGTGACACGAACTGTGTCAACTCAGCTGAGACTGAAGAGGCGAAAAGCGTGCCCGCTTGACATCCCTCCCTGGGCGCGGCGAACGATCAGGCACGACTCGTGACGGGACCCACCCCACCAGCCCGGTATGCCAAGGACTGCTCGGCTGCGCCTTCGCTTGGGGCTCGCCTGCGGCCTCGCCTTGCGAAGGCTGCCTGGGCGTTAGAGGTGTTCCTTGCTCAGCTTCTGCCACAACGCTGGGAGTGCTGCCTCGGTCTTGTGCGCCAACTCCACCTCTCGGCCGTACAGCAGGCCGAAGGTGAAGCCGTTCTCGTCGCCTCGGCCCAGGGTCAGCAGGACGGGGCGGGCCACCACCGAGTCCTGGTGTTCGCCCAGGAGGGTTTGGACGTCCTTGGCTCGCTTTCGCAGTGCCTTGGCGTGCTTGCCCAGGGCCGGCTCGGCCACCTCGGCCGAGTAGCGGAGGCGTTTGGCCGCCTTGCGGGCCTCGTGGAGGGGTTCGTCGCTGTTCTTGGTTGCCAGGGCGGCTTTGATGCGGACGTCCAGGCGGTGGCGGGCCTTTTCCACGAGTTTGGGCAGGACGTCCTTCGCCTTGCCCGAGGCCAGTGTGGTGAGAGGTGGGGTGGCCAGCAAGGTGTCGATGGAGTTGAGGAGGGCGAGGTAGCGCTTGCCGTCGAGGGCTGCCACGGAGTCGTTGTGCGCCTTGGCTTCCAGTGGGGCGAAGTGTCGGGTCAGGCGGGCGGCCACATCGCCGAGCACCAGCTCCGGGGGGAGGGTGTGGAGGGCGTTTTCGAAGCGGGCTCGGAGGACTTCCAGGTCTCGGGAGGTGCCGAGGACGGTGGCGAGCCACTTCAGTTCGTCGGTCAGAGGGCGGGTGGCTTCGCGGTCCACGATTGTGCCGAAGGCTTGCAGGGCCGAGCGCATGCGGCGGGTGGCCACGCGCATCTGGTGGACGGCGTCGGGCTCGTTGCGGCGGACTCGGGGGTCCTGGTTTTGCAGGGCCGCGCGTTGTTCGTGGAGGTAGGCGAGGACGACTTCGCCTGCTGTGGCCTTTTTGCCGACGGTGGGGATCGGGTCGCGTTTCACGCCGATCACTTGGGAGAGCTTGGATTTTGAGGACGACGGGTGGATGCCCGCGTCGGCCAGGTGGCGTTCGACGGTGTCGAGGAGGGTGCGGTCGCCGTCCTCGCCCAGTTCCACCTCGATTTCGCGCCAGGAAGTGGTGGTGGTCGAGGAGCCCATGGTTTGGGCGGTCACCACGTCGTCGACCACCTCGGCCAGGAGTTCGCCGTTGCCGTTGGTCAGTTGCCAGCGGCGGCGGTTGGTGTGGATTTCGGCGACGGGGGTCAGGGTGGAGCCACGGGTGTGGGCTCGGACCAGGGAGGAGAGGTCCTTCGGGGGCTGTTTCGCCGCTCGGCCGAGGGGGACTCGGACTTCCTGGCGGGAGTCTTCGCCTGCGGGGAGTTTGAGGTGCCAGCCCTCGTCTTCGCCGCCCACGCGACGGCGGAGGGTCACGCCGGCTCGGGCCAGGCGGTAGTCGTCGGTGTCGTAGTACGTGGCGGCCAGGTCGAACTCCTCCGGGCCACTCGCCACGCCGGTGATCTCCGTGAGGTCCGGCAGGCTCGCGTCCGATGGTGCCTCGTACTTGCGTTCGGTCTCAGTAACGGAGGTCGCCATTTACTAGTAATACCTCGTTTTGTCGCTGTTCACCCACCGCGGTGACGGTGCGTGAGGGGCGGGTGCCACGGCTGGGCGGAAGTCCGGCCCCTAATGCGTGCATTTGGTGATCAGTGCCTTGGCCGGGGGTGTGGTGTCCGGTTCGCTGGGCGCGTGCCCACGGAGAAGGAACGGCTCGACGTGGTCGAGCCGCAGGTCGCGACCTTGATCAGTCATGTCGGTCAGCTGGCGGCGGAGCTGGAACGCGTCACCGCTCGGTTGACCGTGCTGGAGAGGCGGCTGTCCGGGGCCGGGGACGGGCCGTTGGTGGACCTGGACGCGGTGACCGGGGACGTTGCGCCGTTGGTCGAGGCGTTGCGCAAGGCCTGGGACGCCGAGCAGGAGATCCTGGCCGATCCGGCTCGGGTGGAGCTCAAGCAGGAGGTGCTCGAGTTCGACGGGCTCAAGGCTCGGCGGGACGAGGCTCGGTCCAAGCTGGACGGTGGGCGGGTGCCGCGGTTCGAGCGGGACGCGCTGTCGCACGAGGTTCGCCAGATGGAGTGGCTGATCAACGCCAACGAGGCCAGCGCGAAGAGGGCTGCGGAGCGGTTGGCGGCCGATGAGGACGCCATGAGCGAGGAGTGGCGGACCGAGGCGGTGCTCGCCGGGGACAAGGCTCGCGGGGAGATCAAGGACGCGGCCGCGCGGCGCATCTCCGAGGCGCTCGGGCAGTACGCGCGGATGCCCGTGTGGTTCCGGGTCGGGCTCGGCGAGATCCCCACGCCGGATCCGTCGTTCTGGCTCGAGTCGGCGATCGCCGTGCTCGCGTATCGGCTGGAGTACGGCGTGACGGACGCGGTGTCGCCGCTCGGGACGCCTCCGTCGGCGTCGAGCGGGTGCCAGAACTGGGTGCGGCGCACGAACGTCTACGCGGACATCACCGACCGGCTCACGACGCTGGCCGCCACGTTCCACCTGCAGTAGGCTTTTCTGCAACCGCTCGGTTGCAGGAGGTGGGGCGTGGACCGGATCGAACGCGATGTGCTGATCAACGCGTCACCGCAGCGCGTCTGGGCCGCGCTGACCTCCGCCGAGCACCTCGGGACGTGGTTCGGCGACTCCGGGGCGACCGTGTCGAAGCTCGAGCCCGGTGGCGAGGTCACGCTCACGTGGGCCGAGCACGGCACCGGGCGTGCGATCATCGAGAAGGTCGAGCCCGAGTCGTTCTTCTCGTGGCGCTGGTCGGGTCCGCTCGGGCCGGATCCGGTGCCCGGCAACGCGACGCTGGTCGAGTTCACGCTCACGCCCGCGGACGGCGGCACGTTGCTGCAGGTCGTGGAGAGCGGGTTCACGCAGCTCGACCTGCCGTCGGAGGAGCAGGAGCGCTACGCCTCCGGGAACGTCGACGGCTGGGGTCACGAACTGGACGAGCTGCGGGAGTACCTGGAGAAGTGAGTCAGGTCGACGACGTGCTGGCCGCGCTCGCTGATCCGATGCGGCGGCGGGTGCTCGATCTCGTGGCGGAGAAGGGGCCCATCTCGGCGTCGGCGCTCGCCGCCGAGTTGCCAGTGAGCCGTCAGGCGATCGTGAAGCACCTGGGAGTGCTGGAGAAGGCCGAGCTCGTGGCGTCCGAAAGGGCCGGTCGGGAGAACAACTTCTCCGTCCGGTCCGGCGCTCTCGACGCCACCGCCACGTGGATGGCCTCGCTCGCCTCCCAGTGGGATCGGCGGCTCGCGGCGATCAAGAAGATCGCTGAGTCGTGAGGGTGCCGCCGACCATCGTGGCCAGCACGGGGATGTCCGCGATCGCGTCGCTCGTGCGCGGGTCGTCGCCCAGCACCACGAGGTCCGCGAGCTTGCCCGGAGTGAGGCTGCCCAGCACGTGCTCCTTGCGGCACGCGTAGGCGCTGCCGAGCGTGTACGCGTGGAGCGCCTCCTCGACGGTGATCGCCTCGTCCGGGCCGACCGCGCGGCCGCCGGAGGAACGCCGCCGCACCATGAACTCGATGGCGCGCAACGGGGAACCGTCCGCGACCGGCCGGTCCGAGCTGCCCGCGACGGTGATCCCGCGGTCGAGGAACGACCGGCCGCGGTACATCCAGGGTGCGCGGTCCGGTCCCATGATCTCGCTGTAGTCGTCGCCGTAGGACCAGAGAAACGTCGGCTGGACAACGGGAATCAGGCCGAGGGCGGCGATGCGGTCGAGCTGGTCAGGGCGCACGAGGCCGCAGTGCTCGATCCGGTGGCGGGCGTCGGCGCGCGGGCGTTGCCGTTGCGCTTCCGCCACCGCGTCCAGGGTGAAGTCGATCGCGCGGTCGCCGATCGCGTGGATCGCGAGCTGCCAGCCCGCGTTGTGCCCGTCGACGATCGCCGCGCGCATGAACTCCTCGGACTCCGCGAGCTGACCGGAGTTCTCGGTGCCGGCGTAGGGCTCGGACAACGCGGCCGTGCGCGCGATCATGCCGCCGTCGGTCCACAGTTTCATCGCGCCGATCGACAGCATGTCGTCGCCGAACCCGGTGTGCAGGCCGAGGTCGATCGCCCGTGCGATGCCGTCGGCCGGGTCGGCGGCGACGTCGTGCAGCACGTACGCGGACACCATGAGCTGCACGCGGATCGGCAACCGGGCGCGCTGGTACGCGGCCGCTTCCAGCGGGCTGCTGGCGATCAGGCCCGCGCCGATGCCCGCCTCCGCGCACATCGTCACGCCCTCGGCCAGGACCTGCCGCGCGCTCTCGTGCAGTTCGGCGGTGATCTCCTCCAGCGAGTACGGCAGCCGCAACGATCGCGCGGCCAGCTGTTCGTTCTCGGTCAGCCAGCCGTCGCCGGTGACACCCGGAAGCTGGTTCAGCACCGCGGAGTTCACCACGCACGCGTGGCCGGAGATGTCCGCGACGTAGAGCGGCCGGTCGCCGGTGACCGGGTCCAGGTCGGCGGCGGTGAGCGGCCGGTCCATGATCCGCCGGTCGTAGCCGGAGGCCTCGATCCAGCCCTCGCCCGGCGCGGTCGCCAGCCGTTCGAGGATCTGGGCGACCGTGGTCAGGCCCGTCACGTCGACGGTGCGGCTGCGGCGGCCGTTCCACGCGAGGTGCGTGTGGGCGTCGATGAAACCGGGCAGCACCACGGCGTTGCCGAGGTCGACGGTCTCGGCGGCGGGCAGGTCCGCGACCTGGTCGTCCAGGCCCGCGATGCGGCCCTGCCAGATGCCGATCGTGTGCGCGGCCGGGTGTGCCGGGTCCATCGTGACGGCCCGGCAGCCCGTCAGCTTCAGGTCGAGTTTCACGCGGTCGCGAGGACTGGCACAGGAGTGTTGGTCAGCACGGCAGTGTTGGTCAGTACGGAGGCAAGGATCTCACCCGAACGCACCGCGACGTTGGACAACAGCGACGACGTGATGCCGTGCGAGTGCTCGGTGCCGCCTTGCAGGTAGATGCCGCCGCGCAACGACGACTGCACGCGGTAGTCCCGTCCCACGACCAGGCGACCCCGCTCGTCGCGGGCGCAGGTCTCGTCGAGCGACCCGAGGAGCGGCGCGGCCTCGTCGTAGCCGGTCGCGAGCAGCACGAGGTCGGCCTCCAGGACCTCCTGCTCGCCGGTGACGAGCGACTGGATCACCGCTCGCGTGCTCGTCGAGGTCTCCTCGACCGCGACGAGCCGGGTCATGTTCATCATCCGCAGGCGTTGCCTGCCGAGGACCTTCTCCTGGTACACGGTGCGGTAGAGCTGCGCGATGAGGTCGACGTCGACCACCGAGTAGTTGGTGTTGCGGTGGTAGTCCATCAACCGCTGCTTCACGGCGTCCGGGGCGTCGTAGTAGTGGTCGATTGCCTCGGGGTCGAAGATGCGGTTCGCGAACGAGCTGTCGTCCGCGGGGGAGTAGCCGTAGCGCGAGAACACCGAGCACACCTCGGCGCCCGGGAACTCGCGGTGCAGGTACGCCACGGCTTCCGCGGCGCTCTGCCCGGCGCCGACGACGACGCAGCGCTTCGGGTTCTCCAGCTCGCCGATCCGGTGCAGGAACTGGCTGTTGTGCCAGACGCGGTCCGACAGCTCGACGCCGTCCGGCACGGTGGGCCGCAGTCCCGTGGCGAACACGAGGTTGCGGGCGTGGTACACGTCACCAGTGGCGGTGGTCACCTCGAACAGGTCGTCCTGGATCGCTTGCACGCCAACGGCTTCGGTGTTGTAGGCCACCAGGTCGTCGACCTGCGCCGCCGCCCACTCGAAGTAGTCGTGGAACTCGACGCGCAGCGGGAACAGGTTCTTGTGGTTCACGAAGTCGACGAGCCGGCCGCGATCCCGCAGGTAGCACAGGAACGAGAAACGGCTGGCCGGATTCCGCATCGTGACCAGGTCCTTGAGGAACGACACCTGCATGGTGGCGTCGTCGAGCAGCATGCCCCGATGCCAGCCGAACGCCTCCTGGCGTTCGAGAAACACCGCGGTGACAGGGGTTTCGGCCTGCTCGTTGTGCTCGGTCAGAGCGATGGCGAGCGCCAGGTTCGAGGGACCGAACCCGATGCCGACGATGTCGTAGATCGGATGCATGAGCATTGAACTTAGGTGAGGCTAAGCTTCCCTTGCAAGCCGCCGGTTAGGTTAGCCTGACCGTATCTCACCGGAGTGAAGGAGGACACCCCCATGAGGGTCGTCATGTTCGGGTTCCAGACCTGGGGTCACCGCACCCTGCAGGCACTTTTGGCGTCCGAGCACGAGGTCGTCCTGGTGGTGACCCATCCCAGGGGTGAGGGCGCGTACGAGAAGATCTGGAGCGATTCGGTCGAGGACCTCGCTCGTGAGAACGGCATCGAGGTCGTCGTCCGCGAGCGCCCTGAGGACCAGGAGCTGCTCGACAAGCTCAAGTCCGTCGACCCCGACGTGATCGTCGCCTGCAACTGGCGCACGTGGATCCCGCCGCAGGTCTTCGCGCTGCCCAAGCACGGCACGTTGAACGTGCACGACTCGCTGCTGCCGAAGTACGCGGGCTTCTCGCCGTTGATCTGGGCGCTGCTCAACGACGAGAAGGAGGTCGGCGTGACGGCGCACATGATGGACGACACGCTCGACGCCGGCGACATCGTGCTGCAGCGCTCGGTCCCGGTCGGCCCGCGCGACACGACGGCGGACCTGTTCGCCAAGACGCTGGAGCTCTTCGGCCCGATCACGGTCGACGGCCTCGCCGAGATCGCGTCCGGCCGCACCGACTTCGTGAAGCAGGACCGTTCGCAGGCCTCGTTCTTCCACAAGCGCGCGGAGGAGGACCTGCGGATCGACTTCACCTGGACCGCGGAGGAGCTCGACCGCCTGGTGCGCGCGCAGTGCGCGCCGTACCCGAGCGCGTTCTGCTTCCACCGCGGACAGCGCCTGGAGATCATCGAGGCGGACGTGTCCGAGGCCGTCTACGGCGGCACTCCCGGCCGGATCTTCTACCGCGAGGGTGACGGCGTGGCGATCGTCGCTGGCGCGGAGGCCCGGCGTGGCCGCAGCAAGGCGTTGCTGGTCAAGAAGGTTCGCACCGCCGACGGGGTCGAGCTCAAGGCCCACGAGTACTTCAAGACCATGGGCGGCTACCTGACGTCGCGTCCGTAACGACGACATGCCGATCACAGGCCGGTTGATCGGTCTGTGATCGGCATGCTCGATCATGGGCGCATGAATCGCGCGGCGGTGACGTCACTGGTGGTCTTCTTGCTGCTCGTGGCCGTGGGCTGGTACCTGACGAATCTCCAGTCCTCCAAGGAGAACCAGCCCGCGCCCACGGGGTCCGCTCCGACCGGTTCGTCCGATCTCGGCGCGCTGCAGATCGCACCGGAGGGGAAGATGGCCGGCTACAGCCGCGACCGCTTCCCGCACTGGGCCTCGCAGGGAAACTCCTGCGACACCAGGGAGATCGTGCTGCAGCGCCAGGGCACCGACGTGAAGTCCGACAAGGACTGCAAGGCCGTGTCGGGCACCTGGAACAGTCCCTACGACAACGTGGTGATCAAGGACGCCGGTGACGTCGACATCGACCACACCGTGCCGCTGGCCGAGGCGTGGCGTTCCGGTGCGGACAAGTGGACCGACGACGAGCGCAAGGCGTTCGCCAACGACCTCGGCGGCATCCAGCTCATCGCCGTGACCGCGAAGTCCAACCGCGCCAAGGGCGACCAGGACCCGGCGAAGTGGAAGCCGCCGGTGCAGGCCTACTGGTGCACCTACGCGCAGCACTGGATCTCGGTGAAGATCACCTACAAGCTCACGGCGGACCAGGCCGAGCACGACGCTCTCGCGTCCATGCTCAAGGCGTGCTGAGCACGGTCACGGTGATCGGCTCGACGTAGCTGTCGCTCCCGAGCGCCGCGCGGAGGTTCTCCTGGAACAGCGGACGTTCGTGCGGCTTCGGCAGGGTGTCCGGTGACATGGCGGAGAACAGGCTGCCCGCCAGTTCTTCGATCGTGTGCACGTGCGAGTGGCTCACGGTCCACTCGCGGGGTTCGTAGCCGGCCTCGCGCAACGCGTCCGCATACCGTCGGCGCGCATCGGCATCCGTGCCGCAACCGGCCGTCATCGGCTTGCCGAACCACTCTTCGAGCACTCTCCGGATCGCCGGGTGCTGGTGCCACAGCGGCGTTCCGTTGGCGATGATCGCGAACTTCCTCGTGTCCGCCTCGCGGAACAGCCGTTCGTGGTCCATCCAGTGCAGTGCCTGCCCGACCACGACCGCGTCGAACCGGCCGAGCCGCGGCACGTCCGCGTCCGACCCGACGCGCCACTCGACGTTCGGCAGCTTCGGCGCGTGCGCGAGCATGTCCGGCTCGGGATCGACCGCGAGCACGTGCTCGACGTGCCTCGACAGCGGTGCGGCGAGCTGGCCGGTGCCGCAGCCGAGGTCGAGCACCCGGTGTTCGCGGGTCAATCCGAGCTCGCGTACCACCGCGTCGACGACCGGCGGCGGATAGCCGGGCCGGAACCTCGCGTAGTAGGCGGCGACCTCGCCGCTGAACCCCAGGCCTGTCGTGCTCATGACCCCGACCCTGCCTCAGCTCGCCCGCGCGTGCCTGCGACTCCGCCCACGGCAGAACGGCCGAAGCGGACGTCGCGGCCCGACCCCCCGGACGGGCCGCGACGTCCGTTCCCCCTACACCGCCTTGACGGACTCGAACAGACCGGACAGCTGCCAGTGCGTCACGTACCCCATCGCCTCGGCCGCGATCAGCACGTCCAGCTTCCCGAGGTTCGTCCGCGCCGGCATCTGGTACGCCTTGCCCCGCCGCGCGTCGAGCACCATCGGCGTCGCCCCCGGCAACGTGTCCGAGATGGTGTGCTGCAGGATCCGCAGGCCGACGTTCGCCGCCTCCCTGGTCAGCGGCACCTCCTTGGTGTGCACGAGCACCGCGTAGGTGGAGCCGTCCTTCTTGCGCAACCCCAGGTGCGGGCGGACCTTCAGCGTGAGGTCGCCGACCCGGTAGGTCGCCGGTTCGACCGGCACCCCGGTGGCCTTGAACGACGCCAGCCAGGGCAGGAACCCGTCGGCGATCTCCTCGAACGCCCGCGGCTGCCCCGTGCGGTTGGCGTTCAGGATCGCCTTCTTCAGCTCCAGTTCAGGTTCGGTCGAGTTGACCGCTCGTCGCATGGCGTCGCGGATCGGGTTGTAGAACCCGCACACCCTGGGGTCGTCGGTCAGGTACATCCCCCGCTGCTCCGACACGATGTTGATGCGTCCACGCTGTCCGCTCATGACGTACTCGGTGAACGACAGTGCGGTGACGCTGACGTTGTTGTCCGGCAACGCTTTCTCCCCTCGTACCGCTCTCTTCACCTGACGTTATCCGAGGGGTCTGACAAAAACGGCGCTGCTCCGAACGGTGTAACGACTACGTAGAGTTGAGCGACTACTCCACAGGGCACCACTCAATGTGGTGGCCTGGACCTCAATCGGTAAACGGACTGTGACGGACCGGCAACCGATCACGGTGATGACCGTTCGTCTGCCGTTCGGCGATGCTCACGCAACGCTCACCGCATGGTGGACAGAAGTAACACTCCGTAGAAGATCAACTCAGGAGAATAGGTCCAGCAGGAGTAACCGGAGCGAGGAGCGAGATGGCGGTACAGGCGGAGCGTTCACCCGATAGTGCGGGTGACGTGGAAGTTCCGCAGCCGCGGCAGCCGACGAGGTGGCTCGTCCACTTCGCGCACTGGCCGCACGCCGCGCAGGTGACGGTCATCCTCGTGCTGATCGCCCTGCTGCTGTGGGCCATCGCCCTCACGCTCGGTCCCGACCAGGCGTTCATCGTCGGCTCCGCGGGCGTCGCGGCCAAGCTGATCTGCATGTACCTCGACACCCGCGTCCGCAACTAGCGCCCGTAGCGCTCCGCAGCCCTGGCCTTCGCCTTGGCCGCCTCGACCTCGCGGTCCTTCGGCGGCGCCGTCGTCACCAGCGCGTCGAGCAGTTCCTGGGTGGCCGCCGCCACCGCCGCGACCGCCTTGTCGAACGCGGCCTGGTTCGCCGCCGACGGTTTCGCCGACCCGCTCACCTTCCGCACGTACTGCAGCGCCGCGGCCTGCACCTCGTCGGACGTCGCCGGCGGTTCGAAGTTGTGGAGCACCCGGATGTTTCGGCACATGGCTCCACTATGACCCCTTCGGTGGCGCCGCGCGGGTGTGGATGCGTTCTCCCTGCTTGCCGAACAGGCTGATGATCTCGGCCGGGTTGCCGTCCGCGCTGCTGAGGGCGTGCGGCTGCCGGCAGTCGAACTCTGCGACCTCGCCCGCGCGCAGCACGACCTCCTTGTCGCCGAGCCGCAGCTTGATCCGCCCGCTCAGCACGTAGAACCACTCGTACCCCTCGTGCACGCGCGGCTCGTGCAGCACCGGATCCTTGATGATCATCTTCCACGCCTGCAGCGGCCCGATCGACCTGGTCAGCGGGATGCCGACCCGTCCGTGGTCGAGCTGGCGCGGCTTCATGACGACCCGCGGATCACCGACCTCCGGCGCGCCCACGAGGTCGTCCAGCGACACCTGGTAGGTCCGCGACAACGGCAGCAGCAGCTCCAGCGTCGGCTTGCGCTGGTCGGTCTCCAGTCGCGACAGCGTCGACTTCGAGATGCCCGTCATCTCGGACAACGCGGCCAGCGTCAGGTCGTGCTCCGCTCGCAGCGCGGCGAGCCTCTGCCCCACGGTTGTTGCCATAACAGCAACTTACGTTGCCAAATCCGAACTGTCGAACGCACTGTGGAGGCATGGAACACGAAGTGGTGATCATCGGTGGGGGAGCGGCCGGGCTCAGCGCCGCTCTGATGCTGACCAGGGCGCGCAGGAGCGTGCTCGTGGTCGACGGTGCCGAGCCGCGCAACAAGCCGGCCGCGCACATGCACAACTACCTCTCTCGTGACGGGCTCTCACCGTTGGACCTGCTCAAGCACGGTCGCGCCGAGGTCGAGGGCTACGGCGGAGAGATCGTCAACGACACGGTCCGCGGTGTCACGAAGATCGACGACGGGTTCGCGGTCGAGCTCACGGACCGCGTGGTCACGGCGAAGCGGCTGCTGTTCGCGACCGGCCTGGTCGACGAGGTGCCGGACTTCCTGCGGGACCGCTGGGGCCGTGACGTCTTCAGCTGCCCGTACTGCCACGGCTACGAGGTCCGCGACCAGAAGCTCGTGGTGTTCGGCGAGGAGACGAAGGTCGCGCTGGTGCGGCAGTGGTCCGACGACGTCACGCACGTTCCGTCGGTGGACGGCATCGAGGTGGAGGACGACCGCCTGGTCGCGGTGCTCTCCGGTTCGCAGCGCATTCCCGCTGACGCGCTCGTGTACTCGGCGCCGGTCAAGCCGCGCGACGAGTTCCTGCTGGCGTTGGGCGCGGAGACCGAGGAGACGCCGGTCGGCCCGTTCGTGCGCACGGACGCGAAGGGCCGCACCAGCGTGCCGGGCGTCTACGCGGCGGGCAACGTCACGGACCCGATGGCCATCGTGATTGTCGCCGCCGCGCAGGGCGCCCAGGCAGCCGGAATGATCAACATGGACCTGATCACCGCCGGTACCTGAGCATCACGACCCTGCCGTCGAAGATCTTCGACTCGCTGAGCGTGAGGTCGAACCGCTTGGGGTGCTCGAAGACGGGTTTGCCGCCGCCGAGCACGACCGGGTGGACGAAGATCAGGTACTCGTCGATCATGTCCCGCTCGGTCAGGCTCGCGGCGAGCGTCGACCCGCCGAAGAGGATCATGCGCTCGTCCGGCAGGTCGGCGGGGTCGTGGAAGACGCGGGTGTTCCAGCCGGCCTCGGTGAGCGTCCGCGACACCACGGCTTTCGGTGACTCGCGCCAGATCGGCGCGTACCGCAGCGTGTGCTCGGACTGGTCGAGCTGCTCGGCCTGGGGCCAGAAGAACGACATCATGTCCCAGACCTTGCGCCCGTAGAGCAGCGTGTCGGCCTGGCCGGAGAGCTCGAGCGAGTGGGCGGACATCTCCGGGCCCATCAGCGGCCAGTCGAACTCGCCGTTCGGGCCCTCGATGAAGCCGTCGGCCGACTGGTGGACGAAGTGCGTGATCATGACTGCCTCCCTTGGTTCGATCGGGTAGACCGTCGGGCCCGGCGGAACTCATCGGTCGAGCGGAAGTTCCACGCGGAACGTCGAGCCCTCGCCGAGCGTGCTGGTCACCGACACCGTGCCGCCGTGAGCCTCCACCAGGTGCCGGGTGATCGCGAGGCCGAGCCCGCTGCCGCCCGTCGTGCGGCTGCGGGACTTGTCCGCGCGCCAGAACCTGTCGAACACGTGCGGCAGGTCGTCCTGCGCGATCCCGGTGCCGGTGTCGGTGACTTCGAGAACGGCGTTGTCCTGGTCTTCGAACAGCTTCACGACGACCTCGCCGCCGGGAGGGGTGTAGCGGACGGCGTTCGCGACGAGGTTGCCGAGGGCCTGCCGCAGCCGCACCGGATCCGCCGTGACGTGCACGGGTGCGGTTTCGGCGCGCAGCAGGATCTCGCGGTTCTGCTGCGCGTTGACGACCTGGTCCACCACGTCGTCGAGCGCGATCGGTTCCGGGTGGAGCCTGAGCGTGCCGGCGTCCGCCTGCGCCAGGTCGTGCAGGTCGTCCACGAGTCGTTGCAGCAGAAGGGATTCCTCCAGCAGCATGCCGATCAGGTGCGGGTCAGGTTCGGCGAGCCCGTCCTGCGCGGCCTCCAGCCAGCCGGTGATGTTGCCCAGCGGCGTGCGCAGCTCGTGCGCGACGTCGCTGACCATCGCCTGCCGCTGCCGTTCGGTCTCGGCGAGCTTCTCCGACATCGCGTTGAACGACTTGGCCAGCTCACCGATCTCGCCGGCGCCGCCGTCCACCCGTGCGGTGCGGTCGCCCTCCGCGGTGCGTTTCGTGGCGGCGGTGAGCGCGCGGATCGGCCGCACCAGCTGCGTCGCGGTGATCCACGACGCGAACCCGGCCAGCGCGAGGATTCCCAGCGCCACCACCGTGATCCGCGTGACGCCCGTCGTCGACAGGTCGATCGGCCTCGGCTCCTCGCCGGTCAGCGGGGTGAGGTACAGCTGTGCCTGGTCGGCGACGTACGGCTCCAGCTGGGTGCGGCGCGCGCTTTCCATGCAGGCACCCACCTCCGGCGGAGAGTCGCGCACCGTCGTGATCTCCCAGTCGAACGTCCGCAGGCCCGGCAGCTTGGTCGCGGTCTGCGGGCTCGTGGGCAGATTGGCGAGACACCCGTCGAACAACCGCTGCAACTGGTCGTACGCGGCCTGCTCGGTCGCCGTGAGCGTGTACAGCCGGTAACCCACCTGACACTCCTCCCAGACCGAGAGGTTGCCGGGCTGGTCGTTGGAGAGCCGAGGTCGCCCGTTGGGTGCGTCCACGATCTTGATGTGCGGGTTGCACGCCGACAGTTCCCTGGCGTAGGCGTGCAGCTTGTCGTACTCCTCGTCGGTGAGCTTGAACGGGCCGACGGCTCTCGGGTCGATCTTGCCGTTGACGTTCAGCGGGTCGACGATCGCCTTGGGAGTGATGGGCAGTTGTGGCGAGTTCGCATCTCCGGTGTCCAGGAACTTCTTGCCGTTGTGGTCGGCCAGCGCGATGCGACGGTTGTGCTGCCGGGCGATCCTGTCCATTTCGGACTTCGCTCGGGACCAGTCCTCGTGCGTGGCCGCGTACTTCACCACCTCGTCGAAGATCTGGGCGTCCGTCTCGAGCGCCTCGCCCTGCTCCTGCCGGATCGTGCCGGTCGTCGCCTGGCTCGCGAGCCACGCCGTGACCGCGATCGAGCACGCCGCGATCACCAGTGAGAACAGGAAGAACCGGACCAGGAGGCTGTTCATACGAGCTTGTACCCGATGCCGTAGACCGTCAGCAGCCGTTCTGGCCGCCGCGGGTCCTGCTCGATCTTGCGGCGCAGCTTCATCATGTGCACGTCCACCGTGCGCGCGGTGATGAACCCGTCCTCCAGCAACTGCTCGCGCGTGAACACCCGCTGCGGCTGCGCGGCCATCTTCGCGAGCAACCGGAACTCCGCGGGCGTGAGGCCGACGAGCTCGTTCTTGATGCGCACCTCGTGCCTGATGGGATCGATCGTCAGATCGCCGACCTTCAGCACCGTCGCGTTCGTCTCGCGCGCCCGCCCGGTGCGCCGCAGGATCGTCCGCACCCGAGCCACCATCTGCCGCGGCCGGAAGGGTTTGGTGATGTAGTCGTCCGCCCCCAGGTCGAACCCGAGCAGCACGTCGTCCTCAGTGGACCGAGCCGTCAGCAGCACGATCGGCACGTCCGACTCGGTCCTGATCGCTCGCATCACGTCGATGCCGTCCACCAACGGCATCATCACGTCCAGCACCAGCAGGTCCGGATTCCGCCGCCGCGTCTCGTCGATGGCCGCCCGCCCGTCGTGCACGACCACCACGGAATGCCCGTCGTGCTCGAGGTACCGGCGCACGAGCTCCGCCTGGTGAACGTTGTCCTCGGCCACGAGGATGTGGGCACACACCACTGCAGTATGCAGTCCTTCACGACAGTCAAGCGGAACGTAAACAGGTTCTTCATCAGTTCCGGCGAGCGTTGCCGTCATGAAGGTGCACCTGGTCCTGGGGGCGGTGGCGCTCACCGCCCTGCTGCTGACGACGACCCAACCGGCAGGCGAAACGTCCCCGGCGGCAGCCCCGGCCACGACGTCGTCCTCCGTGCCGCCTTCCACTTCTGCGGCCCCGCCTCCGCCACCGGCTCGCGTCTACGCGTCCAGCTCGGAACTGCCCGACGGCCCGGACTTCCCGGCGTCCGGCACCGGCACGTTCCACGTGGTCCCGGGATCAGGCCCGGTCGTCGGCACGGGTCCGTTGCGCACCTACGCCGTCGAGGTCGAGGACGGCATCACCGTCGACGAGCAGGCGTTCGCGTCCTTCGTGGACGCCACGCTCGGCGACCCGCGCGGCTGGACGGCCCGCGGCGCCCGTTCGGTCCAGCGCGTCGCGGGCCCCGCGTCGTTGCGCATCAGGCTGACTTCCCAGAACACCGCGCGTTCGGTGTGCGGCTTCGAGATCCCGGTCGACGTCTCGTGCCGCGACGGCAACTTCGTGTTCCTGAGCGCGGCCCGCTGGTTCCGCGGCGCCGTCGCCTACCTGCCGGACCTGACCTCGTACCGCCAGTACATGGTCAACCACGAGACCGGTCACGCCTTCGGCCAGGGCCACCGCGCCTGCGAGGCGGCGGGAGCCCCGGCCCCGGTGATGATGCAGCAGACGTTCAGCGTGTCCAACGACGAGATCGTCCACATCACCAACGGTGTTCCTCAGGGCGCGGTCATCCCGCAGGACGGAAAGGTGTGCAAGCCGAATCCGTGGCCCTATCCCTGAACTTCCTGGCCATGACCACCGTCGTGGTCTCGCCCTCGATCCGGAACACCGGCTCGACCTCGTCGAACACCTCCCGCAGCTCCGTGACGACGTCGGCCCCGCCGAAGCCGGCGATCCTGCGGTAGGCGGCCCGCAGAAACCTCGTGGTGCGGGTCTTCTTGGCCAGCCGTACGTCGAACACGAACAGCCGCCCGCCCGGCCGGAGCGCATCAGCCGCGTTCGCGATGGCGTGGCGCATGTCCGGCATGGCGCTGAACGCCCCCAGCGCCACCGCCGCGTCGAACTCCCCGGCCCCGTGGTTGGTGTCGCACGCGTCGGCGAGCCGCACCTCGACGTTCTGCCACCTGGCGGCCCGTTTCCTCGCGACGTCCACCATGCGCGGGCTGAAGTCCATCGCGACCACACGTCCTTGCGGCCCAACGGCTTCCGCGAGCGCGGGGATCAACGCCCCGGTCCCGCACCCGATGTCGAGCACGGCCTCGCCCGGTTCGAGTCCGAGCTCGTCGATCGCGAGCCGGTTGAGGGTGCCGGAGAACCGGTCGAGCACGCGGTAGTAGGTGAGTGCGGCGAAGTCCCAGAGCTGCATGACGTCCCCCTGACGTTTTGCAATGCGAACGCATCGTAAAACAGCCCGAGCGTAGGATGCAATGCGATTGCATTGGAGATGTCGCATGCCGAAGCAGGTCGACCACGACGAGCGCCGACGCGAGATCGGCGACGCCGTGTGCCGGGTGATCGCCGCGCGAGGCCTGGACACGGTGAGCCTGCGCCACGTGGCCGCGGAGACAGGCGTGTCCATGGGCCGCGTCCAGCACTACTTCGCGACCAAGGACGAGATGCTGATGTTCGCGTTCGACCTGATCAGCGAACGCGTGGAAGCCCGCCTCGGCGCCGTGCACTCGGACGACCCCGCGACGTACCTGCGCGCGATCCTGCTCGAACTCCTGCCGCTGAGCCCGGCCGCCCGCGCCGAGGCCCCGGTGCTCGCGGCGTTCCTGGCGCAGGCCGTGGTCGAACCGCGCTTCGCCGAGGTGCTGCGCAGGGGCAACGACGAGATGGTGGTGTGGCTGGCGGGGTTGATCGCCGCGGTGCGTCCGGGTGGTGATCCGAAGCGGGACGCGGCGGCGTTGCTGGCGTTCGCCGACGGCCTGATGCTCCAGGTGCTGATCGGTCAGGTGTCACCGGAAGCGGCGGAAGAGCTGGTGGATCACCAGCTTTCGCTGGTGCTCACGCGCTCACGGCACACCGGCTCCGGCACTCGCTCGGACTCATCCCCAGCACGCGCTTGAACGCGGCGCTGAACCCGAACGCGTCCGCGTACCCGACCCGCCGCGCCACCGAGGCCACCGTCGCCTCCGGCTCGGCCAGCAGATCCGCCGCCACCGCCATCCGCCATTCCGTCAGGTACGTCAGCGGCGGCACCCCGACCAGCCGGGCGAACCGCCCGGCCAGCGTCGTCCGCGACACCCCGGCCTCCTTGGCCAGCAACGCCAACGTCCACGGCCGTGCCGGCTCCGCGTGCATCGCCCGCAACACGGGCCCGACCACCTCGTCCCCGAGCGCCGCCAGCCACCCGTCACCGTGCTCGCGGTCGAACCACTCCCGCAACGCGCACACCATCATCCAGTCCAGCAACCGATCGGCCACCACACCGGGCCCATCGGTGCCCACGCTCGAATAGAACCCCGCACACTCCTCGGACCCGGCCACCACCAACGCGGCGGGCAACACCGCCGTGAGCCGCCGCGCCACCGCCCCCATGACGTCGTAGGTCCCGCTGATGACCGTCGCACGTCCTTCCACCGCAACGGTTTCCCGCACCACCACGATGTCCCCGGCGGTCGCCGTCCACCCCAGAACACGCAGCGCCCCCGACGCCACCGCGTACAACGTGAAGCCCGACACGACCTCCGTGCCGTCGACCTCGACCCGGCGCACCCCGGCTCCGTCCGCGCGCACCCCGCGCAGCAGTTCGTCGAACGCCTCCATGCCCACCACCATACGATCGAACATCATCGATGAACTCTCACGCATGGCCCATCCGAGTGCCGTGCCGTTGGCTGAACTCATGTCACACGAGATCCTGGTCCTGGGCGCAACCGGCAAGACGGGCCGCCGCGTGGTCCGCACCCTCGAGGAGTCCGGCGCGAAGGTCCGCCCGGCCTCCCGCACCAGCGCGGTCCGCTTCGACTGGTCCGAAGAGTCCACCTGGCACCCAGCCCTCCACGGCGTCACCGCGGCCTACGTGATCGCCCCGCCCGACCCGGCCGCGGCCACCCCGTTCGTCCACCTCGCCCAAGCAGAAGGCGTCCGCCTCGTCCTGCTCTCCGGCCGAGGCCTCGACGAGATCCCCGACCAGTTCTTCCAGGGCATGCTCGCGGCCGAACGGGCAGTCCGCGCCACCGACCTGCCGTGGACCATCCTGCGCGCCAACAACTTCAACCAGAACTTCTCCGAGGACGTCTGGGAAGCCGAGGTCCGCGCAGGCCGCCTCTCCCTCCCGGTCGACGACACCCCGGAACCGTTCGTGGACGTCCAGGACATCGCCGAAGTGGCCGCACTGGCCCTGCTGTCATCCGGCGACCACGACGGCCGGACCTACAACCTGACCGGCCCCGAAGCCATCACCTTCACCGCGGCCCTGAACAAGATCTCTCCAACGGCCGAACTGGTGAAGCTGACCCCGGCCGAATACCGCGAACTCCTGCTCTCCCACGGCGTCCCCGAACACGAGGCCGATGAGCTGAACGCGATGTTCGAGGGCATGCGCCAGGGCCTGCTGGCCACCCCGACCGACGACGTCCCCCGCCTGCTGGGCCGCCCGGCCACGAGCTTCGACACCTACGTGGCCACCACCTGGCGCTAACGCCGGGGCAGCGAGCCGCGTCAGGCCAGGCCGAACCGCTCGGAGTGCACCTGCCGGCCGGGAACCTTCAGCTTCCGCAGCGCGCTGAGCACAGCCGAAGTCATCCCGGGCGGCCCGCAGACGTACACGTCGCGTTCGGCGATGTCCGGCACCAGGACGCGGAGGTTGTCCGGCTCGAACGGCGACGCGCCGTCGGCCGTGCGGCCGGTGAGCAGGTGCAGCTGCCCACCCAGGTCCGCGACCAGCGCTCGCACCCGCCGCGACCACGACGATGATCAGCGCGGCGCACATCCCGAGCAGCGACGCGGGCACTCCGGCCAGCGCGAGGAACGTCCTGCCCATCGACGCGTCGTCGAGCGTCGCGTAGCCCAGCACCACCAGCACGGCGTGGGTGAGAACGGTCCACAGCAAGGTGAAGCCGAGCCACCGGTGCCACACCGTCAGCCGGTCCATGCCGATCCGCCGGTCGAGCCACGGCAGCCGAGCCACCAGCAGCAGCTGGAACACCATCAGCACAGCGGCGTGCATGCCGAAGAACCTGGCGACCGTGAGCACCCCGTTCTTGCCGGTCCCTGCAGTGAGGAACAGGACCTCGACGACCGCCAGGTTGACGATGACGAACGCCCACAACGCCCACCGCGCCGCAACAACCGGAGGTACGGCGCGTTGCCGCACCTGAGAAATCCTCGCCTCCACGGCCACTCCTTCGTCCACATGACACCGGCGACCGTTCCGGCCGCTGTCGCCGGTACGGTGCGTGATTAACGCCTTAACCACAAGCTGGCCGGGATGGGCATTGAAGAGCACGGGTGTCTGGCGGCGTCCCACGCTCGGGGCAGTGGCCGCACTAGCCGGGGCGTCCACGGCCACGGTGTCGAACGCGCTCAACGGCACTGGCCGCCTCTCCGAAGCAACCAGGCAACGCGTGATCGCCGCCGTCCGCGAATTCGGCTATGCCCCAACCGGCACCGGAGTGCTCGGCCTAGCAGCACACGAGCGCGGCATCCCGATGATGAGCGACGGCCGCCCACCCGACCCGCGCTGGGACGACGCGTGGGTGGACCCCGACCACGACGCGGCCGTGCGCCTCCTGCTCCGCCCGGACCGGGTCGGCGATGAGGCGGTCGACCTGCTGATCGCTCTCGTCAACGGCCGCGCCGGGGTGAACCGGCGCCGAGTCGTGCAGCCGGTGCTGCTGCCTCGCCGGTCGACCAGTACAGAAGAAGGCCCCTGACCTGTCGGTGCAGGTCAGGGGCCTTCGTCGTGGAGCGCCCCCGGCAGGATTCGAACCTGCGACCTCGGGATTAGAAGTCCCTCGCTCTCTCCACTGAGCTACGGAGGCTTGAGGAGACCGAGACGGCCACGATGTGTGGTCGCCGCTGCCCCCACCGGACACATCGTCCGAAGTCGATCGACCGTTTCCGCCTTACCGCCGAACGGGTGACGAAAACGGTCTAAACGTGACGCGTATCACGTCCGAGGGGCCGTCGAGTCTCTCTGCGCGAGTGAAACGTCGAGTCTCGTGGGCCGCGGCGGTCTGCCTCCGGCCAGTAACTTCAGCGCCAGCTCGCCCGCGCGTCGGCCCTTTTCGGCCAGGGGTTGACGCACGGTAGTCAGCGGCGGGTCGCTGTAGGCCGCTTCGGGGACGTCGTCGAAGCCGACGACGGAAACGTCCCGCGGCACGGTCAAGCCGAGGTCGCGGGCTGCCTGAAGGGCGCCGAAGGCGAGTTGGTCCGACGCGCACAGCAGAGCGCTCGGGCGTGGCGTGCGGGTGAGCAACCACCGCGCGCCGAGACGTCCGAGCTCGCGATCACTGCCGCGCGCCTCCCACACCGGAACATTGTCCGGTTTCACCCCGGCTTTTTCCAAAGTGTCGAGGTAGCCGCCCAGGCGGTCGCGGCTCACGCGGAACGACACGGCCGAACGGCGCTCGACGGATGCCGGGCCGGATACTCCGTCCGGGTGCAGCGAGAACATCAGCACGCCGAACGAGGTGTGGCCGAGTTCGAGCAGGAACGACGCGGCGAGCGTCGCGCCCAGGTAGTCCTGCACCTCGACCCGCGCCGAACCCGGCAGTACCGGCTGGTCGATCACGACCAGGGGGAGGCCTCTGGCGGCCACCGCGTCCAGTGCCGGGGCGGAGTCCGGGAGTGAGTACGCGACCATCACGTCCGCCTGTGCGCGCGCCACGATCGAGGGACGTGGACCGCCCGTGGCGTCGCCGGGCATCAGGACGAGGCTGTGGTCGTGGCCGTCGACGGTCGAGGCCAGGCCGTCGAGCACGATCGACAGCGCCGGATCCGAGAACGCGCCGGACAGGCCCTGCGGCAGCATGAAACCCACGGCCGCTGACGACCGTGTGGCCAGGGAGCGGGCGACGGGGTCGGGGCCCGCATAGCCCAGAGAGCGTGCCGTCTCGAGGATGCGTTCGCGCAACGACGACGAGAGCTGGTCGGGGCGGTTGTACGCGTTCGACACCGTTGCCCTGGAGACCCCGACCGCGGCGGCGACGGTGTCCAGCGTCGGCCTTCGTCGGCGATCGGAGTCCACGAACAGCATCGTAGGCGAGAGGTCCGACACTGATGAGTGGCGGGACTGAAGCGCTTCAGTCATGCTGGAACGCATGTCCCCACGTCTGGCCACGTTCGTCGTCTTCCTGTTGAACGGCGCCGTCTTCGGCACCTGGGCCGCCCGCGTGCCCGCGCTCGCCGAGCAGATCGGTGCCGAACCCGGCAGCCTCGGCCTCGCGTTGCTCGGGGCGAGTGCCGGGCTGGCCGTCACGGCGCCGATCGCGGCACGGATCTGCGCGGTGCACGGGTCGCGCAACGTCCTGTTGGCGAGCAGCCTCCTCAGTCCGCTCCTTCTGCCCGTGCTCGCGCTTTCGCAGTCGCCAGTGCAGTTCGGACTGATCCTCATCGCACTGGGGGCGAGCGTGGCGGCGATGGACGTGTCGATGAACGTTGCGGCGGTCGTCGTCGTCCGTGATCTGCAACGGCCGTTGATGCCGCAGTTCCACGCGGGATTCAGCTTCGGCGGCCTCATCGGGTCGTTGGGCAGCGCCGCCGCCGCTCAGGCGCACTGGTCGCCCATGAAGCACTTCCTCCTCGCGGCGTTGGTGGGGCTCATCGTCACGGCGCTCATCGCCAAGAGAATTCCCGGAGGAGTGGGGGAGCGTCATAGGGCAGAGGCCACCGAACGCACGAACGTGCTCAAGAGCCCAGTTCTCTGGCTGTTGGCGAGCGTCGCGCTGTGCAGTGCCATCGCGGAAGGTGCGGCGGCGGACTGGTCTGCGTTGTTCATGGTTCGTGAGCGCGGCATGGGTGACGCGGCGGGTGCATACGCGTATGCGGGGTTCTCCATGGCGATGGCGCTCGCACGGTGGTTCGGCGAACCGATCCAACGCACGCTCGGCCCGCATCGCCTTCTCGCCACGGGTGGTGGGCTCGCGGCAACGGGTCTGGCGCTGGCCGTCGTGGTGCCGTTCCCCGCGGCGGGCTACCTCGGGTTCGGCCTGGCCGGGCTGGGGCTCGCGTTCTCGTTCCCCGTGGTCATGGACCTCGCGAGCGACACGGGCAAACGCGCGGACGGCAGCGGCGGTGAACGCGAGCTGGGTCTGGTGACGACGATCGCCTACACGGGGTTCCTCGCCGGGCCGCCGATCGTGGGCGGGCTCGCGCACGTGAGTTCTCTCGTGGTGTCGCTGGGGTTCGTGGCGCTGGTCACGGCCCTGATCATCCCGGCGACCTGGCTGGCCAGGCGGGCTGCGAGGCAGCCGGCATCCGTGTGAGCGACGCCGCCGCGCCGGAGGGTCGTAGGCTCCAGGACGTGGCAATCGAACGCTCCACCAGAACGGGATTGGTGCCCCTCGTCGTCATCGGCTTCGCGGTGGCGGCTCTCGTCGCCGTCGCGTTGAGCGCGCTCTCGCCCAACCCTCCGGCAGGGCTGCTGATCGTGCGCGTGCTGACGGAGACAGGCGCGGTGGTGACCATCGGCTCGTTGCTGTTGGCGGCGTTTCTCGTGCCACCGCAGAAGTCCGGCACTCTCGCAGCGGACGGTTACGCCGCGATGCGCACCGCCGGGTGGTTCGCGCTCGTGTGGCTGGTCGGCGCGGTGCTCTCCGTGCCGTTCAACACTGCGGCGGCGATCGACCGGCCCGTGAGTTCGTTCACCTTCAGCCAGATGATCGCGACGGCGATGTTGCTGGAGCAGTCGAAGGCGTGGCTGCTGACGGCGATCATCGTGAGCTTGCTCGCACTGGGCTGCCGTCTCGTGCTGTCGTGGGGGTGGACGACGGTCCTGCTGCTCCTGGCGATCTTCGCGCTGGTGCCGGTCGCGGTCACCGGACACTCGTCGTCGGGTGGCTCGCACGACATGGCCACGAACAGTCTCTTGTTCCACCTCATCGCCGCGGTGCTGTGGGTGGGCGGTCTGATCGTGTTGCTCGCGCACGGCAGGCGTGGCGGAGCGCACCTTCCCCTCGCCGCGACGCGGTTCTCGAAGGTGGCGCTGGTCTGCTGGATCGTCATGGCCGTCTCGGGCGTAGTGAACGCGCTCGTGCGCGTCACACCGGCCGACCTCGTGACATCGACGTACGGCTGGCTGACGCTCGGCAAGGTCGCGTGTCTGCTGCTGCTCGGCGTGTTCGGGTACTTCCAGCGCGAGCGCGGTGTGAAGGGCGTCGTCGACGGGAAGCCGCACGCGCTGCTCAAGCTGGCGGGGCTCGAGGTCCTGCTGATGATGTTCACGATCGGCCTGGCCGTGGCGCTGGCCCGCACGCCTCCGCCCGGCGGCAGTGTCGAACTGCCCAGCCGCACGGAGATCGCCATCGGCTACGACCTCGACGGGCCGCCGACGCTGGCGCGCATCCTGTTCGACTGGCGCTTCGACCTGATCTACGGCACTGCGGCGCTGGCCCTCGCGCTGTTCTACGTGCTGGGCGTGCGACGGCTCACCAAGCGCGGTGACAAGTGGCCGGTCGGACGCACGGTCGCGTGGCTGTGCGGGTGCTTCTCTCTCTTGTTCGCCACGTCGTCGGGCATGGGCCGGTACTCGCCGGCGATGTTCAGCGTCCACATGGAAGCGCACATGGTGCTGTCCATGCTGACGCCGATCCTGTTCGTCCTGGGTGGGCCGGTCACGCTGGCGTTGCGCGCGTTGCCGGTCAACAAGGAGGTTCCTGGGCCGCGAGAGTGGGTGCTGGCGTTCGTGCACTCACCGCTGGCGCGCTTGTTGACGAACCCCTTTGTGGCGCTGGGATTGTTCGTCGGGTCCTTCTACGCGCTGTACTTCTCGGGGCTGTTCGAGGCCGCGCTGCCGTTCCACTGGGCGCACCTCGCGATGAACGCCCACTTCATCCTGGCCGGTTACGTCTTCTACTGGCCCGTGATCGGCGTGGACCCGGCACCGAACAAGCTGCCGCCGCTCGGACGGTTGGGGCTCTTGTTCGCGTCGATCCCGTTCCACGCGTTCTTTGGCGTCGTGCTGATGAGTTCGCAGACCGTCATCGGTGAGCAGTTCTACCGCGGCCTGTCGTTGCCGTGGGTGCAGAACCTGCTGGAGGACCAGCGACTCGGCGGCGGCATCGCGTGGGCGGCGGGGGAGATCCCGTTGCTCGTGGTAATGGTCGCCCTGCTCGCGCAGTGGGCGCGGCAGGACAGCCGGGAGGCGAAGCGGCTGGACCGCAAGGCCGACGCCGATGGCGACGCCGACCTCGAGGCCTACAACGCGATGCTCAGGAAGATGGCGGGGAAGGACTAGATCGACAGCGGCCGGCGGAAGCCGCGGATCGCGAAGAACGCGCCGACCGCCGCGATCGCGCCGCTCGTGACCAGCGCGCCGGCCACTCCGGTGACGGGGTGGGCCAGCGCCAGGCTGCGGGCGGCGTCGACCGCGTAGGTCAGCGGGTTGACCTTCGCGATCGCCTGCAGCCAGCCAGGAAGGCCGTTGACCGGCACGAACGCGCTGGACGCGAACATGAGCGGGAACATCGCCAGGAAGCCGACGGTCTGCATCAGCTCGGCCTTGCGCACCCACGCAGCGATCGCGATGAACACCCAGCTCAGCGCCCATCCGACGACCAGCGCGAGGCCCAGCGCCGCGAGGGTGCCGAGCATGCCGCCGTCGGGCCGGAAACCGAAGACCAGCACGCCGAACGCGATCATCAGCACGAGCTGGAACCCGGTGCGGACGGCGTCGGACAGGTTGCGCGCCAACAGAACCGTGCTCGGCCTGATGGGCAGCGAACGGAACCGTGCGAGCACACCGTTGGACATGTCCTGCACGAGTCCGATGCCGGAAGCGAGAGAGGACTGCATCGCGGTGTTCACGAGGATCGCGGGCAGCAGGTAGTTGATGTAGGTCATGCCCGGCGGGAAGTTCGCCGTCGACGTGATGCTGCCGAAGATCTGGCTGAACAGCGTCAGCATGATCAACGGCTGCAGCACGCTGAAGAAGACGAGTGCGGGCGTGCGCAACAACGCTCTGAGTGAACGGCCGGTCAGCACGAGAACCTGTGTCGGGTAGCTGCTGCCGTGCCAGGTCAAGGTCGCCATGATGTCCCCCTAGTTCGCGGCGAGAGTGAGGTAGACGTCGTCCAGCGTGGGCTCGGCGAGGCCGATTTCGTGCGCCTCCAAGCCGTTGTCGTCCAACGCGCGCACGACCGTCGCGAGGTCGCGTGACGCGCTGACGGGCGTGGTGAGCGTGAGGCCTTCGGCGACGGGGTGGAGGCCCACCGCGTTGATCGCCTTCAGCGCGGTGTCCACTTCGGACGCCGAGTCGAGCGTGACGGTCACCGTGCGCTGGCCGACCTGGGCCTTGAGCTCGGCCGACGTGCCGGACGCGACGACCTTGCCGTGGGACAGCACGGTGATCGTGTCGGCGAGCCGGTCGGCCTCGTCGAGGTACTGCGTCGTGAGCAGCACGGTGGTGCCGTCGGCGACGAGCTTCTCGACGATCTCCCACATCGCCATGCGGCTGGCCGGGTCGAGGCCCGTGGTCGGCTCGTCCAGGAACAACACCTCAGGGCGGCCGACCAGGGACGCGGCCAGGTCGAGCCGGCGCCGCATGCCGCCGGAGTAGGTCTTGGCGTTGCGCTTGGCGGCGTCGGTGAGGTCGAACTGCTCGAGCAGGTCGTCCGCGCGCTGGTGGGCTTGCCTGCGGCTGGCGCCCAGCAGGCGGGCGATCAGCACGAGGTTGTCGTGGCCGCTCAGCTGTTCGTCGACGGCGGCGAACTGGCCGGT
Organism: Lentzea flava; assembly: GCF_014648475.1. Taxonomy (GTDB): domain Bacteria; phylum Actinomycetota; class Actinomycetes; order Mycobacteriales; family Pseudonocardiaceae; genus Lentzea; species Lentzea flava. The sequence goes on along the minus strand of NZ_BMRE01000015.1, from coordinate 55,174 downwards.
CAGGCCGATGCGGCTGCGGACCTCGTGGCCCTGCTTCGCGACGTCGAACCCGGCGACGCGCGCGCTGCCACTGGACAGCGGCAGCATCGTCGTGAGGATGTTGACCAGCGTGGTCTTGCCGGCGCCGTTGTGGCCGAGGAGGCCGAGAACGGAGCCCTTCTTCGCGGTGACGCTCACGCCGTCGAGGGCGTGCACGTCACCGAACTTCTTGCTCACGTCGGCGGCTTCGATCATGAGCTCACTCATCTTGTCTCCCCCTTGAGTGCGCCGTGCAGGAAAAGTTCGACGATGGCGTCGGGTTCGGCGGTGGTCTCGCCGAAGCCCGCGCCCATGCGGTTCGTGAAGACGGCGCCGAGCAGCATCCGCGCGGCGAGGTCGTGGCCGACGCGCAGCTCAGCGTCGCCGAACAGGCCGGCGACCGCCTTGGTCAGTTGCTGCATGCCGATCGGCGGTCCCTTGTGCTTCTTGTGTTCCTCGTCGTGCGGTTGGTAGCCGGTCTCCCGCAACGTGCCGATGAGGCCCCACATGCGGTCGAGGTAGCCGCTGAACGTGGCGACTCCCGAGGTCAACCGTTCCTCCAACGGCACGTCCGCCGGGATCGCCTCGAGGAGAGCGACCTCCTCGTCTGAGCGCAGCGCTCGTTGAACGCACGCGTCGAGCAGCTCCGCCTTGTCCTTGAAGACGCGGAACACCGTGCCTTCCGCGATTCCGGCGGCGGCGGCGATCTGGCTGGTGGTGACGTTCGCACCGGCTTTCACGACGAGCGGCAGCGTTGCCTGGACGATCGCCTCGCGGCGATCTTCCGGGCTCATCGCGGGGGCGCGGCGGCGGCGCGGTTCCTCTGACACGTCCACCACTGTATGAGTGGGCACTCACTCATGTCAATGAGTGGGCGCTCACTCATTCGCTCGGGTCGAGCGCCGCACTAGCACACCGCCCCGACAATTCCGCGGTCCGAGGCCGCTCAAGATCCCTACCTGTCCACAACCCGCGAGTAATCCACAGATCCCCGTCCACCCGGCTCCCACCCCGCCCTCCAGGAGCAACCTGGACCAGCAACCCCACAACCCTGGAGGCAAGAACCCGATGTCCTGGAATTCCACGGTGGTCACCGTCGTTGGTCAGGTGGCGAGTGAGATCTCCTACCGGTACGGCGAGGACGGCAGGACCAACGCGTTCTTCCGCATCAACTCGACCGAGCGCCGGTACAACACCTCGATCGGCGACTGGGAGGACGGCGAGTCGCTCTGGCTCGGCGTCTCCTGCTGGCGCAAGCTCGCCGACAGCGTGAAGACCGCGCTGTCCAAAGGTGATCCCGTGATCGTCCAGGGCAAGCTGCGGATGCGGACCTACGAGAAGGACGACGTGAAGAAGACGACGTTCAACCTGGACGCGCTGCACGTCGGGCTGGATTTGAGCCGTGTGCAGTCACTCGGCTCCGCTCCCGTCGTTGAACCGCGGGTGAGCGATGATCTCGCCGAGGAACCCGTGCCGTTTTGATCTTGCGCCCTTCGGGGCAACCGCGCGTGGGAGTTCCCCGATCCCGCCTTCTCCGGCAGCGCCGCCGGAGAAGATGTACGCACTGCGATCCGAGAAGGAGGGAAGCTCGTAGATCGGGGCCGATGAGGACCGATCGCCGACAGTTGTTCACGTTCGAACGGAACGGGCTGGTCACCGACCCGCGTGACGCTCGATCCGGGGGCGAACGGCTGCTTGTCGGCGACCGAGGTCAGTGGCCTCCGGACACCGCTCTACGATCGCCGCCATGGCCGAGTTCATCTACACCATGAAAAAGGTGCGCAAGGCGCACGGTGACAAGGTCATCCTCGATGACGTCACGATCATGTTCTACCCCGGCGCGAAGATCGGTGTGGTCGGTCCCAACGGCGCCGGCAAGTCGAGCGTGCTCAAGATCATGGCGGGGTTGGACACACCTGGCAACGGTGAGGCCTACCTGTCCCCCGGTTACACCGTGGGCATCCTCCAGCAGGAGCCGCCGCTCAACGAGGAGAAGACCGTTCTCGGCAACGTCCAGGAGGGCCTGGGCGAGATCAAGGTGAAGCTCGACCGCTTCAACGAGATCGCCGAGCTGATGGCGACCGACTACTCCGACGAGCTGATGGAGGAGATGGGCAAGCTCCAGGAGGAGCTCGACCACGCGAACGCGTGGGACCTCGACTCCCAGCTGGAGCAGGCGATGGACGCCCTGCGCTGCCCGCCGCCGGACGCCGACGTCACCAAGCTCTCCGGTGGTGAGCGCCGCCGCGTCGCGCTGTGCAAGCTGCTGCTGAGCAAGCCCGACCTGCTGCTGCTCGACGAGCCCACCAACCACCTGGACGCGGAGAGCGTCCTGTGGCTGGAGCAGCACCTCGCGCAGTACCCCGGCGCGGTCCTCGCCGTCACCCACGACCGGTACTTCCTGGACAACCTGGCCGAGTGGATCCTCGAGCTCGACCGCGGCCGTGCCCACCCGTACGAGGGCAACTACTCCACCTACCTGGAGAAGAAGGCCGAGCGTCTCGCGGTCCAGGGCAAGAAGGACCAGAAGCTGCAGAAGCGCCTCAAGGACGAGCTGGAGTGGGTCCGGTCGGGTGCCAAGGCCCGCCAGGCCAAGTCCAAGGCCCGTCTGGGTCGCTACGAGGAGATGGCGGCCGAGGCGGAGAAGACCCGCAAGCTCGACTTCGAGGAGATCCAGATCCCGCCGGGCCCGCGTCTGGGCAACGTCGTGGTCGAGGTCGACAACCTGAAGAAGGGCTTCGGCGACCGCGTGCTGATCGACGGCCTGTCGTTCTCGTTGCCGCGCAACGGCATCGTGGGCGTCATCGGCCCGAACGGCGTCGGCAAGACCACGCTGTTCAAGACCATCGTGGGTCTCGAGCAGCCGGACGCAGGCACCGTCAAGATCGGTGAGACGGTCAAGCTCTCGTACGTCGACCAGAACCGCGCGGGCATCGACCCGAAGAAGAACGTGTGGGAGGTCGTGTCCGACGGGCTCGACTACATCCACGTCGGCAACGTCGAGATGCCGTCCCGCGCGTACGTCAGCGCGTTCGGCTTCAAGGGCCCGGACCAGCAGAAGCCCTCCGGCGTGCTGTCCGGTGGTGAGCGCAACCGCCTCAACCTCGCGCTCACGCTCAAGCAGGGTGGAAACCTGATCCTGCTGGACGAGCCGACGAACGACCTCGACGTCGAGACCCTGGGCTCGCTGGAGAACGCTCTCGAGCAGTTCCCCGGCTGCGCCGTCGTGATCTCCCACGACCGGTGGTTCCTCGACCGCGTCGCCACGCACATCCTCGCGTGGGAGGGCACGGACGAGAACCCGTCGCAGTGGTACTGGTTCGAGGGCAACTTCGAAGGTTACGAGAAGAACAAGATCGAGCGTCTGGGTGCCGAAGCGGCCCGTCCGCACCGTGTTACGTACCGCAAGCTGACACGGGACTGAGAGGGCAACGGCGACGTCGTGGCGGCGAGGGGCGAGACGCAGGCGAACGTCGAGGTGAGCACGCTGGTCGTGCCCGCCTGGCGGCTGCGTTGGCGGGCACCGGAGCTCGCTCTGGTGCTGGGTGAGCGCGCACTCGCGCTCGCCTCCGCCCGTCACGACGAAGCCGACCGACTCCGCGCCGAGTCGCTGGTGGTCTTCGCCGGCAACCGCGTGGGCCGCGGTGTCCGCATCGCCGACAGGGCGATCGACGCGTTGAAGGCGGCCGAGGCCGCCGGTGAACACGAGACCGCGTGGCTGCTGCGGGTCGAGCTCGCGGCGTGCGCGCGGTCCGTGGGCGCACCGCTGACGGGCTTCGCCGCGGTGACGCCCGTGCTGGAAGCGCCGGACGTGCCCGCGGAACTGCGGGCGTCGGCTCTGGTGCAGGCCAGCGAATGCCTCGTCACGGTCGGCCGCGGCGACGAACCCACGCGGGCGCTCGCGGAGGCCGACCAGCTCTACGTCGCCGACAAGTCGCTCGACGACGACACCCGCCTGTTGCTGCGCGGCCTGATCCGCGCGGTGCAGGCAGCCCAGCACCGCCGGTGGGGCGACATCGCCGCCGCCATCGGTGCCGCCCGCGAAGGCCTCGACCTGCTCGCCAGGTTCACCGACCCGTTGGCGGACAGCGGCCAGGGCATGGGCCGCCTCACGCTCGAGCTGGCACTCGCGCTGATGGACGCGAACCGCCTGCTCGACGCGAGCGAGGTCGGCTCCCCGATGCTCGACCGCCCGGTGCGCGCGCCGTCGGCGTCCACGACGGGCTGGCTCCGGCTGGCTCTCGCGACCCGCGTCCACCTGCCCGCCGGCCGGGTGGCCGTGGCCCGCGAGATGCTCAGCGAGGCCGCCGCGAGCGCCGAACGCCACCAGCTCGACACGCTGCTCGCCGAAAGCCTGCTCGCGCTGGCCCACGTGCACGAGGTGTCCGGCGAACTGGCCGAAGCGCTCACGAACCTGCGCGCCGCCCACGCCGCCGAACGCCGTCGCGCCCGCGCCGTCTACGCGGTGCGCGCACGCCTCGCCGCCGAGTTCTCCGGCGTCCACCGCCAGCCGGCCGACCTGCACCAGCAACTGGCGAGCCTGCTCCGCCCGTTCGACGGCATGCAGATGGTCACCGACGGCGTGCTGTCCGCCGCCCTGAAACAACAGCTCCGCCAGTGGCGCCCGGTCCAGGTCCGCAAGGGCGACGGCCTGAAGGTCAAGCGCGTCCGCAGAGCTGCCGAAGACATGACCGTGGAGGGTTTGTCCGCGGCACGCCAGCACGCCGCCGACCGGTGGCGCATGGTCCAGCCGTTCGGCGAACCCGACGACAAGACACCGGACCCAGTGGAACCCCAGCCTCCAGCAGCACCCTCGTCCGACCGCACAGTCCCGGCCTCGGGCCTGATCGCCTCGGCAGGCGCCATGGTCAGCGGCCGCCGCCGCGCCGCCCGAGTGGCCGCGGGCGAGATCGAGGACGACCAGCCCACACCACCATCACCACCGTCACCGGCCGCAGCAACCCCGGCCGAAACCCCTGCGCTGTCCCCGGAACAGGAACGCAAGCGCAAGGTCGAGCAACAGCTCATGGAGCTGCAGCGCGAGGCCCGCCGCCAGATCGAGGCGGAGCGCCAGGCCCGCGCCGAACAACGAGCCGCGGCCGAACGCGAGGCAGCCGAGGAAGCGGCCCGCCAAGCCGCGGCCCGCGAGGAGGCCGCGCGCCAGGAGTCGGCGCGCCAGGAAGCCGCGAGAGAAGCGGCCAGGGAAGCCGCTGCCCGCGAAGAGGCCACCAGAGCCCAGCCGGAAAGCGTGATGGACATGCTCAAGGCCCAGGGACTGCGAGCAGGCGGCCGCCGCCGGGCCCCGGACACCGACGAGGAACCAGCCACCCCGTCCTGGCGAGTGGAACCGCCGTCCCGCTTGCGCCAGGACGACCCTGCCGAGAAGTCCCAGCCCCAGCAGGACTTCTTCGCCGGCGCCCACTCCGCGCCAGACCCCCTGGCCGGCCCGAACTACTACGCCGACCCGGACACGCCGTCCCGCTCGAACCTCGCCGCGGCCTTCTCCCGCCCGCCGGCGGCCCCGGACTTCGGCCCCCACCTGGACGACCCGGCCCCGGCCTACCCGCCGCACACCCCGGCCGCAGGCTTCCCGGCGACGCCGTCCGACCAGAACGAGCGCAACCTCCCCAACCGCGACTACAGCGCCTTCGACTTCAGCACCCCGCAGTGGTCGACGGCGTCGGTCCCGTCCCCGGACCCGGCCGAACCGCCGAACCCCACCCAGCCCCCGGACCCGGAGCGCAAGCCGCTGCCGCCACTCCCGGACCCGATCCCGCCGGTGCCCACCCCCGACGAGATCCCGCAACCGCCAGAGCCGGACCTGCTCTCGAGCACGTTCCTGAGCCCGGCGGACGTGGAGCCGGAGGACGACACCTCGAACCTCCCCACCACCCCGATCCGCGCCACGCCGGACCAGCCCACCTACGGCGCCCAGCCAGACGCCGACACCGAGCGCGGCTTCGGCGCCGTGCCGGCCTCGGGCACGGGATTTCGCGCGGAGCCCGAGCACAGCTTCGGCACCCAGCCCGGCGCCCAGTCGAGCTTCGGTACGCAAACGAGCTTCGGCACGCAGCCGACCTTCGGGACCCAGACCTTCGGCACCCAGACGACGTTCGGCACCCAAACGAGTTTCGGCACGCAGCCGGGCTTCGGCCCCCAACCCGACCCGGCGCCCTCAGATGGCGCACCGGCCCAGCCGGACGCGTCCACCCAGGCCGGCCCAGCGGATGCCGCACCCGACCTGCCACACCAGCCAGATCCGGCAGCGTGGGCCAACTTCGACATCGCGCCCGACTACGACGCGAGCGCCAACCTGGTGATGTTGACGGGCCCGGCCACCACATCCGACTCCGGCACCAAAACGGGCCGTGCCGCAGACGTGGGCCAGTCCACCCCGTCGGACGACGACCCGGCCTTGGGTTCTGGCCCGCGCACCGGGTTCGACCAGGGCTCGGCCATGGGTGCTGGGTTCGATCGGGCTGCGTCCTCAGGTTCTGACACGAGCGCCGGGTTCGACCCTGCAGTGTCGACTGGGCCCGCCACGGATGTCGGGTTCGGTTCGGCCGCATCTGCCGGTTCGTCTGCGGGTGCCGGTTTTGATTCGGCGGCGTCTTCCGAGGCTGCGGGCGCCGCCGGCTTCGGCTCGGCCACCGAGTCCGACTCATCCCCGCAGTACGACTTCTTCGCCACGGAGTCCCCGCCGGACACCGCTCAACCCTCCGCCACCGAGACTGGGCTCGGCGAGGCGACGGCCGAGTCCACGCCGACCGGCAGCGACCAGCCCACCGAGGAGAAGAGCGAGACCGGCGCACGAACAGGCCGCCCGAGCAGCCGCCGCAAGCCCAGCGACCTGAGCCTTGCCGACCTCCTCGCGGAGGCGCTCGTCGCGTACGAGACCGGTCGCCGCTCCGACGAGGAGCAGCTGCAGGCCTCCGACGTGGTCGCGCCGGAGTGGTCCGGCGGAGGCGAGCGGTCCGAGGTGTCCGACCAGTCCTACCTGGCGCAGCCGCCCGCCGAAGCAGAGCGGCCGTCCGAAGCAGAGCGGCCGCCCAGCACGGACTCGCTCTTCAGCCCAGGTCAGTCGGCGGGGGCCGGCGGGGGTGGCGAGTCCCTGTACCAGCCGGGGCAGTCGTTCGGCGCGCAGCAACCCGCTGCCGACGACGCGCTGTTCCGGACCGGGCTGTCGTTCGGCTCCCCGGAACCGGCGCCGCAACAGAGTCCGGAGACGCAGCAGGGTCCGGAGCCGCGGTCCTACTTCTTCCCGGAGCAGCCGTCCGCGGAGTCCGAGGAGGAGAAGACCGGCCCGATCGTCCCCGTGGGCGCCACGCCGGACAACGAGACGACCGGTCCGATCCGTCCTGTTCGGCCGGACGGTCCGGCGGGCTGGACCTTGCCCGGCACGTGAGCGGATCCTGGCACGTGGCGGGATCCGCATCCCGACGGCAGATTTCCGAAATGTGTTGGCGTGAACCCGCGCCCGAGTGGGAACGGCAGGGCGGACACCGCCCTGCCGGACCCGGCGGGGTGCACGCGGAGTGCCCGGGCTCGCCCGCTGGTCGGGTGGCCTGGCACGGCCGGGCGTGTGACTTTTGCGGTTCGGCGGTCAGGACGACACCGCCGGGCCCTTGATCCCGAGAATCGGCGTGGGCCTGCGCGACACGGGTGGGTCCACGATGCGGAATGCGTTGTCGCCACTGATGATGTGACTCGATTCAGCCCACGATTCAGTGGTCCGTCAGTGCCCCTCCCGTTGCCGGTGACGGCCGCCACCCCATCTAGGGTGGGGTTGGACCCGGCACACAGAGGTGCCGGATAGCGTGGAGTCGCCTGAAGATGACCTCGACTGGAGCCCCGACCCGAACCGACGACGCCTCCGCGGTAGCTGCCGCGGGTGGTGGGAGTCGACCGGCCAGTCCTGAACAGGTCCGTGACGAGTTGATCGAACGGGCCGCCGCCAATGCCCCCGAGCTCGCTGATCTGATCCGCCTCTTCTACCGGCACGTGCCCGCCGAGGAAGTCAACGACGACGACCCGGTGGACCTGGTCGGAGCGGTGCGGTCGAACTACCAGCTCGCCGAGAGCCGCATTCCCGGACGCGCCGCGGTGCGCATCCTGAACCCGACACGGTCCGCCGACGGCTGGCAGTGTCCGGTCACCGTGGTGCAGGTCGTGACGGACGACATGCCCTACCTCGTGGACTCGGTCGCGTCCGAGCTGACGCGGGCCGGTGTGCAGGTGCAGCGTGTTGTGCACCCCATCGTCGTCGTGCGCCGCGACCCGGTGACCGGTGAGCGTCTCGAGGTGCTGCCGACCGCCGATCCGGCCGACCCGCCCGCCGACGCGCTGGCCGAGTCGTGGATGAACATCGAGGTCGACCTCATCACGGACCCCGATCGGGCGCGTGAGCTGGAGACCCGGCTGCTGGCGGTGCTGACCGACGTCCGCGAGGTCGTCGAGGACACCGATCGGATGATCACCACGGCGACGCAGCTCGCCGAGGAACTGGAGAAGGACTCGTCCGAGGCCACCACGGACGCCGCGAAGCTGCTCAGGTGGCTCGCGGACGGGCACTTCACGTTCATGGGCTACCGGCAGTACGAGCTGGTGCAGGACGACGGTGAACCGGCTCTCCGCGCCGTGCTCGCGAGCGGGCTCGGTGTGCTGCGGCAGGACAGCCTCGCGGCGCGCAGCCTCACCGCCGGGCCGGACAACGGCGCGCAGGCGCTCAGCCCCGAGCTGCTGGTGCTGACGCAGGCGAGCGCGCAGAGCACCGTGCACCGCAGCGTCTACCCCTACTACGTGGGCGTGAAGACGTTCGACGCGCGAGGCAACGTCTCCGGTGAGCACCGGTTCCTCGGTGTCTTCAGCACCACTGCGCTGCATGAGGACGTGCTCGACATCCCGGTGATCGAGCGCCGGGTGCGCGACGTGATCCACCGGGCCGGCTTCCCGCTGCAGTCCTACTCGGGGCAGCGGATGCTCGAGGTGATCCAGAACTACCCGCGCACCGAGCTGTTCTCGGTGGACGCCGACACGCTCTACCAGACGACGACGGGCGTCATCGCGCTCGCGGAACGGCGGCGGCTGCGGCTGTTCCTGCGCCGCGACCCGTACGGCCGTTTCTTCTCGTGCCTGGTCTACCTGCCGCGCGACCGCTACACGACGACGAGCCGCCTCGCGATGCAGGAGGTGCTGCTCGCCGAGCTCGGTGGCCTGAACCTCGAGTACAGCGCGCGCATAGGAGAGTCCGCTCTCGCCCGCGTGCACTTCATGGTGCACACGGACCCGGCCCGCGTGCTGGAGCCGGACACCCAGGCGATCCAGACCAAACTCGCCGAGGCCATCCGCAGCTGGGACGACCGCATGGTCGAGGCCGTCGTCGGCGACGACGGTGTCGGCGCCGAGTCGGCCACCGAGCAGGGGCAGCGGTACGCCGCGGTGTTCCCGGAGGCCTACAAGGAGGACTTCCCGGCGACCACGGGTCTCGAGGACTACCGGCGCATCGAGGCGCTCGCCGAGGGCGACCTCGACATGGTGTTCTACGTGCCGGAGGACGCCGAGCCGGGGGAGCGGCGCTTCAAGCTGTTCGTGACCGGTGAGGGCATCACCCTGTCCGACGTGCTGCCGATGCTGCAGCGCATGGGCGTGATCGTCGTCGACGAGCGGCCGTACGAGATCGCCCGCGAAGACGGCGTGCAGTGCTGGATCTACGACTTCGGCCTGCGCATCGACGCCGCGGCGCTCGCGCAGCTGTCCGAGGCCGACCTCGACAACGTGCGCGTGCGGTTCCAGGACGCGTTCGCCGCCGTCTGGCGCGGTGAGGCCGAGGTCGACAGGTTCAACTCGCTGGTGCTGCAGGCGGGGCTCACCTGGCAGCAGGCCGCGATGCTGCGCGCGTACGCGAAGTACCTGCGCCAGGCGGGGACGCCGTACTCGCAGGACTACATCGAGGACGCGGTGCTCGGTCACACGAGCGTGGCGATCGCGCTGGTCGCGTTGTTCGAGGCGCGGTTCGACCCGCGTCTGGACGAGGCCACGCGCGCCGACCGCACCGACACCATGGTCACCGAGATCGGCAAGCTGATCGACGACGTGACGAGCCTCGACGCGGACCGCATCCTGCGCAGCCTGCTCACGCTGATCAACGCCACGCTGCGGACGAACTACTTCTTCCGCGACGCGGAGGGCAATGCGCGCCCGTACCTGTCGGTCAAGCTCGACCCGCAGGCGATCCCGGACCTCCCACTGCCGCGGCCGAAGTTCGAGATCTTCGTGTACTCGCCGCGGGTCGAGGGCGTGCACCTGCGCTTCGGCAGCGTCGCGCGCGGTGGCCTGCGCTGGTCCGACCGTCGCGAGGACTTCCGCACGGAGATCCTCGGCCTGGTCAAGGCGCAGGCGGTCAAGAACGCGGTGATCGTGCCGGTCGGCGCGAAGGGCGGCTTCGTCGTGAAGCGCCCGGTCCCGGCGACGGGCGACCCCGGCATCGACCGCGAGAACTTCATGTCCGAGGGCATCGCCTGCTACAAGATGTTCATCTCGGGCCTGCTCGACCTCACCGACAACCTGATCAACAACGAGGTCGTGCCCGCGCCGCAGGTCGTGCGCTACGACGGCGACGACACGTACCTGGTCGTGGCCGCGGACAAGGGCACCGCGACGTTCTCCGACATCGCCAACGGCGTGAGCCAGAGCTACGGCTTCTGGCTGGGCGACGCGTTCGCCTCCGGTGGCTCGATCGGCTACGACCACAAGGCCATGGGCATCACGGCCAAGGGCGCGTGGGAGAGCGTGAAGCGCTCGTTCCGCGAGCTCGGCGTGGACACGCAGACCGAGGAGTTCACCGTCGTCGGCATCGGCGACATGTCCGGTGACGTGTTCGGCAACGGCATGATGCTGTCCGAGCACATCCGGCTCGTGGCCGCGTTCGACCACCGGCACATCTTCATCGACCCGAACCCGGTCGCGGCGACGTCGTTCGCCGAGCGCGTGCGGCTGTTCAACGTGCCGCGCTCGTCGTGGGACGACTACGACCGCTCGCTGATCAGCGAGGGCGGCGGCATCTTCCCGCTCACGGCGAAGTCGATCCCGATCTCCGAGCAGGCCCGCGTGGCGCTGGGACTGCCGGAGGGAGTGGAGAAGCTGTCCCCGCCGGAGCTGAAGAAGGCCATCCTGCTCGCGCCGGTCGACCTGCTGTGGAACGGCGGCATCGGCACGTACGTCAAGGCCTCGACCGAGTCGCACGCCGACGTCGGCGACAAGGCCAACGACGCGATCCGCGTCAACGGCGCCGACCTGCGGGTCAAGGTCGTCGGCGAGGGCGGCAACCTGGGCCTCACCCAGCGCGGCCGCATCGAGTTCGCGCGCGCCGGCGGCAAGGTCAACACCGACGCGCTCGACAACTCCGCGGGTGTCGACTGCTCCGACCACGAGGTCAACATCAAGATCCTGCTGGACCACCTGGTCCGGGAGGGTTCGCTGGAGCAGCAGCAGCGCAACGAGGTCCTCGGCGAGATGACCGACGAGGTCGGCGAGCTCGTGCTGGCGGACAACTACTCGCAGAACAACGTCCTCGGCGTCAGCCGGGCGCACGCCGCTCCGATGCTGTCGGTGCACGCGCGCCTCACGGCCGACCTGGAGGAGCGTGGCGCGCTCGACCGCCAGCTGGAGGCGTTGCCGAGCGTCGCGGAGTTCAAGGCGCTGGAGAAGAGCGGCCAGGGCCTCACCTCGCCGGAGCTCGCCACGCTGCTCGCGTTCACCAAGCTCACGCTGAAGGAAGAGCTGCTCGCGAGCGACATCCCGACGATCGACACGTTCAAGAACAAGCTGCCGGACTACTTCCCGACGCTGCTGCGCGAGCGGTTCGGCGCGGCGATCCCGAACCACCCGCTGGCCAAGCAGATCATCACCACGGTGGTCGTGAACGAGGTCGTCGACGGCGGTGGCATCTCCTACGCGTTCCGCCTGGCCGAGGAGATGAGCGCGTCGGCGACCGACGCGGTCCGCTCCTACGCCGTGGTCACCGAGGTCTTCGACCTGCCGACGATCTGGCGCGAGATCCAGGCGCTCGACAACGTGGTGGCGACCCACGTCCAGGACAACATGGTCCTGGAGACCCGTCGTCTGCTGGACCGCGCGTCGCGCTGGCTGCTCTCGAACCGCCCGCAGCCGCTGGCGGTGGGCTCGACGATCAACCGCTTCCGCGGCGTCGTCGAGGAGCTCAGCCCCTTCGCCCTGGACCTGTTGCAGGGCAAGGAGTACGACGTGGTCGCCGGCAAGGCGGACAGGTACGTCGAACAGGGTGTCCCGGCGGAGCTGGCCCGCAAGGTCGCGGCGCTGCTCTACATGTACGGCCTGCTCGACGTCACCGAGATCGCCGAGCTGGCCGAGCGCGAGATCGGCCCGGCCGGTGGCATGGGCCCGGAGCGTTCGCACCGGGAGACCGCCGAGCTGTACTTCGCGCTGTCCGACCACCTCGACATCGACCACATGCTGGACTCGGTGACGAGCCTGGAGCGCGGCAACCGCTGGCACGCCCTCGCCCGCCTGGCGTTGCGCGACGACTTCTACTCGTCGTTGCGGGCCATCACCCTCGACGTGCTGAGGGCGAGCGATCTGGGCGACACGGCCGCCGAGAAGATCGCGAAGTGGGAGCAGGCCAACGCCTCCCGCCTGGCTCGCTCGCGCGGTGCGCTGGACGAGATCAACCGGGTCCACCAGCTGGACCTCGCGACCCTGTCCGTCGCCGCCCGTCAGGTGCGGAGCATGGTCAGGTAGTGCGGAAAGAGCTGGAGCAGGTCAGACGACCTGCTCCAGCTCCGCACGCTGCGCGATCGCGTGCCGGTGCCAGTACCGCACCACCAGGAGCATGCACGCGAGAACGGCCGCCACGAGCGTGGCGGCACCGGATCCCATCCACAGCCCGAGGAGCTCCATGCCGTCGTAGGGCGTGGGGATGTCGGTGAAGAAGACGTAGCCGCACACCGAGGCGAGCACCACGGCCGCGGCGGCGACGGCGCCGATCGCGATGTTCGTCCACGCGAGCGCGCCCGGCTCGAAGACGGTGCCCTTGCCCGCCCGGTGCAGCACTCCCCACAGCGCCACCAACAGCACCTGGCCGCACGCGACGAAGACGATCGCGAACGTCACGAACGGCACCCGCACGGACTCGTAGGGCGGGAAGAACGCGACCTCGTCCGCCGCGGCTGTCGGGATCACCACGACCTGAGCGAACAGCCCCACGAGGAACGCGACGGCGAGCATGGCCTGCAGGACGATCACCAGTGAGCGGAACATAGATCGAGTATCGAGCGCTGCCTATCGACTTTCAATCGGCTGGCGTGGAGATCCTGTGAAGGTTCGCGGGCGGTAGGGTCCCTGCATGGGTGTCTTCGTCACTGGTGTGCGACCACGATGGTCGGACATGGATGCGTTCGGCCACGTCAACCACGCGAACACGGTGACGTTGCTGGAGGAGGCCCGGATCGAGCTGCTGTTCACCGAGGCGGCCCGCCACGGGGTGAAGGAGATGGCGGAGGGGATGGTCGTGGCGAAGCTCTTCGTCGACTACCTCTCGCCGATCGTGTTCACCGGCGAGGACATCGTGGTCGAGATGTCCGTGCGGGACCTGAAATCGGCGTCGTTCACGCTCGACTACCTGGTGCGCGGCAACCGCGAGGCGAACAGCCCCGTGGTCACCAAGGCGGAGACGCTCATGGTGCCCTACAACGTGACGACCGCGCGGCCGCGTCGTCTCACCGACGCCGAGCGCGATTTCCTCGCCGGGTGGCGAGCAGGGGGTAATGGTGCCTGAGCTGGTGCTGGCCGATACGGCCGAGAGAGACGACCTCGGGGCGTTCGCGGCGCGTGCGGTGCGGTTGGACGGGCAGACCGTGGTGCGGCTGCGCAACCGCAACGAAGAGCTGCTCGACGCGTGGGTCGCCACGCCGTTCGACACGCTCGCCACGCGAACCGTTGCGGGACAAGCGAATCCGGCCGACGTGACGGTGTCGGGCTCGGAGCTGCTGACGGGTCTCGCGGTGATGCGCGACGAGCGCATCGATCCGGGGCCCGCCAAGGACCTGATGTGGCGCTCGGCCCTGCCGCCCGCGGAGGGCTGGCTCATGGTCGACCGGCTGCCCGTCGAGGTCGTGTCGAAGCTCGCGGACGAAGGCGTTGCCGTGGCACGGGAGAACGTCGGCCCGCACGGCACTCCGCCCGCCTCCCTGCTGGACCAGACGGTGCTGACGGTCAGCGGGTCCGGGTTGGACGTGAAGATCCCGCTGCGGTGCCTGTTCGCCTTGTCCGGCATGGGTTTTCTCGGCGACACCGGCGACGTGCGGGTCACCGCGACCGACTCGTGGCTGCGGATCGACGCCAAGTACGGCGCGGTGGTCCGGCGCCGGCACTCGATGTTGCCGTTGATCGTCTGATTCGGAGCGGATGATCGTGGCACGATGTCGCGCGTGTCCGCCGAAACGCACGAGGAGACCGAGTACCGGGTCTCCACGCTGGAGCTCTTCTTCGACCTGGTCTTCGTCTTCACGATCACGCAGCTGACCGGGACGCTCGCCGGCGACACGTCGCCGCTGGGGTTCGCGCAGGTCGTGATCATGCTCTGCGTGATCCTGTGGATGTACTTCGGGTACGTCTGGCTCACCAACGCCGTCGCGCCGAACACCACCGTGCGGCGGTTGCTGCTCATGGGCGGCATGGGTGGGTTTCTGGTCATCGCGCTGGCGATTCCCAACGCGTTCGGTTCCGCCGGGATTGCGTTCGGCGTCGGCTACCTGATCGTGAACCTGGTGCACTCCGGGCTGTTCATCTCCGCGGGAGGACCGGGGTCGGCCGCCGCGATGGCCCGGCTGGCGCCGTTCAACCTGGGGTCGGCGGGCCTGGTGTTCGTCGGTGGGTTCCTGCCCAGCACCCCGCGGGCGGTCGCGTGGGTCGCGGCGGTGGTGCTCATGATCGTGTCGCCATACGTGAACCGGCGGCACGGCGAGTTCCGCATCAGGTCGGCGCACTTCGTGGAGCGGCACGGTCTGGTGGTCATCGTGGCGCTCGGCGAGTCGATCATCGCGATCGGCATCGGCGCGGCCGGGCTGCCGATCAACCTGCAGCTCGTCATCGCGGCGCTGCTCGGTCTCACGCTCGTCTACCAGCTCTGGTGGTGCTACTTCGGCCGTGAGCAGGACGTGCGCGCGGAGCACGCCCTCGCGACCATGTCGCAGTCCGAACGGGCGCGCGCGGCACTGTCGGCGTTCGGGTGGGCCCACGCGCCGATCCTGCTCGGCATCGTGGTGCTGGCGGTCGGCGTGAAGAAGACCATCGGGCACGCCACCGAGCACCTCTACCTCAGCGGGGCGCTGGCGTTGGGCGGCGGTGCGGCGATCTTCCTGCTGGGCGAGATCTACTTCCGCGCGCGGCTGAAGATCGGCACCAACAGGTGGCGGATCATCGCCTTGCTCGCCGCGCTGGCGACGGTACCCATCGGGCTGTGGCTGGCCATCGCGCAGGTCGCCGCGCTCGTCGTCGTTTTCGGTGCTTTGTTGGCGGTCGAGGCCAAGCTACGAGCCTGACGCCCACGCTGACGCAGGGGTACCCCCGTGCTGGGAACCCCTGCGTTTCAACGTACTCGGAGGGTCTGACAGTCCGTTCAGACCAGCCAGACCGCGGTGTCAGGAGGCAGCTGGTCGCCGTCCATCGGGCCGGACGACAGCAGCACCTGTCCGGGCGGCAGCGGCACGGACGCGCCGGACGTGTTCAGCGCGCAGATCAGCCCGCCGCCCTTGCGCCGGAACGCGAAGCAGCCCGCAGGGGCGCCGTACCACTCCAGCTCGCTGCCGGAGAAGGCCGGGTTGGACTTCCGGTGCTCCAGCGCCTCCCGGTACAGCGACAGCATCGAACCGGGGTCCTCCAGCTGGGCCTCCGCCGTGAGGTGGTCCCACTCGTTCGGCTGCGGCAGCCAGGTGTTGACGGCCGTCGAGAACCCGAACGGCGGCGTGGTGCCCTCCCACGGGATGGGCACGCGGCAGCCGTCGCGGCCGCGCTCGGTGTGGCCGGAGCGCTCCCAGGTCGGGTCCTGCAGGGCCCAGTCCGGCAGCTCCACGTTCGGCAGGCCGAGCTCTTCGCCGTTGTAGAGGTAGATGACGCCCGGCAGCGCCAGCTCGACCAGCGTCATCGCTCGGGCCCGCTGCTCGCCCAGGGCGCCGCCGCCGTAGCGGGTCACGTGGCGCACCACGTCGTGGTTCGAGAGCGTCCACGTGGCGGGGGAGCCGGTCAACGCGACCGCGCCCAGCGAGTGCTCGATGGCCGAACGGACCGCGTCGGCGTCGAAGCCCGCCTCGACCAGGCGGAAGTTGAAGCCCAGGTGCAGCTCGTCGGGGCGGACGTAGGCGGCGAAGCGCTCGTCGTCCTTCACCCAGATCTCGCCGACGGCCATGGTGCCGGGATAGCCGTCCATGACCTTGCGGATCATCCGGTGGATCTCGTGCACGCCGTCGTTGTCGAACCGCGGGTCGTGGACGTCGTCGGACAGCACGCCGGGAATCTGCGTGCGGATCTCCATGTCCGGCAGGCCCTCTGGCTTGGCCATGCCGTGCGCCACGTCGATGCGGAAGCCGTCGACACCGCGGTCCAGCCAGAAGCGCAGCGTGTGCTCCAGGTCAGCCCTGACCTCGGGGTGGTCCCAGTTCAGGTCGGGCTGCTCGGGCGCGAACAGGTGCAGGTACCACTGGCCGTCGGGCACGCGCGTCCAGGCGGGGCCGCCGAAGACGGAGACCCAGTTGTTCGGCGGCTGGGAGCCGTCGAAGCCGCGGCCCTCGCGGAAGATGTAGCGCGACCGCTCCATGCTGCCGGGGCCGGCCTGCAACGCCTCCTGGAACCATTCGTGCAGGTCGCTCGTGTGGTTCGGGACCAGGTCGACCGTCACGCGGATGTTGTGCTCGTGCGCGTCCGCCACCAGCCGGTCGAACGCGGCCAGGTCGCCGAACAGCGGGTCCACGTCGCGCGGGTCGGCCACGTCGTAGCCGTGGTCGGCCATCGGGGAGCGGTAGAACGGGGTGAGCCACAGGGCGTCGACACCGAGCAGTTCCAGGTAACCGAGTCGGGACCGGATGCCGTCGAGGTCGCCGACGCCGTCGCCGTTGGAGTCCGCGAAGGAGCGCACGTACACCTGGTAGAAGACGGCGTCACGCCACCAGAGGGACTCTTCGGCGATCTCGGGAGTGAGGTCGGAGGATCGTCGCACGGGGGGTCATCCTGCCATTCGTCGCGTTGCGAAAGGACCCGATCGGGTGATGGGCGATCAAGACCAGCTGTTCATCAGGCTGTTCGCGGCCATCTCCAGGTAGTCCCAGAGCTGCTTGCGGTGGGCCTCGTCCAGGCCGGCCTCGTCGACGGCGATCCGCATGCAGCGCAGCCACGCGTCGCGTTCGATCGGACCGATCTTGAACGGCACGTGGCGCATCCGCAGCCTCGGGTGGCCCCGGTTCTCCGAGTAGGTGTGGGGGCCGCCCCAGTACTGCATGAGGAACAGCCGGAGCCGTTCCTCCGCAGGTCCGAGGTCCTCTTCGGGATATAGGGGCAGGAGGATCTCGTCGGCCTTCACCTCTTTGTAGAAGCGCGCGACGATGCGGTGGAACGTCTCCTCGCCACCGACCTGTTCGAAGAAGCTCACCGGGTTGCCCACACACCCATCCTGACTCACGCGAGCCGTCGCGTGCAGGCCGCCCCGGTGATTGGCCGTCTCGAATGGGTGTTCGACCTCACTTGGCCGTGAAGCCCGCCTCCTCGAGAGCGGGCATGAGCTGCGCACGAAGGTTGCGCTGGACCGCCCACTGGCGGCCGGGCCGCGTTTTCACGGTCACCCGCAGCGTGATGTTGTCCGGTGTGAACTTCTCCACACCGAGCACCTCGGGCTTGGCGGTGATGTCCGACTTGACCGGTTCGGACTCGGCGACCTCCGTGACCTTGCGCTCCAGCACCTTGGTCGCCTCTGCGAGGTTCGCGCCGTAGCTCAGCGGCAGGTCGACGACCGCGACCGCGAAGCCCTGCGACGAGTTGCCGACGCGCAGGATCTCGCCGTTGCGGACGTACCAGACCGTGCCGCTGGTGTCGCGGATCGTGGTGGTGCGCAGAGCGACCGCCTCGACGGTGCCGGTGATCGACGGGCCGAGGTCGACGACGTCGCCGACGCCGTACTGGTCCTCGAGCAGCATGAACATGCCGGACAGGAAGTCCTTCACCAGGTTCTGGGCGCCGAAACCGATCGCGACGCCCAGGATGCCCGCCGAGGTCAGCACCGGTGTGATGTCGAGCGTCAGCACGATCATGATCTCCAGGAACGCGATCCCGAAGACCAGGATGGTGACGATCGACTTCAGCACCGAGCCGATCGTCTTCGCCCGCTGCTCGCGGCGCTCGGAGATCAGGTTTCCGAGCGCCTGGGGCGCACGTTCGCGCAACGGCTTGAGCAGGCCAGGCTTCTTGCCCTCCTTGGAGGGCGTGGTGATCCGGTCGATGATCTTGCGCAGCACCGCCCTCAGCACGAAGGCGGCGATCAGAATCAGGACGATCTTGATCGCGCCCGCGATGATGGCTGGCCCGTACCTCTCGAAGAACTCCACCGCCTGCGCGGTCTTGTTCGCGGCGTCATCCACGGGACTCTGCGCCAACACGTGGTCGTGCCCTCCTACAACTCCATGCCGGTGGCATTCGCGAGAAACGTCAGCTGGTCCACGGCGAGAGCGACGGTCCGGCTGACCGACCTGCCCGCGTGACCGACCTCGGTCTCGCGGCGGATCAGCACCGGGTGCTTGGTCGGATCACTTGTCGAAGCGTGCTGCAGCGCGGCGCACATCTTCCTGGCGTGGTTGGGGTCCACACGAGAATCCGACTCGAACACCGTGAACAACACGGAAGGGTACTCAACATCCGTTACCACTCGGTGATACGGAGAGTAGGAGAGCAGCCAGTCGAGTTCCTCCGGAACGCTCGCGCTGCCGTATTCGTCGGCCCACAACCGCCCGAGCAGGAAGTTCTCGTAGCGCACCATGTCGAGCAGTGGCGCTGAGCACACCACGGCCGCGTAGAGCTCCGGGCGCTGGGTGAGCGCCGCGCCGACGAGCAGGCCGCCGTTGGAGCCGCCCATGATCGCGAGCTGCTGCGGTGTGGTCCACCCGTCGGTGATCAACCGCTCGGCCGCGGCGTGGAAGTCGTCGAACACGTTCTGCTTGTTGGCGCGCATGCCGGCGACGTGCCACTCCTCGCCTTCCTCGTCGCCACCGCGCAACGACACGTGCACCCACACGCCGCCCGCTTCGACCCACGCCAGCGTGGTCGCGCTGTAGCCGGGGCCGCGGCCGATCGCGAAGCCGCCGTAGCCGGTGAGCAGCGCGGGACGGGGGAGGTCCGGCTTCTGCTCACCGCTCACGACGAACATGCGGACCGTCGTGCCGTCCTTGGACCGGTACGCGATCTGCTGCGTCGTCACGGTGGGCAGCTCGACGCGACCGGGCGCCGCTTCGTGCAGCACGGTTTCGCCGGTGGACGTGGAGAAGCGGTACACCGACTGCGGCGTCACGAAGTCCGTCCACCCGAACCACACCGTGTCCTGGTCGTGGTCGGTGGCGGCGTCCACGACGGACATGCCGTGCAGCGAACCCGTGCCCGGCAGCGGGATCTCCTGCTTGTGCGCGCCGGTCGCGGCGTCGTGCAGGTGCAGTTCGGACACCGCGTGCCGGGTGCGCAGGACGACCAGGTCGCCGTTCAGCCAGCGCACGCCGTCCAGCACGGAGTCCTGCTCCTCGCTGATCAGCTCGGTCCACTCGGTGGGGTTCGCCGGGTCGGCGACGCAGAGGCGCTGCCGGGGAGCGTTGTGGTTGGTGTGCAGGTAGAGCCTGCCGTCACGGGCGACGAAAGCCGAGCACTGCACACCGGCCTCGGTCAGGATCACCGGCTTGAGCGCGCCGTCGCCGTGCAGGTCCGCGATCCACACGGAGTCGTGCTTCATCGTGGAGGGCGCGCCGCTCACGACCAGCCAGCGGCCGTCGTGCGAGACGTTCAGCGTGTAGTAGAAGGTGTGTGCCTGGCCGTCGCCGTGGACGTTGAGGTCGGTCTCCGGATCCGTGCCGACGCGGTGGCGCCACACCCGGCGGTGGAACAGCTTCTCGTCCTCCGGCACGAGCGCCGGGTCGAGCTGGCGCACGTAGAAGAACTCCTCGCCGCCCGGCAGCCAGCCGATCGCCGAGTAACGGCACCTGTCGATCGGGCCCTCGATGAGCTCGCCCGAGTCGACGTCGACGACGTGCAGCAACGAGTGCTCGTCGCCGCCGACGGACACCTGGTACGCGAGGAGCCTGCCTTCGAGGCTGGGGGACCAGCTGTCGAGGGTGGTGCGGCCGGACGGGTCGAGGGCGCTCACGTCGAGCAGCACGCGCTCGGTGCCGTCGGTCTCGCGCACCATGACGACGGGGTGGTCCTGCTCGGGGCCGCGGCGGGTGAAGAAGGCCCTGCCGGCGCGCCAGACCGGGGTGGACACCGACCCCGTGCGCATCAGCTCCTTCAGCCGCTCGCCCAGGCGCGCACGGCCGGGCATCGCGTCCAGCCAGGACCGCGCGAGCACGTCCTGCGCCTGCGACCACGCCTCGGTGCGCGGGTCGCTCGTGTCCTCGAGCCAGCGGTACGGGTCGGCGACGTCACGACCGTGAATCTGCTCGACGAGGTTTAGCCGCTCCGCGATCGGGTAGGTGATCGTCGCAGGCAGTGGGGTGGAAGGAGCCTCTGTCACCTTGTCAAGAGTAGCGGGCGATGAAAACCACTTCCGATAGGGAGCTGGTTCACCCCAGGTTTGATCACACCTCAATGACGCGTCACTTATCACACGTGATTTTTTCCTGGTAAGTGTGGTCTCCTATGGCTGAACCGGTGGAGGTGGTCGCGTGCCAGACCGACAACCGACCCCTATCGGCGCCTCGCTTCCAGGCGAGACAGCGCCGACGGTCTCCTCATGCCGAAAACAGGCAGAGCTGCGGGCGGTGCCCGACGGGGATCGAGATGGGGGAGGTTCCGGTCAGTCGCCGGCGGTTTTCCCCTGGGGAAGACGCAAGGTCCTGCTGCTGAACGCCACGTTCGAGCCGCTCACGGCGTTGTCACTGCGCCGGGCGGTCGTGCTGGTGGTGTGCGGCAAAGCCGAGGTCGTGCACGGGGACGCCTCCGGGCTCGTGCTGCACTCGTCGAAGTCCGAGGTGCTCGTGCCGTCCGTGATCCGGCTGAGCACCTACGTCCGGGTTCCTTATCGCGGTCGTGTGCCGATGACCCGTGCCGGGCTCATGCACCGCGACCGGTACCGCTGCGCCTACTGCGGCGGGCGGGCCGAGACGATCGACCACGTCGTGCCGCGCTCGCGTGGCGGACCTCACACCTGGACCAACTGCGTCGCCTGCTGTGCGAAGTGCAACCACCGCAAGGCGGACAAGCTGCTGTCCGAACTGGGCTGGCGGCTGCGGGTCGTGCCGGCGGCGCCGCGTGGGCCGCACTGGCGGTTGCTCGCCGGGGTGGCCGAGGCTGATCCCCAGTGGTTGCCGTACCTGGGTGAACCCGCGGCCTGATCTGCCTTCGGGTGGGGTCAGGCCGCGAGGGAGAAGTCGTCCTGGCGTGCCGTGATGCGCACGGAGTCGTCGAGCGCGGTAATGCGGACGCTGTCGTCCAGCGCCGTGATGCGCACGGAGTCGTCGTGTGCCGTGATGCGGACGCTGTCGTCGTGCGCGGTGATGCGCACGGAGTCGTCGAGCGCGGTAATACGGACGCTGTCGTCAAGCGCCGTGATGCGCACGGAGTCGTCGTGTGCCGTGATGCGGACGCTGTCGTCGTGCGCGGTAATGCGGACGGAGTCGTCGAGCGCCGTAATGCGGACGCTGTCGTCGAGCGCGGTGATGCGCACCGAGTCGTCCATCGTGATGCGGACCGAGTCGTCCTGAGCCGTGATCCGGACCGAGTCGTCCATCGTGATCCGGACGGAGTCGTTCGCCGTGATGCGGACCGAGTCCTCACGCGCCGTGATCCTGACCGAGTCCTGCCGCGCCGTGATCCGAACGGAGTCCTCACGGGCGGTGATCCGCACCGAATCGGCCATCGTGATCCTGACCGAATCGCTCGCCGTGATGCGGACCGAGTCTGCCATCGTGATGCGCACCGAGTCCGCGGCAGTGATGCGCACCGAATCGGCCGCCGTGATCCGAACGGAGTCGCGCGCCGTGATGCGAACGGAGTCACTTGCCGTGATACGCACTGAATCGTCCTTGTAGCTCGGAAGAGTGATGGACAGGGCCTGGGGGCGGGTCATCGTGAACATTTTGTGTCCTCCAGGACTCTCGGGGCGGGTGCGCAAGACCCGTATAGGTGAAAAGCTAAGAGGTGGGTGTTCCGGGAACAAGACCCCAAACCGGCACCCGTTCGCATCCGACCGGGTGAGGCCTGACCGGGTGTAACCGCTGCGCCGCACGAGAGCACTCATTGCCTCTACTGGCCGGTATGGACACGCTCTGTAGCGTTCAAACCGATGGAACGTGACGTGCGTCATACCGCGAAAGGCCTGTACGGACGTGGTTTCCGAGCGCTCACCGGCGCCTGGGCGGTGTCGCTCGTCGGGGACGGCGTGCGCGTCGTCGCGCTGCCGTTGTTCACCGCCGCGAGCACCCGCAGCCCGCTCGCCGTGTCCGCGGTGGCGGTCGCCACGACCCTGCCGTGGTTGCTCGTCGCGTTGCCCGCGGGGGCGTTCGTGGATCGCTGGAGACCTCGGACCGTTGTCGTGGTGGCACATTGGCTGCGCGCGGGGGTGACCGGACTGCTCGCCCTGGCGGTCCACACCGGACACGCCACGGTCGTCGTCTTGTGCGCCACCGCTTTCGTGCTGACCTCCGCCGAGACGTTCGCGGACTCGGCGTCGCAGGTGCTGCTGGTCGAGCTGGCGGGCCCGGACGACCTGGAGGCGGCGAACGGCAGGTTCGTCACCGTCGAGACCGTCGGGATGGACCTCGCCGGTCCGCTGGCCGCCGCGGTGCTCTTCTGGTGGGCGCCGGCTGCCTGTTTCGCGCTGGACGCGGCCTCGTTCGTCGCCGCCGCAGTGCTGGTGTCCCGCGTGCCGGACGTCGCTCCCGAACGCTCCGGAGGTGATCTTCGCGGGCAGCTGGTGGAGGGCGCGCGGTTCCTCGCGCGGACCCCTGGCCTGCGGTCACTGGTAGTTGCCGTTGCAATCACAGCCGTCTGTGCGGCGGCCGTCAACGCCATGCTGGCCCTCTACTCCATCCAGGTGCTCCGGCTCTCCGAACCGGTGGTTCCCGGCCTGGTGGTGTGCATGGCGGCCGGTGCTCTGCTAGGCGCCTGGGTGTCGCCGCGGCTCGCGTCCCGGTGGGGCGCAGGGCCGGTGATGGTCGGGTTCCTGGCACTTCTGGGCGCTGCGTTCGCGTTGTTCGGGCTCGTGCCGTGGCTGGTGGTGGCCGTGACCGCGTGCGTGCTGTTCGGCGTCGCGTCCGCGGGCTGGAACGTGCTGTCCGCGACCCGCCGCCAACGACTCACACCGGGACCGATGATGGGCCGCGTGACGAGCGCGTACCGCGTGCTGGCGTGGGGCCTGTCGCCGCTGGGTGCCGGTCTCGCCGGGCCGCTCGCGTCGTGGACGTCGCTGGGTGCCGTTTACGTCGTGGCGGGCACGATCGTGGGATTGACCGCGATCACGCTGGCCCGGCCGCTCACGCGCGGCTGAGTTCGGCTACCGTACCGCCGTGACCATCGTGGAGACCGTCCTCGTCTTCGCGCTGATCCCGCTGGCTCTCTACGGCGTGATCATGCTGCTGACGTTGAGGCCCAAGGCCACCCGGATTCCCCGGTACCGGCCCGGCCAGGAGTGGGGCTACGCCCCGGTGTGGTGGAGCGCGAACCCTGCCGGGTTGAGCGCGGACCACCACAGCACCGCCGAGCCCGCGCCGTCGGGCTCGACCGCCAAGGGAGGCGCCCGTGGCAACTGGTAAGGCGATCGAGGCCGTCGACCCGTCGACGCTGCCGGTCGGCGCGGTCGTGACGAACAGCGGCCGCGTCTCCGTGGCGAAGATGTACGAGCCGCACGCCCCGGAGCTGCCGTTCACGTCGGCTCAGCTCGCGCAGCTGGACGAGGCGCTGACGCTCTCCAGCCGCACCACGGGCCTGGACTTCAGCGTGTACCTCGGCGAGCTGGGCTCGTCCTCGCGCGAGCGCGCGGAGGAGCTGCACGCCTCGACCGACCGCCCGTCCCACCACGTCCTCGTGGCCGTGTCGCCGGGCGAGCGCGTCGTCGAGATCGTGACGGGCGAGGAGTCGCACCGCCGCCTCGCCGACCGCGGCGCCAAGCTCGCCGTGATGAGCATGGTGGCGTCCTTCAAGGAGGGCGACCTCGCGGGCGGCCTCGTGTCGGGCCTGCGCATGCTGACCGACCAGGCGGGCAGCGCACCGCGTTCGTAGGTTTCGCACCGGAGAAGGCCCCCGGCGTGCTTGCCGGGGGCCTCTTCACGCGCTGACGTCGTTGCGCGCCACCACGAGGTCGCAGATCTTCTCCCAGCCGAGCCTGCTGTACAGGTGCACACCTTCGTTGGACGAGAACAGCAGCCCGGTCCTCGCCCCTTCCTTCACGGCTTCCCGCGCCAACGTGCCCATGACGACGCTGGCCAGCCCTCGCCGCCGATGCGCCTCCACGGTCCCGATGCGATGTGCGACAGCGTCTTCACCGACGACGGCCATCAGCCCGCTCGCGGCCTCCTCGCCGTCCCGCACCACCCGCACCCCGATGACCGGACCCCGGCGCACCTCCACGGCATAGCCCTCGGGCGCGTCGAACTGCGGATGATCGGCGAGCTCGCACCGCATGAACGTCTCGTCCGGCCGCGCCACGACCAGCCCGGCGGCCTCGATCTCCGCGGCCACCTTCGACGACGCGTGCGTCAGGACGCTCACCCAGTTCGGTTCGTCCGTGGCGGCCACGATCCTGGCCACCGCACCGGTGTCCGCGTCGTCCGCGACGATCCACTCGTACTTGCGGCGCGACCGGTTCACGTGGACGACCAGGTGGCCGTCGCGGTACTCGGACGTCAGGCCGTCGGCGGCGATCCAGCCGCGGTGCCAGCGCTCCACCAGGTCACCGATCATGCTTCGACCGTATGTGAAAAGCCCCGCAACGCGCGAACGCATTGCGGGGCTTCCACAAACAGTGCTCAGGAGCGGTCGAACTCCTGCGCGGCCAGCGCGCGCACGATGCCCGCCCGGCCCTCGGACACCAGGCGGCGCAACGCAGGCGGGTGGTCACCCGCGAGCCACGCGTCGGCGGCCTCCACAGTGGACTTCGCGATCGACCACGCCGGGAACATGCCGACCACCATGGACTGCGCGCGCTCGGAGGTGCGGCGGTCCCACACGCCCTTCACGTCGGCGAAGTAGCGCTCGACGTACGGCGCGAGCAGCTCCTTCTGGCCGGGGTGCGAGATGCCCGCGATGATCGCCTCGCTGACCGCGTTGGGCAGCTCGTCGTCGTTCACCGCGCGGTCCCAGGCCTCGTCCTTGGCCTCGACCGTCGGGCGCAGCGCACGGGCCTGCTGCGCACGGCGGTGACCGGTGGAGGTCGGGTCGCGCTGCTCCTCGGCCTCGATCTCCGGCAGGTCCGCCTTGCCGTGCGCGACCAGGGCCTGCAGCAGACGCCAGCGCAGGTCGGTGTCGACGTCCAGGCCCTCCAGCACGGCGCTTCCGTCGTACCAGCCGCGCAGCACGTCCAAAGTGGACTCGTCCAGCACCGACGACGCCAGCGCGTTCACGAACGCCAGCTGGTGGTCGGAACCAGGCTCGGCGGCCTGGGCCAGCTCCAGGGTCTTCGCCACGAACCGGCGCCAGCCCTCGCCGCGCCAGGAGTCGTCCGCGTAGGACGACAGCGCGGTCTGGGCCTGCAGCAGAAGCCGTTGCACGACACCGACCTCGGACTCGGCGTGCAGACCGCCGAGCACCAGGTTCACGAAGTCGCGGGCCTTCAGCTCCGCCTCGCGGGTCATCTCCCACGCTGCCGACCAGCACAGCGTGCGGGGCAGCGGCTCGGCGATGTCGGAGATGTGGTCGATCAGCGCGGCCAGCGAGTCCGGGTCGAGGCGCATCGTGCAGTACGTGAGGTCGTCGTCGTTGACCAGCACGATCTTGCCGCGGTGGACGCCGACGAGTTCAGGCACCTCGGTGCGGTCGCCCGTCACGTCGAGCTCGTGGCGGTGCGTGCGGACGAGCTTGCCGGAGCCGTCGTCGTCGTACACGCCGATCGCGATGCGGTGCGTGCGCAGCTCGCCCGCGCCCGGACGCGCGCCGCCCTGCAGCACCGCGAACTCGGTGAACTTGCCGTCCACGTCAACGGTGAACTTGGGGCGCAACAGGTTCAGGCCGGTCGTTTCCAGCCACTGCGCGCTCCACCACGACAGGTCGCGGCCGGACGCCTCCTCCAGCGCGCCCAGCAGGTCCGCGAGCGTCGCGTTGCCCCAGGCGTGCTTGGCGAAGTAGACCCGCAGGCCCGCCAGGAAGTTCTCCAGCCCGACGTACGCGACGAGCTGCTTGAGCACCGAAGCGCCCTTGGCGTAGGTGATGCCGTCGAAGTTGACCTCGACCGCCTGCACGTCGGGGATGTCCGCGGCGACGGGGTGCGTCGAGGGCAGCTGGTCCTGCCGGTACGCCCACGACTTCTCGATCTTCGCGAACGTCGTCCACGCCTGGCGGTACTCGGTGGCCTCGGCCTGAGCGAGCACGGACGCCCAGGTGGCGAACGACTCGTTCAGCCACAGGTCGTCCCACCAGCGCATGGTCACGAGGTCGCCGAACCACATGTGCGCCATCTCGTGCAGCACGGTCTCCGCGCGCCGCTCGTAGAGGTAGCGGGTGACGCGGCTGCGGAAGACGTAGTCCTCCAGGAACGTGACGCAGCCCGCGTTCTCCATCGCGCCCGCGTTGAACTCCGGCACGAAGCACTGGTCGTACTTGCCGAACGGGTACTGCACCCCGAACGCCTTGTGGAAGAACCCGAAGCCCTGCTTGGTCTCGGTGAACAGCCGCTCGTGGTCCATGTGCGGAGCGAGCGAGGCACGGCAGTAGATGCCCAGCGGGATGCGGAAGTCGCCCTCGACGAACTCGTCGCGCCACTCGGCGTAGGGACCGGCGACCAGAGCCACGATGTAGGTCGACATCGGCTTGGTGGTGGCGAACGTGTGCACGTCCGCGCCGCCCTCGCCGTCCTCCGTGGCGATGATCTCGCTGTTCGAGATCACCTTCCAGTCGTGCGGAGCCGTCACCTTCATGGAGTAGACGGACTTCAGGTCGGGCTGGTCGAAGCACGCGAACATGCGCTTGGCGTCCGCGGTCTCGAACTGCGAGTACAGGTACACGCCGCCGTCGACCGGGTCGACGAACCGGTGCAGGCCCTCGCCGGTGTTCATGTACCGGCAGTCGGCCTCGACCGTGAGCTCGTTGGTCTCCGCGAGGTCCGGCAGCTTGATGCCGTCCTCCTCGCGGTAGTCGGAGACGTCGAGCTCGCTGCCGTTCAGCACAGCGCGGTGCACGGTCGCCGCCACGATGTCGATCCACGAGGAAGCGCCAGGAGTCCGGCTGCGGAACACCACGGTGGTGGTGGAGCGGAACGTGTCCGAACCCGGCTTTCCGCCGCCGTCGGTCAGGTCCAGCTCGATCCGGTAGGACTCCACTTCCAGCAGCTCAGCACGTTCCTGAGCCTGGTCGCGGGTGAGGTTGGGCGCGGCCACTGGTCACCTCGTCTGCCGCGCGTGTGGTTACGCGCTGACGTCGTCGGGAATGGTTATGACTCCCGCATCCAATCACGGAACCGCCGTGCGGGAAGAGATGACAGGGTGATCTGGTTGGGCTGATGGGGCGATAACGCCACCTACCGTCACTGAAGGGGCACGCATGGCCGACAAGGCGAAGGTCGACTTCTACTTCGACCCTCTTTGTCCGTTCGCCTGGATCACCTCGAGGTGGATCCTCGAGGTGGAGAAGGTCCGCGACATCGACCTCAGCTTCCACGTGATGAGCTTGTCCGTGCTGAACGAGGGTCGTGACCTGCCAGAGCAGTACAAAGAGCTCATGACCAAGGGCTGGGGCCCGGTCCGCGTCGCCATCGCCGCCGAGCAGAAGTTCGGCAACGAGGTGCTGCCGCGGCTGTACACCGCCATGGGCACCCGCATCCACAACGAGGGCAACAAGGACTTCGACGAGGTCATCAAGCTGGCTCTGGCCGACGCCGAGCTCCCGGCGGAGCTGGCCGACGCCGCGAACTCGACCGAGTTCGACGACGAGCTGAAGAAGAGCCACCACCGAGGCATGGACCCGGTCGGCATGGACGTCGGCACCCCGACGATCCACATCGACGGCGTCGCGTTCTTCGGCCCGGTGCTGACCAAGATCCCGCGGGGCGAGGAGGCGGGCACGATCTTCGACGGTGCCCGGATGCTCGCCGGCTTCCCGTACTTCTTCGAGCTCAAGCGCACCCGCACGGGCGACCTGGACTTCAGCTGAATTTTTTGTCGGTGGTGCTCGCTAACGTCATGGGACATGGCACACCACCACGTCGAAGTCGCAGTTCAGGGACCCTGGTCACTGGCTACGTCCCGGGCCTTCTGGGAGGGCTTCACCCCGTCCGCGCTGCCTGAGCGCGAGGGCGAGGCGCTGCGGTCGACGTTCCTGGTCGAGCGTGAGTGGCGCCGTGCTTCGGTCTCCGTGACCCAACGCGGCGCCACTGCCGTCTTGTCCCTGTCCGGCGAAGGCGACCTGGACCTGGCGGCGGCCCAGGTCTGCCGGTTCCTGGCGCTGGACGTCGACGGCCGGGGCTGGCCTGCCGTCGGCACCCGTGATCCGGTGATCGCGGCTGCGCAGGCGGAGTTACCCGGCTTGCGGCCGTGCGGGTTCTACTCGCCGTACGAGGCGGCGGCGTGGTCGGTGCTGTCGCAACGGGTCCGCGTGTCGCAGGCGGCCGCGCTGAAGGCCTCGCTGGTCAGGGATGGCGTGTTCCCGGCGCCCGAGGTCCTGCGCGGGCTCGACCTCGACCTGCCGGGGCGCAAGCCCGAGTACCTGCGCGCGGTGGCCGAGGCGGCGCTCGACGGCCTGCTGGACGCGGTGACGTTGCGCGCTATGAAGCCCGCGGCGGCGGTGCTGGCCGTGCAGCAGATCAAAGGGCTGGGCCCGTTCGCCGCCGAGCTGGTCGTGCTGCGCGGGGCGAACGCTCCGGACGCCGTGCCGCACAACGAGTCCCGGCTCGCCGACGAGGTCCGTGAGCGGTACGGACGGCCGTTGGCGGAGGTGTCCGAGGCGTGGCGGCCGTATCGGACGTGGGCGTCGGTGCATCTCCGGGTGCTGCGGGAGCGGCGGATCGGAGGTGTGATGGCCTCTGCCGGGGCGTGACTGCCGTGCTTCCCGCCCTTCCCGGTGTGGCTTGTTCGCGGGTGGCTGTGCCGGGTTCGCGTCTGCGCTGGCTGTGTGCTGTCGCTGTGCCGACGCACCTCGATCGCGGGCGCGACTGCCGCTCACACCTCCACCGCGCCGCCCTCCCCGCTTCACCGGTCCACCTCGATCGCGGACGTGACCACCGCGACCCGATGTGACAGGCTGGACCGTTGTCAGCGCATTGGGTGTCACATCCGCCTGGAGGGCTCTCGTGATCGAGGTCGTCAACCCCGCCACCGAGGAAGTCGTCGGCACGCTCGCCGAGGGCACACCGGCCGACGCCGACGCGGCCGTTGCCGCCGCGAAGGCCGCGTTCCCGGCCTGGTCGGAGACGTCCGTCGAGGAGCGGGCGAAGGCGGTCCGGGCGATCATCGACGGCCTCCGGGAGCGCGGCGAGGAGCTCGCGCGGACCATGACCCGCGAGATGGGCACGCCCATCACGTTCAGCCAGAAGGTGCAGGTCGCGAACCCCATCGCCATCGCGGAGGGGGTCGCGGACGTGCTGGAGCGCGGCTACTTCGAGCCCGAGGAGATCGGCAACTCGCTGATCCTGCGCGAGCCGATCGGGGTTGTCGCGGCCATCACGCCGTGGAACTTCCCGCTGCAGCAGATGGTCGCCAAGGTCGTGCCGGCACTCGCCGCGGGCAACACCGTGGTCCTCAAGCCGAGCGAGCTCGCGCCGGGGACCGCCGACCTGCTGGCCGAGATCATCACGGCGGCGACTCCGCCCGGCGTCTTCCAGCTGGTGCACGGCACCGGGCCCGTCGTGGGTGAGGCGCTGGCGGCGCACCCGGACGTCGACATGGTGTCGTTCACCGGGTCCACGCGCGCGGGTCGCAGGGTGTCCGCGGTGGCGTCCGAGACGGTCAAGCGGGTCGCGCTGGAGCTGGGCGGCAAGTCCGCCTGCATCGTGCTCGACGACGCGGACTTCGGGCGCGCGGTGAAGATCGCGGTCGCCAACTCGTTCATGAACAACGGTCAGGCGTGCAGCGCGTGGACCCGCCTGCTGGTGCCCGCCGACCGGCACGACGAGGCCGTCGAGCTGGCCGCCGCGGCAGCGAAGAAGTACACCCCTGCCGACCCTGCGGACCCGTCGACGCGCATCGGCCCGGCCGTGTCCAAGGCGCAGCGCGACCGCGTGGTCGGCTACATCCGCAAGGGCGTCGAGGAAGGCGCGCAGCTCGCCGCCGGCGGACCGGAAGCGCCGTTGCCGCAGGGCTTCTACGTCACGCCGACGGTGTTCGGTGGCGTCACGCCGGAGATGACGATCGCGCAGGAGGAGATCTTCGGGCCGGTGTTGTCGGTCATGCCGTACGCGGACGAGGACGACGCGGTGCGCATCGCCAACTCCACCATCTACGGACTGGCGGGCGGTGTGTTCTCCGCGGACACCGACCGTGCGCTGAAGGTCGCCAAGCGCCTGCGCACCGGGCAGGTCGACATCAACGGTGCCGCGTTCAACACCAGCGCGCCGTTCGGCGGCTACCGGCAGTCCGGCAACGGTCGCGAGTTCGGCAGGTTCGGCCTCGACGAGTTCTGCGAGATCAAGTCGATCCAGCGGTAAATGAGCTGCGAGAGCGGCCATGGCGGCGTATCACTGCCGCTATGGCTGACTCAGCGCTGAGCATCAGGACCATCGGGCGATCCGACGTCGACGCGTTCCAGACCGTGATGGCGTGGGCGTTCCTCGCCGATCCTTCCGGCGAGGACAGCAAGTGGCTCAAGGTCCTGGAGCTGGACCGGGCGCACGCGGTGTTCGACGGCGACGAGATGATCGGCACGGCCGGGGTGCTGAGCCGCGAGATCACCGTTCCGGGTGAACGTCAGGTCCCGGTCGGCGCGGTCACGGTGGTGTCGGTGAAGCCGGGCCATCGCCGCCGCGGTGTGGCGTCGCTGCTGATGAAGACGCAGCTGCACGGCATGCACGAGAACGGCGAGGCGATCGCGATCCTCTGGGCGTCGGAGGGCTCGATCTACCGCCGCTTCGGCTACGGCGAGTACGCGACCAGCCTGGCCATGCTGACGATGCCGACGCGCATGGCGTTCCACCCCGGTGTGCGCGTGAGCGACACGCGGATCCGCCAGGTCACGCGGGACGAGGCGATGCCGTTCATGCGCGAGGTGCACGAGCGGGTGCGCCGCACGAAGGTCGGCTGGCTGAGCCGCAGGGCCGAGACCTGGGACGTGCAGCTCGCCGACCGCGAGGTCGACCGCGACGGCCTCACCTCCTACCGGTACGTCCTGCATCCCGAGGGGTACGCGGTGTTCCGCGTGAAGTACCAGGGCGACCCGAGCGGCCCTCAGCACGAACTGCACGTGCGCGAGCTGGTGTGCGAGACCGAACAGGCGTACGCGGACCTCTACCGGTACCTGCTGGACATGGACCTCGCGGGCGCCATCTCCTTCTACACCGCCTGGGACGACCCGATCCTGCACATGGTCGACAACCCGCGGAAGGTGCGCCGCGAGGCCTCCGACGCGTTGTGGCTGCGGATCGTCGACGTCGACCGCGCGTTGCCGCTGCGCCACTATTCGTCCGATGTGGACAGTGTGCTCGAGGTCGAGGACTCCTTCTGCCCGTGGAACAACGGTCGCTGGCGCTTCACGGTCAAGAACGGCGAGGCCACCGTGGCCCGCACCGAGGACCCGGCGGACGTGACGCTGGACGCCGCGGCGCTCGGCAGCGCTTTCCTCGGCGGAGCACGGCTTTCCGTGCTGAAGCGCGCACACCGCGTGGTCGAGCACACGCCAGGACATGTGGATGCGCTCACAATCGCGTTCCTCGGCGCGTACTACCCCCATTGCCCAGAGGTTTTCTGACGGAACTACGACCGGCGTTCACGCGTTGACGGTTTACCTGGTGTGGGAGGTAAGCCGTGGGCACCATCGTGTGGGTGGTTGTACTGGTTCTGCTGGTCGCAGGCGTGTTCTACCTGGTCAGCCAGAGCAATGCGCGCAAGGCGCGGGAACTCGACGACGCCAAGGCGGAGGCCCGCCGGTGGGTCGAGCGGCTGGGCGGGCAGGTGATGAGCCTCACGGGCTCGAACGCCGCGTCCACGCAGGCGCTGGCCGACGCGTCCGAGCGCTTCACCGCCGCCGGGTCGCAGATGGAACAGGCCCGCACGATCCAGCAGGCCCGGCTCGTCACCCAGACCGCGATGGAGGGCCTGCACTACGTCCGCGCCGCGCGTGAGGCCATGGGCATGGATCCCGGTCCCGCGCTGCCCGAGATCGCGGGTCAGAAGCAGGCGGGTGCCGTCAGCGAGGACCGTCAGGTCACCGTCGAGGGCCACCAGTACGCCGCGTCGCCGCACTCCGGTGCCGGCACGCCCTACTACTACCCCGGCGGCATGGTCGCCGGACGCCCGGTGCCGCGTGGGTGGTACTCCGAGCCGTGGTGGAAGCCCGCGCTCGTCGCCGGTGCATGGGGCGTGGGCACGTTCCTGCTGATGGACGCCATGTTCTCCGGCATGCACGGTGTCGGTGACTACGGCATGGCCGACATGGGCATGGGCGACTTCGGCGGCGACATGGGAGACATGGGCGGTGTCGCTGACGTGGGTGACGCCGGTGGCTTCGACTTCGGCGACATGGGCGGGTTCGACTTCTGAAAGTGCTCATCAACTGAGCACTTTCCAGCCGCACCCCAAACCGCCCCGACCGAAAAGTTTCAGGGCTGGCAGACCGGGCACCAGAAGAGGTTGCGGGCCGCCAGTTCCGTGGTCAGGACCTCGGTGCCGCAGATCAGGCACGGCTCACCGGCACGGCGGTAGACGTACACCTCACCGCCGTGCCGATCCACGCGCGGCGCGCGGCCCATGGCTTTGGGCAGGTGCTCCGGGCGGACGGTGTTGATCTGGCCGACCTTCACGCCGTCCTTCATCAGCACGACGAGGTCGTTCCACAGCGTGTCCCACAGTTCCCGGCTGACCTTGTTGCCGACCAGCAACGGGTTCACGTTGTGCCGGAACAACACCTCGGCGCGGTAGACGTTGCCGACGCCCGCGAGGATCTTCTGGTCCATCAGCAGCACGGCGAGCGGCTGCTTCGACCGGATGATCCGCTCGTAGGCGCGGTCGGGGTCGGCGTCTTTGCGCAGTGGGTCGGGCCCGAGCCGCTCGCGGATCGCCTTGACCTCGTCGGAGTTGAGCACTTCACACGCGGTTGGGCCGCGCAGGTCCGTCCAGTGGGTCTCGCCGACCATCCGCATGCGCACCTGGCCGACGGGCAGCAGCACCGGCAGCGGCGACTCCGTGAACGTCCCGTACAGGCCGAGGTGGACGTGCACGATCGCGTCCGGGCCGTAGACGTGGAACAGGTGCTTGCCGTGCGCCTCGGCGCGGACGAGCTTGCGTCCGTCCACGAGGGACGCCGCGAAGCGTCCCTGTGGACTGGTGACGGACACGGGCTTGCCCGCGTACCGGCGCTGGTGCAGGCGCGCCAGGCGGTGCAGCGTGTGGCCTTCAGGCATCAGGCCTTGTTTTCGTGGGCGCTGTTCTCGTGGGCGCTGTTCTCGTACGCGCTGACCTTGTCGATGCGGCGCTGGTGCCGGGGCTCGCCGGAGAACGGCGTCTTGAGGAACGCCGAGACGATCGCCGTCGCCTCCTCGGTGGTGTGCTGACGGGCGCCGATGCCGACCAGGTTGGCGTCGTTGTGCTCGCGGGCGAGCTGCGCGGTGTCGATGTTCCACGCGAGCGCGGCGCGCGCACCCTTCACCTTGTTCGCGGCGATCTGCTCGCCGTTGCCCGAACCGCCGATGACGACGCCGAGGCTGCCGGGGTCGGCCACGACTCGCTCAGCTGCGTCGGTGCAGAACGACACGTAGTCGTCCTGGGCGTCGTACGTGTGGGCACCGACGTCGACGAGCTCGTAGCCCTGCTCGCTGAGAGCCTTGAGAAGGTGGGACTTCAGCTCGAAGCCCGCGTGGTCTGCTGCCAGATAAACGCGCACGTCACGGAGTCTGACACGCTGGTGGGTGTGTTCAGTCAAGAGGGGTACCAGCTGCGGCTGGAGTGGGGGCCCGAGGGCGTCAACGCGCTGCGAGGCTGTGACGTGCTGATTGTCGTGGACGTGCTGTCGTTCACGACCTCTGTCGACCTGGTCGTCGGCAACGGCGGCCAGGTCCGGCCGTCGAGGTGGAAGCCGACGTCGGGCAAGACGCTGCGACCAGCATCACTCGTCGACGCGACGGGAGTGGTCGAGCTGCCGTCGCCGAACGGGTCGAACCTGTGCTTCCTCGCGGCGGAGACAGGGGCGCACGTGCTGGCGGCCTGTCTGCGCAACGCCGAGGCGGTCGCCAAGCGGGCAGCGGAGCTGGGGGAGACGATCGGCGTGATTCCCGGCGGCGAACGGTGGGGACTCGACATCCTCAACTCAGGGCCGCGCGAGTTCGGGCCATTGCGTCCGTGCGTCGAGGACTACCTGGGGGCGGGTGCCGTGCTCGCGGCCTTGCCAGGAGAGGCTTCGCCGGAGGCTCAGCTCGCTGCCACGGCGTTCCGGAACACGGACGTCGCGGCCGCTGTGCGGGCCTGCGGATCGGGACGTGAGCTGATCGAGAACGGCCACCTCGCCGACGTGGATCTCGCGGTGCAGATCGGCGTGAGCGACGTGGCGCCGAAGCTGGTCGACGGGGTGCTGCGGTGATCGAGATCGCGGACGGCGTGTTCATCCGGCGGCACACCGAGCTCGACCTGACCCTCGGCCTCATCACCGGATCAGGTGATTCGCTGCTGGTGGACTCCGGCATGGACCCGGCGCTCGCCACCGAAGTGCGTCCGTCCCGGATCGTGTTGACGCACAACCACTGGGACCACGTGCTGGCAACGGAGGCGTTCCTGCCGTGCGAGGTGTGGGCGCACGAGGACTGCGTCGTGGACGAGACCCTGCTCGAAAGCCGCGCCGTGTACCACTCGGATCCGTTCGAGGGCACGCTCATCCCGCCCACGCACACGTTCCGCGACACCGTGACGCTGGACGTCGGCGGACGCAGGGTCGACCTGTACCACTTCGGGCCGGCGCACACCTCGCA
This sequence comes from Lentzea flava, assembly GCF_014648475.1. Lineage (GTDB taxonomy): Bacteria > Actinomycetota > Actinomycetes > Mycobacteriales > Pseudonocardiaceae > Lentzea > Lentzea flava. The sequence continues at coordinate 19,635 of NZ_BMRE01000015.1, read as the reverse complement.
CGACGTGATCGTGCACGTGCCGGACGTCGACGTGGTGTTCGCGGGCGACCTGGTCGAGGAAGGCGCGCCCGCCCAGGCCGGCTCGGACGCGACGCCGGGCAACTGGCGGCACGTCCTGGACCGCATGCTGGAGCTGAACCCGCGCATCGTCGTGCCGGGGCACGGCAATCCCGTCGACGCGAAGTTCGTGCGGGAGATGGCGATTCCGGAGGTGGATTAACCCGGCGGCCAGGTCAGTCCGCGCCCGCCCAGGACGTGGCAGTGCACGTGGAAGACGGTCTGGCCGCCGTCCTTGCCGGTGTTGAACACCAGCCGGTAGCCGGACTCGTCGATCCCCTCCTGCTTCGCGACCTGGTGGGCGGTGGCGAGGATCTGGCCCGCGAGCAGCGGGTCGACGTCGCCGATCGCCTGGTGGTGCTCCTTGGGGATCACCAGCACGTGCGTGGGCGCCTTGGGATCGATGTCGCGGAAGGCGAGCGTCGTGTCGGTCTCCGTCACGACGGTCGCCGGGATCTCGCCCGCGACGATGCGGCAGAACAGGCAGTCGGTCACAGCGGCATGCTATTCGGTCCGCTATTGGGCCCGATGGGCTCTGTTGCACTTGCCGTCAGCGATAAATCATGGCCGGGTGAAAGGCGCCAAGCTGCTGGTGATCGTCCGGTGCCTCATCAGTTTCGCGATCGGCGTGCTGCTCCTGGTCCTCGCGATCCGCTTCGGTGAGGCGTTGTGGCGGGCGGTCCAGTAACAGGTCTCTCAGCGGACGAAGCAGAACTCGTTGCCCTCGGGGTCGCGCATCACCTGGAAGCTGCCCTTCTCGTCGGTGTGCACGAGACCTTCGCGGCTGGCGCCCAGGTTCACCGCCTTCACCACAGCGGCCTCGATGTCGTCGACCGCGAAGTCGAGGTGCAGCCGGTTCTTCACGTCCTTGCGCTCGGGCACCGGCTGGAACGACATCCGCGGCCCCTCCGGCGGATCGACGTGCGCCCACCCGTGCGCGCGCTCGACGGGCTCGCCGCCGAGCAGCTCGGCCCAGAACCGCACGAGGCGAGCGGGATCGTTGCTGTCGACGACGATCTGTTCGAGCCTCACGTCTCCACCAGGTTCTCTCGGGCCCACCCGCAGCAGAGGTCGAGCAACGCCAGCAGCTTGCGCCCCTGCCCGGTCAGCTCGTACTCCACGCGCGGAGGGTTCTCGTCGTACTCGGTGCGCGTGACTGTGCCGTCCCGCTCCATCGCCCGCAACGTCTCGGTGAGCACCTTGGGCGTCACCACCGGCATACCGGCGCGCAGCTGGGTGAACCTCCGCCGCCCGCCCTGCAGCCCTCGCAACACGTGGGCGGTCCACTTGTCACCGATGCGGTACGGCAACTCGACGCATTCCACCTGGTCACCCCCGATATCGTTGCGGAAACCGGCCACCGGCACCCTACCTTCGCGCTCATGGCGAAGATCGTTGTTTTCGGAGCGTCCGGCCAGGCCGGACGGGAGATCGCGGCCGCGGCAGAGGCCCGCGGCCACGAGGTCACGAGGATCGGCAGAAACCCTGGCGTCCAGGCGGCGCCACAGGTGGCCGCGGGCCACGACGTCGCGGTGAGCGCGGTGGTCGACCTGTCCCGCGACCCCGCGGAGTTCTACACGGAGGCGGCCAACGCTCTGGTGGCGTCCGGCGTGGGCCGCATCATCGTGGTGGGCATCTACCCGCTGCTGGAAACCGCACCGGGCGTACGCCTGGTCGACTCCCCGGACTTCCCGCCCGAGCACCGCCCGTTCTGCCTGGGCCACGCGGCAGGCGTCGAGGTGCTGGCCAAGTCCACCGCAAACTGGCTGGTGATGAGCCCGGCAGGAATGTTCGGCGGCAAGCCCACCGGCAAGTACCAGTTCGCCCCGGTCAACGCGTCCGACGAGCTGACCTACGCCGACTTCGCCCTGGCCGTGGCCGACGAAATCGACCACCCAACCCACCACCGCACCCAAGTAGGCGTGGCCTCCCTGTGACACTCCTCACCACACGTCACGGGCGCGCACTCGAAGAGCGGCCCCCGAAAGTCAGCCGTGGTCTACCTGTCGTGCGTGGCGTGAAAGGCGCGGACTTCGTGGGCTCGCCTTTCGGCGGTGCTGGAACCCAGACCACCGTCGGGCTCATGCCGTTCACTGGACGACACGCCCCGACTCGCACCGGGGAGCACGCCGACGACCCCCGTGGTAGACCTCGCAGCGCCGCGCATGCGGACCCAGTCATGCAGGGTTGGCCTGCGGGCACTCGCAGCTGACCGAGATGGCGGGGCGTTGCCCCGGCGAGGTCCGAGCGCGACGCTCGAAGAATGGCGATAGGCCAGGTGGTCTGCGCTCCCACACCCCCGCCCAACCGGCATTGACGAGGCTCCGAGGGCTCGCCCTCAGCGAGAGTCGGTGGAGCGTGTCGCCCAGTGATCGGCGTAAGCCGCGACAACGGTCTGCGCCTTTCCCGGCCCCCGACACAGGTGCCCGACCCGGCATCGATGGGGGTCCGGGGGCTCGCCCCCGGCGGGGGTCTGGGGGCTCGGCCCCCAGATAAAAAGGCGAGAGGCCGACGGGGGTCTGCGCCTTTCCCGGCCCCCGACACAGGTGCCCGACCCGGCATCGATGGGGGTCCGGGGGCTCGCCCCCGGCGGGGGTCTGGGGGCTCGGCCCCCAGATAAAAAGGCGAGAGGCCGACGGGGTCTGCGCTCTCCGCAGACACACGTCGGCCTCGGCCGCGAGCGGGCGACGGGAATCGAACCCGCGTAGCTAGTTTGGAAGACTAGGGCTCTACCATTGAGCTACGCCCGCGTTGCCGCCCCCTGAGGGGCTGCGGTCAATACCTTAGCGGAGGGCGGTAAGCTGGTTCCAACCGGGGCGTGGCGCAGTTTGGTAGCGCACCCGCTTTGGGAGCGGGGGGTCGCAGGTTCAAATCCTGTCGCCCCGATCGGTTGACGAAACCCGCAGCGGTACAACGCTGCGGGTTTTCGCATCTAACGCACCAGGTAGCGGCTGGCCCACGCCGCGAGCACCTCGGCCACGTAGGTCGCGTCCGCGCGGTTGGTGAGCAGGTGGTCGGCGCCGTCCAGGGAGACGAACGACTTGGGGTGGCGGGCCGCGTCGAAGACGAGTCGGGCGTTGTCGATGCCGACCAGGTTGTCCTGAGGTGAGTGCATGACCAGCAGTGCGCGGTTCAGGCCCGCGATGCACGCTGTCTGGTTCTGCTGCTTGATGTCGGCGAGGAAGTCGTTGCTGATGCGGAACGAGCGGCCGGCCAGCAGCACTTCGGCGACGCCGTTGGTTTCGATGTCGGCCGTGGACGGGCCGATCAGGTGCTCGACGTGGGCGGTGTCGGCAGGGGCGCCGATCGTGACCACGGCGCGGACCTCGGGGATGCGGTGGGCCGCGGCGAGGACGGCCGCGCCGCCCAGGGAGTGTCCGATGAGGACGCTCGGGGCGCCCGCGGTGTCGCGCAGGTGGTTGGCGGCGCACACCAGGTCGTCGACATTGGACGTGAACGTGGTGTTGGCGAAGTCGCCGTCGGACTGGCCGAGGCCGGTGAAGTCGAAGCGCAGCACGGCGACGCCGCGGGCGGCGAGTTCGCGGGAGATCCGGGACGCGGCCACCGAGTCCTTGCCGCAGGTGAAGCAGTGGGCGAACACCGCGGTCGCGACCACCGGTCCCGCGGGCAGTTCGAGGCGGCCGGCCAGCGAGTGTCCGTCCGCGCCCGCGAAGACCGCTTTCCTGTTGTCCATACAGCCAGTGTGGACCCCCGATTAGGGTCTGCACGTGCGCTACCAGTACCTCGACGCCCGGCTGCGGCAGGCGTTCGACGACGCCGGGCTCGACCGCGGGCAGCGGGCGCTGCTGCAGGGTGTGCTGCGGGCGCTCGACCCCGACGCGCACCTCGGCGAGCACGTGGCCGGGCTCAACAGCGCCTTCCTGGCCGTCACGCGGGCGCAGACGGCGCTCGACAGCCACGCCACCGAGGACCAGCCGCGGTGGAACCTGTTGCGCCGCATCATCACCACCTCGCTCGCGTGCATGGACGCCGCCGCGCCCGCTTACGTCCACGGTGGCGCCAAGGAGCTCGCCGAGGCGCGCCAGACGCTTCTCGACGTCGACGCGGCCATCGCGGTGGACGCGCAGAAGCTCGACCCGCAGGTCACGGCCGCGGCGGCGCGGAAGCTGGATCCGCGGGCACTGGAAACAGCGGTCCGGCAGTGGATCACTCCACTGTGGAACGGCGTGGAGCTTCCGCTGCGGGCCAGGATGATCGCCGAGGTCGCGGTCGTGGTGGCGGTGCACGGCAGGGACGGCAGGCAGCTCAGGTCGGATCTGCTGCGGTGGCTCAAGAAGCCCGGCGACGACCTCGAAGGTGTGTTGTGGCCGGAACCGCGCAGGCACGTGGTGGCGCTGGTGGTGCGGGGCGCGCGGGTGTTGCGGCATTTGGACGCGCTGCTGCCCCGCGCGCGGCAGGAGCCGTTGCACCGCAACAGGTTGCCGAAGGACGACTTCCTCAAGGACGCCGTGGAGGGGTCGTCGGTGCTGGTGCGGCTGCCGGTCGACGCGGCGGACGCGCACACGGCGGCGTTGCGGGGGCGGCGGATGCTCAGCGAGGCGCTCGACCAGTACGCGGCGGGGGAGCGGCTCACCGAGTTGAACATCGCGCCGCTGTGGCAGGTCAGCGGTCCGACCGGGCGGGTCACGCGTGGTGCCGAGCACCGGCGCACGGTCGGCAACGCCTACCCGCTCACGGCGTACTGGCCCGCCGACCTGCGCAGTGCGATGCGGGTGGCGAACCTGGCCAGGCAGATCTCCGCGAGCACGGCACCGATGGCCAGTGCCGGGCTGGCGTGGAGTGCGCTGGAGGCGACCGGGCTGGATCCGAGCAAGATCCCGTGGCTCGCGAAGGCGTGCGCGCTGCAGATGTTGCGGCAGCACCTGGTGAGCTTGCACGTCATCGTCACGAATCACGACGAGGAGCTGCGCGGGCCGCTCGACGCGCACGTCCCGACGACCGGTGTGAAGCACCACCTGAAGTCCGTCGACGCCTGGGTGGAAGTGCTGATCAGGCACAACCGCCCGAAAGAACAGCTCAAGGCCGCCCAGGACGCCGTCACCGCGCTCGCCGAGAACGAGGGCGGGCTCGTCCAGGACCTGGTCGAGGTGTGGCGGACGCGGCTCGCGGACTCCACGACGCTGGCGGGCTGGTTGCGGGAGCAGGAGGACACCGCCACCGCGGTGCTGGAATGGCTCTACGTCACCAGGAACCTGGCGTTCCACGCCGGACGGTACGCGACACCGGCTGATGAACTGACCGCGCAGGCCGGGCAGGCGGTCGCGGACCTGACGCTCGAGTTCCTCGGCAACTGGCGCACCGTGGAGAGGCTGCGGGGCGAGCCCGAGACGGCGGCCGTGGAGATCTACCGCCGGCTCGCCCAGCGCAAGGATCAGCTGGAGGCCCGGCTCAAGCGAGCCGGGTCCGTCCGCCGGCTGAGCGTCGAGGACATCTCCGGCCCCGACGAGAAGTGGTGGTCGAGGACCACCACCTCCAGTTAGGGCTTGGCCTTCGTCAGCCAGTCGTCGACGCGGTCGGGGTTGGCCTCGATCCACCGCCGTGCCGCCTCGTCCGGCGACATCTTGTACTTGGCGATGAACGACGCGACCGCGTTCTGCTCCTCGTTGCTCCACTGGAAGTTCTGGACCAGCCGCGCGGCGGGGCCGCCCTTGTCCATGAACTTCTTGGAGGCGATCTTGTCGAGCTCGTAGCGCGGGTAGTCGCAGGCGACCTTGGCCGCGTCCGCGTCACAGCCCGCCTTGTACTCGGGCAGGTCGACCTTGACCAGCTCGATGTCGAGGTGCAGCCACTGCGGCTCGAAGAAGTAGCCGATCAGCGGCGTCTTCTTCTCCTCGGCCTGGCGGAACGCCTTGATCAGCGCCTGCTCGCTGCCCGCGTAGACGACCTTGTAGTTGAGGCCCAGGTTCTTCACCAGGGCCTCGTCGTTGGTCACGTACGAGGGATCGCCGTCGAGCACCTGGCCCTTGCCCTCGGACTGCGCGGTCTTGAACAGGTCCGCGTACTTGTTGAGGTTCTGGTAGTTCGTGATGTCCGGGTAGGTCTTCTTCATCCACGGCGGCACGTACCAGCCGATCACGCCCTTGTTGCCGGACGGGCCGACGCGCACGGCGGTGTGCTTCTCCTCGATGTACTTCTGCTTGAGGTCCTCGTGACCCCAGTTCTCGAGGATCACGTCGATCTCGCCGGAGTCGAGGCCCTGCCAGGCCGTCTGCTCGTCGACTTCCTTCTTCGTCACCTTGCAGCCGAGCCGCTTCTCGGCGAGGTACGCGATGACCGCGGCGTTGGCCTCGTAGCCGACCCACGGGTTGACCGCGATGGTGATGGAGTCGCAGGGTTCGGTTGGTGCCGCCGAACTGGAGCGGGGTGACGCTGTTGATCCACTGCCACATCCGGCAACTGTCAACACGAGCGTCATTGCCAGAGCGATTCTGGGGGCTTGCACGAACAGCTCCTCGTCGAGGGGGTGGCGGTGCAGGAGACCGCTCAGTTCAGCTTTTCCCGATCGATCTGTGGCAGTCAAGTCATGGGATGATTGGTTGTCCACAAAGGACTTTATTTGTATCAGCCCTTGACCGTACTCGTGTGAGGGTCGATGCTGTCGCGCATCGAGAAACGGTGTGCGCAGTCCGCAACAAGCAGTCCCGCAACGGTCGCCGCAACAGGTCGGAGTGGTTTGGCGTGGATCCCGTGATTTCGGTCGGGAACCTGTGGAAAGTATTTGGCTCCAATGCGTCTCAAGTGGTGGCATCCGACGAGCTGAAGTCGTTGTCACGGCAGGAGCTGATGGATCGCACAGGTGCCGTCGCAGCTGTGCGTGGAGTCGACTTCGACGTCGCTCCGGGTGAGATGTTCGTGGTCATGGGCCTGTCCGGGTCGGGCAAGTCCACTCTGGTCCGCTGCCTCACGAGGCTTGTGGAACCGACCGCGGGAACGATCATGTTCGAGGGTGAGAACATTCTCGAAGCGGACGCCAAACGGTTGCGTGACCTGCGGAGAAACAAGTTCTCCATGGTGTTCCAGCACTTCGGACTGCTGCCGCACCGGACGGTGGCGGACAACGTCGGTTACGGACTGGAAATCCGCGGGGTACCACGGGCGAAACGTGGAGAGCGGTCGCAGGAAGTCATCGACCTCGTCGGTCTCACCGGCTACGAGAAGTCCTATCCGGACCAACTCTCCGGCGGTATGCAGCAACGCGTCGGTCTCGCGCGCGCACTCGCCGGTGATCCGGATGTTCTGTTCTTCGACGAACCATTCTCGGCACTCGACCCGCTGATCCGGCGCGACATGCAGTCCGAGGTGATCAGGCTGCACCGCGAGGTCGGCAAGACGATGGTCTTCATCACCCACGACCTGAGCGAGGCGCTCAAGCTGGGCGACCGCATCCTGATCATGCGCGACGGCCAGGTCGTGCAGGTCGGCACCGGTGACGAGCTGGTCGGCGCGCCTGCGGACGACTACGTGCGCGACTTCGTGAAGGACGTGCCGCGCTCGCACGTGCTGACGTTGAAGTGGATCATGCGGCCGCCGCGTCCCGACGACGAGCTGGACGGACCGGAGCTCTCTCCGGAGACCGTGGTGCGGGAAGCCGTGCGCAGCGTGCTGGGCGCGGACAAGCCCGTGAAGGTCGTGCGGGACGGCGAGCTGCTCGGCGTGGTGGCGGACGAGGAGATCCTCGGGGTCGTCGCCGGGGAGGTGTGATGGTCGCCGTTGCCGTGCCACGACGGCAGATCCCGCGCAAGGCCCTGATCGTCGGCGGGATCGTGCTGGCCTGGCTGGTGTTGTGGCTGGTGTTCCGCAACGTCGGGACGCTGGCGCTCGACGCCTCCGAGCTGACCCCGTTGCACCGCTGGATCAACAGCGTCAACGACGCCGTCGGCGCGTCCAGGAACTCCAACCCGGTCTTCCTGTACTTCTTCAACGAGATCCGGCTCGTCATCGACGAGTTCGTGACGTTCGTGCAGGCGTTGATCGCGCAGCCGTCGTTCGGCCGGCCGGTGCCGGTGATCGGCTGGCTCGGCGTGGTCGCGATCGCGGGTTTCGTCAGCCTGGCCGTCGCCGGGTGGCGGGTCGCGCTGCTCGCCGTCGCGGGCTTCGTGTTCCTCGGTCTGCAGGGGTTGTGGCAGGAGAGCATGGACACGCTCTCGCTGACGCTCGCCGCGGTCGTGATCGCGTTGCTCTTCGGCATTCCGCTCGGGATCTGGGCGGGACTGTCCGATCGGGCCAACCGCATCATGACGCCGGTGCTCGACTTCATGCAGACGATGCCGACGTTCGTCTACTTGGCACCGTTGACGCTGTTCTTCCTGATCGGTCCGGCCTCGGCGACGATCGCCACGCTGATCTACGCGGCACCGCCGGCGATCCGGATCACCGCGCACGCCATCCGCTCGGTGCCCCACAACACCGTCGAGGCGTCGGAGTCCCTCGGCGCGACCAGGAAGCAGACACTGCTCAAGGTGCTGCTGCCGTCCGCGCGCAAGACGATCGTGCTCGGCGTCAACCAGACGATCATGGCCGCGCTGTCGATGGTCACGATCGCCGCGCTGATCGACGCGCCGGGCCTGGGCAAGACGGTCGTGAAGGCGTTGCAGACGCTCGACGTCGGCACGGCGTTCAACGCGGGCCTCGCGATCGTGGTGCTGGCGATCGTGCTGGACCGCGTGACGACCGCGGCGACCGAACGCCGCTCACTGCCGCGCTGGGCCTTCTTCGGCGGCTTCGGGGTCACCGGCGTCGCCGTGTACTTCTCCTACACCTACCTGTGGGCGGCGGAGTTCCCGTCGGAGGTGGAGATCGGCAGCTCGATCCGCAAGGGTGCGACGGCCGTGACGGAGTGGGTGCAGGACTCGCTGCCGGTGATCACGAACGGCTTCAAGGATTTCGTCACGTCCGTGTTGATCAACCCGCTGCAGGCGCTGCTGGCCGAGTCGCCGTGGTTCCTGGTGGCGCTGGTGATCGTCGCGTTGTCGTTCCTGATCGGTGGCGTGAGGGCGGCCGTGGTCTCCGCCGCGTGCCTCGGTGTCCTGGTCGCGACGGGGCTGTGGCAGGACGCGATGATCACGCTGGCGTCCACGCTGGTCGCCACGATCCTGGTGATGATCCTCGGTGTCGTCGTCGGCGTGTGGATGGGCCGCAGCAGGCGGGCGGACCGGTTCATCCGGCCGATCCTCGACGCGGGGCAGGTGATGCCCGCGTTCGTGTACCTGGTGCCGATCCTGGCGTTGTTCTCGGCCACGCGGTTCACCGCGATCATCGCGGCCGTGGTGTTCGCGGCACCGGTCGCCATCAAGATCATCGCGGACGGCATCCGCGCGGTGTCGCCCGCGACCGTCGAGGCCTCCACGGCGCTGGGATCCAGCTCGTGGCAGACGATCGTGAAGGTGCAGCTGCCCATGGCGCGCAGGGCGTTGACGCTCGCGGCCAACCAGGGGCTGATCTACGTGCTCTCGATGGTCGTCGTCGGCGGCCTCGTGGGCGCCGGCGCACTCGGCTACGACGTCGTGGCCGGGTTCTCGCAGGGCCAGTTGTACGGCAAGGGGCTCGCGGCCGGTGTCGCGATCGTCGTGCTGGGCGTGATGCTCGACCGCCTCACCCAGGCGGCCGCCAAGCGGTGGACCAACTAGGAGGTTTGGAAAGTGGCAAGGCACAGCGTGCTGGGAGCAGTGCTCGTGGGAGCGCTTGCGCTGGCCGGTTGCGGTGGCGCCAAGGTTGGCGACTCCTCATCGGGTGCGGCCGGCGACTGCGGCACGTTCAACCTCGCGGTCAACCCGTGGGTCGGTTACGAGGCGAACGCGGCCGTGCTCGCGTACGTGGCCGAGAAGGAGCTCAAGTGCAAGGTCACCAAGAAGGAGCTCAAGGAAGAGGTCGCCTGGCAGGGCTTCGGCACCGGTGAGGTCGACGCCGTCGTCGAGAACTGGGGCCACGACGACCTGCGCAAGAAGTACATCGACGAGCAGAAGACGGCCGTCAGCGCGGGGTCGACGGGGGTGAAGGGCCAGATCGGCTGGTACGTGCCGCCGTGGCTCGCCAAGGAGCACCCCGACGTCCTGGACTGGAACAACCTCAACAAGTACGCCGACCAGTTCAAGACGTCCGAGTCCGGTGACAAGGGCCAGCTGCTCGACGGCGACCCGTCGTTCGTGACCAACGACGAGGCTCTGGTGAAGAACCTGAACCTCAACTACAAGGTCGTCTACGGCGGCAGCGAGACCGCGCTGATCCAGGCCTTCCGCCAGGCGGAGAAGGACAAGAAGTGGGTGATCGGCTACTTCTACTCGCCGCAGTGGCTGCTCAACGAGATCAAGCTCGAGAAGGTGAAGCTCCCCGAGTACAAGCCCGGCTGTGACGCCGACGCCGAGAAGGTCGCCTGCGACTACCCGGACTACGACCTCGACAAGATCGTGTCGAAGAAGTTCGCCGACGCGAACGGCCCGGCCTACCAGCTGGTCAAGAACTTCAAGTGGACCAACGAGGACCAGAACACGGTCGCCAAGTACATCGCCGAGGACAAGATGAAGCCCGAGGACGCGGCCAAGAAGTGGGTCGAGGCCAACGGCGACAAGGTCAAGGCCTGGCTGGCCAAGGCCTAGCGAGCTCAGCACACAGTCGTGGGGTGGTTCCCGGACGAGAGGAACCACCCCACGACTACCCCCGGCATCACGCAGCCTGTTGTCCGTTGGGGACCTCAGGCTCATGCCTGTGCGTCATGCGGTGCCACCACGAGCGGGGCTTCCCGCCGTTGCGGTAGTACTCCTGGACGCGGCGGGCGTCCTCCCGCAGGGCAGCCTGCCGGTAGTCCATCTCCGCCTTGATCGCCTCGGGCGTCCACTCCATCTGACTCACTCCTCAGTTCGTTTTCCGACGAGAGTGAGAGTGCTCCTGAGGGGTGGGCTCCTACATCGGAAGATCACCTAAGGCCCGGCCGTGAGACCCCTTACCCAGGTGCCCAGGCCCAGGTGTGAGGCCCTCGCGCGTCCAACTGAGGGGTCTGGTTGATCCGTGCGGCCGCCGCGCGCACTGCTGTGCTCGCGAGGATCTCGTTGTCCGCCGGGTTGGCTGTCGAGCTGCGCGTTCTCCGCCGTGCAGGTGTAGGCGAACGGGAACTCGATCTTGCGCGTGGGTGAGGCCCCGAATTGCTCCGTTCGGTCCACTACCTCGTGTAGCGCAGCGTGATCACCTGGAACGGCCGCAACACGACCTCTGCCGACGCGTCACCGAGGGGCCGTTCCAGCAGGTCCGTCTCCTGGACCCGCTGGTACGGGAATGAGGTGCCGATCGAGGCGCGGGCCCGGCCGCCGTGCGCCTCGTAGAGCCGGACGACGACGTCGCCCGACCGGTCGTCCGCCAGCTTCACGGCCTCGACGCGCACCGCCGGGTTGTCCGTGCGCACCAGCGGTTCCGGCGCCAGGGAACCGCGGACGGTCCGGGGCGGCAGGTTGATGCGGTACCCCGCGTCGATGGCGTCCGGGATGCCCGCGCCGACCACGAGGGCGTAGCGGAAGCGGTGCTCGCCCTGGTCGGTCTCCGGGTCGGGGAACCTCGGCGCGCGCAGCAGGGACAGCCGCACGGTCGTGGTGGTTCCGCCGTCCTCACGGGTCGTGCGCGTGACCTCGTGGCCGTAGGTCGAGTCGTTGACCACCGCGACGCCGTAGCCGGGTTCGCCGACGTGCAGGAAGCGGTGGGCGCAGATCTCGAACTTCGCGGCCTCCCACGAGGTGTTGGTGTGCACCGGGCGGTGCAGGTGGCCGAACTGGGTCTCCGCGGTGGACACCTCGGCGCGCAGGTCGAGCGGGAACGCGATCTTGAGCAGTTTCTCGCGTTCCTGCCAGTCGACCTCGGTGTCGAAGTCGACCTGCTTGGCGCCCTCCCTGAGCCGGATCGTCTGGGTGAGCACCGAGTTGCCGAACTTGGCCGTGACCACGACACCGTCTTCGGCGTCGACGCGTTCGGACGGGATCAGGTCGGCCTTCCAGTTGCGGTAGAACGGGTCGATGTCCCAGGCGTCCCACTGGTTCGGGTTGTCGCGGTGCAGCTGCGGCAGGCCGGCGCACCCGTGCGGCGGCAGGACCTCGCGGTCGGCCTCCAGGTCCAAGATGGACAGCACGATTCCGTCGGCGTCGATCGTGACGCGGAGCCTTCCGTTGTCGAGCACGCCGTTCTGGGGCGCGACGAACGGCTTCGGGGCGTCACCGCCGAGCACGTCGAACGTCAGCTCGTCGTCGCCGTCGCCCTTGATCGCGTCGATGGCCTGTGCGGTCAGTGCCTTCAGCTCGGCGGCGACGCGGGCGTAGGTGGCCTCGGCCTCGCGGTGCACCCACGCGATCGAGCTGCCCGGCAGGATGTCGTGGAACTGGTGCAGCAGCACGGTCTTCCACAACCGGTCGAGGTCCTCGTACGGGTAGTCGTGGCCCTGGAGCGCCGCTGCGGTGGCCCAGTGCTCGGCCTCGCGCAGCAGGTGCTCGCTGCGCCGGTTGCCCTGCTTGGTCTTGGCCTGGGTGGTGTAGGTGGCGCGGTGCTTCTCCAGGTACAGCTCGCCCGCCCACACCGGTGCGTCCGGGTACTCGTCCTGCGCCGCCTGGAAGAAGTCGCGCGGCGGCTCGACCTTCACCGTCGGGGAGCCTTCGAGGTTCGCGACGCGGTGCGCGGTCTCCATCATCTCGCGGGTCGGCCCGCCACCGCCGTCGCCGTAGCCGAACGGCACGAGCGACCTGGAGGCCTTGGCGTGCTCGGCGAACTGCCTGGACGCCCGCGCCAGCTCCTCGCCGCTCAACGACGAGTTGTAGGTGTCGACCGGCGGGAAGTGCGTGAAGATCCGCGTGCCGTCGATGCCCTCCCACCAGAACGTGTGGTGCGGGAACCTGTTGATCTGGTTCCACGACAGCTTCTGGGTGAGGAACCAGCGCGAGCCGGACAGCTTGATCAGCTGGGGCAGTGCGGCGCTGTAGCCGAACGAGTCCGGCAGCCACACCTCCTCGGTCTCGACGCCGAAGTTGTCCAGGAAGAAGCGCTTGCCGTGCACGAGCTGGCGGGCCATCGCCTCGCCGCCGGGCATGTTCGTGTCCGACTCGACCCACATGCCGCCGACCGGCACGAACTGTCCACTGCGGACCTTCTCGCGGATCCGGTCCCACACGTGCGGGTGGTGGTCCTTCATCCACGCGTACTGCTGGGCCTGCGAGCACGCGAAGTAGAAGTCCGGGTAGGAGTCCATCAGCCTGGTGACGTTCGAGAAGGTGCGCGCGCACTTGCGGACCGTCTCGCGCAGCGGCCACAACCAGGCGCTGTCGATGTGCGCGTGACCGATCGCGGAAACCTTGTGCGCGGAGGCCGTGGCGGGCAGCGAGAGCACGTGTTCGAGCTCGGCGCGGGCCAAGTCGGCGGTCGCCGCCACCTCGTTCAGGTCCAGCGCGTCCATCGCCCGATCCAGCGCGTGCAGGATCTTGTGCCGGCGCGGGTCGTGGTCCTGCAGCTCCTTCATGAGCGACTGCAGCACCTCGATGTCGAGCATCAGGTGCCAGACCTGCGGCTGGAACACCGCGAGCTCGGCTCTGAGGATCTTGTACAACGGGTCGGTGCCCGCGGTGTCCTTGTCGCCCAGCGGGGTCGGCAGGAACGGGTGGAAGTCGAGAATCGTCGGGTTGCCCGCGGCCTCCAGGTAGAAGAGGACCTCGTCCCCTTCGACGGGCAGGTAGGTGTTGCGCGGCTCGATGCCCTTGATCGGCTCGCCTTGAGCGTTGTAGGCGAGGCCCTCCGACTGGAAACCGGGGCCGGGGTGGGTGAAGCCGAGATCCAGGACGACCTCGACCTGCTTGCCCTGCCACGCCTGCGGAACCCGCCCGGTCAGCCGGAACCAGCTGGTGCTCCACGGCGCGCCCCAGGCGTCGCCCACGCTCGCCGGTTCGTAGGTTGCTGCCAGTGCTTCGGCGACCGGCACCGGCTCGTCCGGGACGTTCCACACGGCCAGCTCCAGCGGCGCGGTCTCGCCGTAGATCGCCGGGCGGATGCGTTCCTTCAGCGTGCGGTTGAGTCGTTCTTCCAGCAGCGCGCGTTCGTCGTGCACTTCGTCGTCACCCCAGCTCGATCGAGGCCCGCACGCCGTCGCGCGCGAGGGTCATCCACTCTTCGAAGAAAGCGCCGCCAGGTCCCCACGAGGACCGGTCGCCGTGCAGCGTGATCGGCGTGCGCTCGGCGGGGACCGGTTCCGCATCGCGCACGATCCTGGCGATCGCCTCCCCGAGCGGCTTGATTTTGCGTTCCGTCGTCAACAGCCCCAACTCGTACTCGCGTTCGGGGAAGTCCACCAGCGCGCGGTCGACGTCGTGCGAGCACCACCACGTGACACCCCACAGGTTCATGCAGGTCAGCACGTTCGCAAGCGTTTGCTCGGCGAACTGCGGTGCCTGCTCGGCGCTGATCTCGGGCTGGGCGGCGCCGACCTCCTGCAGCCAGACCGGGCGCCGCGGATCCTCCGCGTGCGCCTTGGCCAGTTCGACGAGGTATTCGGCGTGGTGGACGCTTTCCGTGCTGAGGGGTCCGTAGCGCTGCGCGGTGCCGTTGAAGACCCACGAGTGCACGGTCGTCATCGCGCCTTTGGTGGCCGCGTGCTCCGGCAGGAATGAGTGATCGCTCTCGTACCAGACGGCGTCGTACTCCGAGTGCACGTGCGGAAGGCCCGGCGCGGCCGACTCGCACTCGCCGAGCAGCGCGTCGATCCACTCCCCGGCCTGCTGTGGTGTGCACGGGTTCGACTCGGTGAGCAGGTTGACCTCGTTGCCGAGGGTGAAGCCGAGGAAGTTCGGCTTGTCGCGCAGGGCTTCGGCGAGCGTGCGGACGTAGAACCGCTGTCCGCTGATCACATCCGGGTCGGTGAAGATGTTGCGGCGGTGCCAGGTCTGCACCCACGACGGGTAGAAGTCGAAGCTCGACAGGTGGCCCTGCAGCACGTCGACCTGCACGTCCAGGCCGGTCTCGTGGGCCGCGTCGAGCATCTGGGCGAGCTGCTCGACGGCTTGCGGCCGGACGAGGCCGCGGTTGGGCTGGAACACCGGCCACAGCGGGAAGACCCGCACGTGGTCGAGCCCGAGGCCCGCGATGGACTCGAAGTCGGCTTTGACGTCGTCGAGGGAGAAGTCGAGCCAGTGGTGGAACCAGCCGGCCGACGGGGTGTAGTTCACGCCGAAACGCACAGATTCATCCCTTGATCGCGCCTTCTCCCACACCGCGGAAGAAGTGCTTTTGCAGCAACAGGAACAGCAGGATCAGCGGGAGGACGGCGATGATCGTGCCCGCCGCCACCAGCCGCTGGTTCTGCACGAACGTGCCCTGGAGGTACGCCAGCCCGATGGTGAGCGTGTACTTCTCCTGGTCGCTCAGCACGACGAGCGGCCAGAGGAAGTCGTCCCAGCTGAACATGAACGAGAACAGCGCCACCACGACCAGCGTGCCCTTCACCGACGGCAGCGCGAGGCGGGTGAAGCGCTGCCACGCGTTGGCGCCGTCGATGATCGCGGCTTCCTCGACTTCGGCGGGGAGTGCGAGGAAGGCGTTGCGCAGCAACAGGACGTTGAGCGCGGCGATCGAGCCGGGCAGCACGACGCCGGTGAGGGTGTTGGTGAGCCCGAGGCCGCGCATCACCAGGAACAGCGAGATGAGGATGGCCTCGAACGGCACCAGGATGCTGCTGGCGAAGATCACCGCGGCAAGCCTGCGGCCCCGGAACTTCAGCCGTGCCAGGGCGTAGCCGGCCATCGCGGCGCCCAGGCAGTTGGTGACGACGTTGACGCTCGCGACGCCGAGCGAGTTGAGCGCGAACGTCCAGACCGGCACCACGTCGGCCACCGCCGCGTAGTTGCTGAAGGTCGGGTCGTCCGGGATGAAGTCCGGGACGAAGACGTCCTCGCCCGGCCCCTTGATGCTGGTCATGAACTGCCACAGGAACGGGCCGATGCTGATCGCGAGAACGCTCAGCAGCCCGAGGTAGCGCAGTGCGAGTTTCACAGCTGGTCCTCCCTGCGGTTGAGCTTGAGGGTGATCAGCAGGAGCCCCAGCAGGATCACGAACAGCACGAGGCTGAGCGCCGAGGCGTACCCGACCTCGCCGGTGAGGCCGCGGCCGACCGACTGGATGAGCATCACCAGCGTGGTGCTCGCGCCGCCCGGTCCGCCGGATCCGCCCGACAGCAGGTAGATCTCGGAGAACACGCGGAAGCCGTTGACCGCGCTCAGGGCCGCGATGAGCACCATGGTGGGCCTGAGCGAGGGCACGGTGACCGACCAGAACCTCCTGATCGGCCCCGCGCCGTCGACCATCGCGGCCTCGTGCAGGTCCTTCGGCACGTTCGCGAGCGCGGCCAGGTAGATCACCATGTAGTAGCCCAGGCCGCGCCAGATCGTCACCAGCATCGAGCTGATCAGCAGCAGCGTCGAGTCGGTCAGGAACGGGATCCTGGTGCCGCCCAACGCCTCCACGACGTTGTTCACCAGGCCGCGGCTGTCGAGCAGCCACGTCCAGATGAGCCCGACCACGACCGCGGACGCGATCACCGGAGTGAAGAACGCGGTGCGGAAGATCCCGATGCCCGGCACGACCTTCTGCGCGAGCATCGCGATCAGCAGCGGCAACAGCACCAGCGGCGGCACGACGCCCGCCAGGTAGAGCAGGCTGTTGCGCGCGGCCACCCAGAACTTCGGGTCCTGGGCCATCCGCACGAAGTTGTCCACACCGGTGAACCGGCCGCCACCGAGCGCGCTCGCGTCGGTGAACGCGAGCACGATCATGTTCAGGAACGGGAAGATCACGAACATGAGGCAGACGGCCAGTCCTGGCAACAGGAACAGCCACGGGGTGTACGGCCTGTGCGTCATTTTCCCGAGGTCACTTGAGGAGCCGGTTGCACTCGTTGACGGCGTCGTCCAACGCCTGCTTCGCGGACTTCTTGCCCAGCATCGCGTCGGCGAGCTGCTGCAGCAGCGCCTCCCGCATCTGGTCGCTGAACTGCACGGGCGTGTAGTTCACGGCGGTCTTGAGCTGCTTGGCCGCCGCGACGCGCACCCGTGCCTCGTCGGTGCCGTCCTCCGTGGTGAAGTACGGGTCGTCGCCGCCCTTGCTGGTGCTCGGGAAGATCGACGCGAGCTTGGCGAACTTCACCTGGTTCTCGGCGTTGGTGACGAACCGCCCGAACGCGAGCGCCGTCGCCTGGTTCTTGCTGCTCTTCGGCACGCTAACGCCGTGCAGGAACATGTTGGCGCTGCCCGTGTTCGTGATGGGCTTGGTGATGCCGATGTTCGCGTAGAGGCTCGGCGCGTCGGTCTTGAACTTGCCGAGGTCGTACGCGCTGCCGGGGCTGAGCGCGGTCTGCTGCGCCATGAACTTCGCGCCGGCGCCGGTGTAGTTCTGCGTGAGCGCCTCGGGAATCAGCGCGCCCGCGTCGTACATCCGCTTGTAGGTCTGGACGAACTCGACGCCCTTGGGCTCGTTGAACGTGAACTTGTCGTTCTCGAACAGCTTCACCCCGTACAGCCCGAAGTCGGCGATGCTCGGTGTCTGGCCGAGCATGGCGATCTTCTTCTCGGCGAGCTTGAGCGCCTGCTCCTCCAGCTCCTTGAAGTTCGTCGGCGGCTTGTCCGGGTCGAGGCCTGCCTGCCGGAACAGCGCCTTGTTGTAGAAGATCGGCCCGGTGTTGAGGTACCAGGGGAACCCGTAGCAGCCGCCCTTGCCGGGGATCTCGAAGGCCTGCCAGGCGTTCCCGAGGTACTCGGACCTCGCGTCTTTGAGCGACTCGTCGAGGTTGACGAGCTGCCCGGCCTTGGCGAGCGGGAAGCTGAGGTCCGGCGGCACGTTGATGACGTCGGGCAGACTGCCCGCGCTCGCGTCGGCCATGACCTTGGCCAGGTACCCGTCCGCCGGCTGGTCCACCCACTTCACGGTCGTGCCGGCGTGCTGCTTCTGGAAAGCGTCGATGACACCGTTGACGTAGTCGGTGTACTTGGGCTTGAGCGACCAGGTCTGGAACGTGATCTCGCCCGTGACCTGGCCATTTCCTGCTGACGACGTGCTGGACGTGCCGGACAGTCCACAGCCCGCGACGGGCACCGCCGCCAGGCCCGCGAGGAACGTGCGCCTCTTCATTGACACCCACCTCCTTGGTCGCGGACCCTAGCTAAACCGGTTTATCTCCGGCTAGCCTCCGGACGTCTTGTTGTCTCGTTTTGGACAGGGTGGCTGCGTGAAGAGGCCGACCATCAAGGACATCGCGGCCGCGGCCGGGGTGTCGAAGGGGGCTGTGTCGCTCGCGTTGAACGGCCGGTCCGGTGTTTCCGAGGCGACCCGCGCGCGGGTGCTGTCGGTCGCCTCGTCGTTGGGGTACCGGCCTTCTGTGACCGCTCGGGCGTTGTCGTCCGCGTCAGCTGATGCGGTCGGCCTGGTGCTGGTGCGGCCGCCTCGGGCGTTGGGGGACGAGGCGTTCTTCTTCCAGCTGATCGCTGGGATGCAGTCCGAGATGTCTGCCGCGTTGCTGCTGCAGGTGGTTTCGTCTCGGGAGGAGGAGATCGAGCTCTACCGGCGGTGGTGGGCCGAGCATCGGGTGGACGGGGTGTTCCTCGTGGATCTGCTGGTGTCGGATCCTCGGGTCTCGTTGATGTCCGACCTCGGGCTGCCGGCTGTCGTGGTCGGCGGGTCGGGGCACCACGGGTCGCTGGCCTCTGTGTGGGCGGATGACTACGCGGCGATGACTTCGGTGGTCGAGTACCTGAAGTCGTTGGGGCATCGGCGAATTGCCCGTGTCGCCGGGTTGCCCTCGTTGTTGCACACCGTTCGGCGGGATCAGGCGTTCTTGGCGTCTGTTGTGGACGGTGTGATCGTGGCCGGGGATTACACGGCTGAGGCTGGGGCTGCTGCCACTCGGGAGTTGCTCGGTTCTGAGGAGCCGCCTACTGCGATCGTTTACGACAACGACGTGATGGCGGTTGCCGGGGCTGAGGTGGCTGGGGCGCTTGGGGTTGCTGTGCCGTCTCAGTTGTCGATCGTGGCTTGGGATGACTCGGTTTTGTGTCAGCACGGGCGGTTGACCGCGTTGTCTCGGGACACGTTCGCGTTCGGGGCTCGGGCTGCTCGGGCTTTGTTGGCTGTGTTGGAAGGGGCTTCTCCTACTGACGTTGAGGATGTGTTGCCTGCGTTGGTGGTTCGGGGGAGTACGGCGGCTTTGGGGGGCGCGTCGGTTTCGTAGGTCGTCCCCCTGGTGCGTTGGCGGGTTCCTGTTGGGTGTCCGTAGGTGGTTGCGTGGGGTCCTGATCCGGCGGTTGCTTTCTGGGGCTCCGCCCCGGACCCCGCCAATCTGATCAAAGACCCACCAGCGCCGCGGGCGGGTTGATGGCACGCCGGTTGCGTTGGGCGGCCGCCGGTTGCGTAGGTGGTTGCGTTTCGGGTGGGGTGGGTCTCGTCACGAGTCGCACCGGAGCGAGCCACACCCAGGGAGGGGTGTCAACTCGGACGAAATGTCCTCTTCAGTCTCAGCTGAGTTGACACAGTTCGTGTCGTGGAGCAAGTGACACACCCTGG
>NZ_BMRE01000014.1 GCF_014648475.1 Lentzea flava | reverse complement strand
AGGGTGTGTCACTTGCTCCGCGACACGAACTGTGTCAACTCAGCTGAGACTGAAGACCGGTCGCCCTTGACGAAGTTGACCCCCATGCGGAACACGGCTTCGAGCTTCGCCTCGTAGTGGGCGCGCGCCACCGGGTTCGTGAGGTCGATGTCCCACACGTTGGTGCGGTCGGACTGCGCGAACGAACCGGCGGGGTAGTCGTGCGGGCATTCCTTGCCGTCGGACATCTTGCTCAGGAACGGCGCCACCCACACGCCCATGTTCACGCCACGATCGCGCATCCAGTTGATCGTGCCCTGGGCGTCCGGGTACATCGTCTTGTCGAACTTCAACGCGCCGATGCACGCGTACGTCGGCCGTGCGCCGACAGGCCCCTGTTCCCACGGGTTGTCGACCCACAGCGTGTTCAGCGGAACTCCGCGCGCCTGGAACTGCGTCACGTCCTCGACGATCTCGTCGGAGTGGTTGTACTTGTCCCGCCACTTCGTCAGCGCGAACTGCCGCGCGGGCGGCAGCGCAGGCGTGCCGACGCGCTGGAAGTACGCCGAGTTGACCTGTGCCGGTGAGCCCGCGTAGACCTCGTAGTCGAGGCGGGAGGTCTTGAAGCACAACTGGATCCGGTCCGGCACGCCGAACGTCACGGGGCAGGGCGCCGGCTTGTCCGCGCAGTGGTCGTCGGCCAGAGCACCGGGGAACGCCGTCCGCCCGATCGCCTTGGTGTCCGCGTAGACGCCGTAGCCCGCGCTGGAGATGAAGAACGTCGAAGGCGCGCCGTTCTTGTTGCACTTGCCGAAGTTCGACGCACCGACGAACACGGCCTTGTTCAGCAACACCTTCCGCTGCAGGTCGACGAACATCGTGTGGGCGCCACCGCCGAGGAAGTGCTCCTCCAGCGACCCGGTGAGGTTCGCCGACACCTGCGCGACGCCGGTGGAGGGCTCCAGCGTCCACCCGACCCGCAGGCCGCGTCCGGTCCGGGTGACGACCACGGAAGCGGTCCTGGACGCCTCCGTGGTCGCCACGACGTACCGCACACCGCCGGGAACCCGTTTCTGCGCAACGACCTTCGTCAACGAGTGCTGCGTGCCGTCCGCGAGCCGGTAGAACGTCTCGCGCTGCCCGGTCAGCGTCCGCCTGCCGTCCTGGAAGTCCAGCGAGAACGGGGAGTTCACCGCTTTCCACGACAGGCCGGACCCCGCGACCGCGACCGGTGAGCCCGCGGAGAGCCCGGCGGCGATCAGCAACAACGCCAGCAGGTGTCTCATGCCGGAACCACCCCGTTGATCGTGGTGTTGCGGAACAGGAGGTTGTCGGTGTGCTCGATCAGGTTGGGCTCGGTGATCGAGGTGAACGCCGAGTTGGAGATCAGCACGTTCCTGATGTGGGACTGCGGGAAGCCGCGGAACGTCGCCGCGACCCGGCCGCCGTTGATCCGCATCCTGTCGACGGTCACGTTGTCGATCCGCGGGAAGAAGCCCTTGGTGCCACCGTTCTGGTAGTACATCGAGACGAAGAGGATCTCGCGCTCGACGTTCTGCCCGTGCACGTTGCGCAGGTGCACCCCGTCGATCACGCCACCGCGGTCTTGGTTGGTCTTGATGTAGAGCGCGTGCTTGACCGGGTAGCGGCCGGGGAAGTCGGGCGCGTTGATCTCGCAGTCGCGGCAGAACACCTTCGAGACGCCGCCGGACATCTCGCTGCCGATCGTGATGCCACCCCAGCGGCCGGAGAACTTGCAGCGCTCCACCACGATGTGGGTGGACGGGATGCCGACCCGCCGTCCGTCGGCATCCCGTCCTGACTTCACCACGACGCAGTCGTCGTTGGTGTTGAACCTGGAGTCGTGCACGTGCGCGTACGACGACGAGTCGAGGTCGACGCCGTCACCCTGCGAGTTCGTCGAGTAGATCTCGATCCGCCGCACGGTGATGTTCTGCGAGAACACGAAGTGCAGCGACCACATCGCCGGGTTGCGGATCAGCACGTCCTCGACGAGGAGGTTCCGGCAGCGGAAGAACTGGATCATGTTCGGCCGCAGGTTCTTGCCCACGCCCATGATCCGTTCTTCGACCGGCACACCGTCCTCGCCCATCTGCCGCAGCAACGGGGTGGCGCCGGCCCGCCACTCGGGCCACGGGCCGTTGGTCGCGTCGCCGTCGATCGTGCCGCGACCGGTGATGGCGATGTTCTTCTGCTCGAACGCGTAGATGAACGGCTGGTAGTTGTAGCAGAGCGTGCCCTCCCAGCGGGTGAGCACGAGCGGCAGGTAGTCGTCTGGGTTCGTGGAGAACTTGATCGTGGCGCCCTCGCTGACGTGGAGCTCCACATTGGACAGAAGTCTAATGGCGCCGGTGAGGAACGTGCCCGCGGGAACGACAACACGTCCCCCACCGGCCTGGTGGCACGCCGTGATCGCGCGGTGGAACGCCTCGGTGTTCTTGGTGAGGCCGTCACCCTTCGCGCCGTACGCGGTGACGTCGTAGTCCTTCCTGCGGAAGCGTGGAGGGCGGATGCACGCCAGGATCAGCGGCACCTCCCGCCACGGGTCTTTCCCGAACCCGGTGGGCTCGGCTGCCGCAACGCCTGCCGGAAGCAGGAGACCAGCGGCGGTCAGGCCGGACACACGCGCGAAATCACGACGTGACAAGGACACGGGGATGCTCTCCTCAGACCTTCTTGCCGTTGATGGTGACGTTCGTGAAGGTGGTGCCGTCCGCGTTCCTGATGCTGGGCTTGGCGGTCGTGACGTTGGTGAAGGTGCTGTTGGAGATCGCGACGTTCCTGATGTGCGACTCGGCCAGGCCGTCGAGCGTGACGGCCGTCTTCTTGACCCCGTTGACGGTGAAGCCGTCGGCGGTGATGTTCTGCACCTTCGGGTTCACGATCGGGCCGTAGCCGGGACCGGTGAGGCTGTAGTTCAGCGTCACCATGATCGCCTCGCGGTCGACGTCGGTCGCCTTGATCCGCCGGGCGTGGATGTTCTCCACGGTGCCGCCGCGTCGCTTGTTCGTCTTGATGTACAGCACGTGGAACGGCTTGTAGGACGAGCCCTTCTTGACCGTGCAGTCCTGGAAGAACACGTTCCGCACGCCGCCGGACATCTCGCTGCCGACCGTCAGGGCGCCCCAGCGGCCCTCGAAGGAGCAGTTCTCGATGACGATGTTCTCGCTCGCCACGCCGACCCGGCGGCCGTCGATGTCACGGCCGGCCTTGATGGCGATGCCGTCGTCACCGCAGTCGAACCGGCAGCCCGTGATGTGCACGTACTGGGAGGCCTCGGGGTCGCAGCCGTCGACCATGCCGCCGCGGCTGTAGACGAAGATGTCGCGGATCGTCACGTTGCTGCACAGCACCGGGTGCACGTTCCACATCGCCGAGTTCCGCAGCCGCACGCCCTCGACGAGGATGTTCCTGCACTCGTAGAGCGTGATCATGTTCGGCTTGAGGTAGTGGCCAAGGCCGAACTTCCGCTCCGTCACCGGCCGGTTGTCCACCGCCCACTTCTGCAGCTGCTCCCAGTCGGGCTGCCGCTTGCCGTCGTAGTCGAACCACGGGCCGGACGGGCCCTGGCCGTCGATCAGGCCCGGTCCCGTGATCGCGATGTTCTCCGCCTTGCGGGCGTAGATGAACGACGAGAAGTTCATGCACTCGATGCCCTGCCACCGCGTGAAGACCAGCGGGTAGTCCTTGGGATCGGTGGAGAACTTGATGGTGGCGCCTTCCGAGACGACGAGGTTCACGTTGCTCAGCAACGTGATCGCGCCGGTGAGGAAGCTGCCCTTCGGCACGACGACGTGGCCGCCACCCGCCTTGGTGCAGGCCTCGATCGCCTTCCGGAACGCCTCGGTGTTCTTGGTCTTGCCGTCGCCGACCGCGCCGTAGGCGGTGATGTCGAACCTGGCGCTGGGGAACGTGGGCGGGACGATCTTGGCGAGGATCGCGGGCACCTGGTCCCACGGCGACTCGGCTATCGGGATCGCCAGGTGGGCCTGTGCCGACGCGACCGGCGTGGAGAGGAACGACCCCGGCAACATCGTGACACCAGCGGTGGCACCGGCGACTTTGAGGAAGTCGCGGCGGTTGGGCTCCATCTGCCGTCCTTTCGCACGCGTGCGTTGGTACAACTGCCAGCGGCGGCGGCGGAATGAGAAGGTTGTGTAAACCTTTTCAACCGATGTCTACACCTCGTTCCGGCCCCGCGTCAACGGCTGCCCGAAGTCGGCATACTGGCTTGCGTGCTCGGTTTGCGTCCGGCGGAACTCACGGTCTACGAGACGCTCGTGGACTCGTACCAACTCGGTGTGACGGAGCTTTGTCTTGCGACGGAACTGGCGGAGCGGACGGTGCGGACCGCGCTGAAGTCGTTGACCGAGCTCGGGTTCGTCCACCAGGTCAACGGGCTGCACACGGCGGTGGCCCCGGATGTCGCGCTGGCGACGCACTTCCTGCGCAGGGAGGACGATCTGCGGCGGGACCGGTTGCTGGCCGGGGAGCTGCAGGTGCGGTACGAACGCGCGGCCGGTGTGCGCGCTCCCGCCGACCTGGTCGAGGTCGTGCACGGGCCGGAGGCGATCTCGCGCCGCGTCGACCAGGTGATGCGCACGGCCCGGCACGAGGTCTGCTTCGTGGACAAGCCGCCGTACGCCAAGGCGCCCACGGCGTTGCACCCCGTCGAGGAGGAGCTGCTGAACCGGGGTGTGCGGTTCCGCGGGATCTACGAGCGCCAGGCCCTGGAGATGCACGACCTGCGCGCCGACCTCGAAATGGGGCTGTCACTGGGAGAGGAGGCACGGGTCGTCGCCGAGGCGCCCACGAAGATGATCCTCGCCGACGCGCACCTGGGGCTGATCCCGTTGCACAGCACGGAGACGACGCTGGAGAGCGCGGTGATCGTGCACCGGTCGGCGTTGCTGGACTCGCTCGGGGCCCTGTTCGCGCGGCTGTGGGAGGACGCGGTGCCGTTGTCGTTGCCCGGCCAGCCGACCAGCAACGAGGTCTCGATCGCGGACGCGCGGCTGCTGGCGCTGCTCGCGACCGGGCTGCCGGATCGCAGCATCGCGAAACAGCTCGGGCTGAGCTACCGGACGTTCCAGCGGCGGCTGCACAGGTTGATGACGGAGCTGGGCGCGCAGACCCGTTTTCAGGCGGGTCTGCGCGCTGCGGCGCGAGGCGCGAGTTCCCTGCTACCCCCGCGTTAGGGCCTGTATCGGGGTCCATGTTCGCGATAGCCGGGCCTGAGGCGGCCCCTGGCGGCACGGCCGGACGACCCACATACAACACCGGTATGCGAGTCGTCCGGCCGCACCACCAGAAACCACCTCAGACGCGACTCTCATCGAACGGGACCCCGATACAGGCCCTAACCGCCGGAGTGAGTCCGGAACGCCTTCTGCATCGTTTGCGTGACCGTGTTCCCCGCGCCGTCCCTGGCCTCGGTGCGCAGCCAGACGTCGCCGCCGGGGTTGTCGACGGTGACCTGCCAGCGGTCGCCGCTCGGTTCGATCGCGGCCTGCCGCCACGTCTTGCCCTCGTCCGCCGACCACTGCACCTTCACCAGCGTCACGGGTGCGCCGGTGGAGGAGGCGCGCACGTGGTAGACGAACGGTTTGCCGGCCGGTGCGGAGTTCATGAGGTCGAGCGGCAGGTCGTGGCGGAGCCGGATGAGCGGCTGGAACTGACAGGTCGCCTGCCCGCCGTGGCACGAGTACCCGAGCGGAGGCGGGTTCTGCGAGCGGAAGGACTGGAACGTCCAGGTGGTCTCGGTGCGCGGGGCGAGCGTGAACAGCACGGGGTTGATCGCCCCCGCCACCGCTCCCGGTGCCTGGGTCTCGACCGTCTCCAGGCGGTAGGACGCTTTCTCCGCGACCATCTGGAACGTCGGGTAGAACGCCAGCGGTTCCTGGGTGGCGGGGATCTCCGTGTCACCGCGGAACAGCCTGACCTTGGTCGTCGTGAAGAACTTGCTGTTCTGGTAGGGGTTTGTGTAGTGGCCCGGGGTGCCGTCGGTCCACTGCAGCGCCGGGACGAACGTGTCGCCCGCCCGGCAGTTCGAGCACAGCTGCCGCCACGCGCCGCCCGCGGCCGGGTAACGGGCCGGGTGGTCGGACTGCAGCTCGACCGCCGTGCTGTGCATCGGGCCCGCGAACCACCGCTCGGTGGCCGGAGCGGCGCCCTCGCGGAACACGTTCTCCTGGAACATGGTCATCGCGGCGCGCTGGCCCTTGGCGTCGAGGCCGCTCAGCGTCACGTGCCGCTTCCACACGATCCTGTCGTCGCCCGGCCCGATGTACTCGGTCCACGCGGCGGGCGGCGTGAACGTGGTGCCGCGCAGGATCATCGACTGCCACAGGCCGGTCGGGAACGGGTACCACGTCTTCTGCACTGACAGACCGGGTTTGTCGGTGTGGTAGGAGGTCTGGCGTTTGATCAGCTTCGCGGGGTCGACGGTCCTGCGGTGGTCGGCCGGGATTCCGTTGGCGTCGAGGTAACTCAGGTTGAACACGGCCTCCGGGCCGGGCTTGATGCTCAGCTTCAGCGCCGTCTGCTTCGCGAGGAACTCGCCGTCGGCGTTGCTGACGCTCAACGACGGCAGCGCCGCGCTGGACAGCCCGGTGAGCGCGAGCGCACCTGGTGAGTCCACATAGGACACGATCGCCTTCTTGCCGGCCTGCGCGGCCGTGGTGGCGGCGGTGTTGGCCGCTTTCACCATGTTCGCAGGGGTGTCGGGCTTGATCTTCACCAGCGCGGTGTCCCCGCCGATGGTCAGGTCGCGGTCGCCCGCCCACTTCGCGGACAGCACGCCCACGTCGCCGTCGGTGACCAGCGTCCTGCCGCCCGCCGTCGCGGTGACCGTCGAGGTCTGCAGCGTCACGTTGTCCTGCAACGAGATCGCGCCCTTCTTCGCCGCGACGGCGGGAGTGGCGCGGATTTCCCACGGTGCCGTGCCGAGGACAGCGGCCGTTTCGATGATCAACGGTTGCTTCTCGCCGTCCGCGGGCAGGACGCGGCGCATCGTCACGGTGCGGTCGCGCAGCTCGGCAGGACCGGGTGGCACGACCTCGATCGGCACCGTCTTCTGCCCGTCGAGCGAGACCTCGGAGGCGCCCGTGACGGTCAGCTCGGGCGCGGCGAGAGCGGACCAGCGGCGCACACCGGCCGTGTTCTCGGTCGCCCACGAGATCGCGGAATAGCGGCCGCTCGGCACGTTGGCGACGCCTTCGCCGTTGACGACCTCGAAGTAGTAGCTGACGATCTCGTCGAACGGGTCGTTGACGTCGTCGCCGCCGTTGGAGTCGTCGATCAGCTGACCGAGCGCCGGTGCCGGTGGGCGCCCGGCGGCGTCACGCACGTGCACCGACACCGGGAACGTCTGCGGTGCCTCGTAAACGCTGACCGGCGTGCGGAGACTGACCCCGGTCGCGGTGGCCGTGACCACGCCGCCGTACACACCGGCGGGGCCGACCTCGGGATCGAGGGTGAGCACGGCCGATGCCTTGCTGTTGGCCGGGATGGTGAGCTTCGTGGTGTTGAGCTTGAACCCGGTCGTCGACTTCCCGTCCCAGCCCTTGATGTCCGGGGCGAGGTCGAGCGTCAGCGGGGCGGCGGAGTCGTTGACGTACTGCAGTTCCCTGGTCAGCACGCCACGTGCGCCGCGGTCGTAGCGGCCGAAGCTCGCCGACGCGGTGGCGGTGGCGGTCTGCTTGATCGCCCTGGCCACGTCGAGCCGGCCCGCTCCCTGTTCGTACCACGGCATGCCGACGTCGACAGCGCTCGTGACCAGCGCGTTCTTCAACGTCTGCGCCGTCCAGTCGGGGTGCTGCTGGGCGAGCAGCGCGGCCGCGCCCGCGACGTGCGGGGTGGCCATCGACGTGCCCGACGCGGCCGTGTAGGTGTCGCTCACGGGAGCGCCCATGCCCGTTCCCGCCGCCCTCGCCGCCACGACACCGACTCCTGGCGCGTTGATCTCGGGCTTCGCCAGCGCGTCGCCGATGCGTGGTCCGGTGCTGCTGAACGGGGCGAGCTTGTTCTGCCGGTCGACCGCGCCGACGGTGAGCGCCGAGGCGGCGGCACCGGGCGAGGTGACCGAGCGGCCGGCCGGGCCGTTGTTGCCCGCGGCCACCACGAACAGCACGCCCGTCTCGGCGGACAGCCGGTCGACCAGCGCGCTCAGCTCGTCCGTGCCGTCGGTGACCTCGCCACCCAGACTGAGGTTGACGATCTTCGCGCCCGAGCGGGCCGCCCACTCGATGCCGGCCAGCACCTGGGACGTGTCGGCCTCACCCGCGCCGTTGAACACCTTGGCGATCACGAGTTTCGCCGCGGGGGCAACGCCTTGGTACTTGCCGGCGGAACCCTGGCCGGTGCCCGCGATGGTCGAGGCGACGTGGGTGCCGTGGCCGTGCCGGTCGACGACGTCAGGCTCGCTGGAGAAGTTCTCCGCCGCGGTGATCTTCCCGGCGACATCGGGGTGGTTCGCGTCGATACCGGTGTCCACGACGGCGACCGTGACGTCCTTGCCGTCGAAGCCCGCGCTCCAGGCCGCGGGAGCACCGATCTGCCTGGTGGTCTGGTCGAGCGTGATGTGGATCGGGCGGTCGTACTTCACCCGCACGCCCGACTTCGCGCTCATGTCCAATGAACGCCAGAACTCGCGTGCCTTCGTCTTCTCGACCCGGATGCCAGACGTGTTGATGCTGCGGATGCGGGTGTGCGCGTTGGCCGAGAAGCCGCCGGTCAGCAGCACCGGGACCGTGGTCGTGTGGTCGTCGGACTGGCCGGTGTGCACGAGTTTCGTGACGTTGAAGAGGGTGCGTTCGACGGTGCCCGACGTGATGGCTCCCATCGCGTCCGACGGGTAGACGTGCAGGCCGTCTGCCGTCGTCATCGTGTGGAAGATCGGTTGCTCGCCGTCGCGCGGAGCGGCGTGGATCTGCGCGACCTTCCGCCCGTCCGAGCGTTCGGTGTAGTCGACGACGTCACCGGTGATGAGCGTGATCCGGTGCGAGGCCTCGGAGGTCTGTGCCGGCGGTGACGGTGGTGCGGCGGACGCGGGCGGAGCACCCAGCGTCGCGGCGGCGATGGCAAGTGCCAGAACGTGTCGAATCACGGCGCCCTCCCACGGTGATCAGGTCACAGCAGGATGAGGGGCCGGGAAATCGTTGGGAAACAGCAGGAAGCGGCGGTTAGTCGCCGTTGGCGACTTCGCGCCACGCACGGACGTGCCCGGGACGCCGAGGGGCGGCGGCCCGGGCACTTCGTGTGCACCCGCTCAGTGGTCAGAGCGAGTTGATCAGAAGGTGCGCTCCTGCAGCGAGAAGTCGCGCTGGTTGTTGTTGGTGTCCTGGTTCAGCAGGTTGCGCGTGTTCGAACCCGCGAGCTGCGCGGTGCGCTGGTTCTCGGGCTGCGCGTGCACGCCTTCCTTCGCCGCGGTCACCGGAGCGGAGAATGCGACACCGTCGATCTTGAAGGCGGTGGGGGCCATGCTGCCGAAGATCGCGACGCCGCCGAGCGTCGGGATGCCTTCGTCACCGAGGAAACGCACGGGGAGAACGTTCGGCGTCGAGGTGGTGCCGGAGAACTCGGCGCCCGTCAGCACCAGCGTGCTGCCGACGTTGTTGGCCGGAGCCAGCGTGAGCGGCTGGCCGGTGACGTCGGTCAGCGGGATCGTCTGGATGACCTCGTTGCGCTGGTTGTAGATCTTCACGACCCAGTTGGTCAGCTGGACCTGCTCGCTGGAGAGGTTGACGATCTCGATGGCCTCGTCGAGCGGGCCGTTCGGACCCATCGTGGAGACCTCGTTGATCAGCACTGACGGAAGCTGCATGACCTCGGGCGCCTCGGGCTCGTCGGCGGCGGTCGCCAGACCCGAGAACGCGATCATGCTCGCGAATGCGAGCGAAGCGGCTCCGCCCAGCAGACGACGCATTGTCTTGTCCCTTCGAGAAGTGAATTCGGGGTATTTCTCGCAGGCGGCACATCTGGCCTGGGGAACAGCCTGTCTTGCCGCCGGGACTGACTTTGCTCGCATTCGTTCGGACTCGAAAGGGGCCATTTCCGATAGGTTACAGATTGTTTTCTCCTGGAGAAGGAATGCGGCAGCTGAAGTCGATCGAGTTGTGGTCGGTGTCGCGGGACTCGCCGTCGCGGCCCAGTGCGGAATCGGCACAGGGCTGCGCGGCGCCGTCTTCGCTGCACGGTGACGAGGAGCTCAGTCCGACGCTGTCGGCGTGCGCTCCGTACCGGTTTCGGGCGATTACGCCGGTGCCGTCCACGCTGTCCACGACGAGACCGTTCGGGACCGTTCCGCTGAACGCGCTCCCGACTATCACGAAGTATTCACCCGGTGGCAGCACGCTGTTGGGTGGGATGGTGGCGAGAATTCGCGGAGTGCGTCCGGCGCACGCCTGGATCGTCCATCCTCCGACGTCTGTGGTGGTGGAGCCGGTGTTGCGCAGTTCGACGAATCCGCTCGCCCCGAGTGCGATCTCGTTCACTTTCACAGGAGATACCCCTGGGGTGCTGCCGAACGAGCTTCCGGCGAGTAACAGCAACGTTCCAACGGTGTTCACTAAGGGGGCCACATTACGCAGTTTGGCCCCCTGTGCGCGAGCGCACAGGGGGCCAAAGGTCCTTACCACCTGGGACTTGTGGGGAGGGCGACGCCATCGCGTGCCCCGTACGAGTGACGCTGTGACGCCGCCCTCCCTCTTTTCCGCGGGCGGGCAGACCCCTGCCGTCTGCCCGCACTCCGCTAGTGGGAGTGGTCTGAGTTGCGTGTCCTGCGGGATTCCCGTTCGACCACCGCGGCCCGGTCGACCTCGGCGTGCGGCACATCCAGCGCCGCGCTGATCCAGGCACGCCAGTAGGGGCCGGGAATGCGTTTGCCGCGTTCCCATCTCGACACTTCTTCACGGGTGACGCTGTCGTTTTGTGAGATCTCGCACAACAGGTCCGCGAGTTCGCGCTGGGTGAGGCCCTGCTCTCGCCGCGCCTGTGGAATCAAGGCGGTAATCGGCGGGGTGTCCTGGTGCTCGTGGGCTTGATGGACTGCCTTGAGCACGGTTCTGCTCCGTTTCGGTGTGATGGCGGGTGCAACAACCACCCTGCCCGATAGCTTCAGAGTTCGGGCCGTGCAAAGTGGTGATACCGACGGTCGTTGAAAGTTCAGGTACCACTGGAATCGTCCGATCGGATGTTTGGGGTAAACACAGCTGGTCCATCGGGGTGTGTGGTCTCACATTTCGAGCGTCTCGCTAGTGTGACTGAGCCGGGATCGTTGCCGCAGCAATCACCGGGATGAGAAGGTAGGGAAAATGCTCTCGACGGTCGAAGTGGTGCAGGTGTTCCTGGCGCGACTAGCGGCACAGGACGCATCGGGCATCGCGCGGTTGTGCGCACCGACCGTGGAATGGGAGGCGCCCGACCCGAACGGCGCCCGATGGGCACCCGGCCCGCGCACCCCTCGCGAGGTCGAGGCCCAGTTCCTGACCCTGTTCGCCACGTTCGGCCTGGAGCAGCTCTCGGTGCGCCAGGTGATCGTCGACGGAGGTGACGCCGCCGTGGTCGGCTGGGCGCGCTGGCGGGTGCTCGCCACCGGTGAGCAGGCGGACGCTCGGTTCGCCGCCGTGCTCTCGGTGCACCTGGGCCAGATCGAGCAGTACTGGCACATGCCCGACACGCTGGCGGTCGCCGTCGCGACCGGTGCCGCGCGGACAGAGGCATGAGCGTCAAGCGCGAGCGATCGACGCGCACGCGGGCGAAGCTCCTGCGTGCCGCTGCCGAGGTGTTCGACCGCGAGGGGTTCACGGGGTCCAGCCTCACCGCCGTGTGTGCGCGGGCCGACGTCTCGAAAGGCGCGCTTTATTGCCACTTCCGGTCGAAGGAGGCACTCGGCGTCGCGATCATCGAGGAGCAGTCGCTGCTGTGGCACCGGTTGCGCGACGAACAGCTCGCCAAGGAGGAGTCGCCGATGCAGGCGCTGATCTCGATGTCGTTCGAGTTCGTCCGCAGGCTCGACACCGATCTCACCGTGCGGGTGAGCTCGAAGCTGTTGCGGGAGGCGGTGTTCTTCGACGTCGCGGCTGCCGCGCAGGTCGTCGGCTGGATCGCCGTGGTGCGCGACCTGTTGTCCCAGGCGCGCGACAACGGCGAGCTGCGCGCCGAGGTGAACGTGCGGCACGCGGCGGAGCAGATCGTGGCGGAGTTGCTCGGCCTGCAGCTCGTGGCGCAGGCGCTGAGCGGCGGGACGGATCTGCGCGCGCGGCTCGCCCGGTGGTGGCGGAGCTCCTCTGGCTGTCTGGTGACAGCTTCCGCGCGCGAGACGCTGCGTTTCGAGTGACGGTCGTCTCGACCCAATCGAGACAGGAATGCCTGGTCACGCCGCTGCTGTTGTCCTCCTCGTTCGGTAAATACCTTTACGATCTTGGAGGAGCAGCGGTGGCGTGCATCGTCGTGGTGGATCCGTACTCGGCCGGCAAGGGCATAGCGCCCGCGTTCGCCGAGCGTGGCGTCGAGGCGATCGCCGTGCTGACCACCCCCGAGCCACCCGCCGGGCTCGCCAAGACGTGGATTCCGGAGAACTACCGCGAGGTCCACGTCGCGGGTGACCTCGACGTGCTGGCCGCGAAGCTGTCCGTCCACGAGCCGATCGCCGTCGTGCCGGGCACCGAGACCGGTGTCGAGACGGCGGAGACGCTGTCCGAGCTGATCGTGCCGGGCCGCTCGAACGTGCTGACGCTGTCGTCCGCACGGCGCGACAAGTGGCAGATGGCCGTGGCGCTGCGGACCGCGGACGTCCCGCACCTGCGCCAGATCAGTTCCGACAACGCCGACGAGGTCGCCGCGTGGCTGCGCCGCGAGGGCCTCGAGGACGCGCCGATCGTGCTGAAGCCGCAGGAGAGCGGCGGCACCGACGACGTGTTCGTGGCCCGGCCGGGCGACGACTGGCGGGCCAAGTTCGGCAGGATCCTCGGCAGCGTCAACAAGCTGAACCTCCGCAACGACCGCGTGCTCGTGCAGGAGCTCGCGGTCGGCACCGAGTACGAGGTCGACACCTACTCGATCGACGGAAGGCACGGCCTCGCCGCGGTCTGGCGCTACGCCAAGGAGTGCCGCGGCGACCGGCTCGGCATCTACCTGTCCAACACGCTGGTCCCCGCCGACGACCCCGTGGTGGACGAGCTGTTCGAGTACGTGTGCCGCGTGCTGGACGCGACCGGCGTGCGCAACGGTCCCGCGCACGTGGAGGTGATGATCACCGCCGACGGCCCTCGGCTGATCGAGATCGGCGCGCGGCTGGCCAGTGCCGAGCAGCAGGAGCTGACGTTCCTGGGGGTCCGCGAGAGCCAGATCACCCGAATGGTCCGCCACCGAGTGGATGGCGACACGACGGTCGGCCGGTACACGCAGCACCAGCACGTGAAGTCGGTCTATCTGTCCTCACCCGCGGCGGGCGAGCTTCGCAACGCGGAGCGGCTCGACGAGCTGGAGTCGTTGCTGCCCAGCTTCCAGCGTGCGGTTCTGCCGTATCGCGAGGGTTCGGCGGTGCCGCGCACCGAGGACCTGTGGACTTCGCTCGGCTACGTCGTCCTTGCGACGACTGATCTTGCGCAGATGAAACGCGACGAGGCCCTGGTGCGAGAAATCGAGGCGGGGCTGATCGTAGTTTGATCTTCTCCGACGGCCGGGTAGCCGGAATTCCACGCGACCCGTTAGGTTGCTTCGGACGAGCGGAGGCCGATGAGCGAACCTTGGGACGGCGACCTGACGGGGGCGGTGATCGACAACCGCTTCGTCGTCGGTTCGTTGCTCGGTTCCGGTGGCATGGCCGAGGTCTATCGCGCGTACGACCGCTCGACCACGTCCTCGGTCGCGATCAAGATCTTCACCGGCCCCGGCCTGCCGGACGACGAGCTGCGCCTCGAACGCGAGGCCACGATGCTGGCGTCGCTGGAGTGCCCCGGCCTCATCCCGGTGTACGCGTCCGGTTCCGTGTCGCGCCGCCCGTACTTCGTGATGCGCGAGATCACCGGCGGCACGCTGCGGCAACGCATGCGCGAACCGCTGCCGCCCCGGTTCGTGGCGCGGGTCGGCGGGCAGATCGCCGCGGTGCTGGACCACGTGCACGGCCTGGGCGTCGTGCACCGCGACATCAAGCCGTCGAACATCCTGCTCGACGACGAGGAGAAGCAGGCCTACCTGGCGGACTTCGGCCTGGCACTGGTGCCGGAGGTCACCCGCGTGACGACGTCCGGGGTGCTCGTCGGGACCGCCGGTTACCTGGCACCGGAGCAGGTGCGCGGCTCGGACGTCGGCCCCGCTGCCGACGTGTACTCGCTCGGGCTGGTGCTGCTGGAATGCCTGACCGGCCGGTCCGAGTACCCCGGTGGCGACGCCGAGGCCGCGCTGGCCCGGCTGGCCAGGCCGCCGAGGATCCCGATCGACCTGCCGTTGGCCTGGGTGTCGTTGTTGTCCGCGATGACGGACATGGAACCGGCACGCCGGCCCACGGCCGCACAGTGCGCCCGGTCGCTGTCGGCTGCCTACGAGGCGAGCCGCGGGCTGCCGGCGTTGTTACCCGACGCCGCGGTGACCGCAGATCCCGAGGTCCCGAAGCCACGCAGGGGCAAGCGTTTGGCGATCACGGGTGCCGCGGCGGTGGCGGTGGCGGCGGTGGCCGTCGCGGTGGCGAACCTCGGTGGCGGGGGAGAGGCGCCCGCGGCGGACGAGCACCCGTTGCCGGGGCCGTCCACCCACGTGATCACGGTGGGGCCGTCCACGGTGACGGTGGTGCAGACGCCGGACGTGCCCGGTGCGCCGCAGCGGGGGAGCTCGAGCGCGGGCAGCACGTCGCCGAGCGTCGCGCCGACTTCATCGAATGCTCCGGGTTCAACGGGCTCCACGGGGTCCAGTGCGACGCCGACGCAGGAGCCGCCCAAGGACCCGGTCCAGCCGACCAAGGACCGCGAGCCGGGCAAGCCGACCAAGAAGTCCGACCCGCCCCGGCCCTGACCTCAGGCCTCGGGTTCCTCGAACTCGGCGAACGGCAGGTCCGTCAGTTCGGCGCGCAGCGTGTCCAGGTCCGAGTACACCGCCGAGGCCCCTCGGCCGAGCAGCTCGTCCTCGCCGAACCCGCCGGTGAGCAGTCCGATCGACGGCAGCCCCGCCCGTCCCGCGGCCTCGCAGTCCCACACCGAGTCGCCGATGACGACCGCGCGGGAGCCCTCGACCCGGCGCAGCGCCACCTGGATCAGGTCCGGTGCCGGCTTCGAGTCGTCGACGTCGTCGGCGGACGTCCAGACGATGTCACCGGGATCGATCAGCTTCAGGTAGTGCTCGACGTGCTTGCGCTTGCCTGAGCTCGCGAGCACCACGGCGAGCCCCAGTTCGGTGGCGGCGCGGACCAGCCGGTGCGCGCCCTCGAACGGCTGGATCTCGTCGATCATCTCGTCGAAGCACCGCTCCCACGCGTCGCGCACCACGTCGCCGTGGTCCCGCTCCACCTGGTCGCCCGCCACGGCCGCCACCAGGCGGTCGCCGCCCATGCCGATCGAGCGGTGCACCTTCCACGCGGGCACGGTGACGTCGACGCTCCGGAACGCGCGCAGCCACGCCACCGTGTGGTGGTAGTTGGTGTCGACCAGCGTGCCGTCCACGTCGAGAACCACGGTGTTGCTCATGGCACAGGGTTTGCCCGCCGTTCTACCTCGGCAAACCCACCAGCTCGCGAGCGTCCTGAAGGGACGCCAGCTCGCGGCGCAGCACACCGTCGAGCCACTGCGCGTCGGACATCCACGCCTGGTTCGTGTGCAGGCAGACGTGCACGGAGGACCGGTACACCGACAACGCGACGCCCACCGCGTGGCCGGGGGCGACCGGCGCGATCGGGTACAGCTCGCACAGCGCGGCGCCGTCCAGCGACAGCGGCACCGAAGGCAGCGGAACGGAC
This sequence comes from Lentzea flava, assembly GCF_014648475.1. Taxonomy (GTDB): domain Bacteria; phylum Actinomycetota; class Actinomycetes; order Mycobacteriales; family Pseudonocardiaceae; genus Lentzea; species Lentzea flava. The sequence continues at coordinate 151,380 of NZ_BMRE01000014.1, read as the reverse complement.
GTCACCAGCGTGTCGAACAGCAGCGGCGCGCAGCGGGCGGCGACCGGAGCGGCCAGGCGGTGCACCAGCGGCGGCACCTTGTCGGCGAGCAGCGGCAACGCTCCCGCGCCGCGATCGGGCCCGGCGGCCTTGGCCGATTCCATCTGCTCGCGGACACAACGCAGGCGCTCCACCGGGTCCGGCTCGCCGACCGGCAGGGACACGAGGAACCCGGAGATCTGGTTACCGGCCGAGGCGTCGCCGGAGCGTGAGCGCTGGTTAACCGGAATCAGCGCCCGCACGACCGACGACGGGGTGGCGCTGCCGTGCGCGGAAAGCCAGTGCCGCAACGCACCGGTGACCAGTGCCAGCAACACGTCGTTCACCGTGCCGCCGTGTGCGCGGCGGATGCGGTGAACGTCCACGAGATCCAGACGCGACATCACCACGCGGCGAGGCCTGGTCGAGGCGGTGAGCACCGGCGAGTTCAGCGTCGGCGGGCGGGTGTTCATCAGCACCGAGGAGGCGATGTCGAGCGTGTCCTTGATCCCGCGCAGCGACGGGATCGACGGGATGATCGACCTCGACGACTCGCGCGGAGCGTCCGGAATGGACAGCCGCGACGCGTCGAACAGCTGAAGCCCCAGGCCGACGGCCTTCATGCCGTCGCACAACGCGTGGTGCAGCTTGGCGACGACGGCGAACCGCCCACCCGCGAGACCGGTGACGACGTGCAGCTCCCACGGTGGTCGCGTGAGGTCGAGCGGCTGGGCCATGAGGTGGGAGACCAGGGTGGCGAACCGTTCCCGGCCGCGCACGTGGTGCGTGAAGACGTGATCCTCAGGCGCGAAGCCGGGATCCTCCACCCAGCGCGCGCCGCCCAGCAACGAGGTGCGGGCACGTTGGCGCAGCCGCGGGATCTCCAGCGCGCGCTCGCACAACACGGCGGCGATGCGAGCCGGATGCACCGGCGTGGCCGGCGCGAAGGTCGCCACCGCGCCGAGGTGCAGCGGGTTGCTGTTGCCCTCCATGGCGAGGAAAGCGATGTCGAGGGGGGAGAGGTGGTCCGTCATAGGTGTGCAAGGCAACCAGGTTCGCGTGACGTGCGCATTTCTATGAGATGGCGGCGACTCTCTACCGCCCCAAGTACACCCGAACGGTGGTGCCGTTGTGACTCGTGTGGGTGCGAACCAGGTCACACAACAGGTTCACCATCACGATCCCGAAGCCGGACAGCCCGGTGAACGAGGGCGGGAAGCCCGTGCCCGAGTCGCTCACCTCACACACCACCGTGCCGTCCTCGCGCCACATCCGCAGCACCCCGCGGCCCGACGCGTGCAGGATGCTGTTCGTCGCGAGCTCGTTCACCGCGAGCACCAGGTCCTCGACCTGCTCCCGGCGCAGCAGCCCGTGCGCGTACGCCGCCACGACCTTGCGCATGTGCGCGAGCGTGCCGACGGAGAACGCGTGCTCCTCCGCGGACTTGGGCGGCGGCGGCAACGGCACGTTGTAGATGTCGGCGAGGCCGGCGGGGTCGGTGTACCACTCGCTCGCGACCCGTTTGGTGCCGTCGATCACCACGGGGTGCGTGCGCTTGGCGTCCGCCAGCACGTGCCCCGGCAGCGCGCCCGCGTCGTACGGGCACAGCAACGTCCCCTTGCGCCCTTCGAAAGCCGTGTTGATCAACGCCTCGTGCTGCACGCACGCCGGGTATTCGAGTTCGCTGCGCCCTGGCCACATCGGCTCGCCCACCATGCGAACCCGCTGCTGCGGCGCACTGGCGCTGAACGCCATCAGCACACCCGGAATGATCCGCCCGGGGTTGCGCCCGGCCTCGGTCATGTTGATGAAGTGCACCTGGTCGGCCTGATCACCCAGCTGCCCGCGAAGCAGAGCGATGCTCGGCTCCGGCACCGCCACCAGCACGGGCTCGCCGTTGCTCACGCCGTCCGCGACAAATCTGGCCGTGCCTGCGAGGAAGTCGTCCTCGTCCCGGTAGAACAGGGCCTCGTGTGCGAACGGAGCAACGGAGTTCATCGGCTCCCCGGTGACATCGGTGGCAAGAACAAGGGTCCATTCTGCTCCCCATAACAGTGTTACGGCGGGGGCCAGGCCGGTGGTTTGTTGCACGACGCGAAGCGACGGCACCGCCAAGACCGTTCCACCACACCACATCACGCTTCCGGCGGAGCCCGTCCGGCGCCAATTCGAGGTGAATTCGGCATGCGGCCAGGGAAAACACATTGCAGACTCGCACCCTGAGCGAGGGAGGTGACCCCCGGTGATCCCGCACCACACGCTGACCGGCCCGGCCGACGCACCGGTGCTGGTGCTGGCCAACGCACTCGGCACCACAACGGAACTGTGGCGCGACTTCGCACTTCCGTTCCGCCTGCTGCGCTTCGACCACCGGGGCCACGGCGCGAGCGCCCCGACCCAGGGCCCGTGCACGATCGAGACGCTGGCTGCCGACGTCGTGGACCTGCTGGACCACCTGGAACTCCGCCAGGTGTACTACTGCGGCGTCTCCCTCGGCGGCATGATCGGAATGTGGCTGGCAGCGCACACCGACCGCATCTCCCGCCTGGCGCTGCTGTGCACCACGGCCTGGCACCCGGACAAGTCCGGTTGGGACGAACGCGTCGAAACCGCCCGCACCCTCGGCCTGGAACCCCTGGCCGACACGATCGTCGCGCGCTGGTTCACCCCTTCGTTCTCCCCGGCCGTCGTGGCCCACTTCCGCTCCGAACTGCTGAAGGTCGACGTCCCGTCCTACATCGCATGCGCCGAGGCCATCCGCGACATGGACCTGCGCCCCGACCTGGCCAAGATCGACGTCCCGACCGTCGTGATCGCGGCCGCCCAGGACCACGCGACGCCGCCGGAGTGCGCCCGCGCCATCGCAGACGAACTGCCGGACTCCGAGCTCTACATCGTGGGCGACGCGGCACACCTGGCCGTGGTCGAGGCACCGCGCACGATCTCGGTGATCCTCGACGACCACTTCGGCAACGACTGAACGGCTTCGGGGTGCTTTTCCGTGCTTTGGTTGCGTCATCGCCGCTTCGCGACGATTGCGATTGCGTGCGTGGCTGCGTTTTGGTAGCCGGGCTCTCTGAAATTGCCGCTTCGCGGTTTTGAATCGGTGGCGCGGAACCCGGTTCACTCGATGGTGTTCATTTTCGACCGTAATATCCTCGTGATCTTGCGGTAGAGTCGAACACGTGAGCGACCCCCGACTTCCCCTCCTCTCGACCGGCGAGCTGCTGCGCAGCATCGTCGGCAAGGTGGCGGAAATCCGGGCCCGCGAATATTCCGTGATGCAGGAAATCGCCGAGCTGAACCGGCGCGGAGCGGCCGCCGAACTCGGCTACAAAACTCTGCCGCAGGTGCTGCGGCACGCCCTCCGCTGGGATCCGGCGACCGCCCGGCGGTGGGTCGAGCAGGCCGTGCTGCTCAGCAGTGAGATCACCCCGACCGGCAGTGAGGTCGCCGCACGACTGGCGGTGACCGCCGCGGCGGCGGCCGAGGGCACGTTGTCGATCGAGCACGTCGCGGCGGTCGCCGAGGTGATGAAGACCCTGCCCGCCGAGGCCGAACCACGCCTGGCCGCACAGGTCGAGGCGCAGGTGGTGGACTACGCCCGCGAGCACGCGCCCGCCGAGGTGCGCGCTCGCGGCACGACGCTGACCTACGCGCTGTTCCAGAACGACCCCGAACCGCGCGACCCCGAACCCGAGCCCGCGGGCAACCGGCTTACCCTGCGGCAGAGCAAGACCGGGGACTGGAAGCTCGCGGCGACGATGGACGCGGTCACCGGCGCGAAGTTCGCGACGCTGCTGGACCCGCTGGCCAAGCCCCGCCCGAGCACCGCCGAAGGCCCGGACCCGCGCTCGCGTGACGAGCGCCAGGGCGACGCCCTGGCCGAACTGATCGACCTGATGCTGCGCGCCGATCAGCTGCCCGAACACGGCGGCGAACCAGTCACCCTGACTTTGACGATGGCCTACGAGGACCTGGCCGCGCAGACCGGTCACGCGGTGCTGGACAACGGCGAGCGGATCCCGGTCGAGGAAGTGCGTCAGCTGGCTTGCTCTGCGGGGATCATCCCGATGGTGATGGGCAGCCGGTCGCAGCCGCTCGATGTGGGTCGCCGGTCGCAGCCGCTCGATGTGGGTCGCCGGTCGCCGCTGTTCACCGCCGGGATCCGCCGCGCGCTGGTCGCGCGTGATCACGGCTGTGCGTTCCCTGGCTGCAGTCGTCCGCCGAAGCATTGCGATGCCCACCATGTCCATCACTGGGCCGACGGCGGCGACACCCGTATCGACAACGGTGTGCTGCTGTGCCGTCACCACCACACGCTGATCCATCGCAGCGGCTGGGAAGTGAAGATGGAGCAGGGAGTGCCGGTGTTCTATCCGCCGGCTTGGCTGGATCCGTTGCGAAAACCCAGACGCAACCTGCTCCACACCGCCGCCTGACCCCAGATCAGCCGGGCGACGTGAGCAGCTCGCACCACCACCACATCGACCGCCACGGCCGTGCAGCACCACCACGGCCGTGGCACAACCATGCCCACAACCCGGCCAGGGCCGGAAAGCCGCGACAGCGACAACAGCGATCACGCTGACCAAGCGCCGACACCAGCACAGGCAACGCCCTATACGAGGACGAGCACCATCCCGCTGTGGCTATGCGACGCAAGCCGTAAGGCCCCCGATGCCACGCATTGCCAAATGGCAAAGCCGAGGCACACCCCGAAACCGCGATGCGAAGTGAGCCGTATCAACCGCGATGGCGAAGCCGAGCCGTGCAGGGGCATTGCAGCGCTGTTCAAGCGGTAATTCCCGGAACCCGATCGCCAAAACGCAACCACGCACGCTCGCGATTGGGGCTTGACTTTGGGTGCGAGGTGCTACCGTGTCCGGATCGGCCGGGCGCTTTCATGCCCGGCTTTTGAAGGCCGATCTGCGCCTCGCAAGGGCCCCGAAGTCAAGCCCCAATCGCAATCGTCGCGAAGCGGCGATGAAATGACCCGGCTCGTCAATGCCGACGCAACCACGCTGGAACCGGAACCTGCGTGCGCAAGCCGCACACCTCAACGCTCCGTCACACCTTCTCAAGCGGCCGATGCGGCTCAGGCGGCAACACGACCCGGATCTCGTCCCCAGGCCGCACCACCCCGCCCGCAACCACAACGGACATGACTCCAGCGCGCCGAACCAGCTCCCCGTCGGCCCCCTTGCCCACGACCTCCTTGAGCAGCCCGGCCGAGAAGTTCTCGATCTGCACGCAGGGATTGCGCAGCCCGGTCACCTCGACCACGGCGTCCGCCCCGAGATGAAGCAACGTCCCCGTGGGCAGCCCGAGCAGATCGATCCCCCGAGTGGTGACATTCTCCCCAATCTCCCCAGGCGCGACCGAGAACCCCTTCTCCCGCAACTCGTCGAACAGCTCGGCATGCATCAGGTGCACCTGACGCAGGTTCGGCTGCGTCGGGTCCTGCCGCACCCGAGAGCGGTGCTTGACCGTCACGCCCTGATGAACGTCGCCCTCGACGCCGAGCCCTTCGAGCAACGTGATGCTCGACCGCACCGGCTTGGTGAACGTGTACTGCTCGCTGCGGCTGACTGCCGTGACAACCCCCATGCCCCAGATTCTGCACGATCGCCGAACCGGCCGTTTGCGCCGAGGAATGCTCCGTTCAGTCGAACGACACCGGGGAAGTCGGATTCGATCAAGGTGTCTCAATTCGGCCAGGTTGATCAGCGCTGAGCTGGGAAGACGTCACCGGCCGTGGAAACGCTCCCATGAAGTTCCGGCAAGAGTCTTGACTGATGCTCACGTCAGGCTGTTGACTCCGTCACACCTCGTCGGAACCGGTTACGGAACCGGTTTCGGAGGCGGCGGAAAGGAAGTTCGGCATGCGTGTCACGATCGCGGAGGTCGCCCAACGCGCCCAGGTGTCCAAAGCGACCGTGTCACGTGTGCTGAACGGTAAGCCGGACGTGGACGCCACCACCGCGCAGCGCGTTCGCAAGGTCATCGACGAGATCGGGTACGTGCCCAGTGCGCGTGCGGTTGGTCTGGCGCGGGGGCGGACTCGCACGGTCGGCATGTTGGCGCCGAGCTTGACCTGGCCGTGGATGGGTGAGGTCATGCAGGGCGTCGTCGACACGCTGGAGGCGGACGGGTACGGGCTGCTGCTCTACACGTTGAACCGCGGGCCCGAGTCGCTCAACCAGTTCGCGAACCACGTGTCCGCCAACGCTTTCGACGGGCTGCTGGTGGTCGAGCCGCCGGACGCCCTGCACTACATCTCCACGCTCTACCGGGCGGGACTGCCGGTCGTCATGATCGACGATCGCGGCTCGCACCCGGAGTTCCCTTCGGTGACGACGACGAACCGGCAGGGAGGCGCGGATGTCGCACGGCATCTCGTCGCGGCCGGCCGCCGCAGGTTCGCCGTCGTCACCGGACCACCGCACTTCGGGTGCACGCAGGCGAGGCTGGACGGGTTCCGGCTCGCTTTGGCGGAAGCGGGCCTGACGTTGCACCCGGACCTCGTGGTCGACGGCGACTTCACCACGGAAGGCGGTGAAGTCGCCGTCGACAAGCTCATCGCCAGTGGCGTCCCGTTCGACGCGGTGTTCGCGCACAACGACCTCTCGGCCGTCGGGGTGTTGCGCGCGCTGCGGGAAGCAGGCAGGACCGTTCCCGACGACGTGTCCGTGGTCGGCTTCGACGACGTCCCCGTCGCGGGGCACACCGAACCCCGGCTGACGACGATCCGCCAGCCGCTGCAGGAGATGGGCGCCGCGGCCGCGCGGATGCTGCTCTCCACGCTCGAGGGACAGCCGATGCCCGATCACCCGCTGGTGCTGCCCACCTCGTTGATCGTGCGCGAATCCGCGCCCTGACCCACCACAACTGAACGAGCCGGCCAGGCCGCATGCGGTCTGGCTAGTTCGCCGTACGCGTGAGAGAGCGCTCTCACGCGCCGTCGTATCGGGAGATTCCCCCATGCGCAGAACAATCATCGTCGCGTTGGCACTGGCGCTCGCGGCGACAGGTTGCTCCTCCGGTGGTGCCACCAAGGCCTCCGGGGTGTTGACCGTGGGCATGCCCAACGGGCCGCTGACCGAGAACCACAACCCGTTCCTGCCCACGTCGGCGGCGGGTTCGCTCGGCTACCGCTACGTGATCTACGAGCCTCTCGCGTTCGTGAACAACACGCGGCCCGCGCAGGACCCGGTGCCGTGGCTCGCGACGAAGTGGGACTGGGCGGACAACTACAAGAAGGTCACCTTCACGATCCGGGAGAACGTGAAGTGGTCCGACGGCAAGCCGCTCACGGCCGCCGACGTCGCCTTCTCGTACGAGATCCTGAAGAAGTGGCCCGCGCTCAACAACCGCGACTCGCTCAAGGTCGAGACCGCGACGGCGACGCCGGACGGCAAGGTCGAGGTCACGTTCGCCTCGCCGCAGTTCGTGAACCGCAACAAGGTGATCAGCGCGATGGTCGTGCCCCAGCACATCTGGAGCACCGTCGCGGACCCGACGACCTACACCAATCCCAACCCCGTCGGCACCGGCCCGTACCAGGTGAAGTCGTTCACCTCGCAGACCGTCACGGTCACCCGGCGCAGCGAGTACTGGCAGGAACTGCCGAAGGTGCCGGAGATCCAGTACACCTCGTACAACGACAACACCGCGCAGACCACCGCGCTGGCGTCGGGGGCGAGCCAGTGGTCGTACGTCTTCATCCCGGACTACCAGAAGCTCTACGTCGACAAGGACCCGAAGAACCACAAGCTGTGGTTCCCCGCCGGTCTCGGCATCCACGGCCTGTGGCTGAACACCACGGTCGCACCGTTCGACAACCCCGCGCTGCGGTCGGCGATGAGCGACGTGATCGACCGCGAGGCGATCTTCGTCCGCGGTGAGGCGCGCCTGTTCCCGAAGCTCGAGTCGCCGACCGGCATGCCGTTGCCCGCCGGAGAGTCGTTCATCGCGCCGGAGTACAAGTCCGCGCGATTCGAGGTCAACGTCGAGAAGGCGAAGCAGAAGCTGACCGCGGCAGGGTTCACTTTGGACGGTGGCGTGCTCAAAGCGCCCGGCGGCAAGCCGGTGACGATCGAGCTGACCAACCCGTCCGGCTGGTCGGACTACCTGACGGTGCTGGACATCATCAAGGGCGACCTGAAGAAGATCGGCATCGAGGCGACCGTGCGCACGCAGACGGCGGACGCGTGGACGACCGACTTCGCGAACGGCGCGTTCCAGGGTTCGCTGCGCTGGACGAACACCGGTGCCACGCCGTACGAGATGTACCAGAACATCATGGACGGCGCGGAGATCAAGCCGATCGGGCAGACCGCCGCGGTGAACTTCGGCCGCTACAACAACCCCGAGGCCACGGCCGCGCTGGCCGAGTACGCGAACGCCGCGGACGACGCGACGCGCGCCCGCAGCCTCGCGGTGCTGCAGAAGATCATGGTCGAGCAGGTGCCGACGATCCCGACCTCCGCCGGTCCGATCGGTGCCGAGTACAGCACGAAGAGCTGGGTCGGCTGGCCGTCGGAGGAGGACCCGTACGGTCCGCCGCAGGCCACGCTGCCGAACGCGCTGCAGATCGTCATGAAGCTGAGGCCGGCCGCCTGACATGAATGAGGTTGCGCTGGAAGCGAAGGGTCTGGTCAAGACCTACAAGCGCGTGCGCGCGGTGCAGGACGTCTCCCTCGTCCTGCGCCGCGGGCGCGTGACCGCTCTCGTCGGCGAGTCGGGGTCGGGCAAGTCGACGGTGGCGAAGCTGCTGGCGCGGCTGGTGCAGCCCACCGAGGGGGAGATCCTGCTGGACGGCAGGAAGGTGCGACAGGTCCGGGAGTACCGGCGCAAGGTCCAGATGGTGTTCCAGGACCCGTTCGCCTCGCTCAACCCGATCCACACGATCCGCTACCACCTCACCCGCCCGCTGAAGATCCACAAACGGCCGGAGACGCCGGAGGAGCTCATGGAGCGGGTGCAGCTGCCCGCGGACTTCCTGAGCCGCTACCCGCACGAGCTCTCGGGCGGCCAGAGGCAGCGCGTCGCCATCGCGCGGGCGCTTGCGGCCCACCCCGAGGTGCTGCTCGCCGACGAGCCGGTGTCCATGTTGGACGTCTCGATCCGGCTCGGTGTGCTGAACCTGTTGCTGGACCTGAAAGAACGGCTCAAACTCGCCGTCCTCTACATCACGCACGACATCGCGTCGGCGCGGTACTTCGCCGACGAGACGTTCGTGATGTACGGCGGGCAGATCGTCGAGGGCGGCGACAGCGAGTCCGTGACGCAGCAGCCCGCGCACCCGTACACGCAGCTGCTGATCGAGTCCGCGCCCGATCCGGAACGGTCGGTGGTCGCGCTGGACGCGCCGGTCGAGGAGGTCGCCGCGGTGTCGGCGGGCTGCCAGTTCGCGGCGCGCTGCCCGAAGGCCCAGGCACGCTGCTGGACCGACGCGCCACCCCGGTCGGACGTCGGCGACGGCCACTGGGCGGCGTGCTGGCTCTACGTGGAGACTGTGGGGTCAGCGGCATGACGTTCCTGCTGCGGCGCGCGCTGTTCTACCTGATCACGCTGTGGGCGGCGATCACAGCGAACTTCCTGCTGCCGCGCCTGCTGCCTGGCGACCCGGTGCAGGCGATGATCACCAAGCTCGGCGGGCGGCTCAACAGCGACGCGATGGCGTCGCTGTACGTCCTGTTCGGGCTGGACGAGAAGAAGTCGATCTGGGAGCAGTACGTCGACTACTGGGGTGCGCTGCTGCGCGGTGACCTCGGGCTGTCGTTCACGTTCTTCCCGACGCCGGTCGCCGACGTGCTCTCGCAGTCACTGCCGTGGACGCTAGGCCTGATCGGCGTCACGACGATCATCGCGTTCCTGCTGGGCACGCTCATGGGCGTCTACGCGGGCTGGAAGCGCGGTTCGTGGATGGACACGCTGATCCCGGTGACGACGTTCCTGTCGTCGATCCCGTACTTCTGGCTCGGGCTGATCGCGATCTCGGTGTTCTCCGTGACGTTCCCGCTGCTGCCGGCGTCCGGCGGGTACGCGGCGGGTCTGGTGCCGGAGTGGTCGGGCGAGTTCGTCGGCAGCGTCCTGGAGCACGCCGTGCTGCCCGGCATCACGATCGTCGTGAGCTCGGTGGCCGGCTGGATCCTCGGCATGCGCAACATGATGGTGACCGTCACCGCGGAGGACTACGTGCTGGTCGCGCGGGCCAAGGGCCTGTCGGAAAAGCGGATCATGTTCGCCTACGCCGCGCGCAACGCCGTGCTGCCGTCGATCTCCGGTTTCGCGCTCTCGCTGGGTTTCATCGTCGGCGGCGCGCTGCTGGTGGAGATGGTGTTCTCCTATCCGGGCCTCGGCTACGTGCTGTTCCAGGGCATCGGTGCGAAGGACTACCCGCTGATGCAGGGGGTGTTCCTGGTGATCACGCTGGCGGTGCTGGTGGCGAACCTGCTCGCGGACGTCGGCTACCTGCTGCTCGACCCGCGCACCCGGCGGGAGGGCTGAGACCGCGATGAACTTCAAGACCAAGCTGGGCCTCGGCATCCTGGCCTTCTTCACGCTCATCGCGGTGATCGGCGACTGGATCGCGCCCTACGACCCGTCGGCGATGAGCGACGACCTGTTGTCGCCGCCGTCGGGCGCGCACTGGTTCGGCACGACGATGACCGGCCAGGACATCTTCTCGCAGGTGCTCGTGGGCACCAGGGGAGTGATGGTCGTCGGGCTCGTCTGCGGTGTGCTGGCGACGTTCCTGTCCATTTTGGTCGGTGTGACCGCCGGGTTCCTCGGTGGCGCGGCCGACGAGGCGTTGTCCGCGCTGTCGAACGTCTTCCTGGTGATCCCGGCGCTGCCGCTGATCATCATCGTGGCGTCGATGCTGCCGTCCGCGGACACCGTGCTGATCGCGGCGGTGATCAGCCTGACCGCGTGGGCGTGGGGTGCGCGGGTGCTGCGTGCGCAAACGTTGTCGTTGCGTCGCCGCGACTTCGTGGAGGCCGCACGGGCGTCTGGTGAGCGCACCTGGCGGATCATCGTGTTCGAGGTGCTGCCGAACCTGATGGCGGTGATCGCGTCCGGGTTCGTCGGCACGGTGATCTTCGCGGTGATGCTGCAGATCACGCTGTCGTTCGTCGGTGTCGTGTCGCTGTCGACCTGGAACTGGGGAACCATCCTGTTCTGGGCGCAGAGCAACCAGGCGCTCGGCCAGGGCGCGTGGTGGTGGTTCGTCCCCGCCGGCCTGTGCATCGCGTTGCTGGGCACGGCGCTGGCGCTGATCAACTTCGGGATCGACGAGTACGCGAATCCCCGGCTGCGGAAGGTGCGCGCATGAGCCCGGTGCTGGAGATCCGCGACCTCTCGGTCGACTACGGCTCGCTGCGGGCCGTGCACGACGTCTCCCTGACGCTGGAAGCAGGAGAGGTCCTCGGCCTGGCGGGGGAGAGCGGCAGCGGCAAGTCCACTTTGGCCTATGCCGCGACCAGGCTGCTCCAGCCACCGGGACGGGTGCCGTCCGGCGAGGTGCGGTTCAAGGGCCACGACCTGCTGGCGCTGACCGAGAAGCAACTCCGGGCGCTGCGCTGGAGCGAGATCGCAATCGTGTTCCAGGGCGCGATGAACGCCCTGAACCCGGTCATCTCGGTCGGCGCGCAGATCGACGACGTGCTGCGGGCGCACCGGCCAGGGCTGACCCGTCAGGAACGGACGAACCGGGGTCGCGAACTCCTGTCGCTCGTCGGCATCCCGATCGACCGGCTCTCGGCGTACCCGCACCAGCTCTCCGGCGGCATGCGGCAGCGCGTGATGATCGCGATGGCCCTCGCGCTGGAACCCGAGATCGTGATCATGGACGAGCCCACGACGGCGCTGGACGTGGTGGTGCAGCGGCAGATCCTCGGCCAGATGATGAGGCTGCGCGAGACGCTCGGCTTCTCGATCATCTTCATCACCCACGACATTTCGCTGCTGGTCGAGTTCTCCGACCGCATCGCGATCATGTACGGCGGCCGCGTCGTGGAGGAGGCACCGGCGGCGGAGATCTACCGCGCCGCCAAGCACCCGTACAGCCAGGGCCTGCTGGGCTCCTTCCCGGCGTTGCGCGGTCCTCGCCGAGAGCTGCGCGGCATCCCCGGCTCGCCGCCGGACCTGCGTTCGATGCCCACCGGCTGCCCGTTCCACCCGCGGTGCCCGCAGGCGATGGACGTGTGCGGCGAGCGGATGCCGTCGCTGGATTCGGTCGACGAACGCCGCCGAGTGGCGTGCTGGTTGGAGGAAGTGCATGTCTGAGGGGTTGCCGGCCGGCTTCTTCTGGGGCGTCGCCACGTCGGCGTACCAGATCGAGGGCGCGTACGACGAGGACGGCCGCACACTGTCCATCTGGGACATCTTCTGCCGTCGTCCCGGCGCTGTCGAGAACGGCGAGACCGGCGACGTCGCCTGCGACCACTACCACCGCATGCCGGCAGACGTGGCGATGATCGCGCGCCTGGGCGTCGACAAGTACCGCTTCTCCGTGTCGTGGCCGCGCGTCCAGCCGGGCGGCCGCGGCCCGGTGAACCCCAAGGGCGTCGACTTCTACTCCCGCCTCGTCGACGAGCTGCTGGAGAAGGGCGTCGAGCCCTGGCTCACGCTCTACCACTGGGACCTGCCGCAGGAGCTGGAGGACGCGGGCGGCTGGCCGCACCGCGACACCGCCTACCGCTTCGCCGAGTACGCGGGCCTGGTGCACGACGCGCTGGGCGACCGCGTGCCGACGTGGACGACGCTGAACGAGCCGTGGTGCTCGGCGATGCTCGGCTACGACACGGGCCGCCACGCGCCGGGTCGCAAGAACTTCGGCGAGGCCGTGCGCGCCGTCCACCACCTGCTGCTGGCTCACGGCCTGGCGTCCCAGGAACTGCGCACGCGGGGCGTGCGGTCCCTCGGCATCACGTTGAACATGGGCGTCTCGTCGCCCGCCTCCGACGACCCGCGCGACGTGGACGCGGCCCGCCGCGCCGACGGCCTGGGCACCCGGATCTACCTGGACCCGCTGGTGCACGGGCGTTATCCGGAGGACGTGCTGGCCGACATCGCCGCACGCGGTGCGAAGATCCCGGCCCGCTACGGCGATCTGGAGATCATCTCGACGCCGCTGGACGTGCTGGGCGTCAACTACTACACGTCGCACGTCTTCAAGGCGACTGACGACCCTGCGGCACCCGAGGTGGTGCCGCAGGGCAGGCCGGTCACCGCGATGGGCTGGGAGATCGTGCCGTCCGGCCTCACGCAGCTGCTGGTCAGACTCCAGCAGGACTACGGCGTGCCGATGGTGATCACCGAGAACGGCGCCGCGTTCGACGACACCGCCGACGAGGACGGGTTCGTCGCGGACCTCGACCGGGTCGCCTACCTGGCCGCGCACGTCGAGGCGGTGGCTGAGGCCGTGCGGGCCGGTGCCGACGTGCGCGGGTATTTCGCCTGGTCGTTGATGGACAACTTCGAGTGGGGGTACGGGTACGACAAGCGGTTCGGCATCGTCCGCGTCGACTACGACACCCAGCAGCGCACCCTGAAGCAGAGCGCGCAGTGGTTCCGCGACCTGATCACCAGATCGCGGAGCTGAACAGCAGCGCGGCGGTGACCGCCTCCACCCAGAAGTAGAACCAGATCGGGTAGAACGGCGTGGCCCTGTCGGCCAGCCTGGAGATCAGGCGGCCCAGGGCCATCCCCGCCAGCGCCGCGCCGACCGTGACGACCACGCCCGTCCGGATGCCGCCGGTGCCGAGGGCCGCGGCGGTCAGCACCGCGGCGATCGCGATGCCGAACCCGCCGTACACCGCGCGGATCTCGGACCGGCTTTCCGGTGTGTCCACGACGATGCGGAACGGCCGGGCGAGTGCGGCGGGGGCGGCGAGCGCGTAGACGCCCATGCCGAGGAAGAACACCGCGGTGATGACGATGATCGTGGTCTGCACCGTGGAATCATCGGCGGCGTGGAGGAGTCCGCGCTTCCGGAAACGTGCTGCCGGGCGACGATCTGGGTCCGGCTCGGTCACGCCGCCTACCTGGGGCCGTCGCTGAAGCTGGACGCCCACTCCGGCTCGGTGGACTGCTTCGCCTACGGCGTCGACGGCCCGTTCACCCTCCGCACCGGCGACGGCGAACGCGACGTCCGCGGGGTGCTGATCCCCGCGCGAACGAGACACCAGGTCATCTCGGACGGCCGGATGCTGTTCCTCTACCTCGAACCGGGCCTGACCGACACCGCGGACGACCGGATCCGCACCGCGATCGCGCTCCTGCGGTCGGACCCCGGCCTGAACGCCGCACAGGTCGCCGCCGGGGTCGGCCTGTCGACCTCCCGGTTCCTGCACCTCTTCCCGGCCGGCGCGGGCACGAGTTTTCGCCGGTACCGGTTGTGGGCGCGGATGGTGCACGTCGCGGGCGCCGTCAGCAGGGGCGCGGACCTGACCAGGGCGTCCGCCGAGGCGGGGTTCGCCTCGCCGAGCCACTTCAGCGACAGCTTCCACGCCATGTTCGGGCTGACCGCGAGCGCTCTGCTCGCCACCACGCGCCTGATCGTCAGCCCTTGAGTTCCGGTCAAGTCACCCGCCAGCGGCGTAGATCACGTCCGAATGCACTAGCTAAGGTATGCCTTAGTTAAGTTAGGGTTACTTTACGACGCCCAGGGTGCCAGGAGGATCGCGATGAACCCGGTGTTAGACCTGGCCGGAATCGGTTTCGGCCCGTCCAACCTCGCTCTCGCGATCGCGGTGGAAGAACACTCGCGGCCCGTCCGGGCGCGCTTCTTCGAGCGGCAGCCGAAGTTCGGCTGGCACCGGGGGATGCTGCTGGAGGACGCCACCATGCAGGTGTCGTTCCTCAAGGACCTGGTGACGCTGCGCAATCCCACGAGCAGCTACAGCTTCCTGTGCTACCTGCGCGACCGCGGCCGGCTGATCGACTTCGTCAACCACAAGAACCTCTTCCCGTTGCGCAAGGAGTTCCACGACTACTTCGAGTGGGCGGCCGAAAGGGTCGCGCACCACGTGTCGTACGGCGCCGAGGTGCAGGGAATCCGCGCCGACGGCGACGGGTTCGAGATCGCCGTCGGCGACGAGCTGGTCAGGACGCGCAACGTGGTGCTGGCGACCGGCCTTGAGGCGTGCCTGCCGGACGGCGTCGAGGCGGGCGAGCGGATCTGGCACAACCGCGACCTGCTGCACAAGGTCGGCACCCTCGAAAACCCGCGGCACGTCGTCGTCGTGGGTGCGGGCCAGAGCGCGGCCGAGGCCGTGGCGTTCTTCCACGACCGGTTCCCAGAGGCCGAGGTGCACGGGGTCTTCGCCCGCTACGGGTACAGCCCCGCCGACGACAGCTCGTTCGCGAACCGGATCTTCGACCCGGAGGCGGTCGACGAGTTCTACCGGGCGCCGGAGGACGTCAAGCAGCGGCTGATGGGCTACCACGCCAACACCAACTACGGCGTGGTCGACCACGACCTGATCGAGGAGCTGTACCGGCGGGTCTACCGGGAGAAGGTCGTCGGCAGGCAGAGGTTGTTGCTGCACAACACCTCGCGGCTCACCGACGTGAACGCCGACGGCAAGTGCGTGATCGAGTCGCTCGCCGACGGCGGGAGGCTGCCGATCGACGCGGACGTCATCGTGTACGCGACCGGGTACCGGCCGGCGAACCCGGTCAGGCTGCTCGGCGATCTCGCCGACCACTGCGAGCGCGACGAGCACGGCCGGTTGCGGGTCACGCGCGACTACCGGGTCGTCACGACCGACGAGATCCGCGGCGGGATCTACCTGCAGGGCGGGACGGAACACACCCACGGCATCACGTCGTCGCTGCTCTCGAACACCGCGGTGCGGGTCGGGGAGATTCTCGAGTCCGTCCTGCGCAGGCCGCGGACGACCACCGAACCCGTGCCGGAGCTCGCGGCACACGTGGGGTAGCACGAAAGGATCGAGGAGAGTCATGACCAACCCGTTCGAGGACCCGCAGGGCCGGTTCTTCGTGCTCGTCAACGACGAACAGCAGCACTCGCTGTGGCCGACGTTCGCGGAGGTGCCCGCCGGGTGGACCAAGGTCTTCGGCGAGGACAGCCGCGACGCCTGCCTGGCGTACGTGGAGGAGAACTGGACCGACCTGCGTCCCGCCTCTATCCGCTGAGGTAGTCCGCGAACGTCCGCTCGCCCACCGCGCGGCCGGGAGTCAGGTTCCCGCCCGCGCGGTAGGCGCGGTACGTCGCTCCCGGCACCTTCAACGGCACCAGTGTGCGCTTCTTTCCCGTTGCGGCCAGGTACATCCGTGCGAAGTCGACGGCCTCACGGATCTCGGGGCCGCCCATCTCCGGTGCGATGCCGGACGGCGCCGCCTGGGCGAGCGAGGCCAGTTCCACGCCGACCTCGGCCTCGTCGACCGGCTGGAACGCGAAGCCCGGCACGAGCATCAGCGGCAGCTTCGACGTGCTGTCGAACATGCGGCGCAGCAACGAGTGGAACTGCGTGGCGCGCAGGATCGTGTGCGGCACACCGGAGCCGGCGATCAGGCGCTCGGCCGCGTGCTTCTGCTTGTAGTACGGGAGCGGGACGCGGTCGCAGCCGACGATCGAGATGTAGACGAGGTGCGCGGGCCTGGCCGACAGCACCGCCCGTGCCATGTCGACCTCGCGGCGGAACGACGTGGCGCAATGCACCACAACGTCCGCGCGCAGTGCACTCAAACCCGTGCCGCGCAACAGATCCGTGCCAGTGGACCGCGAGACGGCCTTCGCGCCCGGCAACGCGGCGACGACATGCCTGCCCAGCGAGCCGGTGCCACCCGTGACGACGAATGTCATGCCTCCACCCTGACACGGTGGTAGTGCGCCAGCACGACGGTGCCGGTCACCGCGCCGATCGCGCTGATCACGAGACCTGCCTGGGTGAGCCCGCTCATGCCGGTGCCCTCGCCGAGCAGCTTGATGCCGATCCACGCCGCCACGATCGGGTTCACGACGGTCTGCCCGGCCACGACGACGTCCGGCGGCCCCGCGGCGTACCCGAGCTGGATGAACCAGGCCCCCACGAGGAAGGCCACGGCCAGTCCGGTCAACGAGAGCCACTCGATCCGCGGCAGCGTGGTCGTGACGTCGCGGACCAGCACGGCGACGAGCCCGTACGCGATCCCGGCGCCCACGGCGAGAGCCAGCGCGCGGACCGCCCCTGTCTGGAAGGTCGCCACCACCGTGCAGACGAGCACTCCCGCGAGCACGAGTTGCCCGGCCTGCAACGCGACCTTCGCCGACACCTCGGTCGGCACGGCCTCGCCCGCTGTGATCGACACGAACACCACGATGCCGGCGGTGGCGACCAGCACCGCCACCGCGAGCAGTCCGGTGATCCTCCGCGCCCGCGCCACCGCGATGATCGGGATGGCCAGCGCGTTCAACGGAGCCACCACGGAAACGGGTGCGAGAGCCAGTGCGAGGACCTGCAGGACCGCGCACGCCAGCAGGATCAGGAACCCGTAGACCCACCGGCGTGACGACATCAGCCGGTACGCCGAGGTCAGCTTCAGGCCGGGTACTTCCCGCACACCGGCGTGCTGCCACATCGCGCCGAGCGCGCTGCACCCGGCGGCGAGCACCGCGCACAGGATCGCGACCCCGACCACGTGCCAATCCTACGCCGCTACTGCTATGGTTCATTACATGAGTAACGAACCAAGGAAGTAGCGATGTTCGACGACCGGAGCCCGATCTACCGCCAGATCGCCGACCGGATCAAGGCGGACGTGCTCAGCGGTGCGTTGAAGGCGGACGAGCAGGTCATGTCGACCAACCAGTACGCCGCCTACTACCGGATCAACCCGGCGACCGCGGCGAAGGCGTTTCAGCAGCTCGTGGACGAGAAGGTGCTCTACAAGAAGAGGGGGATCGGGATGTTCGTGAGCGCGCAGGCTCGCGACATGCTGCGGGCACAGGGGAGGGAGACCTTCTTCGGCGAGGTCGTGGACCCGATGGTCGCGGAGGCGCGGGCCATCGGCATTCCGCTCGCCGACGTCATCCGCCGCATCGAGCAGCACGAGAAGGGGGCCGTGTGATGCGCGTCGACGTGCAGGGCTTGACGGTGCGTTACGGGGACGTCACCGCCATCGACGACATGAGCTTTTCGTTGTCGGGAAACAAGATTTACGGCCTGCTCGGGCGCAACGGCTCCGGCAAGACCAGCCTGATGTCGGCGCTCGCCGGGTACCGCAGGCCGATCGGTTCCGTGCGGCTCGACGGTGAGCCGGTCTTCGAGAACGCCGCCGCGATGGGGAAGGTGTGCCTGGTGCGCCACAGCGCCGACGCCGCGGACAAGGGCGACAAGGTCTCCTACGTGCTGGAGTACGGCGCGGCTTGGCGCGACACGTGGGACAACGCGTACGCGCTCGACCTGGTCGAGCTGTTCAAGATCCCGCTGAAGACCAAGGTCGGCGAGCTGTCGCTGGGGCAGCGGTCCGCGCTGGGCGTCGTGATCGCGCTCGCCAGCCGCTCGCCGCTCACGATGCTCGACGAGTCGCACCTCGGCATGGACACGCCAACCCGGTACGCGTTCTACGACGCCCTGCTCAACGACTTCATGGCCCACCCGCGCACGATCATCATCTCCACCCACCTCATCGAGGAGCTGGCCTCACTGCTGGAGGAGGTCGTGATCATCGACAACGGCCGGCTGGTGCTGCAGGAGGAGGCGGACGTGCTGCGCTCGCGCGGCACCGAGGTCACGGGCAACGCCGCCGACGTCGACGAGTTCACCGCCGGGCTGACCGTGCTGAGCGAGAGGTCGTTGGGGCGCACCAAGGCCGCGATGGTCTACGGGAGCCTGGACGACGAGCAGCTGATCCGCGCGCGTCAGCTCGGGCTGGAGCTCGGCCCGATCGCGTTGCAGGACCTGTTCGTCCACCTCACCGAACCGGTGGGAGGCAAGCGGTGAAGATCTTCCGGGTCCTGGCGAAGACGCTGACCGCGTACAGCGCGCTGGTGGCGGCGGGCGTGTTCGCGTTCGCCGTCGTGGTCACGTTCATCGTCTCGGCGTTCCGCGGTGTCGAGATCAGCGCGTGGAACGTCGTCACGTCGCAGATCGCGCGCTGGTTCCTGCTCTGGGTCGGCGTCTACGTGATCCACAACCTGCTGCCGATCGCGGTCGCGCACGGCCGCACCCGCCGCGAGTTCCTCGTTGCCGCATCGGGGTTCTCGGTGGTGCTCGCGCTGGCGATGGCCTTGGTCGCGTGGCTCGGGTTCGTGGTCGAGGGCGGGATCTACGCGGTGATGGACTGGCGTGCGGACGAGCACGGCACACCGCTCGCGTACTTCCTGATGTTCCTGGTCTGGTGCGCGGTCGGGATGTTCTGCGCGGCGGCGTTCGACCGGTTCGGTGCGGGCGGCATCTTCTCGGTGCCGGTCGGGCTCGCGCTGGCGGTCGTCACGACGGCGGGGATCCCGGGATCGGGGAACCTGCCGTTCATCCGCAACGTGCCGGTGCTGCTCGGCTCCGGCTGGCACGCCGTGTCGGTGCTGGCGTTCCTGATCGCGCTGGCGGGGACGTGGGCCGTCGCCAGGGACATGCCGATCCGGCTGCGCACTACCTGACGGCCAGCTCGGCCGTGCGGTGGCGCTCCATCAGCTCGACCACCTCGGCGGTCGGCGGGTGGGTGATCGCGGGTCCCGCCGAGCGCAGCACCTCCAGCGACTCGGTGAGATGCGCGTGGACGAACTGCTCGAGCGCGTCCGGATCGGTCGCCGCCAGCTGGATCTCCGCATCCGTCGGCATGCCGGGCATGTCGTGGCCGGCGTGGTTGTTCACGTACGGCGCGTCGAGCAGCTTCCGCAACTCCGCGAGCTCGGCCAGGCGGTTCTCCACCAGCTCGGGCTTTCCGGCGAGCTCCACGAGTTTCAACGCCTGCTCGTCGGTCGCGATCGCCAGTTCGACGAACGCGCGTTCCGTTGTGCCGTAAGTGTTCTGAGGTGGTGGTGGTTCCTGCTGGCAGGCCGAGAGGAGGACGCCTGCCAGCAGGAGCACGATCAGCCGTGGTTGCCGGCGTGATCGCATTTCATCACCACGTTGATGCAGTTGCGGACGCGGCGTTCCATCTCGGCACGCGGCCACACGTTGAAGAAGTCGCCGTGCATCGTCTGCCCGGTGCCGGACGAGAGCCTGACCCCGGCCGTGCTGCCGTTGACCGGATACCGCAGCACCATCCGCAGCTTCGGCACCGGAACCGGGTGCGTGGCAGGACATCCGCCCGCGACAGGGTAGGACATGTGCGACTTGTGGTCGGCGGAGTCGAGGTTGCGGCCGTCCCAGCACTGCGGGAAGTCCAGGTAGGTCTCCAGCATCGTGCCCGCCGGGCATTCCACGAAGTTCTTCGACGGGTTGACGTGACCCGCGTGCAGGCACGACCAGCGCGCGATGCTGTCGTGGTCGCCGGTGGCCTTGGCGTTGCCCGCCACGATCTTCAGCCCGTACGGCGTCGGCTGGATCGCCGCCGGGTTGTTCACGCCCTCACCGAGGTAGTAGAAGGTGATGCCGGTCGGGGCGATCGCGGTGTCGTTGCGGTACATGGTCGGAACCCAGTACGAGGAGATGTCCGCGGCCGGGTTGCAGTTTCCGGTCTGCCCCTCCAGCGACTGCAGGGTCGAGCGGGCGTTCGTCGAGTGGTTGCCGAAGAAGTCGTGGAAGTGCGAGGCACCGGCCAGGTTCGGCAGGACGATCGGGTCGTCGGGAAGGCGGTGACTGAGTTGACAGTCCGCGACGAACTCGGCGACGCGGACGGGTTCTCCTTGCGCGGTAACGGGAACGCTGAGCACGCCGGCGGCCAGCGCGAGGACGGCGGCCAGCTGGGACAAGGGCTTCTTCATTGAAGCCTCCTCTCCGCTGCAGGGGGCGGGCGGTTAGGAGAGCGCTCTCACGTCAGTCGAGCATGGCCCAGTCGTCTGGGGGCGTCAATCCGCAAGAAATGTTCAGTAGTACCGGTTTTCTTGACATCGCCTGCCCGCTGCGCCGACGCTCGGAATCCTCCAGGGCGCTCTCACGGTCCCGTTCTCCGTCCTAGGAGCATCCATGTCAGGCAGGCTTCAACGAGGAAGACTCCCGCTCGCCGCCGCGGCACTGGTCGCGGCCTCCCTGCTCGTCCCGGTCCACGCGGCTGCCGCCGGTCCGCTGCTCTCGCAAGGCCGTCCCGTCACGGCCTCCAGCAGTGAGAACGCTGCTTTCACCCCGGCCGCGGCGGTGGACGGCGACCTGGGCACCCGCTGGTCGAGCGAGTTCGGCGACCCGCAATGGATCCAGATGGATCTCGGCACGACGGCGAAGGTCGACCAGGTGACGCTCGCGTGGGAAACCGCGCACGCCAAGGCGTTCAGCCTCAGGATCTCTCCGGACGGCAACACCTGGAACGATTTGTACAGCACCGCGACCGGGCCGGGCGGCACGCAGACACTCACCGTCAACGGCACCGGCAGGTACGTCCGGCTCGACCTGACCGAACGCGCCACCCAGTGGGGTTACTCGCTGTGGGAGTTCCAGGTGTTCGGCACGCGCGACACCGGAACCGCGGAAACCCTGCTCTCGTACGGCAAACAGGGCGCGGCGTCGACGTTCCAGGACGACGCGAACTGCGGGCAGTGCGTCCCGGCCAAGGCGTTCGACCGCGATCCCGCCACCCGCTGGGCGACCAGTGCGACGACCGGCTGGGTCGATCCCGGCTGGATCTCCGTCGACCTGGGAGCACCGGCGAGGATCTCGAAGGTCGTGCTGCAGTGGGACCCGGCCTTCGCGACGGCTTACAAACTCGAAGTGTCCGACGACAACGCGAACTGGCGCGAGATCTACTCGACGACGACGGGCCGCGGTTTCAAGGAGACGCTGACGGTCAGCGGCCAGGGCCGGTACGTCAGGATGTTCGGCACGGCGAGGTCGAACGGCTACGGCTACTCGCTGTGGGAGTTCCAGGTCTACGGCACCGGAGGCAACCCCACACCCGCTCCGCCGCTGCCACCGGACCCGTCGTTCCCCGGCCGGCTCGTGTGGGCCGACGAGTTCAACGCTCCCGCGGGCACCGGGCCGGACGCCTCGAAGTGGCAGGCGGAGACCGGGCCGGGCGTGAACAACGAGCTGCAGTACTACACGAACAACAACAACGCCCGGCACGACGGCAACGGCAACCTGGTGCTGCAGGCGCGCAGGGAGGTCACGCCGGGCAGCACGTGCCCACGGGATCCGATCAGCGGCAGCACGACGTGCCAGTACACGTCGGCGCGGCTCAACACGCACGGCAGGTTCAGCTTCACCTACGGCCGGGTCGAGGCACGCGTCAAGGTGTCGACGACGCAGGGGCTGTGGCCTGCGTTCTGGTTGCTGGGCGCGGACTTCTTCGACCAGCGCACGCCGTGGCCGAACTGCGGCGAGATCGACGTCATGGAGCACGTCGGCCGCGAACCGAACCGGGTGTACTCGACGCTGCACGCGCCCGCCTACAACGGCGCGGGCGGGTTCGGGCAGCCGCTCGACCTCAGCACAGCGGCGGGGTCGGCGTTCCGCACGTTCGCGGTCGAGTGGGACTCCAGCCACATGACGTTCAGCGTCGACGGGAACCGCTTCTTCACCGTCGACAGGAACCAGCTGGAGTCGACACGCGGACCGTGGGTCTACGACCACCCGTTCTTCATCATCATCAACAACGCGGTGGGCGGCGACTTCCCCGGCCCGCCGGGACCGGGGACGCAGCTGCCGCAGGACATGGT
This sequence comes from Lentzea flava, assembly GCF_014648475.1. GTDB lineage: Bacteria > Actinomycetota > Actinomycetes > Mycobacteriales > Pseudonocardiaceae > Lentzea > Lentzea flava. The sequence continues at coordinate 128,594 of NZ_BMRE01000014.1, read as the reverse complement.
GCTCGACTACGTCAGGGTGTACCAGTGATCGGGACCCCGGCCGGCGCTGAGACGTCGAACGCCTCGCTGACCGCCTCGATCTCGATCTGCGCGGTTTCCCCCGCGGCCAGCGGGATCGCGGGCACGAAGTACGCGTCGTTCGTCGTGCCGCCGAGGAAGATGCGCCCGGCACCCGTCCCCTGGTAGACGCGGTACTGCCGGACGGAACCGGGCGAGCGCGTCCAGGTGAGCCGTGCCGACACCGTCGTGGCGTTGGTGCGGCTCACCTGCACGACCTGGACGTTCGCCGGTGCCGTCGGCGGGGTCATGACCGGGTCAGTCACACCGATCCGGCCGATCAGAGCGGTGATCGGGCCGCCGGGCAGGACCCGCAGCGCGATCTCCGTCAGCGTCGCGCCGGAGTGCTCGCCGAGCGGGAACACGCTGCGCCGCCACGCCCCGGAGACGCCACCGAGGTCCAGGACCTTCTCGGCGCTGCCGATCCGCAGCACGGCCTGCAGCCGCGAGGGCCCGGTGCCGGTGCGGTGCACGATCTCGAACTGGCTGTTCCCGGTCAGCCGCAACGACGTCGCGAACAACCGGACGTCGTTGGCGGACACCGGTGTTCCGGTGATCTTGAGCGCCGTCCCGCCGTCGTACGGGTCGTCCCAGTCGAGTGACGGCACGACCTTCGTCCCGGCGCCGGTGACGCTCCACCGCCACGTCGGCAGCACGTCCTGCAGCGAGAGGTTGTTCCACGCCTGGGAGGACCGCACGGTGCCGTTGACCGCGAACTTCCTGCCGTGCCCGGTGTTGAAGTTCGTCACGAACGGCAGCGAGGTGATCGGCGTCAGCTCGGTGATGTGGTGCGCGATGCCCTTCCAGCTCGCCGTCGACGTGGTGTTGGACGGGTCGCCGTTCGGTCCGACCCAGAACCTGTTGTCCCGCGCGTAGAAGTCGGCGGGACCGGTCGACGACTTGAACGTCCACTCGGGACGGTAGAAGCCGAGCGACGTGACGTGCGGTTTGCCCTCGGGGAAGACCGAGGCCCAGCCGACGCTCGTGTTGTAGCCGTTCGCCTCGACGTCCACACCGGACGCGAGGTCGTACGGGCTGCGGCCCATCTGCCCGGCCAGTGCCGCCGAGTTCGCGAGGCCCTGCGTGCTCCACCAGAAGTTCAGGAACATCTCGTCGGACTGCTCGAAGAACATCTTGTTCCGCGCGGTCAGGGCGTTCTGCCACGAGACGCTGCCGGAGTCGGTCATCGCGTCGTACCAGATGACCCGCAGCCCGCTCCTGCGCAAGTAGACGATGAAGTCGCGCATGTCGTTCGCGAGCCGGGTGTCGCCGCCGGCGGTCTCCTGGTTGAGGAACCAGCCGTCGAACCCGTGGTGCCGCGCGACCTGGATCATCTTGTCCGCCACCGGGAACCTGTCGCCCTCGCGCCGGACGAAGTCGCGGACCCACTGGATCTGGCCGCCGTAGGCGGTGGGCGGCAGGAACACGTTGCCGATCACGCGGACACCGTTGCGGTGCGCGGCATCGGTGACGGTCGGGTTCGGCGCGAGGATCAGGCCCTCCGACGCGGAACCGCCCCAGAACACCAGTTCGTCGATGTACTGCCAGTAGTTCGTGGCGTAGTAGTTCATGTCGAGCGAGCCCTGCGACGGGTTGTTGCTCGTCGGCGCGTACGCCACCAACGCCTGCACGCGCGCTTCACCGGCGTGGGCGTGCGGGTTGGCCGGACGTGCCGGGACGACCCGTCGCGCCAGCGGCACCGTGCTGCGGTTGTACCGCGCGTCCCGGTCGGTCGACGGATCCCAGTCGAGGATCGTGGCCGGGTGCCAGTACGACGCGTACGGTTGCGCGGCTTCGGCGGCGGACGCGGGAGTCTCGGACAGCAGACCGGTCAACGCCACCGTCGAGCTCAGAACGAGGAACTGTCTCCGAGTGGGCACGCGATCACCCTTGTGCGCCATCCGATTCGCCGCATACCGCTTCTTCAGCGACTCCATCGGACGACAATTCGGCGATCGGCTGCGCTCGGTGACCGGGGACGGGCCGGTGACGTCCGTTGGAACGGCGTCGAAACGTTTCCGCAACCATCCATGTGGCCGAAAGCCGAATTGGCTACTGAGCGGTAGCGTTGGGGAGCTGTCGCAAATTGGTACCCCTGCAACCAATTGAGGTGACATCGTCGTGCGCATCAAAGCCGTGCTTGCGGCGCTCGTCCTGACACTCGTCCCGGCCACCGCGAACGCGGCGGCCAACCCCTACGAACGCGGCCCGGCTCCCACGGCCGCATCGGTCGAGGCCGCTCGTGGCACCTTCGCCGTCACGTCGGCCACCGTCGCCCGCCAGTCGAACTTCGGCGGCGGCACCGTCTACACGCCGACCAGTGACCTCACGTTCGGTGCTGTCGCCATCTCACCCGGTTTCACCGCCACCCAGACGTCCGTCGCGCACTTCGGTCCGCGGCTCGCGTCCTACGGGTTCGTGGTGATCACCATCAACACGCTGTCCGGCTGGGACGACCCCGACAGCCGCGGCCGCCAGCTGCTCGCGGCGCTCGACCACGTCGTCCGCACCAACCCGCGCGTCGACGCCTCGCGCCTCGCCGTGATGGGCCACTCCATGGGTGGCGGCGGAGCCCTGCGCGCCGCCGCGACGCGTCCCGCCCTGCAGGCCTCGATCCCGCTGGCCGGCTGGCACACCACCAAGAACTGGTCGACCGTCGGGGTGCCCACCATGCTGGTCGGCGGCCAGAACGACCCCACCGCCCCGGATTCGCAGCACTCGCTGCCGTTCTACAACTCGATCACGGCCGCACCCGACAAGGCCTTCGTCGAGCTGCGCGGCGGCGACCACTCCGATCCGCGCAGCGACAACGTCACGGTCCGCAAGTACACGCTGTCGTGGCTGAAGCGGTTCGTCGACAACGACCTGCGCTACGACCAGTTCCTGTGTCCGGCGCCCGCGCCGAACACGCTCATCTCGGCGTACCTCGACACCTGTCCGCACGCCTGACCCCTGTCGGGCGCGGTGCCGGCGTGCGACGGCCCGGCACCGCGCCCGCGGTCACGACTCCCTGGTGAAGGGACGCGGCAAGCCCTCGGGCAGCTCGATCGGCACGGTGTAGAACCGGAGCTCGTGGCCGTCCGGGTCGTGCACGCCCAGCAGCACCCAGCCGACCGGCGTCCTGAGGACTCCGGCGTGGTCGACGCCGTGTTCGGTGAGGTGTGCCGCGAGACCCTCGATGGCCTCCTGACCCGGCACACCGATGGCGAAGTAGTCGAACCCCGCTGCGGCGGCCGTGCGATCGGGGTTGAGCCGCAGCGCGAGCTCCGGTCCGCCGCGGGGGTGGTCCATGGACACGCCCATCCGCACGCCCTGCTCGACGAAGTTCACCGCCAGCTCGTAGCCGAGGTTCGTCGTGTACCAGTCCAGTGACTTCTCCAGGTCGGACACCGGCAGCTTCAAGTGGTGGATGCCGTCCAGCAGCGGTGTGCTCATGATCGTTACCCCTGATTGCAGTGAGACTGCATGTATGCAGTTAGACTGCAACATGTGCCAGACGACGTCAACAGGGATTTGCGAGCGGCGCGCCGGGCGGACACCGAGGTCCGGATCATCGAGGCGGCCACCGAGCTGTTCACCGACCGCGGCTACGTCGCCACGACGCTCGCCGACGTGGCGAAACACGCGGGGGTGGGGGCTCGCACGGTGTACGTGCGGTTCGCGACCAAGGCGGTGCTGCTGCAGCGCTGCCTCGACGTGGCGATCGCGGGGGACTACCACCGCGTGGCCGTGCCCGACCGGGACTGGTTCCAGAAGGCGATGAACGCGCCGACGGTCGAGGAACGCATCGCGCGCATGGCCTCGATCAGCGCGCAGCTGATGGCCCGCACGGGGGCGCTTCTCCAAGTGGCACAACAGGCCGAGGCGATCGAGCCGGAGATCGCGGAACGCGCGCAGGCGGCTCGTGCGCAGACGCACCAGGCCATCGGCGGCTTCTTCCGGAAGCTGGCCGCCGACGGCCTGATCTCGAACGAGAACATCGACTGGGTCGCGCGGACGGGGGCGGTGCTCGGCCAGGCCGAGACCTACCTGCTGCTCACCAGGACGACGGAGCAGACGATCGAGGAGTACGAGTCGTGGCTGGTGGAAACCTGGTCACGACTCGTACTCGCTCACTCGTAGGCGATCGCGTCCAGCACGTTCAGCCGAGCCGCGCGGATCGCGGGCAGGATCGCCGCGATCACACCGACGACCGCGGCCACCACCAGGTACTGGACCATGGTCATCCAGGGGAACCCGATCTCCGTGATGCCCTGGTCCTTCAACGCCTGCACGGTCGCGAGCCCGAGCGCCACACCGACCGCGAGGCCGAGCACCGCGCCGAACACCGAGATCACCACCGACTCGACGGTGATCATCCGCATCACCTGCGCCCGCCGCATGCCGATGGCCCGCAGCAGACCCAGCTCGCGGGTCCGCTCGATCACCGACAGCGCCAGGGTGTTGATGACGCCGAGGACCGCGATCAGGATCGCCAGCGCCAGCAGGATCTGGATCATCAGCAGGACCGTGTCGAACTGCGAGGTCGTCTGCTTCACGAACGCGCTGCGGTCCTGCACGGAGATCTCCGGGTTGTCGGCGAACAGCGGCTCGACGCGCTTCTGCACGTCCGCCACCGACGCACCCGGCTTCACCTGCAGGAACGCCTGGCCGATGCCGTCGGACCGGAAGTCCTTCCCGGCGGAGGCCGGCAGCACCAGCGCGCCCTGCAACACCTGCGTCTTGGCCCAGATGAACCCGACGGTGAACGTCTTGGGCTCACTCGCCCTGGCCAGCTGCAGGGTCACCTTCGTGCCGAGCGACCAGCCCTTCTCCGCGGCCTGCGCCTCCGACAACGCCAGCTGGTCGTCGCGCAGCGGCGCGATCTCACCGGAGTGGGGCTTGAGGCCGAACATCTGCTTCATCGCCGGCACGTCCGAGACGGCGACCGCGAACAGCTGGTCCTCGCCCTGCAGCACGCCGTCCGACGACCAGCCGAACGCCGAGCTGACGCCGTCGGTCTGCTCGACCTTCTTCAGCACCTCCGGCTTGAACGTCGCGGGCATGCCCTCCATCTGGCCCTCGCCGGAGATGATCAGGTCGGTCTGGATCTGGCCGGCGGCCAGCTTCTCGATCGACTTGGTCGCCGACGTCAGCACCACGCTCACGCCGGTGATCAGCGAGATGCCGACCATCAGCGCGGCCGCGGTGATCGCGGTCCTGCGCGGGTTGCGCGCGGAGTTGCGGCGCCCCAGCAGTCCCGGCATCGACCACGACAGCAGGCGGCCGATCAGCGACACCATCGGCTTGGACAGCAGCGGGGTCAGCAGCGCCACGCCCACGAACGCCACCAGGATGCCGCCGAAGATCAACGGCAGCGACGCCTGCTTGAACCCGAAGCCCAGCGCCGTGCCACCCGCGGCGGCCACCAGGGCGCCGATGATCGTGACCTTCGTCAGCGGCCGGTCCGGCGTCGCCGCCTCGCGCATCGCCGCGACCGGTGCGATCCGCGACGCCCGCAGCGCCGGCATGACCGCCGCGACGACCGTGACGACGATGCCGACCGCGAACGACGAGATCACCGCGGACATCGGCACACCGATGCCCGCGAGCTGGAGGTTCGTCCCGCCCACCGAGCTGAAGATCTTCGCCAGCAACGCGCCGATGCCGATCCCTGCCCCGAGACCGACGACGGACGCGATGAGGCCGATCACGAACGCCTCCAGCACCACGGACCCGATGACCTGGCCGCGCGAGGCACCCATCGACCGCAGCAGCGCGAGCTCACGCGTGCGCTGGGCGACGATGATGGAGAACGTGTTGAGGATGATGAAGATGCCGACGAACAACGCGATGCCGGCGAACCCGAGCAGCACGTAGTTGAAGAACTTCAGGCCTTCGTTGACCTGGTCGGCCTGCTCCTTCGCCAGTGCCGCACCGGTTTTCACCTCGTAGGCGGAGCCGAGCTTGGCCGCGACGGCGTCCCGCAGCGCGTCCTCGGACGTGCCGTTCGCCGCCGTCACGGTGATCGACGAGAACGCGTCCTTGCGGCCCAGCAACAACTGCTGCGCGACCGGCTCGGTGAAGGCCACCGACAGCTCGCCGCCCAGCGAGTCGCGCCCGCCCGCGTACTCGTAGATGCCGGTGATCTTGAAGGTCTTCTTGGGTTCCAGCGTGAGCAGCGCGATGTCGTCGCCCACCTTGAACTGACCCGACGACGCGAGGTACGCGCCGACGATGACCTCGTCGTCGGCCTGCGGTGCCCTGCCCTCCCGGATCTTCTCCTGACCGGTGCCCGTCCAGTTGGAGCCGAACCGCGGCGCCCCGGACGTGGTCATCACCTTGCCGTTCTTGCCGATCGGCCGCGCGGAGCCCTGCACGTCCCCGACGGCCGATGCCACGCCCGGCACCGACTTCACGTCGGCGACGGCCTGCGGCGTGATCGGCTGGGGTTCCTTGCCCTTCTCCGTCTTCGGCGACACCGAAACGTCCACATTGGCGAAAGCCGACGAGAACAGGTCGGTGAACGACCGCTGCAGCGTGTCGGTCAGCACGAACGAGCCGGACACGAACATCACGCCCAGCACCACCGCGAGCGCGGACAGCACCAAGCGGAGCTTGCGCGACAGCAAGCTCTTGATAGTGGCCTTAAACATGCGGCACCACGACACCGTCAAGGTGCTTCATCGTGTCCAGAACTTCCTCGGCCGACGGCGAGAGCAGCTCGCGCACGATGAGGCCGTCCTTGAGGAAGATGACGCGGTCGGCGTACGACGCGGCGTTCGGGTCGTGCGTGACCATCACGATCGTCTGCCCGAACTCACGCGCGGACCGCTGCAGGAACCCCAGAACCTCCGCACCGGACTGCGAGTCCAGGTTGCCGGTCGGCTCGTCCGCGAACACGACGTCCGGCCGCGACACCAGCGCACGCGCACACGCCACGCGCTGCTGCTGACCACCCGACAGCTGCGTCGGCCGGTGCGTGAGCCGGTCGCGCAACCCGACCGTGTCCACGACGACGTCGAACCACGCGCGGTCGACCTTCTTGCCACCGATCGCGAGCGGCAGCGTGATGTTCTCCTCCGCCGTCAGCGTCGGCAGCAGGTTGAACTGCTGGAAGATGAAGCCGACCTTGTCGCGCCGCAACTCCGTGAGACCGCGGTCCTTCAGCCCGGTGACCTTCGTGTCACCGATCCACACCTCGCCCCGCGTCACGTCGTCCAGGCCCGCGAGGCAGTGCATCAACGTGGACTTGCCCGACCCCGACGGCCCCATGATCGCCGTGAACCTGGACTTCTCCAGCTCGACGCTCACCCCCGCGAGCGCGGTCACGGCAGCGTCGCCGGACCCGTATTCCTTCCACACGTCAACGGCTCTTGCCGCGACTCCATCGGACGCGCTCACTGTCTGTCCCCTCCTGTGGGTCTCGTGCGCACCATCTTCGGCGACACGGGCACACCGAAGGGTCAGGTCTTCCACTGAGATGACCCTGAGATTAACCCCGGTGACCCGCCCCCGGCCGCCACGCTGAGAGAACTCTCAGCTGCACTGCGTATGCGCGCGCATGCGGTGCGGAGGAAACGGTATTTCACAGGCGGGACAGTGTCTTCCGCCTTCCGATGACTAGGCCGTCAACTTCCGTCGCATTGGGACGGTTGGTTCCATTCGCCATGAAACCAGTTCGACGCGCAGGCCTTCGCGCAACGCGTTCTCGGCGAGCCAGTGGTCGACGTCCTCGCGGTACGCGCGGGCCGGCCGCGGCCAGTGGTCGAGCCGTTCGAGGAACGCCGCGTTGCACGCGATCGGGCCACCCGGCGGTCGCACGCCGAGCACGAGTACGGGATCCTCTCCGGTGGTGAAGGAGGCGGCGGTGTCGTGCGCACCCCCGAAGAGGACCCGATCCGCACCCAACTCACGGGCTTTGTCCGCCACCCCGAAGAAAGCCGACCCGCGCCCGTGTGCGCGCACCACCAGCTGATGCGCACGGAAGTCGGTGTCGAGGAACTCATCGGCGTACGTTCCGTCATCGGCCAGCACCAGCACGTTCGTGCCGCCGGGAAGCTCCCCGACCTGCCCAGGATGCGTGATGCCGATGACCGTGATGCCCACACGACAATCCTGACGGACGTGTGTTAACCCTTGGCACCGCTCGCGTTAAACAAGTTTCGGCAGAACTTCCGTGCCGAACAGGCGAATCGTCTCGACGACCGACTCGTGCGGCAGCCCGCCGATGTCCACCATCACGAGGTGCGTGTCGATGGACAGCTGTTCCGCCAACGAGTTCAGCCGCTCGGCCACCTCGTCCGGCGTCCCGCACACCGCCGCGCCGTCCATGATCGCGTCCACGTCGACGTCACCGTCCCCGCGCCACGGATCGGCGAACCGCGCGTACTCGGCGAGGTGTGGCCGCCACCGTTCGCGCGCGTTCTCGTGCGCCACGAACACATGGCTGGGCACGCCGACCCGTCCGCCGGGGAAGCGTTCGCGGTACCGCTGCACGACCTCCGCGTAGATCAGGGGATCCCGCAGCGTCGACGGCAGCATCAGCGGCATCTTCAGCTCCGCGCCCAGATCGGCCGACACCGCCGACCCCGATCCGATCCACACGGTCGGCCGCGGCGCCTGCACCGGCCGCGGTGTCGTCGTCACGTGGCTCAACGGTCCGCGGAACCGGCCGTCCCAGCTCACCGCCGGCTCCTTGAGGAGCTTGATCAGCAACCGCAGGTGCTCCTCGAACCGCTCCCGCAGCTCACCCGGCCGCACGCCGAACGCCGCGTCGGTCTGCTGGTCGACCCCGCGCGCCACGATCAGCTCGGCCCTGCCGTTCGACAGCACGTCCAGGGTGGCGAGCGACTCGGCGACCAGCACCGGGTCGCGGTGCGCGAGCAGCGTCACCCCGGTGGAGAGCTTCAGCGTGGACGTCCGTGCCGCGACGCCGGCGAGCAGCAGCTCCGGCGCCGACACGATGTAGCGGGTGAAGTGGTGCTCGCCGATCGCGACGCCCGCGAAGCCCGACTCCTCCGCCACCACCGCCTGCTCGACCATCGCCCGCAGGCGGTCGGCCTGGGACACCTCCTCGCCCGTGCACGGGTTGGGCAGGTGGTCGCCCAGGATCAGCAGGTAGACGTCCATGCGCGCCATTTTTCCAGCGTTCCCGGCAAGATGGTTGACATGGTCACCAACAACGAGACCGACAGCCGCTACGAGCTCCACGTCGACGGCCAGCTGGCAGGGCAGCTCGACTACCAGCTCATCGGCGACGTCATCGCCCTGACGCACACCGAGGTCGACGAGGCCTACGCAGGTCAGGGCCTCGGCGCCGAGCTCGCGAAGTTCGCGCTCGACGACGCGCAGGCCCGCGGCCTCAAGGTCTCCCCGATCTGCCCGTTCGTGGCGAAGTACATCGACAAGCACCCCGAATACCGTGTTACCGTCCGGTAGGAATTACTTGCAGGCGCTAACAATCGCTAACAATGAGGTGAGCGGGCGTGTGGAGTGAACCGGGCGCGTTCGAGGTGGCACCAGGAGTGCACCGCATCCCGCTGCCCCTGCCGAACGACGGGTTGCGCGCGGTCAACGTCTACGCGATCGAGGACGGCGACGGCCTCGTCATGGTCGACTCGGGCTGGGCGCTGGACGAGGCGCGCGACCAGCTCGAGGCCGCGCTGGGCACGTTGAACAAGGGCTTCGAGGACATCCGGCGGTTCCTCGTCACGCACGTGCACCGCGACCACTTCACGATGGCGGTGTCGCTGCGGCGGATGTTCGGCGCCAAGATCGGGCTCGGCCTCGGCGAGCAGCCGTCGCTGCGGCACATCCTGCACGGGCAGACCGACCAGCACGTCGACGACCTGCGCAAATGGGGTGCGACCGAGCTGGCGGAGACGTGGATCAGGATCATGCACCACGTCGATCGCGGCGAGGCGCTGCGCGACTACGAGGAACCCGACGAGTGGCTCGTCCGCAGCACCGTCGACCTCGAACACCGCAAGCTGGAGGTCATCCCGACGCCCGGCCACACCCGCGGCCACGTCGTGTTCGTCGACCACACCGCGAAGGTGCTGTTCTCCGGCGACCACGTGCTGCCGCACATCACGCCGTCGATCGGCTTCGAGCCGTTGCGGCCCGAACTGCCGCTCGGCGACTACATGACGTCGCTCCGGCTCACCCGCGAGCTGCCGGACCTCAGGCTCCTGCCCGCTCACGGCCCCGTGACGGACAGCTCGCACGCTCGCGTGGACGAGCTGCTGCACCACCACGAACAGCGCCTGGAGGAGATCCTCAAGGCCGTGAGCGGCAGCGCGTTCGAGACCGCCCGCAAGATCGGCTGGACCCGCCGCCAGCGCCGGTTCGACGACCTCGACATGTTCAACCAGGTGCTGGCGATCGGTGAGACGGCCGCCCATCTCGACGTTCTGGTCGAACGTGGCGAATTGACCCGAACGGTGAACGGCGGCGTGCTCGAATATCAACCGTGACACCGCTGGAGCTGGCCGCCTGGACCTGGAAGATGCCTCGCAGAGGCAGGGGATTCTGGTTCTCGCTCGCGATCGACGTGCTGTGGCCGATCGTCGTGCTGTTCGTGCGGCTGCGGGTGCGCGGCAGGCAGCACGTGCCGGGCAGCGGCGGCGTGATCCTCGCGTTCAACCACCTGTCCAATGCGGACACCGTTGCCGCCGTCGTGTTCTCGCTGATGTCCGGCCGGGTGCCGCGCGTGCTCGCGAAGGCGTCGCTGTGGCGCACCCCGGTCATCGGCTGGGTCATGCGCTCCGGCGGGCACATCCCGGTGGAACGCGGGACGGTCAAGGCCGCGGAGGCGCTGAAGCCCGCGGTGGAGGCGTTGCGGGCGGGGGAGTGCGTGATGGTGTTCCCCGAGGGCACGTTCACGAACGATCCCGAGAACTGGCCCATGAAGGGCAAGTCCGGCGTCGCGCGGATGGCTCTGGAGAGCCAGGTGCCCGTGATCCCGGTCGCCGAGTGGGGCACGCAGGACCTGTTGCCCAGGGGCACGATCCTGCCGAGGTTGTTGCCGCGCAAGAAGATCGAGGTCGTCGCCGGCGCGCCCGTCGACCTGTCCGACCTCTACGACCTCGAGCTGACCGCCGAGGTGCTGGACGAGGCGACCGCGCGGGTCATGGACGCCATCACGACCATGCTGTCCGGCATACGTTCCGCGCAAACGGGTAGCCAAAAAGCATGACTGCGCCGAACGTGACCATCAGGCCTGGCGGAGACGGGCTCTGGGCGCCTGTCGTCCCCGAACCACGAGACGACCAGGAGTGGGTCGTCCAAGCCGACGACGATCCGTTGATCGTCCGAGGCGTCGACTGACCGACTGTCTAGACACACTAGACGCGTCTAGCTACCCTAGACGCCATGACGCTGGACGAGGAGTTGCTGGCGGCGGCGCGCAAGGCTGGCACCGCCGCGGCGGCCGCACAGGACCAAGCGGACATCGCCAAGGCCGTCTACCACCACAGCGTGCTGCGCCTGCACCGCGCGGGCGGGTCGATGCGCGAGATCGCGGAAGCGCTGAAGATGAGCCATCAGCGCGTGCACCAGATCGTCGAGCACTCGAAGCGCACGGAACTGTGCTCGTTCTGCGATCGCAGCGGCAACGACGTCGACAAGATGATCGCCGGACCGAGCACGATGATCTGCGACCTCTGCGTCGCCGGTGCTCAGGTCGGTGAGACCGCCGAGTGTTCGTTCTGCGGCGAGACCAAGCCCGTCCACGAGCGGGCGGACGCGCGGATCTGCCGCTCCTGCCTCGACTTCGGCGCAGCCGTCATCAGCGCGGCAGCTTCACCACGGTGACGAAGAAGTCGTCGATCTGACGAACCACCTCGATGAACCTCTCGAAGTCCACCGGCTTCGTGACGTACGCGTTGGCGTGCAGGCTGTAGCTGCGCAGGATGTCCTCCTCCGCGTCCGAGGTCGTCAGCACCACCACGGGAATCGACCGCAGCTCGGCGTCCGCCTTCACCTCGGCCAGCACCTCGCGGCCGTCCTTGCGGGGCAGGTTCAGGTCGAGCAGGATCAGGCCCGGCCGCGGCGCGTCGGCGTACTCGCCCTCACGCCGCAGGAACGCCAGGGCCTCCACGCCGTCCTTCACCACGTGCAGGGTGTTGCGGATCTTGTGGTGCTCGAAGGCTTCCTGCGTCATCAGCGCGTCGCCGGGGTCGTCCTCGACGAGCAGGACGTCGATCACGTTCAACGATGCGTCATTCATGTGTTTCCTCAACCAGGTCTTCTGGGGCGACGGGCAAGGTGAACTGGAACGTGGTGCCGGCGCCCGCATCGGTCTTCAGCCAGATGGTCCCGCCGTGGTACTCGACGATCTTCCGGCACATCGCCAGCCCGATGCCCGTGCCCGGATAGGCGTCCTTCGGGTGCAGGCGCTGGAAGATGATGAAGATCCGGTCAGCGTACTCCGGCTCGATTCCGATGCCGTTGTCGTGCACGGTGAACTGCCACATGTCCCCGTCACGCTCGGCCTCGATGTTGACGACCGGGTCCACGGAGCCCCGGAACTTCAGGGCATTGCTTATCAGGTTCTGGAACACCGCGCTGAGCAGAGTCGCCTCACCTCGCACTGAAGGCAGCTCCCCGGCCACGACCTGGGCGTTGGTCTCCTCGATGCGCTCGGAGAAGCTGTCCACGACCTGGCGCACGACCTCGCCGAGGTCGACCAGCGTGCGTTCGCGGGTGATGCGGCCGACGCGGGAGAACGCCAGCAGGTCGTTGATCAGCCCCTGCATCCGCTTGGCGCCGTCCACGGCGAACTCGATGTACTGGTCCGCGCGTTCGTCGAGCTTCCCGCCGTAGCGTCGTTGCAGCAGCTGGCAGAACGACGCCACCTTGCGCAGCGGCTCCTGCAGGTCGTGCGAGGCGACGTAGGCGAACTGCTCCAGCTCCGAGTTCGACCGCTGCAGCTCGGTGGAAGCGGCGTCCAGCGTGGCGAGCTCCTGCAGGATCCGCCGGCGCATGGCGTCGACGTCCTCGCCGAGCATCACCGTCTCACGCGGCCCGTGCGCGTCGATCTCGTGCTCGAAGTCGCCGGACGCGACCTGCCGGACCTGCTCGGCCAGCTCCGCGAGCGGTGCGACCAGCAGGCGGTACAGCAGCAACGACAGCCCGCCGATCACCGCGACCAGCAGCACACCCATGCCGATCACCAGCCACAGGACGACCTTCGCGGCGTGCTCCACGTCCTGGCGCGCGGTCTCACCGAGATTGCCGATGTCGACCTGCAGCGCGTCGAGCTCGACGCGGAGCTGGTCGAACAGGGTCTTGCCGCGGTCGATGGCCCCACCGGGCGCGGTGCCGGGGCCGGACTGGCGGGTGCCCGCGATCACGGGTTCCGCGTACTCCGCCCGCCACTGCCGTGAGAGCTCGTCGATGCGGCTCACCCGGCCGCCGACGTCGCCGACGAGGCTGGTCACGGCCTGCTCGGCCTGCACCTGGTAGGTCTGCCCGTCGAGGTACGGACTGAGAAAGCCCTGCTCGCCGGTCAGCACGTACCCGCGCACGCCGGTCTCCTGGTCGAGCAGCGCGCGACTCAGGTCCTTCGCCCTGCGTTCCGCGGGCGCGATCCGCTCGATCGACTGCTTGCGCGCGTCGTCGAGGGAGTCGAGCGCGATGACCGTCGAGGAGATGGCCGCAGCGGTCATGGCCAGCAGGATCGTGACGATCGCGATCAGCAGCCTGCTCGCAGGCAGCCTCTCCGGCAGCTTCACCTGGGGTCCTTCAACAGCAGCACGGCCATGTCGTCGTCGAGTTCCCCTCCGTTGAGCTCCGTCACCTCCGCGATCAGGGGGTCCAGCCAGTCGGGACCCCGCCGCAGGTGTTCGCGCAGGATCTCGCACAGGCGCTCGACGCCGAGCCGATCGGTGTCACCGGGTACCCGGCCCTCGATCAGGCCATCCGTGTAGCAGACGAGCTGCCAGCCGGGCGGCAGCGGAACGTCCACACCGGTCCACGCGTAGTCCGGCAGCACGCCCAGCGGCACGCCGATCTTGGACTGCGGCAGGTCGAGGATCTGCTGGCCCACCACCAGCAACGGCTCGGGGTGCCCGGCGAGGAAGTAGCGCGCCGACCGCCGGTCAGGTGCCACGGTGACCACGCAGGCCGTGGTGAAGATGCCCTCGCCGTGCCGTTCCGCGACGAGCACCTGGTCGAGCGTCCGCAGCACCTTCTCCGGTGGTTCGCCGGCCAGAACGAGAGCGCGCCACGCGATGCGCAGGCAGACGCCGAGCGCGGCCTCGTCCGGGCCGTGACCGCAGACGTCGCCGATGATCGCGTGCACCGACCCGTCCGGCAGGCCCACCGCGTCGTAGAAGTCGCCGCCGAGCAGCATGCGCTGCCCGCCGGGCTGGTAGCGGACCTCGAGGTCGAGGTCGGAGCTCTTGAGCAGCGGGGGAGGGAGCAGGCCGCGTTCCAGGCGGGAGCGCTCCGCGGCGAGCAGCTTCGCCTCGCGCAGCTGGAACTGGGCGTCGTCGGCGCGTCGCCGTTCGACCGCGTACCGGACACCGCGCAGCAGCAGCTCGCCGTCGACCTGGCCCTTGATGAGGTAGTCCTCCGCACCGGCCGACACCGCGTCGATGCCCTCGCGCTCGTCGTTCAACCCGGTCAGCACGAGGATCGCGGGCGCGTCGGGTTTGCTCAGCAGCCGGTGCAGGCTGTCGAGGCCCTGCGCGTCGGGCAGGCCCAGGTCGAGCAGCACGCACTCGGCGTCGCTGAGCAGGCGCTCCGCCTCCGCGAGTGAGCGGGCGCGCGTCAGGATGAACGGCGCCCTCGCCTCTTCGAGCAGTGCCTCGACGAGGAGGGCGTCGCCATCGTCGTCCTCGACCAGGAGGACGCGCACGGTCTTGGTTCGCATCAGGTCGGACTTTAACGTTATTCAGGTGCGGGGTTCGCGTCCGACCTACCAGGATTGCGCGCGTGTTGATCCGTCTCGCCCAACCAGCCGAACTCCCGTACCTCCGAGAGATCGAAAAAGCCTCCGGTGAACCGTTCAGGGACGTCGGCATGCCCGAGATCGCCGACGACGACCCGATGTCGCTGGAAGCACTGGCAGAGCACGAAGTCTGGGTCGCGGTGGGCGAGCAAGGCGTGCCGGTGGCGTTCATCGCGGTGGGTGACGTGGACGGCGCGAGGCACGTTCACCAGATCAGCGTGCACCCCTCGCACGCGCGCCAGGGGATCGGTGCGGCGCTGATCGAGCACGTCCGGCGGACCGGGCAGACCCTGACGCTGACCACGTTCCGGGACGTGCCGTGGAACGCGCCCTACTACGAACGCCTCGGATTTCGATCGGTGACCGAAACGTCGCCCGGCCTGGCCGAGATCATGCGCGAGGAGGCCTCAAGGGGACTCGATCCCGCGACTCGGGTCGCGATGGTCCTTCTCCCAGCGCAGGAACGACCCTGAGGCGATCGAGAGGCTGCTGAGCAGCCACACCAGGACACCGGCGTCGTCGGTCACCCCGATCACCGGCAGGAGCTCCGGCACGAGGTCGATCGGCGACACCAGGTACACCAGCGCCACCGCCCACAGCATCACCTGGCTGCGCGGCAGCTCCGGGTACCGGCCGCTGCGCCACGCCTTCCACAGCCGCGGCAACGCCTTCGCGCGCTGGATCGGGTTGCCGACGGGGCCGGGACCCTTCTGGGCGCGCTTGCGACGGTTGCGCAGCACACCCAGCACGGCGAACACCAGGCCGAGCGGGATCATCACCCAGCCGACGACGGTGGGGCTGAGCCCGCCCAGGCTCGCGTTGCGGAACAGCAGGATCAGCAATCCCGAGAGGGAGATGAGCGATCCGAAGACGACCATGGCTAACTGGGCTCCTGGAAGAGCATCGTCGGTGCCGGCCTGGGTGGTTGCTTCTGCTGGGGTTCCGGCTGCTTCAGCTCGATGACGGGCTCCGGCTCCGCTTCCGGTGCCGGATCCTCCTTCACCACGGGCTTGCGCGCGGTCTTCACGACCGCCGGAGCGGCCTGGTCCAGCGCCGCGCGCGCCTTCGAGATCCAGACCTTCTGCATGGCCTCGTCCTTGCTGCCCGCCGCCGTCGCGGCGAGTCCGGAGAGGACACCGCGGACGCGTGGAACGAGCGCTGGATGACGCCGGATCGCCTGCCACACAGCGTGATCGCCCGGTAGCCGGGCGGACACGAGCTGCTTGACCTGAGCGCGCAGCTCCTCTGTGGACAGATCGAGCCAACGCTCGACCGCTGACGGGCCTATCGCCACGTGCACAGCCTCCCCAAAAACGACAACCGCCCCCACAGGATCTCACGGATCCGGCGGGGGCAGTGGGCTGGTGTCGGGAAGCGTCAGGACGCGACGACCTCGAGCAGGACCTTGCCGTTCTCGTCCTGGATCCGGAACGTCGCGATCTCGTGCCAGCGCATGGCCACGTTGGCCTGCAGCCGGATGGTCTTCTTGTCACCCGCCACCGGCTCCGGCGCGTACCAGGACGTGACCTGGGCGACGCGACCCGCGCGTCCGACCGCGACGAGCGACCCCTTGCTGGGGCCCATCATGCCGCTGACCTCGATGTCCATCGAGGTGCCCCAGGGCTCGTCAGAGGCGGTGATCTTGGTGAACACACCGCTGTTCGGGTCCTGCTGCTGCACCTTCATCGACGAGTCCGTCGAGTTGTTCGCCACCCGCGTCTGCGACGTCGTCGTGCCGGGGTTGGAAGGTGCGGCCTGGTTGGACCCGTCATCGCTGCCGCGCACGACCAGCGTCGTGACGACCGCCGTCACCGCCACGATGCCGGCGGCGGCGGCCGCGACACCCTGGGCGACGAACCACCGTCTGCGCTTCCTGCGGGCCGCGACCGCGTCGAGCATGACCCGCACCGACTTGCCGTCCGGGCGTTCCGGAGCTGTTCCGCGCAGCATTCCGCCCGCGTCGGCCTCGTCGATGAGGTCCGGCACCACCGCGAAGTCGCGCAGGTCAAGAGCGCACCTGCGACATTCCGTCAGGTGGTTCTCGAACGCCTCCACCTCATCGGCATCGAGGATGCCGAGCACGTAGGCGGCGACGTCGAGGTGATCTGGTGCCGTTGTCACCGCGTCTCTCCCCGATCGTGCAACGCACGCCGCAACGCACGGAGCGCGTAGTACACCCTCGACTTGACCGTTCCCGGTGGCACACCCAGTGCCGCCGCGGCCTCCCCGACGGTGCGGTCCCGCAGATAGGTCTCGAGAATAGCCTCCCGGTGCTCCTCGGAGAGACCGTTCATCGCCTCGGCGACGACGATCGCAGCGAGGGTGCGATCCTCCTCGCCACCCGACGGCGATTCGTCCGAAGGGGTCAGTTCGAACTCCTGCGGACGGACGCTTCTCTTTCGTCTGTCGTCAATGACCAACCGCCTTGCCACCGTGAACAACCACGACCGCAAGAGCACGGGGTCACGCTCGAGTTTCTCGGCGTTGCGCCATGCCCTGACCAGGGTTTCCTGCACGATGTCCTCGGCCCATTGACGATCATGGCCCGTCAACCTCATGCAGTGTCCCAGCAGGGCACTGCCGAATTCCTCGTACAGCCGACGGATCAACTCTTCCTCGAGGGATCCCGGTCTTGGTGATTGTTCGTCTAACTCACGTTGACGTCTATGCCGCGCCACGGGGGACATCCTTGCCCCATGAACCGTCTCAAGTCGAGAGGCAAATATTCCTCACGAAGTTCGTGAACCGTTGCCGGATCGTGTCCGTACTCCTCGGTACCCCAGCCGAGAAAGGACCTGCCGATGCGACGTGGACGAGCCATCACCGCCCTGGCGGCACTGGCTATCAGCCTCACGGCGTGTGGCAGCTCCTCGACCCCTCCCGGCGGTGCGGCAACCGGTGGCCTGCAGGCCAAGAACGCTGATCTGAGCGGCGCGAACATGTACTTCATCGCGAACACCGAGCAGATGGGGTGGTTCGTCACCGACGCGGACGGGCTTCCGCTCTACCGCTTCGACAAGGACGTGCCCAAGCCGTCCAAGTCCAACTGCGAGGGTGAGTGCCTCAAGTCCTGGAAGCCGGTCCTCGCGGACAAGACGCCGATGGCCACCGGAGTGGACCCGATCTCCATGGGGGTCCTGACCAGGCCGGACGGCACCAAGCAGCTCACCATCGCCGGTTATCCGCAATACACCTACGCCGAGGACAAGGTCGCCGGTGACATGAAGGGCCAGGGAAAGGGCGGGACCTGGTGGGTCACCGCCCCGAACGGCGCCAAGATCACCGGCGGGAAAGCGCAGAACAACAGCAAGAAGAGCAGCAGCACGCCGAGCACGTCCCCCACGTCGCCGGCCGGTGGGACACCGCAGTCCACACCGACGTCGGCCGCGCCCGGCTACTGAGCCCACTGCTCGATCTCCAGCCCCTACCGACTTCCCCCGAACATCGAGGACATCAAGACGATGACCAGAGCCCTCGCCACCGTCTTGGCGATGTTGTTCCTCTTCTTCACCGCTCCGTTCGCAGCTGTTGCTCAACCCGCGGACACCGGTGGAGTGCAGGACACCCCGTCGGGTCCGTTGACCGCGAACGACCGAGAACTGCTGAACAAGGTGCGTCAGGCAGGCCTGTGGGAGATGCCCATGGGTGAGCTCACGGCCACCAAGGCGTCGAACGCACGGGTCAAGCAGATCGGCAAGATGATCATGCTCGACCACATGATGCTGGACACCTTGACGAAGAAGACGGCCGCCCAGTTCAACCTGACCACCCCCGACGTGCCGAACCCCGCGCAGCAGTCGTGGATGGACGAGCTGAACGGTCTGGAGGGAGACGCGTTCGACCAGGCGTTCGTCGCCAGGTTGCGCGCCGCGCACGGTCAGGTCTTCACCTTCATCGCGAAGGTGCGCACGCAGACCCGCAACGACGTGATCCGCGGGTTCGCTCAGGCAGGCATCGACGTGGTGATGAAGCACATGACGTTGCTGGAGAGCACCGGTCTCGCAGGCGATCCCGCCTTCGCAGAGCCCGTGCCCGCCGGCGGCATCATCAACGCGACCCTGGCCTCCAACGAGGGTCCCAACATGTGGGTGATCATCTCGGTCACCGCCGCGGGAGCGGTCCTCACGATCCTCCTGCTCCGAGTACTCCGCCCGCGACGACCGGTGCGGTAGTTCGCAAGACCCCGTGAGACAACGGGAAACGGAGGTGGTGTCCCAAGGTCAGAGGCACTCCAACGCGGACCTGTTCCCACCCGCCCGGCCCTGAAAGTGTCCACTCCTGCACGACAGGGCCGGGCGGGTTCCCGCGAGAAGTTCTTTCCGGAGGAAGAGTTGTTGTCCAGCCAGATTCCGCTCCTGGTGGCCCAGGCGTCCGAGTTCGACTCCGGCGTCAAGAAGATGGCCCAGCTGTCCGCCAGGCTGGCTTACGTCATGATGTGCGCCACTTTGTCCTGGGGCGTGCTCATCGCGACCGGATGGGCCGAGAAGCTCACCGGCCGTGAGGGACTGAAGAACGGGCACATGGTGCTCGCGTCGCTGACGATCGCGTTCGGCAGCATCCACGCCTTCGCCTTCACGTTGATCCAGACCGGCACGTTCAGCTTCGTCAAGCTGGTGCTGCCGTTCGTCGACGGAGGCCTCTTCCGGCACGCACTCGGCATCATCGGCCTCGAGGTCATGCTCGCGATCGCCGTGCTGGCCTCCATGCGACACAAAGTCTTCTACCGCAAGTGGCTGAGGTTCCATCAGACGGCGTACATCGTCGTGGCGGCCACCGTGGTCCACTCCTGGTTCGGCGCCATCGCGAACGGCAACCTGTCCGTTCTCTGGCTGGCCGGCCTCACCGTCCTCGTCCCGACCGCGACCCTGGCCCTGGCCCGCTTCCTGCCGCCCGAGGTGCTGATGCGCATCGGCATGCTCGACTCCGAGCGCGGCAAGGAGCCCGGTGTCGGCGAGGGCGACGCGATGGACGTGAGCGTCAACAACGAGAAATGCCACCGCTACGGCACCTGCCAGGCGGAGGCCCCGGATGTTTTCCAGCTGATCGAAGACAACCGCCTGACCTACAACCGCCGCCCGCCGGAGGAGCACTTCGCTCAGGCCAGAGCGGCACAGCGCGCGTGCCCGATGCGCGCGATCGAGATCAGGGAGCGAGTGAAGTGAGCGAACGGATCGTGGTCGTCGGCGGCGGGCTCGGAGGAGTCCGTTCCGCGGAACGGCTTCGGGAGATGGGTTTCGACGGGCAGATCACCATCCTGTCCGCCGAGCGGCACCTCCCGTACCACCGCCCATGCCTGTCCAAGCAGATCATCACGGGTGAATGGCACCCCGACGACTCGCTGCTGTCGTTCTCCGGCGACCTCGACGCCGAGTGGCGGCTGAACTCCCCTGCCCTGCACCTGGACCCGAAGAAGCAGTCAGTCTGGGTCCCCGGCGGCGAGGAGATCAAGTACGACGGCATGATCATCGCCACCGGTGTCGACGCCAAGGCGATGGGCGGGGCTCCGCGCCACGATCCGCGGGTGCACGTGCTGCGGACGCTGGACGACGCGGTCGCGATCCGCAAGAACATCCGGCAGTCGCAGGGTCTCGTCGCCGTCATCGGCGGTGGCTTCATCGGCTGCGAGCTCGCGTGCTCGGTCCGGCACATGGGCCGCGACGTCGCACTGATCGTGCGCTCGCCCGCGCTGCTCGGCGGTGTCGTCGGCGACAAGATCGGCAAGAAGATCACCGAGGCGCACATCCACCACGGTGTGCGGCTGGCCACCGGTGTCGGCATCAAGCACTGGGTGCGTCAGCCCGGCGGCATCGGCATTCACCTGTCCGACGGTCAGGTCTTCTTCGCTTCCTGCGTCGTGCTGGCCGTCGGCGCGGCACCGGCCGTCGACTGGCTGCGCGGTTCCGGTCTGGACATCTCCGACGGCGTGCTGTGCGACGCCACGAACCACGTGGTCGGCGCCGAGAACATCGTGGCCTGCGGTGACGTGGCCCGCTGGCCCAACATGCGCTTCAACGGCGCCCTGCGCCGCGTCGAGCACTGGCTCAACGCGGTCGAGGGAGGCCGTGCCGCCGCCGAGAACCTGTTGGTGGGGCGCAACCACGCCAAGACGTACACGCCGGTTCCGCGCTTCTGGACCGAGCAGTACGGCATGCGCGTCCAGGGTGCCGGTCTGCCCGTCCTGGGCACCGACACCACGGACGTGAACGGACTCACGGGCTTCATCGCCAACGGAAAGCTCGTCGGCATCGTGGGTCTGGAGCAGCCGGGCCGGATCATCACCGAGACCCCGGAACTGTTCCGCCAGAACAAGGTCGAGGAGAGCCTCACGGTGTGGACCCAGCCGGCCGAGGAGACGAAGGTCGCCGCGGCACCGGAATCCCTGCCCACCACCGCGATCCCGGTTCCCGAACCAGTCGCCGCCCGCGCATCATCCGTTCCCCCGTCCGTCTCGTCGTCGATGTCCCCGCCTTTGCAGCGGCGGAGGCATTCGCGGTCGAGGCCGGAGATGGTGCGAGTGGGCGGAGGACGCGCGAGGCCTTAACCCGGTCAGGAGGAATTCGCCCGCCGGCACAGGGCAAGCGGGGACGGCGAACTCCGACGTCGCTCGCGTTGGCCAGGTGGCGGACCGATGACGCCACGCGGCGATGCGCTCGTTCCCGCGCCGGTGGGCGAACCTCCTTCTCGTGCGTCACCAACGGTGTGGCGGCTCGGCGGGCTCCCGAGCTGCCACACCGGCCTGTTTCCCGGGAGTTTCCTACGGGAGGGTGACGACCTGGCCCGCCCACGAGAGCCCGCCGCCGAAGGCGAAGAGCAGCACCGGCTGACCGGACGGCAGCTCGCCACGTTCGACCATTTTGGACAGTGCGAGCGGCACGGACGCGGCCGAGGTGTTGCCGGAGTCCACGACGTCACGCGCGATCACGACGTCGTCGCGCAGGTCGAGCTTGCGGGTCATGGCCTCGATGATCCGCAGGTTGGCCTGGTGGGTGACGATGGCGGCGAGGTCGGTGGTGGCGATGCCCGCGCGCTCGCACGCCTGCGCGGCGACGGCGGGAAGTTCGCTGGTGGCCCAGCGGAACACGGCCTGACCCTCCTGGGCGAAGCGCGGTTGCCAGGTGTCCTGCAGTCGCACGGCGTTGTTGCGCGTCGGGTCGGAACCCCAGGTGACGGGACCGATCCGGGCGTCGTCGGCGGCGCTGATCACGGCGGCACCGGCGCCGTCGCCGAGCAGGATGCAGCTGGCGCGGTCGGTCCAGTCGACCAGGTCCGACATCTTCTCGGCGCCGATGACCAGCGCGTGCCGGGCGGCACCGGCTCGCACGGTGTGGTCGGCGGTGGCCAGCGCCGTGCAGAAGCCGGCGCAGGCGTTGTTGAGGTCGAAGCAGACGGCGGCGGGAATGCTCAGGCGGCCGGCGACCTGGGCGGCGATCGAGGGGCAGCGGTCGATCGCCGAGCAGGTGGCGACGATGACCTGACCGATGTCGGACGGTGCCAGGCCGGACGCCGCGAGGGCCTTGGCCGCCGCTGCCGCCGCCATGTCGGTGACCGACTCGTCGTCGGCGATGCGGCGGGTGGCGATGCCGGTGCGCTGGCGGATCCACTCGTCGTTGGTGTCGACCATCTTCTCCAGGTCGGCGTTGGTCAGCACCCGCTGTGGCTGGTGGTGGCCGAGCGCGACGACACGGGATCCGGACAAGGTGTGCTCCTTCGGCGAGGTGACGGCGCGGCCGAATATAGCAACCGATCGGTCGGTAGCTAAAGAGGCTAGGATGTGTGCGTGAGCCCACGTCGTTCTGTCGCCGACACCCTCGAAACGCGGCAGCGCATCCTCGACAGGAGCCTCGCCATCGCCTCCGCCGAAGGTCTGGAGGGCCTGACGATCGGCAGGCTCGCCGACGAGCTGGGCATGAGCAAAGCCGGTCTGCTGGGCCACTTCGGCACCAAGGAGGGCCTGCAGCTGGCGGTGGTCGACGAGGCGGCGGCGGTGTTCGCCCGCGAGGTGCCGCAGCGCGTCAAACAGCTCCCGTCCGGCCTGCCGCGGCTCAAGGCGGTCTGCGAGGCCTGGGTGTCGTACCTCGAACGCGAGGTCCTGCCGGGCGGCTGCTTCTTCACCGCCGCCACGACCGAGTTCGACGGCCGCAGCGGCCGCGTGCGGGAGGCGCTGGCCGGCATGAACGCGTTGTGGCGCAGGGACCTCCGCATCCACGCCCGCCGCGCCATCAGTGACGGCGACCTGCCCGCCGACACCGACGTCGAGCAGCTGATCTACGAGATCATCGGCATCATGCTGGCGCTCAACCACTTCCTGCAGCTCGAGCACGACAGCTCGGCCCCGGTCCGCGCCCGCAAGGCGCTGGACCGCCTCTTCAGCGCGCGATGAACGCGTTGACGATCGCGGCCACCTCGGCGGGCTGCTGCTGAACCATGCCGTGCGTCGCGTCGATCTCCTGAACTTCCACGTTGGGACAGACGATCGGCAGGTCGCGGCGCAATCCTGCGCGATGGGCGTCCATCAACGGGATGAGATCCGGTGGCACCGGCAGGTTCCTGGTGGCCAGCACGAGCAGGAACGGGCTGGTGACCTGGGCGAAGGTCGGCAGCGCATTGAGGAACTCCGGCGCGTCGCGCAGCGCCGACGTGATCTCGCGGTTCGGCCGGGTGATCATCTCCTGCTGCGCGGAGAAGATGGCGTTGAGCGCGGCCAGGTCCTTCGCGACCTGCTCCGGGCCGAGCCCGGCGTAGTTGCCCGGATGTGTTGCGGCGGACCGGTGCCCGTCCAGGCTGACCACCGCGGGGCACTCCGGGTGCCTGCGCGCCCACATGCCGGCGATGATGCCGCCGAGCGAATGCCCGACGACGGCGGGGTTTCCCAGTCCGAAGTGGACCGTCGTGGCTTCGAGATCGTCCAGCACCGCCTCCCACTCCCACGGCCCGTCCGGCGACTGGCCGTGCCCGCGCAGGTCGACGGCAACAGCCCGGCCGTTCAGTTGCGGCGCAACCGTTTGCCAGGCCGACCTGTCACCACCCGCGCCGTGCAGCAGCAGGATCGGCGGACCGTCGCCGCCGTGGTCGTGGGCCGCGAGGTTCACAGTTCTCTCCGTTGGTCGAGGCGGGCGCGGATCGAGTCGACGGTGACGCCGCCGTCCGGGTGGCGGCTGAGCTTGTTGCGGCTCACCAGGTCGTGGACTCCCTGCCGGGTGATGCCGAGCATCGCGCCGGCCACGCCGAACGACACGTTCTCCTTGCTCGGGTGGCCGGCGCGGCGTGCGGTGACGCGGCCGAGCGGTGTGGCCCACCACGAGTCGGGCGGGTCGAACGGGGTGTCGCCGGGGTAGAGCACGGCCATCAGGCGGATCGCGACCTGTTTGGCCAGCTTGCCGTCGTCGCCCAGCAGTTGGGCCGCCCACATCTCGGCGTCGATGCGGACCTGGTCGTGGAGGTCGTCCAGGTCTGCTTGGGGCAGCAGGATTTCCAGAGGGTCGAGCAGGCGGCTCGTGACGAGCCGGATCAGGTCGTCGCGCAGGTGCACGTGCTCCGAGGTGGTCGCCACTTGACGGATGGTAGCAAGTACTTGACGGCTGGCGTCAAGTAGTGGAACGGTCCGGTCCCTCCTGCCTGCGGTACCCGCAGACAGGAGGGACCGGCGATCAGATCAGGCCGCCCACATCTGCACAGGCGCGATGTAGTTCCACGTGTAGAGCTGGTTGGCCCCGTCGTAGCTCCCGTCCGTGCCCGCCCCATAGGTGTCGTGGACGTAGAACGACCCGTTGTCGTGGTAGCCGATCACCACGGACAGGTGACCCGCAGTCGACCCCCACGTCCCGCTCATGATCACGAACTTGCCCTGGTCGAGGAACGCGCGGACCTGGGCCGGGGTGAAGTTGCCCTGCTGCACGGCGGCGCCGTTGCGGGCCAGGAAGTCGCGCTCGGAGTCCCAGGAGGCGCACGGGCGGGCCGGGTTGCCGCCGCAGTAGTAGCCGGTGATCCAGCCGTGGGCGCCCTTCCAGCTGCCGGTGCGCGACCAGTCGTTCATCGCGCGGTTGAAGGTGGTGCCGCGGTTGGTGAACTCGTCGGTGATGTAGCGGCCCCACTTCGACCAGTGCGAGGACGGCTGGGAGACCTGGACGCCGAACTCGTTCGGCAGCTGGTAGGTGACGAGGTCGATCACCGCGCTGGTCGGGCCGCAGGACGAGTTGCCGTTGAACTCGTTGCGGGTGTCCCACAGCTGGTGGATGTACTCGGCGCGGTTGAGGCGGCCCATCGTGGTCACCTCGCCGTCGAGCGAGGCGGCGGAGAGGCCGGAGGCCTTCAGGTAGCCCTTCTGCGGGCTGCCGATGACGGGAACGGAGCCGTCGATGCCGGTCAGCGCGTAGTTGAACGACAGGCTCTCGACGACGCGCGACGCCTTGTGGGTGGCGAGGTCGCGCACGTAGACGCCGTTCAACGCGTCGAACTGGTGAGGGCCGCGGGTCTTGTCGGACACGCAACCCATGACCTCGTAGGCGACGCGCGCGCCGTCGGTGCTCCACACCGCGCTGCGGTAGTGGTGGCGCGTCTCGCCGATCAGCGAGCGGATCTCGCCGTTCTCGGTGGCCAGGCCCAGGTACTGCGGTTCGGCGCCGCCGCAGCGGTAGATCTCGTTGTGCTTGATGAAGCTGACGTGCCGTTCGCCCTTGACGTCGACCAGCTTGAAGTCGCGGTAGAGCGCCTCCTGGCCGGACGTGATCAACGGCTTCGCGGCGCCCGACTTCAGGTCGAAGCGGACCAGCGAGCCGACGTACGTGCTGTCGTCGGCCGCGTCCGGGTGCTGCACGGCGAGCAGGCCGGTGCCGTCGGAGGTGAAGCCGAGCAGTTCGGGCGCGCGGCCCGCCAACCTGCCCACGGTCACGCCGTCCACCACGACGTTCTCGCCGTCGGCGTAGGCCAGCGTGGAGCCGTGGAAGACGGCCGACGTGATGGCGCCACGGGCGGTGAAGCGAGACTTGCCGTAGCGGTCGAACGTCTGCACGGAAGAGCCGCTGGTGCCGTTGAAGTCGGAGATCACGGCGGTGAGCGAGCCATCGGCCGATGAGGTCGAACGGACTGTGTACGCGGGATCGCTGACGTGGACGGTGGCTCTCTTGACGCCGCCGACCATCACGTCGTAGCCGCTGCCCGAACGGACGGCATGTGACTGGGACGGGCTCTCGGTGTAGGGCTCGGCGGCCTGCGCGGGGGACAGGGAGGCCGCCAGGGCGCCGAGTGCCACCACCAGGGCCAGTGAGGTTTTCGTCATGGATCAAACGTCAATGCGCACGGCATGTGTCCGGTATGCGATCGGTAGTTACGATCGGGAGCTGTGGAGTTCCGGGTGCTCGGGCCGGTGGAGTGTTACGCCGACGATGGCGTGCGCCTGAACCTCGGGCCGCCCAAGCAACGGGCCGTGCTCGCGTTGCTGCTCGCCCAGCCGGGGCGGGTGCTGTCGGTCGACCGGCTGATCAGCGTGCTGTGGGACGACGCGCCGCCCAAGACCGCGGTGAAGAACCTGCAGGTCTACGTCTACCAGCTGCGCAAGATCGTCGGCTCGCGGCTGCTGTCGCGGGCGCCCGGCTACCTGATGTCGATCGACCCCGCCGAGCTGGACCTCACCCGGTTCACCGAGCTGCTCGACGTGGCCCGCAGGGAACGCACCCCGCAGCGCTACCGGGAAGCGCTCGCGTTGTGGCGCGGGCCCGCGCTCGCCGACCTCGCCGCGTCCGGGCTGCTGCGCGGAGTCGTCGCGCAGCTGGAGGAACTGCGGCTGGCCGCGCGGGTCGAGTGCGCCGAGGCCGAGCTCGACCTCGGGCGGCACGTCGAGATCGTCGCGGACCTGGGCGAGTGGGTGCGCGAGCACCCGTTGAACGAACGCCTGCGCGAGCAGCAGATGGTCGCGCTGCACCGCGCGGGCCGGCCGGCCGAGGCGCTCGCGGCGTACCAGGAGTGCCGCCGGGTGCTCTCCGACGAGCTGGGCGTCGAGCCGGGGGAGTCGTTGCGGCGGCTGCAGGCCGAGATCCTGCGCGCGAAACCCGTTGGCGCGTCGGCGATCCGGCAGCTGCCGCCGGACGTGGTCACGTTCGCAGGGCGGTCGCGCGAGCTGAGCCTGATCAGGGCGCAGCTGCGGCAGGACCGGGTCGCGGTGTGCGTGATCACCGGGCAGGCGGGCATCGGCAAGTCGGCCCTCGCCGTGCGCGCGGCCCACGAGATCGCCGCGCAGTTCCCGGACGGCCAGCTCTACGCCGACCTCTCCGACGGCGCCTCCGACCGGATCCTGAGCCAGTTCCTGCGCGCGCTCGGCGAACGCCCCGGCGACGAGGAAGCCCTGCGCTACCGCTCCCTCACGGCGTCACGCCGGCTGCTCGTGGTGCTGGACAACGTTGCCACCGCGGCCCAGGTCACCCGCCTGCTGCCCACCGGGCCGGGCTCGGCGGTGCTCATCACGTCACGCCGTCCGCTCACCGCGCTGCACGGCGCGTCCTACGTGAAGCTCGGCGCCCTGCCGCTGGAGGACGCCTTCCAGCTGCTCGCGGGCGTCGCCGGGAAAGTCGGCGACGCGGCGGAACTCGTGCGCTGGTGCGGCGGACTGCCCCTGGCGCTGCGGATCGCGGGCGCCCGGCTCGCTGCCCGTCCACAGTGGACAGCACCGTTGCTGGCCGCGCGCCTGGCCGACGAGGCGCGCCGCCTCGACGAGCTCCGGGTCGGCGACGTCGCGGTGCGGTCGGCGTTCGAGGTGAGCTACGCGGAACTCGGATCTCCAGCCGTGGCACGGGTTTTCCGGCTGCTCGGCCTCCTCGACGGCCCGGACTTCTCCGTCGCGGCCGCACGGGCGCTGACCGACGTGCCGGACGTCGAGGAACTCCTCGCCGAACTGGCCGACGCCCACCTCGTCGAGGAACCGGTGCCCGGCCGCTTCGCCCTGCACGACCTGCTGCGGTTGTTCGCGCGGGAGCGGTGCCGCGGCTCGGAGTCGCCGGGGGAGCGGTCGCTGGCGCTGGAACGCCTGCACAAGCACTACCTGGAAGCGCTGGCGGACAACCCGGCCGACCTCTGGCTCGCGGAGGAGCGCGACAACCTGCTCGCCGCCGCCCACCAGGCCTCCCCGGCGGACGCGATCGCGTTCGCGGCTGGCCTGTCCTGGTACTTCCGCCGCCGCTCCGAGGTGGCGGACTGGGCAGCGCTGAACACCCTCGCCCTGGAAGCCGCGCGCACCCTGGGCGACACGCGCGCGGAAGCGTTGGCGCTGAAGGAACTCGGCGCGGCCTGCGAGCGCGGCTTCAAGTTCGCCGAGGCCCAGCAGCACTGGACGGCGGCGCTCGCCCTGGCCCGCTCGTCGGGCGATCGGCAGCTCGAGGCCGTGACGCTCAACAACCTCGGCATCGTGCACTGGCGCCGGCGCGACCTGCCCGCCGCCGTCACCTCGCTCGAAGCCTCCCTGGCGTTGCGCGAGGAGCTCTCGGACTCGCAGGGCGCGGCCTACGTGCGCACCAACCTCGGGCTGGTGCACGCGGCCCGGGGTGACCTGCAGGCGGCTTTGGGTTGCTACGAGGAGACTTTGACGACGTTCCGCGCGTGCGGCGACCGGTCCGGCGAGCTGCACGCGTTGGCGAACATGGCCGACGCGCACCGGCAGATGGGCTCGCTGGACCGCGCTCTGGAGCTGTCGGAGGAAGCGCTGCGGCTGGCTCGGTCGGTGGGGGACCGGCAGATCGAGGCCGGGGTGCTGCTCGATCGCGGGATCGTGCACGAGCTGGCGGGCCGGGCGCAGGAAGCCGAGGCGTCGTACCGCGAGGCGGTGGAGCTGTCGCGGCGGATCGGGTTCCGGTGGGGCGAGTCCGAAGCCTCCAGGAAGCTGGCGGGGTTGACCACCTGACGGTCAGGACAGGTGCGCACGCACCTCCGTCACGAGAGCCGGCCATCGCGCGCGATCGGCCTGGCAGAAGTTGTACATGGCAGATGCCAGGGCAACGGCAGGATCTTCCTCTTGCAGCGCAAGGTTTGCGGCGATCGCGTGCGCGCGAGCCTCGGCCGTGCGTTCCGCCACCGGCACGGTGTTGCGACGAACGACGCTCGCGTTGAGTTGTGCGATCGGATCCATCGCCGGGTCGGGCGGCGTGCTTCGTTCCCAACGCAGCTCCAGCACCCGGTGGTACGCCTCCGGCAACGAGGTGTCCGCGGTCTCGACACCCTCGCACGCCCGAGCCACCACCACTTCCGCGGCCGCCCGGACGCTTTCCGCGTCGAGAACGTTCAGCGCTGCCCGAACCTCCGGTGCGTTGATGTCGAGCCAGCCCACGGGGTCGGACTGACGGAAGCGCCACAGGTCGGCGATGACCGACGCGGGGTGCCTGCCGGTCGCCCACTCCGCGGTGAGCCGCACGCCGGAAACCCCTTCGACGAACGCGAGTGCCTCCGCTGTCATGCGGTACGGATCGGTGAACGTCAACCCTTCCAGATGTGGCAGGAGAACCTCGGGAGGCTCCTTGTCGATGACGAAGTCGAACGCGGCGAGCACCTCGCCGTCGCGGGCGAGGCTGATGGTGCTGTCCAGGTTGACGTTCCAGAACGCCGAGGCGACCACCGTGCCTGCCGACAACCGTTGCAGCACCGAGGTTTTCGCCCCGTGCCAGCCGTTGTTCTCCGCGAGCAGCACCCAGCCGTCCACCTGGTCCGCGATGACCGTGAACAGTTCGTCCGGGTAGACGGCGGCTGCCCGCTGTCCCACCTCGGCCAGGTCGCAGACATCCCAACCCGGATAGCCGTCGAAGCGTTCGAGTGCCTCGTCGACGGTCAAGCCTCGCACCGCCGTGAGGCAGAACGAGTCCGATGGCAGCACATCGGCCGACAACAGCTCGAAGTAGTGATCGACGACGTGTTTCACGCCTCCCGAGGATAGGGCGCGGCCTAGTGTGGGTCACGTGGAACTGCTGCACCTCAGGTACTTCGTGGCCGTCGCCGAGGAGCTCAACTTCTCGGCGGCCGCGCGCAAGCTGCACATGGCCGCCTCTCCGCTGAGCCAGCGGATCAAGGACCTCGAACACGAGCTGGGGCGCAGACTGTTCGACCGCAGCACGCACCACGTGGAGCTGACGGAGGCGGGCGCCGCGCTGCTGCCCATCGCGCGGGACGTGCTCGACCGGGTCGGGTCGATTCGGTGGCGGCTCGACCAGGCCACGAAACCCGCGCGTGTCACCGTGTTCGTCGGCATGCCCGCCGGGATCCACCCCGCGTTGCGGGAGCGGCTGAACCTGCTCGCCGAGCGGGTCGAGGAGCGGTTCGAGGTCAAGCGGTGGCCGGGGACGACCGCGGATCTCGTCGCTGCGGTGAAGGACGGGCGGCTCGCGCTCACGCTGGCGCGGTTGCCGGTGCAGGAGGCCTCGCTCGACACGCTGCACGTCATGACGGAACGGCTTGGTGCCGTGGTTCCGGCGGATCAGTTCGAAGGCCGTGAATCGGTCAAACTGGCGGATCTCACCGATCTCGCCTATGCGAAGGCGCCGGAAGAAATCATGCCCGCGTATTTCGACCAGCTCGACCGGCAGTTGTACGAGCTGGGCATCAAAAAGCGGATTCAGCTCAGCAACACCGGGTATCAGGGCACCTCGGAGATCGTGTCCAGCGGGCTCGGGTTCAGCGTCTCGATGCTCGACGAGGAGAGCGCCATGCGGGGATATCGCCTGGAGAACATGGCGGTTCTGCCGTTCGAGGACTTCCGCGCGCAGCTCGACACCGGGCTGCTGTGGCGGCACGACCGCGGGGCCGGCGGCGACCTGGAAGAAATCATCGAGGCCGCCCGTGACGTTTTCGCGGAGCCCATCAGCAAATAGAAAATGGTATGACCGCTGTGGTCATACCATTGTTCGCGACATGATCGTTCCCTTTCTCGCCGGGCACACCTAACTTCGGTTGTGCAAGAACGAACAGGTGCGAAAGGACGAACGATGAAGGACATCACCGCCGGTCCGCTGGACGGTGTGCGGGTGATCGACCTCTCGACCGTGGTGATGGGCCCGTACGCGGCCCAGATCCTCGGAGACCTCGGCGCCGACGTGATCAAGATCGAGTCGCCTGTGGACACCGTCCGCAACGGCCGCTACCGCACCACGCCGGGCATGACGCCGCTGAGCCTCAACGTCAACCGGAACAAGCGCAGTGTCGCCCTCAACCTCAAGGACGAAGACGACCGCGAGAAGGCCCTCAAGCTGATCGACACGGCCGACGTGCTGATCACCAACATGCGCCCCGGCGCGCTGAGCAGGCTCGGCCTGAACTACGCCGACGTCGCCGAGCGCAACCCCGGCCTGATCTACGCCCACGCCCAGGGCTTCCGCGGCGACTCCGACCGCGCAGGCATCGCCGCCTACGACGAGACGATCCAGGGCGCGTCCGGGCTGGTCGACATCGCCAACCGCGCGATCGGGCGGCCCGTCTACCTGCCGACGATCATCGGCGACAAGGTGTCGTCGCTGACCATCGCCTACAGCGTGCTCGCCGCGCTGGTGCACAGGAACAGGACGGGGAACGGCCAGCGCGTCGAGATCCCCATGGCGGACACGATGATCGCGTTCAACCTCGTCGAGCACCTCGCGGGGCACGCGTTCGTGCCGGAGGAGGGGCCGACCGGCTTCAACCTGTCGATGGCCAAGGGCCACCACGCCGTGCACACCAAGGACGGCCTCGCCTGCGTCGTCCCCTACAACCCGCAGAACTTCCGCGACTTCTTCGCCGCGGCCGGAAGGCCCGACCTGGTCGAGGACCCGCGCGTCGCCGGTGAGCGGATCGAGCCGGGCGACAGCGACGACCTGATGGGACTCGTCGACGAGTGCGCGTCCGCGCTGACCACCGAGGAGTGGGCCGAGGTGTGCGCGAAGCACAGCATCCCGTTCGGACCGGTGCTGGAGCTCGACAAGGCGCACGAGGACGACTACGTGCGCGAGGGCCACCTGCTCGACGAGGTGCAGCACCCCACCGAGGGCGCCGTCCGCTCGATCGGTATCCCGGTCCGGTTCTCCGCCACGCCCGCCTCCGTCCGCCGCCTGGCCCCGCTGCCCGGCCAGGACACCGCCGAAGTTCTCGCCGAGATCGGAGCCTGAGATGACTGTCGTGCGCACCGAGCGCGTCGGATCGGCACTGCTGATCACGATCGACCGGCCGCAGGCCCGCAACGCCGTCGACGCGGCCGTCGCCGCGGAGCTGGCCGCCGCGCTGGACGAAGTGGAAGCCACCCCCGAGCTGCGCGTCGGAGTGCTGACCGGAGCGGGCGGCACGTTCAGCGCGGGCATGGACCTCAAGGCCGCGCTGAAGGGCGAGTCGCCGGAGATCCCCGGCCGCGGGTTCGGCGGGCTCACCGAGGCCGAGCTGAGCAAGCCGCTGATCGCCGCGGTCGAGGGGTTCGCGATGGGCGGCGGGTTCGAGCTGGCGCTGGGCTGCGACCTGATCGTCGCCGCCGAGGACGCGAAGTTCGGGCTGCCGGAGGTCAAGCGCGGGCTGATCGCCGCCGGCGGGGGAGTCGTCCGCCTGCCGCAGCGGATTCCGCACCACCTCGCGATGGAGCTGCTGCTCACCGGCGAGCCCGTCGACGGCCGTCGCGCCGGGGAACTCGGGCTGGCCAACCGGGTCGTCGCGAACGGTGAGGCCGCCGCGGTCGCGCTGCAGCTGGCCGAGAAGATCGCGGAGAACGCACCGCTCGCGCTCGCCGCCGTGAAGAACGTCGTGCGGTCGGCCGATCCGTGGGCCGCGCAACGCACCGAGATCGCGAAGCTCATGACCACGGCCGACGTCCGCGAGGGCATGACCGCGTTCGCCGAGCGTCGCACTCCACAGTGGACAGGACGCTGACATGAACCTCGGCATCACACCCCTGACCGCTCCCGCGTTCCCCGCGGTACAGCCCCGGTTCCACGACCGCGAGTACCTGAACATCGTCTACCGCACCGACATCGACGCGCTGAAGGCCGTCGTCCCGGAGCCGCTGGAGATCGACGAGCCGCTCGTCCGGTTCGAGGTCATGAAGATGAACGACGTCACCGGCTACGGGCCCTACACCGAGGCCGGCCAGGCGATCCAGGTCGTCTTCGACGGCGAGCGCGGCGAGTACCTGCACGCGATGTACCTGGACAGCTTCGCCGCCACCGCATCCGGCCGCGAGGTCAGCGCCTACCCGAAGGTGATGGGCTCGCCGAAGCTGTACGCCGACAACGGCGCGCTGGTCGGCACTCTCGACTACGGCACGCTGCGGGTGGCCACCGCGACCATGGGCTACAAGCACTTCGAGCTCGACCGTCGCCAGGCCGAGGCGGAGATCACGGTTCCGACGTTCATGCTGAAGACCATCCCGGACTACGACGGTTCCTTGCGGGTTCAGGAACTCGTGCGCACGGAGATCACCGACGTGGTGGTCAAGCAGGCCTACACCGGCCCGGCGCGGCTCCAGCTGTTCCAGCACGTCCTCGCGCCGCTCGCCGACCTGCCCGTGCTGGAGGTCGTGTCCGCCAGCCACATCATCACCGACCTGACGCTCGCTCCTGCCAAGCCGGTGCACAACTACCTGGAGGCGTCATGACAACCGTCGCTGTCGTCGGAGCTGGTGTCATCGGCCTGTCGTGGTCCCGGTTGTTCGCCGAGCACGGCCTGACCGTCAAGGTCACCGACCCGCGCCCCGACCTCGCTGAGGTCGTTCCCGACGGAGTGCAGGTGGCCGCGAACGTCGCGGAAGCCGTGCGGGACGCCGACTTCGTGCAGGAGAACGGCCCGGAGAACCTGGAGTTCAAGAAGAACCTGTTCGCCGAGCTCGTCCGCGAAGCACCGGAGCACGCCCTGCTGCTCAGCTCGTCGTCCGCGATCCCGTCGACCGCGTTCACCAAGGGCATCGACGGCTCGCGAGTCCTCATCGGACACCCGTTCAGCCCGCCGCACGTCATCCCGCTGGTCGAGGTCGTGCCGGGCGAGCAGACGAGCGAGGAGTCCGTGGCGAAGGCCGTCGAGTTCTACCGCTCGCTCGGCCGCACGCCCGTCGTGGAACGCAAGGAGATCCCGGGCTTCGTCGGCAACCGCCTGCAGGCCGCGCTCTCCCGCGAAGCCGCCTACCTCGTCGAACAGGGTGTCGTGACGCCGAAGGACCTCGACG
The DNA here is from genome assembly GCF_014648475.1 of Lentzea flava. GTDB lineage: Bacteria > Actinomycetota > Actinomycetes > Mycobacteriales > Pseudonocardiaceae > Lentzea > Lentzea flava. The sequence continues at coordinate 94,461 of NZ_BMRE01000014.1, read as the reverse complement.
CCGTCGTGACCAACTCGCTCGGCGTCCGCTGGGCGACCGTCGGCCCGTTCCTCGGCGCCCACCTCGGTGGCGGCCCCGGCGGCTACCGGCACCTCGCCGAGCACATCGGCAAGTCCATGCAGGGCTTGGAGCTCGGCACCCCGTCCGACAACCCCGAAAAGCTCATCGAAGCAGTGGAAGACGCTTACGGCTCCTCCACGTACTCGGCACTGGCCGAGGCGCGCGACCGCAAGCAGCTCGCCGTTCTGACGGCATTGGAGGAGAACTGACATGCACCGCCTGGAAGACCAGCTCGTCGCCGACTTCTACAACTACGAGGCCCTGCTCAGCGACGAGGAGCGCAAGATCCTGCTGAGCGCCCGCGAGTTCATGACCACCGAGATCAAGCCGATGGTCAACGAGTACTGGGCGAAGGGCGAGTTCCCGCACGAGCTGATCGGCAAGTTCCGCGGCGCCGGCCTCACCGCGCTGTCGTACGAGGGCTACGGCGAACACCCGGCCGCCGTCAGCAACCTGCTCACCGGCATGCTGGCGATGGAGCTGACCCGCACGGACGCGTCGGTCGCCACGTTCTTCGGTGTCCACAACGGACTCGCGATGTACTCGATCTACGCGGGCGGCGACCAGGAGCAGCGCGACCGCTGGCTGCCCGCCATGGCCGCGATGGACAAGATCGGCGCGTTCGCGATGACCGAACCGCTCGGCGGCTCCGACGTGGCGGGCGGCATGCGCACCACCGCGCGCCGCGAGGGCGACACGTGGATCCTCAACGGCGCCAAGAAGTGGATCGGCAACGCCACCTTCGCCGACTACGTGATCGTGTGGGCCCGCGACGAGGAGGACAACAACGTCAAGGGCTTCGTCGTCGAAAAGGGCACGCCCGGCTTCGTCGCCGAGAAGATCGAGGGCAAGATCGCGTTCCGGATCGTCGAGAACGCCGAGATCACCCTGACCGACGTCCGCGTCCCCGAGGCGAACCGGTTGCAGCGCATCAACTCGTTCCGCGACGTCGCGGAGATCCTGCGTGCCACCCGCGGCGGCGTCGCCTGGCAGGCGCTCGGCGTGATGATCGGTGCCTACGAGCTCGCGCTGGCCTACGCGGGGGAGCGCAGGCAGTTCGGCCGCCCCATCGCCCGCTTCCAGCTGGTGCAGGACCTGCTGGTGAAGTCGCTGGGCAACATCACCGCCTCGTGGGGCATGCTCGTGCAGCTCGCCAGGCTGCAGGACGCGGGCATCTTCCAGGACGAGCACTCGTCGCTCGCCAAGGCGTTCGTCACCTCCCGGATGCGCGAGGTCGTCGCCTGGAGCCGGGAGATCCTGGGCGGCAACGGCATCGTGCTCGGCTACGACGTCGCGCGGTTCTTCGCCGACGCCGAGGCGATCTACTCGTTCGAGGGCACCCGCGAGATGAACACGCTCATCGTCGGCAAGGCGATCACCGGGCAGAGCGCGTTCGTGTGAGCTACCGCGGATAGGTGTGGATCTCGGTCGCTTTGAGAGAAACCCAGAGGGAGTCGCCGGGCTGCAACCGCAGCTCGGCGACTGTCGCCGTGGTGACGTCCGCGAGCACGGCGGGGGAGCCGTCGAGGTCCACGCGGGTGGTGTGGGCGTGCTGCTCGATCCCCGAAACCACGGCCTGCCAGGTGTTGCGCGGACTGCCGGCGGGTTTCGAGGGGAACAGGCTGACCGCGGACGGCGGGAACACCACGTGCACCGGCCCTTCCGCGGGTTCGGCGATGGTGAGGGTGCCGCCGTCGTCCAGCCGGACCTCGGTGCCATCAGCGACACCCCGGTAGAAGTTGAGGCCGACCAGGTGCGCCACGTAGTCGGTCTGCGGCTGCCGGACCACGTCACGCGGCGCGCCCTGCTGGACGACGCGACCGTTCTCCAGGATGACGAGGCGGTCGGCGAGCACCATCGCGTCCAACGGGTCGTGCGTGACGAGCAGCGTGTGGCCGGGGTAGTCGATGAGGTGCCTGCCGAGCTCCGACCGCACGCGCAGCCGGGTGCTCGCGTCCAGGGCGGCCAGCGGCTCGTCGAGGAGGAGCAGCTGAGGTGACGTGGCCAGCGCGCGGGCCAGGGCCACGCGCTGGGCCTGGCCGCCGGACAGCGTGCGCGGCTTGGCCCGTGCGAACTCGGTGAGCCCGACTTGGTGGAGCCACCGCAGCGCGATCGCGTTGGCCTCGGCCTTGCGGGTGCCGCGAGCACGCAGCCCGAACGCGACGTTGTCCAGCACGCTCATGTGCGCGAAGAGCAGGTAGTCCTGGAAAACCACGCCAACGGGCCGTTTCTCGGCGGGCAGACCGTCCCAAGTGGACCCGTTGACGCTGATGGCACCCCCGGCCTCCAGTCCCGCCAAGGCACGCAGTGCGGTGGTCTTCCCGGCGCCGTTGGGGCCGAGGAGCGCCACGACCTCGCCCGGCTCGACGGTGAGGTCGAGCGAGAGGCGGAAACCGGCGCGCTGGACGCGGAGTGCGGCGTGCAGGGTCATGTGCGGATCCACCTGTCCCGCAGCCCGGCCAGCACCGCCACCGACACGAGCAGCAACACGATGCTGAGCACGATCGCGGCGTCCGGGTCGGTCTCCAGCGCCAGGTACACGGCCAGCGGCATGGTCGTCGTCCTGCCGGGGAAGTTGCCAGCGAACGTGATCGTCGCGCCGAACTCGCCGAGCGCCCGCGCCCAGCACAGCACCGTTCCCGCGACGACTCCCGGCATGACGCTCGGCAGGGTCACCCGGCGGAACGTCAGCCAGCGGGACGCGCCGAGCGTGGCGGCAGCCTCCTCGTAGCGCGGATCAGCCGCCCGCAACGCGCCTTCGACCGAGATCACCAGGAACGGCATCGCCACGAACGCCTCCGCGAGCACGACACCGGCCGTGGTGAACGGCAACGAGATCCCGAACCACTGGTCGAGGTGCTGACCGACCACCCCGCGGCGTCCGAGCACCAGCAGCAACGCCACACCACCCACCACGGGCGGCAGCACCAGCGGAACCGTGACGAGCGCGCGGAGCAGCCCGCGTCCCGGCAGCTCGCTGCGCGCGAGCAGCCACGCGAGCGGCACACCGAGAACGAGGCAGACGACCGTGGCGAGCGACGCGCAGACCAACGACAGCCGCAGCGCCTGCACAACCTCCGTGCTGAAGAGCTGAGCGGGCAAGGAGGTCCACGGCGCCTCGACGAGCAGCCCCGCGAGCGGCACGAGCAGGAACGCGAGCCCGACGACCGCGGGCAGGACGAGGACGACCGGGAGCCTCGACCTCACGGCGCCGCGAAGCCCGCCTCGGTCAGCACCGCGCGACCCCGTTCCGACAGCACGAAGTCCACGAAGTCCTTGGCCGCGGCGGGTGCCTTGGCCAGCGGCGCGATGGGGTAGTCGTTGACGGCGCCGGCAGCCTCCGCGAAGTCCTCGCCCTCGACCTTCGCGCCCGCGGCCCTCACGTCCGTGCGGTAGACCAGCGCCGCGTCGACCTCACCCAGCGACACCTTGGTCAGCACGGCCTTCACGTCCTGCTCCAGCGTGTCCGGTGCGGCCGTGACGCCTGCCGCGGCGAACACCTTCTTCGCCGCCGCCCCGCACGGCACCTGCTCCGCGCACAACGCGATCTTCAGGTCCGGCTTGGCGAAGTCCGCGAGACCGGTGACCTTGCCCGGATTGCCCCGCGGCACCGCGATCTGCAGCGTGTTCTTCGCGAACGTCACCGGCGCCGCCGTGATCGCCCCGGTGTCGGTCACCTGCTTCATGTTCGCGGGCGCCGCGGACGCGAACACGTCGGCCGGCGCCCCCTGGTTGATCTGCTGCGCCAACGCCGAGCTGCCACCGAAGTTGAAGACGACCTTCGTGCCGGGATGCGCCGCCTCGAACTCCTGGCCCAGCTTCTGGAACGACTCCGTCAGCGACGCCGCCGCGAACACCGTGATCTCGCCGGTCGACGCGCTCGGCTGGGCGGTCGAGCAGCCCGCCAGCACCAGCACGAGCGCAAGCGCCCTCTTCACCTCAGGCCTCCGGGATCTCGACGACGACGTGCGTGGACTTGATGGACGCGACCGCGACGCTGCCCACCTCGAGGCCCAGCTCGTCCGCGGACTCGCGGCTCATCAGCGACGTGATGCGGAACGGCCCGGCCTGCATGTCGACCTGCGCCATGACCCCGTCCTTGATGACCCGCGTGACGATGCCCTTCATCCGGTTGCGCGCCGACGCCGCGACCGTCGTGCCCGGCTCGGCCACCTCGGTCATGTGCTGGGCGAACTCGGCGAGCTCCGTCCCGCTGACGCCCTTGCGCCCGTTGTCGAGCACCACGGACCGCAAACGCCCCTGGTCGATCCACCGGCGCAGGGTGTCGTCACTGACCCCGAGCAACGCGGCGGCTTCGCTGATCCGCAGATTCGGCACGAATTGGAGCTTATATCCGCGTCTGCGGAACTCTCAACCACGCCCGCCGTAGCTGTCGAGGGAACCCGACTTAACGGTGGCGTCTCACCTGGTGAACATCAGCGGCCATGCGTTCACGGACCGTTGCCGCCGTCCTCCTGCTGGTCACCGGATGCGCCGCCGAGCCGCACACCGGTCCCAGCGGTGAACCCTTCAAAATCGGCTACCTCAACAACTCCTCCGGCGCGTTCGCCGTGCCCGAGCTGCAGATCGGCGCCGAGGTCGCCGTCGCCCACCTCAACCGCGGGGGCGGGGTCCGCAACCGCCCGTTCGAGCTCGTCACCTGCCCCACCGACGGCACGCCGGAGCAGTCCGCGCGGTGCGCCGACAAGTTCGTCCGCGACGAGGTGCAGGTGGTGGTGCAGGGCGTGGACACCGGCGCCGACGCCGCCATGCCCACGCTCGACGAGGCCGCCATCCCGCTGGTCGGGCACGTGCAGTTCACGCCTGGCCTGATGACCCACAAGAACGCCTTCTTCTTCGGCGCAGCCGCGGTCGCGTACGGGACGGCGGCGCTCAAGTACTACGCCGACCAGGAGGTGAAGACGGTCGCGTGGCTGCTGCCGGAGTCGCCGGCCACCCGCGCCTTCACCGACACCGTGCTCGTCCCTGCCGCCAAGCGGTTCGGGCTCGGTTACCGGTCGGTCTACTACCCGGCGGACCACCCGGACTGGAGCGGCCTCGCGCAGACCGTGCGGACCGCCGAGGCGTCGGGCAGCATCGCCGCCACCGAGGAGCAGTGCACGCACATCGTGCGGGCGCTGCGGGACGCCGGTTACGCCGGGCGGATCCTCGCGGCGTCGTGCACAGGGCTGCCGAAGTCCGTCGGGAACCAGGCGATCGGCGTCGAGCTGTCCGCCGACTTCTGGCACCCCACGGACCCGCTGTCCGCGCCGCCGGCCAACCGGGCGGAGATCGAGGAATACCGCACGGCCATGAAGGAGGCCGGCCACGACGAACCCGTCGCGGGCGCGGTGGTCTCGTTCGCGGACGTGATGACGCTGGCCCGCGTTCTGTCCACTTCGGACGGTACGCCGGAGAAGGCGTTGCGGGCGGTGAAGAACCTCGACAGCTTCCTCGGCCCGCAGATCACCTGCGACCACGCCTGGTTCGGCAACTCGGCGTGCAGCACGGCGGTGCTGTTCTACCGGTTCCAGCCGAACGGGGCGCTCAAGGCCCAGATCCCGGACTTCATCGAGGTCTCAGCACTGGGGTAACCTGCTGATTTGAAGACTTCTTCAATTCGACAGGTCGTGATGGCGTGAACGAGTTCAGGGACAACCTCCTCGCCCGCATCGAGCAGGCGGAGGAGGCCGTGCGCCAGGCGGTGGAACGGCAGGACGCGTACGCCGCCGAGGTGCACGGTGCCGACCTCGCCAACCTCCGGCGCCTGGCCGCCGAGCACGGAGTGCGGTGACCCGTGTCGGTCCCGCTGTACCAGGCGAAGGCCGAGTTCTTCCGGATGCTCGGGCACCCGGTGCGCATCCGGGTGCTGGAGCTGCTCCAGGACGGGCCGAAGGCGGTGTGGGAGCTGCTCGCCGAGATCAGGGTGGAGCCGTCCAGCCTGTCCGCCCAGCTCGCCGTGCTGCGCAGGTCCGGGATCGTCACGGCGACCCGCGAGGGATCGACGGTGGTGTACGCCCTCGCGGGTGCCGACGTGGCGGAGCTGCTCGCCGCCGCGAGACGCATCCTGACCGAGTTGCTGGTGGGCCAGAACGAGTTGCTGGCCCAGCTGCGCGAGCAGCCGGCCTGAGCTTCCTCAGGCGTGCCCGGCGATGCGGTGCGGCTCGTACGCCGATTCCAGCAGCCGCACCTCGTCGTCGGTCAGCTCGAAGTCCAGTGCCGCCACCGCGTCGTCGAGGTGGTGGGGCTTCGTCACGCCGACGATCGGCGCGGTGACCACCGGGTTGCGCAGCAGCCACGCCAGCGCGACCTGAGCACGCGACACGCCACGGGCAGCGGCCACGGACGCCACCTGCTCGACGATCGCGCGGTCCGACTCGACGTACAAGGTGGACCCGAACTCGTCGGTCTCGGTGCGGGCCGTCGTGGCGTCCCAGTCACGGGTCAGGCGGCCGCGGGCCAGCGGGCTCCACGGGATCACGGCGATGCCCTGGTCCGCGCACAGCGGCAGCATCTCGCGCTCCTCTTCGCGGTAGAGGAGGTTGTAGTGGTTCTGCATCGACACGAACCGCGTCCAGCCGTTCTGCTTCTGCGTGAACAACGCCTTGGCGAACTGCCATGCGTACATGGACGAGGCACCGATGTAGCGGGCCTTGCCGGACTTCACCACGTCGTGCAGCGCTTCGAGCGTCTCCTCCAGCGGAACCGTCTTGTCGAAGCGGTGGATCTGGTACAGGTCGACGTAGTCGGTGCCGAGCCGCTGCAGGGACGCGTCGATCTCGGCGAAGATCGCCTTGCGCGACAATCCCGCGCCGTTCGGGCCGCGGCCCATGCGGCCGTGCACCTTGGTTGCGAGCACGATCTCGTCGCGCCGGGCGAAGTCCTTCAACGCACGCCCGGTGATCTCCTCCGACGAACCGGCCGAGTAGACGTTCGCGGTGTCGAAGAAGTTGATCCCGGCATCGATCGCGGCCTTGATGAACGGCCGGGACTCGTCCTCCGGCATCGACCACGGATGGGTCCCCAGCGACGGATCTCCGTAGCTCATCATGCCCAGGCAGATCTCGGACACGTCCATGCCGGCGAGCTTGGTGTAACGCACGGTCAGCCCCTCAGGAAAACGACGGTCACTCATCGGGTGATGGTGGCGACAACCCGTTCAACATCAACCTAGTCGCGCTCGCCGGATCGTGCCCCTTCTCAACACGACAGTGGCAATTCCGCCTCCACGCCTGAGCTGCGGGTTTAGCGTCATTCCTGCCTTTTGAGAGGAAGCGCATGACGAGCATCGACGTGGTGGCGCCGCCGCGGGACGTACTGGCGTGGAGCCGCGCCATGATCGACACGCCGCTCAAGGCCGCGTTCGCCACGCTGCCCGGCGAGACCCGCGAGGTCGTCGAGTACCACCGGTCCGACTGCTCGACCGCCGCACTCGCGCTGCTCGCCGCCGACGCCATCGGCGATGCCACCCGAGCGATCAACGTGGCGCTGGCGCTCGAACTCGCCCACCGGCACGAAGAGCTGCACGCCGACCTGATGACACGTGCGCTGAGCCGCGGCCACCAGCCGAGCGCGTGGGTGGAGTTCGGCGACGACAGGGTCGTCTCGACCGCGGACGCCCTGATCTCACTGGCTTTCGCGCACCTCGCCAAGCCCGAGGTGATGATCCTCAACGCCGCGTTGCTGTCCGTTGTGGACGGTTACGTCCAGGAAGTCGAGATGGACGAACGGGACGACGTCGACATAGCCGAGTACCTGGGCGTGGCGGCGGCGAAGAACTCGGCGCTGACGGCCTGCGCGTGCGAACTCGGCGCGCTCGCCGCGGGCGCGTCCCGCAGCCAGGCCGACCACCTCAGGCAGTTCGGCGACGACGTCGGTCTCGCCCGCAAGCACGTCGACGACGTGCAGGCCATCTGGGGCGGCGCACCCGTCAGCGGCCGCCCGCTCTACGACGACCTCGCGCACCGCCGCCGCACGTTGCCCGTGGTCGCCGCGATCAACGCGGGCGTTGACGTCTACGCGACCGACGCACAGCCCTCCGAGCTGGCCGCCCGCGTCGAGCAGGCGGGCGGCCGGAAGTGGTGCGAACAGCAGGCCGAACTGCTGCTCGCCCGCGCCCTGGGCCACCTTCGTCAGGCGCGGCCGAGGGCGCGAGCGGCGGAAGAGCTGGCCGAGCTCGCCAGGGCCGTCACGACCGCCAGGTGTGAACGGGCTCGAACCCCAGCACCCGCCGTGCCTTCTCAATCGACAGCAGCGTCTCGTGAGGACCGAACTCCCTCTTGAGCGGCACGCCCGGATAGACCTTCGCGACGAGCTCGTCGTTCGGTGTCGTCATGCACGTGTCGGCGTTGGCGATGATGAACACATCGAAGCCCGTCGCGTCGTGCGCGAGAGCCTTGCGCACGGCCTGACCACCGTCGCGTGCGTCGATGTAGGACCAGAGGTTCCACTTGCGCGCCAACGGATCCGCGTCGAACGGGAAGCGCTCGTAGTCGTGCGGCTCCATGACGTTCGAGAACCGCAAACCGATGATCTTCATCTCCGGTTCCCAGCGGCAGAACTGCTGGGCGAGCGTCTCGTCGACCAGCTTGCCCAGCGAGTACGACGTCTCCGGGCGTCCCGCGTACTCCTCGTCGATCGGGATGTACGGCGGGGGAGTGTCGAACGGCAGGCCCAGCACCGTCTCGCTGGACGCCCACACGACGTTGCGCACGCCCGCCAGCCGTGCCGCGGCGAACACGTTGTACGTGCTGGTCACGTTGTTGTGGAACGTCTTGGCGTTGGGCGCGACGCCAGGACCGGGGATCGCCGCGAGGTGCACCACGGCGTCCAGCCCGGCGTACCTGTCGTCGATGCCGCTGATCGCCTCCACGACCTGGCCGTAGTCGGTCAGGTCGACGCGGGTGAACTCGCAGCCCTGGTGCGCGGGCGGCGCGACCTGGTCGAGGTTGTGGACCTCCCACCCGTGCTCGATCAGGTCGGCCACGACGGCACGCCCGAGCTTGCCGCTGCCTCCGGTCACCGCGACACGTTGAGTCATGCGTCAATTATCGCCTCACGACGACAACCGCAGCACCAGCTTCCCTCCGGCGTGCCCGCTCGCGCTGAGCTCCTGCGCTTTCGCCGCGTCCTCCAGCGGGAGGCTCTGCGCGATCCGCACCTGGAGGCCGCCGTCGGCCGCGAGGCGCACGTGCTCGGCGAACTCCGCGCCGAACGGGCGGCCTTCCGCGGAGAACGGGACGCCGAACTCGGCGGCGCGGGGATCGGCGATCGTGACGATCCGGCCGGTGCCGCCGCGCAGCTCGATCGAGACCTCCAGGTCTCCCTGCCCGGCCGCGTCGAACACGGCGTCGACGCCCTGCGGGGCGGCGGCGCGGACGCGGTCGGCGAGCCCGTCACCGTAGGCGACCGGGATCGCCCCGAGGGAGCGCAGGTAGTCGTGGTTGCCCGGCGAGGCGGTGCCGATGACCGTGGCGCCGCGGGCCACCGCGAGCTGCACCGCGACGGCGCCGACCGCACCCGCGGCCCCGTGCAGCAGCAGCGTCTCGCCCGCCCCGAGCTCGAGAGCGTCGAGCACGCGGACCGAGGTCTCGACGGCCACGGGCAGCGCGGCGGCCACGTCCCAGTCGAGGTTCGCCGGCTTGAGCACGAAGTCGGTGGCCAGGGCGTACTCGGCGTACGTGCCGGTGAAGGTCTGGATCAGCACCTCGTCACCCGCGGAGACCCCGGTGACGCCCTCCCCCACCTCGTCGACTACACCGGCTGCCTCGACACCGGGAATCACCGGGAACACGGGTGCCAGCTGCGGCATCCACCCGTTGCGGATCTTGTAGTCGAGCGGGTTGACCCCGGCCGCCACGACTTTCACCCGCACCTGTCCGGGTCCGGCGTGCGGGTCCGGGACGTCCTCCAGGCGCAGGACTTCCGGGCCACCGAACTCGGCGTACGTGATCGCCTTCATCTTCTCGCTCCTCTGTTGGGATGTGGTTCTCATCCTGGAGAGCGAGAGATCAGGTCATGGCCATCACTTCAGCTAGTTCCCACTGGCCGAACGACTAGCCGCGTCCTGCCCCGCACGGACTACGTTGGGGTCATGGACCTGCTGACGGCCGTAGAGGTGATCCGGGCACCGCTGAGCGAGACCCTGCCGCGGCTGTCCGCCGCGTTCGCCGGGCCCGTGCCCCACCAGGCGCTCGCCGAACTCTCCGCCAACTGCTCGTTCGCGCCGTTCAAGGTCCGCGGCGTGTCGCCGGGCCCGCCCGGTTCGTCGGTGAGCATCGCGGATCTCGCCGCACTGCGGCCGCTCGTGCCCGCACGGGGAAGCTGGCAGGGCAGGGCGGTCATGGCCGGTGTCGAGGTGCCCGTGCTGGCGGTGTCCAGCGACGCGAGCGAGCCGGCGGCGTTGATGGTCCTCGTGCGCACGGAGGACACCCCGGTGCCCGAGGAGCACCTGAAAGCGGCCGAGGCGTTGTGGGACCTGGTCACCGCACACCGAGAGGGTCTGCGCAACGAGGCGGTGCCCGCCACGCTCGCCGTGTCGCGGGCGGCCGCGGCGGCCCGTGCCGTGGCGATCTCCGACCTCGGCGACGTCTACGGCACCGCGCTGACCGCCCTGCTGGGCGTGCTGCGCGACCGTTCCGCCGACGACTTCTCCGCCCGCACTCGCGCCATCGACCTCGCCGTCACCGCCCTGGTCGAACTGCGTTCGCGCGCCGAACTCGACCGGTCGCTCTCCGAGGAACGGGCGGGCGACGCCTTCGACCGGCTCGCCGAGTCCCTGCGCAGGGTCCTGCGCGGCCGGGGCGTGCGACTGGACCTGGGGACACCGGGCGCGGAGGAGGGGGCCGACCGCGTACTGCCGGCCGACGTCGCTTCCACCGCCCGTGCCGTGGTCCGCTCCACCGTGCACGCGATGCTCGACGACCAGCGCGGCGTCCACCGCGTCCACGTCGGCTGGAAGGTCACCGCGACGGTGCTCCGCGCGACCGTGCGCGACGACGGTCCCGGCACCCTGACCTGCGGCAACCTCGACACGCGCCGCATCGCCGAACGCCTGGGACCGCTCGGCGGCCGCGGGGAGATCGACGCCGTGCCCGGCTGGGGCACGATCGTGACGATCGAGATCCCGCTCGGGTCGCCGGAGAGCCCGCGCGAGGACCCGCTGACCGTGCTGGGCGCGCGGGAGCTGGAGGTGCTGGGGCAGCTGGCGCGCGGGCGGCGCAACCGCGACATCGCTGCCGACCTGCACATCAGCGAGTCCACCGTGAAGTTCCACGTGGCCAACATCCTGGACAAGCTCGGGGTCGGTTCCCGTGGTGAGGCGGCCGCGCTGGCTCACGAGTGGGGAGCGGCTCGCTGACCGTTCGGAAAATTCACGGCGATATTCCTCCCGGCTTGTCCACTTTCTCGGGTGGCCGCCCGGAATAGCCCGGGCGGCGCATTGATGAAGAGAAGCGGATCGGTACTGTGGGCGTGTGAGGCGCCGTCTTTTCCGAGCGCTCGTCGTCGTTTTGCTGATGATGTGCGCACTCGTTTTCACCGGCTGTTCGGGTGATTCTGCGCGTGTCGGTGGTTTTGTCTACCAGTTGCAGGGCTATCCGGACGGGCGGCTCGACGCGCTGGCCGCCGCGCCGTTCCGGACCGCGGTTGTCGACCTCGCCCGTGACGGCGGGTCGTCCTATTTCCGGGCCGACGAGATCGGGGCGCTGAAGGCGTCGGGAAAACGGGTGCTGGCGTACTTCGAGATCGGCTCGATCGAGGAGTTCCGGCCCGACTTCGCCGCGATCCGCACCGAGGCGCTGCTGCTCAACGAGTGGCAGAGCTGGCCGGGCGAGCACTTCGTCCGCTACTGGGAACCGCGCTGGTGGGAGCTGGCGGTGCGGCCTCGGCTCGACCGGGCTCTGGGTGCCGGCTTCGACGGGATCTACCTCGACACGCCGCTCGCGTACGAGGAGATCGATCTCGCGCTCGTGCCCGCGGCCGACCGTGCGGAACTGGCGCGCCGGATGGTCGACCTGATCGTGCGGATCAGCGGGTACGTGAAGCGGGCGAACCCGGCGTTCGCGGTTTATCCGCAGAATTCTCCGGAACTGCGCCAGTATTCGGGTTACGTAGGCGCGATCGACGGCATCGGGGTGGAAGAGCTTTTCTTCCGGGCGACCGACGAACCGTGCACCGCGGACTTCTGCGCCGAGAACCTGGCGGCGACGCGGAAGCTGAAGGAAGCCGGGAAGACCGTGTTGGCGGTCGACTACGCGACACGCGCGGAGAACGTCTCCGAAGCGTGCCGTCGTTATCGCGAAGAAGGATTCGAAGGATATGTCACGGTGCGCGCGCTCGACACCATCGCGGCGCCGTGCGACTGACCGCAGGGAGGAGCCGATCGTGACAGGCGAGGAATTCCGTCAGGTGGGCATCATCGGAATGGGGTACGTCGGGCTCACGCTCGCCGCGGCGATGGCGGGCCGCGGCTACGAGGTGCACGGCGTGGACACCCAGCCGGCGTTGCTGGAGACGCTCGGGGCCGGGCGGCCGCACATCTTCGAACCCGGCGTCGAGGACGTGTTCCAGCGCTGGGTCGGCGAACGCATCTTCCTGTCGCACGACCTGCCGGACTCCGGTGTGGACGCGGCGATCATCTGCGTGTCCACGCCGGTCGGGGAGACCGGCCGCGATCCGTACCTGCTGAACCTCGCCGCGGCGGCCGAGCACATCGCGAAGAAGTGCTCGCCGGACACGCTGGTGGTCGTGCGCAGCACGGTCCCGGTCGGCGCGACGCGGTCGGTGGTGTTGCCCCGGCTGGCCGACGCGTGGGGGTCGGCACGGCTGGTGATGGCACCCGAGCGCACGATCCAGGGGCAGGCGTTGCGGGAGCTGGTCGAGCTGCCACAGGTCGTCGGCGGTCTCGACGAGGAGAGCCTGCGGCTGGGGCTGCAGCTCTTCGGCGGGCTGTCCGCGCAGCTCGTGCCGGTGTCGACGCTGGAGACCGCCGAGCTGGTGAAGCTCGTCAACAACTGCCACACCGACGTCATCTACTCGTTCGGCAACGAGGTCGCGCGGCTCACCGAACGGCTCGGGCTCGACCCGCTCGAGGTGATCAGGGCGACCAACGCCGACTACCCGCGTCCCGACATCTGCAAGCCGGGCTACGTCGGCGGCGGCTGCCTGTCCAAGGACCCGTACCTGCTGTTGTCCGCCGCCGAGCAGGCCGGCTACGTGCCGCCGTTGATCAGGTCGGCCCGCGAGGTGAACGAGGACCTGCCCGTGCACGTCGCGGAACGGGTCGTCGAGCTGATGGGCGATCCGCAGGGCAAGCGGTTGCTCGTGCTCGGCTGGGCCTACAAGGGCTGGCCACCCACCGACGACATGCGCGGCACCCCGATCGCGTCGATGATGCCCGGCTTCGCGAAGGCCGGCGTGCGGGTGCTCGGGCACGACCCGCTCGTCGGCGGCGAGGTGATCAGGAACTTCGGCGGCGACCCGGTGGACCTCGCGACGGGGTTCGCGAGCGCGGACGCCGTGCTGGTGATCACCGACCACCCCGAGTACCGGCAGCTCGACGTCGACCGGCTGCTGCCGGGATCGGGGGTGCGGCTCGTCTACGACTCGTGGCGAGTGCTCGACGAGAGCCAGGTGACCGCGCACGGTGTCCACTACGCCGCCCTCGGGTACGAGCCGGCGGTGGCGCGATGAGGAACCTGCTGCTCGGCGGCGCCGGGTTCATCGGACTGCACCTCGCCAGGAGACTTCTCGCCGACGGCCACGAGGTGACGGTCGTCGACGACTTCTCCCGCGGCCGCCGCGATCCCGAGCTCGCCGCGCTGGACGTGCCGGTGATCTCCGCCGACCTCACCGACCCGGCATCGTTCGCCGCGCTGCCGCACGACTTCGACCACGTGTACCTCCTCGCCGCGGTGGTGGGCGTGCGCAACGTCGAACGCGATCCCGCGCGGGTCGTGCGGATCAACACGCTCGCCGTGCTGAACACGCTGGACTGGATCACGCCGCCCCAGAAGCTGTTCTTCGCTTCCACCAGCGAGACCTACGCGGGCGGCGTCGGGACCGGGCTCGTACCGGTGCCCACGCCGGAGACCGTGCCGCTCGTCGTGGAGGACGTCACCGCGCCCCGGTTCGCCTACGGCATCAGCAAGATGCTGGGGGAGGCGGCGGTGGTGCACGCCGGCCGGGCGAAGAGCGTCGGTGTCGTCATCGGGCGTTTCCACAACGTGTACGGGCCGCGGATGGGCGCTGACCACGTCATCCCGGAGCTGTGCCTGCGCGCGTTGCGCCGCGAGGACCCGTTCGTCGTCTACGGCACCGACCAGTTCCGGGCGTTCTGCCACGTCGACGACGCCGTCGAAGCGGTGGTGGGACTGATGCGCACCGACGAGGCGGTGAACCAGATCGTCCACATCGGAGACGACACCGCCGAGACGAACATCGGCGAGCTGGCCGAGCTGGTGCTCAAGATCTCCGGCCACGCGCCCGTCGTGCACCGCGCCGACGCTCCACCCGGATCGGTCGCCCGCCGCTGCCCCGACCTCACGCTGCTGCGGGGTCTGACCGGCTACCGCCCGAAGGTCTCCCTCGACGAGGGAGTGCGCCGGACGTTCGACTGGTACCGCGCCAACCAGGCCTGAGTCCGGCACGAGGAGCACGTCCGGGACGGTCCCGGACGTGCTTTTCGCGTTGCGGGACATCAGTTCTGCCACAGGGCGCGGACGGAGGCGGTCAGGTCGTGGTGAGGCGACCAGCCCAGGGCCCGGCGGGCGAGGGTGGTGTCCGCGGCGATCCACGTGACGGCGCCCGACCGCGATTGAACCGGAGCGGTCTCACGCACCTCACCCCGGAACCCCGCCACCTCGGCCAGCATCGCCACCACCTGACGCACCGCCACCGCCTGCCCGCTGCCGACGTTGAGCACCGGCTCACGCACCTCCGGCGCCAGGGCGGCGTCCGCGATCGCGGCCGCCACGTCGGTGACGTCCACGAAGTCGCGGTACGAGCCGAGCGGGCCGAGCGTGACGTCGCTGCCCTCCCGCACCGCCGCGCGCATCCTCTCCGCCGCCCGCCCGAGCACGGTGCCGGCGGGCAGGCCGGGGCCGATCGGGTTGAAGACCCGCAACGCCACCGCGTCGAGCCGTCCGGCCGCCACCGCGTCCCGCACCAGCAACGTGCTCGCGAGCTTGGTGATCCCGTAGGCGGACACGGGGTTCGTCGCCGCGTCCTCGGCCACCGCGTCGCCCTCGCGGACTTTCCCGTACTCGGCGGCCGACCCGAGCACGACGAGCCGGGCGCGGGGCACCGCCTGCGGGATCGCGTCGAGCAGTGCCGCTGTCGGCGTCACGTTGGCGGTGACCAGCTCGGCCGCCGGGCCGTCGAGCAGGCCCGTGCAGTTGACGACGACGTCGGGCTCGGCCGAGCGCAGCAGACCCAGCAGCTCGTCGGTGCTGCCGTGCACGAGGTCGTGCCGGACCCAGCCGTCCTCGCGCGGCGCCGTTCTGCCGACCCGGACCACCCGAGCGCCGCGCTCGCTCAGGGCAACGTCCGCCGCACGACCGAGATACCCGGACGCGCCGAACAGCAGCACCGTCACGACGTCACGTCCATCGCCCTGGTGCGAACGGTTTCCGGCAGCAGCGCCGGTCGCAGCCGTTCGAAGTTCCTGTTGGCCTCGTCGTAGTCGTCGGGGCGGCCGATGTCGAGCCAGTACCCGCCGAACTCGAACGCGGCCGGCTCCTCGCCGCGGGCCAGCAGGTCGAGCACCAGCTCGTCCAGTCCGAAGGGGACGTTGCGCGGATACGGGGTGAGCGTCTTGCGGGTCATCGCGTACACGCCCATGCTCACGCCGTAGGACAGCTCGGGCTTCTCGACGAAGCTGACGATGCGTCCCTCCTCAGTGGACAGAGTGCCGAAGTCGATCTTCACTTTTCGCTGGTAGGTGGCCACCGTCAGCGGAGCACCGCACTCGATGTGGTGGTCCAGCAGTGCCGTGTAGTCGAGGTCCGTGAGCACGTCGCCGTTCATCACCAGAAAGTGCTCCGGCAGGAGGTCGACGATGTTGAGCAACGGCCCGATGGTGGACAGCGGCGCCTTCTCTTCCGCGTAGTCCACCCGCATGTTCCACCGCGACCCGTCGCCGACGAACGCGCGGATCAGCGAGCCGAGGTGGCCGATCGCGAGGGTCACGCGGTCGAAGTTCCGCCTGGCGAGCTGTTGCAGGATGATGTCGAGGATCGCGTACTCCTCGCCGATCGGCACGAGCGGCTTCGGCAGTGCCGTGGTGTACGGCCGCAGCCGCACTCCTCTTCCTCCGGCGAGTATCACCGCATGCATGGGGGATCACTTCCTCATCGGTAGTGGCGGACCTGTCCGGCGCTCCCGCGGAGCGCCATGAGCAAGAAGATCGACAACGCGGCGCAGGTGAGCAGGAAGACCGGCACGGGATCGGCGCCCAGCGCGACCGCCGCCACGTTGCCCAGCAGCGCGGCCGCCACGATCAGCTGCGCCGTCGCCGCGCCGGACGTCCGCACGAGCACGAACCCCAGGAAGAACGCGCCGCCGAGCAGCACGTGCCCGTCGATCAGCAGGGCACCCGACGACGTGAGCTCGCCTGCCCAGCGCAGTGCCACGAGCAGCACCAGCGCGGCCGAACCGAGTGCCAGCAGGCACAAACCGAGTTCCCGCACCAGCCGGCGGCGGACGGCCGGTGCGAAGTCGTGCGGCAGCGCGCAGCGACGCAGTTCCTCCGATGCCACCTCGAAGAACCGGTTGGCGCGCCACTCGACCACGCCCATCCCGAGCACGAGCGGGGCGGCCGCGACCGCCAGGTCCAGCGCGCTGAGCGCGTACCGGGAATCCGTGTGCAGCAACAGGGTCGCGCACAACGCCGCGTACCCGCTGCTGGGCACCGCGGCACCCAGCAGCGTGCGGGCCCGTGGCAGCCGCACACCACCGGCATCGCGCGTGCCGCGTCCCGCCCGCCACGCACCGACGACCGCGAGCAGCACCGTCGTGCCGCCGAGCACCAGCACCGCCGCCGTTGCACCGGAGACCAGGTGGATCACTCCTCCGGCACCGGCGGGCAGCACGGCGACGGCGAGCAGCTTCTCCCGGCGGTGGAACAGGAGCACGCCGATCGCGAACTGCAGACCGGACAACGCCAGCACGAACAACGCCGACCGCCAGCCCAGCGCGACGGTCGCCGTCGTGGTCGCGACAGCGGTTCCGGCGGCACCGAGCCACCGCAACGACCGGGTCGCGGTGGCCGCGGCTCCGCCACCGAGCAGCCGGTGCGCCACGGCACTCGCGCCCGATCCCCACACCCAGCTCACGACGGTGGCGACGACCATCGCGCGCACCGCGGCCGGACCGCCCAGCACGGCGGCCACGGCGGGAAAGGCGGTCGTGGGCAACAGGTACAGCGGTCCGCGCACGGCGTGCAGCCACGTTCCAGTCGGGGCGTCGTCCTGCACGGCAACGCTGCCACGCGGCAGCCGTTCGAACACCTCCTGCCCGAGCGCGAACACGTCGGTGCGCCCGTAGCGGTCCACCGCGACCTGGTCGGTGATGCCCTGGCTCTCCAGCAGTGCGGCCACCTGCAGCTCGTCCACCGGGTCCGGCAGCAGTCCGGCCACGCGGTCCACCAGCTCGTCGATGATCATCGCGTGATCCCCGTGAGCTCGGCGTACCTCGCGCGGTAGCTGTCGTTCCAGCGCTGGACGGTGAAGCGCTCGACCACCCGCTGCCGCGCGAGCCCGCCCAGCCGGCGGCGCAGGACGTTGTCGGTGAGCAGCCGCACGCACGCCCGCGCGACCGCCTCGTGATCCCGTGGCGGCACGACGAGTCCCGCGTCGGCCACCGCCTCGCTGACCCCGCCGACGTCGGTGCACACCGGTGGCCTGCCGGTGGACATCGCCTCGACAACCGTGAAGGGAAAGCCCTCCGACACGCTGGTCAGCGCGACCACGTGACCCGCGTGGTAGGCGTCGACCTGGCTCGGCACCAGCCCCTCGAACACCGCGCTGCCCGCCAGCCCGAGCTGCTCGACGAGCCGCACGCAGCTCGCGTGGTAGTCCTTGTTGGCCTCTGGCACCGGACCGAAGACGCGCAGCCGCGCCTCCGGCAGCGCGCGGCGGACCTCGCCGAACGCCCTGATCAACGTGTGCAGGTCCTTGAGCGGGTCGATCCGGCCCACGAACACGATCGTCGGCACGTCCGGTTCTCCCGGGGCCGGCGGGAACTCGGCCGGGTCGATGCCGTTGTACATCGTCCACATGCGACTGTCGTCCGCGCCGCTGTGCCGCTGCCAGCGCCGGTTGTAGTCGGAGTGCGGCGTGAGCATGTCGCAGGCGCGGTAGGCGGCACCGGCGAGCGCTCGCTGGAAGCTCAGCAGCACGACCTTGGCGGGCAGCGCCAGCGTTTCCCCGATCGCACCGAGGTATCGCTCGCGCAGGTACACGCCGTGCTCGGACATCAGCAACGGCGTTCCGTACGCCCACTTGGCCGCCATGCCCACCAACGCGCTCAGCCCGTTCATCGCCAGGTGACACACGTCGACGCGGATCGGCGGGTACACCAACGGCCGCAACGAGTGTTCGAGCAGGTCGGTCGCGATCACGGCGTCCCGCAACGAGATCGGGCCTTCGCCGCAGTCCTGCACGGCGCGCACCAGCCGTGCCACCGAGTCGTTCGACACCAGCGCCGCGCCGACGTCCGACGTCTGCGCCAGCTCGAAGATCCGGCGCAACGCCCGTGCGAACTTCTCGGGGCTGTCGTCGGTGTGCGGGATGAACGACCTCAGAAAGGCCTCGTGCACTTCGTCGAACCCGGCGGGCCTGCGTCGCGCGCGCCGGGGGCGTCTACCCCACAGCGGCATGGTCACCACCTCGGTGAGGTTGGCGGGGGAGGGCCACCACGGGCGTTCGGTGCCGTCCACGGTCAGCGCGACGGCGGTGAAGGCGTGCTGGGGCATGCCCCTGATCAGCTGGTCGCACCACAGGCTCACCCCGCCGGGGTGGAACGGGTAACACCCCTCGGACACGAGAGCGACGCGCAACGGTTCCGTCATGGGCGTGGACTCGCCATCAGCACCGCGGTCCGGTTCGCCGCCAAGCCGATCTTCGCCACCGACGTGGCCCCGTACGTGTCGCTCTCGTCCTCGCCGCTCTGGTCGGCCTCGGTCGCCTCGCGTTGCCGGACTCCGGTGAGGAAGAGACTTCCCGCGGCGCTCGGCACGTAGGTGATCGCGCCGGTGCTGCGGTCCCACACCGCGTCACGTCCCGATCCCAGTGCGGCGAAGTGCGCGGTCCTCGCCTCCACGTACCGGGCGAGGGTCAGCCAGTCGGGACCCAGCAGCGGAACCCGGTACAGGGCCGCGTACTTCGCCACGGTGGCGTTGATCCAGTCGAACGCGAGCGACCGTCCCGGCGCGTACTCCCGCAGGTTGCCCTGGTGCAGCGTGTGGGCGTACACCGAGCCGCTCATCAGGTGGCGCACCGCCACCTCGGCCTCCGCGTCGACCGCCTGCTCGTAGGTCAGGTCGTGGTCGCGGTGGTCGGGCGCCTTGCCGTCGCGGCCGTACTGGCGGTTGTAGAGGGCGATCTGCTCGTCCGGTGTCGTGGCCTCGAAGTCGATGGCCGTCGGCCAGT
Organism: Lentzea flava; assembly: GCF_014648475.1. Taxonomy (GTDB): domain Bacteria; phylum Actinomycetota; class Actinomycetes; order Mycobacteriales; family Pseudonocardiaceae; genus Lentzea; species Lentzea flava. Next base: position 74,752 of record NZ_BMRE01000014.1, on the reverse strand, counting down.
CCGGCACGACGAGGAGCTCCGGCCGCAACGGGTGGTAGATCCCGCAGTTGCCGCACTTGGGCCGATGACCGGCGAAGGACATGTTGCCCTGCACGTACTTCACGCCGGAGTCGTGCGCCGCGTCGAGCATCGCCCGGTTCGACCCGGTCAGGCCGAAGTCGGTCGGTGCGTCGAGCGAGTTCGGATCCGGTGTGTACACGCCCAGTCCCGAGTACTCGGGCGTCTTGAGGACGCTCGCGGGAACGGGCAGCCCGGCCTCGGCGGCGATCGCGAGGTTCTGCGTGATCTCGGTTTTGTTCACCTCGTAGGAGGTGTCGTTCATCTGCGGATGGGTCGCGGTGTGGTTGACCCAGCGGAACTCCCGCACCAGCTCGCGGGAACAGCTGCTGAGCGAGTCCGGTGTGGTGCGGTCGTCGCAGGACGCCGGTGCGTCCGTCTTCAGCCTGCTTCCGTTGAACGGCAACGTGAGCGTGAACTCCCCGGCGACCGGGTGGCGCTGGCGGAGATCACGTTGTTGTGTGCTCGCCGCCTTCGCGTCGGTGCCGCTCAGCCGGAACATGTCGGTCCTGCCGTCGGGATGTTTGCGCGCGGTGGAGTTGAACCAGTCGTCGACGTCGACGGTGAACCAGTGCCGTTGTTCCCCGAGCAGGACACCGCGCGCCGCCCACCGCACGAGTGACGGACCGAGCAGGGCCGCGGTCGTGTCGTCCGGCCCGATCGAGAACGTCACCGCGAGCCGTTCCCTGCCGTCCGGTGCCCTGCTCCGCACGCCGACGACTGCGTCCCCGGCCAGCAGCACCGGTTCGGCGTCGCACCCGGCCGCGAGCCGGGTCCGGTGGACATACGCCCGGACGAGCGGGATCCGGGCGTCCGGCCTGAGGTGGTCGAAGACGGCGCTGCCCGCCGGGGACAGCGCCATCTCGACCGGGGTGTCGCCGACGGGGCCTTCGTCACCCACCCGCAGGCAGAGGTCCTCGGGGGACGTGCTCGGGTGGGTGTTCAGCGACACCTGCCGGACGCCGTACGTGCGCTCGTAGTCCCACAGGACCTCCCACTGTCCCGGGTTCAGCGCACTCGCGTACGTCCCGTCCGGCGCGGCTTTGAGCAGCGCGCTGCTCGTGAGCAGCACGCCGTTGTACCGGCCGGTGCCGTCCGGCCGGACCAGCCGGTCGGGCGTCAGCGGTTCGGCGCTCGCGTTCAGCACGTCGTAGGGCGTGCCGATGGTGTCCAGCACCGATTTCCACGTGTCCAGGCCGAAGTCGCCCTTGCCGGTCGTGATCACCAGCTGCCGCAACGCCACCAGGTCGCCGCGGCGGCCGGAGCCCGCCGGTGCCTGGGCCGCGCGGACGGGCACGAACCGCTTGGCGGGCAGGGGATACGGCACGGGGCTCGCGGGCTCGGGCGCACCGCCCGCCCGGTCGGTGCCGGGCGGGCTGAGCACCGTGATGGTCGTGATGGCGAGCGCGATGGCCGCCAGCAGCGGACCGATCACCTTCGAGGTCATGGTCTGGGCACCGCCGTGGCGACGATCGTGCGGCCTGCCGTGATCGGCAGCTGGGTGATGACGTCGGCTCCGTAGCGGTCCGTGGTCCCGGACGGATGCGTGACGCCGGTCAGGAACAGCGACCCGGTCGTGGTGCTGGTCCTGGTGACGGTGTTGGTGGAGCGGTCCCACACGGCGTCGGCGCCGCCGCGGATCTCGGCGAAGTGGCTCGTTCGGGCGTCGACGTACCGTGCCAGCGACGGCCAGTCGGGGTTGCGCAGCGGCACCGCGAACCTGGCGCTGTAGCGGTCCACGACGGCCCGCAGCCAGTCGAAGGTCAGGCTGCGGCCGGAGGAGAACTGGCGCAGGTTGCCCTGGTGCAGCGTGTGGCTGTAGGCCGACCCGGTCATCACGTGCTGCAGCGCCACCTCGGACTCGTAGCTCAGCAGCTCGGGGTAGCTCAGGTCGTGGTCGTGGTAGGGAAATCGGCCGTTGGGGCCGTAGAGGCTGTTGTACAGCAACGTTTCCTCGGCCGGTGTCGTCACCTGGTAGCCGATGTTGGTCGGCCAGTCGGGCACGACGAGCAGCTCGGGGCGCAGCGGGTGCCGGATGCCGCAGTTGAAGCAGGAGGGGCGGTGGCTGGCGAACGACATGTTGCCGTGCAGGTAGCGGACACCGACGTCCGCGGCGGCGGTGAGCATCGCCTGGTTGGATGCCCGCAGGCCGAAGTCGACCGGCGGTTCGGTGTCCGGTGCGTCCGGGTCCGGGTTGTAGACGCCGAGCCCGGAGTAGGCGGGGGTCTTGAGGACGTCGGCCGGGACGGTGAGCCCGGCCTGCCTGCCGATGGTGAGGTTGTCCGCGATCTCCCGGCGGCTCGTGGCGTAGTCGGTGAAGTTCAGCTCGGGATGCGTCACGGTGTGGTTGACCCACCGGAAGTTGCTCGCGAGGCACTTCGAGTAGCTGGTGAGCGCGTCCGGCGTGCCCGTGACCGAGCAGCGGGACGGCGCGTTCGGCGTGAGGTCCCCGCCGTTGTAGGGCAGGTTCAGGGTGAAGCCGGCGGCTGCCGGGTAGCCGGAGCGCACCGCGTTCTGCTGGGCGTTGGTTCCGGCGGCATCGGTGCCGCTCAGCCGGAAGCCGGGATCGGTCTCCAGGTGGCCGTCCGGGTAGAGGTGGTCGGTGCTGTTGAACCAGTCGTCGACGTCGACGTTGATCCAGTGCCGCAGCTCGCCGGTGAACACGCCGCGCGTGGCCCAGCGGACGAGCCCGTAGCCGAGCATGTCGGTTTGCGGCAGGAACTCGTTGGAGGAGAACGTCAACGCGGCGCGCTCACGTCCGTCCGTCGAGGTGCTGACGACGCCGAGCACGTGGTCGTCCACCGTCAGCGTCGGCTGTGCCGCGCAACCGGGTGCGAGGGTCGAGCGGTACACATAGGAGAACGTGATGGGTACGACCGCGTCGGGGGCGAGCCGGTCGAACACACCGGACCCGGTGAGCGTGGCGTTCAGCCCGCTCGCGCCGACGCCGCCCTCGATCCCGGGACGCAGGCAGTAGTCCTCGGGGAAGGTCCCCCAGGAGGTGTAGAGCGACACCTGGCGAACCCGGTGGGTGCGCTCGTAGTCCCACAGCGCCTGCCACTCGGCGGGGTCGAACGCGCTCACGTAGCCGCCGGACCCGTCGGGCTGGAGCAGCGCGTTGTCGGTGAGCAGGACGGCGTTGTAGCGGCCGGTGCCGTCCGGTCGCACCAGGCGTGCGGCGGTCAGCTGCTCCGTTCGTGCGGTGAGCACGTCGTACGGGCTGCCGATCCGGTCGAGCACGGCCTTCCAGGTGGGCAGGCCGAAGTCCGCTGAGTCGAGCGCGATCACCAGCACGCGCAGGGCCACCTCGTCGGTGGCGGCGGTGAGCGATGTTCGCGGCTTGATCGGACCGTTCACCACCCGCAGCTTCGGTGGTGCCGGTGGTGTCGGCCGGGCGACGTCACCTCTGATCAGCCCGTGTCTGTGTCCGGGTCTGGCTGCGTCCTCCGCGGCTCCTGCGGCGGGTAGGACGCCGGAGAACGCCACCGCGGTCAGCGTGGCGAGGACGGACGCGATCCACTTCGTACGTGCGGCCATGGCGGTTTCCCAGGGTTTCAGGGCGCGCGGCACCGTCCGCGCTCCAGCAGCGGTTTGTGTGGTGGATTGAATGCGGTCAACCGGGATTGCGCGGGTGACCTCCCCCTGTCGGCGCGAAGCAAAAGATATGGCGAAAAGTTGCCGGGCGGTACCTCGTTTCGTGCGAAACGGGCGCCTTCACGGGAGCAACGTATGGGTCCGAACGGACTACTTCAGTGCAGGTGGGGGTGTACGAGACGAGTGCTGCCGATGGCGGCCATCCGGTTCGATTCCGGGACTTTCGGCCCTGTTGCCGAGGGTGTCGCTACGCGCGCGTGCGCATACCCGTGTGGTGGAATCCAAAACATTCGTGCTTGCTGGATCCGGCAGGGGTGCATAAGTGCGGAGCGCATTCTCGGATACGCGCGGTTTCGTTTTCTCGAACATATGGAATTGTTCGGCGCAGTCGTCGTCGACTCCTGGTCGAGACCGCTGGTGCAGGGTGGGCGGGGCCGGGCGTTCCTGCTCGATTCAGAGACGTGAACCACCCTCGGTTGCACGTCCAATAGTAGGAAGTCAAACTATTCTCATGGCGACCTCACTGCACCGGCCGGTGAACCCGGTCCGCTTCGTGACCGCGTCGAGCCTGTTCGACGGCCACGACGCGGCGATCAACATCATGCGGCGCATCCTGCAGTCGCAGGGTGCGGAGGTCATCCACCTCGGCCACAACAGGTCGGTGGCGGAGGTCGTCACCGCCGCGATCCAGGAGGACGTGCAGGGCGTTGCCATCAGCGCCTACCAGGGCGGGCACGTCGAGTACTTCTCGTACCTGGTGGAGCTGCTGAACGAGCGCGGCGCCGGGCACATCAGGGTCTACGGCGGCGGTGGCGGCGTCATCGTCCCCGAGGAGATCGAGCTGCTGCACTCGCGCGGTGTCGCGCGGATCTTCTCGCCGCAGGACGGGCAGACGCTGGGTCTCGCGCGCATGATCAACCTGATGATCGAGGAGTGCGACCACGCGCTCACCGAGCCGTTCAGCCACGAGGCGTTGCTGACGGGTGCCGACGAGGCCCTGGCGCGCGCGATCACGCACATCGAGGCCGGTATCGCGGGCCCGATCGAGACCACCCGCAAGGTCCCGGTTCTCGGCATCACCGGCACCGGTGGCTCGGGCAAGTCGTCGCTCACCGACGAACTGGTGCGCCGCTTCCGGCTCGACCAGCAGGACAAGCTGCGCATCGCGGTCCTGGCCGTCGACCCGACCCGGCGCCGCGGTGGTGGCGCGCTGCTCGGCGACCGCATCCGGATGAACTGCCTCGACGGCGACCGCGTGTTCTTCCGTTCGCTGGCCACGCGCCGTGCGGGCAGCGAGATCCCGGACGGTCTGGAGCAGGCCATCGTGGCGTGCAAGGCTTCCGGTGCGGATCTGGTCATCGTCGAGACGCCCGGTATCGGTCAGGGCGACGCGGCCATCGTGCCGTTCGTGGACTTCTCGCTGTACGTGATGACGCCGGAGTTCGGTGCCGCGTCCCAGCTCGAGAAGATCGACATGCTCGACTACGCCGACGCCGTGGCGATCAACAAGTTCGAGCGCCGCGGTGCCGAGGACGCGCGTCGCGACGTGGCACGGCAGATGGTGCGCAACCGCGAGGCGTTCGGCGCCAAGTGGGAGGACATGCCGGTGTTCGGCACGTCCGCCGCGACGTTCAACGACGACGGCGTCACCGCGCTGTACCAGTTCCTGCGCGACGGTCTCGTCGAACACGGCCTGGCCGTGGAGGAAGGCTCGCTGCCGAAGGTCAACGGCAAGACGTCGACGTCGGCGTCCACGATCGTGCCCGCGTCGCGTGCCCGCTACCTGTCCGACATCGCGGACACCGTGCGCGCCTACCACCGCAGGACCGAGGAGCAGGTCGAGGCGGTCCGCGCGCACACCCGGCTCACCGCCGCGCAGAAGGCGCTGGAGGCGGCCGGCAAGGCGACCGCCGACATCGCGGAACTGGCGGCGGAGGCCGAGCGCGGGGTCGACCGCGACACCGCCGACCTGTTGAGCGGCTGGGAGAAGACCCGCGAGCAGTACTCCGGCGACGAGCTCGTGTTCAAGGTGCGGGACAAGGAGATCCACACCAAGCTGACGCGGGAGACGTTGTCCGGCAACCAGGTCCGCCGGGTCAGCCTGCCGCGCTACGACGACGAAGGCTCGCTGCTGCGGTTCCTGCGCAAGGAGAACCTGCCGGGCTACTTCCCGTACACCGCGGGCGTTTTCCCGTTCAAGCGCGAGGGCGAGGACCCGGCGCGCATGTTCGCGGGCGAGGGCGACGCCTTCCGCACCAACCGCCGCTTCAAGTACCTGTCCAAGGGCAGCCCGGCCACCCGCCTGTCGACCGCGTTCGACTCGGTGACGCTTTACGGCCGTGACCCCGACACCCCGCCGGACGTCTACGGCAAGATCGGCACCTCCGGCGTCTCCATCGCGTCGCTGGACGACATGAAGGCGCTCTACGACGGCTTCGACCTCGTCGGGCCGACGACGTCCGTGTCGATGACGATCAACGGCCCGGCGCCGACGATCCTCGCGTACTTCCTGAACACGGTGATCGACCAGCAGGTCGACAAGTTCCGCGCGGAGCACGACCGCGAGCCGTCCGCCGAGGAGTACGAGCAGCTGCGCCGTTATGCGCTGGCGAACGTGCGCGGCACCGTGCAGGCCGACATCCTCAAGGAGGACCAGGGCCAGAACACCTGCATCTTCTCCACCGAGTTCTCGTTGCGGATGATGGCGGACATCCAGGAGTGGTTCATCCAGAACCAGGTCCGCAACTTCTACTCGGTGTCGATCTCCGGCTACCACATCGCCGAGGCCGGCGCGAACCCCATCAGCCAGCTCGCCTTCACGCTCGCCAACGGTTTCACCTACGTCGAGTCGTACCTGGCGCGCGGCATGCACATCGACGACTTCGCGCCGAACCTGTCGTTCTTCTTCTCCAACGGCATGGACGCCGAGTACAGCGTCATCGGCCGCGTGGCCAGGCGGATCTGGGCCGTGGCCATGCGCGACCGCTACGGCGCCGCCGAGCGTTCGCAGAAGTTCAAGTACCACGTGCAGACCTCGGGCCGTTCGCTGCACGCGCAGGAGATGGACTTCAACGACATCCGCACGACGCTGCAGGCGTTGTGCGCGTTGTACGACAACTGCAACTCCTTGCACACCAACGCCTACGACGAGGCGATCACCACTCCCACGGAGTCGTCGGTCCGCCGCGCGATGGCCATCCAGATGATCATCAACAAGGAGTGGGGCCTGTCCGCGAACGAGAACCCGTTGCAGGGCTCGTTCGTCATCGACGAGCTGACCGACCTCGTCGAAGAGGCCGTGCTGATGGAGTTCGACCGCATCTCCGAGCGCGGCGGCGTGCTCGGCGCGATGGAGACCGGCTACCAGCGCGGCCGCATCCAGGACGAGTCGATGCTCTACGAACAGCGCAAGCACGACGGCTCGCTGCCGTTGATCGGCGTCAACACCTTCCTCCCCGAGGGCGGCGAGCGCGAGGTCGTGAAGATCGAGCTCGCCCGCGCCACCGAGGAGGAGAAGGCGTCGCAGGTCGAGCGCACGCGTGCGTTCCAGTCGGCACACCGCGACGAGGCGCAGAAGGCCCTCGCCCGCCTGCGCGAGGTCGCGCAGACGAACGAGAACGTGTTCGCCGTGCTGATGGACGCCGCCCGCGTCTGCACGCTCGGTCAGATCACGGAGGCGTTCTTCGAGGTCGGCGGCCAGTACCGCCGCAACGTCTAGGCGTACTCGGGCAGCTCCATGCCGTTGATCGCACGGTCGACCAGCGGCATGAGCGTCTCCATGTCGGGCTCCGCGCCGCCGCGGATCTGCACGTGCAGCCGGCCGATCTCCTGGTTGTCCTCGACGAACGACCGCATCCGCGCCTCGTAGGCGGCGAACCCGGCCGCGGGGTCCCACCCGGCGGCGGCCAGTTCGCCCGCCAGCAGGTAGGCGCCGACCAGGGCGAGGCCGGTGCCCTGCCCGGACATCGGCGACGAGCAGAACGCCGCGTCGCCGATCAGCCCCACCCGTCCGTCCGACCAGCGGTCCATCACCACCTGGGCCACCTGGTCGAGGTAGAAGTCCGGGGCGTCGTCGAGGTGCGCGAGGATGCGCGGGGTCAGCCAGCCGAGGTCGGCCACCTGCTCGCGCAGCAACCGCTTCTGAGCCTCGACGTCGCGGTGGTCGACGTCGAACTCGGCCGCGGGGAAGGAGAACAGGGCCATTCCCCTGGTGGCGTCCTGGATGGGCCGCAGGGCCGCGGACCGCCCGGACCCCTTCTCCTGGTACTCGACGTACCACCGGTCGAGCCCGAACTCGTTGGGCACGCTGTAGAAGGCGAGCACGAGCCCGAGGTGCCGGATGAACCGCTCGTGCGGCCCGAAGACCATCGCGCGCAACGACGAGTGCAGCCCGTCGGCCCCGATCACGAGGTCGAAGCGCCGCCGTCCGCCGCTCGCGAAGGTCACGTCGACCCCGTCCGCGTCCTGGCCGAGCTCGGCGATGCGGTCGCCGAAGAGGTACTCGACGCCGTCGCGGGTGTCGTCGTACAGCACCTGGGCGAAGTCCCCGCGCAGGATCTCGATGTCCGCGATGAACCCGTCGCCGCCGTCGTCCTCGGCGCTGAACGTCTGCACCACGTTCCCGTCGATGTCCACGGTGTGCGCGCCGGCGGTGTCGGTGCACGCCGCGCGCACCGCCGCGTCCAGCCCCATCCGCCGGATGACCTCCTTGGCCACCCCGCGCGCGTCCACCGCCTGACCGCCGGGCCGCAGCCCGGGAGCGCGCTCGACGACGGTTACCTCGGCTCCGCGCCTGCGCAGCCAGTGGGCGAGCGCGGGTCCCGCGATGCTCGCCCCCGCCACCAACACCCTGCTTCCGCTCACGGCGGCCCCCAATCCCCCAAGTCCGGATGACGGTCCGGAGTGTACGGAGATCTTCGACTCACCGCGGGGGTCCGGCGGCTTACGGTTCAGTGCCGGCGGGCTGTTTCGACGGGTTCTGGCGCGCTTCGCCGAGCACGACGTACCAGCGGCCGTCCGTGCGGGCCAACGTGATGCGCTCGCTGTAGTCACCGGCCGAGCTGGTGCCGGTGAGCCGCGCCGCTGCAACGTCCGGGGTGGTCTCGCTGGAGATGTCGGCGTTGGTGAGACGGATGTCCCGGCCGCCGTTGGTGTCGATTCGCCGGCGGATGTCGTCGGTCGCGTCGTTGCCCGGCGGAGCCAGACGGGACAGAGCCTGTGCGTCGCGGGCGTTGAGTGCTTGGACGTAGGCGTCGACCGCGGCGCGCGGAGCGTCCGCGCCGGTGTCCGGTGCGGTGGAACAGCCTGCGAGCAGGCCGAGGCCGGCGAAGGCCACGAACAAGCCTCGCCGGCCGCGGTGCGATTTCGCCGGTATCAACCGTGGCCGGTGACGCAGCACGAAGTCCCCCAAGGCGACGAAGTGTTTCCCCGGTCGCCAGGCTGGCAAGTGCTCCGATGTTCCTCAATCGGACATTTGGAGGTTCAGACGGCGTAAGGAGCCCCGACGATCCACCCGCCGACGCGGTCGGGCAGCTCGTCGGTCGGCACCACCTCCACGGTGTCACCCACGTCGACCACGCCCGGCCGGACCACCCAGCTGTCGAGGCACAGCACCCCGCCGAACTCGCGCCGGATCCGCCGGTGCACGTCGAGGTCCTGCGCCCCGGTGTCCGGGTCGATCGTCGTGACCACGCACCGCGCCCGCTTCTGGAACATCCCGATGACCACGTCACCGATCACCAGCGCGTGCCCCGGCCAGCCGTCCTCCTCGCCGGCCTCCACACCGCCGATCAGGATGTTGGGCCGCAGCCGCCGCACGTCGACGCCGGCCGCCTCGACCTGGCCGTCCGTGGCCACCAGAACGTTGAGCACGTCGAAGCGTTCCGGCCCGGTGTAGCGGGTCAGCCGGCCGCCGTGGGGGAGCACCAGCGCGTGGGCTTCCCAGCTGTCCCAAGGATGTCCGTCCACGAGCGGGCCGTCGGGGCCGGTGGAGGCCGGGATGGTGAGCAGGCCGTACCGGGTGCGTCCGGTCAGGACCCCGCGCGGGCCCCGGACGTGGACGAGCCGGTCGCCCGCCACGCCGTCGGTGGTGAACTCGGCCTGCTGGAGCGGTTCGCCGCCCAGTGACTTCACCGGGTAGCGCCACAGCGCTTCGACGTGCATCTCGTCACTCCGTCGGGAGGTCGTAGGTCGAGCTGGGGTCGATGCGGCGGTCCTCCGCCGAGATCCGCACGTCGTTGATGCTCGCCTCGCGGCGGCTCATCAGGCCCGACGGCGCGAACTCCCAGTTCTCGTTGCCGTAGCTGCGCCACCACTGGCCCTCGTCGTCGTGCCACTCGTACTGGAAGCGCACGGCGATGCGGTTGTCGCCGTAGGCCCACAGCGACTTGCGCAGCGCGTACTCGTGCTCGCGCTCCCACTTCTTCGTCAGGAACGCGATGATCTCGCCGGTGCCGCGGATGAACTCGGACCTGTTGCGCCACACCGAATCCGGGGTGTAGGCGCGGGCAACCCGCTGGGGATCGCGGGTGTTCCAGGCGTCCTGGGCCGCCTGCACCTTGAGCCGGGCGGTGTCGGCGTCGAACGGGGGGACGAGATTCACGGGAGTCCTTCCAACGGTTGGGCGACGCTGCAAACGTTAGAACGGATGCCTAACGGATGCAAGCCTGTGTTACCGTTAGATGTGCTGACGCCCGACGAACCACGTCCGGTCCTGCTGATGAACACCATCTGGGCCAACCGGTCGCAGGTGCACGACGACCTGACCACGGTCCGTGGGCTTCGCGACTTCCTGGGCGTGCCCGCGGACGAGGACGACCTCACGGCGTTCCGGGCGCTGCGGCAAGCACTCCGCGATCTCGCCGGCGTGCTCACCGAGGACACGCGTGCGATCGCGCGGAATCGTGACCTGGAGCGCGCGGTGGCCGAGGTGAACCGCGCGGCGAGGAGTGCGCGGCAGTGGCCTCAGCTGGCGGTGAGCGACGGGGAACTGTTGCGGGACAACGCAAGCGAGGGTCCGCTCGCCCGGCAAGCGCTTGCTGCCATCGCCGCCGAGGCCGTGGAGCTGTTCACCGGCGACAACCGGGTGCTGTTGCGCGCCTGTTATGCGCCGGGCTGCGTGCTGTACTTCGTCAAGGACCACCCGCGGCGCGAGTGGTGCTCGCCGGCGTGTGGCAACAGGGTCCGCGCGGCACGACACTACCGGCGCAATCGGGGTGAATCCCCTGGTCCGAACGGGTTTTCCTGATCGCAGAGGCTACACATGAGCCGCCTCAGTTCCGATAACCGGAGAACAGTAGGGCGCGCTTTTGTGTGGTGGTGATCCGCGATGTCCCGAGAATCCGTGCCAGGCCACGACATCAGCTATCACCTCGTCTGCTTCGACGAGACGGGCAACGAGCGGGGGCGCGACAGCGCGGACGTCCTGTACGACGCCCGCCGCGGCGTCACCGACGTGTTCTTCTTCATCCACGGGTGGAACGGCGACGTGCCCGCCGCCCGGCAGCAGTACGGGCAGTGGGTGAAGACCATGGCCGACTGCCGCGCCGAACGCGAGGCGGCGCACCGGCTTCCCGGCGGCTTCAAGGCCTTGCTCGTTGGCCTGCACTGGCCGTCGAAGGCGTGGGGCGACGAGGACGTCCGCTCCGACGAGTTCATCAAGGCGCAGGCTCAGCGGCTCGGGGGAGGCGCCGGTCGCACCGCCGCGGTGCGCACGATCGTCGAAGCCGCGCGGCAGCACCCGTGCCGGATGTCGGCGGCGGTCAAGCAGGCCTACGACTACCTGGAGAGCTCCGTTCCCGACCTGCCGGGCGAGGACGGGATGGCCTTCGACGCCGAGCAGCTCTACCGGGCGTGCCTGGAGGATCCGGCGCTGGGCGGGATCCTGTCGCCGTTGCGGATCCTGACGTTCTGGAAGATGAAGCGCCGCGCGAAGGTGTTCGGGGAGAGCGGCGCGGCGCGGATCGCCCGCGAGGTCGCCCAGGCCGCCCCGCAGGCGCGCATCCACCTGATGGGCCACAGCTTCGGCTGCATCACCGCGGCCGCGATGGCGAACGCGGTGCAGCCCGCGACGCTGACCCTGGTGCAGGGCGCGATGTCGCTCTGGTCGTTCGCGGAACGGCTGCCGGGTGAACCCGGCTCCGGCTACTTCCGCGGCGTGCTCGGCCGCGTGCCGGGTCCGATCATCGTCACGACCTCGTCGCACGACTACGCCATCGGACGGTTCTACCCGCTGGCCGCGCGGTCGGGGCGGCAGGTCGACCTGGACGAGTACCCGAAGTACGGCGCCATCGGCGCGCACGGTGTGCAGGGCACCTACGCCCACGGCCACAACATCGGATCTCCCGGCGAACTGACCAGGGGGCAGGTGCACAACGTCGACTGCACGTCGGTGATCCGCCGCATCGACGGAATCGCCGGTGCCCACAACGACATCTGTCACCCGGAACTGGCCCGGCTGCTGTGGAGGGCGGTGTTGTCGCGCTAGGGTTGTCCGTTTTCAGAAACACGCGTTTCCGTTGACTGCTCCGATGACTCGGTTCTACGGTGAGTGCACCGTCGCTGCCGAAAACCTCGGAGCCGAGGACGGTAACAGATGCTTCGTCGTCCATTGTGGATAGTCGCTGCCTTCGTGCTGGCGCTCGTCGCGGGGATGACCCCGGCCAGAGCCGCGGATCCCGTGCTGGTGCCCATCTTCGACGGCAAGACCCTCGACGGCTGGACCATGCACGCCAAGGACGCGTTCGTCGTGAAGAACGGCGCGATCCACAGCCAGAAGAACGCCTCGCGCGGCTGGATCTACTACAACAAGCAGCAGTACAAGAGCTTCCGCTGGATCTTCAAGGTGCGTCAGGTCTCCGGCAACCACAAGCCGACCGTGCTGATCTGGGGCAAGATCCAGACACCGCCGCTGAACGGTCTCGGCGCGATCCAGTTCCAGCCGCCCAACGGTGGCGCGTGGGACTACCGGCCGGGCCACAACAACGGCGGCAAGGGCCTCTTCACCAAGTACCCGCACCCGAACTGGGACGTGAAGAAGTGGGCGCAGTGCGAGATCCTCGCCAACGGTGACACCGGAATCGCGCGCATGGCGTGCTGTCCGCTGCCCGACGGCGCGGCCAGGTGCAAGGCGCAGGAGGTCCTGAAGTTCGAGGACAAGAAGGAACCAGCCGGCCGCGAGGCGCCGGTGGCGATCCAGATCCACAACAAGGGCATCGAGGACGAGTACAAGGACCTGGTCGTCGAGTCACCGGTCGCCGACCCGACGAAGTTCATCACGACCTCCGGGTAGAGGGGAACCGTGCCCGTCCCGCGTCGCGAGTCATGACCCCCGCGCGGCCCGGGACGGGCACGTGTTCATCCCCGCACCCAGCCGCAGGACCATCTGCGGCACCAGCGTGTTGCCGAGGCACGGGCGCAGGTCCGCGCGCAGCGCGGACAGGCTGATCGGGTCCAGTGCGGGGCCGACGGCGATCCCCATCGTTCCCGCCGTCAACGCCACGCGCTGCATCGCCTGCCCCGCACGGATTTCCGCCGCGGCCCCCTGGTTGAACGTGCACAGCACCAGCTCGGCGCCGTCCTTCACGTGCAGCCAGGCGCGTTCCACCTCGGCCGCGCGCGACAGGAGTCCGCGCCAGCACGAAAGTTCGGGGTAGGTCGTCCACGTGCGACGGTTCGTCCGCAACGCGTGCAGCAACGCCAGCACGTCCGGATCCGGCTCCTGGTAGCCGCCGAGCCGCACGGCCGCGGCGGCGTCGTTGGCGCTCTGGCCGGGCAACAGCGTCACCAGTGGACGGATTCCGTGGCCCTGCAACGCCAGCCGGACGTTGAGCAGGACGACACCGCAGGCGATCCGGGTGTCCCTGCTGTGCGGGCCGGCGGTGTGCAGCTCGATCTGCTCGGGACGAACCTCGAAGCGCACGCCCGGCGCGGAGGCTCTCGCGAGCGCGAGGACGCCGCGCACGTCCTCACCCGCGAGTCCGAGCGAGTCGGGCACGGCGATCGTCATGCCCACACTGTCCGGTCGGACGCGGGGAGCCGTCCACGGCCGAAGGTCCCCACTTCATAGGGCCGTGCGATGGGCGGTCGTCACGGCGCGACGGGCGGTCAGCCCCGTGCGACGGATGAAAATGTGCGAATCTAGTCCGCGTGTCTGACGCGCTTGGTCGCCGAGGCCTCGACGAGCTGCTCGACGAGGTCCGCGACCGCATGGACGAGATCGTCACCACGCGCGACCACATGCAGGAGCTGCTCGGCGCCGTGCTCGCGGTCGCGTCCGGGCTGGAGCTCGATTCGACGTTGCAGCGCATCGTCCAGGCCGCCGTGGACCTCGTTGGCGCCCGCTACGGCGCGCTCGGCGTCCTCGGCACGCGCGACGACCTGGCCGCGTTCGTCTACGTCGGCGTCGACGAGGAAACGCGCGCGACGATGGGCCACCTGCCAGAGGGCAAGGGCCTGCTCGGCTTGCTGATCAAGGACCCGACCCCGCTGCGGCTGCGCGACCTGGCCAAGCACGACATGTCCGTCGGCTTCCCGCCGAACCACCCACCCATGCACAGCTTCTTGGGCGTGCCCGTGCGCGTGCGCGACGAGGTGTTCGGCAACCTCTACATGACGGAGAAGATCGACGCCGCCGAGTTCACCGCGGACGACGAGGCCGTGCTGCAGGCGCTGGCCGCGGCCGCGGGCATCGCGATCGAGAACGCGCGGCTGTTCGAGAAGTCGCGGATGCGCGAGCGGTGGCTGGAGGCGATCGGCGAGGTCAACTCCGAACTGCTCGGCGGCGCGTCCGGCGAGTACGCGCTGCGCCTGATCACCCAGCGCACGGTGGAGCTGGCGAACGCCGACTCGGCCCTCGTCGTGCTCGGCGACGGCCAGCACGAGCCGCTGACGGTCGCGGCGAGCGCGGGCACCAGGGTCGACGACTTCAACGCCTCCGACAACGCGGTGGCCGAGGTGATCCGGTCCGGTGTCCCGCAGCTGGTCGACGACCTGGGCTCGGGGTTCGGACCGGCGCTCGCCGTCCCGCTGCGGTCGGGCGCGGTCGTCACCGGCGCGCTGGTGGTGCTGCGCAAGGGCGGCGAGACGCGGTTCCTGCCCGACCAGGTGCCGGTGCTGGCGTCGTTCGCCGACCAGGCCGCGGTCGCGCTGGAGTTCGCCGAGCAGCAACGCTCCCAGCGCCTGCTCGACGTGCTGGAGGACCGCGACCGCATCGCCCGCGACCTGCACGACCACGTCATCCAGCGGCTGTTCGTCACCGGCCTCACGCTGCAGGCGACGATGCGGCGCATCACCGAGCCCGAGATCGCCGCACGCCTGCGGACAGCCGTGGAACAGCTCGACGAGACCGTGCGCGAGATCCGCACGTCGATCTTCGACCTGCACTCGGCCGACAACACGTCACTGCGCCGCCGGCTGCTCGACCTCGTGGCGGGCCTGACCGCCTCGACGCACCTGTCGCCGTCCGTGCGGATGTCCGGCACCGTCGACAACTCGGTGCCGCCGGAGCTCGCCGAGCACGTCGAGGCCGTGGTGCGCGAGGCCGTGACGAACGCCGTCCGGCACGCTCAGGCCACCGAGTTGACCGTGCTGATCGACGCCGGTGAGGACGTCGTGATCACCGTGCAGGACAACGGGATCGGCATCCCGCCCGACGCGGCGCGCAGCGGTCTGCGCAATCTCGCTCGCCGCGCGGAGAAGTTCGGCGGCACGCTCGCGGCGCGCGGAACCGAGGGAGGCGGTGCCTGCGTGGTCTGGCGTGTGCCGCTGAACTAACGGGGCTTCTCGCCGTCCTTGCGGAACTGCGACGCGAACACCGCGGCCTGGGTGCGGCGCTGCATGCCGAGCTTGGCCAGCAGGTGCGAGACGTAGTTCTTGACGGTCTTCTCCGCGAGGAACATGCGCTCGGCGATCTGCCGGTTCGTCAGGCCCTCGCCGATGAGGTCGAGGACCGTGCGCTCCTGCTCGCTGAGCATGCGCAGCGGGTCGCCCTCCTCGCGTTCGCGGCGGATGCGGTTCAGCAGGGCCGACGTCGTGCGGGCGTCGAGCAGCGACTGTCCTGCCGCGACGGTGCGCACGGCGTTGACCAGGTCGGCGCCCAGGATCTGCTTCAGCACGAAGCCGGACGCCCCCGCCATGATCGCGTCGAACAGGGCCTCGTCGTCGGCGAAGCTCGTCAGCATCAGGCACTGGAGGTTCGGGAGGCGGCTGCGCAGCTCGCGGCACAGCTCGATGCCGTTGCCGTCGGGGAGCCTGATGTCGAGCACCGCCACGTCGGCCTGGGCTCCTGGCACCTTGGCCAGCGCCTCCGTGACCGACGCCGCGTCACCGACCACCTCGAGATCGGACTCCTCGCCGAGCAGGTCCGCGATGCCGCGGCGGACGATCTCGTGGTCGTCGACGAGGAAAACACGCGTCGCCATTGGGTCACGGTAGCCCAAAGTCCCTGACCCGAGGGGACCAACGGCACGCGGCACACTACGACGATCGGGCTTACTTTTCGCGAAATGCGAGCGGGGCGCGGCGAAGTCGCCGCGCCCCGTGCCCAGTGGTGGTCGTTCAGCCCTGCTTGATCGCCGAGATCTCGAACTCGAGGACGACCTTCTCGCTCACCAGGACGCCGCCGGTCTCCAGCGCGGCGTTCCACGTCACGCCGTAGTCCTTGCGGTTGATGGTGTGCGAGCCCTCGAAGCCCACGCGGGTGTTGCCGAACGGGTCGACGGCCACGCCCTCGAAGGCGAACGGGATGGTGATGCTCTTGGTGACGCCCTTGATGGTGAGGTCACCGGTGATCTCGAAGTTGTCGTCGTCGATCTGCTTCGCGGAGGTCGAGACGAACTTGATCTCCGGGTAGTTCTCGACGTCGAGGAAGTCGTTGGTGGTCAGGTGACCGTCGCGCTGCGCGTTGCGGGTGTCGATGCTCGCGACCTTCAGGGTCACCTCGGCGGTGGTGTTCTCCGGCTTGTCACCATCGATGTTGATCTTGCCGTCGAACTCGTTGAACGCACCGCGCACCTTGGTGACCATCGCGTGGCGGGCGACGAAACCGATGCGGGAGTGCGAGGCGTCGATGACGTAGGCGCCGGTCAGCTCGGAGAGGTTGGTGGCGGTGGTCATGGTGGTCAGTCCTTCGGTCGGTCGATTTGGTTGAAGTGTCATCCACCTTGCCCGAACGTGGATGATGTGTCAACTATTCCCGTATGCTGAACACGTGACACGATGGCTGGAACCTGAGCAGCAGCGGGCGTGGCGTGCCTACGTCCGCATGCAGGGGGAGCTCAACGCGCACCTGAGCAGGCAGATGTCGGTCGACTCGGACATCTCGATGGCCGACTTCGCCGTGCTGGTGCAGCTCACGGACACGCCGGACGAACGCGTCCGGGTGCTGGAGCTCGCACGGTCCCTGCACTGGGAGAAGAGTCGCATCTCACATCACGTGGCCCGGATGGAGAAGCGCGGACTGGTGCGCAGGGAGAACTGCCGCAGCGACGGACGCGGCTCGTTCGTGGTGCTGACCGACCTGGGCCGTTCGGCGATCGAGGCGGCCGCGCCCGCGCACGCCGAGACCGTGCGGGCGCTGGTGTTCGACCAGCTCTCCGACGCCGAGGTCGAGACGTTGCGGGAGATCTCCGAGAAGGTCTTCACGCGCCTAACGACAGGCGAATGTGCGTCGGTAATCGCTCGGTGCGACGCCGACGACCCGATGGAAGTGGTGCCGCAGGAGAGCGGCTGTCCCGAAGCCTGACCTGGCGGCGACGGCGTCGACGTCCAGGTCGGTCTCCTCGAGCAGCCTGCGCGCGTGCAGCACCCGCTGCAGGGAGAGCCACTTGTTCGGGGTGGTGCCGGTCTCCGCGACGAACTTGCGCGCGAACGTCCGCTCGGACATGACGGCGAGCTTCGCCATGGACGCCACCGTGTGGTTGTCCGCGATCGTCTCCAGCACCCGCTCCAGCACCGGTTCGAGGCTGTCGGCGCTGCAGTCGGGGATGGGCAGCTCCACGAACTGCCGCTGACCGCCGTCGCGCTGCGGTGCCACGACCATCCTGCGCGCGATCGTGTTGGCGACCTTGGTGCCGAGCTCGCGCCGGACGAGGTGCAGGCACGCGTCGATGCCCGCGGCGGTGCCGGCGCTGGTGATGATGTTGCCGTCGTCCACGAACAGCACGTCCGGATCGAGCTGCGCCTTCGGGAAGCGCTCGCGGAACTGCCGCACCTCACGCCAGTGCGTGGTGCAGCGCCGGTGGTCGAGCAGTCCGGCGGCGCCCAGGATGAACGCCGCGCTGCAGACGCTGAGCAGCGTCGCGTCGGTCTCCTGGAGCGCTTTGACCAGCTTCTCCGGGTACTCGTCGCGCACGCGGGCGGCCGGCAGCGCGACCAGGTCGGCGTCGTGCATCGCGTCGAACCCGAACTCCGGCGTGATGGTGATCCCGCGGACGTTGGTCGCCACCGGCTGGTTCGGGAACTCGCCGCACACGCGGAAATCGATCGGCGGCACGCCGTCGTCGGTCCGGTCGAACCCGAACACCTCGCAGAGCAGGCCGAACTCGAACGGCGCGACACCGTCGATCAGCGGAACCGCCACCGATTGCAGCATGGCAGGATTTTAGCTCTCATCGTCAGATCTGCCACTGTTGGCAGGATCTGGTGGATCGCAAACTTAGTGCCATGACTCTTGCACTGATCGTCCTCGTCCTCGCAGGCATCTCCCTCTGGCTCGACCGGCACCGCGACCGCAACAGCCTGTACTCCGGAGGTCTCGCCGGTTCGACCGACGTGACCGACCGCGACCGCATCCGCGTGCGCGACGAACTGCGCTACCTCACTTGAGCCGTGTTGATCAATGTGGGGTTGGATCAACGTGGGGCAGCGGACCCGTGTAGCGGGCGACCGGGCGGATGATCTTCGTGTCCTCGGACTGTTCGAGCGCGTTGGCACACCACCCGATCACCCGGCTGCACGCGAACGTCGGCGTGAACATCTCCCGCGGGATCCCGCACAGCTCCATCACCACGCCGGCGTAGAACTCCACGTTCGCGTACAGCTGCCGGCCGGGCTTGAGCTCGGCCAGCAGCTCGGTGACCCGGCGCTCGACCGTGACGGCGAACCTCGTCAGCTCGGTGGGGTGCTCGAGCGCGATCTCCTTGAGCAGGCGGGCCCGCGGGTCCTCGGTCTTGTAGACGGCGTGGCCGAAGCCCATGATCCGGTCGCCCTGCTCGATCCGCTCCCGCACCCAGGCGTCGATGTTGTCCGGCGATCCGATGAGGTCGAGCGCCTCCAGCGCCCGGTCCGGCGCACCACCGTGCAACGGCCCGGAGAACGTGCCGATCGCCGCCGTCACGGCGGACACGACGTCCGCACCCGCGCTGGCGACCACGCGCGCGGTGAACGTCGACGCGTTGAAGCCGTGGTCGATCGTGGCGATCAAGTACTGCTCGACGGCACGGCTCGTCCACGTTGACGGCTCCTGTCCAGTCAACATGTACAACCAGTTCGCCGACGTTGACAGATCAACCCTGGGGTTGACCGGATCAAGTCCCAGCTTGAGCCTGTGCAGTGCCGCGAGGATCGTCGGCGTCATCGCGCTGACCCGCAGCGCGTCCGCCTTCCTGTCGCTCATCGGCGCGTCCCACATCGGCTGCGACGGCAGCATCGACAACGCCGTCCGCAGCCCGGCCAGCGCCGTGCAGCCGGAGCGCGCGATCGCGGGCAGCACCTCGCTGATCGTCGCCGGCAGCTGCCGCAGTTCGGCGGTCTGCGCCGCGAAGAGCGCGGACTCGTCGGGACCGGGCAGCCTGCCCTCGACGAAGAGGAACCACACGTCCTCGAACGACCGGGTCCTGGCCAGTTCGATCGCGTCGTGCTCGCGGTAGTGGTAGTAGCCCGCGGCCCCGTTCACGTCCCCGATCTGGGTGGTGGTGACGACGACGTCTTTAAGCCCTTTGGGTGCATCAATCAACATGGACAACAGGCTCCGTCAACATGTCTAGTACAGTCAATGTTGATGGAATCAATGTTGACGACGAATCAAGCTGCCCGGCGCCTGGGCGTCAAACCGGCGACGGTGTACGCCTACGTCAGCCGCGGCCTCCTGACCAGCAAGAAGGTCAACCGCCAGAGCATGTTCGACGTCGCCGAGGTGGAGGCCCTGGCGCAACGCACTGGTGCGCGCGGAGCAGTGGCCGCTGTGACCGATCGCATCCGCACCCGCATCTCCCTGCTGGAGGGCGACCGCCTCTACTACCGCGGCCGCTCGGTTCCCCAGCTCGCGAGCACCAGGCGCTTCGAGGACGTGGCCCACTGGCTGTGGACGGAGATCGACACCGTCGGCCTGCAGTTCCCGGAGGGCCAGGAGATCTGGATGGCCCTGCCGGAGAGCGCCACCCTGACCGACCGCGTCCGCGTGGCCGTGGCCCTCGCCAGCGCGGGCGACCCGCTCCGCTTCGACCTCGACCGGGCCGTCTCCACCGCCAAGTCCCTCATTGCCGACGTGGTCGAGTCCCTGCCGCTGCTCGGCAAGCCCGAGGGCACCGACATCGCCGACCGCCTGTGGGCCCGCCTGTCGCCACTGCCGCCCGTCCCGGAGGTGCTGAACGCGGCCCTGATCCTGCTGGCCGACCACGACATGGCGATCTCGACGATGGCCGCCCGCGTCGCCGCCTCCGCCCGTGCGCACCCGTACGCGGTGGTGTCCGCCGGCCTGGGTGCCATGGAGGGTCAGAAGCACGGCACCGCCACGACCCTCGCGCACCGCTTCCTGGCGCAGGCCGAAAGCGATCCGATGGGCGCCGTGGCCGAGCACCTGCGCTCTGGCCAGCCGATCCCGGGCTTCGGCCACCGGGTCTACTCCTCGCGCGACCCGCGCGCCGACCACCTGCTGGCGTTGCTGCGCGGCCACGGCGACCTGGTGGCGGACAAGATCATCGCCACGCAGCCGCAGACGTTCCCGAACGTCGACCTGGCGCTCGCGCAGCTAGGCCTGACGTTCAAGATGCCGCCGGACGCGGGCGAGGCGATCTTCGCGATCGCGCGGATCGTGGGGTGGGTCGCGCACGCGATGGAGGAGTACCAGGAGCCGGGTCTGCGGTTCCGCACGCTGGGCGTGTACACGGGCGACCGCCCGTAGCGCACTACTCCGGCGTCGCGGGCGGGCCGCCCACCCGCACGGTGAGCTCGGGCTGGGTCCGGTTCAGGCTCCGGCGGGCGAGGTTGACGAAGGCCATCTGCTCGTCGATCAGGGTGCGTTGCAGCCTCAGCCACTTTTACTGCTGCGGTTCCGCGTTGTGCAGGTGGGCCTCCATGCTCACGAAGGTCCTGGCGAGTTGTTCGGCCGCCGAGACGGCCCTGTCCTCGGCCACCAGGCTCAACGCCGTCGGCGCGGCACCCCACGGCGCCCAGTCGACCTTCGGCGCCCTGCGTTCGACGTGGGCCATCCGCAGGTCGAACTCGACGCGCGTGTACTCCCGCAGCACCGCGGCGTACGCCTCGGCCTCGGTGTCCTTGAGCCAGTGGCGTTCCTGCGTGCGCCGAGCGAGCACTCCGCCGGCCAGCACCCCCAGCAACGTGCCGGCCATGGTGACGATGTTCGCCCGGGGAACAGCGATGGCGTGTCTCGTCGCAGCGGGTCGCAACTGACCGCGCACAACCATATCCGTCCCGTTGGTGGTGGCGTCCGGACTTCCGGAAGCGGACCATGGGACGCGTGAGATTGTCCGCTGTGGACAACCTGAAGGTGATCCTCGTGGCGTGGGTCATCGGCGGCCACGCGCTGCTGGGCTACGCCGCCGTCGGGGGCTGGCCCTACGACGAGGTCAACGAGGTCACGTTCCACCCCGGCGTGGAGACCGTGCTGGCGGCGTTGATCGGGCCGTCCGGTTTGTTCTTCATGGGCACGTTCTACTTCATGGCCGGGATCTTCACGCCCGGCTCGATCGAGCGCAAAGGGCGGCAGCGGTTCATCGCCGACCGGCTGGTCCGCCTGGGCACGCCGTGGGTGGTCAGCGCCGTGGTCGTCTGGCCGACGTTCGTGTGGATCGCCTACAACGGGGCCGGGCAGGACGTGAGCTGGTGGCACGCGTTCACGCACCGGGATCCGTTCCTGGACAGCGGATCGCTGTGGTTCGTGGGCGTGTTGCTGGTGTTCAGCATCGCGGCGGCGTTCCTGCCGCCGGTCAGGGAACGCGCCATCACCACCAGAACCGTCGTCGGCATGACGATGCTCGTGGCGGGGACGACGTTCCTGACGCGGCTGGTGTTCCCGGCGCGCAGCGGGCAGGTGGGCGACCTGCACCTGTGGTGGTGGCCGCAGTGCCTCGGCATGTTCCTGCTCGGCGCGATCGGCGGGCGGAAGCTGGCCGAGCGGGTGCCGGACGAGATCTACCGGACGTGCCGCAACGTCGTCGTCGCCACGATCGCGGCGTTGCCCGTCGCGGCGGCGCTGTTCGGGGTGCTGGACCTCGCGAAGAGTGCCGAGCCGTTCCTCGGGGGCTGGCGGTGGCAGGCGCTGGCGCTGGCGCTCACCGAGGGAGTTCTGGTGGTGGCGGGCAGTTTGTGGCTCATCGGGCTCGCGCAACGCAGGCTGACCGGCCACGGGCCCCTCGCCGAAGGGCTGGCGCGGTCCGCCTACGTCGCGTTCATCGTGCAGGGGCCGATTCTGCTCAGCCTCGCCACGGCGATGCGGCCGCTCGACCTGCCGGCCGAGGTGAAGGCGCCGGTGGTGGGTGGGGGAGCGATCGCGCTGGCGTTCGCGATCGGCTGGGTCGTCACTTCCCGCCGAGGCGCTTCAGCACGCTCGTCGTGATGCCCGCCGCGTCCAGGCCGTGGGCGCGCAGGATGCGGGCGCGTGAGTCGTGCGGCAGGAACCGCGCGGGCAACGCGAAGGTCGCCACGCACGTGGAGCTGCCGGTCAGAGCTTGCCCCAGACGAGAACCCAGAGCACCGGTCGAGGTCGTGTCCTCCACCGCC
Source organism: Lentzea flava (assembly GCF_014648475.1). Taxonomy (GTDB): domain Bacteria; phylum Actinomycetota; class Actinomycetes; order Mycobacteriales; family Pseudonocardiaceae; genus Lentzea; species Lentzea flava. The sequence goes on along the minus strand of NZ_BMRE01000014.1, from coordinate 52,144 downwards.
AAGACCAGGCGGTGCCGGCTGCTGTACTTCACGAGGTGCGGGTCCAGGGGAGCGATCCACCTCGGGTCGACCACGCTGACCCGGACGTCGTGCGATTCCAGCTCGAGAGCCGCCGCCAGGCACGGACCGGCCAGCGGTCCCACCGCGACCAGCAGGACCTCGGCGTCCGGAACCTCGCGCAGCACGTCGAAATGGCTCACCCTGCGCAACGCCGGCACGTCGGGCCCGGCCGAGGACTTGGGATAGCGCACGACGGTCGGGCCGTCGGACACCGCGACGGCCTCGCGCAGCAACGCGGCCAGCGACGAAGGGTCGCGCGGCGCGGCTAGGCGCAGTCCCGGCACCACGGGGAGGACGGAGGCGTCCCACATGCCGTGGTGCGACGCGCCGTCCGGGCCGGTCACCCCGGCGCGGTCCAGCACGAACGTCACGGGTAACCGGTGCAGTGCCACGTCCATCAGCAGCTGGTCGAAGGCGCGCGACAGGAAGGTCGCGTAGACGGCGACGACCGGGTGCAGGCCGCCCATCGCCATGCCGGCGGCCGACGTCACGGCGTGCTGCTCGGCGATGCCCACGTCGAAGACCCGCGAGGGAAAGCGTTGCGAGAACGGCCGCAGACCCACCGGTTCCAGCATCGCCGCGGTCACGCAGACGATGTCCGGACGCTCCGAGCCGATGGCGACGATCTCGTCGGAGAACGCGTCGGTCCAGGTGCGGCCGGTCGACGCCCCGGACGCGCCGACCGCGTGCATGCGGTCGGCCTCGTCGGCTTCGGCGGCCTCGTACCCCTTGCCCTTCACGGTCTTGCAGTGCACGACCACCGGCCGCCCCAGAGCCTTGGCCTCCCACAGGGCGTTCTCGACGGCGTGCACGTCGTGGCCGTCGACCTCGCCGAGGTAGGCGAGCCCCAGCGCCTCGAACAGCCCCCGCGCGGTGCCGGAGCGCAACGACGCCGCGAAGCCGCCCGTGGTCGGGTCGTAGGAGCGGCCGTTGTCGTTCAGCACCACCACGACCGGCCGAGCCGACCCGCCGATGTTGTTCAACGCCTCCCAGCACATCCCACCGGTCAGTGCGCCGTCGCCGACGATGGCCACGACCCGGCGATCGGCGCCGGACAGCTCGAAGGCCTTCGCCAGACCGTCCGCATAGGACAGTGCGGTCGACGCGTGCGAGTTCTCGATGACGTCGTGCGCGGACTCGGCCGCCGACGGATAACCGGACAGGCCACCGGCCTGGCGCAACGAGTCGAAGTCGGTGCACCGGCCGGTCAGCATCTTGTGCACGTACGACTGATGACCAGTGTCGAACAGCACGACGTCGACGGGCGAGGAGAACACCCGGTGCACCGCGATCGTCAGCTCGACGGCACCGAGGTTCGGGCCGAGGTGCCCGCCGGTCCGGTGCACCCTGGAGATCAGGAACGCCCGGATCTCCTCTGCCAGGGAACCGAGTGCCGAGGAGGGGAGCGCCCGGACGTCCGCGGGCGAGGTGATGTCAGCCAGCACGGCGCACCGCCAGCGGCAGCGTGAAGGAGACCGTCTCGGTGGCCGTCGTGTGCGTCGACACGGTGACGGAACCCAAGGCCCGCAAGGCCGACACCACCTCGTCCACCAGTTCGGGCGGCGCCGAGGCACCGGCCGACAGGCCGACCGTCGACACCCCGGCGAGCCACGCCGGATCGATCTCCGACGCGTCGTCGATCAAATACGCCGGAGTGCCGCCGCGCGCGGCCAGCTCGACCATCCGCACCGAGTTGGACGAGTTCTTCGAGCCCACCACGAGAACCAGGTCCGACTGCGCGGCCACGTCCCGGATGGCGATCTGCCGGTTCGTCGTCGCGTAACAGATGTCGTCCGACCCCGGCCCGCGCAGCTGGGGGAACTTGCGCTGCAACGCCTCGATCACGTCCGCCGTCTCGTCCACGGCCAGCGTCGTCTGCGTCAGGTACGACACGGGACCCGTGACGTCGAGGGCCTCGACGTCGTCGACGGTCTCGACGAGCACCATCTGGTCGGGCGCTTCTCCCAGCGTCCCTTCGACCTCCTCGTGCCCGGCGTGTCCGATGAGGACGATCGTGTCGCCGCGCTCGGCGAACCGCTTGGCCTCGGCGTGCACCTTCGCCACGAGAGGACAGGTCGCGTCCAGCACGTCGAGCGACCTGGACACGGCCTCGGCACGGACGGCGGGAGAGACACCGTGCGCGGAGAACACCACGGTGGCACCCGCGGGCACCTCGGACAGCTCCTCCACGAACACGGCACCGCGAGCCTCCAGCGACCGCACCACGTGGATGTTGTGCACGATCTGCTTGCGCACGTAGATGGGGCCGCCGCGCTGGTCGAGCAGCCGTTCCACGATCTCGATGGCGCGCTCCACCCCGGCGCAGAACGACCGGGGTGAGGCGAGCAGCACCGAACGCGGCGGGTGTTCCGTCATCAGGTGCCTTTCAATGGTCTCGATGGGTCACCAGCTGGGCGAGCGTGCCGAGCTCCACCGCCGCACGCGCGGTCGGCGAGGCTTCACCGAGGTGAACCAACGCCTGCGTGTGCAGCTCGCCGGCCTGCTCCTGGCTCCACGCCCGGCCACCGGCGGCGTCGACGAGCGAAGCTGCCCGCGCCAGCGTCTCGGCGTTCATCTCGTGAGCGCCGAAGTACAGCGACGCGAGCTCGGCGGACGCCGGAACTCCCGCGGTCAGGGCGTGCACGACCGGCAGGGACTTCTTGCGGTTGGCCAGGTCCGAGTGCGCGGCCTTGCCGGTCACCTCCGGGTCGCCCCAGATGCCGAGCAGGTCGTCCACGTGCTGGAACGCCAGACCCAGCTCGGCGCCGTACCCGCGCATCGCTTCGACCTGTTCGTCGGTCCCGCCGCCGTACAGCGCGCCCAACGCAGTCGAGGCGCCCAGCAGCGCGCCGGTCTTGCCGCGCGCCATCTGCTCCACTTCGGACACCTTCACGTCGGACCGCGTCTCGAAGTCGAGATCGAACGCCTGCCCGTCGAGCAACGCCACCACGGCGTCACCCAGCGTCCGGATCGCCTCCAGAGCACGCGGATGTCCTGACGCGGCAAGGACGTCCACGGCCAACGCCTGCAACGCGTCACCGGCCAGGATCGCCGCGTTGACGCCGAACACCGTCCACGCCGTGGCACGGTGACGCCGGGTCGTGTCGCTGTCCATCACGTCGTCGTGCAGCAACGAGAAGTTGTGGATGAGCTCCACCGCCACCGCGGCCGGCACGGCGGCGGAGGCGGTGCCGCCGACGGCCTCGGCCGCCAGCAGCACCAAGGCCGGACGGATGGCCTTGCCACCGTTCTCCAGCACCGGGTTGCCGTACTCGTCGCGCCACCCGTGGTGGTACTCGGCGATCGTGCGCATCGACGGGGGCAGCTGTTCGACGGCCTTGCGCAGAGCCGGGAGCACGAGGCCCCGGCTCCACGCGAGCACCTCGGCCGCCGGCCGTCCGGCAGCGAGAGGTTCAGTCATCTCCGCGGTCATGGTTTAGAGACCGATCTCCACGTTCTCCAGCACGCCGAGCGCGTCCGGCACCAGCACCGCGGCCGAGTAGTACGTCGACACCAGGTACTTGAGCACCGCGTGCTCGTCGATGCCCATGAACCGCACGTTCAGGCCGGGCTCGTACTCGTCGGGGATGCCGGTCTGGCGCAGGCCGACGACACCCTGCTTCTCCTCGCCCAGGCGCATCGCGAGGATCGACGTGGTGCCGTTCTTGTTGACCGGGATCTTGTCGCACGGCGCGATCGGGATGCCGCGCCACGACTGCAGCGGCTTGCCCTCCACCTCGACCGTCGGCGCGTACAGGCCGCGCGAGTTCAGCTGCCGGCCGAACGCGGCGATCGCCTTGGGGTGCGCCAGGATGAGCTTGGTGTTGCGGCGCCGGGAGATCAGCTCGTCCATGTCGTCCGGCGTGACGGGCCCGGACCTGGTGCTGATCCGCTGCTTGAGGTCGGCGTTGGCGATGAGGCCGAACTCCTTGTTGTTGACGAGCTCGAACTCCTGCCGTTCGCGCAGGGCCTCGATCGTCAGCCGCAGCTGGTGCTCGACCTGGTCCATCGGCTGGCTGTAGAGGTCGGCCACCCGCGTGTGGACGCGCAGGATCGTCTGTGCCACCGAGAGTTCGTACTCGCGCGGCCGCAGCTCGTAGTCGACGAACGTGCCGGGCAGCACCGGCTCGCCGTCGTGCCCGGAGGCGAGGTGGATCTCCGCCTCACCGTGCTTGTTCGACGGCGCCGAGGGGTGCGCGAGCTGGTGCGCGATGTGCTCGCGCAACGGCTCGATCTGCCCGTTGAGCTGGTTGAAGGCCGCCCGCGACAGCACGACGGCCGTCGTCGGCGTCAGCGTCCGCGCCGTGAAGCTCCAGTTCTTCTCGACGCCGGACAGGACGGGTTCGTCGCCGATGTACTCGCCGTCCGCGATCGTGCCGAGCGCCACCTCGTCGCCGTACTCGCCGAGGCCGGTCTTGGTGACCTTGCCGTGCGCGATGACGACGATCTGGTCGACGGACGCGCCGCGTTCCGCGATCACCTCACCCGGCTCGTACTCGCGCTGCTCGAAGCGGTTCGCGACGGCGGTCAGCGCCGCCTCGTCCTCGAACCCGCGCAGCAGCACGAACTCGCACAGCTCCTGCGGCACGACACGCACCTCGGAACCGACGCTGGTGAACGTGACGCGGCCGTCACCGACCGCGTAGCTCAGGCGCCGGTTGACCCGGAACGCGCCACCCTTGGCCTCGACCCAGGGCAGCATGCGCAGCAGCCACCGGGGCGAGATGCCCTGCATCTGCGGCGCGGACTTGGTGGTCGTCGAGAGGTTGCGGGCTGCGGCGGTGGAAAGGCTCAGCTGCTGCTCGTCGACCCCGAGACCCGGATCGGTAACAGTCACTGCGAATCACGCCAATCTGCTTCAGCGGGCAAGGACTGCGGCGGCAGTGCCGAGTCCCGTGGGGGAGTGGAAGGACTTGCGGGTGGGGGTGGGGGTGAAGCTGAACCTGCCGGATCGCTGCGTCCACAGCAGTTCACCGGCCAGCCACGACTTCAGCGCTTCGACGTACCGGTGCAGCCCGGCCCGCGCCGCCTCGTCGAGGTCGTACTCGGCCGCGATCGACGGCAGCTCGGCGATGATCGAGACGATCTGCCGCAGCCGTGCCGCGATCAGGTCGGCGGCGACCGACACCGCCTGCTCCCGCTCGCAGTCGAAGAACTGCTGGACGGCGAGCACCGCGCTGGTCGTGCTGGCACCGGTGGCGTAGACGCGGTCGAACCCGACGATCTCCTGACGCAACGCGGGAACGTCGCCGAACGAGTCGACGAGCGCCCGCATCGTGCTGTTGCGCAGCAACTCCGCGGGCAGCTCCGCGCCGACCGACTTGCGCACCAGCTTCGCGGACAGCTCCGCGGCGATCGACCGCCGCCGCATCTCCACGAGGTCGATCGGATCCGGCACCCGGCCCTGGGCGGTGTTGTGCAGCTCCCACAACAGCGCGTCCAGGTGCTCGCCGAGGTGCTCGGTGTCTTCGGAGTCCAAAGTGGACCGCGAGACGAGGTCGGCCAGGCCTCTCTCCGCGGGGTTCGCCGACGGAGCCGACCCGGCCAGCACCGACTTGAGCCGGGCGACGAAAGCCTTGCCGCCGGCGACGTTGCGCGGCCGCAGGAAGCCCTCCCGGAACGCGTCGCTCACGTAGAAGCCCCACGTGTGCCAGTCGCCGATGTGCTTCAGGTCGTCGAGCGACGCCGTCGGGTGCGTCAGCGGTGCGAAGCCGCCGTAGTCCGCCGCGTCGTAGAACGCCTCGGTCCAGGGCGCGCCGTTCAGCATGCCCATGTCCCGCACCCACGTCCTGGTGTGCTGACGGACCCGGTCGAGGTGCGGGGAAAGCCGTGCCGGGAACGGCATGTCGAACTCAGCCACGCGCCACCCCCAGCCACGCGCCGGACGTGCCGAGACCGGTGGGCCCGCGCAGGATCGTGCGGAAGAACGCCGAGTTGCCGGCTCCGCCGTCGACCTTGGTGTAGCGGCCGGCGTGCAGGTGCCACTCGTGTCCGCCGGACTGCCAGTCCTGCAGGCCCTTCACGTACTTGAGCACCCGAGCCTGCTCCAGCGGGCCGACGCCGTGCTCGGCGAACAGCACCGGCAGCTCGGTGAAGACCGTGTTCTCGAACTGGTGCAGGCGGGAGGTCAGCAGGGTGTTCACGGCTTCGACGGCGGTCTGCGTGTCGTGGCCGAAGAACTTCTCGAACACGAGGACCCCGTTGGAGTTCTCGCCTTCGCGCTGGACTTCCCGCTCGTACGAGAAGATGTCGTTGCGCAGGTGGATGGCGTCGGAGAACGTGTCGGAGAGCACCCGCAGCGGCCGGGTGCCCGCGATCGACGCGGGCACCTCCGCCGCTTCCGAGACCTCCACCAGGTTCGCCGACCACGGCGCGCCGCCGACCTTGCGGCGCATCTCGATGTACTCGATGGGGTTGGCGACGGTGCCGGACGCCATGTTCTTGATTTCCCACATGCACTCGAGCAGCAGGTTGTGGGTGCTCGTGGTGAACCGGCGCCGCCAGTCCTGCGACATCAGCGGGATGGTCCGCTGCCAGAGGTCGACCAGGCCGCGTTCGGTCGGGTTGCGCGGCTGGGGCGTCGGATCCGTGCCGTTGATCGGCATGAACGCCGGCAACCGGTCGAGATAGGCCTTCGCCCCGGTCACGTCCGTGTTCTGCTTGAACTCCGCGAAGAACTCGTCGTCGAAGTAGAAGACCCAGACGTACCAGTCCGTGATGAGGTCGAGGATCTCCGCGGGCGCGTCCGGGTGGGTCCACGCGCACATGAACCCGTAGTCGTCGCCCGCGAGGATCTCCGGTGTCCACACCCCGGTGTCGAGCATCCCCATGTCCCGCGCCCACTGCGTCGAGTGGACGCGGGCACGTTCGAGATGCGGGTTCATCCGTGCCGGGTGCGGCACGTAGAACTCCGGCATGGTGAAAGGTGCGGTGGCCATCTTCTCCGGCTAGCCTTCGCGGCCCAGCTCGACGTGCTCCAGCACACCGATCGCGTCCGGCACCATGATCGCTGCCGAGTAGTAGGCGCTGACCAGGTAGTTGATGATCGCCTGGTCGTTGATCCCCATGAACCGCACCGAAAGGCCCGGCTGGTACTCGTCGGGGATGCCGGTCTGGTGCAGGCCGATGACACCCTGGTTCTGCTCGCCGACGCGGATCAGCATGACCGACGACGTGCGGGTGTCCGAGATCGGGATCTTGTTGCACGGCAGCACCGGGATGCCGCGCCACGCGGGGACGGACTGGCCGTTGAAGTCGATGTGCTGCGGGTAGATGCCGCGCTTGTTGCACTCGCGGCCGAACGCCGCGATCGTGCGCGGGTGGGCGAGGAAGTAGCCGGGGTCCTTCCACACCACCGAGAGCAGCTCGTCGAAGTCGTCAGGGGTGGGCGGGCCGGAGCGGGTGTGGATGCGCTGCTTGAGGTCCGCGTTGTGCAGCAGGCCGAACGACCGGTTGTTGACGATCTCGTGCTCCTGGCGCTCGCGCAGGGCCTCGATCGTGAGCCGCAACTGCTGCTCGACCTGGTCCATCGGGTTGTTGTAGAGGTCCGCGACACGCGTGTGGACCTGCAGCACGGTCTGCGCGACGCTCAGCTCGTACTCGCGCGGCGAGAGCTCGTAGTCGACGAACGTGCCGGGCAGCACGGGCTCGCCGTCGTGGCCGGCCGCCAGGCCGATCTCGGCCTCACCGAAGTCGTTCTGCGGCTTGTTGCGGTTGTTGTAGGCCTGCTGGATGTGCGCGCGCAGGCCGCCGGCCTCGCCGTTGAGAGCCTGGAAGTCGTCCCACGACAGCGTGAGGACGGTGACCGGGGTGACGGCCTTGGCGGAGTACTCCCACTCGCCCTGTGGCCCCGCCAGCACGGTCTCGCCGAAGTACTCGCCGTCGGCCAGGTTGCCCAGGACGGTCTCGCCGCCGTACTCACCGGTGCCGATCTTGTCGACCTTGCCGTGCGCGATCAGCACGACGGTGTCCATCGGACGGCCCTTTTCGACGATGAGCTCGCCGATGCCGAACTCGCGCTGCTGGAAGCGGCCGGCCAGCGCGGCGAGGACGGCGTCGTCGTCGAAGCCCTTCAGCAGCGACAGCTCGGTCAGCTCCTGGGGCACGACGCGGATGTCCGCGCCGATGTTGGTGAACGAAACGCGTCCATCGCCCAACGTGTAGGTGAGACGGCGGTTGACGCGGTAGGCACCACCCGCGGCCTGAACCCAGGGCAGCACCTTGAGCAGCCAGCGGGAAGTGATTCCCTGCATCTGCGGGACGGACTTGGTGGTCGTGGCCAGATTACGTGCGGCGGCCGTGCCCAAACTCAGCTGCTGACGGCCCTCATTGAGGTCAGAATCCGTCACAGTCACAACCCACACCCACCTATCTCAATGCGCTAATGGACCAATCCGATAAGCCGGAATGGACGTTAGTTCTCGCGATTGAGGACTGTGAAGGGGCCAAAAAGGCGACATTCGGGTGGGTGCCTTACGCCTCTGGAAGCTACGGAGCGTACAACTCCTGACCTACGCAACCACCTTCGTATCGGCAGGAGGGTGAGTCGTTGATATTCGTATTAGTGTGGAATGGTCCACTCGTTTGGCTCAGTAGGATCACTCTTTTGTGGGCGTTAGCGCGTCTTGTCGGGGTGCTATACAACACCACTCCGAGTGGATCCGCGTCCACTCGAAGTGGTGTGTTCCAATACCGCGCCACACCTCTTGGTGCAGGCCGCGTCGAAAGTTCCGGTTTTGTACCGAGGACTATTCGTGCTATTACGCCTCGCGGGAGTTCAGGAACGATTCCAGCTGAGTGACGACGAACGCGTGGTCCTCGGCCTGCGGCAGTCCCGAGACGCCGACCGTGCCGACCGGCCCGGTGCCGCGGACGATCACCGGGAAGACGCCGCCGTGCGCCGCGTACAGGTCGGGGTCGAGGCGTGACTCCGCCTCGAACGTCGTCCCCTTCTCGCGGAAGCTCTCGCCCACGTAGAACGAGCTGTGGCCGAACAGCTCGACCACGCGGGCCTTGCGCTCCAGCCACCTGTCGTTGTTCGGCGCGGTGCCGGGCAACGAGGCGTGGAAGAGCCTGTGTCCGTTGCGCTGCACCGAGATCGCGATCGGCAGGCCCTGCTCGCGGGCCGCGTCCAGCAGGTGCAGGCCGAGCTCGATCGCGACGTCGTTGCCGAAGCGCGTGAACTGCAGGCGCCGCTCCTGGGCGAGGAGTTCCTCCGAGCTCACAGCGTCACCACCCGGTTCTCGCGCGCGGAGGTGAACGCGGCCTCGATGACCTCGAGCGCGTACACGCTGCCCTCGGGGTCGACGGGGATCCGGCCGGCCTGCAACTCGGTGTAGAAGGTCTGGTAGGCGCCGGGTTCCACCGGAATCTCCTTCGTCTCACCGAGAACGCCGAGCTGTCCGGTGCGGGTCTCGCGGCCCCAGCCGGGGCCGGTCGGACGGCGGCCCGCGGCGAGCGCGTCCTCCTGCTCGTCCATGCCGTCGATCACGAACGCGCCCTCGCTGCCGAGCACGCGGAACCGCGGTCCGTGGTGGGCCGCGTGCGCGCTGGCCCACAGATGGGAGCGGACGCCGTTGTCGTGCGTCAGCGCCACGAACACGTCGTCGTCCAGCTGCACACCTGGCCGGCGCAGGTCCAGCTCCGCGTAGACGTTCGAGACCGGGCCGAAGAGCTGCAACGCCTGGTCGACGAGGTGCGCGCCCAGGTCGTACAGCAGGCCGCCCGCCTCCTCCGGCGCGCCGAACTCGCGCCAGTTGTCCCAGATCTCGGGCACCCAGCGCTCGTATCGAGACTCGAACCGCCGAATTTCGCCCAGTTGGCCGATGATCTTGCGGACGGTGAGGAAATCGCTGTCCCAGCGGCGGTTCTGGAAGACCGTGAGCGGCACGCCCTTCGCCCGCGCCGCGGCCACGAGGTCCTTCGCCTCGGCACTGGTGGGCGCGAACGGCTTGTCGACGACGACCGCGACACCCTTGTCGATCGCGCGTCGCGCGTACTCGACGTGCGTCCGGTTCGGGGTGCCGACGACGATCAGGTCGAGGTCCAGCTCGAACAGCTCGCCGGCCGTGACGATCTTCGCGTCCGGGTGCGCGGCACGGGCCTGGGCCTGCCGCTCCGGGTTCGCGGTGACGATCGCGGCGAGGTCCATGCCGTCGGTCGAGGAGATGAGCGGGGCGTGGAAGACCCGCCCCGCGATGCCGTAGCCCAGCAGTCCGACTCGTGTCATGCCGCTGATTAAAGCAACGCTGTTGCATAATCGCCACGTGGACCTCACCTCACTGCGTTCGCACAACGACCGGACAGTGCTCCGTCTCGTCCGCTCAGGGGCTCTGAGCAGGGCTTCCATCGCCGCTGAAGCCGGGCTGACCCCGCAGGCGGTGTCGAAGATCGTGGCGCGGCTCATCTCGGCGGGGCTGCTGGAGGAGACCGGAGCGGTCCGCGACGGAGGTCGTGGCAAGCCGCGCACGTCGCTGCGGCTGGCCGCCGGCGGCGCCTGCGCGTACGGGGCCTACGTCGACCGGGACGAGGTGCGGGTCGTGCGGCTCGACCTGACCGGTGAGGTCGTGTCGGCGTCGGTCGTGCCGCTGGCGCCGATGTTCACGCCTCCCGACGTCCTGGACGCGCTGGCCGCGCTGGTCGAGCCGGGGGAGAGGGTGCTCGGCCTCGGCATCGGGATCGCCGGTCCGCTGGACTTCCGCGACGGCGTGGTGTCCCCGAACGGCCTGCCGGGCTGGTCGGGCGTTCCGTTGAAGACCCTGGCGGAGGAACGGCTCGGGCTGCCGGTCGTGGTGGACAAGGACACCAACGTCGCCGTGCTCGCGGAGGCGTGGCGGAGATCCATGCAGGACGCGGCGCTGGTGTTCGTCGGCACCGGTCTGGGCGTCGGGTTGCTGCTGGGCGGTGAGGTGCACCGGGGCGCGAGGTCTGGTGCCGGCGAGTTCGGGCACACGACCATTCAGCTCGACGGGCCGCTGTGCGTGTGCGGGCGGCGTGGCTGCGTCGAGGCCGTCCACGCCGCCGCGCACGGGGAGGAAGCGGCTCGGGTGCTCGCCGCCGCCGTGGGGAACCTGGTGCAGTTGCTGGACCTCGACCAGATCGTCCTGAGTGGACGGAAGGTGCTCGAGTCCCCTGACCTCTACCTGCGCGCGATGCCCGGCCTGGACGTGAGCGTCACGTCCTACGGCGACGATCTGGTGCCGGTGGGCGCGGGACTGCTGGTGCTGGGCGAGTTGTTCTAGCGCCTATCATCGAGAACGTGGACGTCGAGCACGTCGTCGGAGCGCCGCATCCGAGGCTGCGGCCGTTCGTCACGCGGTACTCCGGGTATCGGATGCGCACCGAACCCGGTGTCCACCGCGGCCTGCCGTCGCGCTCGCTCACGCTCGTCGTCACGATGGACGGCACCGTCGACCTGGCCCACGGCAGGTTCGCGACGCTGTGCGGCGGTCTGCACGACGAGGCCGTGCTCATCACCCACGACGGCTTCCAGCACGGCGTCCAGTGCTCCCTGACCCCGTTGGGCGCGCGGGCGTTCTTCGGCCTGCCCGCGGGCGAGCTGGCCGGCACGGCGGTGGGCCTCGACGCACTCGATGCTCCGGCCGGTGAGCTGCGGGAACGACTGCAGGAGGCCGCGACCTGGACCGACCGGTTCGCGTGCCTGGACGAGGTGTTCGGCAGGCTGGTCCGGCCGGTGCGGCAGCAGGTCGAACTCGCGTGGGCGTGGCAGCGGATCGCCGAAGGGGCGCCGGTCGGGGAGATCGCCGCCGAGGTCGGGTGGAGCCGCCAGCACCTGAGCGCGCGGTTCGCGGCGGAGTACGGGCTGACGCCCAAGGTCATGGGCCGGGTGATGCGGTTCGAGCTGGCGAACCGGATGCTGCGGGGGCAGACCAGGCCGACCCTGACCGAGGTGGCCGCTGCCTGCGGCTACACCGACCAGGCCCACTTCAACCGCGACTGGCGGGCGCTGTGCGGGGCCACCCCGACGGAGTGGATCGCGACCGAGCTTCCATTCGTACAAGGCAGCGAGGCGGGTGCCGTCGCAGAGTTGTAGCCATGACCACACCTGCACCTACCTGTTGGCCGACACTGTCCTATGAGGACGCACCGGCCGCGATCCGCTTCCTGGTCGAGGCTTTCGGCTTCTCCGAGCACCTCGTCGTGCCCGGTGAGGCCGACGGCGAGGTCGTGCACTGCGAGCTGGTCTGGCCGGAGGGCGGCGGCGTGATGCTGGGATCCGCCAAGCGTTCGGTCGGCGAAGTGCTCGCCACGGCTGTCGGCGGGGCGTCCGTGTACGTGGTGACGGATCGGCCCGACGAGATCTATGCGCAGTGCATGGCGCGCGGGGCCACCGAGGTCCGCGGGCTGAAGGACGAGGACTACGGGTCGCGTGGCTTCACCGTCGCCGATCCCGAGGGCAACCGCTGGAGTTTCGGCACCTATCGCGGTGCGTGAGCGAGGCAACCTTTTCCTGACGGCTGGAGTCTCCTGGGGTGGAGAGGTTCACATCCAGGGGAGGACAGGTGCGCCCAGCGCGCTGTTTGATGATCGCCGTCCTCGCCGCCGGGCTGCTCGGCCCGGCGGCGACGGCACAGGCGGAACCACCCAGAACCCCGGTGGGGCCGAGCAGTGTTATCACGCTGATCAGCGGTGACAAGGTCGTCGTGAACGAGCGAGGGGAACTGCTCGGAGTGCAGGGGCGGCCCGGCATGCGGTTCGCCCAGTACGTGCGGGACGGCGACCAGTACGTGGTGCCGGCGGACGCGGTGGACGCGGTGGGGCAGGATCGCGTCGACCAGCGCTTCTTCAACGTCACGGCACTGCACGCGTTCGGCTACACCGACGACAAGATCGACCGGATTCCGGTGCTGGACAACGGTTTCCGCGCGGCCGCCGCGGTGCCGAAGGAAGAAGCCTCGCGGCGGTGGGCGCAGCGGGCGACCGCGCGCGGTGCCGGAAAGCTGTGGCTGAACGGCAAGGCGAGGATCTCGCTGGACCAGAGCGTGCCGATGGTGGGGGCACCCGCCGCGTGGCAGTCCGGTTTCGACGGCACCGGGGTCACGGTCGCCGTACTCGACACCGGCTACGACCAGAACCACCCCGAGCTAGCCGGTGTCGTGGCGGTGTCGAAGGACTTCACCCCGGCCGGCATCCAGGACAACATCGGGCACGGAACGCACGTGGCCGCGACGATCGCGGGCCGCGGTGACAGGTACTCCGGCGTGGCCAAGGGCGCGAAGCTCGCGGTCGGCCGGGTCTGCGAGGCCGACTGGTGCGACGAGAGCGCGATCCTGGCCGGGATGGACTGGGCCGCGCGCGAGGTCAGGGCCAAGGTCGTCAACATGAGCCTCGGCAGCCGGATGGCGTCCGACGGCACGGACCCGATGTCGGTGAAGGCGAACGAGCTCACGGCCGAGACCGGTGCGCTGTTCGTGGCCGCGGCCGGCAACTCGGGCGACCGCGTCAAGGTCGGCGGACCGGCGGCCGCCGACGCGGCGCTGGCGGTGGCGAACCTGACCAAGTCCGGCACGCTGAACGACTCGTCGTCGCGCGGGCCCAGGGACCGCGACTTCGCCGTCAAGCCGGACATCGCGGCGCCGGGCACGGACATCGTGGCGGCGCGGGCCGCGGGAACGTTGTGGGATTACTACGTCGACGACCTGCACGCGCGGCTGACCGGCACGTCGATGGCCGCGCCGCACGTCGCCGGTGCGGCGGCGATCCTGGCTCAGCGCAACCCCTCCTGGACCGCGGCCGAACTCAAGGCACACCTGATGGCGACGGTGAAGCCCGTCGCCGACACGTCCGCGAACGTCGGCAGTGGCCTGGTGGACGTGGGCCGCGCGGTGTCGCAGCAGGTGCGCGCGGACGTCGGCAGCCTGTCGTTCGGGTTGCTGGAATGGCCGCACACCAGGACTTTCACGAAGACGATCACCTACTCGAACCCCGGTGCGGAGCCGGTTTCCCTTGCGCTGCAGCACAACCTCGGCGCCGGCTTCACGGTTCCGGCCTCGGTGACGGTTCCCGCCGGTGGCACGGCGGCGGTCGACGTGGTGCTGGACCCGCGCAAGGGCAACGGCACGTTCTTCGGCCACGTCAAGGCTTCCGGTGGCGGCGTCTCGCTGACGACCGCGGTCGGTGCGTACGTGCAGGAGGAACGCGCCACGCTGACGGTGTCGATGACCGGCCGTGACGGCAAGCCGGTCCCCGACGAGTTCGTCGTGCTGGTCAACATGTCCACGCAGGAAGGGACGGTGCTGAGCATCACCGGCGGCACCGGCTCCGCGCGGGTCGCGGTGGGCGACTACGCGGTGATCGGCCGGATCGACGAGAAGACGGCGAACTACGCCTGGTTCACGCCCGTGTCGGCGACGGAGGTCGCCGGCCGCGTGTCGCTGACCGCGAACACGACCGTGACGCTGGACGCCAGGCAGGGCAAGGCTTTCAGCGTCAAGCTGCCCGACGGCGAGTCCGAGGTGTGGTACCGCAACTCCGACCTGCGCGTGCCGCTGAAGCCGGGCAAGATCAACGGCGTCGCCAGCATCATCGACGGCCGCGTGCCGATGTACAGCCTGTCGTTCGGCGCGGCGTTGCCCGAGCTGACCTACGACTCGAACCTCAAGGGCGGGCAGCCGCTGATCTCGGTCGTGGGCGGGTTCCCGGTCCGGTACTGGGAAGCCAGCACTCGCCTGCCGGTGGGCGACCACCAGCTCGAGGTCGCCGAGCGCGGCGCCGACGTGCGCGGCAAGCTGGCGCTGGTGCGGACCGCGGGCGAGGACCCGTACGACGTCGCCCGCGCCATGCAGGCGGCGGGCGCGGTCGCCGTGCTGTGGGCCGGTCCGGTGCCGTTCGGGTTCGACGAGTGGTCGGCGATCCCGGTGATCGCGGTGGCGGAACACCTCGTGGCCACCACGCCGGCGCGGCTGACGTTGCGCGCCATCGGCGGATCGCCGGTGTCCTACACGCTGTACCAGCAGGACAAGGGCGCGTTGCCGGTCGGGACGCGGCAGATCCGCCATTCCGAACTGGCCGAGGTCAAGGCGCGGTACCACACGTCGGGTGCGGGCGGCTGGGTCGGACAACGCAACTACCCGGTGGTGAACGGCGAGGCCAAGCTGAACTTCGGCGCCCTCGACGAGGACCTGACGGGTCCGGTGCAGCGCACCGAGTACTACTCGGCGGGCAACGGCGTCGGCTGGTTCCACGAGGGCTTCGACGGAGCCACGTCCTGGGCGGACCTCAAGGCGGTCACCTACGCGCCGGGCAGGAAGTACGAGCGGTCCAACCACCGCGCGGTCGCCTCACCCCGGTTCGGCCGTCCGTCGGAGGTGCCCTGGTCTCTGGGTGGCGGCGTCGACAGGACCGGTGGCGTGATCAACGTGCGGATCTCCCCGTTCGGAGGGTCCACCTGGGTGGAGAACTGGCGGAACAGCGGCTACGGCTCAGTGGAACTGAGGCACAACGGCGAGGTGGTGGGCACCTCCTCGTACCGGGAAGGTGTCCTTCCCGCCACCGCGAGGGACGGCCGCTACCAGCTGACGCTGAGCGCCGCTCGTGACAACCCGGAGCTGTCGAAGAACGTCTACGCCACGTGGGGGTTCTCCGGTGCCGCCGACGGCAAGCTGCCGTTGCTGGAGGTCGACTACAGCCTGCCGGTCGACCTGCGCAACAGCTGGAAGGCCGGTGCGCCGATGCCGGCGAAGTTCACCGCGTCGCGTCAGTCCGGTGCAGGCAAGGCCACCATTCGTGAACTTCGCGCCTACGCGTCGTTCGACGACGGTGCCAACTGGATGCCGGTGAAGTCGATCGTGCCCCCTGGTGGGGCTCCTGGGGGTTACGTGTCGCTACGCGTGGTGGCTGAGGACACCGACGGCAACACGGTCGACCAAACGGTCCTGCGGGCCTACCGCCTCCGGGCGTAACCGCGCGGCCGATCGGTCGTTGTAACCCCCTGCGGCACCTGCCTTGTTCCGCGCGAGACGAAGGAGGACGCGGCGTCTCGCGCCCGAGGCAGGTGCCGCCACTATGGTCGCCGCATGGGGATCTTCGAAGACCTGGTGGCAGAGGGGGCGGCGGTACCGCTGGAGGGCTGGGACTTCTCCTGGTTCTCCGGCCGCGCCACCGAGGAACGCCCGCCGTGGGGCTACGCCTCCCTGATCGCCGCGAGGCTGGCGGCGGTGAAGTCCGCGCTCGACCTGCAGACGGGCGGGGGAGAGGTCACGGCGTCGGCGCCGGTGAAGCCCGCGCTGCTGGCCGCCACCGAGTCGTGGCCGCCCAACGCGCGCGTAGCGGCGCGAAACCTGCCCGGCGCGGTCGTCGTGCAGGCGCCGGACGACGGGCCGCTGCCGTTCTGCTCCTCGACGTTCGACCTGGTGATCAGCCGCCACCCGGTCGTGACGCCGTGGGCAGAGGTCGCACGGGTGCTCAAGCCCGGTGGAACGTACTTCTCGCAGCAGATCGGGGCCGGAACGAACCGCGAGCTCACGGATTTCATGATGGGGCCGCAGCCGGTGAGCGACGCTCGCAGCACAGAGCGGGCGCGGGCGGATGCCGTCGCCGCCGGGCTGGAGGTGCTGCGGCTGGAGTCCGTCGCGCTGCGGGTGGCGTTCTTCGACGTCGGCGCGGTGGTGCACTTCCTGCGCAAGGTGTTGTGGACCGTGCCGGGGTTCACCGTGGAGGCCTACCGCGACCGGCTCCTGGAGATGCACGAGCACATCCAGGAGCACGGCGAGTTCGTCTCCACCTCGACCCGGTTCCTGATCGAGGCCCGCAAGCCCTAGAACCCGTGCTTCTCGCGGTACCGCTTGGCCAAGGTGCCCTCGTGCTTCCTCACGGCGTCGACGTCCACGGGCACGGCCTGATCACCGTGCTGCCGCAGCAGGTCAGCCGGCACCCGCCTGAGATCGCCGTCCAACCGCTCTTCCTTCACCTCGCCGCCCTCGTTCCACTGACGCACCATCGTCAGCGGATCGTCCACGGGGTGCCCCTCGGCGACGATCGCGAGGTGGCGGTACTCGATCACTCGGGTGGCGGCGAGGTGGTTCCTCGCGGCGATCTCCTGGTACCGCTGGACGTCCTCCTCCGCTATGCCCACCGCATCGCCGTCGAGGTGGTCGGCGAGGATTCTCCAGCGGGTGGAGCCTGGTCACGATCACCGAGTAGAAGTACTGGCCGTCCGCCGGTTCGCGGCTGCGGACGCGTGCCGCCTGGATCTCACCGTCGATCTTGCCGCTGAGGACGTTCTGCTCCGTGCAGCTGGTCTCCCACCTGAGGTTCTGGGTGTACTCCTCCTCGCGCGTGACGCCGTCCTCGTCCGTCCACCGCCGACAGACGATGGACGGGTCGGCCGATGTCGGATGCGTCGGCGTCAGGAGCGCGAAGTGGGTTCAGCGCGGCTGGCGCTCGCGGCGCACCGTGACGCGCTTGCCCTTGATGGTCGCGTCCCGCAGCGACATGATCACGTCGTTCGCCGCCGGGCCCGGCACCTCGACGAGCGAGAAGCGGTCCGCGATCTCGATCGCGCCGATGTCGCGGCCCTTCAGGTTCGTCTCGCCGGTGATGGCGCCGACGATGTCCTGCGGGCGGATGCCCGACGAACGGCCCGCGCCCAGGAACAGCCTCGTCATGCCCTCGGACGGGCCGCGGCGCTCGCGGCGCGGCCCACCGGGGGCACCGTCGCGGCGCGGGCGGTCCTCGCGCGGGCGGACCTCGGGGATCTCCTCCTCGTCCGCGGCGGCACCCGAGGCCTCGTGGGCGAGCTTCACGGCGGCCAGGGCGATGTCCATGACGTCGAACTCGTCGGCCAGGGTCTCGACGACGACCCGGAAGCGGGAGAGGTCGTCCTCCATCAGCGATTCCTGCAGCGACGAACGGGTCAGCTCCAGCTGGCGGGCGCGCAGGTCGGCGACCGTCGGCACCTTCTCCATCGGGATCTTGGTCTTGGTGACGCGCTCGATGGTCTTGAGCATCGAGTTCTCGCGCGGCTCGACCAGGGTGATCGCGACACCCTCGCGGCCCGCGCGACCGACGCGGCCGATGCGGTGCGTGTACGCCTCGGGTGCGGACGGCACGTTGTAGTTGACGACGTGCGTGAGCTGTTCGATGTCGAGGCCTCGGGCGGCGACGTCGGTGGCCACCAGCAGGTCGGCGGTGCCGCCGCGCAGGCGTGCCATCACGCGGTCGCGCTGCTCCTGGCTGATGCCGCCGTGCAGCGACTCGGCGCGGTAGCCGCGGCCGTTGAGCGTCTCGGTGAGCTGGTCGACCTCGTCGCGGGTGCGGCAGAAGACGACGGCTGCCGTCGGCGACTCGACGTCCAGCACCCGGCCGAGAGCGGCCGGCTTGTGCTCGCGGCGCACCAGGTACGCGGTCTGGCGGACGCGCGGGGCCTCGCCGGGCTCGGTCTTCTCGCGCTCGATCTGGATCAGCACCGGCTCGCGCAGGTGGCTCTTGGCCATGCGGTCGATGCGCGGGGGCATCGTGGCCGAGAACAGCACGGTCTGCCGCTCGGCTGGGGCCTCGGCGAGGATCGCGTCGATGTCCTCCGCGAAGCCCATGTCGAGCATCTCGTCGGCCTCGTCGAGCACGACGATCTGCAGCTCGCTGAGCGACAGCGTGCCGCGCTGGAGGTGGTCGATCGCGCGGCCGGGGGTCGCGACCACCACGTCGACGCCGCGGGACAGCTCGCGCAGCTGGCGGCCGATGGGCTGGCCGCCGTAGATCGGCAGCACGCGCGCGCCCATGTGCCTGCCGTAGCGGTGCACCGCCTCCGACACCTGCACCGCGAGCTCACGGGTCGGTGCGAGCACGAGGGCGAGCGGCTTCTCGCCCTTGCCGATCCGGTCGGCGATGCGCTCGAGCAGCGGCAGCGCGAACGCCGCCGTCTTGCCCGTGCCGGTGGCCGCCTGGCCCAGCAGGTCGTTGCCTGCGAGCAGCGGAGGGATCGCTTCGCTCTGGATCGGCGTCGGCTCCTCGTAGCCCAGCGTGGTGAGTGCGTTGAGGATGTCGGGCCGCAGCCCCAGGTCGGCGAAACCGTTGTCGGCGGTGGTCATGACGGCTATCTTCCCCCACCGCCCGGCATCGCACTCACTCAGACCGGGCTGACCCGCACGTCAGTGCTGCTCGTCACCCCGTTTACCGTGACGGAGATCCGGATTTGGCCTGGCCTGAGCGCGGTGAGCAGCCCCGAACCGGGATCGAGCCACGCCACGTGCCACGGCCGCACTCCGGACACCTCACCCACGTGCAGACCGGGTGACCCGGCCCACACCGCGCCCATCGGGTACCTCACCGGGACGGTCCGCGAGCCCTGTTTCAGCGTCGCCGCAACCGTTTCCTGACCGCCGAGCCTCAGCGTGGCGGGTGCGTGCAGCTGGAGCGAGTCCACATGGGGTCGGATCTCCGCCTTCACGCCGTGGTCGGTGACACCGGCGAGGGTCCAGCCGGTGAAACCGCCCGCCTCGGCCGGTGCCTTGCCGGAGTTGCCGTTGACCACGTGCGGGACGCCGTCCACTGTGGACGCGAAGAAGCCGCCGACATGACCGCCGATGAACGTGGTCGGTTTGTCGCGTTCGGACAGCAGCTTCTCGAAGTAGTCCGCTTCCATGCGGTCGGACAGCTGGCTGGTGCGTGCGGGCGTGGGATCGCGCGGAGGGTGGTGCATCATCACGACGACCTGGCCGTCGGCGGTCCGGAGTGCGCTTCGGAGCATCTCCATCTGGTCGAAGCCGCCGCCTCTGATCGTTCCGGTCGACGAGTCGAGCAGCACGAACCTCGTGCCCCTGTGGTCGAACGTGCGGTGGGTGGCGCCGAACTCGCGGCGGAAGTTGTCGATCGTGCCCGGTCCCATGATCTCGTGGTTGCCCGGCACGTAGTACCAGGGGAAGTCGCCGAGCTCCTCGGTCAGCACCCGTCGCGCGAGTGCGAGGTCTTCCGGCGAGGCTTCGTCGACGAAGTCGCCGTTGATGACGACGAACTCCGCGCCGGACGCCCTGATCTCCCTGAGCGTGCGTCTCGCGGACCTGACCAGGTCGCTGTCCGGGTTCCTCGCCACGAACTGGGCGTCCGACATGACCGCGAACTTCCAGCCGGTGGCCGGGCCGATCACGTCTTCTCGGAGTTCAGGGGCGGGCGGCAGGGTGACCGGTGGCGCGACCCGTGCGGTGACGTCGTCGACGATCACCTCGCCCTGGTAGGAGCGGTCGGCCCTGGTCTCGATCACGGTGAACCTGGTGACCTGGATCGGGAACTTCAGCTCGGGCGGAACCGGGACCTCCAGCTGCTTCCAGCCGTTCCAGGTGACGTACGGGCCGTAGAGAGCTCTCGACTGGCCGGACGCGTCGGTCACGGTGAACGCGGTCCACTCGCCTCGGCCGCCGCCGTGCACCCAGGCGGCGAGCGCCAGCGGCTGCCCGTTGACCTGCAACGGCTTCGGCGGGACGGCGTAGGCGGTGCGGGTGCCGGTCGACCGGGTGAAGTCGTAGCTCAGCTTCAGGCCGGTGCCGGTGTGGCCGTGCGGGTCGGGGGAGGCCGAGCCGGTCGCGCGGGCGGACCCGAAGGTCCACTGTGGAGCGTCGTGGTCGAAGGTGGCGATCGGCTCATCGGTCACGCCGATCGTGACGGCCACCTGGGTTTCTGCGCCCTGGGCTCGTGCCCTGATCGTGGTCGTGCCGGGCCTGAGCGCTCTGACCTGCAGGTCCGGGGTGACCTCGACGACCCGGCGGTCGTAGGTGAGGCCGAGGTCGGCCCGTTCGATCCGCGCGCTGAAGCCCCTGGCGTCGAAACCGTTGATCTGCAACGGTTTCCGCTCGTTCGCGCCGAGGCTGATCAGCGGACTGGCCGGGGCGAGCCTGGTGAGCTTGCCCAGGACGGTCAATGTCGTGGTCTTCGTCGTGGCGCCGCGGAACGCGGTGAACGACGCCGGTCCGGAGCGCGGTGCCGCGTGGAAGGTGTCGCCGACGGCCCAGCCGCCGGTCGCGCGGGTCACGTGGTCGTTGCTGGCGGCCGGGCCGAACGTCTCGTCGTAGCCGTGCACGGTCATGCGCCTGGTCATGCCGGGGAAGACGCGTTTGTCGTGGGTGTCGACGTTGAACCCGACGAGCTTGCCGGAGCCGCCAGGTGCGTAGAGGGCCAGGCCGTTGGGGATCGGGCGTTCGGCACCGTCCGAAGGCGTGTTGACGACCTTGAGCTCGGTGGTGCCCGGTTCACGGGCGAGCATGGTCGACGAGCCGCCGCCGTCGAGGTTGAGGGCGTTGTGCGCGCCGAGCTCGATCATGGCGTCGGCGAGGTCGCGGAGGTTCAGGCCGGGCAGGTACGGGTTCTGCCGTCCGTCGACGGTCAGCATGACCATCTTCCTGCCGTCCGCGCTGAACCCGACCGCCGTGCGCGGGTGCACCGGGTCGGCCGGCGCGACGTTCCTGCCGTTCTCGACCAGCAGGTGCCGCCCGCCGATGGCCGTGTGCGGACGGCTGCCGTTGCTGGTGCGGCTCCGGTAGGTGACTTCGACCCGGTCGCCGGGCTTGAGCTGCCGAAGGACGTCCGCGCCCTTGTCCCTGCCCACCAACGCGTACCCCTGGACGGGCCGGTCGCTGGGGCTGCCGACGGACTCGACGACGTCGTCACGGACGATCACTTCGGCCGTGTTGGTGGCACCTTGCACAGCGCGCGCTCTGCTGTAGGTGCCCCACAACGGGTTGAAGACACCGATTCCGTCGACGTCGATCCGCGCGCTGTTGAGCTGTGTCAGCTTGTGCGTGCCGTTGAGCGTGCCCTCAAAGAAGGTCTCCATCACGCTGCCGACGCCCGCCGCGTCGATCCCCACCGCGCGGCCCTGACCGGACTTCCTGAGCTGCCCGTCCTTGATGCCGACGCCTTGTGGCGCGTTGCTGTTGTTGATGTCGAAGAAATCGCCGTTGATGGCCGCGACGGCGTTGGGCGTCTGCTGGGACAGGGGAGCGGTCTGCGTGACGCTGCCGGGGTCGACATACCCGATCCTGGCCTTCGTGAGGTCGACGGCGAGCGCATCACCGCGGACCCACCCGCCGGGTTCGTACCAGTCGAAGGAGCTGAGAGTGACGCCGGGAGCCACCGGTCTCTCGGTCCGCTCGGTCTCGATGCGTCTCGCGATGTCGGCGTGAGCAGGGGAAACGGGCGCAATGAGGGCAGCGGCGATGATCACCGCAAGTGCACGTCTCGTCACGCACGGGAACCTAGACTGGCCCGGTGAAGAATCGCCTAACGGTCTGCTCCTCGCACCTGATCACCCTGCCGAGCGCGCCCCACGGCCCGGTCCGCGCGGCGATCGCGACGGCCCGCGAGGCCGTCGCGGCCTTCGACCCGGAACTCGTGGTGTTCTTCGGCACCGACCACCGCCGGGCGTTCCGCGCGGTCGTCCCCACCTTCGCGGTGGTCCTGGCGGCCACGGCGCAGGGCGACGTGGCGGGCCCCGTCGGCACCTACGACGTGCCCTCCGAACTGGGCCGCGCCCTGGTGGCCAACCTCGTGGCGCACGACTTCGACATCGCCACGGCCTACGAGGCCGCGCTGGACCACGCGTTCGGCCACACGGCCCGCGACCTGCTCGGCGAGATCAACGCCAGGCCGGTGCTGCCGATCTTCATCAACTGCGCTTCACCACCGCACGCGTCCTTCCGCCGCGCGGCGTCGCTGGGACGCCGCGTCGGCGAGTTCTTCGCTGACAAGCGGCAGACCATGTTGCTGCACGGCATGTTGCAGATCCCGGAGTACATGCGTGCGGTGATCACGGCGTGCGCGAACGTGTCGGACGACGAGGTCGAGGAGAGGATCGCGGCGCGGATCCCGCGGCAGGAGCCTCTCCGCAACGGGATGAAAGCGGTTTTCTTCATCCCGGAGTCGGTGCTGGTGAACTCCGTCGGCGGACCCGAGGTGATGCGAGCGCAGCTGCTCCACCTGGAGAAGCTGGCCACGCGACCGAACGTCGTCGTCCGGATCGTGGCCCTCACCGCTGGTGCGCATGCCGGGATGGCCGGATCCTTCGACATGTTGACGTTCGACAGGTACGAGGACGTCGTGTTCCTGGAAAGCGAGAACTCCAGCCTGATCATCGAGGCGCCTGAGCCGGTCAAGGCGTACGGGCGCATCGTGGAAGGGCTCGATCAGGTCGCCTTGGATGCGGAACAATCGAAGGAGCTGATCAAGAAGTTGCTCATGTGAGGAGAAGCCGGTGGCCGAGTGGCGCAAGAGCAGCCGTAGCGCGAACGCCAGTGCCTGCGTGGAGGTCGCCACCGGCATCGGGATCCGCGACAGCAAGGCGCCCGCCGCTCACGTGGAAGTGAGCGCCGCCGCCTGGACCGCCTTCCTGAGCGCGGTGAAGTGCGACTGACCTACCCCAGGTGCGTCGCGCACGCTATCGATCATGCGCATCACACCGCGGCGCTGAGGTTCGTCCGGCGTCCATCCATCTCGCGGCTCGTCGCTCGCACTGGTGGCGCCACGTTTCGTTCGGCTGCTGGGAGGACTCCCGCCGGGCCCCGGACCCCGGCCGTGGCCCGGTCGTTACCATCCGAACCATGACCATGCCCGCGGCGATCGAAGCCGTCCGCGCAGCGTTCATCGGCCTGACCGCCGGGGAGTTCGAGCTGCCGCCGCGGCAGGCGTTCAGCGACAGCCGGTCGCTCGTGATGACGGTGCACCACCTGCCGACGGCGTCCACGGCGGTGAAGGTGCTCAGCCTCGAGGTCGAGCGCGACCCGGTGATCACCGGCACGGTCGTCTACTCGCACCCGGACGGGCAGTTCGTCACGGACGCGGTGCCGCTCACGACGTTGCGCACCGGGGCCGTGGTCGGTGTGGCAACGGATCTGCTGGCCGACGAGGACGCCTCGCACCTCGCGTTGCTGGGGGCCGGGGCGCAGGCGGCCGACCAGGTGCGGGCCGTGCACGCGGTGCGGCCGTTGAAGAAGCTCGTGGTGTTCAACCGCAACGCCGGGAAGGCGGAGGCGTTGCTGGAGAGCCTGAAGGACGAGCTGCCGGACACCGTCATGGACGTGGCGCTGGACGCGGAGGAAGCCGTGCAGAGCGCGGACGTCGTGTGTTGTGCGACGGCGTCGACGGTGCCGTTGTTCTCGTGCGACGCGTTGAAGGAACGGGTGCACGTCAACGCGATCGGCTCCTACCGGCCGGTGATGCGCGAGCTGCCGGAGGAGTTGCTCACGTGCGCGGAAGTCGTTGTGGTCGATCAGGTCGAGGCCGCGCTGAGCGAGGCCGGCGAGATCATCCGCGCGGTCAACTCGGGCGTGCTCCGGCTGGAGTCGCTCGTCGAACTCGGTGCGGCGCTGGGAAATCCGCCGCTCCGTGAGGGCAGGACGGTGTTCAAGTCGGTCGGGGTCGCGGTGCAGGACTGGGCCGTGGCACGGCTGCTGGCGTGACAGAGCGCTGGACGTGAACCCCTCCGCCGCGGAAGTTCCCGTCCAGCGCCGTGATTCTCCCGGTCAGGCCATGCGCAACCCGGCCGGGAGAGACCTCACACCTGCCACTTCTGGTTGGCCGTGCCCGCACACTCCCAGATCTGGAGTCTTGTGCCGTTGGCCGAGGAGTTCCCGGTGGCGTCGAGGCACTTGTTGGCTTGCGGGTTCACGATGTCCTGAGCCCCGCTGACGGTCCACTTCTGCGCGCCGGTGCCGTTGCAGTCCCACAACTGGACCTGCGTGCCGTTCGCCGTGCCGCCGCCGGAGACGTCCATGCACTTGCCCAGCGCGCGGATCGTGCCGTCACCGGGACGGCTCCACTTCTGGGCCGCGTTGCCGTTGCAGTCGGTGATCTGGATGGGCGTGCCGTTGGCGGTGTTCGCCCCGGCCACGTCGACGCACTTGCCGCCGATGCCGCGGATCTCCGTGCCACCGCTGGGCGGCGGACTGTCGTTCGAGACGCGGACCCAGTCGATCACGAGCTGCTGCGGGAACGTCGTGCTGCCGTCCGGATAACCCGGCCACTCACCACCGACCGCGAGGTTGATGATGATGAAGAACGGCTTGTTGAACACCCACGTCTTGCCGCCGAGGTCCTGCGGCGTCTTGCGGCCGTAGACCTGGCCGTCGACGGACCACACGATCTCACCGGGACGCCAGTCGACGGCGTAGTTGTGGAAGCCGTCGGCGAGGTTCGGTCCGTTGTAGACCGACTGCAGGCCGCCCGCGCCGCTGTAGCCAGGGCCGTGGATCGTGCCGTACGCGGTGTTCTGCTGGTGTCCCAGGAACTCCATGATGTCGATCTCGCCGGAACCCGGCCACGGGTTGCCGCTGTTGATGTCCGCACCCAGCATCCAGAAGGCCGGCCAGATGCCCTTGCCGCGCGGCATCTTCATGCGCGCTTCGAACCGGCCGTAGGTCTGGGTGAACTTCCCCGCGGTGTTGATGCGGGCGGACGTGTACTCGCAACGGCCGTACCAGCACTGGTAGTTGCCGGGGTTCTCGCGCTTGGCGGTGATCACGAGATTGCCGTTGCCGTCGTGCGCCGCGTTGGAGGTACCCGCCTGGTACCACTGAGACTCGCGGTTGTTGCCGTTGTTGTTGCCCACTTCCATTTGCCACTTGCCGCCGTCGACACCTGTGCCGGCGGGAGCGTTGAACTCGTCGGCCCAGATCACCGCCGCATTGGCAGGGGGAGCTTGGGTGGTGGTGGTGACGGTGATCCCCGCGGCCACCATCAAGGCGGCGGCGAGGGCCGTCCCGATGCGTCGCTGCATCGAACCGACCTTTCCTGGATTTAGTTGTGCGCCCAGTGGTTCGGAAGTGTTGTCATGCCGTGACTCTCGGTCAACTTGTAAACCTTTTCACGTTGTTGTCAGATGGGAGCGCTCTCACCGACAGGGCGTCGCGGACGTCCCTGGGTCTGGAGGTGTAGCGGCGGCCGGGTGGAGCCGAACGGGCTGCTACCTATGGGGAAATTCGATTGCACCGGGTGGCGGCAACCGACAGCGTCGCGGTCATGAGACGGGGGATGCTCTGGTTGCTGGCGGTCGCGTGCGGCGTCGCGGTCGGCAACGTCTACTTCCCGCAGACGGTCACACCGCTGGTGGCCGAAGGACTGCGGATGGCTCCGGACCGGGCCGCACTGGTCGTCACGGCGGCTCAGATCGGTTATGCCTGCGGGATCTTCCTGCTGGTGCCGCTGGGCGACCGGGTGCCGTACCGGCCGTTGATCGCCACGTTGTTCGCGGTCACCGGGCTGGGCCTCGCGACGGCGGGGTTCGCGCCGTCGTTCGGGCCGCTCTTCGCCGCCGGGGTCGCGGTCGGCGTGACCACGGTGATCGCGCCGATCATCGGGCCGATGGTCGCCGGGATGGTCGCTCCCGACCAGCGGGGTGCGGCCAGCGGAACCATGCTCGCCGGCTCGGTCGGCGGGATGCTGCTCGCCCGCACGGTCAGCGGTGTGCTCGGCGAGTGGCTCGGCTGGCGGGCGCCGTACCTGGTGGCGTCCGGGCTCGCGTTCGTGATGGCGGTGGCGCTGTGGCGGGCGTTGCCGCGGACCGAGCCGCACACCCGGCAGTCCTATCCGGACCTGCTGCTGGAACCGTTGCGGTTGCTGCGAAGTGAGCCCGAGCTGCGACGTTCCTGCTGGTACCAAGCCATGATCTTCGGGGCGTTCAGCGCTGTCTGGGGGAGCGTCGCGTTGCTGCTCACCGGGCCGACGTACGGCTACGGCGCGCAAGCGGTCGGGCTGCTGGCGCTGGTCAACGCCGCGACGATGATCGCGACCCCGCTCGCCGGGCGCGTCGTGGACCGGCGCGGGCCGGATCCGGTGAACCTCGTGTGCATGCTCGCGGTGGTCGGCTCGGCGGCCGTGCTGGCGGCCGGGACCGCCGGTGGAGTCGGCGGGCTGGTCGCGCTGGTCGTCGGCACGCTCGTGCTCGACGTGGCGATGCAGTGCGGGATGGTGGCGAACTCGATCCGCATGTACGCGTTGAGCGACACCCACCGCGGTCGCCTCAACACCGCCTACATGACGTGCGGGTATCTCGGCGGCGCTGTGGGGTCGTGGCTGGGAGTGCGCGCGTACACCCTGTTCGGCTGGCGCGGAGTCTGCGCACTCGTGGCTCTCATGGCGTTCGCGGCCTTGGCGCGTCACCTCGTCAGACAGCGTGTTGACATCAGCGGCTAATGACATTAGCTTTTGAGCTATGGCAGCTCGCCCCGGACTCACCACCTCGAAGGTCGTTGACGCCGCGCTGGAACTGATCGACGAGCAGGGCGTCGAAGGACTGACGCTCGCCGCCGTCGCCGCCCGCACCGGTGTCGCCACGCCCTCGCTGTACAAGCACGTCGCGAACCTCCAGACACTCCGCGACCACGTCGGCGTGCGGGTGCTGGAGGACATGACGGACTGGTTCACGAAGGCCGTGCTCGGGCTGTCGGGCGACGAAGCCGTGGCAGCTCTCATGCACGCGTACCGCGCGTACGCGGCGAAACACCCGCACCGGTACGCGGCCATGCCGATGGATCCGCTGCACGACGAACTGCAGAAGGCGGCGGGGACGAAGCTCATCGAGGTCATGCTCGCGACGCTGCGCAGCTACGGCCTGGAGGGCTCCGCCGCCATCCACGCCACGCGGCGGTTGCGGGTGATCGTGCACGGCTTCGCGTCGATCGAGTCGGGCGGTGGGTTCGGCCTGCCGGAAGGACTCGACGACACCTACGACCAGCTCGTCCGGATGTATCTCACCGATCTCAGGGGGCAATCATGAAGTGGACGCTCACGGCCGCAGGCCTGCTCTTCCTGCTGTACCCGGTGTTCAGACCGTGGGAGGACGAGACGACGACGCAGGGCGCGGCCGCCGCGATGGGGTCGGCCGCGTGGGTCGCGTCGCACCTGTTCGCGATGATCGGCTTCATCCTCGTGCCGATCGCGTTGCTGGAGATCCACCGGAGCGCTGCGATCACGTTCTGGGTCGGCGCCGGGCTGACGTTGCCGTACTACGGTGCGGAGGACTTCGCCCTGCACGAGATCGCCGCGCAGCCCAACATCGTCGAACTCGCAGAGGCTGTGCGCTACAACCCCGTTGCCGTCACGACCTTCGCCATCGGGCTGGTGGGGATGGGCGTCGCGGCGATCATGGTCGCGCTCAGGCTGCGCACGCTGCCCGCGATCCTGTTCGCGGCGGGGTTCGCGTTGTTCCTGCCGCAGTTCTTCACGCCGCCCGCCGTCCGCATCGCGCACGGCGTGCTCATGATCGTCGGCTGCGTGTGGCTCGCGTGGGCCTCAGCGCGGAGTCAGGCGGAAGACCCGCAGCTCGCGGCCGCCTGACCGCTCGACGTAGTCCTCGAACGCCGGCCAGGCCGCCACCAGCTTCCGCCAGGCGGCCTCGCGCTCGGCACCGGTCAGCAGCGTCGCCCGCACGTCGCGGACGTCGCCGCGGACGTTCACCTGGATGTCCGGGTTCTTCAGCAGGTTCGCCGTCCACGCCGGGTGGTGCGGCTTGCCCCAGTTCGATCCGACGACCAGCATGCCGTCGCCGTCGGCCACGTACTGGACCTGGTTCTCGCGCCGCTCACCGGACTTCGCGCCCGTGGAGATCAGCGTCAGCCCGGTCTGCTTGCTGAACGAGACGGTCATGACCTTGCCGCCGGTCAGCTTGTACAGCAGGCGGTCGGTGCCGATCACGGCCTTCTCGAACCAGGACATTCAGAGCACTCCCGTCGACCTCGCCGCGTGGACGGCGGCGGTTCTGTTGTGCACCCCCAGCTTGCGCATCGCGCCCCGGAGGTAGGCCTTGACGGTTTCGGTGCTCAACCCGAGCTCGGCGGCGATCTCCCGGTTGGACGCACCGACCGCGGCCAGCCGGAGCGTATCGAGTTCGCGCGGCGTCAGTCCGGTCGGGACGGTCACGGGAGCTTCACCGCCGAGGTCCTGGTGGACCTTGCGCAACCGCTCGCGCAACGCCGGATCGCCGACGAGTCTGGTGACCTCGGCGAGTTCGCGCAGAGCGGCTTTGGTGTGAAGAGAAGGCATGTCCAGGTCCCCTGCGAGGCCCCGCGCGATCGCGCCGGCCATCCTGATCGCCCGGTCGCCGACGGTCGTCTGCCCGCGCACGGCGCCGTAGAGCACGCCGTGCACAGTGCCGCGAACCACGACCGGGTAGGCGAACACCGAGGTCAGGCGTTCGTCGACGACCACCATCTGGTCGAACTCGTGGGTGATCGCGCGAGTGGAGGCGTAGTCGTTGACGCGGACCGGGGCGCCCATCGCGATCGCGGTGCCTCCCAGGCCGCGGCCGGCACCGATCCTCAAGCCGTGCAACGACGTGCCGTGCGTGCCGTAGAAGCTGCTGAGCACCAGGTCGCGGCCGGGCGTGACGGCGCCGCCGAACACGACGGGCAACCCGGTGGCACGGCGGAGCATGTCCAGGCGTTGCGGCAGCAGTGCCTGAAAACGGTCTGGCAGCACGTCCCGCAGTGTCGCTGACGGGCGCACCCTCGAAAAGGGGTGCACCCCCGTACGGGGGTATACCGATGACCTGGGGTCTCCTCACCCTCTGGGAATGTCCAGTCACGACACCTACCGCGCGGCCCGCGACCTGATGCTCGCCGACCCCGCGTCGTTCCGCTGGCCGAGCTTCGGCAGCAGCTTCAACTGGGCGCACGACTGGTTCGACCTCATCGCCGAGGGCAACACCGCGACGGCGTTGCACATCGTCGAGGAGGACGGGTCCGAGCGCGCCTACACGTTCGACGAGATGCGCCGCCGGTCGAACCGCGTCGCGCGGTGGCTCGCGTGGCACGGCGTCGGCAAGGGCGACAGCGTGATGATCATGCTCGGCAACCAGGTCGAGCTCTGGGAGTCGATGCTCGCGGTGATGAAGCTCGGCGCGGTGATCATGCCGACCACCACGGCACTGGGACCAGCCGACCTCGCGGACCGGCTCAAGCGCGGCAACGTCCGGCACGTCATCGCGCGCGCCGCCGACGCCGACAAGTTCGAGGACGGTCCGGTCCTCATCGCGGTCGGCGGCGCCGAGGCGGGCTGGCTGGACTACGCCGAGACCGGCGAGGCGCCGGACAACCCGGTGCCGCACCCGAAGACGAGGGCGGACGACCGGCTGCTGCTGTACTTCACCTCCGGCACGACCAGCCGTCCCAAGCTCGTCGAGCACACCCAGACGTCGTACCCGGTCGGCCACCTCACGACCATGCGCTGGATCGGCATCAGGCCGGGCGACGTGCACCTCAACATCAGCTCGCCCGGCTGGGCCAAGCACGCCTGGAGCTGTTTCTTCGCGCCGTGGATCGCCGAAGCGACGATCTTCGTCTACAACTACACGCGGTTCGACGCCGCCGCGTTGCTGGGCCAGATCCGCGCCAAGGGCGTCACCACGTTCTGCGCGCCGCCGACCGTGTGGCGGATGCTGATCAAGGCCGACCTGAGCGGCGGGCCGGGGGCGCTGCGGGAGGTCGTGGCCGCCGGTGAGCCGCTCAACCCCGAGGTGATCGAACAGGTCCAGAAGCAGTGGGGCCTCACGCTGCGGGACGGCTTCGGCCAGACCGAGACCACGCTGTCGGTGGGCAACGTTCCCGGCGCACCGGTGAAGCCCGGCTCGATGGGAACGCCGTTGCAGGGCGTCCCGGTCGTGCTCGTCGACCCGATCACCGGCGAACCGGCGGAAGAGGGCGAGATCTGCATCGACCTCGCGCAACGGCCGATGTCGCTGATGGTCGGCTACCACGGCGACGAGGAGCGCAACGCCGAGGCGATGGCCGGCGGTTACTACCACACCGGTGACATCGCATCGCGTGATGAGGACGGCTACCTGTTCTACATAGGACGGACGGACGACGTGTTCAAGGCGTCGGACTACAAGATCTCGCCGTTCGAGCTGGAGAGCGTGCTGATCGAGCACCCGGCGGTGACGGAGGCCGCGGTCGTTCCGGCGCCGGACCCGGTGCGGCTCGCCGTGCCCAAGGCGTACGTGGCGCTGAGCGCGGGCTGGGAGCCCAGTCGTGACACCGCGCTCGCGATCCTGCGGCACGCCCGCGAGAACCTGGCTCCCTACCAGCGGATCCGGCGGCTGGAGTTCGCCGAGCTGCCCAAGACCGTGTCCGGCAAGATCCGCCGCGTCGACCTGCGCACCCGTGAGGAGGCCGGTGCGCGCGGTGGCGAGTGGCGCGACGAGGAGTTCCCCGAGCTGCGCCGGTAGGCCGCTTGCCCAGGGTGATCTACTGGTCACATGGTGCGAAAGATCGCGGGTCGTCCGGCGGTGATCACCGGAGCCGCCTCGGGAATTGGCCGCAGCCTCGCGCAACGGCTGTCCCGGCACGGCTCACCGGTGGTCATCGCCGACGTGAACGAAGCTGGGCTGGAGGAGACCGCCAAGTCGCTGCACGGCCCGGTGCTGAGCCGTGTGCTCGACGTGCGGGACGCCGACGACGTGCACCGGTTCGCCGGGGAGGTCCGCGACTGGCTCGACCTGCCGATCGCGGCGGTGTTCAACAACGCGGGCGTCGCCACGTCCACGACGGTGCTGAACTCGGTGCCGGAGGACGACTCCTGGCTGTTCGACATCAACTACTGGGGTGTCGTGAACGGCACGAGGGCGTTCCTGCCGTTGCTGCTCGAGCGCAACTACGGCGTCATCGTGAACACCTCCAGCGTGTACGGGCTGCTGGGAATGCCGAAGAACAGCGCCTACTGCGCCGCGAAGTTCGCCGTCCGCGGGTTCACCGACTCGTTGCGCCAGGAACTGCGCGGCACGGGCGTGTCCGCGGTCACCGTGCACCCCGGCGGCATCAAGACCAACATCATCCGCAACGCCCGCATCCACAGCGATCCCGACGGCAAGGGCCGGTCGCTGGAACAGATGGCGGCGGACTTCGACAAGATCGCGCTGACCACGCCGGACAAGGCCGCCGAGATCATCCACCGCGGTGTCGAGGCCGGCAAGGCGCGGATCCTGGTCGGGCCGGACGCGTACGTGTTCGACGCGCTCGCCCGCATCGCCCCGACCCACTACTTCAGCGTGATGGCGCGCCTGTTCGAACGGTGAGGCATGATCTCCGCCGTGGTTTCCTCCGCGGTGGTGCGACGCACTGAGCAGTGGTTCGTGCGGCAGGGCGCGCCGACGATGATCGAGGGCTACGGCTTCCGGTCGCACGTCCTGCCCCGGATGCTGCCCGCGCTGACGTTCGTGGCGGTCGGCAGCCTCGCGTGGCTGGTGCTGCTGCGCTCCACCGGGCTGTCGAAGTGGGTGCTGCTCGGCCTGATCGTCGCGGTGATGGTGTCCGCGTGGATCTTCCTCTCGCTGTTCGTGCGGCGACTGCCGAGCTTCTCCCGGCAGACGACCGTCGTGCTGTTGGTCGTGTATTCGGCGATGCCGGTGATCGTGCCGACACTGCAGTACGTGGTCAACGACGAGATCATCACGCCGGGAGCCGAGAATCCCAAAGCGGAGCTGTGGGTCAACGCGCTGTGGTTCATCGCCTTCTTCGGGGTGGCGTTCGTGGCGACGATGCTGGCCACCACCTACGGGCTGGGATCGTTGCTGAAGGCCGCCATCCGGCACGTGATCGCCGACCTGCGCAACAGCGTGCACCTGCTCGGCCGGGCGTTGCCGCCGATGCTGTTCGTGACGCTGTTCCTGTTCTTCACCGGCGAGCTGTGGCAGGCGATGAACCAGCTGAGGTGGCCGCGCGTCTCGTTGATCGTGCTGCTGTTCGCGGCCGTCACGGTGCTGGCCGCGGCCGCGCGGTTGCGGGACGAGATCGGCAGGGTCGAACAGGACCTGCGGCCGGAGGTGCTGGCCGTCGCGTGCCAGGGCACGCCGCTCTCCGGGGTCGAGATCGCGGAACCGTTGCCGCCCAAGCGGTTGAACGGACGGCAGCTGCGCAACCTGCTGATCATGCTCGCGATCCGGCAGCTCGTGCAGGCCGCGGTGGTCGGGCTCGCGCTGTTCTCGTTCTTCGTCGTGCTCGGGTTGATCGTGGTCACGCCGGACATCGCCGCGCAGTGGATCGGTGGCTCGGTGACCCCGTCGATCATTCCCGGTGTGCCGTCGGCGATGTTGCGCAACGCCACGCTGTTCGCGGCGTTCGGCAGCATGTACTTCTCGGTGATCTCGATGAGCGACGCCGAGCACCGGCAGCGGTTCTTCGCGCCCGTGCTCGAGAAGGTCGAACGGACGCTGGAGGTCCGCGCGGTGTACCTGGCGGTCAGAGAGCGGGCTGGGGGCTGAGCGCGGTGTCGCGGCTGGGCGGCGCCCCGAACCGGCGCCGGTACTCGCGGCTGAACTGCGACGGGCTGTCGTAGCCGACGCGGTGGCTGACGCCCGTCACGTCCCTGGTGGTGGCGAGCAGCAGCCGTGCCTCCTGCAGCCGGATCTGCTTCTGGAACTGGATGGGGCTCATCGCCGTGACGGCCTGGAAGTTGCGGTAGAAGGCCGACTCGCTCATGCCCGCGATGCGCGCGACGTTCTCGACCTTGAACGACTCGGCGTAGTTCTCGCGGATCCATTTCACCGCTCTGGCGATGTGGCTGAGGCTGCTGTCCTGGGTGCCGAGCTGGCGGACGACGGCTCCTTGTTCCGAGGTCATGACCCGCCAGAGGATCTCCTCCTTGATCAGCGGGGCGAGCGCTTTCGCGTCCCGCGGGTGGTCGAGGAGCCTCGCGAGCCTGGTGACGGCGTCGATCAGCTCCGGGGTGGCGTCGCTGACGGCCAGGCCTTCAGGAGTGCCTCCGGTCTTCGGCAGGTCGTGGCGCAGCAGCAGTTCGGCGACCTTCTCCGGGCGCAGGACCAGGCCGATGCCGAGCGCGGGTTCTTCCGGGCTGATGTCGACGTAGTTGCCGGTGATCGGCATGTCGATCGAGGCCACCAGGTACTGGCCGGCCCGGTAGTCGTAGATGCGGTCGCCCAACGCGATGCGTTTGCGGCCCTGCGCGACGAACGCGAGGATCGTGCCGGTCATCGACGGCGTGGGCGGGCTGCTCCTGGTCGTCCTGGAGACCAGCACGTCCTCGATTGCCGTGGTCAGGTCCGGCCTGGCGTGCTTGGCGAGCAACGCGCGCAGTTCGTCCACGCTTCGCGATGCTCCCGGCGGTGGGACGATCAGGCAAGTCCCTCGAGGTCGACGCCGTGCTCGGTCAGGACTCGGCGCAGCTCGGCGTCGGGCTCGTGCACGATCCGGCCGTACGCGGGCGGCAGGGTCGGGTGCAGGTCGCGCAGGTCGTGGTCGGCGTCCCAGCCCAGCCACACCTTCTCGTACCAGTCGGGGACGATTTGGTGGGCGTGCCCGAACAACCGCAGCTTCTCCCGCAGCTCGGCATCGGTCCGCACGTAGGACAGGTGCCGCAGCCAGATGTCCGAGAGGTGGGCCTCGGCGTCCGGGTGACGCGTGCCCGAGAAGCGGACGCCCTTGCGGATCGCGATCGGGGCGGTCAGCCTCTCCGGCGGCTCGACGCGGTGCTCGATCGTCTTCCAGTACGTCAGCAGCCTGGCCCTGATCACCGCGTGCTCGCCGGACCCGCAGAGCGCTGTCAGTTCGCGCAGGTCGTCGTCCAGCAGGATCTCGTCGGAGTCGAGGCACAGCGCCCAGTCGCAGTCGTCCAGCGCGTCCAGCCCGGCGTTGCGCGTGTCCTGCTCGCTCTGCCACTCCGCCTCGATCACCTCGACGCGCGGGCCGAGCGGAGGAACGGGCGTGAGCGTCGTCGGCGCGCCGGACTGCGCACGGGTGCCGCGCAGCAGCACGACCCGGTCGACGACCTTGAGCAACTGCCCGGTGACAGCGGGCAGGAACCGCCACTCGTTGAGGACCGGGATGGCGGCACCGAGCTTCATGGTGATCACCCTATCCACTGCTACGGTGCGGGAACGAGGTCGGCGCGGACCCGCCGGCCCAGCGTGAGAAGGGTTGGCTCGATGAGCTTGCTGCGCAGTTACGTGTCGGGTCGGTGGCACACGCCGGACGCCGAGGGCACGCCGTTGCACGACGCCGTGACGGGGGAGGAGATCGCCAGGATCTCGTCCGCGGGCATCGACATGGCCGCAGCGCTCGACCACGGGCGTTCGGTCGGCGGGCCCGCGCTGCGCGAGCTCACGTTCCACCAGCGCGCGCAGCTGCTGAAGGCCCTCGGCCTGTACCTGAAGGACCACAAGGCCGAGCTGTACGCGCTGTCCGCACGCACGGGCGCGACCCGCTCCGACTCGTGGATCGACATCGACGGCGGCATCGGCGTGCTGCTCGGCTACGCGTCCAAGGCCAAGCGCGAACTGCCGAACGACCACGTGTTCGTGGACGGCGCCGTGGAACCCCTCGGCCGCGGCGGCACGTTCGTCGGCCAGCACATCTGCACGCCCCTGCGCGGCGTGGCCGTGCAGATCAACGCCTTCAACTTCCCCATGTGGGGCCCTCTGGAGAAGTTCGCGCCCGCGTTCATCGCCGGCGTCCCGTCACTGATCAAGCCGGCGTCCCAGACGGCCTACGTGACCGAGAAGCTGGTCGAGCTGATGCTCGCCTCCGGCCTGCTGCCCGAGGGCTCGCTGCAGCTGGTCTGCGGCTCGGCCGGCGACCTGCTCGACCACCTGACGCCCCAGGACCTGGTGGGCTTCACGGGTTCGGCCTCCACCGCCCAGCACCTGCGCACGCACCAGGCCGTGATCCGGTCGTCCGTGCGCTTCAACGCCGAGGCGGACTCGCTGAACTGCTCGATCCTGGGCCCGGACGCCGTCGCCGGCACACCGGAGTTCGACCTGTTCGTCGACCAGCTCGTGACGGAGATGACCACCAAGGCGGGCCAGAAGTGCACGGCCATCCGCCGCGCACTGGTCCCCGCTTCCCTGATGGACGCGGTGGCCGAGGCCACGGCCGCCCGCCTCGCCGACGTGGTGATCGGCAACCCCGCCGACAAGTCGGTGAAGATGGGTGCCCTGGCCGGTCTGGAACAGCGCGAGGAGGTCCGCCGCTCGCTCAAGGCGTTGCGGGAGAGCGCCTCCGTGGTCTACGGCGACGGCCCTCTGTCGCTTGTGGACGCTGACGCGGAGCGCGGCGCCTTCATGTCGCCGATGCTGTTGCGCGCTTCCGCTGACGCCGTGCAGCCGCACGAGGTCGAGGCCTTCGGACCCGTGTCGACGCTGATGCCGTACTCGTCGGTCGACGACGCCGTCGCCCTGGCGGCTCGTGGTTCCGGCTCGCTGGTCGGGTCGATCGTGTCCGCGGACAGTTCCTTCGTGCGTGACGTTGTTGTCGGTGTGGCGCCTTGGCACGGGCGGTTGCTCGTGCTGGACCGCGACGACGCCGGCGAATCCACCGGCCACGGGTCCCCGTTGCCGATGCTGGTGCACGGCGGCCCCGGACGAGCCGGTGGTGGCGAGGAGATGGGCGGCATGCGCGGCGTGCTGCACCACATGCAACGCACGGCCGTGCAGGGTTCTCCTCGCACGCTGGCCGCTGTCACGAACCGGTGGGTCGCCGGGGCCCCGCGGAACACGGAGCCCGTGCACCCGTTCCGCAAGACGCTGGCAGAGCTGCGGGTGGGCGACACCGTGGTGGCCGGGCCTCGTGAGGTGACTCTGGAGGACATCGAGCACTTCGCGGAGTTCACCGGCGACACGTTCTACGCGCACATGGACGAGGAAGCCGCTGCTGCCAACCCGTTCTTCGGCGGGCGGGTCGCGCACGGGTATCTCGTGGTGTCGTTCGCTGCCGGGTTGTTCGTCTCGCCTGAGCCAGGGCCGGTGCTGGCCAACTACGGGCTGGAGAACCTCCGGTTCCTGACGCCGACCTTCCCCGGTGATTCGTTGACCGTGACGTTGACGGTCAAGCAGATCACGCCTCGGGAGGATCAGGAGTACGGCGAG
Organism: Lentzea flava; assembly: GCF_014648475.1. Classification (GTDB taxonomy): domain Bacteria; phylum Actinomycetota; class Actinomycetes; order Mycobacteriales; family Pseudonocardiaceae; genus Lentzea; species Lentzea flava. Next base: position 15,273 of record NZ_BMRE01000014.1, on the reverse strand, counting down.
GTTCGGTGGGACGCGGATGTCGTCAACCAGAAGGGCGAGTCGGTGGCTCGGTACGACGTGTTGACGTTGGTGGCCAAGGGCTGAGGGCGCGCTCGGGTGGTCCGGCTCGGTGGTTGCGTGGGCGCTTCACCGAGCCCGGTCATTTCATCGCCGCTTCGCGACGATTGCGATTTTGGGGCTTGATTTCTGGGCCTAGTGAGGCGCACATCGGCATGGTTGCGTTTGTGGCGGTCAGGTTCCGGGAATCACCGCTTCTCGGTTCACTCGATGGTGTTCATTTCGACCGTAATATTCTCGTGATCTTGCGGTAGAGTCGAACACGTGAACGACCCCGACCTTTCCCTCCTCTCCGCCGGCGAGCTGCTGCGCGGCATCGTCGACGAGGTGACGGAAATCCGGGCCCGCGAATACACGGTCATGCAGAAAATCGCCGAACTGAACCGGCGCGGAGCCGCGACCGAATTCGGCTACAAGACTTTGCCGCAGGTGTTGCAGCACGCGGTCCGCTGGGACCCCAAGACCGCGAAACGCTGGGTCGATCAGGCCGTCCTGCTCGGCAGCGAGATCACCCCGACCGGCAACGAACTGGCCCCCGAACTCCCCGTGACCGCCGAGGCAGCCGCCGAGGGCACGCTGTCGATCGAGCACGTCGCGGTGGTCGCCGAAGTGATGAAGTCGCTGCCCTCCACTTACGAGGCGCAGGTCGTGGGCTACGCCCGCGAATTCGCGCCCGCCTCGGTGCGCGCGCTGGGCACGAGGCTGATCTACGGGCTTTACCAGAACGACCCCGAACCCCGTGATCCCGAGCCCGCCCCGCCGGGCAACCGGCTGACGCTGCGCCAGGACAAGGCCGGGGACTGGAAGTTCGCGGGAACGATGGACGCGGTCACCGGCGCGAAGCTGGTCACGCTGCTGGACCCGCTGGCCAAGCCCCGGTCGACCACCGATGAAGGCCCGGACCCGCGCTCGCGGGACGAGCGCCAGGGCGACGCCCTGGCCGAACTGATCGACCTGATGCTGCGCGCCGATCAACTGCCCGAGCACGGTGGCGAACCGGTCACTCTCACCCTGACCATGGCCTACCAGGACCTGGCCGAGCAGGTGGGTCACGCGGTGCTGGACAACGGCAACCGTATCCCCGCTGACCAGGTCCGTCAGCTCGCTTGCACCGCGGGCATCATCCCGATCGTCCTGGGCGGGAAGTCGCAGCCGCTCGATGTGGGCCGCCGGTCGCGGCTGTTCACCGCCGGGATCCGCCGCGCCCTGGTGGCGCGTGATCACGGCTGCGCGTTCCCCGGCTGCGGTCGGCCGCCCAAGCATTGCGATGCCCACCACGTCCATCACTGGGCCGACGGCGGAGACACCCGCGTCGACAACGGCGTACTGCTGTGCCGTCACCACCACACGCTGATCCACCGCAGCGGCTGGGGCGTCACGATCGAGCAGGGCGTGCCGGTCTTCTACGCGCCCGCCTGGCTGGATCCGCGGCGCAGACCCAGACGCAACCAGCTCCACACCGCCGCCTGACCCCGGCCAGGGGGACGCGACCGGCCCCTCACCATCTCGACCGCCACGGCCGTGCAGCACCACCACGGCCGTGGCACAGCCATGCCCACAATCCGGCCAGGCATCGGCAAAGCCGAAGGACAAATAGCAAGCGAAGCCGAGGCGTATCTCGAAACCGCGATGCGAAGCGAGCCGGACAGCACCCTGTGCCACGCCGTTCAAGCGGTAATTTCCGGAACCCGACTGCTTGACCTGACTTGGCTCAAATTAGTGCGCACCGCGGTCGTGGATGCGGGTGAGGGCATCACGGAGGTCGTCGGGTAGCGGGTCGACGGCGGTGAGGGTGTGCTCGCCGGCCTGGATGTTGATGGTGCGGTAGCGGCGGGTGGTGCGAACACGGCCGTCAGGTGCGCGTCGATCGACTCGCGCTTGTGGTGGTAGATCGGCCGCGCACGTAGGTCGTGTTTAGACATTCGGAACGACTTGTGAGCTGGATGAACCGGTTGCGTTTGACCGCAGTCTTGCCGGCGACGGCTTGCTCGGCCTTGGCGACCTGTTCGTCGATGCCGTGCAGGGTGCGCCGAGCCCGGTCCGCCCGGTACTGGTAGTAGATGATCTGGTCGCGGCGCTGGTCCTTGGGGCCGGCAGGCCAGGGGGCTGGGTGAAGATGTGCCCGTCGGGGATCTGCTCATCCGGGTGCTCGTGGCGCCACGCCTGCACCACGTACGGCACGTCGGGTATCCGCGCGCCGAGGATGAACGACAACCCCGCGGCCTCGATGGCCTGCTGGTTGGCCGCAGAGATCATGCCAGCGTCGGCCACGACCGTGACATCAGCCAGCTGGTGGGCGTCCATGAACGCACGGATGGTCGGCAGCATCGTAGTGGTCTCGCCCCGGTTGCCCTCGAACGCGTTAACCATCAACGGAAACCCGCTTGCGTCGGTGAGCAGCCCGATCGTGATCTGCGGCTCCAGGCGGCGTTCTTTGGAGAACCCGGGCTCACGGAACCCGTCCCCGGCATCGGTCTCGAAGTACAAGGTGGACACATCGTGGAGAACCAGTGACGCCGGCCCCAGATCAGCGGTGCGGGCGCACGCCGCGGCCAACTTCTGCCGCCAGGACTCTTTCGCGAACGCGGGCAGACGCCGCTTGAGGGTCGCGTACGCCGGCGGGTCGAAACCTGCCTCTTCGACCACCCGCAGACTGTCGAACCCCAACAGCTGGTAGGCGTGGCCGAGCGCGTCCCACAGGTACCCCATCCGCGACGACGTGATCCCAAGCGGCCCACCACCAGCACCACTGCTGGCCTGCAACGCCGCGAAGTCCGGGCCGAAGTCGAGCTCGGGCTGCCCCACAGCCAGACGCTGCCTCGCCACCGCCCTGAGCGCCTCCAACGCCGCATCGTCATGCGCCGAGCCGATGTGCTCACACGACGAAACCGCAGCTCAACAGCCAGCACCCTACCCAAGATCAGCGATCTTGAGCCAAAGTCAAGTAGGGTGACGGAATGGTCATGCGGGTGGCGATTCCCGTGCTGCCGTGCCGAGATGTGCAGGCAGCGCGGTCGTACTTCACGGACGTGCTCGGATTCGACACCATATTCACCTGGGAGACCCCACCCAGCTACGCGGCCGTGATCCGCGACAGCGCCGAGTTCCACCTGTACGCCGAAAGCAGCGTCGGCCCGGCCAGGGTGACGGTTGTCGTCGACGACGTCGATTCCTGCCACGACGAGCTGCGCGCCCGCGGCGCCGACATCGTCGAGCCACTGGCTGACCGGCCCTACGGGATGCGCGACTTCAACGTACGGACACCCGATGGGCACTTGTTGATCTTTAGTCAGCCGCTTACCGAGTAGGGGTGACCATCGGCGGACCAGCCGGAAGAATGACCGGACCTCGGATGTTCGGGAACCGGCGCTCCGCCCACCGCCGAGACGGGCGCTGCAGCTCCTTGGGGAAGACCGAACAGCCGGTGGGTACGGTCACCGGCGCGCCGGCCGACCCGGAGATCCATTCGTTGACCTGCCGGAGGCTTTCCCAGTAAAGCCGGGCGGATGAGGCACCGGTGCCGGGCAGCCAGTAGAGCATCAGGTTGTCGAGCAGCTCATCCCGGGTAACAACCCGATGCAGGTCGCCACCGGAGTCGGTCCACGACCAGAACTTCTCGACGATCCAGGCGCAGAGGGCGGCCGGCGAGTCGACCAGCCCGTAGCCGACCGTCTGCGGCCGGGTCGACTGCTGCGCCGAGTATCCGGAGCCCCAATCGCAATCGTCGCGAAGCGGCGATGAAATGACCCGGCTCGGTAAATCGCCCACGCAACCCACCACCCAACCGGACCACCAACGACCTAGCGCGGGTCGCGTTTGGGGAGTGGGCGGGTGGCGGGACCTTCCAGCACCTCGCCGTCCACGTCGAAGCGGGAGCCGTGGCACGGGCAGTCCCAGCTGCGTTCGGCCGCGTTGAAGCGGACCAGGCAGCCCAGGTGGGTGCAGCGCAGCGAGACGGCGTGCAGCTGGCCCTCCGGGTCGCGGTACACGCCGGTTTTGCCCAGGCCGTCGCGGATCACGTGGGCGTGGTCGGGTTGCAGGGACTCGCTGGACGTTGCGTCGGCGGGGAGGACGCGGTCGCCCACGAACTCGGCGGCCACCTCGGCGTTCTTCTTCAGCAGGGTGGGCAGGGAGCTCAGGGACAGGCGGTGGGGGCTGAAGCGGTCGGCCAGGTCGTTGGGCTTGTCGGTGACCAGGTCGGCCAGCAGGGAGGCGGCGAACGTGCCTGAGGTCAGGCCCCACTTCATGTAGCCCGTGGCGGTGTACAGGGTGGTGTTGCCCGGGGTGTAGGTGCCGATCATCGGCAGGTGGTCGTAGGCCGTGGGGTCCTGGGCGGACCAGCGGTGGGTCACCTCGGCCACCGGCCAGTGGGTGCGGGCGAAGTCTTCCAGTTTGCGGAACGGTTCCACCGCGGACTTGCCGGTCGGGTGGCTTTGGCCCGCGACGATCAGGTGGTCGCCGTTGGCGCTGATCGACCAGGACGGGCTGCCTGTGCTGATCGCCAGTGCGGTCGGTGGCGGGGTCGTCAGGCGGGCGGCTATGCAGTAGGCGCGGGTGATTTCCATGCGCGCGAAGTAGAAGCCGCGGTCCAGCACGGGGTAGTGGGTGGCGATGACGATGCGTTCGGCGTCGACCTGACCGTCCTCTGTGTACACGCGGTTGCCGCTCACGCTCGTCACGCGGCTGTGTTCGAAGACCTTGCTGCCGTCGCCTTCGATCGCGGCGGCCAGGCCCTGCAGGTACTTCACCGGGTGCAGGGCGAGTTGGTCGTCGAGTTTGACGGCGGCGTGCACCTCGAACGGGAGGTCGAGGTCGGTGCTCGCGTACGCGGGGAGGCCGGCGCGGCCCGCGGCTTGGAGTTCGTCCTCCACGGACTGCACTTCGGACTCGGTGTAGGCGTAGGTCACGCCGGGGGCGCGGCGCAGGTCGCAGTCGATGCCCTCCAGCTGCACGAGATCTGCCACCTGCGTGACGGCGCGCTGGGAGGCGGTGGCGTAGTCGGCTGCCGCGGACACGCCGTGGGCCTTGGTGATCTGGGTGTACACAGTGGACTGAAGGGCGGTCACCTTGGCGGTGTTGTTGCCGGAGACGCCGGAGGCCACCCGGTCGGCCTCCAGGACCACCACGTTCAGGCCGCAGCGCTTCAGCAGCAGTGCGGTGGTCAGGCCGGTGATGCCGCCGCCGACCACCGCCACGTCGCAGGTGTGCTTGCCGGTCAACGGCGGACGGGGCGAAGCGGAGAGCGCGGAGAGCCAAAGTGACTGGTCGGCGGTCGTCGTCATGGCGGCTGGATACCCTGCCGCCTGAGTGGGTATGCGACCACCATGGGTAAGCACCGGGTAGTCGTTGTCGGTGGTGGGTTCGGCGGGCTGGGCGTCGTGCGCGGGCTCAAACGCGCGGACGTCGAGGTCACGTTGATCGACCGCACCAACCACCACCTCTTCCAGCCGTTGCTCTACCAGGTGGCGACCGCGTTGCTGCCCGCCGGCGACATCGCGCCGGCGTTCCGGGCGGTGCTGCGCAGGCAGCGCAACGCGAAGGTGCTGCTGGGGGAGGTGACGGGGTTCGACCCGCAGAACAAGAGGGTGCACGTCGACCTGCCGGACGGGACGTCGCGGACGGTCGGGTACGACACGCTGGTCGTGGCGGCCGGGGCGCGGGACAGCTACTTCGGTCACGACGAGTGGGCCGAGGTCGCGCCGCCGATGAAGACCCTCGAACAGGCCGTCGACCTGCGCTCGCGGATGCTGCGGGCGTTCGAGACCGCGGTGGCCGCCGGTGACGCCAAGGAGTGGCTGTCGTTCGCGATCGTCGGGGCCGGGCCGACCGGGGTCGAGCTGGCCGGGCAGCTCGCCGACCTCGCGCGCAGGGCGTTGAAGGGCCAGTTCCGGGAGATCGACCCGAGGGACATCCGGATCACGCTGCTGGACGCCGTGCCGCACGTGCTGCCGCCGTTCTCCGCGCCGTTGCGCGAGCACACCAGGAAGAAGCTGGAGAGTCTCGGCGTGACGGTGATGACCGGCGCCATGGTCGAGTCGATCGACGACAGCGGCCTCACCACGAAGGACGGCGACCGGGTCGAGGCGCGGACGATCATCTGGGCAGCCGGGGTGCAGGCCTCGCCGCTGGCGCGCAAGCTCGCCGAGGCCACCGGCGCCGAGCTCGACCGCAAGGGCCGGATCCTGGTGAACCCCTCGGACTGCAGCGTCACCGACGACATCTACGCGATCGGCGACATGGTCAACCTCAACGACCTCCCCGGCATCGCCGAACCCGCGATCCAGGAGGGGCACCACGTCGCCCGCGTGATCAGGGCACGGCTGCAGGGGCGGCCCAGCAAGCCGTTCAAGTACCTCGACCTGGGCACGATGGCGACGATTTCGCCTGGTGACGCCGTGGCGGACATCAAGAAGCTGCGGCTCAAGGGCCTCATCGGCAAGGTGGCCTGGGCGGTCGTGCACATCGCGTTCCTGGTGGGCTGGCGCAACCGGGTCGCGGTGCTGGCGCAGTGGGCGTGGAACATCGTCACCGGGCGCCGGGCACAGCCGATCATCCTGGAGCCCATGCACGCGATAGAGCGGAAATAACCCGCACGTCTAGCGTCCACGACAGCCGAAGGCCGGGGAAGTGGACGTATGTCGAACGTGGTGAACCAACTGCCCGTCGAGGTCGTGCGGTGGCCGGTGGACGCGGCGGCACGGGAGGCGTGCCAGCGCAGCGGGACGTTGTGCCTGCTCGTGCTGGAGAAGAACGTGCCGGCGCCCGTCCTCACGGACATGCGGGAGGACTGGGTCCGCGCGCCGGTGCCGCAGCAGGACCTCGCCGTGCGCATCGCGATGCTGCGGGCCCGCGCGGCGCGTTACGCGGTGCCGGAGCTGGACGCGTCCGGCATCCTGCGTTTCCGCACGCGTTCCGTGGTGCTCTCACCGACCGAGCGCGCGCTGGTCGCCGAACTGCTGAAGCATTTCCGTTCCTTGACCTCGCGCGAGGATCTGCTGCGCTGCCTGCCCACGAAGGACGGCGACACGAGCAACGCGCTGCACCTGCACATCATGCGGCTGCGGCGCCGGATCGCCCCGCTCGGCCTGGTGATCAAAACCCTGTGGAACCAGGGATATCAGCTGGGCCCGGCCGGCCCATAGGTTGCCTATGACAGCCCCACGGGTAACCGGGCGGCGTGAACAAGGAGCTGCTGGGCATCTACCTCAACGACCACCTGGCCGGGACGATGGCGGGCACCGAGCTCGCCCGCCGCATCTGCCGCACGCATCCCGAACTGCGCGTGCTGGCCGACGACGTGGAATCGGACCGGCGCGAGCTGCTCGACGTGATGCGGTCGTTCGGCGTCGAGCCGCGACCGCACAAGGCCGCGATCGGCTGGCTGACCGAGAAGGCGGGCAGGCTGAAGCTCAACGGACGGCTGCTGGGCCGTTCCCCGCTCAGCGACGTCCTCGAACTGGAGACGTTGCGCATGGGCATCGAGGGCAAGGCCGCGATGTGGCGCACCCTGCGGACGTTGCCCGGTGCCGACGCCGACCGCTTCGACCGGCTGGTGCGCCGGGCGGAGAGCCAGGCCGATCTCGTCGACCAGCACCGCCTGCGCATCGCGCCCGGTGCGTTCAACGCGCCGAACACGTCGGGTGTCGACGTCGAACGCACCTTCACCGTGGCGTCCTCGCCGGAGGGCGTCGTCGAGTACCTGCGCGACTTCTCCCGCACCGAGCAGTGGGATCCGGGCACCGTGACCTGCACGCGCCTCGACGAGGGCCCGGTCGAGGTCGGCTCGCGCTGGCGCAACGTCTCGACGTTCCTCGGCCGCAAGACCGAGCTGGTCTACGAGCTGACTCGTGACGATCCGCAGGGGCTGCAGTTCGTCGGGCGCAACGACACCGCCACCGCGACCGACGACATCTCGATCACCGCGGGACCGGCTCCCGGCACGACCAGAATCGCCTACCACGCGCACCTCGAGTTCACCGGTCTGGCGAAGCTCGGGGCTCCGGTGGCGAAGCTGGCGCTGGAGAAACTCGGCAACGACACCGAGAAGAGCTTGATCCGCGTCCTGGGCGACGTGCGGTAAAGGAAGAGGAAAACCGCAGGTCAGGATACATTCCCCGGATCGGGGGTGATCCCTAGACTCCCTCGCGCCGGTTCGTGAGACAGGCCTTCCTCCTGTCCGCACCGGCTAGGACACAGAGGGAGAACTGGGGTGTTCGAAAACAACGTCACCAGGCGCGGCTTCGTCACGGGCGCGGCGGCCGTCGCCGGTCTCGCCGGCCTGTCCACCATCGCGCCGGGGCTCGCGAGCGCCGACCCGAAGATCGCGGACCAGCACACCGAGGCGGAGCTGCGGGCCTCCGAGGCCGGCGCGCTGGCGATGATGACGTTCCAGAAGATCGACGGCACGCCGGTGTACTACTGGCGTTCCAACCGGGGCAACACCACCCTGCGCAACTGGCAGTGCACCGACGCGTTCTACAACGCGCTCGTGGCCTGGATCCGGGACCTGCGCTCGCTCTCGTCGAGCTACGGCTCGATCAGCTACATCGTCTCGGCCGGTTTCTACGTCGACAAGCCGGGTCAGCACGGCGCGGGCACCGCGATGGACCTCGACCACGTCCGCTGGTCCGGCGGCAACACCATCTCGCCGCTCGACAAGCACCACGCGTCGACCAACGCCGCGATCCGCAAGCGCTACCTCGCGACCGAGGCCGTGTGCCGCCGCCGGTTCCGCTACGTGCTCGACGGCTGGTACAACGCCGACCACGCGGACCACATCCACTCCGACTTCGGCGGCCTGCCGGTCCGCGTGCTCAAGGACTCCGAGTCCGACACCAAGTTCGTTCAGGCCGTGTGCAACAACTTCCGCGGCTCCGGCCTGGTGATCGACGGCATCTGGGGCACGAACACGCAGAACGCGTTCAACGGCCTCAAGTCGGCGCTCGGCGTCACCGGCGACCCGCACACCAGCTCGTCGGTGTGGCAGGCGATGCTGTCAAAGATCGCGACCAAGGGCTTCGCGAACCAGAACATCTGAGTCGAAGTCGTCGAAGCTGTCGATCCAGGAATCCGGCTCCAGGCCCGCGGTTCCGTAACCGAACGACACGCAGACGACGGGAGCGCCCGCCGCGCGGGCGGCACGGACGTCGCTGGTGCTGTCACCGAGCATCAGCGCCGCCGTGCCGCCCGCGCGGCGGACCGCTTCCAGCAGGTGGCGCGGATCCGGTTTGCGGTAGGGGAGTTCGTCACCGCTCACCACCGCGTCGAACGCCTCGCCCAGTCCCAGCGCGCGCAGCATCCCGCCGGTGATGCGGCCGGACTTGTTGGTGCACAACGCAAGCCTGATACCGCGAGCGCGCAGACGTTTCAGCAACTCGGCAGCGCCGGGGTACACCACCGCGAGATGGCCGGGATTCGCCGCGTACGCCCGCAGGTACGCTTCCTGGACCTCGCCGGCCAGGTCCGGTGACGCCTCGGACTTCTCCAATGCCGCGCGTACGAGAGCATCGCCGCCCAAGCCGACGTATTGCCGCGTCTCGTCGTCGGTGAACTCGGTCAGCACGTACGAGCGCAGAGCGATGTTCAGGGCGTGTGTGATTCCCGGGACCGTGTCGACCAAAGTTCCGTCCAGGTCGAAAACCACGGTGTCAATCGTCACGACAGCTCCGGTTCCACAGCTTTGTAAACGTTTACAATCCGTGCCGGAAAGGCTAGCCGAGGTTCTCCGGCGAGCACAAACAACAGAAGGCCCCTCGGTCTCGTTTGGTGGGAGGAGACCGAGGGGCCCGGCGGCCTGGCTGTGCGGTTATCCGGTCACGGCTTCGGGCACTTCTTCCACGCGAAGTGGTACACCGTCTCGATGGAACCGTCCGTCGAGTCCATCGCCATGAAGCTGGTCTTCTTCGGGTCGGACGAGCCCTTGTCCACGCGCAGCTCGGTGTTGATGTTGAAGTTCCGCTTGGCGCCGCACGGGTGGTAGACGATGGAGGCGACGTCGGTCTTGTGCGTCACCTGCCAGTCGTCGCTCATCGCGCCGTTCCAGGTCTTCGAACGCTGGTCGTTGTCCGACATTCCCTGGAAGTAGTAGCTCGCCTTCTGCGTCCCCTTCGCTCCCCGCTCCAGGTGGGCGAAGCCTCTGTAGTCGGCCTGCGCGATTCCGTAGGTGAATCCGCCCGGTACGTTGACCCTGAGGTTCAGCTGGCAGTTCTTGCGGAAATCCGTCGGCCGCGCCTCAGGGCCGACCTGGGCCATGTAGTCGCTGTAGGTGACCGTGAAAGCCTTGTTGTCGGGCGAGACGGCGACGGCGGCCGTGCCGATGCGGCACCCGGAGCCGTTGACCGTGACGACGTCGATGGTGATCTGGCCCGTCGGGGGCGGATCCGCGACCGGGGGAATGACGATGGTGGACAGAGCCAGAGCGGCCGCAGCCAACGTGCTAATCATGGGACACCTTTCCGAATGTGCAGGACATGTCGGGCGGCGTGATACGAGACCGTATCGGAAAGGGTGTTAACGAACGTTCCGCCAACCAGAGCAACATTGGCGCATCGACCATTTGTCACTTATTGCGGTCGATCGGTTACCGCATCAAAAGGCAAGCCGAAGCCGTCGTCGGTTAATTGCCATCCGTACCGGAAGGACGCTATTCGGGAACGTGATGGTCCTCGCGGGGTGGCGAATGTAACACGGCTCGAACGGAGCAACCGCAGTCTGAGATGCGGAACTCAATTCGTGAAGTGTCCACACCCGTGAACCCGTGGAACCGGCAAGGGCGCGTCCACCGTCGGACGCGCCCTTGTGGGTGAAATCGGAGCTGGACCGGTTTACCCGAGTCCCTAGCGCTGCGGACCGCCGCCCATCGAGCCGCCGAGTCCGAAGAGAATCCGCTGGATGAGCTCGGGATCGACGTCCGGCTCGTCGCCCAGCGCCTCTGCCGCGGGGGAGCGGCGGGGCTCGCGCCGGGGCAGCGGCACCGCGTTGGCGTTCACGCCGGTCGGCAGCGGGAGCTCGCACCAGATCAGCTTCACGCCGCCACCGAGCTGCAGCTCGCCGGTGCGGAGGTCGGGAGAGGTGGGCGGCATCGTGAACCGGGCCGCCTCGAGCTCGACGACCAGGTAGTCGCCGCTCAACCGCAACCGCAGGGTGATGAGCCGCGAGGTCTTGGGGTCAGCCGACTCGATGGCCGCCTCGACCAGGGCGCAAGCCACCGCGGAGCAGTCGTCGATCATGTTGCGCAGCCGCCACTCGCCGAGTGTGAAGCGCACGAACAGATCCGCGCAGTTCACCGCGGTGGGCAACGCGATGAGTGTCAGGTCGTCAACCTGTGCGGTCTGGGCGTTCACCTGCATGCAGCCTCCGTTCGCGTGCGGCGCGCGAGCCAACGACAGTCACCCGAATGGCCGTCGCGGTGAGCGGGAATCTACATGGGTATACGCGGGAAGCAATGCCCTGGTTGACTCACCCGTCAAAAGTCACGACCGGGTCACGAGGATACGCCCCGGCGCTCACTGTGTGTAGAGCGCCGGGAGCGCTTGGTGATCAAGTTCGGTCAGCATCGCTTCCAGGCGAACTGGTAGCGGGTGTTGACGCTGCCGTCCGTCGAGTCCATCGACACGAACGCCGGCTCCTTCGCGGTGTTCGTGGACACGCGGACCTCCGTGTTCACGTTGAGGTTGCGCACCATGCCGCACGGCGCGAAGACGATCTCCGCGATGTCGGTGGTGTCGGTGAACTGCCAGTTGTCGGTCTTGGGGCCGGGGATGTTGTGCGTGCTCATGCCCGTCGACGACGAGCCGGAGAAGTAGTAGCTGGCGCGTTGCATGCCCTTCGCGCCTCTGGGTAAGTGCGCGAACCCGCGGTAGTCGGCCTTCGCGATCCCGTACGTGAAGCCCTGCGGGTAGTGCACGCGCAGGTTCAGCTGGCAGTTCTTCCTGAAGTCGGTCGGGGCGGATCCGGAACCGGCCTGCGCGGTGTAGTCGCTGTACGTGACCGTGAATGCCGTGTTGTCGTCCGCCACCGCGACCGCCGCTGTTCCGGCGGGGCAGCCGGAACCGTTGACCGTGACGACGTCGACGGTGATTTTGCCGGGGGGAACGACATCGGCGGTGCTCGGCGCCTCGGGGGCGACGAGGAGCGACAGTGCCAAACTCGTAGCTGCCATCACACTGAGCATGAGGCGCCTTTCATTTCGGGGGATGGGATGGCGGCGTGACGAGGACGTTATCTTAAATAGACTTAAGGCGTGGACAGCCGACCGGGCGAACTTAAATATATTTAAAACGGATTAATCGTCTGAACGGTGGATTGGCGACGGCGGGCCGTCGGCTAACTTCGTGTCAGATCGCAAAAACGATCACACAGACCACGTTGAATACGCCGGTCCCCACACCTGGCGCCGAGAGCCCCGGCAGATCCACCTCGTAACACCGGTGTGGGAAGGCGTGCGCGCACTGCTCATCGGGTTCCACCCTCCTGCTCGGAACTCGGTGGTGCGGCAGCGGTGCAGCGCAGCCGGCCGGTGCCCGCCGGCGGTGTCGGACCCGTCCCACGGTCCGCACCGCCGGCGGTGTTCTTTCCCGGCCCTCACCAGGGCCCTAGCGCCTCCGGAGCCTCATTTGCACGCGTGCCCCACCCAGCGGCCCGCGGTCGACGTGGAGAGAGCCACCCGTGCTTTCCGCGGCGCGGCGGGCGATGTCGAGCCCCAGCCCGGTGGACCCACCGCCGCTGGCGCCGCGCCGCAGCGCGTGTTCCACGTTCGCGATGCCGGGCCCCGCGTCCTCGACGACGAGCGCCACCAGATCGGCCTGGTGCACCAGCGTGACGGCGAACCGCGTGCCCTCCGGCGTGTAGCGGAAGACGTTGCCCAGCAACGCGTCCAGCGCGGCGGTGAGGTCGGTGCGGGAGAGCGGCACGTGGGCGGGCCGGTCGGCGCCGCGGATCGTCCACGGCCGGTCCTGGTCGTCGGCGAGCGCGGACCAGAACACCAGCCGTTCGCGCACGACGCCCGCCGCGTCCACACCGGCGTTGTCGGGCTGCAGACCGGACCGGGCCGCCTTGATGATCTCGTCGACCTCTCTCTCAAGCCCCTGGACGGCCTCGCGGACCCGATCCGCACCAGGACCCCTCCCGAGGGTGTCCGCGTCCAGCAGCAGCGCTGTGAGGGGCGTTCTGAGGCGGTGGGAGAGATCGGCGACCACCTCGCGTTCGGCGGCGAGCAGGTGCCGGACGCGTTCGGCCATCGCGTTGAACGCCTTGCCGACCTCCTTGAGCTCGGGCGGCCCCTTGACCGGCACGTGCACGGAGAGGTCGCCCTGGCCCATCCGCCGTGCGCCCTCGGCCAGTGCGCGGGTCGCTCGCACGGCCCGCGCACCCAGCCGGTCGGCCACGAGCACCGAGCCGGCGACGAGCCCGACGGCGACGCCCGCCAACGCCCACCACGTGCCGATGACGCCGTGGGTGAGCTGTTCGCGCGGCACGAACGCCTCCACGATCACGATCCCGTTGGCGCTGGTGGCGAGCGGCTGCAGGTAGGCGACGCCGTCGGGGCGTTCGAGCGTGGACGCCTTCGCGAGGTTCTGCGCGTCCTGCAGGTTGGCCGCGGTGATGTGCGAGGTGCCGTAGGTGTTGGGGGCCGGTGTGCTGATGTGCACGGCGAGCCGCTGCTGGCCGCCGTAGCGGGTGCTCCTGATCGCCTGGCGGATCTCCTGCGGTTTCGTCGTGATCAGCAGTGCCGGCGTGAGGGCGTTGGCCTGCTTCTCCGCCTCGCTGAGCGCGCTGTCGTACGCGGCCTTCTTCGTGACGATGGCGAGCGGGATGAGAAAAGCCAGTGCCACCATGCTGGTCGCCGCGAGAGCGACCAGCACCAGTGACCGCCTCATCTCGGTGCGACCAGACGCACGCCGACACCGCGCACCGTGTGCAGGTAACGCGGCTGCGCCGCCCGCTCACCGAGCTTGCGGCGCAACCACGACAGGTGGACGTCGAGCGTCTGGTCGTCGCGGGTGGACGGCCACAGGTTCGCGAGGATCTCCGCGCGCGGAACCACCTCGCCCGACCGTGCCGCGAGATACGAGAGCAACTCGAACTCCTTGTGCGTCAACGTGAGTTCCCGACCGTCCACAGTGGCCCTCCGCAGTTCCACGTCGATCTCGAGGCCGCCGATCACGAGCTGCTTGCTCTCCCGCGCCCTGCGCAGCACCGCCTGCACGCGGGCGCCGAGGTGCTCGCTGGAGAAGGGTTTGACGAGGTAGTCGTCCGCACCGGCGTTGAGCAGGCGGATGATCTCCTGCTCGTCGTCGCGGGCGGTCGCGATCACCACGGGCGTGTTCGTGACGCCCCGGATCATCCGCAACGCGTCGCCGCCGTCGAGGTCGGGCAGCCCGAGGTCGAGCACCACGACGTCGTAGTTGTTGGCGGTGACTTCGCGCAAAGCCTCGATCGCGAGCGCGACACCGTGCACCATGTGGCCCTGGCCGGTGAGAGCGCGCGTGATCGCCGCTCGCACCACCGGGTCGTCCTCGACCAGCAGTACTGATGCCATGAGCCGCTACAGGAGGGTCGTCGCAGTGAGACGGTCGGTCGGATACCTGGTCGCCTGGGCGTTGGTGACCACCGTCGCCATCGGCCTGTCCTGGTTCGGCATCCGCACGGCGATGGAACCCGCTCCGGTGGCCGCCGTCGACGCCGCGGGCTCCACGGCGAGCCCCGGTGTGCTGCCGCTTCCCACCGTCACGTTCAGCGTCCCGGTGCCCGCCACCACGGCGGTCAGCTCGCCGCCTGTCACGCCCTCGTCGTCCACCAGGCCTCCTGTGGTCAGCTCGTCCGTTGCGGCTCCTCCCAGTAGTACGGATGCGCGTCCCTCCTCGGCTCAACCTCAGGAGGGGGAATGGCAGTCGGACGGTTCCTACGTCCACGCGTTTCACCTGCGCGGCGGTGACGTGGTCGTGCGCTACCGCCCGTCGGCCGTGGAAGCCCTGTCGGCCACCCCCGCCGACGGCTGGTCGGTGTCCGTCGAACAGCCCGGCGGCCCGCTGGTCGTGAACTTCCGCACCCCCGAGGGCCGCCTCTCCCGCCTGGAGGCCACCTGGTCCGCCGGCCCCACGGCCCGCGTGATCGAGAAGTAGTGCTCGATGAAGGGCTCCTTCATCCACATGAGGTGTGAACTGGGCCCCGAAAGTTGGACTGGCTAAGTGAAGGTTAGGCCGCGAGGGTCTGGGC
>NZ_BMRE01000013.1 GCF_014648475.1 Lentzea flava | reverse complement strand
AGGGCATCTGCGTGTCTACGACACGGACCGAACCACTAACTCATCGGTGGATCCGGGCTGAGGTGTAGGAAGGAGCCCTTCATCGACGTCAGCAGCCGGAGGGGCGGAGCCGCTCCGTCACGGCAGCGCGGCAGGGATGAGCGCTGCGAGCAAAAGAAAAAGGAGCGGATGTCCACTCCTTCCCACTTAAACGTATAGCAGGCAGGGGGCCTTGCCACAAGGCCCCGTGCGTGCTTCAGACTCATCGCCCTATGCCAGTTCACAGGCGCTGTGGGGAGCACGTGGGGTACGAAGAAGAACTGCAGTCCGAACGCGAGTACGTCGCCGGTCTCTACGCACGGCTCGATTCCGAACGCGCGCGCGTGAAGGCCGCGTATCAGGCCGCGCTGGGCGGCACCGGCGAGACCGTCATGGAGCGGGACAACGAGGTGCGGGCCCGGCACCGCGAGATGAAGCGGCTGAACGTGGCCGACTACGGGCTGTGCTTCGGCCGGCTGGACAGCGTCGACGGCGTCACCTCCTACATCGGCAGGATCGGCCTGTTCGACGAGGAGAACGAGTTCGAACCGGTGCTGCTCGACTGGCGGGCACCGGCGGCGCGGCCGTTCTACACCGCCACCGGCGCCCAGCCGGAGGGCATGAGCAGGCGGCGCCAGTTCCACACCCGCCGCCGTGCGATCGTGGACTTCACCGACGAGGTCTTCGGCAAGCTCGGCGAGGAGCACGGCGACGCGGCGCTGCTGGCGGCGTTGAACGCGCCGCGCGGCGAGGGCATGCGCGACATCGTGGCCACCATCCAGGCCGAGCAGGACGCGATCATCCGGCTCGACCACCCCGGTGTCGTGGTGATCGAGGGCGGTCCCGGCACCGGCAAGACCGTCGTGGCGCTGCACCGCGTCGCCTATCTGATGTACACGCAACGCGAACGCATGGAACGGCACGGCGTCCTCGTCGTCGGTCCGAACCCGGCGTTCCTCAACCACATCGGCCGGGTGCTGCCGTCCCTCGGTGAGTCCGATGTGGTCTTCACGACCACGGGCGGCCTGCTGCCGGGCCTGTCCGCGACGGCGGAGGACGCGCCGGACGTCGCGCGGCTCAAGGGTTCGCTGAAGATGGTGGAGGTGCTGAAGTCGGCGGTGGCCGACCGGCAGCGGCTGCCGTCCTCGCCGATCCCGATCACGATGAAGGACGTCGTGGTCGAGATCACCGCCGACGTCGCCGAGTGGGCGCGGCAGGAAGCGCGCGACAGTGGGCTGCCGCACAACGAGGCCCGCAAGGTGTTCGTCGAGATCGTCACGTACGTCCTGACCGAACGCGCGATCGGCAGGATCGGCAAGGGCTGGCTGTCCCGGTCCGACCGCGAGAGCTGGGAGGACATGAGGTCGGGCCTGATCAAGGACCTGGCCGACGACGAGGCGTTCACACTGGCGCTGGACGAGCTGTGGCCCGTGCTGACGCCCGAGTGGCTGCTGGGATCGCTGTACTCGTCACCGGAACGCCTCGCGGCGGCCGGTGGCGACCCGTCGCTGCACCGCGCCGACGGCGAGGCGTGGACGGTGTCGGACGTGCCGTTGCTCGACGAGCTGCACGAGCTGCTGGGCCGCGACAAGCGCGCGGAGGAGGCCGCCGCGAAAGCCGAAGCCGAAGCCCGCAGGGCCGAGGCCCGGTACGCCTCCGAGGTGCTGGACAGCCTCGTCAGCCGCCAGGACCACATGGACGATGAGGACCATCTGTTCGCCACGGACCTGCTCTTCGCGGAGGACCTGGCGGAGCGCTTCGAGGAGTACGACACCCGCAGCCTCGTCGAACGCGCCTCGGCCGACCGCGGCTGGACCTACCGGCACGTGGTGGTCGACGAGGCGCAGGAACTGTCCGAAATGGACTGGCGAGTGCTGATGCGCCGGTGCCCCGGACGTTCGTTCACGGTGGTGGGCGACCTCGCGCAGCGGCGGTCCCCGGCGGGCGCCTCGTCGTGGGGCGAGATGCTCGACCCGTACGTGCCCGGCCGCTGGGAGTACCGCTCGCTGACGGTCAACTACCGCACGCCCGCCGAGATCATGGCGGTCGCCGCCCAGGTGCTCGCCGAGTTCGCGCCGGACGTCCGAGCGCCGGAATCCGTTCGCGCCAACGGTGTTCAGCCGTGGGCACGACAGCTTTCGCCGGAGGAACTGCCCGCGGCGATCGAGGAGTTCGTGCTCGCGGAGGCGGAGGAGGAGGGCACCAGCGTCGTGATCGGGCCGCCCGGAGTGCCCGGCACGGTGCCCGCGTCGGAGACCAAGGGCCTGGAGTACGACTCGGTGCTCGTCGTCGCGCCGGAACGGATCCTGGCCGACGGGCCGCGTGGCGCGGCCGAGCTGTACGTGGCGCTGACCCGCGCCACGCAACGGCTCGGCGTGCTGCACCACGAGCCGTTGCCGGACGCGCTCACCGGTCTCAAGAAGGTTTGAGACCACACGATCGGGTAGTTGCATGCGTTGCCGACTGCATCCACGATGAGTGCATGCAGATTGCACGCATTGACGGTAGTGTCGCGTACATGAGCGAATCGGCCGAGTCGTTCCGTGCGGTGCAGATCCGCGAGGTGCCGGGGGATGTCGTGGACATCCTCCAGGCACGAGCCGCCAAGGCAGGGCTGTCGCTGACCACGTACCTGCGCAACCACCTGGTCGAACTGGCCCGCAAGCCCTCGATGGCGGAGCTGTACGAACGCTCGCGCAAGCGCGACTGGGGCGTCGACCGGGCCACCATCGTCAGCGTCGTCCGCGACCTCCGCGAGGACGACGAGTGAGCTTCACGGCCGTCGTGGACACGTCCGCGCTGATGGAGTTCCTGGTCGGCGCGGACCCCGACCGCGGTCTGGTGAAGCGCCTCCTCACCAGCACGGCGGCGGCACCGCAGCTGCTGACCGCGGAGTCGTTGCACGTGCTGCGCAAGCTCGCGCAGCGCGGCCTGATCACCGACGCGCAGGCGGAGGAGGCCCTCGACAACCTGCTGGACGCCCCGATCACGTTGATCGATCACCCGCCGCTGGTCCGGAGGGCGTGGGAGTTGCGGCACGCGGCCTCGGCGTACGACGCGCTCTACCTCGCGCTCGCCGAACAGCTGGACGTGCCGCTCGTGACCTGTGACGCCCGGCTCGCCGGCGCGTCCGGGCACGAGGCGGAAGTCGAGGTCTACCCGCTCTCCTGACCGGGTCAGCTCGCCGAGAGGAACCTGACGACGTAGTCGCCGTTCCTGGACGGTTGCCGCTGAGCCGAGGCCGGCCGCCCGTACACGCTGACCCGGACGGTGGCCTTGTCCTTCTTGAGCTCCACGGGTACGTCGACGACGGTGGCGGCGCCGGTGCACCGCACCACGCGCCGCCCCCAGCCGTACGGCTTGCCGGTGATGTCGGGATCGTGGGCATCCAGCCAGGCCTCGTCGCGTTCGTCGCACGTGACCTCGAACCGCAACGACGTCGTGGCCGAGGGCACTTTCCACCAAGGTCCCCTCGTCTGGCCCGAGGTGATCCCGTCGGCCTCGGGAGCAGCCGACAGCACGAACTCGCGGTCGAGCGCACCCCTGATGTGCGCCACCACCGAGCGCGTTAGCCGCACGGCGTTCAGCGACAACGGCTCGTGCGGCTCGTAGGTGAGCTTGTAGTGAGGTGCCACCACGCCTCGGTCGTCGAGCAGGGAGAATTCGAGCGTCGCCTTGGCGCTGAACGACTTCCCGTCCGCCCGCACCACGGTCCCGGCACCGGGATGCCCCGCGGCGCAGGCGGCGGCGTCGACCTCGAACCGCTTGTCGTCCCACTCGCCCGCCAGCCGGAAACCCTTGTCCCGCAACATTCCGACGAAGTAGGCGCACATGCTGGACGTACTTGATGGCGGCCGTCCCAGGTAGAGATCCGCCTCGTACACCGCAGGCCGGTCGGGGCCGTCGGCGCACTCCCAGAAGTCGTGGCAGCCTTTGTCGAACCGCCCGCGCACCAGTTCGGCCCCCTGCGGCAGCGGCGCCGCGGCCATCTCCGCTTCGACCGCCTGGCGCAGCCTCGCGATCTCCTCGTCGCCGCGCCCGCAGGCCACCGCGGTCGCCAGCAACGCCACGACCAGTGCGAACGTGCGAAGTCCCCCGAGCATGAGCCGATCATGGCAGCGGAACAACTCCCTCGCCGGGCAAACGCGTCTCCGGCTACGCTCGAGTGGTCGAGTCTGGGGGGACGTGATGACCACACCACCGCACGAGCCGTTCCACGAGCGCGACCTCTACGCGGAGAACCCGGATCCGTTCTCCGCCTTCGGCAAGGGGCCCGAGCAACCGCCACCGCCCGCCGGAAGCACCCGGCCCATCGGCAGCTACGAGGTGCCGGAGCCGTTCATCCCCGTGGCACCGCGGCAGGAGGGCGCGGGCGTGCGGCTCGTCGTCGTGCTCGCGGTGTTCGCGCTGCTGCTGGGTGTCGCGATCTTCTACCTGTCCACATGAGACGAAAGGCGCACCGCGGAAGCGATGCGCCTTTCACCGTGGAGCAGGGACTTACCAGCCGCGCTCGGCCAGGCGGTGCGGCTCCGGGATCTCGTCGACGTTGATGCCGACCATGGCCTCACCCAGGCCGCGCGAGACCTTGGCGATGACGTCCGGGTCGTCGTAGAAGGTCGTGGCCTTCACGATGGCCTCGGCGCGCTGGGCCGGGTTGCCGGACTTGAAGATGCCGGAACCGACGAACACGCCCTCGGCGCCGAGCTGCATCATCATCGCGGCGTCGGCCGGGGTCGCGATGCCGCCCGCGGTGAAGAGCACCACGGGGAGCTTGCCGTTCTGCGCGACCTCCTTGACCAGCTCGTACGGCGCCTGGAGCTCCTTGGCGGCGACGTACAGCTCGTCCTCGGGGAGGTTCTGCAGGCGGCGGATCTCGGCGCGGATCTTGCGCATGTGCGTGGTGGCGTTCGAGACGTCACCCGTGCCGGCCTCGCCCTTGGAGCGGATCATGGCCGCGCCCTCGGTGATGCGGCGCAGGGCCTCGCCCAGGTTCGTCGCACCGCACACGAAGGGGACGGTGAACGCCCACTTGTCGATGTGGTTGGCGTAGTCGGCCGGGGTCAGCACCTCGGACTCGTCGATGTAGTCGACGCCCAGCGAGGCGAGGACCTGGGCCTCGACGAAGTGGCCGATGCGGGCCTTGGCCATCACCGGGATCGAGACGGCGTTGATGATCCCGTCGATCAGGTCCGGGTCGCTCATGCGGGCGACGCCGCCCTGTGCGCGGATGTCGGCGGGCACGCGCTCGAGCGCCATGACGGCGACGGCGCCGGCGTCCTCCGCGATCTTCGCCTGGGTGGCGTCGACCACGTCCATGATCACGCCGCCCTTGAGCATCTCGGCCATGCCGCGCTTCACGCGGGCGGTGCCGGTGACCTGATCAGTGCTCACGGGCAAACCTTTCACGAGGGGAAGTTTCGGTGACCCCATGTTACGTCCGACGTGGCCACCTCACCCAAGCCACTGGCGCCCGGAACCAGAAGGCCACTTCGCGATCAGCCGCAGGTCGTGACACGTGTCACGCCCACGGATGTGAAACGCACTCAAGTGCGCGGAGGCATCCGGTCGGGTCTGTGCACTTGTAACCGGAGGTGAACGGGTGTGAGATCGAACACTACGACTTGACGGAGGTAGCCATGGGAAGCAAGCACTCCGACAACGGGACCCCGGCAGGCGCGGTCGCTGTGGACGACCCGGCCAAGGTCCGCAACGTCGTGCTCGTGGGCCCGTCCGGCGCGGGCAAGACGACGCTCACCGAAGCCCTGCTAGCCGCCACCGGCGTCCTGACCCGAGCGGGATCGGTCACCGAGGGCACGACCGTCTGCGACCACGACCCCGCGGCGGTGCGACAACAACGGTCCGTGGGCCTGGCGGTGGCCCCGATCCAGCACGGCGACATCAAAATCAACCTCATCGACACCCCTGGATACGTCGACTTCGTGGGTGAGCTGAGGGCAGGACTACGGGCCGCGGACGCGGCCCTTTTTGTTGTCAACGCCTTCGAGGGCGTGGACGCGGCCACCGTCGCGTTGTGGGAGGAGTGCGCCCAGGTCAGCATGCCGCGTGCCGTGGTCATCACGCGCACGGACCACCACCGCGCCGACGTGATGAACGAGATCGTCGCCTGCCAGGCCGCGTTCGGCCAGGGCGTCGTGCCGCTGTACGTGCAGGAGGGCGACCGGCTCGTCGGGCTGCTCACCGAGGGCGACAAGTACCCGGAGGAACGGGCCGCGCTGATCGAGGGCATCATCGCCGAGAGCGAGGACGAGACCCTCATGGACCGCTACCTCGCGGGTGAGGAGATCGACCAGGACACCCTCATCACCGACCTGGAGACCGCCGTCGCACGCGGCTCCTTCCACCCGGTGATGCCGGTCTGCGCCGCGACGGGCATGGGCCTGACCGAGCTGCTGGACGGCATCGCGCGCGCGTTCCCGTCACCGCTGGAACACGAGGTGCCCACCGTGACTTCGGTGGACGGCATCCCCCAGCCCCGCATGGCCGCCGACCCGGACGGGCCACTCGTCGCCGAGGTCGTCCGCACCGCCGTGGACTCCTACGTCGGCCGCGTGTCGCTGGTCCGCGTCTTCTCCGGAACGCTGCGCCCGGAACGTCCCGTGCACATCTCCGGCCACGGCATGGCCGACCGAGGTCACGAGGACCACGACGCCGACGAACGCGTCGCGCACATCTACTCGCCCATGGGCGCCAACCTGCGCGAGGTCCCGTACTGCGTGGCGGGCGACCTGTGCGCGTTGACGAAGCTGACGACCGCCGAGACCGGCGACACCGTGTCGGCGCCCGAGAAACCGCTCCTCATGGCGCCGTGGGACATGCCGGAACCGTTGCTGCCCGTCGCGGTCGTGCCGCGCACCCGCAGCGACGAGGACAACCTGGCCCGCAACCTCAACCGCCTCGTCGCGAGCGACCCGACGCTGCGGCTGGACCGCAACGCCGAGACGCACCAGATGGTGCTCTGGTGCATGGGTGAGGCGCACGCGGACGTCGTGCTGGCGCGGCTGCGGGCGGGCGGCGCGGAGATCGACACCGAACCGGTGCGCGTGCCGTTGCGGGAAACCTTTGCCGCACCGGCGAAAGGCCACGGCCGGCATGTCAAGCAATCTGGAGGTCACGGCCAGTACGCCGTGTGCGACATCATCGTCGAACCGCTGCCGCGCGGCTCCGGGTTCGAGTTCGTCGACAAGATCGTCGGCGGCGCGATCCCGAACCAGTTCATCCCGTCGGTCGAGAAGGGCGTGCGCGCCCAGCTGGAGAAGGGCCTGCACGACGGCACGCCGGTGGTCGACGTCCGCGTGACCCTCGTCGACGGCAAGGCGCACTCGGTCGACTCGTCGGACGCGGCGTTCCAGACCGCGGGCGCGCTGGCGTTGAAGGAGGCCGCGGCCGCCGGGCGCACGATCCTGCTCGAACCGATGGACGAGGTCGCGATCCGGCTGCCCGACGAGCACATGGGCACCGTGCTGGGCGATCTGTCCGGACGGCGAGGGCGGGTGCTCGGCACCGAGGCCGACGAGGGCGGGCGCACGGTGATCAGGGCGGAGGTTCCTTCGTCCGAACTGCTCCGGTACGCGATCGAGCTGCGCGCGATGACGTCGGGCACCGGCACGTTCACCCGCCGCTTCGCGCGCTACGACCCGTTGCCGGAGGCGCTGGCCGCCCGCGCCGGCAAGTAGCGGCGAGCAGCACGACAGGGGCCGGGCGACCGGCCCCTGCTACTCCGCGCGCCCTGCCCGGTTCTCCAGCTCGGCCAGCACGTCCCGAACCGGCAGGATCGACGCCACGAGCCGCACGTCGTCCAGTGCGAGTGCGTACTCGGCCCGCGTCGTCTCCGGCATCTCCCCCGGATCCTCGCGCGCCAGCAGCCGGTACCAGAGGCGGTTCAGCGCAGTGCGCCCTTCCACCTGCGCACCGTGGTGCTCCACGACGAGGGAAAGCGCTTCCCGCGCGGCCGCGACGGCTTCCTCCCCACGCCCCAGGCCGTGCAGCGCGGCGGCCCGCAGACCGTGCTTCCAGTCGTCCCGCGGCTCCAGTTCCACTGCGGCGTCGGCGTCGGCGAGCGCCTCGGCGAACCGCCCGGCGCGCAGGCGCTCACCGGCTCGGACACCGAAGGCGTCACCGTTGATCTCACTGCCGGCGATCACCGCTTCGGCGACGCGCAGCACCTCGTCGAAGCGCCCCAGCCTGACGAGCACGTTCGTGCGGTCGATCAGGAACGCGGACGGCCACGAGTAGTCCTCGGCCATGGCGGCGTACTCGTCGGCGGCTTCCCGCAGCCGGTCCAGCGCGACCAGTGCCTCGGCGCGCAGTCGGCGTACATCGGAATCCGCGGGATCGAGGGTCAGCACATCGTCGAACCGCTTCGTCTCGAAATACCACCAGGCCCGGAGACCGGCGGTCGATCCGGGTTCGACCTCCTCCACGCGGTCGAGCACCGCGAAGGCCTCGTCGAACCGCTCCTGTTCGTACAGACACCTGGCGCGCAGGTAGTGCGGTTCGGTCGCATCCGGCGGCATCAGGTCTTCCACGGCGTCGAGGTCCGCGTACGCCGCCACGTAGTCGTCCGACATCCAGTGTGCGTTGGCACGGGCGATCAGCACGTCGTAGTGCGGACCGGTCCACGACAGCACGTGGGTCAGGTACTCGATCGCATCGGCCTGGTTCGCACCTAGTCCGAGGGTGTTGGCGATGGCGAGCAACGTGCCCAGCACGTCGTGATCCAGTTCGTAGGCCGCCCTGTCCTCCTCCAGGGCCTCCGCGAGCCGGCCGGCGGCGCGCAGCACGTCGGCCCGTTGCAGCCGCGCCACGACGTGGTGGTCGCCCGCAATGGCGAGCCGTTTCGCGTTGGCCGCCAAGGCTTCGTCGTACCGGTCCAGCAGAGCCAGGGCGTCGACCTGGTGCTCCAGGATGCGCTCGTCGCCGGGCGTGATCGCCTGAGCCGCCGTGAAGTCCACCACCGCGAGGTCGTGCTCCTGGCGGGCCATGTGGATCAGGCCGCGGTTCATGAGGCAGACGACCCGGCCTTCCTCGGTCAGGTCCAGGCTGAGCGCCTCCGTGAACCCGGCGATCGCCTCGTCGGTGGCCCCCGTGCCGTCCAACGCCATCGCGCGCATGATCTTGATCTCGGGATCGGACTCGACGGCCATGACCCGGTCGATGTCCGCCAACGCCTCCTCGAACATCTCCAAGTCGAGGTGGAGGTGGGCGCGTGTCCTGCGCACGATCAGGTTGTCCGGAAACAACTCCAGCGCCGCGTTCACGTCGCCGAGCGCACCGGTCCGGTCACCGGTCTCCGTGCGAGCCAGACCGCGGTTGGCCAGAGCCAGATAGCGGTCGTGCGGCTCCAGGTCCAGGCCCAGCGCCTCGGTGAACCCGGCCACCGCCTCGTCGAAACGTCCGGCGTTCTGCAGCGTCATGGCCCGCAGGACCAAGGTGGCGGGATCGGGATCGACGGCGAGCACCCGGTCGATGTCCGCCAACGCCTCCTCGAACTTCTCCAGATCGCTGTACACGCGGGCACGAGTCTTGCGCACGAACACGTCTTCCGAATACAGCTCCAGCGCCGCACTCAGGTCGTCGAGCGCACCGGCCGCGTCACCGCTCTCCGCGCGAGCCAGACCGCGGTTGGCGAGCGCGAGGTAGCGGTCGTCCTTGCCGGGGTCGAACTCCAGGATCGCGGAGTAGGCCTCGATCGCCTCGGCGTAGCGGTTCGACTCCAGGAACGTCCCGCCGAGCAGCTGGCGGGACGCGACGTCGCCCGGTGCGAGCTCGACCGCCCGGCGGAGATCGGCCAGCGCTTCGTCGACCCTGTTCACCGCGGTGTAGACCATGCTGCGGTTGACCAGCAGCCACGCCTCGTCCGGGAAGCGCGCGACCAGGTCGTCCATCGTGGCGACGGCGACGTCGTGTTCGCCGTGCCGCAGGCGCACGAACGCGATGAGGCTCTCCGGACCCGGCTCGTCCGGCGCCAGCTCGCGCGCGTTCTCGAAGTCCGCCTGCGCCAGGTCGAGGAATCCGGCGTCGAAGTGCGCGAGGCCGCGGGCGTTGTAGGTCCACGAGTCGCGCTCGTGCTCCAGCGCCAGGGTGAAGTCCCGCACGGCGGCCTCGTAGTCGCCCATGAGCCGGTACGTCTCGCCGCGGCTCGCCACCCGCATCCAGTAGTCCGGCTTGAGCTCCAACGCGCGTTCGAAGTCCGCCAGTGCCTGGTCGTAGCGCCCGCGCGAACGGTGCGCCATGCCGCGCACACCGATGACCATGGGATCGTCCGGCGCCATCTCGACCGCGCGGTCGAGCTCCTCGAACGCGCCCTCGCCCGCCGGGTCGACGTCGAAGCGGTAGAGCCCGCGGAACGCGTGGATGCGCGCCTTCGTGACCTGGGGCAGCGCGGGCACGGCCTCCAGCGCGTCGAACAGCTTGAACCAGCCCTGCGGTTTCACGGTGTCGCGCAGCAGCTCGCCCCACCGCACCAGCGACGGCGCGTCGACGTCCTGTCCCGCCTGCGTGAAGACGGCTCCCCACGGCCGCGTGTCGAGCGCGTCGACCGTGTCGACGACCATTTCCAGCGCCGTGGTCAGGTACCGCTCCGGCCGTGCGCACAGCCGGTGGTAGACCTCGTCGTGGACGTGCCGGCGCCACTGCTCGCTCGCCCAGTTCGCCTCGCTGCCGTGCAGCTCGGCCCTGCGCGCGACGGCGGCGTCGGCGAGCCGGTCGTGCATCGCGGTCCAGGCGATCGGCGACTCGCGCCGCTTGAGCCGCAGCATCGCCGACCGCACGACCTGGTGGTACTGGTAGCCGTCGGGGTGTTCGCTGACGAACGGCATGCGCCGCAGCCAGTCCAGGATCTCGGCGGCCTTGCCCTTCTCGACGAGCGTGGCGAGCACGTCGAGGTTCACGACCCTCGGCAACGCGGCGTCCTTGGCCGCCTGCTGCCGGGCGGGATCGGGTTCCCACTTCAGGAACCGCTCGACCGCGGTGCCGGTGGCGCCCCGGGCCCGCGCGCTCGACGGAGGGTTCTCCGCGAGCGTGGCGACGAGCAGCGGCAGCCCGTTCGACAGCTGGGAGATCTCGGCCACGACGACCGGGTCGGTGATCCCCTTGCCGGCGAGGAACCCCGCGATCTCCTCGGCCGTGAACGGCTCCAGCGGCAGGTCCTGGATGACGTTGCCCCACGCGCTCCACGAGTTGGGGTCGAGCCGCAGCTGCCCGGCGATGACGAGGACCACGTTGTAGGGCAGGCCGCCGTACTTGCCCTGCAGGAGATCGCGCAGCCAGCCGTCGAGGAAGTCCGACGTGCGTTCGTAGGTGTCGAAGAAGAGCGCGATCTCGGTTTCCTCCGGGATCTCGAACAACGCCTCGACGAAGTGCGGAGTCAGCGTCTCCACCGGTTTGGTGACGAGATCGGTGGTCTCCTTGTTGCCGAACTTGCGGCCCACGTAGGTCGTCCAGTGCACGAGCTGGTCGGTCAGCGCCTTCTGGTCCAACGCACCGGACACGGCGCCGACCACCGGCACCGACTGCAACGCGCCGAGCCCCACCTTCACCGCCGCGCGCGTGAGGAAGACGGCGGTGCTGTCCGGCGCGTTCGGGTCTGCCTCGAGCTCGGCGCGGTGCTTCTCGTAGTCGCGGTAGCGGTCGGTGAACTTGCGGAACCGCTTGCCGTCCTGGCCGTCGAGCTCCTTGGCGATGCGGTTCATCACCGCCAGCACGTCGGTCAGCGAGTCGTCGGTGTAGGCGGCGGCCATGCCGGCCTCTTTGGCGATCGACACCAGGTGCCGCGTCAGGTAGGTCTTGCCGACGCCGGCGTCGCCGTGGATGTTGAGGACGAACTTCTTCTTCGGGGCCTGCGGATTGCCCCGGAACACGGCCACCTCGCGGCCTCTGCCCACGAACGACTCGCTCTGGCTCTGGTCGATCGCGTCCTGCATCAAACGGCGACGTTGCGGTTGCGGCACGGCACCCCCTGTGACTCCACCACGGTAGTCGTGATGGAGCCACAGGCGTTACATCGTCCGGGTGGTCAGGTGTTCTGCGGGAACCCCAGGTTGACGCCTCCGTGCGACGGGTCGAGCCAGCGGGACGTGACGACCTTCGAGCGGGTGAAGAAGTGCACGCCGTGCGGCCCGTACGCGTGGGCGTCGCCGAACAGCGATTCCTTCCAGCCGCCGAACGAGTAGTAGGCCACCGGCACGGGGATCGGCACGTTCACGCCGACCATGCCGACCTCGATCTCGTTCTGGAACCGGCGGGCCGCGCCGCCGTCGTTGGTGAAGATCGCGGTGCCGTTGCCGTACCGGTTGCTGTTCACCATCTCGACCGCTTCCTCGTACGAGTCGCAGCGGACGACCGACAGCACCGGACCGAAGATCTCGTCGGTGTAGATCGACATGTCGGTGCCGACGTGGTCGAACAGCGTCGGCCCCAGCCAGAACCCGCTCGCGTCACCGTCGATCGGGTGGTTGCGGCCGTCCACGACCAGCGACGCGCCCGCCTCGACACCGGCGTCCAAATAGGACGTGACCTTGTCCCGGTGCACGCCCGTGACGAGCGGCCCCATCTCGCACGACGGCCCCGAGCCCACCTTCACGTCTGCGATCCGCGACTTGATCTTCTCGACCAGCTCGTCACCGACCGGGCCGACGGCCACGACCACCGAGATGGCCATGCACCGCTCCCCCGCCGAGCCGAAGCCGGCGGACACCGCGGCGTCGGCGGCCAGGTCGAGGTCGGCGTCGGGCAGCACGACCATGTGGTTCTTGGCGCCGCCCAGGGCCTGCACGCGCTTGCCGTGCGAGGTGCCGGTCTCGTAGACGTACCGGGCGATCGGCGTGGAGCCGACGAACGAGATCGCCTTGACCGCCGGGTGCTCCAGCAGCCGGTCCACCGCCACCTTGTCGCCGTGCACGACGTTCAGCACGCCGTCCGGCAACCCGGCCTCGGCGAACAGCTCGGCGATGAAGATCGACGCCGACGGGTCCTTCTCCGACGGCTTCAGCACGACCGTGTTGCCGCAGGCGATCGCGGTCGGGACGAACCACAGCGGCACCATCGCCGGGAAGTTGAACGGCGAGATCACGCCGACGACGCCGACCGGTTGCTGGATCGAGTAGACGTCGACGCGGGTCGAGGCGTTCTCGCTGAAGCCGCCCTTGAGCAGCTGCGGGATGCCGCACGCGTACTCGACCGACTCCAGCGCCCGCTGGATCTCGCCGCCCGCGTCCGAGACGACCTTGCCGTGCTCCGCGCTCACGATCGCCGCGAGATCACCCTTGCGGGCGTTGAGCAGCTCGCGGAACTTGAACATCACCGTCGAGCGCTGCGCCAGCGAGGCGTTGCGCCACGACGCAAACGCTTCCGCGGCCGCGTCGACCGCAGCGTCCACTTCGGACACCGACGCGAACGCGACCTGGTTCGCCACCTTGCCGGTCGACGGGTCGTAGACGTCACCGGTGCGTTCGGGAGCGTCCTGCCAGTGCTTGCCGTTGATCCAGTGTTTGATCACGCCTTCTCCACCGCCTGAGCGAGAATTCCCAGCGCCTCTTCGAGCTCGTCCTCGGTCAGCGTCATCGGCGGCGCCAGCCGGATCACGTTGCCGTACAGGCCGCCCTTGCCGACGAGCAGGCCGCGTGCCTTCGCCTCGTTGAGCACCGCCGTCGCGGCACCGGGGTTCGGCTCGCCCTCGGGCCCGACGAGCTCGACGCCGACCATCAGGCCCTTGCCGCGCACGTCACCGATGACCGGGTGCTTCTCCGCGAGTTCGCGCAGGCCCGCGAGCAGCCGGGAGCCGAGCTTCGCCGCGTTGGCCTGCAGGTCGTGCTCCAGCAGGTAGTTCACGGTGGCCAGCGCGCCCGCGGTGGAGACCGGGTTGCCGCCGAACGTGGAGATCGAGTTGGCGTTGATCGCGTCCATCAGGTCGCCGCGCGCGACGACACCGCCGATCGCGAGGCCGTTGCCGAGGCCCTTGGCGAACGTCATCGCGTCCGGCACCACGTCGTGCGCCTGGATGCCCCAGAAGTGCTCGCCGGTGCGGCCCCAGCCGGTCTGCACCTCGTCGGAGATGAAGAGGATGCCGTACTCGTCCAGCACGTCCTTGAACGCGCGGAACAGGCCGTCGGGCGGGGAGGTGAAGCCGCCGACGCCCTGGATCGGCTCGGCGATCATGCAGGCGACGTCGCCGGACGTCGTGGTCTCGATGACCTCACGCAGGTCGTCGACGCAGGCGGAGATGTAGTCCTTGTCGTCCAAGGCCCTGAACGGGCTGCGGTAGCGGTAGCCGCCGTGCACCCAGCTGACCTTGATCGGCGACAGCGCGGACGCGGACCAGCCGCGGTTGCCCGTGATGGCGATCGTGGCGAACGCGCGGCCGTGGTAGCTGTTGCGCAGGGCCAGCACCTGCTCGCTGCGCCGCGCCTGGGTCGCGAGCATCAGGGCGGTCTCGTTGGCCTCGGTGCCGGAGTTGGTGAAGAAGACCTTGGCGTCCGGGATGCCGCTCAGCTCGGCGATCTTCTCGGCCAGCTCCACCTGTGAGCGGATCAGGTAGAGCGTGGAGCTGTGCAGGACGCCGGTGTCGAGCTGGGAGCGGATCGCGTCGCTGATCTCCGCGACGTCGTAGCCGATGGCGTTGGTCAGGATGCCCGCGAAGAAGTCCAGGTAGGTCGTGCCCTCGCGGTCGGTCACCCGGCGCCCACTGGCGCTCGCGATCTCGATGGGCTCGTCGTAGTAGAGGGCCAGCCACTTCGGCATCACCGCGCGGTGTCGTGCCAGCAGCTCCTTGTGGGCCATCACGTCCTCCAGGGGTTCACTCCTGTCCTCGGAGTCTGCTGCGATGCCCGAGTCGCCGCCATGCACAACATGTACCCGGATCGGCTGGTTGGCATTACGTTGTGTCCATGTACCCGACCGTCGCCGATGTCGTCGCTCTGCCAGTGATCAGGCAGGGAAAGCCGCGTTTGGTGGCCGGGTCGGCCGGGCTGTCGCGCCGGGTCCGCTGGGTGCATGTGGCGGAGATCGCAGACATCGCGCCGCTGCTGCGCGGCGGCGAGCTCGTGCTCACCACGGGCGTGATGCTGCCCGACTCCGGACTCGCCCGCTACGTCGAGGAACTGGCCGCCGTCGGCTGCGCCGGGTTGATCGTCGAGCTGGGGCGGCGGTGGCGCGACGACGTGCCGGCCGCGCTGGTCACCGCAGCGGAGCGGCACGGGTTACCGCTGGTCACGCTGTCCGAGGAGACGAAGTACGTGGCCGTCACGGAGGCGGTCGTGGGGCTGATCGTGGACGCCCAGCTGGCCGAGCTGCGGGCCGCGGAGCAGGTGCACGAGACGTTCACCGCGCTGACGGTGGCCGGGGCCGAGCCCGCCGAGGTGCTGCGCGAGGTGGCGCGGACGTCCGGGCTGCCCGTCGTGCTGGAGACGCTGGGCCACGACGTGCTGGCCTACGACGCGGCGGGCCACGACCCGGTGACGTTGCTCGACGACTGGGCGGCGCGCTCGCGGGCGGTCACGGTGACCGAGCGGACCGCGTACCACGCCGGGTCCGGCTGGCTGATCACGATCGTCGGGGCGCGCGGGGCCGACTGGGGCCGGCTCGTGCTCGTGTCGCCGGAGCCGCCGCCGCACCGGCACGTGGTGGTGGCCGAGCGGGCCGCGTCCGCGTTGGCCGTGCACCGGCTGGTGGCGCGCGACCGGGAGTCGCTGGAACGGCAGACCCACCGGACCCTGCTGGCCCAGCTGCTGGGGCAGTCGCCGCAGGCACCCGACCTGGGCGCCCGCGCGGCGGCGCTGGGCGTGCCGCTGGAACGCCGTCAGCTGATCGGGATGGCGATCCGGCCGGTGTCCGTGCTGCAGGGGCAAACGCTTGCCACGCAGGAGGTTCTGCGCGATCTCGCCGAGGCGACGGCGCTGGCGGGACGGCGGGTGACGGTCGCGGCGCTGGTCGGCGTCGTGGACGACACGTCGGTGCGCGCGCTGCTGTCGGTGCCGATGACCGTTGGGGTGGAAGGAGTTCTGCGCAAGGTCGCGCGCGAGATCCACCGGACGGCGGCGTCGGCCGTGGTGATCGCCGTGGGCACGACCGTGACGTCCACATCGGACGTGCGCAGGTCGCTGGGCGAGGCCGCGCACGTGGCAGGAGCGGCGTTGCGGGCGCCGGGATCCCAGCTCTACCACCGGCTGGACGACGTGCGACTGCGCGGGCTGCTGCACCTGCTGCGTGAGGACGAGCGGGTGCGCGCGTTCGCGGACCGCGAGCTCGGCCCGTTGCTGGCCCGCGACTCCGCCCAGGGCTCACGCCTGGTCGAGCTGCTGCGCTGCCTGTGCGAGAACGGCGGCAACAAGTCGGCGGCCGCCGCGGCCGCGCACCTCTCCCGCACCGCCTACTACCAGCAGCTGGCCCGCATCGAGCAGGTCCTGGGCGTCTCCCTGGAGGACCCGGAATCCGTGCTCTCCCTCTACGTGGCCCTGCTGGTGCACGAACTGGGCCCGTGAGCGATGAACGGCGCATTCGTCCACCTGAGGTGAACGAATGCGCCGTTCATCCAGAAGCTGTCAGCCGTTGATCGTCGGCAGGGTGCCGGAGATGACGTTCGGGTTCGGCACGACACCGTTGGTCGGCAGGTCGGACAGGCTCGGGGCCTTGAGGCCGCCGACGTGCGCGTTGCCCGCCAGGTCGTCGGCGTTCGGCAGCGCCGGGAGGCCGCCCAGGTCGGACGCGAGGGGTGCCGGCAGGGAGCGCTCCTGGGCAGCCGCCGGGGCCTCGGGAGCCTGCACGTCACCGGTGACCGGCGTCTGCACGTGGCCGAGCTTGAGCGCGCCCGCCGAGTCGAGCGGGTTGGCGTGCTGCGTGGCGTCGAGCACCTTGTCCGCGCCGACCTCGGGAACGCCGCCGTTGAGCTGCGGCACCTCGACGGCGTTGGCCGAGCCCGCGAGCAGCGGGGCGGCGCCGGCGGCGAGCAGGGCGGCGGCACGGAACAGTCCGGAACGAGACACAGTTTTCCTCAATCTGGTTTG
Source organism: Lentzea flava (assembly GCF_014648475.1). GTDB lineage: Bacteria > Actinomycetota > Actinomycetes > Mycobacteriales > Pseudonocardiaceae > Lentzea > Lentzea flava. Next base: position 167,689 of record NZ_BMRE01000013.1, on the reverse strand, counting down.
GGGACCGATCTTCGTTTTCATCGGCTGATTCGGTTCGCCGATTAATCCGCTCGATCGGGTGTTGAGGACTTGAACCTCACGCGACGGGAGGTCCTACGGTCGTCGTGTGACCCGCTGGAGCATCGGTGACCTGGCCAAAGCGAGCGGACTGACCGTCCGCACGCTCCACCACTACGACGAGATCGGACTTGTCGTCGCGTCCGAGCGCACGACATCCGGTCACCGTCGGTACACCCCGGAGGACGTTCGTCGCCTCTATCAGGTGAGATCGCTGCGTCAGCTGGGCCTCTCGCTCGACGAGGTCCGCACGGCACTGTCCCGATCGGACTCGCTGCGCCCGATCTTCTCCGCCCAGCTCGCCGCGCTGACCGCACAGGCCCAGCGGCTGGAGGCGCTGCGGTCACGGCTCACCGCCCTGCTCGAAGGGCACACCACCGAGTCCCTTCTGTCCACTTTGGAGATGATGTCCGTGTACGAGAGCTACTTCACCGCCGACCAGCTGGAAGATCTGCGTTCCCGCGCCGCGGCGATGGGGCCGGAGGCCGTGGAGGCGCTGAAGGCCTCTTGGCTGGAGCTGGTCAAGCAGCTGCGTCAGCACATGGCCGACGGCACCCCGCCCTCCGACCCGCGCGTCGTCGAGCTGGCCCGGCAGTGGGACGAGCTCGGCGCCGAGTTCACCGGCGGTGACCCGGCGATCCAGGCGGCGGCGCAGCGGTCGTGGGAGGAGAACAAGGCCGCGATCAGCACGCAGATCGGGTGGCCGGCCGAGGACGGCCTGGTCGACTACGTCAGTCAGGCGCGCGCAGCTCGCTGACGTTGCCGAATCGGCAAAATCGGCGGGTGAGGCCGGCTCGGGCTCGGTAGAAGTGGGTCATGCCCTCTGATGACCGCCGCCTGCAGGCCGCCAACCCGACCGGATGGTTCGAAGATCTCTACGCGGAGGCCGAAGCCGGCACGGCCTCCGTCCCCTGGGACGTTCCCCATCCGCAGCAGCACCTCGTCGAATGGGCCCACGAGGCTCCGGACGGACAGGGCCGCAGTGCGCTGGTCGTGGGCTGCGGCTACGGCCGCGACTCGGAGTTCCTCGCCTCCCTCGGCTACGACGTGACGGCGTTCGACATCTCCCCCACCGCGGTCGCCGCCGTCCGCAGGCGCCACCCGCAGTCGAAGGTGCGGTACGTCGTCGCCGACCTGCTCAACCCGCCCGCCGAGTGGCACCGCGCGTTCGACCTCGTCGTCGAAAACATGACGGTGCAGGCCCTCCCGGTGTCCCTGCACGCGGAGGCCATCGAGAAGGTCGCGTCCCTGGTCGGCTCGACACTGCTGGTGCTCGCCGTCGCGCGGGACGAGGGCCCCGAGCCGGACGGTCCGCCGTGGCCGCTGACGCCTTCGGAGATCAAGGCGTTCGCGACCGACGGCCTCTCCACCCGCCGCGTCCACCGCGACGAGTCCCGCTGGCTGGCCGAGTTCGGACGTCAACTGGCCATGAACTGACCACTTATGACCGACTTCTGCCGCATAGCGTGAATCATGCTCGTTCGTCGGCTGATCGCCCGTTTGCTCGACTGGCTGCTGGTGCTGGTCGTGGCGTGGCCGTTGGTCCACGAGCCCGTGCTGGTGGTGCTCTGCGCAGCCGCGTACGACGCTCTGCTGCTGCGCTGGAACACCGTCGGCAAGGCCCTGACCGGCCTGAGGGTGGTGGGCCCCGCGTCCGGCCTGCACCTCAGACGGGTGCTGGTCCGCACGCTCATCACGACCGCCCTCCCCGGCGCGGGCGTGGTGCTCGTGCTGACCGGTCTGGGCTGGCGGGAGCCGGCGCTGATGGCGGGCCTCGGCTGGCAACAACCGTGGGTCGTCATCGGCGAACACGTCGGCGCGGGGTCCGCGGGGTGGCTCGCCTCGCTGTTGCTGGTGGGCGGGCTGGTGCTGCTCGTGCTGACGGTGGTGGAGGCGCTGGATCTGCGGGGGACGCGGACGTGGCACGACCGGAAGGCGGGCACGGCCGTGGTGCGCGTCAAAGCCGGGACCCGATGAACCGCAACGCCTCCGGCAGCACGCGCCGCCAGTAGCCGCCGTCGTGCGCGCCGTGGTCGAACGACCCCTGCGCCCCCACCGCCCGGGCCAGCTCCCGCGCCGGGTCGTGGAACGGGTCCTCCTGCCCGCACCAGACGCCGACGGGTGACCTGATGGTCGCCAGGTGCCGCAACGGCTCGTGCGCCTCCCAGACCTCCCGGGACGCGAACCCGTTGATCTGCTCGGCGTCCTCCCACGTGGGGAACAGCGCCGGGCTGATCGCCGCGACGGCCTTCAGCGAACGCTGCGAGGCGATGTCCAGCACACCGAACCCGCCCATCGACACGCCCAGAGCGGCGTCGAACGGCACGGGCGGGGTGAGGTTCACCCAGTAGTCCTCGCCGCCGTTGACCACCGCACCCGAACCCGCATCCGTGCAGGAACCGGGGCAGACCGAGGCTGCCAGGAGCGTGTGACAACGGCAGGCCAGCACGAGCGGATTCCCATTCGCGCACCTCAGGACGGTGTCACCAATTCGGGCGCGGCAACCTGCTGGGGGTCCGGGGGCGCAGCCCCCGGCTGGGGTCTGGGGGCTTGGCCCCCAGAAGACACTGAGGAAGAGACACGGCTGACGCTTTCCGTCAGCACACCTCTCCCATCTGTGGATCGAAACAGAATGTGCGCCGATCATGACAAGCGTGGACACTCTGACACTGCCAGACCTGCGGCAGCGCACCCAGGATTCCGGGATGGAAACCGACCGCGTTGGCGTTGTTTCAGCAGCGTAACAGGGGGTTGAACGATGGCAGTCGAGTCCTCACCGCCCCAGGTCACACCTGACGGCCGCGTCGAGCTGAGCGACACAGGTCCCATCGAGGACAGCAGGTTCTTCAACCCCGAGCTCGCCCCGGTGCCGATCGAGCAGCGGACCTGGACGACGTACAACTTCTTCGCGCTGTGGATGGGCATGGCGCACAACATCCCCAGTTACACGCTCGCGGCATCGCTGATCGCGCTGGGCATGGACTGGGTGCAGGCGTTCGTCACGATCACGCTGGGCAACCTGATCGTGCTGATCCCCATGCTGCTCAACAGTCACGCCGGCACGAAGTACGGCATCCCGTTCCCCGTGTTCGCCCGCGCGTTCTACGGCGTGCGAGGGGCCAATCTCGTCGCCCTGCTGCGCGCCTTCATCGCGTGCGCCTGGTTCGGCATCCAGACGTGGGTGGGCGGCAAGGCGCTGCACGTGATCATCGGCAGGCTGGCCGGCGACGGGTGGGTCAAGGCGTCCGAAGTGGGCGGTCAGCCGTGGACGTTGTGGTTGTGCTTCTTCGGTTTCTGGGTCGTGCAGATGCTGATCATCTGGCGCGGCATGGACGCGATCCGGCGGTTCGAGAACTGGACGGCGCCGCTCGTCAGCGTCGGTTTCCTGATCCTGCTGGGCTACGTGCTGGTCAAGGCGGGCGGGTTCGGGCCCATCCTGCACACCGGCAGCAAGCTCGGGTGGGGGCCGGACTTCTGGAAGGTCTTCTTCCCCGCGTTGATGGGCATGATCGCGTTCTGGTCGACCCTGTCGCTCAACATGCCGGACTTCACGAGGTTCGGCGGCAGCCAGCGCAAGCAGGCGACCGGGCAGATCCTGGGTCTGCCGACCACGATGTCGTTCATCGCGATCGTCGCGATCCTGACGACGTCCGGCGCGCAGGCGCTGTACGGCGAGGCGATCTGGGACCCGGCGGACCTCGCGTCCCGGTTCGACAGCACGCTGGTGGTGCTCATCGCGTTGATCTCGCTGGTGCTGGCCACGATCTCGGCGAACCTCGCGGCGAACGTCGTCAGCCCGTCCTACGACTTCTCCAACGCGTTCCCGAAGCGGATCACGTTCGCGCTGGGCGGCCTGATCACCGGTGTCGTCGGCATCCTGATCCAGCCGTGGCGGCTGATCTCCGACCCGAGCATCTACATCTTCGCGTGGCTCGGGTTCTACGGCGGTCTGCTCGCGAGCGTGGCCGGTGTGTTCGTCGCCGGGTACTGGGTGATCTCCAAGACCAGGCTCGAACTCCAGGACCTCTACCTCGACGGCCGGGGTGCGTACTGGTTCAACGGCGGCTGGAACTGGCGTGCCGTGCTGGCGACGCTCGTGGGCGGGGTGCTCGCGGTCGGCGGCGCCTACGGAGGCCCGTTCCCCGCAGGCGGCCTGATTCCGTTCCTCAAGCCGCTCTACGACTACAACTGGGTGGTCGGCTTCGTCGCCGGCTTCCTGGTTTTCCTCGCTCTTAAGGACAACACGGTGAAGGAGACGACCAGGTGAGCAACATCATCCGGGCGGCGCTCGTCCAGCAGAAGTGGACGGGCGACAAGGAGTCGATGATCGCGAACGCGGTCGAGCACATCCGCAGCGCCGCTTCCCAGGGCGCGCAGGTGCTGTGTCTCCAGGAGCTCTTCTACGGACCGTACTTCTGCCAGGTTCAGGACGCCGACTTCTACTCCTACACCGAGGGGATTCCGGACGGCCCCACGACGGAGCTGATGAAGGAAGTCGCCGCGCAGAACAACATCGTGCTGATCGTGCCGATGTACGAGGTGGAACAGCCGGGCGTCTACTACAACACCGCAGCGGTGATCGACGCGGACGGCACGTACCTCGGCAAGTACCGCAAGAACCACATCCCGCAGGTCAAGGGCTTCTGGGAGAAGTTCTACTTCAAGCCGGGCAACCTCGGTTACCCGGTGTTCGACACGGCGGTCGGGCGCATCGGCGTCTACATCTGCTACGAGCGCCACTTCCCCGAGGGCTGGCGCGCCCTCGGCCTGGCCGGGGCGAAGATCGTGTTCAACCCGTCGGCGACGTCGCGGTCGTTGTCGGAGTACCTGTGGCGGCTCGAGCAGCCCGCCGCGGCCGTCGCGAACGAGTACTTCGTCGGCGCGATCAACCGCGTGGGCGTGGAACCGTTGGGCGACAACGAGTTCTACGGCCAGACGTACTTCGTCTCGCCGCGCGGCCAGCTGGTCGGTGACGCGGCGTCGGACACCGAGGAAGAGCTCGTGGTGCGCGACCTCGACATGGACCTGCTGAGCCAGGTCCGCGACACGTGGGCGTTCTACCGCGACCGCCGGCCCGACACCTACGAGGGCCTGGTGACGCCGTGAGCACTCTCATCCGCAACGGCCTGGTCATCAACGCGACCGGCGCGCACGCCGCCGACGTGCTGATCGAGGGCGAGCACATCGCCGCACTCGTCACGCCCGGTTTCGACGTCCAGGCCGACGACGTGATCGACGCGGCCGGGAAGTACGTCATCCCCGGCGGCATCGACGTGCACACGCACATGGAGATGCCGTTCGGCGGCACCCAGTCCGCCGACACGTTCGAGACCGGCACGACCGCGGCGGCGTGGGGCGGCACCACCACGATCGTCGACTTCGCGGTGCAGCCCAAGGGCAGCTCGCTGCTGTCCACTCTGGACAAGTGGCACACCAAGGCCGACGGCAACTGCGCCGTCGACTACGGCTTCCACATGATCATCTCCGACGTGACCGACGAGTCGCTCAAGGAGATGGAGTCGTGCATCGCGGCCGGGGTGAACAGCTTCAAGATGTTCATGGCCTATCCCGGTGTCTTCTACGCCACCGACGGCGAGATCCTGCGCGCCATGCAGAAGGCCCGCGAGACCGGCGCCACGATCATGATGCACGCCGAGAACGGCATCGCGATCGACCAGCTCGTGGCGCAGGCGCTGGCCAACGGCCTGGGCGACCCGGTCCAGCACGGCCTGACCCGCCCGCCGGAGCTGGAGGGCGAGGCCACGTCCCGCGCCATCCAGCTGGCTCGCGTCACCGGTTCTCCGTTGTACATCGTGCACCTGTCCGCCGCACAGGCACTCGACGCGGTGACGGCCGCGCGGGACACGGGCCAGAACGTGTTCGCCGAGACCTGCCCGCAGTACCTGTACCTGTCGCTGGAGGACCTGGCCAGGCCGGGCTTCGAGGGCGCGAAGTACGTGGCGTCGCCTCCGTTGCGCCCCAAGGAGCACCAGTCGTCGTTGTGGCGCGGGCTCAGGACGAACGACCTGTCCGTCGTGAGCACCGACCACTGCCCGTTCTGCTTCAAGGACCAGAAGCAGCTGGGCCTCGGCGACTTCTCCAAGATCCCCAACGGCATGCCGGGCGTCGAGCACCGCGTCGACCTGCTGCACCAGGGCGTCGTGAAGGGCGAGATCACCCGCGAACGCTGGGTGGAGATCGCCTCGACCACGCCGGCCCGCATGTTCGGCATGTACCCGCGCAAGGGCGTGATCGCACCGGGCGCCGACGCCGACGTCGTGATCTACGACCCGGCGGCGACCCAGACCATCTCCGCCGAGACCCACCACATGGCCGTGGACTACTCGGCCTACGAGGGCTTCGAGGTGACGGGCAAGGTCGACACGGTGTTCTCCCGCGGCCGCAAGGTGATCGCCGACGGCGCCTACCACGGCTCCACGGGCCACGGCCGCTTCGTGTCCCGCGACCTCAACCAGTACCTGGTCTAGGAAGGAACATCGTGGACTTCGGCATTGTGCTGCAGACCGACCCGCCAGCGCGGGACGTGGTGGAAGGCCTCCGCGCCGCCGAGGACTGCGGCTTCCGCTACGGCTGGACGTTCGACTCCTGCGTGCTGTGGCAGGAACCGTTCGTCATCTACTCCCAGGTCCTCGCCGCGACCAAGGACCTGATCATCGGGCCCATGGTCACCAATCCGTCCACAAGGGACTGGTCGGTGACGGCGTCGCTCTTCGCCACGCTGAACGACATGTTCGGCAACCGCACGGTCTGCGGCATCGGCCGGGGCGACTCGGCCCGCCGCGTGATCGGCCAGAAACCCGCGTCGCTCGCGACGCTGGGCACCGCGATGCACGTGATCAAGGAGCTGGCCGAGGGCCGCGAGGTGGAGCACCACGGCACGCCGGTGCGAATCCCGTGGGTGCGCAACGGAAAGCTCGAGATCTGGATGGCCGCCTACGGTCCCAAGGCGCTGAAGATGGTCGGCGAACAGGCCGACGGCTTCATCCTGCAGACCGCGGACCCGGACATCGCCCGCTGGACCATCGGCTCCGTCCGCGACGCTGCCACCGCCGCAGGCCGGGACCCGTCGTCCATCACGATGTGCGTGGCCGCACCCGCGTACGTCGGAACTGATCTCCCCCATCAGCGGGATCAGTTGCGCTGGTTCGGCGGCATGGTCGGCAACCACGTGGCGGACCTGGTCGCGCGGTACGGCGACTCCGGCGTCGTGCCCAAGGCGTTGACCGACTACATCAAGGACCGGGAGGGCTACGACTACTCCCACCACGGCAAGGCGGGCAACCGCTCGACTGACTTCGTGCCGGACGCGATCGTGGACCGCTTCTGCCTGGTCGGTCCGGAGTCCGCGCACGTCGAACGGTTGCAGGAGCTCAAGGAGATCGGCGTCGACAACTTCGCGCTGTACCTGATGCACGACGAGAAGGACAAGACGCGCGACGCCTACGGCTCCGCGATCATCCCGGCCGTGTAGCAGCCTCCGAAAATTGTCGGTGCCGGTCGCTACCGTGACCGGCATGACGACAACACTGGGGGTTGTGTACTGCGAGGGCTGGGATCCCGCACGGCGGATGATCACCGGCCGCCTGCCGGTCGCGGTCGCGCGGGAGCGTGACCGCGCCGGCGAGCAGTACGCGTTCTGTCTCGTGGAGCAGGAGACCGGCCGCGTCGTGCGGGTCGGCGAGATCGCGTGGGGCGCGCGCTTCGCCAGGGTCTGGACCCTCGACGAGCTGGGCAGACGCGCGAGATCCGCCGAGTACCGCGTGCTGGGCGGGAGGTTGTTCCACCTGCTGACCCGCGAATGGACCTACCGGGGCCCCGAGAGCGCCGAGTTCGCCGAGGACTGCGACACCGTCAAGATCTCCAACGAACCGGACGGGCAGCAGCGCCGTCAGTGGCAGTGGGAGGGCGGGGCCGGTGGTGGCGGCTCGGAGTGGCAGCACGAGGGCGATCCCGCCGAGTTCTTCCAGGACGTGCCGCGGTTCTCCGACTGGGCCGGGCTCTGCGCCGTCGACGCGGACCTGGTCGAGGCCGACTCGGAGCAGGAGTTCGCCGAGCCGCCGTGGCACCCGTCGGCGCCGTTGCGGCCGGAAGGCCTCGAAGCCGCGTTCCAGCCCGGCAGGCGGTGGACCGTGCCGCACTGGAACAGGACGGTGGTGACCGAACTGGCGGACGGCGGCACGGTGCGGTTCCCGACGGGCCAGGTCGTCGTGGCCGATCCCGCGTTGCTCTACGACGCCAAGCCGTTCACCGCCACGATCGCGCCCGGCGACCACCGGCTCGAGCTGTCGATCCTGCGATTCGAGGACGAGCCGGAGCACGTCAGGGTCGCGGCGGCGAAGCTGGTGGTCACCCCGGAACCGGTGGTGTCGTGGGAGCACGCGGTCACGGCGGAGCAGGACACCCTGCTGCTCGGCGACGGCGAGTACTACGGCTTCGGCGTGGACGGCGGGCAGGGCTGCTTCGTCGACGCCGTCGCGTGCCCCGCGCTGGACGAGCTCATCGCCGAGTCCGACGAGATGATCGACCAGCTCTGCACGACGGACGGGCCGAGGACGGCGGTGCTGACCGAGCCGGAGTCCGGCGGCACGCTGGTCGCGTTCTCGTCCGGCATGGGCGACGGCGCGTATCCGGTGTGGGTCGGCCGCTCCGCGAGCGGCGAGGTCGCCTGCTTCGTCGCGGACATGCTGCTCCTGCGCTATGCCGAGGAGGTGGCGGAGGAGGTGCTGACCTGAGCTGATGCTCCGGTGCCGCACGTCGCCGGTCAGGTCGTGCAGACCGGCACGATCGCCGGCGGCGTGCACTTCCACCGGCCACCGCCGCGATCCTGGGCGCCAGACGCCACCGGCCCGGCGATGTCTCGCGAACGTCGTGCCGAAGCCGCGGCAGGGTTCGAGGAACTGCTCGCCGGCCAGCTGCAATTCGAACGGCGACGCGCAGAAGGCGTCCGAATGACGCGACCGGTCAACGGACGGTGCGGGTCTGCCCGTCCCACTCCCCGGTGAGGTCGCGCAGCAGCTCGGCCAGCTGCACCGGGTACACGGTGTCCTCAGTGGACTCCAGCTCCTCCGCGCTCCACCACCGGTGCGCGGAGATGGTGGTCTCCTCGACGTCGTTGAACCCGGAGGTGTCGATGGCGAGATCACCGTCGAGGCGCGCGTAGAAGAACCACTCCTCCGCGTCGAACGTGTGCCCGTCGAAGCTGAACACCGCGCGGCGGCGCCAGATCGGGCCGACCAACGCGTCCGGCGCGAGCTTCACGCCGGTCTCCTCGAAGGTCTCGCGGACGGCCGCGTCGCGCAGCTCCTCGCCGTCCTCCACGCCGCCGCCGACGGTGAACCAGAAGAGTTCCTGGGGGCGCGCCGGGTCGAAGCCCTGGAACAGCAGCACGCGGCCCGCGGAGTCCGTCAGCACCACACGGGCGGATGGGCGGGGTGTGAGCATCACGGCGTCCGAGGGGGCGGTGGGCTCGGCGATCTCGAAGTACGACGGTTGCGGTGCGGTGCCGGACAGGCGCAGCCAGCGGACGATGCGGCGGCGGCGTTGCAACAACGTGTCGCGGACGGCGTCGTTGTGCACGCGGCGGGCCAGCACCACGCGTTCCTCGGCGTCGGCGAGCTCGAACGCCAGCGCGGGTGCCAGGGAAGACCTGTCCACGGCTGCCAGGAGGCCCGAGAGTTCGTTCTCGGCCAGTTCGCGTTCGGCGCGGGACGCCGACTCGGCGCGGGACGCGGCAGCCGACAGCGCCGGGTCCAGCAGGGCGCGGGTCACGACGGCGCGGCGGGCCAGGGCGGCGTCCAGGGCCGCCCAGGCCGCGTCGGTGCGGACGTGCAGGCGGTCGAGGCGGTTGGCGATGGCCAGGATCCAGGCGGCCAGCAGCAACGCTACGAGCACGACGACGAGCGCGGTGGTCACGACCGGCTCACCCCGCACGGATCAACGGTGCATCGATCGTGACCACCGCGAAAACGATCGGCGGCGAACAGCACAGCGGTCATGCCTCGCTCACCCGGCGCGGGTCGGCGGCGATGGCCGTCTCGTAGACGCGCAGCACCTGGCTCGCGACCACGGACCAGTCGAAGGCCTGCACCCGTTGCGACGCCGCGGCGACGTACTCGGCGCGCAGAGCGGAATCCCGCAGCACCGACCGCAGCGCGTCGGCCAGGGCCCGCGCGTCGCCGACCGGGAAGAGGACACCGGCCTTGCCGTCGTCCAGCACGCGGCGGAACGCGTCGAGGTCCGAAGCCACCACGGCGGTGCCGGCCGACATGGCCTCGGTGAGGATGATGCCGAAGGACTCGCCGCCGGTGTTGGGCGCCACGTAGACGTCCACCGAACGCAGCATGCGGGCCTTCTCGGCGTCGTCGACCTGGCCGAGCAGGTCGACGCGATCGCTGAACGGTCCGTCGAACGACGACTCGCCGCGGCCCACGACCAGCAGCCGCAGGTCGGGGAACTCCTCGGCGATGAGACCGAAGGCCTCCCACAGGATCGGCATCCCCTTGCGCGGCTCGTCGTAGCGGCCCACGAAGCCGATCGTGCCGCCGGGCCGCGGATAGCCGTCCAAAGTGGACGCCGAGGCGAAGAAGTCGACGTCGACGCCGTTGGGGATCTCCACCGCGTCGCCGCCGAGGTGCTCGACCTGCACCCGGCGGGCCAGCGCGGACACGGCGATGCGGGCGGTGACCTTCTCCAGGAACGGCTGCAGCACGCCCTGGAACGCCGAGAGCATCTTGGAGCGCGGCGTCGAGGTGTGGAAGGTGGCGACGATCGGGCCGTCGGCGACCATCAGCGCCAGCATCGACAGCGACGGCGCGGTGGGCTCGTGCAGGTGCAGGACGTCGAAGGAGTGCTCGTCGATCCAGCGACGGACCCGCGCGTACGAGACGGGACCGAAGGACAACCTCGCCACGGACCCGTTGTACGGGATGCCCACCGCGCGGCCGGCGGACGTCACGAAAGGGGGCAGCGACTGGTCGTCGTCGGCGGGCGCCAGGACGTTCACCTCGTGCCCGAGCGAGATCAGGGCTCGCGCGAGGTCGACGACGTGGGCCTGCACTCCCCCTGGCACGTCGAAGGAGTACGGGCAGACGATCCCCACCTTCACCGCGAGAGCCTCCTGGCGAGGGCGGCGCGGCGGCTCTCCGGCAGGTCGGCGAGCCAGAGCTTCTGCAGCATGTGCCAGTCGGCCGGGTGGGCGGCGATGTCGGCGGCGAACACGTCCGCGATCGCCTGCGTGGCCGCCTGGACCGTGCTGACCTTGATCGGCGGGTGGATGCGGAAGTGCCAGCCGTCCTCGGTGAACCAGCACCCGACCGGCAGGAGCGCGGCGCCCGTGGTCATGGCCAGGTGCGCGGGGCCGGCGGGCATCAGGGTCTGTTCGCCGAAGAACGTCACGGGAACGCCCGACGACGTCAGGTCGCGGTCGGCGAGCAGGCACACGACCTTGCCCGCCCGCAGGCGCTCGGCGAGCACCGTCGCAGGTGGACGGTCGCCCCCGTTGAGCGGCAGCACCTCGAAGCCGAGCGTCTCGCGGAACTCCACGAACTTGCGGTACAGCGACTCGGGCTTCAACCGCTCCGCCACCGTCGTGAACGTGCCGGAGTGGCCGACGAGCCAGACGCCCGCCATGTCCCAGTTGCCGCTGTGCGGCAGCGCGACGACCGCGCCGGTGCCCTCCCTCAGCGCCGCGTCGAGGTTCTCCTGGCCCGACACCTGCGAGTCGCACTTCTCGTAGACGGCGCGCAGGTCCATCGACGGCAGCCGGAACGCCTCGCACCAGTAGCGCGCGTACGACCGCAACGAGTCGCGCACGAGCTCGTCCAGCTCGTCCTCACCCGCCTGCGGCACGACCCGGCGCAGGTTCGTGCGCAACTGCTCGACGCTCTCGCCGCCGCGCCTGGCCGCCCAGTCCGCGCCGAGCCGGAACAAAGCGCGAGCCCACGACTGCGGCAACAGGCGGATGAGCCGCCACCCGGCGGTGTATCCGAGCGTCGCGAGGTTCACGCGGCCTCCCGCGCCGACTTGGCCACGGCCAGGACGCGCTGGATCACCGTCGCCACCGTCATGACCGCGAGCAGCCACAACGAGATGTCCATGAGATGCGGCACGCCGAGCCCCTGCACACCGGCACCGACGAGGGCGACGATGAACCGCTCGGCCCGCTCGGCCAGCCCGCCGTCGGCGCTGAGCCCGGACGCCTCGGCGCGCGCCTTCACGTAGGAGATGACCTGCGAGGCCACCAGGCAGATGAAGCCCGCCGCAGCCGTCCACCGGTTGCCGCTCGCGAACGCGTACCAGGTGAGCGCGGCGAACAGGGCCCCGTCCGCGATGCGGTCACAGGTCGCGTCGAGCACGGCACCGAACCTCGTGGGCCCCTGGGCGCGAGCCATCGCACCGTCGATCAGGTCGAGCAGCACGAAGAACGTCACCAGCGCGCAGCCGACGAACAGCTGCCCGCGGGGGATGAACCAGAGCGCGCTCGCGACGGCGCCGGCCGTGCCGATCACGGTGACGACGTTGGGCGTGAGGCCACGCGCCAGCAACCACGCCCCGATCGGATCGGTGACGCGCGAGACGGACGCGCGAGCGAAGATGTTCAGCATGGCGTGTCGCAGCCTAGCTGGACTGCTGAAACTCGCTGCTCGCGGGTGAGGCGGCACCCACGAGAGATCCCCTGTACCCCTCTAGCCGAGCCTGCGGTGGTCCTCGGCGATCCGTTTCAGCAAGGCCTGCAGCTCCTCCCCCCGCACCGCCAGCCGCTCCAGCCGGCCGAACAACGCGAGGTACTCGCGCACGTCCAGCGGATCGGTGATGGTGGCGTTGCCGGTCAGCACGCTGACCGTGACAACACGTTCGTCGTAGATGTGGAAACCGTGCAGCGCGACCATGTTCGCGTCGGCCGACCACGGCACCACGCCGAGACGGACGTTCGGGCGGCGCTGGATCGCGGCCAGGTGCTCGACCTGTTCCGCCATCAGGTCCGCCGAGCCCATCCGCCAGCGCAGCGCGCTCTCGGTCAGCACGAACACGAACTGCTTCGCCAGGTCGTCCATGCGCGAACGCCGGATCCGCAGCGCTGCGACGGCGGCCTCCTGTTCGGACTGCGGCATCGTCCCCAGCACGATCCTCAGGTAGGACTCGGACTGCAGCAGCGAGGGGACCAGGTTGACCTGGAAGAACCTCGACGTCGCAGCACGGGCCTCCACGCGGCTGATCGTCTGCTGGTGGCGGTGCGCCCCTCGGTGCAGCACGACGCGGCGGGTTTCCGCCTCCGCGTGCAGCGACCTGGCGAGTTCGACCAGTTCGATGCGCGTCTCTCTCGTCGCGGCCAGTTCGGCGACGAGACGCTCCACATCCGTGACGGACGGGAGCAGCATGCCGTTCTCGATCTTCGACAGCTTGGACTGGCTCATCCCGGTGGCACGGGCGGTGGCCGTGCCGGTCATCTTCGCCTCGGTGCGCAACCGGCGTAGTTCACGCGAAAGCCGTTCTCTCGCTAATCGCGAACGCTCAGGTGCGGTCATGTTCGCACCGTAACCATCTGTGCACGGTCAGACGATCGGCCATCGGCGGGGACTTGACTCACCCTTGACACCTCCAGGTGGGTGATCTCACCTACCTGGAATCGCTTTGTGCTGGCATTTCGTCTCGATCGGTTGACCAAAAGCACCCAAAAGTTGCAACGACGCTATTCCGTGCGACCTGGAAACCGCGTCGATTGTCCGGTGCGGACAACGTGGGTGGTTTTTGTCACTCTTTTGTCCAGGAATTGGTCCGGGTTTCAAGCATGCGGGCGCCCCGCTAAACGCGATGTTTAGCGGGATGTTCTCAGTCGACGGCCTTCCAGCCCTCCGCCAGCAGCTGACGGGTTTCCCCCAGGAGCTGCGGCAACACCTTGGTGTGCCCGATGACCGGCATGAAGTTCGCGTCCCCGCCCCACCGCGGCACGACGTGCTGGTGCAGGTGAGCGGCGATTCCGGCCCCCGCCACCACGCCCTGGTTCATGCCGATGTTGAACCCGTGCGGCGCCGCGACGTGCCGCACGACCCGCATCGCCTTCTGCGTGAACGCGGCGAACTCCGTGGTCTCCGACAGCGTCAGATCCGTGTAGTCCGGCACATGGCGATACGGCAACACCATCAGATGACCGGGGTTGTACGGGTAGAGGTTCAAAACAGCGAAGACTTCGGCGCCGCGCGCGATGATCAGGCCCGCCGAGTCGTCCAACTCGACAACGCGGCAGAACGGGCAGCCTTCCGGCTGGTCGCCGAGAGCCTTCCCCTCACCCTTCACATAAGACAAGCGGTGAGGGGTCCACAAACGCTGCAATGCGTCGTGGACCCCGACCCCGTCCTGTTCGGAAAACTCAGGCGTCACGAGAGAAGTTCCGCCGTGGGCGAGGCGTTCTCCCGGCGCTGAACCCACTCGACGATCTGTTCGACGGCCCGTTCCACCGGAACGCCGTTGATCTGCGTGCCGTCGCGGAACCGGAACGACACCGCATTGGCTTCCACGTCCTTGGCACCGGCCAGGAGCATGAACGGCACCTTCTGCATGGTGTGGTTGCGGATCTTCTTCTGCATGCGGTCGTCGGACGCGTCGACCTCGACCCGGATGCCCTGGCGCTTGAGCAGGTCGCGCACCGCGAACAGGTGGTCGGCGTTCTCCGAGGTCACCGGAATGCCCACGACCTGCACCGGCGCGAGCCACGCCGGGAACGCGCCCGCGTAGTGCTCGGTCAGCACGCCGAAGAACCGCTCCACCGAACCGAACAGCGCGCGGTGGATCATGACCGGGCGCTGGCGGGAGCCGTCCGGGCCGGTGTACTCGAGCTCGAACCGCTCCGGCAGGTTGAAGTCGAGCTGGATGGTCGACATCTGCCAGGTGCGGCCCAGCGCGTCACGGCACTGCACCGAGATCTTCGGGCCGTAGAACGCGGCGCCACCCGGATCCGGCACGAGCTCCAGGCCGGACTCCTGCGCGACGGAGGCGAGCGTCTCGGTCGCCTCGTCCCAGATCTCGTCCGCACCCACGTACTTCTCCGGGTTCTTGGTCGAGAGCTCCAGGTAGAAGTCGTCCAGGCCGTAGTCGCGCAGCAGGTCCAGCACGAACGTCAGCAGCGACTTCAGCTCGTCGCGGATCTGGTCGCGGGTGCAGAAGATGTGCGCGTCGTCCTGCGTCATGCCGCGCACTCGGGTGAGGCCGTGCACCACGCCGGACTTCTCGTAGCGGTACACCGAGCCGAACTCGAACATGCGCAGCGGCAGCTCGCGGTACGAACGGCCCCTCGACTTGAAGATCAGGTCGTGGAACGGGCAGTTCATCGGCTTGAGGTAGTAGTCCTGGCCGGGCTTGCGGACCGTTCCGTCCTCGTTGAGCTCGGCGTCGAGGTGCATCGCCGGGTACATGCCGTCGCGGTACCAGTCGAGGTGGCCGGAGACCTCGAACAGGTTGCCCTTGGTGATGTGCGGCGAGTAGACGAACTCGTAGCCAGCCTCGGTGTGCCGCTGCCGGGAGTAGTCCTCCATGGCCTTGCGGATGATGCCGCCCTTGGGGTGGAACACCGCGAGACCGGAGCCGATCTCGTCCGGGAACGAGAACAGGTCGAGCTCCACACCCAGCTTGCGGTGGTCACGCCGCTCGGCCTCGGCCAGCCGCTCCAGGTACGCGTCCTGCGCCTCCTGCGACTCCCAGGCGGTGCCGTAGATGCGCTGCAGCTGCGGGTTGTTCTCGTTGCCGCGCCAGTAGGCGGCGGCCACGCGGGTCAGCTTGAACGCCGGGATGTGCCTGGTGGTCGGCACGTGCGGGCCGCGGCACAGGTCGCCCCACACCTGCTCGCCGGTGCGCGGGTCGAGGTTGTCGTAGATCGTCAGCTCGCCGCCGCCGACCTCCATGACCTCGCTGGTGTCGACGTCGCTCTTGATGTCGACGAGCTCCAGCTTGAACGGCTCCTTCGCGAGCTCCGCCTTCGCCGCGTCGACCGACTCGACCACCCGGCGGGAGAACCGCTGCGAGCCCTTGATGATCTGCTTCATGCGCTTCTCGAGCGCCTGCAGGTCTTCCGGGGTGAACGGCTTGTCGACCTGGAAGTCGTAGTAGAAGCCGTCCTTCACGGGCGGGCCGATGCCGAGCTTGGCCTCGGGGAACTGCTGCTGCACCGCCTGCGCCAGCACGTGCGCGGCGGAGTGGCGGATGACGCTGCGGCCGTCCTCGGTGTCCGCGGCGACGGCCTCGACCTCGACGTCGACCTGCGGGGTCCACGACAGGTCGCGCAGGTGGCCCTCGGCGTCGCGCACGACGACGATCGCGTCCGAGCCCTTGCCGGGGAGCCCGGCCTCGCGCACGGCCGTGCCCGCCGTCGTCCCAGCCGGAACCACCACGCGAGGCGGGTTCTGGGCGACTGCTGGGCGCGACTCGGACACGATGACTCCTAGCTCGAAGTTCGGGTTTTCGGATCAGATGCTATCGGTGCTCAAGATGGACATGACGATCGCGTCGTAGAACTCGCCTTCCCAGAGCAGGGCGTCCCTCAGCCGCCCCTCCTCCCGGAAGCCGCACTTCTGGTAGACGTGGATCGCCCGCTCGTTGAACTCGTACACCTCCAGGTCCACCCGATGGAGGTCGCGCTCGTTGAACGCGTGATCGAGGACGTGCTTGATCGCGGCGGTGCCGTAGCCCTTGCCGAAGCCGTCCTGCAGGAAGATCCGCATGCCGGCCGACCGGTTGTGCGGATTGATCGTGAGCACGACCTCGCCGAGGAACTTCCCGTCCTCGGTGATGGCGCGGGTGTAGCGGTTGGGGTCGTTCAGCGTCCGCTCGATGTACGCCTCGTAGTCCTCCAACGTGAACGTGGCGTGCGTGCCGGTCAGCTTCCTGACCTCGGCGTCGTCGGGTCCGCCCGCGTGCATCTGCGCGGCGAACTCCTTGCGGAGCGGTACGAGTTCCATGGCTCCATCGAACCGGGTGGGGGCAAGCGGTTAACTCGACCTGGTGATTTGTCGCCCACGGTTCATACGCAACCGGTTCTGAGTGGTTTTTCGGATGCGCCCCGGCGGGCGGGGCGAGCAGTCTGTGTGCCCGGCCCGCCGCCGTAAGGAGCACCCCATGCCAGACCTGGTGGTCGAATGCCCGGTTCGCCTCACCGAGTCCAACCGGGACGAGCTGCGCCTGCTGTACGCCGACCTGCGCGACCACTACGCGCGCCGCGACGCCCGTGACGGCACGCGCACGACGTTGCACTTCGTGTGGTCGGGCGTGCTCGACCCCGAGCTCTTCGGCGCGACCTACGCCGACCAGCGGCACGTCTTCGCCGCCTCCCGCCCGATCCTGAACTCCGCGCGCGACGCCGGCGGGCTTCAGGAAACGAACAGGTGGCTGTCAGGCTCAGCTCAGCCGAACGGCGCATCGTTGAGGACATGAGCGAGCAGGGACAGGCGCCGGGACCGCCGGAGCCGCCGAAAGACCACCCGCAGGCAGCCCGGCCTGCACCCGAGCAGACAACGACCCCGCTGCCCGCCGACGCATCGGCCACGCCTGGTCCGCAGCAGCCGGCCGCGCCGGGGCCGCAGCCGACCGCCGAGCAGCCGGTCCAGCCCGGACCACAGGCCACGGCCGAGCAGTCCGCAGCCGCCGCATCACAGCCCACGGGCGCGCAGGCCGCAGCCACCGGACCGCAGGCCACCACCGAACAACCCGCCGCCACCGCCGCGGAAGCACCCGCCGCACCCCACGCAGCGGCCCCGATCCCTCCACCCGCGCCCCCGGCAGCCCCCGGCAGGTTCCGCCGTTTCGCCGGCCACCGAGCCACCCAGCTCGTCGCCGCCGGCCTGCTGGGACTCGTCCTCGGCGGCGGCATCGTGGGCGCGATCGCGGCCAACCGCGTCGACCACCGGGGACCCGGCCACGTCCGCGTCCACGACCGCGGCGACCGCGGACCCGACCGCTTCGAGCAGCGCGGCCCGTTCAGCGACCACGGCGACCGCGGCGACCGCTTCGAGCGGTGACCCGACCGAGCGCACGACCCGCGTTCTGCCCGAGTCCCCGACGACGCGGGTCGTGCGCTCCCCAAAACCAGGAACGCGCGCCACGGCCGGATTAGTCCCCCTCGTTCTGCCGCGGCGTGCGTTCCGCCCACAACCTCACTGCGAGGCCTGTTGCGGCCCCAGCCTGATCGCCAGCAGCTGACGCCGCAGCACCTTCCCCGTCGCGTTGCGCGGCAGCTGCGGCACGACCACGACCTCGCGCGGAACCTTGTGCCGCGCCAGCCGGGTCCGCACGAACTCGCGCAGTTCCTTCACGTCGATCCGCGCGCCCGCCACCGGCACCACGAACGCGCGCAACCGTTGCCCGTACTCGGGATCCGGCACGCCGAGCACCGCCGCGTCACGCACCCGGTAGTGCGTCATCAGCAGGTTCTCCACCTCGACGGGGTACACGTTCTCGCCGCCGGACACGATCATGTCGTCCTCGCGGCCGTCGAAGTACAGCCGCCCGCTCGGGTCGAAGTGGCCTAGGTCGCCGGTCGCGACGAGGCCGTCGATGCTCTCCTTCGCCGAACCGTCCGTGTAGAGGTCGACGGTGAGCGAACCGCGCACGAAGATCCGGCCCGTCACGAACGAGCGGGTGATCCGGTTGCCGTCCTTGTCGTAGAGCCGCACGATGCAGTTGTGCGGTGGCATGCCGACGCTCGACGGCGCGACCGCGAGATCCTCCGGCGTGGCGACGGTGGCGACCGCGACCTCCGTTGAGCCGTAGAGGTTGTAGAGCACCGGTCCCAGCACGGCCTGCGTGCGGTGCACGAGGTCGGTCGGCAGCGTCGAACCGGAGCAGAACACCACGCGCAGGTGCGAGAGGTCGTACGAGTCGATCACCGACCGGTCGAGCTCCATGATGCGCTGCAGCATCGTCGGCACCAGCACGATCGTCGTGCAGCGCTGGCCCTGCACCGACCACAGCGTCTTGCGCGGGTCGAACCGGCGTTGCAGCACCGCGCGCGAACCGAGTGACATGGCGAGCGTCAGGTGCGAGTAGCCGACCGAGTGGAAGATCGGCGCGGCGATGAAAGTCGATTCACCCGACCGCATGGGAATGCGGTCGAGGAAGTCCGACGCCGTCAGCACCGATTTGATCTCGCGGGCCGTTCCCTTCGGCACGCCGGTGGTTCCCGACGTCAGCTGGATGACGACACCGGGCTCGCGCGGCGGTTCCAGCTCTCCGCGCGGCGCCTTCGCCACCAGCTGGTCGAGTGTCGGGGTGCGACGGTCGAGGCCGTCGCGCGACCACGCGAGCCAGCGCGGGATCGACGGCGGCAGCTGGTGGAACAGCGGGGTGAACTCCTCGTCGTGGATCACGAGCGACGCGCGTTCGCGTTGCAGGAGATCGAGCACGACGGGGGCGCCGAAACCCGTGTTCACCAGCAGCACGCGCACGCCGAGCTTCGCGCACGCCAGCAACGACTCGACCATTCCGCGGTGGTTGCGGCACATCAGCGCCACGATGTGGGTGTGCTGCACCCCCAGCGCGCGCAGGCCCTGCGCGATCGCGGTGGACCGCCGGTCGAGCTGCCGGTAGGTGACCGAACCGCGTTCGTCGACGATCGCGACACCGTCCGGGTTCAGCCGCACCGAACGGCGCAGTGCCGAGACGTTCGGCCCCCAGATCTTGACCTCTTTCAACGCCTGCACGGACATCTTGAAGTTCGTGAGACTCACCAAGCCCGCTTCGGACAAGACACGGAGTGAGTGCACCCGGCCCATGGCGTCGCGAAACACCTTGCGCAACCCTGGCATCAACAGCTCCTCGCGCTGCAAGTCCCCGAGGTATTCGGACGGTAACGGCCCGCTTGCCCCACGCCAAGCCTTGTTCCATGCGGAATTCGCATGACAACGGGACAACCGAACCTGTAAACGTTTTCACATTACCCGTTTCCCGCCGCGTACCCACTCTCACTGCTCCCGTAGCGGGAGTCTGACCGGTCAGACCAAAAAGCCGCGCAACAACGACGCCGTGCCGTCGAGGTGTTCCGCCATCGCCTGGCGCGCCGCGACCGGGTCTCCGTCCAAAATGGAGGTGATGATGCGTTCGTGCTGCGCGTTGGAGTGCGCGAGGTTCGGCTCCAGCAGCGGAATCGTGTCCAGCAGCTCGTTCACGCGCATCCTGGACTCCGCCACGGCGGCGGTGAGTGACGCCGACCCGGTCGCCTCGGCGATCGCGAGGTGCAGCCGCGAGTCCTTGCGCCGGTATTCCGCGAGCGACGCGGTCGACGCCTCTTCCAGCCGCACGCGCAGCCCGCGACGTTCTGCCGACCCCAGTGAACGACCCGCTGCGGATTCCGCAGCGCCTGTTTCCAGGACTTTCCGCAACGTCAGCGCGTCGTGGATGTCGCCGAACTCCTTGCCGGGCGCGGACTTCGGGATCACGTCGTTGACGAACGTGCCGCCGTAGCGGCCCCTGCGGGACTCGACGTAGTTGTTCTCCTGCAACGATCTGATGGCTTCACGCACGGTCACCCGGCTCACTCCGAGCCGGGTGGCGAGTTCCCGTTCGGACGGCAGCCGCTCACCCGGCGCGACGACGCCGAGCCGGATGGCCTGCATGAGCCGTTCGACGGTCTCCTCGAAGGCGTTGCCCGCCCGCACCGGGCGGAACAACGCCTCCTGCGCGTGCTCCATCATCGCTAGAGCGGTGTCACGTACGCGCCGGCGATGCCGCCGTCCACGAGGAAGTTCGACGCCGTCATGAACGAGGAGTCGTCCGACGCCAGGAACGCGACAGCGGCGGCGATTTCCTCAGGTTCCGCGAACCGGCCGAGCGGCACGTGGACGAGACGCCGGGCGGCCCGCTCCGGGTCCTTCGCGAACAGTTCACGCAGCAACGGAGTGTTGACCGGGCCAGGGGAAAGCGCATTCACCCGGATGCCTTCGCGCGCGAACTGCACACCGAGCTCACGCGACATCGCCAGCACACCGCCCTTCGACGCCGTGTAGGAGATCTGCGACGTCGCCGCGCCCATCGTCGCCACGAACGACGCCGTGTTGATGATGGAACCCTTGCCGTTGGCCTGCATGTGCGGGATGGCGTACTTGCAACACAAATAAACCGACGTCAGGTTCACCTTCTGGACGCGCTCCCACGCCTCGATGCCCGTCGTCAGGATCGAGTCGTCGTCGGGCGGCGAAATACCGGCGTTGTTGAACGCGATGTCCAGCTTGCCGTAAGTGTCCACAGTGGTCTGGAAGAGCGCCTTGACCTGTTCCTCATCGGTCACGTCGACCTGGACGAACAGCCCGCCGACCTCGTCGGCGGCCGCCTTGCCCGTCGCCGGGTCGAGATCGGCCACGACGACCTTCGCACCCTCGCTCGCGAACCTGCGCACGGTCGCGAGTCCGATGCCGCTGCCGCCACCCGTCACGACGGCCACGCGGCCCTCGAGTCGCTGCACCATTTCTTCTCCTGTCAGGTTGCGATGAAGACGTTCTTGACCTCGGTGAAGGCGTCCAGCGCGTCCGGGCCGAGCTCGCGACCGAGCCCGGACTGCTTCACGCCGCCGAACGGTGTCCAGTAGCGGACGGAAGAATGCGAGTTCACCGACAGGTTCCCGGCCTCGACGGCACGCGACACCCGGATCGCCCTGCCCACGTCCTGAGTCCAGATCGAACCGGACAGGCCGTACTCGGAGTCGTTCGCGATCCTGATCGCGTCGGCCTCGTCGGTGAACGGCAGCACGACGACGACCGGTCCGAAGATCTCCTCGGTGACGGTCCTGTCGCCGGGTTCGGGAGTGAGAACCGTCGGCGGGAACCAGAAGCCCGGTCCGTCCGGCGCCGAACCGCGGAACGCGACGGGCGCGTCGTCTGGGACGTAAGACGCCACCTTGCCGAGGTGCGCCGCGGAGATGAGCGGCCCCATCTCGGTCGCCTCGTCGCCGGGCTCACCGACCTTCACGCCCTTGACCGCGGGCTCCAGCAGCTCCATGAACCGGTCGTAGACGCTGGCCTGGACGAGGATCCGCGAACGCGCGCAGCAGTCCTGCCCGGCGTTGTCGAACACCCCGTACGGCGCGGTCGCGGCGGCCTTCTCCAGGTCGGAGTCCGCGAAGACGATGTTCGCCGACTTGCCGCCCAGCTCCAGCGTCACCCGCTTCACCTGGTCCGCGCAGCCCGCCATGATCTGCTTGCCCACGCCCGTGGAGCCGGTGAAGACGACCTTGCGCACCAACGGATGCGTGACGAACCGGTTGCCGACGACGCTGCCCTTGCCCGGCAGCACCTGGAAGACGTCCTCGGGGATGCCGGCCTCGCGGGCCAGCTCGCCGAGCCGGATCGCGGTCAGCGGCGTGAGCTCGGCGGGCTTGAGCACGACGGTGTTGCCCGCCGCGAGCGCGGGTGCGAAGCCCCAGCCCGCGATCGGCATCGGGAAGTTCCACGGCACGATCACGCCGACGACGCCGAGCGGCTCGTGGAACGTGACGTCCAGACCGCCGGGGACCGGGATCTGCTTGCCGAACAACCGTTCCGGCGCACCCGCGTAGTACTGCAGCACGTCGCGGACGTTGCCCGCCTCCCACCGCGCGTTGCCGATGGTGTGCCCGGAGTTCTCGACCTCCAGCCGCGCCAGTTCCTCGTTGTGCGCGTCGACGAGCTCCGCGAACCGGCGCAGCAGCCGGGCGCGGTCACCGGGCGCGACGGCCCGCCACGTCTCGAACGCCTTGTGCGCCTTGACGATCGCGGCGTCGGTCTCCTCCAGAGAGGTGTGCGGCACCGACCGCACGACCTTCTCCGTGGCCGGGTTGATGACGTCGAAGGTCACGCTCTTCTCCTTGACACGTCCACGAGGGCCTTGAACAGCCTCAGGTCTTCGATGTCCTGTTCGGGATGCGACTGCACGCCGACGACGAACCGCGCACCCTCCATCTCGACCGCCTCGACGGTGCCGTCGGGCGCCTTCGCGGTGACGCGGAGCCCGTCGGCGATCCGGTCCAGCGACTGGTGGTGGTGGCACTGCACGGTGGTGTGGTCGCCCAGGATCGCGTGCAGCCGCGTGCCGGGCGTGACCGTGATGCCGGTGTGCCCGAAGACGCCGGGCGCCTCGTTGTGGCCCTCGATGTGCTGGTGCAGCGTGCCGCCCAGCGCCACGTTGAGCACCTGCATGCCGCGGCACACGCCGAGCACCGGCAGGTCGAGCTTCAGCGCGGCTTCCACCAGGGCGAACTCCGCGTCGTCGCGGTCGCGGCGCGGCTCACCGGTCATCGGATGCGGCTCGGCACCGTAGGCGGCGGGGTCGATGTCCGCGCCGCCCGCGATCACCAGTCCGTCGAGGAACCCGATGGTCTCGGCGGTCCACGTGCCCACCGGCGGCAGCATGACGGGGTTGCCGCCCGACTTCACCACGCAGTCGAGGTAGCCGCGGTGGAGCACCGCGGCTTCCACGTCCCAGAGCCCGAAGCGCGTGCGCTCCAGGTACGTGCTGATGCCGATCAGCGGTTCAGAGGCGCTCAAACCCGCGCACCTTCTCCCAGTCCGTGATGGCCGCCTCGAACGCGTCCAGCTCGACCTTGGCCGCGTTCAGGTAGTGGTCGACGACATCCTTGCCGAACGCCTCCCGCGCGATGTCGCTGGCCGCCAGCAGCTCCGCGGCCTGTCGCAACGTCGTCGGCACGGTCGGCCGGTCCGACGCGTAGGCGTTGCCGACGAACTCGTCCTCGAGCTCCAGCTCCTTCTCTACCCCGTGCAGACCGGCCGCGATCAGCGCCGCGACGGCCAGGTACGGGTTCACGTCGCCACCGGGTACCCGGTTCTCGAACCGCAGCGACTGCCCGTGGCCGACGACCCGCAGCGCGCACGTGCGGTTGTCCCGGCCCCACGCCACCGCGGTCGGGGCGAACGAGCCCTTCACGAAACGCTTGTAGGAGTTGATGTTCGGCGCGAAGAAGTAGGTGAACTCCCGCAGCGCGGCCAGCTGACCGGCGAGGAAGTGCTTCATCAACTTCGACATGCCGTGCCCCTCGGCGAACACGGGTTCGCCGTCGGTGGAACGCACCGACAGGTGGATGTGGCAGGAGTTGCCCTCGCGTTCGTTGTACTTCGCCATGAACGTGAGCGACTTGCCCTGCTGCGCCGCGATCTCCTTCGCCCCTGTCTTGTAGATCGCGTGGTTGTCGCAGGTCTGCAGGGCGGTGGTGTAGCGGAACGCGATCTCGTGCTGGCCGGGGTTGCACTCCCCCTTGGCCGACTCGACCGTCATGCCCGCGCCGGCCATGCCGTTGCGGATCGCGCGCAGCAACGGCTCGACGCGCGCGGTGCCGAGCAACGAGTAGTCGACGTTGTACTGGTTCGACGGCGTCAGGTTGCGGTAGCCGGCGTTGAACGCCTGCTCGTAGGTGTCGTCGAAGACGATGAACTCCAGTTCGGTGCCGACGTACGCGTCCAGCCCGAGAGCGGCCAGCCGGTCGAGCTGCCTGCGCAGGACCTGCCGGGGCGACGCGACGACGGGGTCGCCGTTCTCCCAGACGACGTCGCACATGACGAGCGCGGTGCCCTCGTGCCACGGGATGCGGCGCAGCGTGGAGAGGTCGGGCTTCATCACGAAGTCGCCGTAGCCGCGCTCCCACGACGACATCTCGTAGCCGCTGACCGGGTTCATCTCGACGTCGACGGCCAACAGGTAGTTGCAGCCCTCCGCGGCGTGCCCGAGCACCTCGTCGAGGAAGTACCGCGCCGCGCACCGCTTGCCCTGCAGCCGTCCCTGCATGTCCACGATCGCGACGAGGACGGTGTCGATCTCACCGGTGTCCACGGCCTCGCGCAACTCCTCGACGGTCAGCATCCCGCGTTCCTCCAAAGGTATGTCTGCGAGCCATTGGCGGCACCATCTTGACACCAACGAGTGACAGGCGCCACCCTCAACCACCGTCTAAAGGACTGGACGGAGTCCAATGAGGAGGACCCCGATGAGTCACGAAGCAGACAGTCCGCCCACCGCGGGGCGGTCCGCCGACGAGCAGCGGCTGCACGAGCTCGGTTACGCCCAGGAGCTGTCCCGGACCATGTCCGGGTTCTCCAACTTCGCCGTGTCCTTCACGATCATCTCGATCCTGTCCGGTTGCCTGACCCTGTACGGGTTCGGCATGAACACCGGTGGTCCCGCGCTCATCGTGTGGGGCTGGCCGTTCGTCGGCCTGATGACCCTGATCGTCGGCCTCGCGATGGCGGAGGTCTGCTCCAGCTACCCGACCGCGGGCGGGCTGTACTACTGGGCGGCGAAGCTCGCGCCGAGCAACGGCGCCGCCTGGTCGTGGTTCACCGGCTGGTTCAACTTCCTCGGCCAGGTCGCGGTGACGGCGGGCATCGACTTCGGTGCCGCGTTCTTCATCAACGCCTTCCTGGACCTCCAGTTCGGCTACGCCGCCACACCCCCGCACACGATCCTGATCTTCGGCTGCGTGCTGCTGCTGCACGGCCTGCTGAACACGTTCGGCGTCAAGCTGGTCGCGCTGCTCAACGACGTCAGCGTGTGGTGGCACATCATCGGCGTGCTGGTGATCGTCGGCGCGTTGGTGTTCCTGCCCTCGGAACACCAGTCCGCCTCGTTCGTCTTCACGCACTTCGTGAACAACACCGGCTGGTCGTCGGCGTTCTACGTCGGACTGCTCGGTCTGCTGCTGGCCCAGTACACCTTCACCGGCTACGACGCCTCGGCGCACATGACCGAGGAGACGCACGACGCGGCCCGCAGCGGCCCGCGCGGCATCGTCATGTCGATCGTCGTGTCCCTGATCGCCGGCTGGGTGCTGCTGGTGGGCATCACGTTCGCCATCCGCGACTACGACGGCGCGCTGGCCAGCACGACCGGCGTGCCACCGGCCCAGATCTTCATCGACGCCCTGGGCGTCACCGGCGGCAAGCTCCTGCTGCTGATCGCGATCGGCGCCCAGCTGTTCTGCGGCATGTCGTCGGTGACCGCGAACTCGCGCATGATCTACGCCTTCTCCCGCGACGGCGCGCTGCCGGCGTCGGCGTTCTGGCACAAGATCAACAAGCGCACCCGCACACCCACGAACGCGATCTGGCTGGCGGCGGGTGGCGCGTTCGTGCTCGGCCTGCCCTACCTGTGGAACGCGACGGCGTACGCGGCGGTCACGTCCATCGCGGTGATCGGCCTCTACATCGCCTACGTTCTGCCCACACTGCTGCGGCTGCTGCAGGGCGAGCGGTTCGAACGCGGACCGTGGCACCTGGGCAGGTGGAGCAAGCCCATCGGCGTCGTGGCGGTGGCCTGGGTCGTGTTCATCAGCGTGCTGTTCATGCTCCCCCAGGCAAGTCCCGTGACGGCCAAGACGTTCAACTACACGCCGATCGCGGTGCTCGTGGTCCTCGGGTTCGCCGGAGTCTGGTGGCTGGTCTCCGCGCGGAAGTGGTTCAAGGGACCCAAGGTCCAGGGATCGCCGGAGGAACTGGCGGCGATCGAGCGGGAGCTCGACTCGATCTGACCTCCCGCGTCACGTTCGTGATGAACGGCGCATTCGTTCACCTGAGGTGGACGAATGCGCCGTTCATCGAGGTTCGAGCGGTTCGTGGCAGGATCGGGCGCGTGAGTGACATTCAACGTGTGGGAGTCGTCGGTTCCGGCCTCATGGGCTCCGGAATCGCCGAGGTGAGCGCCCGCGCCGGCCTCGACGTCATCGTCGCCGAGGTCAACGCGGGTGCGGCCGAGGCGGCGCAGGGGCGGATCGCCTCGTCGCTGGCCAGGGGCGTCAAGGCCGGCAAGCTCAGTGAGGACGACCGAGAGGCCGCTCTGGGCCGCATCCGGTTCACCACCGACATCGGCGAGTTCGCCGACCGGCAGTTCGTGGTCGAGGCGGTCGCCGAGAACGAGCAGATCAAGACCGAGGTCTTCACCGCGCTCGACAAGGTCGTGAAGGACGAGGACGCCATCTTCGCGTCCAACACGTCGTCCATCCCGATCATGAAGCTGGGCATGGCCACCGGCCGCCCCGAACAGGTCATCGGCGTGCACTTCTTCAACCCGGTGCCCGTGCTGAAGCTCGTCGAGATCGTGCCGTCCCTGCTGACCGGCGCTACCACCCAGGTCCGCGCCGAGGCGTTCGTGCGCGGTGTGCTGGGCAAGGAGGTCATCCGCTCCCAGGACCGCGCGGGCTTCGTGGTCAACGCGCTGCTGATCCCGTACCTGCTCTCCGCGATCCGCATGCTGGAGTCCGGTTTCGCCTCCGCCGACGACATCGACAACGGCATGGTGCTCGGCTGCGCCCACCCGATGGGCCCGCTGCGCCTCACCGACCTGATCGGCCTCGACACCACCAAGGCCATCGCCGAGTCGATGTACGACGAGTTCAAGGAGCCGCTGTACTCGCCGCCGCCGCTGCTGCTGCGCATGGTGGACGCGGGCCTGCTGGGCAAGAAGTCAGGGCGCGGTTTCCACAACTACGCGAAGTGAGCTGACCCGGAGCGCGTCCGCTCGGTGCGGACGCGCTTCAGGTCGACGGGGGTATGGCAATGCAGCAGGTGACGCTGCGGAAGATGACGGCGGCGGAGTACCGGGCCGCGACTGACCACCGCGAGGCCGAGTCGGTGCGCGCGCTCAGCAGGGTGATGCCGGAGGAAGTCGCGCGCGAGCGCGTTCGGAGCGGCACCGCGAGGTTCCTCCCCGGCGGCCTCGACACCGCGGGCCATCACCTGCTGACCGCCGAGAACGAGTCCGGCGAGGCGGTGGGCAACGCGTGGGTCGGCCCGGACCCGAGCCAGGCGTCGGCAACCACCGCGTGGTTGTACGACATCAACGTCTTCCCCGCGTACCGGCGGTCCGGCTACGGATCCGCCATTCTCGCGGCGGTCGAGGCGCTCATCGCTCGCGAGGGTAAGACAGCGCTCGGCTTGAGCGTCGTCGGGGACAACGACGCCGCGATCGCCCTGTACCGCCGCAGTGGCTACGACGTGGAGTCGATGTCCATGCGAAAGAAGATCTAACACCCAGCGGCTCGCCGGATCTCGTCAGCGATCGCCGGAACGTCCACCGGCCCGGAGGTGTCGACCTCCACCACCGGCCCGACCCCCAGCGGCAGCACCGGCGAGCCCCACAGCTCGGCCTCGTCGCGCTCGAAGTCGAGATGCCCCGCGTGCCGGCCGGCGGCCCTGGCGTGGTACCGCGACCGCGCCACCTCCACGGGCACGACGCAGCGCACCTCCACCACAGGACCGGGCAACGCCGCCACGAGAGGCCGGGTGTAGTCGAACCACGTGCTGTCCACCACGGCGCCAGGACAGCGCCGCGCGATCCGCAGCACCGCGAGGACCGCCGCCCGCCCGAGCCGCCGCGACTCGCTCACCGTGGCGGGCCGGCCGAGTCCGTCGGCCAGGGCTTCCTTGACGTCGTCCTTGGCGAGCACCGGCAACCCCAGCGACTGGCCGAGCGCGGTGGCCAGGGTCGTCTTGCCCGCCCCCGGCCACCCTCCTACCAGCACGAACACCTAGACGGCTGCCTCGAGCCGGTTCATCGAGTGCTGGATCAGCCCGACCAGCACCGCCTTCGACGACTCCCGGTCGCGCGCGTCGCAGAGCACCACGGGGATCCCGTCGTCGAGATCCAGCGCGTGCCGCACCTCGTCCACCGTGTACAGCTGCGCCCCGTCGAAGCAGTTCACCGCCACCACGAACGGGATCCCGCGGTGCTCGAAGAAGTCGATCGAGGGGAACGACGAGTCGAGCCGCCGCGTGTCGACCAGCACGACCGCGCCGATCGCACCGGTGGCCAGCTCGTCCCACATGAACCAGAACCGGTTCTGGCCGGGCGTGCCGAACAGGTACAGCACCACCTTGGTGTTGATGGTGATGCGCCCGAAGTCCAGCGCCACCGTGGTGGTGTCCTTGCCCTCGATGCCCGCCAGGTCGTCGACGTGCACACCGGCCTCGGTGAGCAGCTCCTCGGTCTTCAACGGCGGGATCTCGGACACCGACCCGACCATGGTGGTCTTGCCGGTGCCGAACCCGCCCGCGATGACGATCTTGACCGCTGTCGGAACGGTCAGCTGGCCATCAGATCCCACGAACACCATCCAGTACGGCCTGCAGGAGATCCCTGTCGGGAATCTGGGGGGAGGAGTTCTGCACGATCACGTCACCGCGCTCGATGAGGTCCGACAGCAGGACCTTCACCACGATGAGCGGCACGTCGAGGTAGGCAGCGACCTCGGCGACCGAGAGGGGGCGTGCGCACAGGGCCATGATCTCGCGATGTTCGACCGTCAGCGACGTCTGGTCGGACGCAAACGAGGAAGCACGGACCTGCGTCACCAGGTGCAGATCAGGCGCGTTCGGCCGGGTGCGGCCGCGCACCATGGCGTAGGGCCGCACCAGCGGCCCCGCGGCCTCGTCGTACCACCAGTCCTCCCGCGCGCTCATCAGCGCGACTCACGCGCCGACGGGACTGTCGCGGTCTCCGCGCGCGGCGCCGACGAGAGGTACGTGCCCACTCGCTTGACCAGCATGTTCATCTCGTACGCGATCATGCCCATGTCGGCGTCCTCCTCGCCCAGAACGGCGAGGCACGCGCCGTGGCCGGCCGCCGTCACGAACAGGTACGCGTGCTCCATCTCGACGATGGTCTGCCGCACCGCACCACCGCCGAAGTGCCGGCCGGTGCCGCGGGCGAGCGACTGGAAGGCCGACGCCATCGCGGACAGGTGCTCGGAGTCGTCGCGGGACAGCCCGGCCGAGCGGCCGAGCAGGAGTCCGTCCGCCGACAGCACGACCGCGTGACGGGCGCCGACCACGCGCTGGATGAGGTCCTCCAGCAACCAGTTCAGTTCGCCGTGCTGGCTGGTGTTGTCCTTCATGACGAGGGGGCTCCTTCTGATCTCCAGTCGTCGGTCAGGCGGGCGTCACGGGTGCCGCGCTGGAACGCGGCGAGCCCGTCACGGGTCCGTTCTGCCGACCTTTCGCCGGTCACCGGTTCGGCGTGTGGCAACTCCCCCGGCTGCATGAGCTGCGGCGCGAGGTTCTGCCGCTTCTTGCGGCGGGGAAGCGCCGGCTTCCCGTCCGGCGGCGTCACCACGGGGTTCTCTTCGTCCACGGATGCATCAGTTGCGGAAACGGCTGGGAGCGCTCCGGCGTTCAGTGCCGCCTGCACCTCTGGCGCGAGCGTCACGGGGAAGCTCGGGTGTTCCTCGAGGTGGCCGTGGCGCTGGTCGTGGAACGACCGCACCGGCATCTGCGTGGTCTCGGTGATGTCGCCGGCGGCGCTGTGCGGGGCGACGATGTTCGGCGGCAGCACGCACAGCGCGACCGTGCCGCCGTAGGGCGAGTCGCGCAGCTCCACCTTGATGCCCCGCCGCGCGGCGAGCCGGGCGACGACGAACAGTCCCAGCCGGGACTCGCCGCGGAACGCCATCGTCTCGAAGTCCGGCGGGTTGGAGAGCTTCGCGTTGGCCTGGAGGCGTTCCTCCTGCGTCATGCCGAGCCCGTGGTCCTCGATCTCGATCACGATGCCGTGCGGCACGGCGCTCGAGTGGACGATGACCTCGGACCGCGGCGACGAGAAGGCCGTGGCGTTGTCGACGAGCTCCGCGAGCAGGTGGATGGTGTCGGCGACCGCGACACCGACCAGCGCGCGGTCCGGCACCGGGTTGACCCTGACCCGGACGTACTGCTCGGTCTCGGCGACGGCGGCGCGGATGACGTCGCTCAGCCGCACCGGCTTGCGCCACTGCCTGCCGGGCTGCTCACCGGCGAGGATGATCAGGTTCTCGGCGTTGCGGCGGGCCCGCGTCGCCAGGTGGTCGAGCTGGAAGAGCGAGTCCAGCTGCTCGGGGTTCTCCTCTTCGCGCTCCAGCTTGTCGAGGATCTTGAGCTGCCGGTGCACGAGACCCTGGTTGCGGTGCGCGATGTCGAGGAAGACCCGGTTCACGCCCTCGCGGGCCTGCGTCTCCTTCACCGCGGCCGCGACGGCCGTGTACTGGGCGGTGTTGAACGCGTCGGCCACCTGGCCGATCTCGTCGTTGCCGTAGTCGAGCGGCGGCATGTCGCGGTGGACGTCGACCTGCTCGCCGCCGCGCAGCCGCGCCACGATGTGCGGCAGCCGTTCCTGCGCGAGCCGCAGCGTGTCCTCCCGCAGCGACGCGAGCCGCGTCACCAGCGCCCTGCTGACCAGGCGGTTCGAGATGCGCAACGCGAGCACGATGCCGACGACGACCGCGAGCAACGCGATGAGGCTGCCGACCAGCACGGCGGTGAGCCTGCTGTTGGCCTTGTCGAGGCCCAGTTCGGCGCCGTCCTCGGCCTGCCGGGCCGCGATCTGCACGAGCTTCTCGTGCACGGGACCGGCCGCCGCGCGCCACTGCTGGTCCGTGACGCCGGTGTCGCCGTTGATGATCCGGCTCTCGAGGTCGAGCAGCGTCCGGTACTCGGAACTGGTCCGCAGCGCGTCGTACTGACTGCGCGGCTGCGGCAGCGCGAACGGGATCGTGGCGTCGACGCTCGAGTGGTAGGCGCCGATGAGCCGGACGAACTCGGTCCGTTCGGCCGGGGTGAACTTGCCGTTGAGCAGCCCACGCGAACCAACGGTGGCGGCGCGGGACATCCAGTCGGCCGCCTGGAAGATCGTCACGGCCTGGATGTCGGCCTGCCCGGCCTCCGCGTCCGGCACGAGCCGCGCCTGGTGGCCGAAGAGCGACACACCGGCGTCCATGAGGCCGTTGTAGTAGTCGTAGACCGCCTGCGGGTTCGCGGTGCCTGCCTTGACCTGCGCGCGTTGCTGCGGCAGCTCGTTCAGCACCGAGTTGAGCGCGTTGATCCGGTCGACGACGTCCTGGGGCGAGTTGCCGGAAAGGTCGGCGAAGACCTCCTTCATCCGGCGCAGCGACTCGTCGGTCTGCGCCTGCTGCCGGGTGAGCGTCGCGGCGTCGACACCGGGTGCCCTGCTCAGCAGAACGAGGCTCAGCTGCCGTTCCTTCTGCAGCCCCGCGAAGGCGTCCGCTGACGGAATCGCGGCTTCGCGCACGTTCGACGCGATCGACCGCATGTAGAAACCGTCGAAAACGGTGTAAGAGGAGAAAACCGCCCACATGACGAGCAAGACAACGCTTGGTACAACGACTACGCCGGCCAACCGCGACCGAATGGTCCGGTAGTTGGTCGGTGTGTAACCGCTCTTCTCGTTCACAGCGCTCTCACGGTCTCCTGTGTCCCACGGCTAGCGCTGCGGGTAACCCGAGTCACTCCTTCGGCTGCAATAAGGTAACAAGTAGAGATCATCGTTACCCAATGACAGCGATCACACGCACTACGCGGTGGCAGGCTACCCAGTCGAGTGAGCGGCGCAACACCCGGTCCGGGGGTTCTCACAACGCAAGAACCCCCGTACGGGCTAGTTCTCGTGCCTGTTCTAGGGACGCTCCACCGCGACGACGGTGTAGGCCGTGTCCGGCGTCGGCGGGGTGGTGAAGCGGGCATTCGGCAGGTAGAGGCGCTTGCCGAACGCCGCCACCGTCGTGGGCACGTCGAACCGCGCGTCCGTGCGTTCCGCAGCGAGCGAGGCTCCCTCACGACTGAGCGTGTAGCGCGCGACTTTGTTCAGCCTGTTTTGCACCACGTACAACTGCCGTCCCTCACGCAACAGGCCGTCGCCATTCGTGAGTGTTTGACCGCTCAAATTGATGGCGATGGATTTGCCGCTCCTGGGATCGATCCGGAACAGCTTGCCGGTGTTGCTCTGCACGGCGATCAACCCGCCGTCGAGCCCGGTGACGATGCCGTTGAGGTTGACCGCGCCGGGCGTGATCACGAGATCGCCGGTCAGTTCCAGAGTCCGGTGCGGCTTGAGGCTGAGCGGCACCTCGTAAAGCACCGCCTTGCGCGAGTCGGTGAACCACGCCGACTTGTTCGTCAGCACCACGTCGTTGACGAACGTGTCCGTGGTCGCGAACTGGAACTTGGCCAGCAACGCACCAGTGCGGGTGTCATAGACCCGTGCGTCGCCACCGGTGCCGCCGGCGACCCACAACCTGCGCTTGCCGTCGACCTTCATGCCCAGCGACGGCGTGCCCGGCCCCTTGGCCAGCACCGCGCCCTTGCCGGTGCGCAGGTCCGCCGCGTAGATCGACCCGTCGGCCCGCGACCCGAAGTAGGCCGTGGTGCCGCTGATCGCGATGCCTTCCGGTTGCCACCCGTTGGGCAGGGAGAACTCCGTCGGGAAGTGCTGTGTCGGACCGAGCAGGGACGCGTCTGCGGTGGCCGGCGCCGCGGCCGTGAGCGTGACGCCCAGGACCGCCGCGAGCAGGACACCGAATCTGCGGTACATGCCGCCTCCAATCGGATCAGGGTGCGCCCTCGATCCTTGCGCCCCAGACGGGCGAACAGGAGTTTTCTCAGGAAGCCGACATCTGCGCAGCTCAGAAGTTCGACGTGATCGCCGCCACGAGGTCCTCGGCGATCGTGCTGGGGTCCTTGGCCTCGTACGCACCGGCCGCGGTCGCCTCGGCGATCTTCTTCAGCTCGTCGCGTCCCCTGGCGTCCTCGTCGGAGGCGAAACCGTAGGCGATCGTGAAGACCCTGACCGGCTCCGCACCCGCCGTGACCTTGATGCGGTCGAGCAGCTGGTCGAGGGTCAGCCCGGTGCTCTTGTCGTTGCGGCCGTCGGTGAGCAGGACGACGGCGTTGATGGCCTTCCGGTCGAGCTGCTGCCGCATGACGGTGACCGCCTGGTCGACCGTGTCGAACAAGCCGGTCCCGCCTTCGGCCGGCAGGGCCCTGATCTTGTCCGCGATCTCCTGGCGCTTGACCTCGTTCAGCGGGCTGATCGCCGACAGCTCGCAGTGGTCGCCGCGGCAACCAGGACCTGTTCCGGCGGCGCCCGTGGTGGAGAAGTTCCACAGGCCCAGGCGGTCGGAGTCGGTGAAGCCGCTGACGATCTCGCCGCGGTACTTCTTGATCAGCTCGATCTTGGACGGGCAGTGCTGGGTGGCCGGATCCCGCTGTTTCAGGTCGGGCTCGCAGTTCTGCTTCTGGACGTCGGTGGCGGTCACACCGAACTTCATCGAGCCGGACGTGTCGACGACGAACAGGACGTTCGCCGGTTTGCGCACGGCGCTCCACGCGGTCAGCACCTTGTCCAGCGTGTGCGCGGACGGCTTCGGCAGCTCCTTGACCGCGAAACCGGGCGACACGCCGTTGCCCTCGGTGGCGAGCACGCCCGACGCGTGCGAGGGATCGCGGAAGCCGAGCTCCCCGAACCGCTTCTGCGCCTGCGGGGAACGCAGGTGCCGGAGGAAGTCCGCGCTCACCTCCCGCTTCGCCTTCGTCATGTCCGGCCACGTGAGCTCGATGTACGGGTGGTCGTGGAAGATCGTCCCTTCCTTCGGGTACATCGCGACCAGCTTGGTGGCGGGCTCGGCCTCCTTCGGGTCCTCAGTGGACAGTGCGCCGCTGGGGTACCCGGCGTTGTAGGCCAGCATGGAGCTCTCGTCGATGGTGAGCGCCGAGATGTAGGAGAGCACCTGCCCCCTGCGTTCGGCGGTGCGCAGGTTGCGCATGAAGTGCAGGCTCGTCTCGCCGTAGTGCACGATCGACTGCTCGATGTCCTGGACGAACCTGCGCGCGGCCGGGTCGTCGACGTCGCTGTCCTCGAGCGGTCCGCTCGCGTCGGTGTTGGCGCGGAACGCGTGGAAGGCGCCGATGGTCGCGTTGAGGCCCGAGGTCGAGTAGTTCGGGTTCGTCTTGCCGAGCCGGAAAGGTCCCCAGTCCTTCTGGTACCGGCCCCAGCCCTGCGCGTCGGTGGCGAGGTCCGCGAGCGTCCGCCAGCTGACCTCCTTCGTGCTCGGCCAGCCGAGCACCTCCGCCATGGGCTTCGGCATGGCGATCACCACCGGAGTCGTGACGACCGCCCCGCGAGCCTCCGTCGGCAACGCCGCGATGGCGCTCGTGTTGCCCGCCGCGCGGTCACGGGCGATGTCCAGCCACTCGCTGGAAGCCGGCGACCACACGTCGGGACGCAAACCGTCCGACTCCGTCCACCCGCGCGCCAGCGTGTTCGCGCCGGCGCCCGAGTTCAGCTCGATGATCTGGACCCCGACGCAGTGCCCGTCGGCGGAGCGGGCGCCGTAACCGGCGGCCATCTCCTTGAACAGTTCGCTCTTGTCCGCGGACACACCGACGTTCAGCGTCGTGTCCGGAGTCGCCGTGCACGTGGGCAGCGTCGCCGCGGCGCCGCCACCCGACGGCCAGGAGAAGATCGGCACGACGACGAACGCGAGCAACGCGATGACCGCCGCGAGCGCGGTCCACCGCGTCCTGGCCTGACGCCACAACGGAACCGCGGAGGAAACCTCCTGCTGCTGTGCCGCCTCCAGCGCCGCCCTGCGCCGCGCCGCCTGCTCGCGAACCCACTCCGGCGCGGCGCCGGGAAACCGCTTGCACACGTCGATGATCTCGGTCAGCGACGGGCGCTGTGCCGGGTCCTTGTCGAGACACCGGCGGATCAGGCCGGTCAGCGCGCTGTCCCAGCCCGCGAGCCCGCTCAGGTCCGGTTCGTCGACGAGGATCCGGCGCCGGGTGTCGTCGTCGTTGCCGAACGGCGGTGCGCCCGTCGCCGCGTACACCAGCAGAGCACCCAACGAGAACACGTCGCTCGCCGCGGTGACCTCCTCGATGCCGCGGGCCTGCTCCGGCGACATGAACGCGACCGTTCCGATGGCGTCGTGCCGGGTGAGGCCGGGATCTTCGGAGTTCTTCGCGATGCCGAGGTCGATGATCCACAGATCGTCGACACCCAGCAGCACGTTGGCGGGCTTCAGGTCGCGGTGCACCAGCCCCTTGTCGTGGACGAGCCGCAGCTTCCCCGCGATCACGCGCGCCAGCCACGCCACCGCCGCCGGACGCCACGGGTTGTCCGCGGAGACCAGGTCCTGCAGGGTCACGCTGGGCAGGTACTCGGTGGCGAACCACGGCTGTTCCGCGTCGGCGTTGGCGTCGAGCAGCGTCGGGAACTCACCGCCGGCCGCCTTGCCGACGTCGTCGACGGACCGGATCTCCCGCTGGAACCGCGTGCGGCTGACCGAATTGCCGGCGAGCCCGGCCCCCATCACCTTGACGGCCGCGAAACGACTCCGCCGCCGGTCGACGCCGAGGTAGACGATGCCCGTCGCACCCGGCCCCAGCCGCCCGAGCAGGGTGTACTCGCCGATCTTTCGCGGATCGTCGCGATGCAGCGGTTCGATGTTCAGCTCGTCGAGCAGCCTCATCGGGTCGATGCCGGGCCTCGGCAACAGGAACCACAGGCTGGTCACGGCGACGAGCGCGCTGATGACACTGCCCAGCTTGTCCGCGCGGTCGAGTCCCTGCACGACGAGGAAGACGACCAATGACACCGCGGCCGCGGCGAGCGCGACACCGGCCACGATCCGGCGCTTCTGCAACTCGAGGCTCCCCCTGCTCGTCGATCCGTTCTTTTCATCATCGACTAAGGGCCGCCCTCGGTTACGGGTTTCGCATCATCCGGCCGCGCAGAGCCACCTCCTACGTCCTACAGCTCGGCGGCGGCCTCCGCGATCAGTTCCAGCGACTCCCCGGTGCCCAGCGCGATCCGCCGCAGCTCCGCGAACCGCTGCGCGCACTGCTCGGTCAGCCCCGGATCCTCGACGTACTCCCCCTTGATGAACGTCTCCAGGTAGACCACGTCGTTGTGCTGCCGGTGCGGAAAGCTCAGCAACGTGAACGGCGACCCCATCGCCGGATACGCCCCGGCACCGCGCGGCACCACCTGGATGCTGACCGCCGGATGCTCGCTGACCTCCATCAGGTGCAGCAACTGGGCCTTCATCACGCGCGGCCCGCCGACCACCTGCCGCAGCACGGCTTCGGGGAACACCGCCTGCACCGCGAGCGGATCCTTGTCACCCAGCCGCGTGGACCACGCCTCCCGCACCATCGTGAGCCGCGCCGTGCGGACCGGGTCGTCGGACTGCGACGCGGCCTGCGTGTAGCCGGGCAGCTGAAAGACGGTCGGCACCAGATCCGTCGTGAACACGCGTAGCAACGTCGACTCGAACACCAGATTCGCGAAGTCCGCGGCCGGGTCGAAGTTAATCGTGTTGGTGAGCGCGCGCATGCGCACTTGTTCCGCGTGCTGCGCCTGCAGCACCACGGCCTGCCATTCCGCGATGGGCACCTTGTAGACATAACCGAGCGCCATGATGTCCACGGCCGCCGACGGCTGCACCGCGTTCTCCATCATGGACAGCTTGGCGCTGCTGAAACCCACGCGCTGGCCCGCCTCGGTGAGGCTGAGCTCGCGCTCGTGGCGCCACCCGGCCAGCTGCCGCCCGATGGCGCGTTCGAGCGTCGTGGCCCGGAAATCCTTCGGCATGACGCGAAGGATATGA
Organism: Lentzea flava; assembly: GCF_014648475.1. Taxonomy (GTDB): domain Bacteria; phylum Actinomycetota; class Actinomycetes; order Mycobacteriales; family Pseudonocardiaceae; genus Lentzea; species Lentzea flava. The sequence goes on along the minus strand of NZ_BMRE01000013.1, from coordinate 130,227 downwards.
CCAATTCGGATTACCGAATGGGACCACCCGCTGTGGACAACCCTTTAACGCCAGGTTTCCGCGTTTATCAGCCCCCTATGGCCTTAAACACGCTAATTGCATTGTTAGCGTTTCGTGCGCGCATGGGCACGCACGAGGTCATGGAACCTGAAGGCGTCGCCCACCTCGGTCAGCAACGACTTCTCGACCAGGTCGTCCAGCGCGTCCTCGACGTCGCACTCGTGCTCCCCCGCGATCGCGGCCACCGCCTGCACGTCGAACGGGCCGGGCTGCCACGCGCACAACCGGTAGAGCCGCGCCTGCCGTTCCGGTAGCTCCACATAGGACAGATCGAGCAGCTGCTGGATGCGCCCGTCGTCCGTGAGCGGCTCGACGTCGATCTCCTGCGCCTGCGCGAGGTTCAGCCTCTCGCGGCTGGTCACGACGACCGTGCCGGACGCGGGCAGCAGCGGCGTCACCTGCTCGGCCGAGTCCGCGTTGTCCAGCAACAGGGTGAACTGCCTGCGCGTGACGAGACTGCGGAACACCGCGGCTGCATCGTCGGCGGCCACGTCGCTCAACCCGAACGCCGTCAGCAGGTCCTCGACCGGCTCGCGCACGGCCAGGTCGACGTACAGTCCCGATCCCCTGTCCTGCAACCACTTCAGCGCCAGCGCGGTCTTGCCCACCCCGGCGGGCCCGCTCAGCACCGTCACCCCGCCGGCCCTGATCCGCGCCAGTTCCTCCTGCCTGCCGACGAAGTGCCGCGGCGGCTCCGGCAGCTGGAACTGGGGCGGCACCCCGCCGCGCCCCCGGAATCGAACAGCCCCTGTGGTGGTGCCGGTCAAAACGTCACTCATACCCGTACCTCCCCAACACGTTGAAGTTACGGGCTTTCCTCTTCTTGCGTCAGACGGCCATCGAGTGATCGCACGCGAGTGCGGCACCCGTGGTGGACGTGGCGGTCTTCACCTGACGCCCGTTGATGATGATCTTGCAGGTGAGCTCGCCGTGCACGCCCTCGAGCCTGATCACGACCCGCCCCTTGCGCGCCCCCGTGCGCTCGAACGGCAGGTCGGGATTGCGCAGGGTTCGTTCCTCCTCACCGGGAAACGAGTAGGTCAGCCGGTCCGTCGTGCCCGTTCCCTCGACCACCACGCGGATGCTGGGCGCTGTCGCGCAACCGGTGCTCCCGGCGAGCAACAGGCCCGTTAGTAAGGCGGCGGTCTTCATGGCCGAGACGGTAGGAAACAGAGGGGTGCGCGTGCATCAGCCTGAAGGCTCAAGCGCTATCAGCCATCAGACTGACAACCCGAGATTCCGCAAACACTCTTCCAGCCGCATCCGTTCGATGTCGCGGTCCACGCCTTCGGGCAGCGTGTCGAGCCGGTGCGGGACGTCCAACGCCGAACAGGCCTGCTTCAGCAGCTCGTCGTAGGCCTGACGAGCCCCGATCCGCTTGATCGCCGACGTGCCGGGCTGGAAGCACGACAGCACGCGGCGGACGCGACGAAGGTCGGCCGCGATGCATTCGATCGGCTGATGCTCGGACACGAGAGCGGGGCGGCGCAGCCTGCGCAGGGCGCGCGGCACGTTGACCACCGCCCAGAACAACGCACTGGGCGCTACCGCGGCGATGGCGAACAAAACGACGTTGCCCGCAACGGATTGGGGCATGCGTCCACGTTACCCCGCCTGCAGCGCCAGGAAGAGGTCCACGCGCGCCTCGAACTCGGCGAGGTCGACGCCGAGCAGTTCCTCCACGCGCCCCACCCGATAGCGCAACGTGTTCACGTGGACGTGCAGCTTGGCCGCGGCGGCGGTCCAGGAGCCGGAGCAGTCCAGGAACACCTTCAGCGTCCCGGTGAGATCCGACCCGTGCTCGGCGTCGTAGTCCAGCACCGGTCCCAGGAGCCTGCGCCGCAACGACGACCGCAGCTCCTCCGGCACGCCCGCGAGCAGCAGCTGGTGCAGAGCGATCTCCTCACCCGCCACCACGCACGTGCGGCCGCTGCGCCGTTCGCCGAGCCTGCGCGCGTGCGTCGCTTCCTCCGCGGCGCCGCGCAACCCGCGCGACTCGACCGGCGAGCTGATCCCGACCAGCACCCGCGACGGCCCGAGACCCGGCTCCATCACGCGCATCGCCTCGCGGACGTCGTCCGGCACCGAGTCGTCGGCGCGGGCGACGGCGTACACGGTGTCGCCGACGGGCGTGACCAGAGCCTGGGGCAGCGCTTCCTCCAGCACCGCCGCGGCGAGATCGGCCCGCTGATCGGACGTCACGGCGCTGATCACCCGCAGCCGGGCGTTCTCCAGCCCGGCCGCCGCCAGCCGCGACTCGACGTCGGCGGAACCGCTCAGCACCGCGGCCACCAGCGGCCCGGCGGTCCTGTTCTCGATCTGTCTGCCCTGCGCCTGCCGGAGACGTTCCAGCGCGACCAGCGAGGCGAGCTCGGCAGCGGCCTCTTGCTGCGGTTCGCCGCCCACGACGAGGATCCAGCTGGTGAGCCGGGTGCCGCCGCGTTCGGAGACGGGGACGAGCGTCACGCCCCTGACCGTCTTCGGCAGCCGGTCGGCCTGCAGGAACTCCTTCACGAGCGACACGCGCTCCGGCAGCTCCCCACCGGCCACGACACGGCCGGTCGTGGAGAGCACCCAGCACGGCGCACTCAGCTCGTGGCCGCCCGCCAGCAGCAACGCGGGCAGTCCCGAGCCCTCGGCCACGACGTTCAGCAGGCGGCGGTGGCGGGACAGGCCGACCAGCTCCATCGACACGCGCTCGGTGATCGTGGCGAACGACAGGTCGACCGGCACCTCCAGCAGCGGCACGTGGTGGCGTTCGCAGGCGGCGACCAGATCGTCGGGCAGGGCTCGGTTCTCGGTCTCGGACGCGGCCAGGCCGGCGACGCGGGCGGAGGCCAGTGAGCGGACGAACGTCTCGGAGTCCTGCGGGCCGTGGTGCCAGAGCAGGCCGGACAGCACGAGCTCGCCGCCGGACAGGTACCGGCTGGGGTCGGGCAGCTCCGTTCCGTACACGCGGGTGACCGTCCGGTCGAGCTGGTCCTCACCGGTGTGCAGGCTCAGGCGCAGTTCCGGCATCTGCAGCAACGTCCGCAGCAACAACATGGGAGGTCACTTTCGTCCATTCGTGTTTGTAGGAAAGCACAAATTCGTTACGTGTAGGAGCCTGCTGATTCATGTGTCCCGGCCGTAGAGGTGCGGACCTGTAGCTATGTGTACTGGCTCACAACCAGATGGGAGGGCGAGTGACGATCTCCACGCACGTGCTGGACGCGGCACGCGGCAGGCCGTTCGCGGGCATCACCGTGTCGCTGCAGCGCCGCGACGGGACCGAGGTGAGTTCCGCCGAGACGAACGCCGACGGAAGGATCACCGGATGGGGTGATGGCCTGCCGGCAGGCGTCTACCGGCTGGTCTTCGACACCTCCGAGGCCGCGCCCTTTTTCCCCGAGGTCGTGCTCACGTTCGACTACTCCGATCCGGCACAGCACTACCACGTGCCGCTGCTGCTGTCGCCGTTCGCCTACTCCACCTACCGAGGTAGCTGACGATGGACTTCCTTCGACCGGAAACGCTTGCGGAGGCGTTGGAGCTGAAGGCCGCCCGGCCGGACGCCGTGCCGATCGCCGGTGGCACGGACGTCATGGTGGAGCTCAACTTCGACCACCGCCGCCCTGCCGCGCTGCTCGACCTCACCCGGATCCCCGAGCTCCGCGAGTGGTCCGACGGGCTGCGGATCGGGTCCGGCGTGCCGTACGTGCGGATCATCGACGAGTTGGGCGCGCAACTCCCCGGCCTCGCGATGGCCGCACGCACCGTCGGGTCGCCGCAGATCCGCAACAGGGGCACGGTCGGCGGCAACCTCGGCGCGGCCTCCCCCGCGGGGGACACGCACCCGGTGCTGCTCGCGTCCGACGCCGTCATCGAAGTGGCCTCCGTGCGCGGGACTCGGATGATCCCCGCTGTCGACTTCTACCTGGGAGTCAAGCGGAACGCCTTGGAGCAGGACGAACTGATCGTGGCCGTGCACCTCGCGCCTGCCAAGGGGCCACAACAGTTCTCCAAGGTCGGCACGCGCAACGCCATGGTGATCGCGGTGTGCTCGTTCGCGATCTCGCTGTTCCCCGAGAAGAACAGGGTCGGTGCGGCGGTCGGGTCCGCGGCTCCCACGCCGCGCAGGGCGTACGAGGCGGAGGAGTTCCTGGCCTCAGCGCTGGACTTCTCGTCGCCCCAGCCGCTGCTGGACTCGGTGAAGCGGGAGTTCGGGGAGCTGGTGTCGCGGGCCGCGTCGCCGATCGACGACGTGCGCGGGTCGGCGGCGTATCGCAAGCACGCACTGGCAGTGATGGCGCGCAGGACCCTGGGTTGGGCCTGGCAGGAACTCTTGGACGGGGAGCAGGCATGCGCGTGAACGTGACGGTCAACGGCGAGCAGCGCCAGGCCGACGACGTGTGGGAAGGCGAGTCGCTGCTGTTCGTGCTGCGCGAGCGGCTCGGGCTGCCCGGTTCGAAGAACGCCTGCGAGCAGGGCGAGTGCGGCTCCTGCACGGTGTACCTGGACGACGTGCCGGTGTGCGCGTGCCTGGTCGCGGCGGGGCAGGCGCAGGACCGTTCGGTGCGGACGGTCGAGGGGCTCGCTTCCGGGGACCAGCTGGACCCGGTGCAGGAGGCGTTCGTCGAGGCGGGTGCGGTGCAGTGCGGGTTCTGCACGCCCGGTCTCGTCGTGGCGGCGCACGATCTGCTGAACCGCGTTCCCTCGCCGTCCGACCCGGAGATCCGCGAGGCGCTCGCCGGGAACCTGTGCCGCTGCACGGGATACGAGAAGATCCTGGACGCCGTGCGATTGGCGGCGTCGCGCCGATGATCGTTCTCGACCGCTGTGCGGTGTCCACTGTGGATTCGTCCGGGACCGAGCACGCCACTGGGCACGTGGTGGTGTCCGCTGACGGCCGGATCGCCTCGGTCGGTTCGGGTCCCGCGCCTCGGCCCTACGAGTCGCACACCTACGTCGACGCGTCGTCGTGCCTGGTCACGCCGGGACTGATCAACACGCACCACCACCTCTACCAGTGGGCGACGCGGGGGCTCGCGCAGGACGCGACGCTCTTCGAGTGGCTGACCACGCTGTATCCGGTGTGGCGCGGGCTGGACGACACGGTCACGCACGCCGCGGCGTCGGCCGGACTGGCCAAGCTGGCGTTGACCGGCTGCACCTTGGCCGCCGACCACCACTACGTCTTCCCGTCCGGCGGCGGTGACGTGTTCAACGCGCTGGTGTCGGCGGGGCGGCGGATCGGGATCCGGCTGGAGGCGATCCGCGGGTCGATGGACCGGGGCCAGTCCGATGGGGGGTTGCCGCCGGACAACCTGGTCGAGGACACCGAGGCCGCGTTGATCGCGACCGAGCAGGCGATCGGCGACTACCACTCGACGGCGGACGACGCTCTGGTGCGCGTGGCCGTCGGGCCTTGTTCGCCGTTCTCGGTGTCGCGGGAGCTGATGACCGGCGCTGCTTCCCTGGCACGTCGGCACGGCGTCCGGCTGCACACGCACCTCGCCGAGACGCTGGACGAGGAGGAGCAGTGCCTGGCGGAGAACGGCTGCACGCCGACCGAGTACGCCGAGCAGCTCGGCTGGCTGGGTTCGGACGTGTGGCTCGCGCACACCGTGCACCTGTCGTCGGACGCGGTGAAGCGGCTCGGGGCGACCTCGACCGGTTCCGCGCACTGCCCGACGTCCAACGGGCGGCTGGGCACCGGGATCGCGCCGGTGCGCGACCTGCTGGACGCCGGTGCGCCGGTCGGGCTCGGCGTCGACGGTGCCGCGTCCAATGAGGACGGTGGGCTGGTCGTCGAGCTGCGTGCGGCCCTGCACCAGGCGCGGCAGCGGGGCGGACCGCGTTCGTTGGACGTCCGGCAGGCGTTGTGGATGGCGACGATGGGCGGCGCGCAGTGCCTGGGCCGCGCGGACTCGCTGGGGTCGATCGAGCCGGGCAAGGTGGCGGACCTCGCGGTCTGGGATCTGTCCGGAATGGACTACGCGGGGATCGCGGACCCGGTGGCGGCACTGGTGCTGGGCACTGCACCGCCGTTGAAACTGTTGATCGTGGGCGGTGAGGTCGTGGTGCGGGACGGGGTCCTGCAGACGGCGTCGACCGACGAGCTGGCGCGTGACCTCTCCGCCGCCAGTCTGAAGCTTCAGGAGGCTGCGCGATGACCCTCACTCCCGCCGAACTGACCTCCGCGGTGTCCGGTGGCATCGGGACGTCGCCCCAGCGCCCCGACGGCAACCTGAAGGTGCGCGGCGAGTTCGCCTACGCGTCCGACCTGTGGCACGAGGACATGATCTGGGGCGCGACCCTGCGCTCGCCGCACCCGTACGCGCGGATCGTGTCGATCGATCTGACCGAGGCCCTGAAGGTGCCGGGCGTGTACGCGGTGCTGACGCACTCGGACGTGCCGGGGCGGAACCTGTACGGGCTGGAGCACAAGGACCAGCCGGTGCTGGCCGTCGACGTCGTGCGCTACCAGGGCGAACCGGTCGCGCTGGTCGGTGCCGACCACCCGGAGACCGCGCTGCGGGCGATGAAGAAGATCGCCGTGGTCTACGACGTGCTCGACCCCGTGGTGGACATGGAGACCGCGGTCGACTCCGTTCCGCTGCACCCCGGCGGGAACCTGGTGCGGCACGTGCCGATCCGGCGTGGCTCGCAGGACGTCCAGGCCGACGTCGTGGTCACCGGCCGGTACGAGGTCGGCATGCAGGACCAGGCGTTCCTCGGTCCGGAATCCGGGCTCGCGGTGCCGGCGTCCGACGGTTCGGTGGACCTGTACATCGCGACGCAGTGGCTGCACGTCGACCGCACGCAGGTGGCGTCCGCGCTGGGCCTGCCGGAGGAGAAGGTGCGGCTGACGCTGTCGGGCGTCGGTGGTGCGTTCGGCGGTCGTGAGGACCTGTCGATGCAGGTGCACGCGTGCCTGCTGGCGCTGCACACCGGCAAGCCGGTGAAGATGGTCTACAACCGCGAAGAGTCGTTCTACGGGCACGTTCACCGGCACCCGGCCGTGCTGTACTACGAGCACGGCGCCGACCACACCGGCAAGCTGGTCTACGTCCGCGCCCGGATCTACCTGGACGGCGGTGCGTACGCCTCCTCGACGCCTGCTGTCGTGGCCAACGCCGCGACGCTGGGCGTGGGCCCGTACGAGGTCGACAACGTGACAGTCGACTGCTACGGCGTCTACACGAACAACCCGCCGTGCGGTGCGATGCGCGGATTCGGTGCTGTGCAGGCAGGTTTCGCCTATGAGTCCCAAATGGACAAACTGGCCGAGGCGCTGGGCATGTCACCGGTCGACGTGCGGATCCGCAACGCGATGACCGAGGGTTCCGTGATGCCGACCGGTCAGGTGGTCGACTCCGCCGCGCCCGTCGCGCAGCTGCTGAAGCTGGTGCAGGACAAGCCTCTGCCCGCTGGAACGTCGTCGGACATCCGCGAGCTGCCGGGTGGCGTGTCGAACACGACGCACGGAGAGGGCGTGGTGCGCGGCGTCGGTTATGCCGTCGGCATCAAGAACATCTGCTTCTCCGAGGGCTACGACGACTACTCGACCGCCCGCGTGCGGGTGTCGATGGTCAACGGCTCGCTGGCCGCCGCCGTCCACACCGCCGCGTGCGAGGTCGGCCAGGGCCTGGTGACGATCATGCAGCAGATCGTGCGGACCGAGCTGGGCATCGAGCGCGTGACCGTGCTGCCGATGGACACGACGATCGGCAACGGCGGCTCCACCTCGGCGTCGCGCCAGACGTACGTGACCGGCGGCGCGGTGAAGGCCGCGTGCGCCGCTGTCCGGGCCCGCTTGAACGGCCGGGTCGACATCGGTTCCGAAGTGATCGACGAGACCGTCGAATGGCGGCACCGCGCGACGGAAGCGCTGGATCCCGTTACCGGCCAAGGCAATGCGCACGTCCAGTACGGCTTCGCCGCCCACCGCGCCGTCGTCGACGTGGACGTCGAACTGGGTCTGGTGCGCGTTGTCGCCCTCGACTGCGCACAGGACGTGGGCCGCGCGTTGAACCCGCAGGCCGTGGTCGGCCAGATCCAGGGCGGCTCCGCCCAGGGCCTGGGCCTCGCGGTGATGGAGGAGATCCAGACCTCCGGCGGCAAGGTGCGCAACCCGTCGTTCACCGACTACCTCATTCCCACCGTGCTCGACATGCCGCCGATGAGCATCGACGTCCTCGAGCTGGCCGACCCCCACGCCCCGTACGGCATCCGCGGCGTCGGCGAACCGCCCACCATCTCGTCGACCCCGGCGATCGTGGCGGCGATCCGCGCGGCGACCGGCCTGGCGCTCACCCGCGTCCCGGTCCGCCCGGAACACCTCACCGGTACCTGATCGTCTGGAGTTTCCCGCTGTGAACGCACATCTGCTCGCCACCATCGACCTGGCCACCCGCAACGTGGCCTCCGGCGGCGGCCCGTTCGGCGCGATGATCGTCCGCGACGGCGCGGTCATCGCCACCGGCGTCAACCAGGTGACGCCCACCCTGGACCCCACCGCGCACGCCGAGGTGGTCGCGATCCGCGCGGCCTGCCAGGCACTCGGCGACTTCCGCCTGACCGGCTGCACCCTGATCTCCTCGTGCGAGCCGTGCCCCCTGTGCCTGTCGGCCGCGCTCTGGGCGCGGGTGGACAGGGTCGTCTACGCCGCCGACCGCCACGACGCGGCCGCGGCGGGCTTCGACGACCGCGAGTTCTACGACCTGTTCAGCAAGCCCCGCACCGACTGGGACTTGCCCGTGCACCAGATCTCCACCGGCGAGGACAACGCCCCGTTCACCGCGTGGTTGTCCCTCGCGACCCGTATCGACTACTAGGCCACAAGCCTTTTTTGCTGACCGGAGCTTGCATTGCTTAAACGCGTTCCGGCGTTGGAACGCGCCCACCGGCATGGGAAAGGCCGTCCATGACTCAGTTGCGAACCCGGCAGTCGTCTGCCCTCGACCAGTTCTTCCGCATCACCGAACGAGGCAGCACCCTCGGCCGGGAAGTGCGCGGCGGCATCACGACCTTCGTCGCGATGTCGTACATCGTGCTGCTGAACCCGTTGATCCTCGGCGCGTCCGCCGACATCACCGGCGCCAAGCTCACCATCGCCGAGATCACCACCGCGACGGCCCTGGCCGCAGGCGTGATGACCGTCCTCATGGGACTCGTCGGCAACGCCCCTCTGGCCCTGGCCGCCGGCCTGGGCGTCAACGGCGTGGTGGCCTTCCAGATGGCGCCGACCATGACGTGGGCGCAGGCCTTCGGCCTGGTGGTGCTCGAAGGCCTGTGCATCGTGGTCATGGCCGTCTCGGGCGTCCGCGAACGCATCATCAACGCGATCCCGGCCCCGTTGAAAATCGCGATCACCGTGGGCATCGGCCTCTACATCGCTTTGGTGGGCCTGGTTTCCGCAGGCTTCGTGACCCGCACCCCCGACGCCGCCGGCTCCACCGTGCCGGTGCGCATGGGCGTCGACGGCCACCTCAGCGGCTGGCCGATCGTGGTCTTCTGCCTGGGCCTGCTGCTGATGATCGTCCTCCTGGCCCGCGGCGTGCCCGGCGCCGTGCTGATCAGCATCGTCGTGGCCACCGTCGTCGCGATCGCGGTGAACTCGCTCTTCACGGTCAAGGGCTGGGGCCTCGTCACGCCTTCGCTGCCGTCGTCCGTGGTCGGCTCCCCCGACTTCGGCCTGTTCGGCCGCATAGACCTGTTCGGCGGCTTCGTCTCAGCGGGCGTCATCGCCGCAACCATCTTCCTGTTCACCCTCGTCCTGTCCGGCTTCTTCGACGCCATGGGCACCATCACCTCGGTAGCCGACGAGGCGGGCCTCTCCCACGACGGCCGAGTGGAGGGCATGGGCAAAATCCTCATGGTCGACGGCGCAGGCGCCATCGCCGGCGGCGTGACGGGCTCAGCCCCGAACACCGTGTTCCTGGAGTCGGCAGCGGGCGTTGGCGAAGGCGCCCGAACCGGCCTGGCCTCGGTGGTCACCGGCGGCCTGTTCCTGGTGGCGCTGCTCTTCACACCGCTGGCCACCGTGGTACCCGCCCAGGCGGCGGCACCGGCCCTGGTGGTGATCGGCGGCCTGATGATGACCCAGATCCGCCGGATCCCGTGGCAGGACACCGATTTCACCATCCCGGTGTTCCTGACCGTGGCGATCATCCCGTTCACCTACTCGATCACCAACGGGATCGGCGCCGGCCTGGTCTCCTACGTGGTGCTGCGCATCTGCAAGGGGCGGTGGCCGGGCTGGCTGATGACGGGGCTCGCCCTGATGTTCGCCGTGTACTTCGGCGTGGACCTGATCAGCGGCCACTGACCCATCGCTCGCGCCCACCGCCTGCCTCGGCGCGGGCCCGATCAGCGGCCACTGATCGGGAGTCTTCGCCCGGCGGGATGGTGGGAAGCGACGCGCACCGTTGACCCGGTCGGTGGCCCCTGGCCACGAACCTCGCCCTGGTGCTCATCGTGCACTTCGGCGGGGGCGAGACCAGTGGCCACCGACCACGAACCAACCAGCGATCACGAATCCAACCCGGCGCCCACCGACACCAGCCGGAACCCGACCACCGACCCCAGCCCGACACCGCCACCGATCTTGATGTTGCCTGGGACGGACGGCGACCGACCGCGGACGCCCGACGCGCGACCCGCCTCGACCCGGACCTGATCAACGGCCGCTGGTCACGCCCGCATCGGAACACCGCGACCCATCCATCGCCCCGCACCCGAACACCTGCAGCCGCAGATCGCACCGCCCCACGCCCCACCACGAGCAGCCGGTGATCACACCGCCCCACGCCCCACCACGAGCAGCCGGTGATCACACCGCCCCACGCCCCACCACGAGCGACCGGCGCTCACAACGCCCCACGCCCCACCACGAGCGACCGGCGCTCACAACGCCCCACGCCCCAACACGGGCAGCCGGCGATCACACCGGCCCACGCCGCAACAGGAGCGGCCGGTGATCGCACCGCCCCATACCGAACACGAGCGACCGGCGCTCACATCGGCCGATGCCCAAAGACGTGCGGCCAGTGATCACACCTGCACACGAACGGAGGTTCCTCATGCGCGACCTGGCTGAGACGTTGCTGGCCTGGGACCGCTTCGCGGTCGCCTCGGTGGTGGCCGTGCGCGGTAGCGCACCACGGCCCGTGGGCGCCGCGATGGCGGTCGGGCCCTCGGGCGCGGTGATCGGCAGCGTGTCCGGGGGTTGCGTGGAGGCGGAGGTGTACGACCTCGCGTGTGAGGTGCTTGCGACGTCTCAGCGGCGGCTCGCCACGTTCGGCTACTCGGACGACACGGCCTTTGCGGTCGGTCTGACCTGTGGTGGCTCGCTGGATGTGCTGGTGCAGCGCGACACGCCCTCGTTGCGCGCTGCGCTGCAGGCGTCCGTGGACGGGCATCCGGTGTCGGTGCGCTTCGAGGCCGAAGGGCGGGTGTTCACGGAGAGTTGGTTGCCCGCGCCGCGGTTGTTGGTGTTCGGCGCCATCGATCACGCGGCCGCGGTGGCCGAGATCGGGCGGTTCCTCGGGTATCACGTCACGGTGTGCGATGCGCGGGCGGTGTTTGCCACGCCGGAGCGGTTTCCTGCGGCGCACGAGGTTGTCGTCGACTGGCCGCACCGTTATCTCGCGGCCACGTACACCGATGCTCAGACGGCGGTGGTGGTGCTGACGCACGATCCCAAGTTCGACATTCCGGTTCTGGTTGAAGCGCTGGGTCGGCCTCTTGCCTTCGTGGGGGCGCTCGGGTCGCGGCGCACGTGCGCCGAACGTCTCGCGCGGCTGCGTGAGGCGGGGGTGGGTGAGGCGGCGCTGGGGCGGCTGCGGTCGCCGGTCGGGCTCGATCTCGGCGGGCGCACGCCTGCGGAGACGGCGGTGTCGATCGCGGCTGAGCTCGTGGCTCTGCGGCACGGCGGTACCGGGCTGCCGCTCGGGGACCTCTCCTCTCCGATCCACCGCTCCCCCGCGCGCTTCCTCCTGGCGCAACGAAATTCTCTCCCGATCGGTTCCTGTGAATTGTCGCGGCGCGGGTGAGCGGACCGTTCACCCACGGAGGAATCGCAGGTAGAGCACAGACGGCAGTGCAGGGCCCCTACCAAAAGCAGAGGTCAGGACGAAAATGGCACTGATTTTTCTCAACGGCGGCGGCATGCGGGGCGGGCCGCTGCACGGGCAGCTTCAGGGCACGCCGATGCTCGGACGGGTGAAGAGCGCGCCGAAGTACCGCTACTTCTCCGTGCGCGACGAGTTTCCCGCCATGCACGCGTCCGGCACGGCGCAGGTCGTCGGCGAGTTGTACGACCTGCCGCTCACCGTGTTGCGCGATCACCTGGTTCCCGCCGAGCCCGCGGAGCTGGAGATCGGGGTCATCGAGCTCGAGGACGGCGGGGCCGCGCTCGCCACCGTGCTCAGGAACGAGTTCCTCCATTCGAGCGATCTCACTGACATCTCACATCTGGGCGACTGGAACCTGTACTTGCAGGGGTGAATCGCACACGGGGGTGAGGCCATGCCATTCCAAGCCGGCTCGGCGAAAGTCGACGTGACGCCGCCGCCTACGGCGCCCTATGTCGGTGGTCTGCCGCGGCATTCGTTGTTCCTCGGGGTGCACGATCCGCTCTTCGCGCGCGCCACGGCGATCACCAACGGGGAGACCGTGATCGTGATCGCCGTCGACTCGCTCGGCATCAACAACGACATCCTCGGGCCCGGCCGCGACTTCACCGCGGAGGTCCGGGAGCTCGTTCAGCAGCAGACCGGCGTGCCGCCCACGCATGTCATGATCGCCAGCTCCCACACGCACTCGAGCGCGGAGACGGCCGACACGCGGCCGTTTCCCGACCAGGCCTACCTGGAGTCGTTCCGCGACCGGATCGCCCAGGCCGCGCGCGAAGCCTTCGAGAGCAGGCGGCCGGTCACCGCGACGATCGGCAAAGGCACGGTGACGCCCGGCACGCTGGCCATCAACCGCAACGGCCACGTCTACCCCGGCGTCCCGCCGGACGATCCCGAGGTCACCGTGGTGCGGTTCCGGGGCGACGGGTGGAGCACCGTGCTCTACCACTTCACGTCGCACCCGGTCTACGTGCAGGTGCAGCCGTTCGCGTCGGCCGACTACCCCGGCGTCACGTCCGCGTTCCTCGAGCTCAACGAACCGGACTGCCGGGCAGCGCTGTTCCTGCAGGGCGCGGCGGGCAACCAGTCGCCGCCGCCTGACCCGCTGACGGACGGCGAGACGTTCGACGCGGAGAACAACCCGAACTTCGAGTTCATCCGCAACCTCTTCGCGCACACCGAGCGCATGGGCATGTACCTCGGCCAGACCGCGCTGGGGATCCCTGGAGAGACCGAGCTCACCGGCCCGGTGTCCGCCGCCCAGCGCACCATCCAGGTCGAGTCACGCGACCTGCCCGACCGAGAGCCCTTCGCGGCGGAGCTGGCCGTGCGCCAGCGCGCACTCGCCGACGCCGTCGACCGCGGTGCCCCGAAGGCCGAGATCGTGCAGCTGATGCAGGCGGTGCAGGACGTCGAGGAAAGCCTCGTCGCCATCGACCGCGGCACGGATCCCATCGACGCCGAGGTGCAGGTGCTGCGCATCGGCGACCTGGCTCTCGCCGGCCTGCCCGGCGAACCGTTCGTGGAACTGGGCCTCCAGCTGAAGGCGATGTCCGACGACGAACGCACGGTGCTGCCCGTCGGGTACGCCAACAACTTCCTCGGCTACCTCACCTACCCCGAGGCGTGGGACACGCCCGTCTACGAGGTGAGCCTCGGCGCCTGGACGCGCATCGGGCGCTTCGGCGGCCAGCAGCTCACCGACACGGCGAAAACCCTGGTCGACGAGCTCTGGACTACTCCGAACGTGTGATCCGACAGGTATCTCGTATCTCAGCGGCCGCACCCGGCTCTCTATCTGACGAGGGGTGAGGGAGTGGCAAGGGGGAGTTGCCGCAGGCGGCGGGGCCAACCGAAGTGGCCCCGCCGCGGGGGACCTGCCTCTCACCGGGCCTGATCACCACCAGGCCCGGCATTCACCGTCCTCGGCTGCGCAGCAGCCCGCGCTCGTACGCCACCGCCACGGCGGCCGCCCGATCCGAGACGCCGAGCTTCGCGTAGACGTGCAACAGGTGGGTCTTCACCGTCGCCTCGCTGATGAACAGCGCCGCCGCCACCGCCCGGTTCGTCGACCCCTTGGCGACCAGCGCCAGCACGTCCAGCTCCCGCGCCGACAACGGTTCCAGCGCGGGCTCCCGCACCTGACCCAGCAGCCGCGTGGCCACCGCCGGCGACAACACGGCCTCCCCCGCGTGCGCAGCGCGGATCGCCCGCTGCAACTCGTCGCGCGGGGTGTCCTTCAGCAGGTAGCCGGTCGCGCCCGCCTTGATCGCGGGCAACACGTCGCGATCGGTGTCGTAGGTCGTGAGCACCAGGACGCGGCACGGGTGGTCACGCAGCCGTTCGATCGCCGACAGCCCGTCGGAGCCCGGCATGCGCAGGTCCATCAACACGACGTCGGGCGACAACGCCGTGACGACGGCCACCGCCTCGTCGCCGGACGCCGCTTCGCCCACGACCTCGAAGTCCGGCGCGGCGAGCATGCCGCGCAGACCGTCGCGGACGACCGGGTGGTCGTCGACGATCACCAGCCGGATCACGCCGGCACCCGCGCCGAGATCGCCGTCCCCGCACCGGGTTCCGACTCCACGAACAGCGCCCCGGACAGCCGGTGCACCCGATGCCGCATCGCGGGCAGGCCGAAGCCGGACGACGGGTGCGTCAGGTCGAAGCCCACGCCGTCGTCGCGCACGTCCAGCGTCACCACGTCCTCCATGTACGACAGGGTCAGGCCGACGCGGGACGCCGAGGCGTGCTTCGCCACGTTCGCCAGGGCCTCCTGCGCGGTGCGCAGCAAGGCGACCTCCACCTCCGGGTGCATCACGCGCACGGCGCCGGTCAGCGTGACCGACACCGGCACGCCGTACACCGTGGACCAGCCGGAGGCCACCTCGTCGAGTGCCTCGGGCAGGGCGGCGGAGTCCAGCGCGGGCGGGCGCAACGCGTGCACCGAGCGGCGGGCCTCGGCCAGGTTCGAGCGCGCCAGGTCGGCGGCCACCGACACGCGGCGTTCCCAGTCGGACGCCGACGCCGCCGACAGTTGCGTGATGATGCCCGTCAGGCCCTGGGCCAGCGTGTCGTGGATCTCGCCCGCCAGACGGTGGCGCTCGTCCTGCACACCGGCCTCGTGCGCCTGCACCAGCAGCTGGGCGTGGAGGCCCTCGTTCTCCTCCAGCAGCTCCTTGCGCAGCCGGGATTGTTCAGTTGTCACGTGGCCGACGAACGTGAAGGTGCACGCCACGACGACGAACACCATCAACAGCAGCCAGAAGGCCGGTGACTCGCCCGCGGGTGGGTATCCGCCGAACAACGACAGCGTCGCCAGCACGGCCGTCAGCGCCACCACGAAGAACATCCAGCGGCCGCGCAGGAGTTCGCTCGCGTAGATGTAGACCGCGTACGACACCGCGCCGAACCAGTGCTCACGCAGACCCAGCACCCCGTAGAAGACGACCATGCCACCGACGAACACGGCCATGAGCTCCACGCGGCCGCGCCACGCGGGATGCAACGTGAACCACCACAGCATCCACGCGTAGCCGAACGCCACAACGCCGTACGTGATCAGACGCTCCGAACCGGAGTGCGCCGTGAAGATCGAGTACATCACCGTCGTCACGGTCAGCACGAAGTACGGGATCACGTGTGCGATGAAAGCGAGCCTGCGCTCCCACCTGTCCAACGCGGCCATGTCCACGAGCTACTCCCAGCGGAACGTTCTGGCCGCGACGGTACCCGCCACGAGGCTCACCAGCCCCATGATCGCAAGATGCCTCCAATCCGGCGCGCTGCCGAGCCACGCCTGCTGCACCGCCTCCACACCGGGAGGCGAGTACGAGCCGATCTTCTGAACCACCGAGGGCAGCATGAACCGCGGCAGGTACACGCCGCCGAAGAACATCAGCAGCATGAACACCGCCGTCGCCCAGCCACCTGCCGCCCGCGCCGTCGGGGCCAGTGCGGCTATCACCAGACCCAGCGCGAACGTCCCAGCGCCTCCCAGCACCACGGCACACGCCAGGCCGAGTGGATGGTGAGGCAGGTCGACGCCGAAAACGACGTACGCCACCACGATAGTGAGCAGCACCGACAAGATCGCCGCGCAGAAGTTGACCACCAGCTGGCCCACCAGCAGACGCGCCGGGTGCATGGGCGTCGTGGACAGCCGGCGCAGCACCCCCTTCTCCCGATACGTCGCCACGACCGTCGGCACGCGCTGCAACCCGATGAACGCCAAGGTGAACACCACCAACGACGACAGGTAGCTGTCGATGAACCGCAGCCCGCCGAACTCCGGCGCCGGCGTCCGCAACCCCGGAATCGCTCCCAGCACCAGCAGCAACAGGCAGGGGAACACCAGCGCGAACAACGAGTTCAGCCGATCGCGAACGAACAGCCGCGCTTCCACCTCAATGATCCGCAACATCACGACCCCCGGTCAGCTCGACGTAGGCGTCGTCCAGCGAAGCCTGGTCGACGCGCAACCCGCGCGCCACGATCTGCTTGCGCGCCAACAGGGAAGTCACCGCGTGCAGCAGGTTCTCCGACCCGCTCACGACGACCTGCTCCCCCACCACCGACACCTCGGTGACCTCCGGCAGCGCCTGCAACAACGCCACGTCCAGGTGCGCGGAAGGCACGAACCGGACCCGGCACGAACCGTCCACACGCGACACCAGCCCGGACGGCGTGTCCAGCGCGACGATGCGCCCGTCGCGGAACACCGCCACCCGGTCGCAGAGCCGTTCTGCCTCCTCCATGAAGTGCGTGACCAGCAGAATCGTCACCCCCGCCGACCGCACCTCCTCGACGACCGACCACGTGTCCCGCCGCGCCTGCGGATCCAGCCCGGTCGTCAGCTCGTCGAGGATCGCCACCCGCGGCGATCCGATCAACGCCAGCGCGATCGACAACCGCTGCTTCAACCCGCCGGACAGCCGCCCGAACTCCGCCCGCAGGTGCGGAGTGAGTCCGAGCCGCTCGGACCAGTCGGCCGGCGCCGGGTAGAACGACGAGAACAGCGACAGCGCCTCCCCCACCCGCATCCGTTCGGGCAGCTCGGACGCCTGCAGCTGCACGCCGATCGCCGACCGCACCGACGCGGGAGGCCGCCCGAGCACGGACACGCTCCCCCGGTCCGGCGTCCGCAGCCCTGCCACGCACTCGACGGTCGTCGTCTTGCCCGCCCCGTTCGGCCCCAGGATGCCGAAGATCTCCCCCTCTGCGACGTCGAACGACACCGAGTCCACCGCGACCCGAGGCCCGTACCTCTTGCCGAGGTCGCGCACTTCGATGATTGCCATGCCTCAAGGCTCGGAGAGTCCGAGCCGGAGATCATCGATCGAGCAGCGACACCCCCATCAACCGATCGGTTGATGCCACGACTCCACAACCGCGGCACGCAACGCCGCCGCCAACCGCGCCACCGGCTCCGGCATCGGCCCCGGCAGCCGCGCGAGCAGGATCCGCCGCTGCTCGGAAGGCCCGCCCCGCACCGGCAGGACCCGCACCCCGGCAGGCACCACCGCCACGAGCCCGGCGGGAACGGTCGTGATGCCCAGCCCCGCGGCGACCAGCTGCAGCTTCGCCAGCCAGTCACGGGCGGTGTGGGCGACCCGCGGCCGTTCGTCCAGCCCCGGCCACACGCCCATCACCAGCTGGTCGCCGGGTCCGGCGATCCACCGATGCCCGCGCAGATCAGCGATGTCGATGAAGTCGTTGCGCGCCAACGGATGCGAAGCAGGAAGCGCGACCTGCAAACTGCGTTCGACGAGAGCCTCGGCCTCCAGTGCGGGCGTCTCATCATCAGGCGCACGAAACGGCGGCAACGACGCGATCAACGCAACGTCCAACGTGCCCGCCCGCAACGCACGCACCAACGCCGGCGTACTGCTCTCGCGGGTGACAACGGTGATCGACGGATGAGAACGCCCCAACGACACCAACGCCTGCGGAACCAGCCACGCCCCAGCAGTCGCGAACCACCCGAGCCGAACCGTGCTCTCGTCCTCAGAAGGCAGCCCGGCCAGCTCCCGCGCCGCGGCGTCGACCTGATCGACCACGGCCGCCGCGTGCCGCAGCACGAGCCGCCCGGCCGCGGTGAGCCGCACCCCGTCGTGCCGCCGCTCCAGCAACGCGGCACCGGCCGCCCGTTCCAGCGCCGCGATCTGCCGCGACACGGCGGACTGCGTGTAGCCCAGCGCGGCGGCCGCCGCGGTCAGCGTCCCGCGCTCGGCCACCTCGCGGAACACCCGCAGGGCGACCAGCGACGCATCGGTGAAGGCCATGACATCCACGCATACCCCGGTTGAGATTCTTTCGCTACTCGCATGCCTGGAACGGGCCTAGCGTCGAGGCGTGACAGTCGCACTCATCACCGGCGCCACGCAGGGCCTCGGCCTCGCCCTGGTGGAAGGGCTCGCGCAACGCCTCGAACCCACCGACACCGTCTACCTCACCGGCCGCGACGCGAACCGCGTCATGACCGCCGTCAGGTCCATGCCCGGCGGCGGCGCGAGGGTCCGCGGCGAACTGTTCGACGTCGCGGATCCCCGTGCGGCGCAACAACTCGCCGACCAGATCGAGGAACGCCACGGCGGCATCGACATCGTCATCGGCAACGCCGTCATGCGCGTGGGCCCCGACGACGAGCCGCGCGAGATCATCGACCACTACACCCAGGTGAACAACTTCGGCACGACGAGGCTGCTGCGAGCGTTCGCACCTCTGTTGCGGGACAACGGCAAGCTCCTCGTCGTCGCCAGCTCGCTCGGCACGCTCCACCACCTGGCACCGGTTCTGCACGAACGGTTCACCACACCGTCCACACTGGACGAGATCGACGAACAGATCGCCCGTTGGCGCGACGCCGTGAAGGACCGCCGCGTCAGCGCGTGGCCCGCCTTCGTCAACATCCCGTCGAAGATCGGCCAGGTAGCCGCCGTGCGCGTACTCGCACACCAACGCCGTGAGGAGGACGCACGACGCGGGATCCTGATCGCCTCCGTGTGCCCAGGGATGATCAACACACCCACGTCCGCGCTGTGGTGGGACGTCAGCACCGCGCCCACACCGGCACAGGCCGCAACAGCGGTGCTGGACCTCGCACTCGATCCGGTGAAACCCGAGCAGTACGGCGAGCTGATCCGCGACGGAGAGGTGATCCCGTTCAGCTGATGCGCTGATCCAGCCCGTGCACGACCTGGTCGAGCAACGTCTGGATGACCGCCTCGTTGTGCTCGTTGCGACCCGGCGTGATCATCCGTGACGTCGCCTCGACCATGGCGTGCACGAGCATCGCCCGCAGCTGTGCGCGCTGCACCCCGGCGGTCTGGAAGACGCCGACCAGCGGCGCCAGCAACCGTTCGTGCTCGGCCCTGATCTGCTCGCGCGACGTGTCCGGCAACGCGTGCGCGGAGAGCGCGACCACGGCGCCGTGGCTGCCATCGGTGATGATCGCCAGCTCGGTGCGCAGGTACGCCTCGATCTTCTCCGGCACGGACGAGGCGCTGTTGACGGCGTCCTCGAGCTTGTCCGCCCACTCGGGCAGCGCGTCCGACACGATCGCGGCGACCAATTCCTCGCGCGACCGGAAGTACTCGTAGAGGCTCGGCCGGGACAGTCCCACCCGCCTGGCGAGCGACGCGAGCGTCAGCGACTCCGCCCCCTCGGTCGCCACGATCTCGCGCCCGGCGTCCAGCAGGGCGCGCAACCGGTTGGCGCGGTGCTCGGCCACGGTGTCTGCGCTGATCCTCGGCACACCCGGATCGTATCGCGCTTGATTTCCCGACGGTGTGTTGGAATAGTTCCCGACAGAGCGTCGGAATCAAGGAGGGTCCATGTTCATCGCGACGAACCGCCTCTTCGTCCCCGCCGAGCGGGCGGAGGAGTTCGAGGCCCACTTCCGCAGCAACATGCGCACGTTCCTGCCCGGCGTTCCCGGCCTGCTCCGCAGCACGCTGCTCAAGCCGACGCGCGACGACCAGCCGTACGTGTCGGTCAACGAGTTCGAGTCCGAGGAGCACTTCCGCGCCTGGGTCGCCTCCGACTCGTTCCGCGAGGCGCACAAGCGCAACCGCGGCATCGCCCGGCACGTCACGGGCAACGCCGTCGAGACGTTCCAGCACGCCGAGGACATGGTGCTGCCGCAGCAGCGCACCGAGTAGGCGATACTCCCCCACATGGGGGACATCCGCTTCCTGCTGCTCGGCCCGTTCGTGGTCGAGGTCGACGGACAGCCGATCGCGCTGCCAGCCGGGCGGAGCCGCGACCTGCTGGCGATCCTCGTCGCCAACGCGAACGAGGTCGTCCCCCTGCACGAACTCGGTGACACGCAGGCCCTGCGCACCGCGATCAGCAGACTGCGGCGGGCGCTCGGCGGCGTCAACTGCATCCACACCTACGAGACCGGCTACCTCGCCCACGTCACCAGCTCGGACCTGCTGGACTTCCGCGCCCTGCGCGACCAGGGCAGGAACGCCGAAGCACTCACGTTGTGGCGTGGCGACGCGTTCGAAGGCATCCACGCCGTCAGCGCGGCAGCGGAAAAGCTGAACCTGGAACGCAGGGCGGCCGAGGCGCTCGTGCCGGTGCCGCGCCAGATCCCCGCGCCACTGCCCCAGTTCGCCGGCCGGGACCGCGAACTCGCCGCGCTGCGCGAGTCCGGCCCGATCACGCTGCTCAGCGGAGCGGGCGGCGCCGGCAAGACGACCCTCGCGGTGCAGTGGGCGAACGAGGCCGACTTCCCCGCCGGACAGCTGCACGTGAACCTGCGGGGCTTCGGACCGACCGCACCGGCGCGTCCCGAGGACACCATCCGGAGCTTCCTGAGCGCACTCGGCGTTCCGCCCGACAGCATGCCCATCGGCACCGACGAGCAGGAGGAGCTCTACCGGACGTTGTTGCGCGGCAAGAACATGCTGCTCCTGCTCGACAACGCCCGCGACGCCGACCAGGTCCGGCCGCTGCTCCCCGACGACCCGTCCTGCCGCGTGGTGATCACCAGCCGCAACCGGATGGACGACCTCGCCGGCACCACCCGGCTGGGGATCGACGTGCTCAGCCCGGCGGAGGCACGACAGGTGCTGATCCACCGGATCGGTGCCCGCGCCACGGCGGAACCCCAGGCGCTCTCCCGGCTCGCCGCGCGGTGCGGCGGCCTGCCGCTGGCACTCGCGATCGTGGCCGCCCGCGCCGACCCGCAGCACTCGCTCACCGCGCTCGCCGACGACTTCGCGAGCGACAACGTGCTCAGCTTCCTCGACACCGGCGAGGAGACGACCAGCGTCCGCTCCGTGTTCGACTGGTCCTACCAACGGCTTTCCGGTGCCGCACAACGTCTCTTCCGACTGCTGGGCGTGCATCCCGGCCCGGACGTGTCCGCGGCGGCCGCCCGGAGCCTCGCGGCAGGCGACCCCCCGTTGGCCGAGCTGGTCGCCGCCAACCTCGTGACGGAGACGGCGAACGGACGCTTCGAACTGCACGACCTCGTCCGCGCGTACGCCCGCAGCCTGGTCGGTGAGGCGGAAGGACGAGAGGGCCTGCACAGGTTGCTCGACCACTACCTGCACAGCGCGTTCGCCGCGGACGCCGAACTGAACAGCCACCGCCAGCCTCTCGCGATCGCACCGCCGGTCGCCGGTGTCGCCGCGGAACGCCTGCACGGCGACGACGCGAGCAGTAAGTGGTTCGCCGACGAGATCGACGTGATGATCGCGTTGAGCGCGGTGGCCGCCGACACGCGTTTCGACCACCACGCATGGCAGCTTCCGTGGTGCCTGACCGTCCACATGGACCGGTCCGGACGCTGGCACGAGTGGCTCAGTGTGTTGCGTGTCGCGCTCGCTGCCGCGCAACGTCTCGGCGACGAGCACGCCGCAGCACGCGTGCACCACATCCTCGCGCACGCCTGCTACCGGCTGAGCGACTCCGAGACGCGAATCGCACATCTGCACGCGGCGCTGAGGTTGTACGAACGGCGCGGTCTCACCGACGGTCAGGCCCGTATTCATCGCAGTCTTGCCGGGTTCTACGAAGACGCGGGCGAACTCGACCGGGCGTTGGATCACGGCCGGCACGCCATGGCGCTGGCCGCGACCGAGACCGAACGCGCCGGAGCGATGAACCAGGTCGGCTGGTTCCACGGCATCCTCGGACAACACGAGGAAGCACTCGACCACTGCAGGCGCGCATTGGCGATGCACCGCACCGGCGGCGACCGGCTCGGCGAGGCCAGCACCCTCGACAGCATCGCCTACAACCTGCACCACGTCGGCGACTTCGCCGGCGCGATCACCCACTACCGGGAGTCGCTGCGGGTCTTCTCCGCGATCGGTGAGCAGTTCGAGGTCGCCACGACCCTGGTGAACCTCGGCGACACCTACCTGGCGACCGGCCAGATCACCGAGGCGCGGCAGGTGTGGCAGGAGGCGCTCGACATCTACGAACGCCTGGGCCACGCCGACGTCGCCAAGGCCCGCGGCCGTCTCACAGAGTGGACAGCAGGGCCTTCATCCGGTTGATCTCGTCGGTCTGGACGGCGATCACGTCGTCCGCCATCTCCTCGACCTGGACGTTGACCCCGGCACTCTTCACGTCCGTGGCCATCGTGATCGCACCCTCGTGGTGCTTGATCATCAGCTCGAGGAACATCCGGTCGAAGTCCTTGCCGCGCGCCGCGCCCAGCGCGTTCAGCTGGTCCTGCGTCGCCATGCCCGGCATCGATCCGTGATCGCCGTGCGTGCCGATGGCGTTGAAGGTGCGCTGCCACTGCTTCATGGCGCCGATCTCGGGCTCCTGGCTGTACCGGATGCGGTCTGCCAGGCCTTTCACCGTCGCGTTCTCGGCGCGGTCCGGCGCGAAACGCGTCATCGCGAGCGCCTGCTCGTGGTGGACGATCATCATCGCCACGTACTGGCGGTCCGCGTCGTTCGGCGGCGCAGGGACGGCCCTGGAGGCGTCCGACGGCGAGATGGTCGACGCCGAACCGCCGGGCGTGTCCGGCGCGATGATCGGCGCGGCCGGAGGTTCGGACGTGCAGCCTGCCAACGCCAGTACCAGCGCAATCACCGCGACCCCAGAACGCATGACCCGCACAATACCCTCCGAAAGACGCTGGCCCTTAGCAAGGCGAAAGGGTCATACTCCCCCTCACCAACCCGTACTGAGGGGGTACACGCTGTGACTTCACGCGCAACGGCCCAGCGGCGCAGAGCGCCGTTGGCGATTCTGGGGGCGCTCGCGCTGACGCTGTCAACGTTGACGGCACCCGCGTTCGCCGAGCCCGACCTTCCCGCCGACGGTGCGGGTCTGACGGAGGCTCAGCTCGAAGCGCAGGCCGAGGGTGTCACCGGCATCCCCGGCGAGAACGAGATCAGCCGCAGCCGCAACATGGTCCGGGTCGGGCACCTGGACAAGCAGGCGCCGCTCGACTCGACCCAGACCGACATCGCGTTCCAGGACAACTACGCGTTCGTCGGCAACTACAACGGCTTCACGATCTACGACATCCGCAACCCGAAGAAGCCGACCGTCAAGAGCCAGGTCCTCTGCCCCGGCTCGCAGAACGACGTCTCGGTGTACGGGAACCTGCTGTTCCTGTCGACCGACTCGTCCCGCAGCGACAACTCCTGCAACAGCGTCTCGCAGCCCGCCTCGATCAAGGAGTCGTGGGAGGGCATCAAGGTCTTCGACATCAGCGACAAGAGCGCGCCGAAGTACGTCGCGGCCGTCGAGACCGACTGCGGTTCGCACACCCACACGCTGGTGCCGGCCAAGGACCGCAAGAGCGTCTACCTCTACGTCTCGTCCTACTCGCCGAACGCCACGTTCCCGGACTGCCAGCCGCCGCACGACAAGATCTCGATCGTCAAGGTTCCCGTGAAGAACCCGGCCCAGGCGTCGCTGCTCAAGGCGCCGGTGCTCTTCCCGGACGGCGGCAACAAGGGCCGTACCGGCACCATCGAGACCGGCTACACCACGGCGACGTCCGGCTGCCACGACATCACCGTCTACCCGCAGCTCGACCTCGCGGCCGGCGCGTGCATGGGTGACGGCGTGCTGTGGGACATCTCCGACCGGGAGAACCTGGTGGAGATCAACCGGGTCCAGGACGACGCGCACTTCGCGTTCTGGCACTCGGCGACGTTCAACAACAACGGCACCAAGGTCGTCTTCACCGACGAGCTCGGTGGCGGTGGCGCCGCGACCTGCAACGAGAAGATCGGCCCGACGCGTGGTGCCAACGGCATCTACGACATCGTGGGCAAGGGCAAGGACCGCAAGCTGGTCTTCAAGTCCTACTACAAGATCCCGCGCATGCAGGCCGACACGGAGAACTGCGTCGCGCACAACGGTTCGCTGATCCCGGTTCCCGGCAAGGACATCATGGTCCAGTCCTGGTACCAGGGCGGCGTCTCGGTGTGGGACTTCACGAACTCGAGCAAGCCGCGTGAGATCGGCTTCTTCGAGTACGGCCCGATGTCCGGCGGCGCTGGCGGCGGCACGTGGTCGACGTACTGGTACAACGGCTACATCTACTCCTCGGAGATGGGCCGCGGCTTCGACGTCATCGACATGCGCGACCCGCGAACGTTCGTGGCGAAGTTCTTCCGCACGGACGAGCTGAACGTGCAGACCCAGGGCAACTTCTACCGCGGGTAGACAGAGGCCTTGATCAGCGCGGCTGCCGACGCTCGGCAGCCGCGCTGACTGCTGTCAGGACCAGAGTCACCGCCACACCACCGAAAACCGCCCAGATCGGCGAGCCGACATCCATCGCCCACGCGGCGACGACGGCGGTCAGGCCGTAGCCTGCACCGGTCACCGCGTACATCATCGAGAACCCGGCCGCGTGCGCGCCGACCGGAAGCCGTTCGCGCAACGCCAGACTCCGCGTCACCAGCACACCGGACTGGAACAACCCGGCCGCGAGCAACGCACCCGCGATGCCCGGCAGGTTCGGGAACAACGCCACCGCGCCGACGCAGGTCGCGGTGATCACCAGGAGCACGAGTCCCTGGGCGCGCAACGATCCCGGCCACGGCCGCAGCCCGTACAGCACCGCGCCCAGCGCACTGCACGCCGCGAAACCCGTGAGCAGCGGCCCCGTCCAGCCGATGCCGATCCCCCGGTGCTCCAGCAACGCGGGCAGCACCAGTTCCGCGACCGCGAGCTGCGCCAGCGCCGCCGCGCTCACCAGGTAGATCGGCCACGCCGACGCGACCACCCGAGCCTTCGCCGTGCCGGAACGGGACGTCACGTGCCCGCGCGGCAGGATGAACACCAGCCAGGCCGCCACGACGATCAACGACACCGAGACCACCACGGGCGCACGGCGGTCGACGCTCAACGCCAGCACCGTGACCAGCGCGGGCGCCACCGCCCACACCACCTGCGTGATCATGGCGTCGAAGCCCATCGCCTTGGGCACCAACGCGTCCGGCACCAGCCCGAGCAGCATCGCCCGCAGCCCGCCCGGTGTCGTCGACGGCCCGGCACCCGCGATGAACGCCGCGACCACCAGCACCGTCACGTTGGTCGTCAACGCGAGCGTCGTGAAGGCCCCGGCACCGACGACGAGCCCGGCGGCGAGCTGGCCGCGCATCCGGGACGGGTCGAGCAGCAGGCCGAGCAACGCCGCGCCGAGGATCTCCCCCAGCACGTACACGGCCGTCAACGACGCCGCGAGCACGTAGCCGCCGGGCAGGTTCCTGGTCAGGAACACCATCATCAGCGGCGTCATGGACATCGGTAACTTCGCCGCCACGGTCACGACGGCGCAGGCCAGCACGTCCCGGTTGGCGAGATCGCGATAGCCGGCAGCGGAGATCGTCATCTACTCGCCCAGCTCCTGGAACAGGGTCAGCTGCAGCCCGGCGGGGGCGGACAGCCTGGCGTTGAGCGAGTTCCACGGTGTGCGGGTGGGTTCCGCGATCACCTCGGCCCCCGCGGCTTCCAGCTTCCTCGTCGTCGCGGCGGAGTCCTCGACCTCGAACGCGACCCGGATGTGCCCGGCGACCCGCTTGCCGACCTCGACGGAGTCGATGAACTCGGCGTGCGGCGGGTCGGTGATCTCCAGCGTGGCGCGGCCGGCTTCCAGGATCGTGACCCGCCCGCCGTCGGACGCGAACGCCGCCCGTTCCTCGAGGCCGAGCACGTCGCGGTAGAAGCGCAGCGCCTCGTCGTAGTCGGCGGCGGTGACGACTAGGCGGAGTTCACGAACACCGGTCATGCACTGATCATCGCACCAGCCGTGTGAGGACCACGACAGCCGCCGCGATCCCCGCCGTGACGTGGATCGGCGCTGGTCCGAACGTCGCAGCGACCGCGGCGGCCGAGCCCAGCGGCAACAGGTACTTGCGCAGACCGGCCTGGCCGGGGCAGTCCTGCACGTACCAGACGCACAGGAAGAAGACCGCGAGCGGCACCGTCGTGAACGCGGCGACCGTCGTGCCCGGCGCGTGCGCGAGGTGCAGGTCGTAGTCGACGCTGGCCGCGAGACCGGCACCGAGCGCGGCGATCGAACCGAGGATCAGCAGGTGCGCGTAGCCCCAGAGGAACGCCTTCCTCATGTTGTGCAGGTGCGTCGGCGCCTCGAAGTAGATCCACCAGATCGAGAACACGATGATCAGCGACGCCGCGGCGAGCGAGATCAGGTTGACGCCGCTGTCGAAGCCCTTCTGGAACGCCGTCGTGGTCGACAGGATGGACTCGCCGAGCACGATCAGCGTGAAGAGCCCGTGCCGTTCCGCGATGTGGTGCGGGTGCCAGCTCGTGGCCGCGGCACGCTCGGCCCACACCGGTACCAGCAGCTCGCCGATCATGCCGAGGACCCACAGCGGCAGGTGCAGGCTCGGCGGCACGAGGAGCACCCACAGCACCCAGAGCACCTGCATGCCGGCGATACCGGCGGCGTACCGGCGGGCGCAGCTCTGGTGCGAGGGGTTGTCCAGCGACGCCCGCAACCAGTGCGCGACCATGGCGAGCCGGATGACCACGTAACCGCCGACGACGATCCGGTAGTCCTGACGCTCGAACACCGCCGGGATGCCCGCCGCGATGACGAGCACTCCGGCGATCTGGAACATCGTGATGATCCGGTACAGCGTGTCGTCGTTGTCGAACGCGCTGGCGAACCACGTGAAGTTGAGCCACGGCAACCACAACGCGAAGAACGCCATGCAGAAGGCCAGCAGACCGGCCCCCGCGTGGTTCTCGACGACGGCGTGGTGGAGCCCGGCGGCGGCCTGGGCGACCGCCACCACGAAGCTCAGGTCGAACAACAGCTCCAACGGCGTCGCGACCCGGTGGGCCTCCGCCGTGTCGCGCGCGAGGAGCTTTCTGATCATCCGGGCACCACCATGATCCGTGACTCGCTGAGGTCGAGCGCCACCCGCGTTCCCGGCTGGTAGGCGGCCGCGGCGTTGGACGGCTGGTCCACGCGCAGCACCTGCTCGCCGACCCTGACCGAGATCCGCGTGACCGGCCCGAGGAACGACTGGGTCAGCACGTCTCCGACGATCTTGCCATTCGCGTCGCCCTCGTGCGCGGAAACGCCGATGTCCTCGGGCCGCACGATGATCCGCACGTCGCTGCCGGACGGCTGGTCGTGCTCCGCCGGGACCGTGACGCCGTTGATGACGACGGTCTGGCCCTCCGCCTTGCCCTCCACCGAGTTCGTGACGCCGACGAACTGCGCCACGAACGCCGTCTTCGGTTCGCGGTACACCACCGACGGGGTGTCCAGCTGCTCCAACCGGCCGTGCGACATGACGCCGACCCGGTCGGACACGGCGAGCGCTTCTTCCTGGTCGTGCGTGACGAACAGCGTCGTCATGCCGAGCTCCGTCTGGATGCGGCGGATCTCGTCGCGCAGGTTCACGCGGACCTTGGCGTCCAGTGCGGACAGCGGCTCGTCCAGCAGCAGCACGCGCGGCTGGATCGCGAGAGCGCGCGCGAGCGCGACCCGTTGCTGCTGACCACCCGACATCTGGTGCGGGTAGCGACCACCGAGGTGGGCGAGGCCGACCAGTTCCAGCAGTTCGCCGGTCCGTTTGGTGTCGCCCTTGCGCAGCTTCAGCCCGAACGCGACGTTCTGCGCCGCCGTCATGTTCGGGAAGAGGCTGTAGGCCTGGAAGACCATGCCCATGTCCCGCTTGTTGGCCGGGACCTTCGTGATGTCCTTGCCGCCCACGGTGACCGTGCCGGAGTCGGCTGTCTCGAAGCCCGCGACGATGCGCAGCGCCGTCGTCTTGCCGCAGCCCGACGGACCGAGCAAGCTGACCAGCTCGCCCTCGGCCAGGTCGAGGTCGAGGCCGTCCAGCGCGACGTTGCCGCCGAAGGACTTGCGCAGCCCCTTGAGTTCCAGGTGACCCATGTGTTGTTACTCCTCGACCACGGTCTGACGGCGCCGCTGGCCGACGTAGGAAAGTGCGAACAGAAGGACGAACGCGAAGAGCAGGCTCAGCAACGACACCGCGATCGACACACCCGCGTTGCGCTTGCCGAGCAGGTTGACCTGCACCTGCAGCGTGTCGAAGTTGAGCAGCGACGCGATGGTGAACTCGCCGAGCACCAACGCGACGCTCAGCAGCGACGCACCGATGAGCGCGACGCGAATGTTCGGCACGACGACCTTCCACAGCACCGTGAACCACGACGCGCCGAGGCTGCGCGCGGCTTCCGCGAGCGTCTTCAGGTCGATCGCGGCGAGTCCGGCGTCGACCGCGCGGTACGCGAACGGCAGCACCAGGATCGTGTACGCGAACGTGAGCGTCAGCGGCGAGTCACCGAGGAAATAGTTCACCCACGCGTAGAGCGGCGCCATGCCGACGACAAGCACGATCGCGGGAATCGCGAGCGGCAGCAGGCACAGGAACTCGACGAGCCGCTGCAACTGCGGGAGCCGCAGCCGGATCCACGCCATCGTCGGCACGAGCAGCACCAGCATCAACAGCGCGCTCGTGACCGACAGCAGCAACGAGTTGGTGAGCGCTTCCATCAGCCCGTCGTCGTCGACGATCGCCGTCCACGACTCGAAGCTGCGCGTGTTGTTCTTGCCCCGCGTGGAGAACTCCGCCATCGCGATCAGCGGCAGGATGAAGTAGACGCCGAGGATCAGCAGGACGACCGTGCGCAGAACGCGCTGCTTCACTAGCGAACCCACTTGGCCACCCTCCGCTGCAGCAGCACGTTCACGCCCATCGCGATGCTGACGACGATCACCATGCCCAGGCCCAGTGCCTTGCCCAGGTTCTCCTGGCCGAGCACGACCTCGCCGGTGAGGAAGCCGCGGATCTGCAGCGGCACGATCGGGCTGCCCTGCGACACGAGCGCGGCGGCCGTGGCGTAGGCGCTGAAAGCGTTGGCGAACAACAGGAGCAGCGCACCGAGGAACGGCGGCGTGAGGATCGGGCCGCCGACGTGCCGCCAGTACGTCCAGCTGGTGCCGCCCAGGCTCGCGTTCGCCTCACGCCACTGTGGACGCAGTCCGTCCAGCGCCGGCAGGAACACGATGACCATCAACGGGATCTGGAAGAACGTGTAGACCAGCGTCAGGCCGGGCAGCTCGAACAGCCACGCGCTGCCCGCGAACAGGTCGATGCCAACGTTGTCACGCAGGAACTTCGTGACGAGCCCCTCGAAGCCGACCGTCGCGAGGAACGCGAACGCGAGCGGCACACCACCGAACTGGGCGAGCACACCGGATCCGGCGACGACGATCCGGCGCAGCATCCCGTCCGGGTTGCCGACCGAGATCGCCCACGTGAGCAGCGCGCCGAAGATCGCGCCGATCAGCGCGGTGAGCGCGGACAGCTCGATGCTGCGCACGAACGAGTCGAAGTACACGCCCTTGAACAGGGTCGTGAGGTTCTCGAGCGTGAACGCGCCGTTGGAGTCCTGGAAGGCGCCGAGGAGAACGAGGACCGTGGGGTAGACGAGGAAGGTGCCGACGAACGCGAGGAACGGCACCGCGACGAGCCACGCGGCCACAGATGGCCGACCGGCGGCCCCACCTTTCCTGGTGGAACCGCCGGGGGCTGCCGCTACGGGAGCGACACTCGTCATCCGATGGCCTGTGCCCAGGTCGCGGTCAGGACGGCCTTGGCCTTGTCGGCCTGCGCCTGCGTCTGGAACACCTGCTTGCCCTCGGTCTTGGGCAGCTTGTCCTTCGCCGCCTTGTCCGCCTTGTCGCCCATCTTGTCCAGGCGCACCGGGCGGGACATGCCCTTCAGGTAGAGGTTCTGGCCCTCGTCGGAGTAGAGGAACTCCTGCCACAGGCGCGCGGCCGCGGGGTGCGGCGCGTCCTTGCTGATGGCCTGGTTGTAGTAGGCGCCGATCTGCGCCTCGGCCGGGACGACGACCTTCCAGTCCATCTTGCCCTTGAGCTTCTCGGTCTGGGCGGCGTTGGTGTAGTCCCAGTCGATCACGACGGGCGTCTGGCCCGACTCGATCGTCGCGGGCGACGGGTCGACCGGCTGGAAGTTGCCCGCCTGCTTGAGCTGCTTGAAGAACTCGACACCGGGCGCGATGTCGTCGGCGGAACCGCCGTTGCCCAGCGACGCCATCATGACGCCGGAGAACGCGGCACCGGCCTGCGTCGGGTCGCCGTTGAGCGCGACCTTGCCCTTGTACTCGGGCTTGAGCAGGTCCTTCACGCTCGTCGGAGCCGGCACCTTGGCGGCGTCGTAGCCGATCGACATGAAGCCGCCGTAGTCGCCGTAGTAGAGGCCGTCCGCGTCCTTGAGCTCAGCGGGGATGTCGTCCCAGGTGCTGACCTTGTACGGCGCGAAGAGGTCCTTGTTGGCCAGTGCCACGTTCAGCCCGAGGTCGAACACGTCCGGCGCGCGATCGTTGCCCTTGAGCTGCTTGGCGGCGTTGATCTCTTCCTGGCTGGACGCGTCCGGCTGCGCCGAGTCGACCTTGATGCCGTACTTGGCCTCGAACGCCTTGATGATCTCGCCGTAGTTCGCCCAGTCCGGGGGCAGCGCGATGACGTTGAGCTTGCCCTCCTTCTTGGCGGCCTCGACCAGCTTGTCCATGCCGCCGAGCTCGCTCGCCGACTTGGCGGTCCCGGCAGCACCGGTCTGCGTCTCCTTGGCGGGCGGGGCACCGCAGGCGGCCACCGCCAGCACCAACGCGCCGACACCAATGAGTTTCGTGGTGACGTTCCCTCGCTTCAGCACAGGCGGAGGATTCGCGCGGACTGCTTTCGTTGTCAAGCCAGCCGCGCCGGTTGAGACCTTCTCGACTCCTACGGTGAATTCTCGGTGCCGCCGGGGTTGCCGCTGAATGCTTTCCGAGCTTCACTCAGGTGTTGCGCCGTGATCCCGGTGCCAGGGTCGACGTGGACGAGTGCGGTCGTCAGGTGCCGTCGCTTGTGGACGAATTCCACTCTGCGCGCGGCGTGGAGGCCGAAGTCGTCGTCGAACCAGACGAGCGGCCGCTCGTAGGCGTACCTGGCCACGGCGGGGTACTTCCAGCCGTGCTCGTCGTGGAACTCGATCACCTTGAGCGGCGGCAGTCCGAGACGCGGCCCGATCTCGGTGTTCGCCCGGTGCCCCCAGCTCGTGGCCCAGGCGAGCTCGGCGCCCGTGTCCTCGGCCAATCGTCTCAATTGGTCACCGTGCTCCGGGTCGAGCCAGATGCGGAGCTTGCGCCACCAGCCGACCTTGATGTCGAACGGCCGGTAGTTCGGCGGCTTGTGCTTCGCCGCCCACGGGTTGAGCGGACCGTCGACGTCGATCACGACGAGTGGCTTCACGAGGTCAAGAGTGCCGTTTCCCGGGCACGGGGCGCGCAACGCCCCTAACCTCCCAGGCATGAGACGTTTCGCCCTGTTCGTGCTGCTGTGCGCCACGCTGGTGGGGTGCGCCGCGATCGCCGACCTGGCGACGCTGCAGACCCGCATCCAGGACGCGGGCTACACGAACGTCTCGCTGTACCACCGCTCCAACAACGGCACGGACCTGCTCGAGATCACCGCGTCCGGCTCCGGCCCCGACCAGGTGGCGGAGATCGTCTGGGACACCTACCCCGAGCACGTGGACCACGTGACGATCACGCTCAACGGCACCCGGAAGGATTACTCGGAGGCCGACCTGCGCTCCGCGTTCGGCGAACGCCAGGTCACCGAGAAGCCCGACGACGACACCGACGTGATGAAGTCCCTCATCAGGTGGTTGATCGTCGGCGCGGTGGTGGTTCTGCTGCTCGTCGCCGGCCTGATCATCCTCATCGTGGTGCTGGTGCGCCGCTCGCGCCGCCGCAAGGCCCAGCAGCCGCTGTACCACCCGCCGCCACCACCGGGCTGGCCACCCGTCGGACCGCCACCCGCCGCCTAACTAACCCATGAAGTGCGGTCCTCCGCTTCCTTGAACAGGTGCTCCACCACGGTTCTGATACGCCGCAAGCCGTCGTGCACCAACATGGTGTCGGCATCGCGAACACCCAGCGTCACGAGGATGTCCCCCGCTGCGTCCACCAGGCCCAACGCATGCTCTCGACTGACCATTCGCTCCTCAAGCTCCTGTTGGAGCTCGGCAAGCACTTCCGAGGACATGCGAGTAATGGCGGACTCCGTACGTCCGGACATGTACGCGAGATCGTCCAAGACCTGACCGATCAGACCGACCAGCGATTCGAGTGGCTCGGCGTTGGGTGGCGCAGACTGCCCGACGACGGCGTTCAGCCCGCCACGCCGGTAGTCCGCCCGACGGAGGAACTCGAGCTGGAACTGCCGATCGGCGGACGAGAGGAGTACGTCGAGTTCGTGATCATTCATAGCTCCACCCCTTCCTCGCAAGCACGGCTTTCAGCAGTCGCCGGCCCCTGCTACGGCTTTGCCGAACTGCCTGCGGAGTCGTCTGGAGCTCCCTGGCGATCTCCTCATCGGAGAACCCATCGGCGGTCAAGGCGAGAACCTGGCGTTGCGCCAGAGGCAGCGCCGCGAGCGCTGCAACCACCAACTGCCACTTTGCGCCTGGCAGGAAGATGGCCTCCGGAGGTAGCAGTGCACGGTCGTCAACAGCGCGTTGATCAGCCAGGCTCCGGCGGGCTTCGCGAACAGCGACGGTACGCACCCAGGCACGCGGATACGTGATGCGATCCCAGTGCTCCCACGCCAGTGCCAACGCGGTCTGCGCGGCATCCGCCGCTTCGTGCACGCTCGCCCCGGTCATCTTGACCACGTACCCGACCACTCTTCCGACCTCAGACCGATAGAACGCCGAGAAGTCCGCCAGCACGGGGTCGTTGGCAGCGGCCTCGATCTGTCTGATCGGTTCACCGTCCACCGCTGCTCTCCCGACCGATCTCAACCGTGATTTGGCCGTCGGTCCCTGACAAGCGGCTCCCCGGTGGCAGGTGGCGCACCATGTCCACCCACGCATCGTGTCGCGCGACCACAGCCAACCTACGATTACGCGCCAACAGCACCCGTGTCACCGCGGCCAGTATCACCACGGCACCAGCCACCAATGTCTCCAGCACCGGCAACTCCCTTCGTTGCCAGTGAGTGCGGATTTATCCGCTCGTTGTGACATCGCGCAGGTCACGCATCAGGTGGACTTCCGCCCGTTCCGACCACGCCACGTCACCCGCTCCGCCAAACTGCCAGTTGTGACACAGCCGCCCTACCAGTACGGACCTCCGCAGCAGCCGCAGTGGGGTCAGCCCTATCCCGGCATGCCGCCGGTCCCGCCGAAGAAGAAGTCGCCGGTGGTCTTCATCGTGATCGGCCTGGTCGTCCTGACGGCCGCCGCCGGCGTCCTCGGCACCGGCCTGCTCTGGCCCGGTTGGATGAAGTCGCGTTCGACCACCTCCAGCGCCCCGGTGGACCAGTCCACACCGGAAAACGCGGCCAAGGCCGTCGAGGACGCGCTCAACCGCCGCGACATCGAGCAGTTCGTGAACGTGCTGGTGTGCAAGGACGGCCGCACCAAGGCGAAGAACAAGGACATCTCGCTCGCCGAGGAGATCCTTTACCGCGACATCAAGCCGTTCGACCCGAAGAGCAAGGTCGAGGACGTCAAGCCTGTCTTCAAGGTCGACGAGGTCCGCAAGATCAGGCCCAGCGACGCCGTCTACAACGACGAGAACAAGGACGCGACCGTCGCGATCATGTCCGTCGAGTACCCGAAGGACAGCGGCCTGGACAAGCAGCGC
This sequence comes from Lentzea flava, assembly GCF_014648475.1. GTDB lineage: Bacteria > Actinomycetota > Actinomycetes > Mycobacteriales > Pseudonocardiaceae > Lentzea > Lentzea flava. The sequence goes on along the minus strand of NZ_BMRE01000013.1, from coordinate 95,884 downwards.
GGCGTGCTGGCCATGTTCGAGGAGGACAACAAGTACGTCGTCTGCGAGATGGGCTTCGTCCCGGTCTCCGAATCCCAGGAACCACCGCCGGACCCGGACCCGAACAGCGCGACGGGCCGCATGCAGGCGTTCGCAAAGGCCGTCAACGACAAGGACATCGCCGCTGCCCGCCGCTACATGTGCGCCACGGCCCGCGCCGTCAACACGTGGGCGGAAAAGGCCATCGCCGACGGCGGCAAGCTGCGCCTCCACGACAAGGTGACCACCACGAAAGCAGAGGACTCCGGCCAGGTCCGCATGTGGTACACGCTGAACGGCGCGGAGACCAAGGCGGGCGGCTTCCTGAAGAAGGAATCCGACGGCTGGTGCCTCTTCACCTTCAACAACGACGCCAAGTAGTCGAAACCGCGGCCCTCTGTTCGTATAAGGGGCATGTTCACCGACGAGGAGATCGCATACCTGCGCTCACAACCGCTGGCCCGGCTGGCGACGGTGGGTGAAGACGGCCAGCCCGACGTGGTCCCGCTGTCGTTCGACTACGACGGCGCCCACTTCTGGGTCGGCGGCGTGGGCTCGCAGGTCCTGCACACCCGCAAGTTCCGCAACATCACCGCGGGCCGCCGCAAGGTCTCGCTGGTGATCGACGACCTCGTCTCGTTCGACCCCTTCATCGCCCGCGCGATCCGCGTCTACGGCATCGCGGACGACCCGGTGGAACGCCTGGGCCTGATCGGCCCAGGCACCTACAGCCGGATCACGCCGACCGCGGCGTGGGCGTGGAACATGGCGGGTGAACCGGCGGGTGAAACCTGGTACGAGCCCCGCCGGATCACGATGCGCGCCGGGCCGAGCACACCACCGAACCACCCCACCGAACGCCGTACAGCAGGCCGGGCAGCAGACGACTGAACCGCAGGTGGATCTCTCCGGCGCGATCCACCGCGTGCTGGACGCCGCTCGGCTCGGCATCGGAACGCCGCAGCACGCCGTCGAACGTCCGCACCAGCCGTTTGCGGTCGTGCTCGAACCGCACACGCAGGTCGAACACTTCGCACGGCCGTTCGGGCACGTGCAGCACACACGGGTGCATCACGTCGCGGCTGTGCAGCCGGTACCGGATCGCGAAGTCGTGGGTGTTGCCGCGCACCAGCGGTTCTGCCGGCGCAAGCGTGAATCCGGGGCGATCATGCGTCGCGGAGCGGTCCCGCAACGTGCCGCCGTAGAGCAGGTGCACGTCGACGTCCCGCCGGCGCACCGGGAACACGGCGGCGAACTCGAGCCGGTCCACCGCGTCCTGATCGACGACGACCTGGTAGCGCTCGATGACCTCGGGCTGTCCCTGGTCGAGTGCCACCGCCACGGCGAGCTCCGCGGTGTGCCAGCCGCCGGTGTCGCGGCGGGTGGTCGTGGCGGCGAGTTCGGCCAGTTGCTCGACGGCCTCGTCGACGCGTCGCCGGACGGTCCGCGCGTCGCGGTCGATCTCGGCCGCGACCCAGTTGACCCGCTCCTGGTAGAGCGGGTGCCGGACCTCGGGGATGAGCCCGAACGCCGCCCGCGCCGCGAACTGCAGGTCGTCCGGGAGCTGCTCGACCAGCTCGGTCAGCCTGGTGACCAGTTTCTGCCTGGCGGCGGAGGGGCCGTCAGCCCTGGTGATCCCGCAGGCGGCCGCCAGGTCTGTCCCGACGCGGTCCCATATCCGCCCGTGCACGCCTCTTCCCTTTCGCAGGGTCTTCAGCTCACGGACCAGTCTCGCGTACGTCGTCGGCATCTCCGTTCTCCTCCCCTTGTGCGCTCACGTGCGGCGGAGGCAGGTTGCGGCGAGCGTGTGGACGAGAAGTGGACAAGCCGTGGATCGGTCAGACGTGGTCCGGTCGCAGGACCGCCCTTGCCACCGATGAGGCGAGCGCGATGCCGATCCGGACACCGTCACGGCCGAGGAAGACCCTCGAGGTGCCGATGCGGTGCAGGGTCGGCGGATCGACGGCTCCGATCCCGAACGCGATCACCTCTGGGCACCACGCCGCAGCGGTCAGCTGTGACAACGCCTCGGGCCAGGCCGGATCGGTCGCCCTGCCGTCGGAGATGAAGAACAACATCGGGCGACGCACGCGCATTCGTCGTGCTTTGAGACCTCGCACATCGTGCTCGATGGTGGCGCGCAGAAGAGTGAACGCCGAACCGAAGTCGGAGCCTGATTCCTGGCGCGGTGTAATAGCTTCCGCCGGATCGAGGGCTGCCCGCAGCGGCTGCACCACCAGCGGGTTCTCCGCGAAAACCACCACGCAGAGCCAGATCTGCGGGGTCGCACGACGATCCGCGTGCACCACACCTCGGAACTCGCGCACTCCGGCGTTCACCTCGTCGAGATGATCGGCCATCGAGAACGACACGTCGCACACCACGTAGCACGGCAACACATCAGGCACCATCCGCTTCCCCCTCAGCACAAGGCGTGACACGGGAGCACCGTTACCCAATCGCGTTGATCAAAGGTGGACAAAAAGATGATTCGTTGACACATCAAAGGGCTCTTGCACGACAGTCCTCCCAGACAGAAGCTCGGACACCGAGGAGGACGGCGTGGAGTTCCGGATGCTGGGTCCGCTGGAGGCGTGGCACGGGCACACCTCCGTGCCCTTGGGAGACCAGCAGCAACGCTTCATCCTCGTCGTGCTTCTCCTGCACGCCAACAAGCCCGTGTCACCTGAACGGCTCACTGAGACCGTGTGGCCCGACAACCCGGAGCGCAGGACCTTGGTGCGCGGCTACATCAACAAGCTGCGCAAGGCGTTCGAGCCCACGGACACGTTGATCGACACGACTCCGACCGGCTACGTGCTGCGCGTCAACGAGAACCAGATCGACGCCGTCCGCTTCGACCGGCTGCGGGCGGAAGCCGTGCGAGCCTCGCAGGACAACGACCACCGCAGGGCGGTCGAGCTGCTGCGTGCCGCGGTCGCCTTGTGGCGCGGCAGGTTCCTGGAGGACATCGACATCGATCGGGTCGGCGGAGCCGAGGTGATCGTGCCGGACGAGAGCTACCACGACGCGCTCGGCGACCTCGCCGAGCTGGAGCTGATCGTCGGCGATCACCGATCGGCCAGAGACCGCATGCGCCGCGCGGTCCACGCCGCACCGGACCACCAGAAGTACTCCGAACTCCTGATGCGCGCGTTGATCGCGTGCGGCGACCGCGTCGGCGCCATCCGCGTTTTCGACGCCGCGGCCGGCGCTCTCGCCGATCTCGGTGTCGAGCCGGGAACGGTGCTGCGCAACCTCGCGGAACGCGCCCGGCGCGGCGAGCCGGTCAGCTCGCTGCCCTCCCGGCCCCGTGCGTTCACCGGGCGGGCGGCGGAACTCGGTGAGATCGAGGCAGCGGCAGCGGCACCCGGTGAGCGCCGCGCGGTCTGGATCAGCGGTGCGCCCGGCATCGGCAAGTCGGGACTCGCCGTCGAAGCCGCGCACAGGCTCCGCAGCCGGTTTCCCGACGGGCAAATTCTCTTGCGGCTCAACGGTTTCACGCCGAACGTGGCTGCGATGCCGGTGTCGGACGCACTCACCCAGCTGCTCGTCGAGCTGGGCGTGCCGGTGGAGCAGATCCCGGACACGGTCGGCCGCAAGGCCACGCTCTTCCAGTCCCGGCTCTACGGCACCAAAACGCTGGTGGTGCTGGACAACGCCGCATCCCCGGACCAGGTCGAGCGGCTGCTGCCCGAGGCGGAAGGCTGCTTCGCGATCGTGACGAGCAGGCACATGGGGAAACCCGACATCAGCGCGCACGTGCGCCTGTCCCCACTGCCTCGCGACGACGCGATGGCCATGTTCCAGGCGCTGACCGACCCCTTCCGGATCCGCGGCCGCTCAGCCGACGTGGCAGGTCTGGTCAAGCGCTGCGGCTACCTGCCGATGCCGATCAACGTCGCGGCCGCGCTGTTCCGCCGGCACGACCGGTGGTCACTCGATCACCTGCTCGGTCTGATGAACGAAAGCGGGCCGTGGCAGGAAGACGGCACCGCCGCGGTGCACGCCTCCTATCACCAGCTCAACGACCAGTTGCAGCAAGTCTTCCGACTGTTCGGGCACCTCCCAGGACCCGATGTCGATCTCATCGGCGCAGCGGCGCTCATCGGCCGCGACATCGCCGACACCCGCAAGCTGCTCAACGATCTCCACGAGGTCTGCCTGCTGGAGGAAGTGGCACCGGAGCGCTATCAGATGCTCGACTCCGTCAAGGAGTTCGCCGCTCTCGACCCTCCGCCCGCGGACGCGTTGGCACGACTGCTCGACTTCTACCTCGTCACGCTGGCGAACGCGGTGAGCACGGCCTACCCGTTCGACCGCACCATCGGGCCGCCGGTGAACCGCGAGAGCTCACCGGGTCTGCGGTTCACGCACGAGGACGAGGCGTTGGCGTGGATCACCGCCGAGCGCGACAACCTGATGGCCGCCATCCGGCACTCGGACCAGGGCCACGCCTGGCGGCTGGCGGCGCTGATCTGGCGGCACTTCAACACGGCGAACCGGTTCGCGGACTGGATCGACGCCGTCGAGTCCGTGCGTGCGGACGACGACTACGGTCAGGCGCACGTACTGCTCCGCCTTTCCACGGCGAACGACCGCCTCGGTCATCACGCCAAGGCGCTGGACTTCGCCGAGCAGGCACTGCGGAGGTGGTCCCGTCTCGGCGACGTGGCGGGTGAGGCCGCGACGTTGTGTGCGCTCGCCATCTCCGCCATGCAGCTCGGCGCACACGACGAGGCGATGCGGCACTTCGAGGCGGCCCTGGCGAAGTACGAGCAGTGCGGGGACCTCCGTGGCCGGGCGCACGCGTTGAGCATGCTCGGTTACATCAACGAGCAGCACCGCAGGTATGAAATCGCACTGCGGCAGCACTCCGACGCCGTGGAGATGCTGCGGGAGACCGGCCACCTGCAAGGACTGGCGCACGCGTTGAACAACCGCGGCGCGAACCGGCAGCACCTCGGAATGCTGGAGGAGGCCATCCCGGATCACCTGGAGGCGCACGAGATCGCGGTCGAGCTCGGCGACGACTGCGTGGCCGCCTACGCGCTGACCAACATCGCCGACGCCCACCGGCTCGCGGGAAGGCTCGGTGAAGCGTTGCACCACCACGAACTCGCCGCCAGGTGCGCGGAGAAGGTCGACGACGCGGATCTTCGTGCCCGGCTGTTGCGCGACCGGGCGCTGACGGCCCGCGACGGCGGCGACCTGGCGACAGCGCTGCGCCTGTACCTCACGCTGCTGGACGTGGCCATCGGCACGGGCAACCGCACCCACCAGTCGCACGGTGAAATCGGTGTGGCACGGACGATGCACGCTTTGGGCAGGCACTCCGAGGCGGTGGCGCACTGGGACGCGGCAGAGGCGGTCTTCGCGGAGCTGGACCAGCCGGAAGCCGATGAGGTGCGGGGCGAGCGAGCCGCGTTGACCTGTGCGTGCGGTCAGCGGTGAGTCAGGAGTCGTTTCAAGTCGGGGTAGATCTCCCTCACCGCGCTGTGGTTGTGCCATCTGCCCAAGGTCCTGGCCAGTTGCCTCAGATCCGTTCGCACGGTGGCCGAGTCGACGTGTGCCACGTCATCGATCGTGTCAGCGAGCGCTCGGCAGCTCTGGTCGACGTCACCGGACAACGCGTGGGCGAGTGACCGTCTGGTGCCGAACCGCGCCCTGGTTCGGCGTGAAGTCGCGGGCACCAGCGCCAGCTGGCGGTCCAGCACGATCGCGGCTTCGGCGTTGAGACCGAGATCGCTCAACGCCCATCCCCTGGCCAGTTCCAGCGGATCGGGCGCACTGGGGCCGAGCGCAGGGTACGAACTGTCCGCGGGCACGGGTTCCATCAGGCCCGCGGCGCGGTCGAACGCGCTCTCCGTGGCGTAACGATCCCCGGCCAGCGCGTGTCCCTGCGCTTCACGTCGTGCGGCGAGCGCGAGAACGCGTGACCCGGCGCTGCCGATCCACTGCGCCTGCTGGGCGAGGCTGATCGTGCCCCGGGCGTCCTGCCGGTAGAACGCGATCCCCGCCTCACGCACGAACGCGTAGCTCGCGATGTCCGGATCCGCCGCTGCGCGTGACAGCTCCGACGCGTGCCTGGTCCACCACAGCGCACCCTGCTCGTCGCCGGCCTCCTGGCTCATCCAGCCGGTGTACTCGGCGATGCGCGCGGCGAGCCGCAACAACCCCGTGCCGACCGGCCCGACGTTCTCGCGTGCCATCCCGTGCACCGTGTGCTGCAAGGCTTTCAGCGGTTCCATCAGCACCATCGGGCTGGTCCGCAAGCCCAGTCCGCGCAGGTTCTCGAACGAGGTGCGCATCCCCGCGACCACCTCTTCGTCCGGCACCGGCCGCGGCCCGCTGCCCGCGAGCGCACCGACACCGAGCATCGTGCCGGCCACGAGCACCTGGCGGCGGCCGAGCCCCGGAGCTTCGTGCAGCGCGGCCTCGATCAGCCGGCCACCGACGTCGAGCACACCGTCGCACAGGCGGGCGACCGTGGGCGTCGGCGGTTTGACGTCGTTCTCGATCTTGCTGAGATAGCCCTTGCTGTAATGAATCAGCTTCGCCAGCTGCCCCATCGACAGCCCTGCGGCGATGCGGTGTTCGCGCAGCAGCTCACCAAAGGTTCCGGCCACGATTGCCTCCCCGCTCCGTCAGCCGAGTACATCATCCGGATCTGTTCGCCGCAATCGCCCTGGCCATGACAAAAAATGGCCAGGGCGAATTGGCGACTACCTCACCCGTGCCACGGGTTGCCACCACCGTCCTGGGTTTCCGTGGTGGTCGTGGTGGTCGGGGCGGGCGGCGGCGGGTTGTCGTCCGCGTTGGCCGTGGCGCCACCGGAAACAGCGGCGGCGACGGCGAGTGCGGTCACGAGCGTGGTGACACCGGCGAAGAAAGTGGGCACGATTTTGGACATGACGAATCCTCCGAAGGAAATCACGATTGATTCCGGGATTTCGCCCGCCGTTCTGCGGGCTACTTCGAGGATTCATCTCCACAAACCGTGAAAACAGGTGTTTCCCGTTGCCCACCGAGGTGGTCAACACGTCCACTCCTCATCCACTTCTGGTCAACACCCGGCGTGGATGCTGCGCGCGACCGGCGGCCGGCCGGTCCTTCAGGAGGAGGTTGGAGTGATCGAACCCGCGACCTACGACATCGCCGTGTCGTTCGCCGAGGAACAGCGCGCCGTGGCCGACGAGGTGGTTGAAGCGTGCCGGCAGCGCGGCCTGACCGTGCTGGAGGGCAACGATCTGCCCGAGGCACAGGTGCGTTACCTCGTGCCGTTCGTGTCCACTGTGGACGAGCTGGCGGTGGACGGCAACGAACACGTGCTGCCGGTGCTGACCGGCGACAGCCCCGCGCCGCCACAGTTCCTGCGCGCGGACGAAGGCCTCGTGGATGCCTGGTGAGCCGGGTGGAAGCGGCCGAAACCGCGGGCAGGGAGCGGGTGTCCGTCGCCGACGTCGTGGCAGCGCTCAAGCAGCCGCCACCCGCGACGTCCACGCTGCGCACCCTGGCCGAGCAGCTCGCCGCATCGCCCAGACGCGACCTCGCCGGCACCATGCACCTGGGCGACACCACGATCGCCGTGCGCGTCGAACGTTCCGGTGACACCGTCTACGCGCTGGAGGTTCGCGACGAGACCGTGAACTTCGTCGTCCTCGGCGGTTCGACCGAGCCGCTCTCCACGCTGTACCAACGGATCGAGGAAATGCTGACCGCGTGACGCGAAAAGGGCGGTGCCCCCGAGGGGACACCGCCCTTTCTCACTGCTTCCTGGCCCGCTCGACCACTTCCTCGAGCCGCAACGGACTGGGCGGGTGATGGCTGAGGCACAGCGGTGCCCGCATCCGCCGGAACCCGAACGTGTCCCCGGTGACGTAGAACTGCCCGCGCTCCAACCTCGAGATGTCCGTGATCGAACTCCCCTTGGCCCGCGCCATGTCCGTGGCCGCGGCGATCTGCGCAGGACTGTTCAGCCGCCCGAAGAACTGCGTGGTGGCGTTACCCGTCACCTGGTTGTGCACGCCCTTGGGCGCCTGCGTGGCGAGCACCAGCCCGAGCCCGTACTTGCGCGCCTGCGAGGCCAGCAGGATCGTGGTCTGCAGACTGGCGGTGGCCCCTGCGGAAGGCGCGATCGTCTGCGCCTCGTCCATCACCATCAGCCCGCCGAGCGGCCGATCCACCGCCGGATTGCGCTTGATCCAGGCGAACACCTCGAGCTGCAGCTGACTGATGAACCCCTGCCGCTGCTCCTCGGACGGCAACCCGACGAAGCTGATCACCGAGACACGCGCACGTTTGCCGGCCGAGGGCTGGAGCAACACCCCGGGATCAGTCGGTTCCCCTGCGCCGCCGAGCAACGGATCGTTGACCATCGCGGCCCGCAACGTCTCCGCGAGATCAGCCGCCGTGGCCGCCGCGGAGTGCAGCTTGCTGACACCGTCCGGCAACTCGGCCAGCAACTCGACGAACCCGGTCAAGTCCCGCCGATCCGATCGCGCATAACGCTTGAGCGCCTCCCGCAGCACCGCCCTGCCTCGAACGGCGAACTTGGTCTCGTTGGCGATCCGCGCATGCGGCACCAACCGCGCCACCGCGGCCTCCACCGCCGCGGCGAACTCGTCCTCGTCGTCCCGCACCTCGGCGAAGTCGGGCAGCGGGTGAAAACTCAACGGCCGGCCACTGACCCGACCGGGCGTCCACACCACGACCTCCGTGCCGGCGAGGTACTCGGCTGCCTTCGCCTCATCCCCTGCCCGCCACTCCCCCGGCGCCTCTGGCCACGCGTCCCCGAGCCGTGCCAGGTCGTTGTTGGGATCCAGCACGATCGCCGAAACCCCGCGCAACGCACACTCCTCGACGATCCGGCGCAACAGCACCGTCTTCCCGCTGCCGGACCCCGCGAAGACGATGGCGTGCTTGCGCAGCGACTCGAGCTCGATGCGGATCTCGGAGTCCATCCCGAGAACGATCTCGTCAGGACTCTCCGGTCGCTGCGACCGCGGCGGAGGACGGGTCTCCTGGTGGCTTGCCGCCGTCCGTTCCTGATCCGGCAACACCGACCGCAGGAACGTGGTGCTGCTGGCGGGTTTCCTGGCAACGAGCCACGCCAGCAGCTGATGGGTCTGCACCGAGCAGATCTCCTTCAGCGCACTGAACGTCCTCAGGTCGTCGTCCGTGATGTCCACGCACCGTCCGCCCGCGCTCTCCAGCTCCGCGACCAGCCGCCGGGTCACCGCACCGGTCCAGCCCTTGGGCCCGTTGCGGATGATGATCAGGTGCCTGCCGCGGGCTCCGCGGGTTCCTTCTGCCGCGTCGCGAGCGTCGCGCAGCTTGCGCAGCACCCGGTTGCCGTGGCTGCTGGCGATGAACCGAAGACCCCAACGCTCCTGAGTGTCCAGTTCCTCGTTGACGGTCAGACGCAGACCGGCGTGCAGCCGCATGTCGTCCGAGTGCGGTTCCGGATGCCACTTCAGGTCGTCGTTGCCGACCTCGGTGATCCAGGACTTGAGCCCGGCCAGGAGCAATGCGGGCAGCACCTCGTCCTCGTTGGACGGCTTGACTTCCGCCGCGGTGACCGTGGCCGTCTGCTTCAGGTGCGCGAACCTGGCGTCGAACTCCGCCATGTAGTCCGGTTCCGGTCCCGAGACGACCGGCGCGGCCGCGACCTCGGTCGGCAGTGCCTCGTCGAACGAGCCCAATTCCCTGATCTCGCCGTACAAACAGGCTTCCGCGTGCTGATGCACCCGCTTGAGCAGCTGGCGTGGCGTGCGAGCCGACCAGTTCGCCGGATCGAACGCACTCGGCGCCACCGGCCAGGTCGGGTGCGGCGGCACGATCCCGTGACGCCGGTACATCACGCCGAGCCACTTCTCGACGAGGTTCCTGCCGAGAGCAGGATCCGCGATCGAGGCGAGGATCGGGGTCGTGGTGAAGCGGTCCTCGACGGTGTCGCTCGCGATCGACTTCAGCATTTTCCACGTGTTGGGCAGGCAGGCCACCACCGTGATCGTGCGGCGCGTCGTTTCACGGAGCTGCATGAGACCGTCCGAGATGTCGGCGATCTCCTGCACCAGCTCGGGGTTCGTCACCGCCTCGCCGGTCACGTCCGTTCCCTTGTTGACCAACGTGTCGAGCTGGTCGACTGCGATGACGCACGGTCCGGTCATCGCGAGCACGCGGGAGATGTCGCGAACGAGCGTCCGTGACGGGTTGGCCTCGGCTGGAAGGCCCCAGCGGCGCCGTTCCTCGCTCGACTCGTCCACGCCCTTCAGGTAGGACCTGCCCACGTCCGAGTGCTCCGAGGCGTACAGCACGAGTGCGCGAATCGTGTCACCGCACTCCACGGCGATCCTGCTGTCCACAGTGCGAAGACCACCGAGGAAGGTCCGCAGGTGCTCCGGTGTGAGCGATGCTTCACCTACCACCGCGCGGCCGACGTCAGCGGGCACGTCAGCTCCCCTGCACAGCTGACGCAGCAGCACTGTGAGCTGGATGTCGCCCTCGTCGTTGGCACGGCGCAGCTCGCTGCGCATGGCGTCGGCGACGTCGTCCCAGAACGCCTTGCCCGACGTGACCTCGACGAGGAAGAAGTAGCCGCCCTGCTCCTGCACCATGCGGCGGACCGAACCCAGCAGGTGCGTCTTGCCGACGCCCTTCTCCCCCTGCAGCACCAGACCACCGATGCTCGGTCCGACGCTGGCACGTGCGTCGGCGATGCCCGCCCGGAGGCGATGCTCGGCCCTGGTGTGCAGACCTTCGATGTGGAACGGCGAGGCGTGCCAGACGTCGTCGGGGGTCTCGGCGGAGTTGAAACGCACGACCGCCAGCGCCTCGCGCAATTGCTCGGTCATGATTCCTCGATCGCCATGAGGTGCTTGTCCTCGCCGCCGATGCGGATCGCGGCCGCGTGGTCGTCCTCGGTGAGCACCTTGCGGTTGGAGTCGGGAACCAGGTGTGCGGTGCCGGCTTTCACCATCCTCAGCAGGGTCTCGTCCACCTCGTCGCGGTCAGCGCCACCCAGCCGCGGGCGAATCTTCGCCAGCCGGACCCAGTCCTGGTAGCCGTCGCCCAGCTCCAGGTACACCTGCCGGATCAGCTCCTCGAGGCCCCTCGACCGGATCGCCTCGGCCAGCAGACCGCGTTCCCGCAGAAACGGGACGATGCGCCGCAACAGTTCCTGGTTCACTCGGGCCTGCGGTCCCACCCGTGACGGCAGCTCGCTCTCGACCAGGTGGGTCATGCACCAGTCGATGCCCCTGTCGGTGATCCTGTGGACGTACCGCCGGCCTCCTTCAACGTCTCCAGGAGCTTGTCGCGGTTCAACACGTCACGGTCCTTGGGCAGGAGCGAGATCTTGTAGGTGTCCTTCAGCTCCACGTTCGGCACTTCACGATTGGCCAGCATCACGACCATCAGTGCCGACTTGGCGCTGGTTGCGTACTTCTCCGGCATCACGCCGCCTTTCAGTCCGTGAACGCGTTGATTCGTCGCTCGATCCGGGCGAGCAGCGCACTCACCTCGGTGCGCAGCTGTGGTGGCACGGTCACCCCGGTCCCGTTGCGGTGCGGCCTGTTGAGGAGCAGGAGATCAGCTGACCGATCCCGGAGCAGATCCATGTCGCCGTCGTCGAACGCGCTGGCCATGCCGCGCACCGTTTCCTCGACGAGCGCGAACCTCCCGGCATACGGCAGCTGCTCCGGCAGCTCGCGCAGAGCCGCCTCGGCGTCCCTCAACGCCTCGTGGTCCGGCTCGGCCTGCGGCGCGGGGGTTGCCCTGATGAGGTCGTGCAGTTCCCTGGCCACCGGCACCGGCCGCACGGCCGGCTCGAACTCGAAGTGCCGGAGATTGCGCAGGAACCCCGGCAGCAGCTCTCGGTTCGTGCCACGTGTGACCAGACAGAACATTTGCCGCTGTGCGCCGTCCGGGCCGAGTGCGCGGCGCGCGAACCGTTCGGCTTCGGTGAGCTGCCACCTGCTCAACGCTCCGTCGATGACGAGACACAGGTGCTCTGCGGGGTCGCCCGTCTGATCGAGGATCTCCGGATCGCCGGAGACCGACCTGTCGACCTTCACCCCGAGCAGCCGCAGCTCGGTGATCAGCTCGGTACTCGTGCGCCACAACGTCCTCGGAGAGGACACCAACAGGTCGAGGTCGAACTTGCGGCGCCGCGAGCGAGCAGCCGCCACGTAGGCATCGCGGTTGTCGGCCAGCAGATCGGTCCGGTCGAACTCTTGCGCGATCACCGCGGCGACCGTCTCCAACGCGAATGAGATCTGGTCGGACGACGGAGGATTCTCGACCATCACGGGCAGGAGCTCGCCGAAGCTCCAGTAGGAGATGTACGGCACAGTCAGATGCCGCAACATCTGTTCGGACGTAACGCCCTTGACCAGCCAGTTGCGGAACAGGGGCGCGACCACGCCCGCGCACTTCTGCTGCCACTCCTCGGCGCGCTGGTACTCCATCCGGTTGTCGAGACGGGACAGCACCGGCATCACCTGGTGCCGCGGCCGGTCGTAGGGCAACCGGTCCCTGGCCTGGTCCGCGAGATGGGCGATGTCGACGACGTCGTTGAGGTTCTGATCGTTCGCGGTGAACACCACCACCAGCCGATCAGGCAGCTGTGCGGTGCAGATCCGGGCGACGTCCGAGACACCGGTCCGGCTGTCGATCAGCACGAAGTCGTACTGGGCGATCCACTCTTCGCGGCGTTCCTCCAGGAACTCCGCGAACCCCTCGTCGTACAGGTCCTCCCAGTCAATCTCCTGCAGCCGGTACGTGTACGAGGCGTCCAGCTTGTGGCCCACGACCTTGCCCGCGGCCATCAGGTCGAGCACGCCGCCTTCGACGTCGACTCGAACCGTGTGCGCGGCAGGTGCCGCAGCTTTCTGGACGAACTCGTGCGCGAGGTCGACCACACCGCTCTCGGGCATCCGGGAAAGATGCGGGTGGAAGTAGAGATGCAGCCCCGGCGCCTCCAGGTCCCAATCGATTGCCAGCACCCGGTAACCCCAGCGCGCGAGCAGCACCGCCGTGTTGGCCAAGGTGAAACTGCGTCCGACGCCGCCTTTGTAGGAGTAGAACGTGATCACGGTTCCGGACATGGCTCGAACCTCGGTAAGGGGGTGCGGCGGGTGACGATCGGATCAGGGAGTTCCACGATCGGCCAGTCCTCCTGCCAGTCAGGAACCCAGCTCGCGAGCTCGACCAGATCACGCGCCAGCTGTTTCACTTCTTTGTGGAAGTGGATGTATTCGACCGTCTGCTGATAGACCGGATCGGGATGTGCGTATTCCTTGAAGTCGTGCCATTTGCGCATCCGCTCCTCGTCCCGCAAGTCCTCGCAGTCCGAGTAGACGATCGGATATATCAACCCCTGCGGGATCTTGGCGCTGGCGAACCCGAGCATCTCTTCCCTCGCGCGCATGCTCTGCAGCTCCGACATGCACCAGCCGGACCTGAAGTAGTGCGGCGTCATCACCTGGATCATGATCTTGCTGTGCCGCAGCGAGGTCCGCAGGTTGTGCGACCAGTCCACCGCTCGGGGCATGTGGCGGTCCATGTACACCCTGGGCGCGGGCGCACACTCGTCGGCGAGGCACTCGACGAGTTTGTTGTAGAAGTGGTTCAGCAGCCATTTCTGCACACTGCCCTGGCGGCTGTAGCTGATGAAGAAATCGAACAGGTAGCCGGACACAGCGACCAACGGTAGATGCGGTCACCCGGTGATAAAAGACAAAAAAGTGGACGCTTTCGCGCGTTCTGTCCAAAAATTGGACAAAAGCTGGCGGCTGCGGCGGCGGACCGCGAACAGCGAGAAGCCCTCGATCATGTTCGATCGAGGGCTTCTCGGGTGAGTGGACGATACTGGGATTGAACCAGTGACCCCTACCGTGTCAAGGTAGTGCTCTCCCGCTGAGCTAATCGTCCGAGCGGATGACGAGACTCGAACTCGCGACCCTCACCTTGGCAAGGTGATGCGCTACCAACTGCGCTACATCCGCGTGCGCCGTGGGTTTCCCTGGCGGGTTTCCCGTGGTGCGAGGAGAACTTTATCCGACGGTCCCCTGAACTTCCAAATCGGCTGATCTTGGGCGTGGCGAGGCCGGCGGCACGGCAGACGAAGGCGACCGCGGAACGGCAACGGGGCCAGGTGCGATGTGCACCTGGCCCCGTTGATGATCCACATGGACGATACTGGGATTGAACCAGTGACCCCTACCGTGTCAAGGTAGTGCTCTCCCGCTGAGCTAATCGTCCGAGGCGGAGACGGGAATCGAACCCGTGTACAGGGCTTTGCAGGCCCTTGCCTAAGCCACTCGGCCACTCCGCCAGGAGCATGAGTCCACAGTGGTTGCCCACCGGAGACTCACAGAGCGGATGACGAGACTCGAACTCGCGACCCTCACCTTGGCAAGGTGATGCGCTACCAACTGCGCTACATCCGCGTACATCACTGACTTCGTGATGTTGAAACAAACCTTATACGAGGGGTTCAAGCGGGTTTCACCGGGGGTACCCGCACCGCGTTCACGGGCCCCCTACCTCGGATGATTCAGCTCAGGTCGTTCGAGATGAGGTGCGTGAGCGCCTCGTCGACGTTGACCCACAGGTGCTCGTTGCCCGGCACGACGACGTCGTAGGTCCGGTCGAGGAAGTCGGCGAGTTCCTGCGCGGACGCCTCGAACATGGCGTGCCCGGACGGCGAGCTCAGCTCGATCACGACGACCTCGGGGTCGTCGGCGGCGGGCCGGATCCGGACGTCGCCGTCGCCGGCGTCGGCGATGAGGCCGTCGGCGAGCAGGTCGCGGGCGAACACCCACTCGACCCAACCGGCACGGCCGGTGCGGAACGCGGCCACGACCGCGTACGGGTCCTTCGTGTCGTATCGCAGCTCCACCTGGACCGGAACCGCAGGGGTCCTCGGCGCCAGCAGGTCGAAGACCGCTGTCGAGCGGAGCGTCACGTGGTCGTTGCGCATCGTCGTTACCCTCTTCTCCCTTCCCGGTCCATGAAACGACCGAGCACCTCAGTTGTGACGTGCATGTGGCGAGGAACGCTCGCGATTCGAACGCAGATCACCCCATCGGGTCAGCTTCGCTGCGCAGGGCGACCGTCTGCACGCGCTGCGTGTCCTCCTCGCTCTTAGTCCGCGTACAGCGACCCCCATCTTGCTGGGTCTAACCTGAACCCGGTACCGACTGTTGCGCGAATGTGCGCGAATGTTGTACGTGAGGACATCTCTGGTGGCTGACTCGCCCGGCCCGCCCGTTGCGCCATGCGACGGCCGGCCGACCGATTTCGAGCTCGTGCAAAGGCTCGCACAGGGCGATCGGCCAGCGTTCGGTGCGCTGTACGACAGGTACGGCACACCAGCATATTCGCTGGCCAGACGCATCTGCGTAGACCCGGAACTGGCCGAGGACGTCGTCCAGGAGGCTTTCCTCGCGCTCTGGCGGCACCCTGCCAGGTTCGACCCCACGCGCGGAAGTTTCGGCACCTGGTTGATGACTTTGGTGCACCACCGCGCGGTGGACGCCGTACGCAAGGAAAACACACAGCGCCGCCGGACTGTTCCCCTCACCGACGACGTCTCACCACCCGCGGAGGGCTCAGACCACCAGGCGCTGGTGAGCGTGGTGAGCGCCGAGGTCAGGGCGGCACTGCGGACGTTGCCGGAAGAGCAGCGCCAAGTCATCGCACTGGCCTACCTGGGCGGCTACACCCAGTGCGAGGTGGCGAAGCTGACAGGCGTGCCGCTGGGAACTGTGAAGTCGCGCACGTTCGCGGCGATCAGACGCCTGAGAGGCACGTTGGGGAACTTGTGGGCCGGCGAGACCGGCGAGACGACAGGAGCAAAGACGACAGGAGCAAACCGGTGAACGGCGAGTTGTGCCCTCACGAGGAGCTCGCCGTCGGCTGGGCGATGCACTCCTTGGAGCCGGACGAGGAAGCGGTGGTCCGCGACCACCTGCCGAACTGCCCCGCCTGCCAGCGCACCGTGCGGTCGACGCAGGAGGTCCTCGCGGGCATCGGCGGCTCGGTCCGCCAGGAACAGCCACCACCCCGCCTGCGCGCGAGGCTGATGGAACAGATCGAGCACATCCCGCAGGAAGTGCCCACCCCGCACCGCCCGCGCCACGCGGCCCCGACCCCGCTGCGCCCGCAACACCGCCGCCGCACCGGCCGCACGCTGCTGGCCGCCGCAGCGGCCCTGGCCGTCCTGGCCGGCGGCGGCTACCTGGGCATCCGCGTGAACCAGCTGTCGAACGAGGTGACGGCGTCCCAGGCCCGCACGAACGAGCTGAACAAGGCCCTGACCCTGGCCGCCGACCCGACCACGGCCAGGGCGATCCTGCGCACGGGCTCCGGCGACAAGGTGGCCATCGTGCTCTCGAGCCCGACCTCCGGCGCCGTGATGCCGCTGAACCTCAAGCCGAACGACTCGGGCCACGTTTACGTGGTTTGGGGTGCAAGTACGAAACCGCCGGTACCGTTGGCAACGTTCGACGTGCGCACGGGCTCGACCGACCCGCAACTGCTGACCTGGTCCCCCGACGCGCACAAACACACGACGTTCGCAGTATCGCTGGAACCGGGCCGCCAGCCTCCGACAACGCCCTCGGAGGTGCTGGCAGGCGGCCAGGTTGCACCAGCCTGAGTCCCAACAGGATGATCGACACATGACGAAGCCCGACGTGAAGCCCGACGAACACAAGGGCTGGCGCCACTGGTTCCACCGCAACCCGGCGCTGAACCTGGCCTACCGCATCGGCGTGGGCGTGATCGGCGGCCTGGTGCTGATCGCGGGCATCATCATGATCCCGTACCCCGGCCCGGGCTGGCTGGTGGTCTTCGCGGGCCTGGCGATCCTCGCGACGGAGTTCGAGTGGGCGGGCCGCGTCCTCAAGTTCGCCAAGCGCTACTACGACCGCTGGGTCGAGTGGCTGAAGCGCCAACCGTCCTGGGTCCGCGGCCTGGTGATGGCCGGCGTCTGCGCCATCGTGCTGGCCACCTGCTACCTCCTCAACGTGTTCGCGCTGGTCGGCGGCTGGTTCGGCGCCGAGTGGAGCTGGTTGCAGAGCCCGATTTTTGGTTCTCGTTGATGATGTTGTAAGCTATGGCCACACCGCGAGAGCGGGACAGCAAGACAACAGAACACGGGCGTTTAGCTCAGCGGGAGAGCGCTTCGTTCACACCGAAGAGGTCACTGGTTCGATCCCAGTATCGCCCACAGTGTGTTTTACCTAGTCAGACGGCCTGTCGATGATTCCATCGGCGGGCCGTTTGCGTTGCGTTGGGAGCAAATTGGGAGCACGGGCTCCTGAACACATTTGCGATACCTAAACGTTCACACCGCTTCGTCCAGTCCTTCCATGATCCAGCTCCACCCGCCGTCCTCCTCCCAGCGGCGCTGCAGCCGCTCCAACATCCTGCTGATCATGACGTCAGTCACATGCGAGTAGTCGTCGTCGACGTCCTTGCGCTTGTGCCCCAGCCGTTCGAGCCGCAGCACGCGCGGCACGCCGTCCTCGACGAGCCAAGTCTCGTGGGTGTGCCGTAGATCGTGGAAGTGCATCTCCTGATTGAGCGGAGCCCACCCGAGTGCCTCGCTGCCGGCCAGCGCGGGCAACCACACGCGCTGCCTGAAGTTGGACCGCCGACGCAACGCACCCCGGACTCCGGGAAACACGAACCTGGAGTCCGGGTTGCGCTTGCGGTGCGCGAGCAGCTCCTCGACGAGGAACGGCGGCAGATGCACTTCGCGGGCACTGGCTGGAGTCTTTGGTGGGCCCAGCACCAGCTTCTGTCCACGAACCTCGTGCAGCGCACCGAACTTCGGGTCGACCACGAGCCTCGGGTTCTCGTCCAGGTAGGTCCTGATCCACTGCAGCCCGGCCAGCTCCCCCCATCGCATGCCGGTGTAGGCAGCGGTGATCGTCAGCAGCCCGTCGTCGGGCCGCATCCTGCCCGCCAACGCATCCACCTCGTCGGTGCTGGCATGTGGGCGTTCGGGCGCGTCCTCGAAGTTGATCCGCAACTTCCGGCACGGGTTCGAGCCGATCAGCTGCTCGTCAACAGCTTCAGCAAGGATCTGCGAGAAGAGCACGAGGATGTCCTTCGCGCTCTTGTCCGCGAGGTTCTTGCGGAGTGTATTGTTCACCCAGCCCTTCACCTTGATCCGCGCAATGTCGCCGAGCGCTGTGCCGGACCAGCGGGGCAGGATGTGGTTGCGGATGTGCGAGCTGTAGGTTGACCACGTCATCTCGGTGACGCCGTGCGCGTCCGACCATGCCCGGATCCACTCGTCGATCGTGGTCTTCGCCAGCCGCGGGTCGGCAAACTGCTGCCGCCGCTGGTCAGACTCCACGTCCGCAGCACGTTCGTTCGCTGCAGCTTCTGTTTGGAAGCCCTTTTCCGAGAAGACGGTTCCGTCATCGAGTCGATAGCGGACACGCCAATCGCAACCATGCTTTTCAACCCAAGCCATTGCTTTTCCCTTTCGAAGGCCTGACCGAATGTGCCAAATCAGCACGGTCAGATGAACGCTCGTTTTAAGGAAAAGAGCAACCTAAATGTGTTCATCAGGCGGGCGACGTCTTGACTTGCTTGGAAGACGAGGACGAGCAGACTGCCTTCCGGCCACCCGGCCGCTGGTGGACGAGCTGTGGCGAGAACGTGCCGTGGCACCTTCAGGCTGTGCAGCGGCCGCAACGACTCCCTCAAGATCTTGCCGTGAGAAGCGCAGGTGCTTACCAAGAAATGTGCACGGCACTGACCTTCGGGCAGCGCGTCGCCGCAGCCAGGACTCCCGTATCTGCAACAGCTCGGCAGCTTGGGCGGGGGTATACAAGATCTGCGCAGAATCGGCCGCTGCATGGCCCGCTACCGGATGAGATCCGGTGCCTGCACCATACCTATCGCAGACCGACTCATCCACTGGCTGTGGCGGTTCTGAAGATTGGCCTCGAACGCGTGCGGTTGAATCACAGGCAGACGAAAAGACCACTGGAGGCGGTTCCAGCGCTTGATCGCCAGCTTGGCGGCGTTGGCGGTGTCGAGTCACGGGTGCCCCCTTCAAGCCGGGCACGCCCTGCTGAGGCGAAGGCGCGGATGACACCCCTGAACTCCGACCTGCAGAGCTCGAGGGGACAACCTCGAAGGAACTTTTTGTCGAGCTGCCGGTAGGTGGCCACTCGTGAACGCTCGGCTGCGGGATGCCAGAGGTTGAAGCAGCTGTGCACGATGTCCGGCGCGCCCGGCGCTACCCGTTTTTGTCGGTGGTGATTGTTACCGTTTTCGGATGGCACCGTGGCCGTCCATCAGTCGGGAAGACCTCCTGGCCGCTGCAAGCGCGCCGGGCTTCGACACCGATCTACCGCTCCTCGTACGCCGTCTCATCGCGGAAACCGGACGCGACATCACCAGGCTCCACCTGCCTGGCGGTTCAGGTACGTCTGCAGGCGGGTTCGACGGCATCGTCGTCGCTGGCAGCCGAACCACCTTCGTGCCCGAAGGCATGTCGGTCTGGGAGCTGTCGGTTGAACAAGCTGCTCAGACGAAGGCAGACAGCGACTACAGCAAGCGCCTCGCCGGACCGGACGGAGAAGACCCCAGCGACATCACCTACATCCAGGTCGGGCTGAGGCCCTGGACGAAGGCTTCGCGTTGGGCTAACGATCGCCGTGCCGAAGGACGTTGGCGGGATATCCTGGCCTACAACGTCGATGATCTTCACACCTGGTTGGAAGCAGCGCCTGCAACGACTGCGTGGCTGGCCGAACGCCTCGGAAAGTCCGTTCCAGGTGTCCATGACGCACAACTCTGGTGGGACAGCGTCTGGTTGCCGTCGACGACGGTGCCGCTCGATGCGCCAGTTGTTCTGGCTGGGCGGGAGACCGCTGCGGCTGACCTTCTGAGCGCCATCAAGTCCGAGCAGACGATCATCACTGTCGGAGGTGGAGTTCGAGGCGATGAACTTCGAGCGTTCGTCGCCGCCGCGCTGCAGACCGTGCCGGCATCGGATCAGGTCGCTGCCAGAACTCTGTTCGTCTCTTCGCGAGACGCTCTGCTCCAGCTGCTCGACCGACCTGAACCTCTTGTGCTCGTCGTCGGAGACGCGGAGCTGGTGTCGAACATCCCCCTCTCCC
Source organism: Lentzea flava (assembly GCF_014648475.1). Lineage (GTDB taxonomy): Bacteria > Actinomycetota > Actinomycetes > Mycobacteriales > Pseudonocardiaceae > Lentzea > Lentzea flava. The sequence continues at coordinate 75,710 of NZ_BMRE01000013.1, read as the reverse complement.
ACAAGCACCGGCTGGTCGTACCGGCTGTGGTTGGTGCGAAGGCCAAGGTCGAGGTTCCCCGCATCGATGGCGAGATCGTTGCTCAACTGCTGCTCGACAACGACTTCGACCACGAACGTGCCTATGCGCTCGGTACGCTTGCACGCCGTAGCGTCCCCGCCTTGCGGCGCGCTCTAGCCAGATATCCCGACACGTTGGTGCCGAGTTGGGCACGATCACCCTCATTGATCCTCCGTCGTCAGCTTCTTCTTGGCAGCTGGGACGGCCAACACTCGGCGGACCGCAGTGCGGTCGAGCAGTTCATCGGCTTGTCCTACGCCGAGTTCCAGGATGCGAGCCGCCCTGCTGCCAGCGGCACCGATGACCCATTTCTCGGTGCCCTGCACGAGCAGTGGCATGTAGTCGCACCGGACGACTCCTGGGATCTGATAGCTCCCCATCTCACCGCCGCGGATCTCGACCAGTTCGAGACCATCGCACTGCAGGTGCTCAGCGAGGTCCAGCCACAACGTGATCAGTTCGGGTTCGTAAACGCCAACGACCTCTCGAGCCGGTACTCAGCGTCCCTCCGCCGTGGCATCGCTCGAACGCTCGCGATGCTCGGTGCCAGCGGCGAGCTCGTCACGCTCGCTGGCGGTGCGACCGGATCCGACGTCGCACGACGAGTGCTCAGCAGGTTGTTTGCCTTGGCCAACGAGGACAGCACGTACGGCCTGTGGGGATCGCTCAGCGACCTGCTGTCAAACCTCGCAGAAGCTGCACCTGCGGAGTTCATTCAGGCGATGCGCCCCGGATTGCAGGGAGAGGTGCCTCTGCACAGCGCGATGTTCGCCGACCGGCCACCTACGAGAATCGGCTTCCCTTCTCAGTCCCCACACCTGGGGTTCATCCGCGCTCTGGAAGTACTCGCTTGGTCGCCCGATCACTTCGATGACGCCGTCGACATCCTGGCCAAGCTCGCGGCTATCGATCCGGGCGGCTCCTGGTCCAACCGACCGGCCCGCAGCCTCGAGGAGATCTTCAGCTGCTGGCACCCTGAGACCAGCGCCGAGTCCGCGCACCGGCTCAAGGCCCTCAAGCGACTACTACGAAACACTCTTGACCCCATCCGGGCGCTTCTGGTCACGCTGATTCCCAACTCGCACGGCTTCCAGTCGCCGCACAGCACGCCTAAGTACCGCGACTGGAAGCGAGAGCAGCTGATCACCAGGCAGCAGTTTCGGGAGAACGTCGCTGGAGTTGTCGATCTACTGCTGGACGACTGCGGTGACGACCCCGCGCGACTTTTGCCGCTCATCGACAAGCTCGACCGCATCTCGCCGACGCACAGGGCCGCCGTCGCAACGAAGCTCACCGCCGTCAGCGATGTCGCGGACGACGAGGTTCGCGCTCAACTGGCCGATGCCCTGCGGTTCAAGATCGGGCAGCACCGCGGGTTCAGCGGCTCCGACTGGGCTCTGCCAGAGGGAGAGCTGCAAACGCTCGACCAAGTGCTGGCTAGCCTGGAGCCGCAGGCGCCAGTTCTGCGCTTGGCTTGGCTGTTCAAGAGCGCCCACATCGTGATGCCAGATCAGAAACGACCGTCCGACCTCGCCGCGTTCGGAGAAGAAACGCGGAGACGGCGCGCCTCTGCGATGGGCGAGATCCTCGAGTCCGGTGGACTGGCCGCCGTCGACGCTCTTGCCGGAACTACCGACTACCCGTACTTGATCGGCAGAGCTCTCGCCGACCAGGCGAGTGGCTTCGACTCGGAGATGCTCACCCGGCTCGCCGAACCGGACTCTCCCAATCGGCAGGTCGCTGTTGCGTATCTGCAAACTCGATTGTTCGCCGGTGGCGTCTCGCTGCGCGACGAACTCCTTGCTGAGACCAACGAGCCATCGGTACAGGCGATCATCCTCAATGCCGCGTCTGACCCTCCCTCAGCATGGAAGGCACTGGAGGACCTGCCGGCAGCTGCTGAGCACTACTGGGCGAACTTCAACCACTACGACGTTGACAACTCTCCCGAACACATCATCACCGCGCTCCACGGCTTGCTCACCGCCCGCCGGCTTGTCGCCGCGCTACAGCTGGTGTCTCACCATGCCGAAGAAATCGACGCCGCGGAGATCGCCGAACTCACCGTGCGAGTCCTGGTCAGCCTGCTCGAACAGTCCGCGATTCCGCCCGAGTTCCAACAGTTGTCGAACTATGACTTCCACCGGATCTTCGAGTTCCTGGCCAGGCATCGAGAGTTCATCGGAGCCCAGCAGCTGGCGAACCTCGAGTGGCAGCTCTTCCCTCTGCTCGACGCCGGGGGCGGTGCCCCCACTCTGCACGCAACGCTCAGCGAGGAGCCTTCGTTCTTCGTAGAACTCATCTGCCGCGTCTACCGGAGGGAGGACGAGGAACCGGACGGTTCACAGGCACTGTCCGAGGAAAGGCGGCGTATCGCAGCTCGCGCATACGAAGTTCTCTACGCATGGCGCCGCTGTCCAGGCATCGGTTCTGCCGGGACTGTCGAGATTGAGCTGCTTCGAACCTGGGTGAACGGAGCCCGTGACCGGTTGAGCGAGGCGGCCCGATTGGAGTCGGGAGACAGCCACATCGGTCAGATACTGGCCTACGCGCCGCCGGACCAGGACGGCCTGTTCCCTCCACGCGCGGTTCGCGACCTGCTTGAAGAGCTTCAGAGCGACGCGATCGATCGCGGTCTCGAAATGGGCATCTTCAACAAACGCGGCTTCACCTCCAGGGGAGCGACCGAGGGCGGGACACAGGAACGGGATCTGGCGCAGCGGTACCGAGGACTTGCTGCTGAGTCCGCGGACTGGCCACGAACGCGTGGAGTTCTCCGCAGCCTTGCGGAGTCCTACGAGCACTACGCGCGCCAGGTGGACGAGAGAGCGGAACGGCTTCGGCGCGGCCTCCCTGACTGATCGCCGAGATGCGCGCCTCGACGATGTTCTGAGTTGCCGACAGCGAGGCATTTGATTATTTATGTCAGGCAGTTAGTAGTCCTCGTCCTCGACATCGTAGTCCTCGACCCTCGCCCTGGTGCCAACGCCAGTGTTCTCGACCCCCGGGACTGCGGACGCCTGGCGTGTAAGCGCGATCAGCGCAACACCACGTTCATCGCGAAGTTCTGAGTTGTTGTCAGCAATGATGAGCTGGCCGCGTCCCTGCAGCGCGTAGGCGAGCGTCTTGAACCGCTCGTAGATCTTGTGCCCGAGCTCGACATCCTCCTGCTCGACGCTGCCGATGCCTTTGCGTGGCGAGTCGAGGATCAGCAGATTCGGCAACTGGACGCCGGGTACCTGAAGTGCGTAGTTCAGCAGCGCCAACGAGAAGGCGACGTTGATCGCTGTCGTACTGCCGCCACCACTTGCTTGGAGTGTCTCCAAGCTTGTTCCGCCGATCATTGGCAGGTAGGTCTTCTCGTCGATCGCTGGCTCGCCGTTGACCCGTACGCCAATGTGGGCGACCTCGAGAGCGAAGAGGCGCGAGATCTCAGCCAACTCGGAGCGCCGCGCCTTGAGCTCTTGCTCCCATCGTTTAATGTCAGCGTTCAGTTCGCGCTTCGTGTCGCGGAAGCGGTTGGTCTCCTTCTCGAACTCCTCCATGCGACGCCAGGTGGCGATTCGCTGATCGATGGCGAGCAGCTCTCGACGCAAGCCCTCGACATTGGTGCTGGCTGCAGCGACGGCCTGCACCCGAGGAGATACGGCTTCTCGGGTGAGTTCGTCGTAACGACGTTGCGCCGCAGCGGCAAGCATGTCAGCTTCCGCGGCACGCAGTTCAGCTGTTCGCACCGCATCCTGCTCAACCCGCAGGAGCTGTTCCATTTCTTCGACGCGTGTGGCGAAGCGCATCCGCGAGCTGTCTTCCACTGCAGCGACCGCTGGTGGTTCGGGTTGCAAACAGAGCAGGCAATCTCCACTGTGGACAGCGCGATGCGCAAGCCCTTGAAGGCAGCGCGGACAAGTCACGAACTCGAAGGGCCCCAGCAAGTTCGTGGCCGCTGCTGCTTTGTCGAGACGGGCAAGATCTAGACGGCTCTGAGCAAGCGCAGCTTCACGTGCCCGCACAACCTCGTGTGCCGAGACCACTGCTTCTCTCGTGGAGGAAGCCAGGTTCAGCGTTTGCAGTAGCTCTTCGCGTGCGTCTCGGTCCTGGCGCACCAGGGCATCCACGTCGGCACGCAACTCCTGCAGCGCTCGCTCGGCATGGCGGAGCACTTCTTGTTTGTCCCATCGCAGAGCCCGGAGCTCGTCGAAGGAGCTTTGCTTCTCGCCCTCGACAAAGGTCCGAATCGCCCTGAGCTGGGTCTCTCGTTCGGAGATCGTCGAGGTCAGCTTGTCGCGCTGTTCGCGCAAGTCGAACACCTCGGGATCGATCATCCCGAAGAGAAGTTCGAACACCGTCTTGCGCTTGGAGTCCCTTCCCGAGTCCAGGTGCCCGGTGGCGGAGCTGTCGATCGTCTTTGCCTGCAGGTAGCAGTAGCCGAATACATCTCCGAAGCCAACGGTGGTGAACTCGCCCTTGGCGCCTTTCCGCCGGCTCTTCGGAACCCGGTATGCATCGATGCCGAGTGCGGCGAGCAGGTGCCGTGAAACCGTCTCCTCGCCAGGACGCGGCTTCACCGTCAGGTGCTGTTCGGGAATGTCCGAACCGTGCTCCAGGAGCTGGACTCGGCTGCGGTCCCCTGCGACGTTGCGGCGTAGTCGAAGATGCTGTGGCTCGTCCCCGAAGTCAACTTCCAGCGTGACGAACCGAACGTGCTCCTGCACCGCGGGTGTCAACACCGCATTGCCGCCGAGTGCGTACTTGATCAGCATGAGCAGAGTGGACTTGCCGGTGGCAACAGGACCGCTGATGACCGTGAGGTCGTGAGCGAAACGATACGTCCGCTCGTCGTCGGCCGTGGTGACCGTCAGGGCAATCAACCGAAGTTTCGTCGCCATGTCAGATCTCCGCCCCGTGCGGAAGTGCGGCGACTTCGTCCAGGTGCTCGTAGATCATGTTCTTCAACTGTTCACCGCTGAGGTTCAGGTGTTCTCGCAAGACTGGAATCCTCGCAGCAGTACGTTGCCATTCCGGAAGCTCAGCGATCTGCGACGCAACCCGCCTGCCGAGTTCAGTGACCCGCACCGCGAAGCTGCGCCCACCGGTGAACACCAGCATGCCGCGACCGACCAAGGCACCGAGCATTGGGTAGTAGCGGTCGTCCCATGGCCCGTATCGGTATCGGATCATCCGACTTTCGACGGCGAGCAGCTCGTCACGAGCCGGCTCAGCGCCTTCTGTCCATCCGGCATCGACAGGGAACAAACGCGTTGCCATAGCGGGATAACGGAGCAGGAAGTCCAGCTTCACCAGCCTGGTGAGGCCGATGAACGGCTCCTCCCCGTCGGTAAAACCCGCCAGCAACAGCAAGATCCTTGCCTGGTGATAGTCAGATTCGGTCAGCAGACGCCGCTGCAGACGAGCAGCGCGACCGCGTTCCGACGCTTGGGCCGCCGTCACGACGATGCCCCGAAGTCCTTGAAGTTAAACAGACATTGGTCGCTCAACTCGTAGGCGAGCCCACGCAGATGTGCGTCGTGCAAGGCGAGAGTCGGCTCGTCACGCAAACCCTTGACCTGCAGACGTTCATGAAGCGCTGCTATCAGCCGAGAGCCAAAGTGAGGCGTGCCGGTGAGCTCCAGCCTCAAGGATCGGACGACGTGGAGGACCTCCTCCTCCAACTCGTATTCAAGCTCCAGGTCTTGGGGGAACCCGGTGCTGAGCCGCTGCCACGAGTCGTGCCATAGGTTGCGCATGCGCTGGGCGTACTTGCGGTCGTCGTCACCCACACCCGCGTCCAGCAGCTTCGCATCCAGCTTCTGGCCACCTGGGGCTTGCGGCGGCCGACGACTGGCAGGCAGAACCGACGGTGTCTCAACTCGGGCCGCGAGCAGACACTCCCGGACTGCTGCGGGTGTGATCGTCCGTCGCCTAACCCGTTCGTCGATCTTGTTCGGCAGGCTCAGCGCATCAGGTTCTACAAGGTGCCGGAGTGGTTCGAGAGGTTGGTGATCGTTATCGCTGCTGGCGTTGTAAACAGCGTGCAATAGGTTCTCGTAGCAATCAGGCCCAGTTCTCGTGTCGCGCTCCATGCTCTTCAGCACAGGCTCCACATAGGACCGGATGACGTAATCACGGATGTAGCTCTTGTGTGGGAAGTTCTGGATCCTCAGTACGGCGAGGAACGCCTTCACAGCCTCCAACATCCCAGCAGGCAGGCCGTCCCCACTCACCCACTTCTTTGTCGCCGGTATGCCCGCAGCCGGTATGTTGGCATACTTTCCCTTAGTCGCAGCTTTGATGATTCCCCAGGCGACAGCGCTGCAGATCCGGTCGTCCGACACGGGTAAGTCCAGCTGGATAGCGTCGCCACAGAGCTTTTCCAAAGAGCGCGCCGAGATCGGCGACTTGCTGGTCGAGAAGCCGGCGTTCGTACACAGTCTCGCTCGCGCTGTGCGCCCCAGTCCATTCCAAGTGTCGAACAGCCGAGCTAGACCACCTTCGTCGAACAATGTGGCGAACGTCCACGACCCCTCGTCCAGGTGCTTGACCGAGACGATCTCCCAGGCTCCTCCGTCTGTCTCCATCAGGAAGTCGGCGTGCCACTCACACACGATCCGCACGCCGCCCGCCTGGGCCAGGGACAAACAGTGCGCGGCAGCAACCTGATATTGGAACCTGTAACGAACCTGTGTCTCAGGCCCCGCATCTTCAGCAGGCGCGACACAGTCCGGAGAGGACGGCGCAGGCGGCACCTCGGTGTCCGACATCCAGCCACCCCCAACGAGCTGCGCCAACGTCCATCCGTTCTACCTCGCTTTCCATCAGATCGTGCTCCACCAGTCGGGTGTTAACGATCAGGCCCAGTGTCTGCTGCGTTACGCCCATTAGGGGCCCACATAGGCCAGGACCGCACACATCTGTCGAACACGTGCGCGAACGGCGATTCGCTCAGGTGCACACACGCCACGGTCAAGTTGCACTCAGCCTGACAGCTGCTCTGCCGCTTCGCCGCTGTCCACCGAGCTACTCGGACACCGGCACACGAGACTTCGAGCCTCAGGAATCGAGCGTGTTGCGTGCGCACGATCACGCACCCGGCTATGCCTGTGGCGCGAGCAAAGGCGCGAGCAATCGTGGCAGCCCGATGGGATGACTCAAGAGATCAAACCGACCATCGGCAACGTTCTGCCTCAGCCACCGCACCATGTCCCGCGTAAAGATCAGCATGAGCGTGGTGGTCGCAATGTCGACTGGCCGATTCTTGTCGCGGATCGCCGAGACCAACCAAGAGCGACCGAGCCCCCACGATGTCCACAGCCACTCCTCTACCGCAGCACCGGGCGTTCCTACCTCAAGCTCATGTTCGACGCGCTCGCACAAGTCGATTGCCCAGGCAGACAGCTGCATGGCCAGATGCCAGGCACTCAGCAGCTCGTCGAGCGGAGTCCCGGCTGCCAAGCCATGAAGGTGATCAAGAAAGTCTCCCTCCGGGAGAAAACCCAGGCCGCCTTCCTCATTCGACACTACGGATCCGTCACTCAGCCTCAGGGTTGGTGTGTTGAACTCAAGCAGTCCAAGCATCGGTGCCGCCGTTCCCTTCGGCAGCAGGGATCGACCGATCGCAGCCATTGCTCCAAGGTCGATCGAGTCAGCGCCTTCCCGCAGGGCGTGGGCAGCGATACTGCCCACTTCAGCAGACGTGAGAACTCCTGTACCGAATCCCGAGTCCAGTGCCGCCAGGGTTAGGTCAGCGGTGTTGACAATCGCACCAATGGCTCTATCGATCCGCCGGATCCGCCCTGGGACGAGTGTCGATGAGGCCACAGCTCGCCTTGGGTTCGTCCCTTCATGAGCGGTAGCGAACCTTCCAACAGTGGCGTTCACGTTGCCGATGACCGCGGCGAACGCCTTCCTGACGGTGAGCTCAGGCACAGCCAAGCCTTCGCTGAATGCGGCCAACGCGAGATCAGTAGGCCTGCGACCGGGTCTTGCGTGCCGGGCAAGCCAGATGACCAGATCTGCAGCGCCTGGCGCGGGCTCGGAGGTGCTCCCTTTCCCTCGCCCGAGACTTCGTTTGAGGTTTCGCGGCACCAACCCTTGTTCACGCCAGCGCTCGATCTGCCTCGTCGAGATGTCAGCGCCGGCCTGCGCGGCCCACGTCGCCAGCTGCACATCTGCGCAACTCGCCTTGGTCCGTGGCATGAGATCACCGTAGCCACTTGGAACCCCCCGAACTTCGACGAACCGCCGAACTGTGACGGTGGCGCACTTGGCCTGTTCGTCCAGCGATTCAGGGCGATCAACCAGGAGGAGCACCTTGACGACGTCCAGCGATCATCACCGGGCTGCTCAAACACCCTCATCCAGGAAGGTGATCGTGCCGAGCATCGAGATGATCACGTCGGTGGTCGCGATCGGCCTGGCAGTCCGGCCGACGCTCGACCTGATGATTGCCCTCCGCGGCACAAGACCCGGCGAGCGTGCAAAGATCATCGCGGCTCTCCGCAGCGGTGGCCTTCACAGGCGCCTTCGAAGAGGCGCAGACGATGAAGCACAGCCATTGAGCGACGAATAGATCAGCTACCCGCTCGGTCAGTCAGCGCCGCACGCGCTCACTCGAACATATGTTCGATCTAGATGATAGGTTCTCGCGTCATGGATCGACAGCCTCTCAAACCGTCCCAAATGGACGGCAAGCTGACGTACAGGTACGACTCGGCCGGCCGACAGGTGGCTCTCTTGCCGGCGAGATGCAAGCTTGGCCGGCACACGCTTGGGCACTCCCAGTTCCATGCGGTCGTACACGACGGAGAGGCTCGCATCAGTTGCCTGGCATGCGCCACCGACGGTGCTGATCACTTCTGGCGGTTGTCGGCCACGGCACCCGCTCCCGATCGAGCCGAGCTGTCCGAAGAGCTCTACTTCGAACTCGCCCTCCGCCAGTCACGAACGGCACCGACTTCGGGTGGCGACCAGCGTGCTTAGCAGTCCATTCACCGTCTGGGAGGGTGACGAGTTATGTCGAAGTCGGCATAAATCGTCTTATGCAGACTCTTCGGTTATGCCGGTCGGTCGCTAAACCGTTGTGGCAGAACGGTTTTCGTTGGGCACGGTCGGCATAATCACAGGTTTGTCGCCAATCTCTGAGAGGTGGCCTTCAGCCAGCTCTTGAAAGTTGACTCATCCGATCATCCTGCGCGGGTCTACTGCGGCGCGCAGCCGCGCAGGATGGATGCGATCAGGTCGTCCAAGCCGTACTCGGCCGCCTCGGGCGGCAGCATGCCGCTCACCGTCAGGCCGGTGTAGCCGTGCAGCGCCGCGAAGACCGGCAAGGCAATTCGTTCGAGTGGCCCCTCGCGCACTTCGCCCCGGCGCTGCCCGTCGCCGATCAGCTCCAGGAGTTGATCGGACCACCGGTGGACGGTCGCCCCGAGTGCCTGCGACGCCTCCGGACTGTGCTTGACCGAGAACATCAGGTCGAGCAGTGCGGCGTTGTCCACGGCGAAGCCCACGTAGGCGCGGGCCGCGGCATCCAGCCGGTTGGCGAACGCCACACCAGCGCCTTCCTGCGAGGCTGCGATGGCCTCGGCGAGCCGTTCGAACCCGGTCAGCGCCAGGGCGTCCAGCAGCGCCTGCTTGGACTTGAAGTGGCGACTCGGCGCGGCGGGGCTCACCCCGATCTCGCGGGCCAGTTCACGCAGGGACAACGCGGACGCCCCCTTCTCGCGCAGTGTCTTCTCGGCCCGGTCGAGCAGTGCGGCGGGGAGATCTCCGTGGTGGTAGGGGCGGTCCGTCATGCTCCCAGCCTAGCCGAGTGTGAGCGACGCCTACATTGTTAACGTTGCCTACATTGTGATCAGTGTCTACATTGGGGGCATGGCAACGAACACGCATTCCCAGCCCTGGAACACCACCGACATCCCCGACCAGACCGGCCGCACTGCCGTCGTGACCGGCGCCAACAGCGGCCTCGGACTCGCCACCGCCACGGCACTGGCCACCGCGGGCGCCCACGTTGTCCTCGCCGTGCGGGACACCGAGCGCGGTGAAGCCGCAGCCGCGACGGTGAACGGCAGCGTGGAGGTCCGTCGGCTCGACCTGGCCGACCTTGCCTCCGTGCGCGAGTTCGCCGCCGGCTGGCACGGTGACCTGGACGTGCTCATTAACAACGCCGGCGTCATGAACGTCCCCGAGGGCCGCACCAAGGACGGTTTCGAGACGCAGTTCGGCACCAACTACCTGGGCCACTTCGCCCTGACCAACCTGTTGCTGCCGCACATCACAGACCGCGTGGTGTCCCTGTCGTCCACCGCGCACAAGTCCCCGGGCAGCCCCCGCATCCACTTCGACAACCTCGACCTGACCGGCGAGTACGACCCGATGACCGCCTACAGCCAGTCCAAGCTGGCGATGCTGCTGTTCACCCTGGAACTCCAGCGACGGCTCACCGCAGCCGGCTCACCCGTCCGCGCGCTGGCCGCCCACCCCGGCTGGGCCGCCACCAACCTCCAGGGCAACGACGCCAGCACCCTGCGACGCCTCTTCTTCCGCCTCGGCAACAAGCTCATCGCCCAGGACGGCCAGGCCGGCGCACTCAACTCCTTGTACGCGGCCGTCCAGGACCTTCCCGGCGCGAGTTACGTAGGCCCCGACGGCATGTTCGAGATGCGCGGCGCCCCCGCTCTGGCCGGCCGTTCGGCAACGGCCAGCGACCCGGCCACCGCCCGCCGTCTGTGGACCATCTCCGAAGAGCTGACCGGCGTCACCTTCCCGCAGCTGACCGCGGCAGTTCGATCCTGAAGCCGTGGCCGCCCATCGAGCAGGCGACCTGTGACGGGGCAGGTAGCCACACTCGGTGTCTCCGCTGACAAAGAAACGGGCCGAGATCCGGCCGGAGTACGTCGGCATCGACCCCGTCGACCGGGTGGCCTACGAACCCGGCCAGATCCCCCAGTCCCACCTGTGGTTTCCAGAGACAAGGGTCCAGGTCGCACCCGGCGGCAGCGGGTCCTGCCGGTCCTGGTCGCCAACGAGAACCGTGCGGGCCGCGGCTGATCAACCCACTGGGGGTCCATTTCCCGGACTTCCAGTGGGCAGAATTCAGGAACCGTTGACAAGGCAACGACCGAACCACGCCGGCAGCCGGGCAACGAGCTTCGCCAGTGCCAGCAGCGCTCGCATGATCAGGAAACCGAGCAACATGTGGAACAGCAGCTGCCGGTTGGTCCACCGCGTGCCGTCCGAGCGACGTCGCAACTCGTCGTCGCCAGCACCGTCGATCAGCGTGCGAAATGTCGCCCTCGCACGCTCGAAGTCGTCGTGAACGGACTGCTTGTCCACAACAGCCAGTGTGCGCCAGCAGGTTCGGCGTGGGGAAGACAGAGGACGGCAGTGCTTGCGCTAGCATCCGGTCAGGCCGGTACGCAGGCCGCTCTCCGAGCACGTGGTCGCCCACACCGACCGGTGCGATGAGGTCAAGGTTCAGTGAATCGCGTACGCCGTCTCGTCGGATCACTATCCAGCGGGAGGGTGTGGGCTTCCCGCGATTGCGGACGTGATCATGACAAGCGACAGGAACTTCAAGGCGACCGCGCACAACCGCAGCGACGTCCTGGGGACCACGTACAGGCGGGCTCGCCTGCAGATCCAAGAGCAACTGGAGTGGTTGTCGGCGCACCCGAAGGTGCCGGTGATGTGGGACATCGCGCGATCTGGGGCGTCTCCACTTCCATCGGTAGCCGCTCATCGAGCAGCCTTGGGCGCTGTGGAGCTCGCGCTGCGGGACTTCCACGTGCTCACCGGTGCCACGTCGCGCGACACCTGGCGCACGATCGACGGGCACATCGACATGGACTGGCACGGCGGCCCGTACGCACACGAGGTCGTGCAGAAGCTGGTCCGCATCGGCGATGACCCCGAGAGCGGAACGATCGAGCCCGGTGAACTCGCCGCCGGCGTCAGCCGGGTCGGAGACCTCAACGCCGTCTGGATCTACGGAGTCCGGGTGCGTTTCCGGCCCTACAGCCCCATCGGCGCCGAGGCCAGCCGCAAGCAGGCCTGGGCCGCACTGCGCACCAGCACGACCTAGTCCGCACGCCTCTCCTGTCAGGGCGCCATGCCGTCTGCCCTTACGCGCTGGCGGCATGGCCCTTCATCTACGTCACGAGGCCATCTGCGGTGCTGGTCCTTCGCCTGACAACTCTTCACCCAGCGCAACGATCAGGGCCTTCGACTCTTCCTCCCCCAAGCTGATCTGATCGAGCGTACGGACAACGGTTTCGTAGCCCTGGACAGCAGCTTTGTCCTCGACGAACAGGGTGGAGTTCTCGAGGTTCACGCACACCAGAGGCTCGTACTTCTCTGAAGTCAGTTGGGTGAATGACCCGCTCATGCCCACGTGCGCGCCGAGCGCCGTGGGCACTACCCGGATGACGATGTTCAACCGCACCGCCATCCGCAGCACGTGATGCACTTGCTCGACATGAGCGTCGTGTCCACCGACCGGCAAGCGCAATGCCACCTCGTGGATGTAGAACACGCACTTCAAGCTTCGCCGACGAAGCTCCTGCTGCATCTCCAGTCGCGCCTTCACGCTTGCTTCCAACTCGCCAGCGGGCACCCTGCCCGAAGCCGCGAGCTCCGCACGCACGTAGGCCTGAGTCCGCAAGAGGATCGGCAGTTTGTGCAGCTCCCAGCTGACCAGCGTCTCGGCGGTGGTGAGGTTCTCCACGAACGTACGCTGCGGATCGAACCCGTCAGGTCCGTGGTGCTGCAACCAGTCCCTGATGTGCGCGACCGGGAAGAGCGACAGCAGGTGGTCACGCTCAGCGGGGCTCACCCGGCAGATGCCCAGCAACACGCCCAGCTCGACAAGGCTGGTGCCGCCCTTGCCGTTGATCAGGTCCGAGAGCTTGGCCTCGTCCCAGCCGAGGATCTCGGCGAGCGCGCGCGACGTGAACCCTGCTTTAGCGATCGCCTTTCGGAGACCATCGCCAAACTCACGGCCTCTCGCCGTGGAAGATCGTTTCGGCATTGAGCATTTCCTTGCGGTGACTGCAAATCCTTCGTGCTGGACGAACCTGAGCCAACCTCCCCCGCACCGGCTTACACCAGCTCACGAATCTCGCAGGAATCCAGCAGGAATCTCGCACCCGCACGGCTTGAGCTGCAGGTATGCACCGAAGGTCCGCGGTGACCCCGATTGGGTGGCTGCGCTCGACCTCCGTCCCCGGCGGAACTCGCAGTCGCGGGGCTGGTTATGGTGCGGCGGGTGACCACATCGGACTCTGCTGTGCCTGCCACTGCCGGGGTGCTCCCGGTGGACCAGTACGTGGCGACGTTGGCCCGCAAGCGCATGGTCGCCGGGGTGCTGTTCCGCGACAAGGCAGGCCGGGTGCTGCTACTCGAGCCGTCGTACAAACCGAACTGGGAGATTCCCGGCGGCGCGGTGGACGCGGATGAGTCCCCATGGGCGACCGCGACCCGCGAACTAACCGAAGAGTTGGGCTGGGAACGGCCGCTGGGCCGGCTACTGGTGGTGGACTACGTGCGCCCGCAGGACTCCCGCCCAGAAGGCGTGGTGTTCGTCTTCGACGGTGGAGTCCTGGACGAGACCGACCTGGTGGGCATGGTGTTCCCAGACGGCGAGATCCTCTCCGCCGGGTTCCACACTCTGACCGAAGCCCGCACGAAAGTGAAGCCACTGCTGGCCGACCGCTTGGCTGCAGCGCTGCAGGCGGCTGAGCAGGGCGTGACCGCGCTGTGCGAGCAGGGACAGCGAATCGCCTGATCTGGCCGCGTTGTCCCTGTCGCGACGGCTACGCGGTCATCGGGACCGACTCCAGCCGACTCCGTGGCGCCGGAAGCGCGGTGGCCTCGCGCGCGGTGTGATGTTTGCCTGCCGCCCGGTACAGGCTGTCGTGGATGCCGTCGGCGTAGAGCAGGCCGCTCAGGTCGCGGCGAGTCTTGGCGGTATGGCAGTCGGCGCGAAACCCGGACGCGCCAAGCAGTAGCGCTAGTTCCGCGGCGGCGGCGTTAGCGGTGTCGATTCCGTGGGCTTTCGTGGCCGCACCCCACAGCTCCGCGTTGGCATCCCCAGCCTCAGCCAGGTGGGACGCCAGTGCGGCGCCGAGCAGCGCCGTCGCGAGCTGGGTGTGCGTGCGGCCGAGGGTGATCAGCGCGGAGTCCCGGAGCCGGGACAGCTCTCCGGCGGCCTGTCGGCCGGAGAGCCTGCGGGTCACGGTGTCGAAGACCGCGGCCGCGCCGCCGAGTGCTGTCGCCGTGACCAACGGCCGATAGCGGGCGAAGTGCTCGCGCAGCAACACCATCCCGTCTCCATGCAGGACGTCCTCCTGCCGGACCTGCACGGCGTCGAGATCGAGGACGCCCCAGGTCCAGCCGGCGAGCCCGGTCGGCGGGATGGGCTGGCGGTGAAGGCCCGGCTCGGTGGCGTCGACCACCGCGGCGGTCAGGCGGCCGTTCGGGGCTCGGAAGAACAGCACGAAGACGGCTGCCTCGGTCAGGCGGCTGATCCAGGTCTTGCGCCCGGTCACCAGCCACGTTCCATCGGATCCGGCGACCGCCCGAGTGCGAGTCTCCGCTAGACGGGAACCGCCGTGAGGTTCGGTGACGGCGATCCCCGCCAGCTCGCCTCCCAGCAACCGCGCGATCCACCGCTGCCGGGCCTGTGGACTGCCGTGGCGAGCAATGAGCGAGCCGTGGCCAAGTCCGGTCGCATCACGAAGATCGATGTCGCGGTAGCCGCACACGAACTGCGCCAACACCTGGAACAGGGCGGGGGCATCTGTGGTGTCGATATGGCCATGGTCGGCCAAGTCCTGCCGGATCGCCCGGAGGCGGTCGCTGCGCTCGACCCCAGCGGGCAGATCCGGTCCGACCGGGTACGTCACCAGGGTTCGGTCCAGCGCCTCGGCGAGTGTCGTCAGCCGCGTCCAATCGATCTGGCTACCGGGGTCGAGCACAGGCCGAAGCGGCTTCAGCCAGGTCGTAATCGCCTCGCCGCGGTTCACCGGGCCTCCCCGTGCACACGGGCCGGGTGGCCGTAAGCCAGCGCGCCCGGCGGAATGTCGTGGGTGACCAGGGAGCCAGCGCCGACAAGGGCGTGCTCGCCGATCGTCACGCCGGCCAGCAGGACGCAGCCACTACCGATCTTGGTTCCGGTTTCGAACCTCGGAGCCGCGAGGGTGGGTTCGCGGTGCGGATCTCGCCAGGTCAGCGTCTTGTCGTTGATGGTGCGGACGCCGGCGCCGAGGAACACCCGGTCGGCGACCACGGTCGAGCTGGTGATGTGCGAGCCGGGTGAGCAGCGCACGTCGCGGCCGATGCGGGTGTCACGTTCCACGGTCAGGTGGTGGCCGAGCTGGGTGTCGGCGCCGATCTGCACGGCCGTGCGCAGCAGCGTGTGGTGCCCGACCAGCGAATTCACCCCGATGCTGGCCTCCGCGTACACGACCGCGCCGGAGCGGACGGTGGCACCGGCGCCGATCACCGTGCGGCCACCGACACCGGGGCGGATCTTTCCGACCGCGTAGCCGAGTTCGGGCTTGCCGAGGACGGTGTGCTCCTCGACGCGGGCTTGCTCGCCGATCGTGGTGCCGCCATGCACGACAGCGAACGGGCTGATCACCGCGCCGGATCGGATCACGACCGGCCTAGGCGTGCCGAGTTCGTCAGCCGGCACGAACACCGCGTACCGGCTGATCACCACGTTGCTGTCGGCTTGCAGGAGGCCTGCCCGATCGAGCTCGGAGGCGGTCATTTCGAGGCCAACCGCCGACACGCTCGGTATCGACGGCGAAGTTCCTGGGTTGGCGGTCATCGTGTCCCTCCTCCCGCGACAGGACGGTTACTGCCGCGGCAGTACCTAGAACACGACCTCATCCACCTCGCTGAACAGCAGAGTTGCCGAGGTTGGCCGGCCGTTTGCAGGGTCTGCAAATCGGCTGGCACGGAAAGTGATCGTTTGGATACGCTGACATGTCCTGCTCTGAGTGAGGAGCGCAGGCGATGGATCCGACTCGCGCGATCTGGGAAACCAACGAGGTTCGCGTCGCTATCGAATCCGGTGACCTCGGCGCAGTGGTGCGCGCCGTTCGCCGTGCCATCCCTCTCACCCTCGCCGACCTCTCCGAGAGGTGCGGCTACTCCGTCTCAACGCTGTCGCGGATGGAACGCGGCAAGCAGCCGTTGCGCGACGTGCAGGTGCTCCGATGCCTGGCCAAAGCCCTGCAGATCCCACCGCACCTGCTTGGTCTGTCCGACACCACATCACGGTCCGTGCACGCACCGCGTCCCGTCGCTAGGGTCAACGTCATCCTGGCGCCGGACGAGGAGACCGATCCCATGCGTCGTCGCACGCTGCTCGCGGGACTGACCAGTCTGGCCGGCACCGCCGTGCTCGGCGCGGGGTCACCTGCCGTGGCCGATCCGGTGAGCACGCTCGAGCGCGCTCTGCTCGATCCACCCGTCACCGGCGCTAATCCGGTCACGATCCCCCAGTTGAGGCACCAGGTCGAGGCAGCGCGGTCGGTGTTCCAGCTCGGCCGCTACACCGAGGCCGCCACGCGGCTGCCCGCGCTGTTGTCCACCACGATGGCCACCCGCGCGGAAAACGACGACGTCGCCGCCGCGAACGGCCTGCTGGCCGACCTCTACACGCTGGCCTCCGAGCTGATGGTCAAACTCGACCGCGAACAGCTCGCGTGGACCACGGCAGACCGGGCGATGCAGGCGGCGCACGACTCCGACGACCTTATCGCCCAGGCTTCCGCGCACCGCGCATGGGCGATCGTGCTGCGCCGCACCGGGCACGCCGACGCCGCGCAGCGTCTGATCTTCAGCACCATCGCGACCCTGCAGCCCGAACTGCATCGCGGCCCGGAACACCTGTCGGTGTACGGAGCCCTGCTCTCCACCTCCGCGTACACCGCGGCCGTGGACGGGGACCGGGACACCGCGCGGACCTTGACCGCTGAGGCGGTCGAGGCTGCTGCCAGGCTCGGCACCGATGGCAATCACCGGTTCACCGCCTTCGGTCCCACCGGGGTCGGCCTCTACCGGGTCAGCGTCGCCCGTGCCCTCGGTGACTACGGCACCGCCATCGAGGCGGCCAAGCAGATCAACGCCGCCGCCATCCCGCTGGCCGAACGCCGCGCCCGCTACTGGTCCGACGTCGCCCACGCGTTCCACGAATGGAACAAACCCGAGCACTGTTACCGAGCACTGCTCGCCGCCGAACACGCGTCGCCAGACGAAGTCCGCTACCGCAAACCGATCCAGCAGATCACCATCAACCTGCTGCGAAACCCGACCACACGCGAGCTTCCTGGCCTGCGCGCCTTTGCTGCCCGAACCGGTGCCGTCGTGTAGACGTCACATGCACTCGATCTGACGGGCTCAACGCGCTCCCTCGGCGTAGCCGAATGCTCCGGACTCCGCCGCGGCCACCGCTCGCTCGAGCTTCTTCGCCATGTCCGGCCGCAACCGTCGCCGCGCATCACCGATCTCGACGACCTCGAACTCGCTGATCTCCGGGTCACTCACCTCGAGCGCCTCAATCTGTTCAGGCCCAAGCACACCGCCGTCGAACACAAACACGAGCTGGTCGTCCCAAGGCCCGTGCGGCGCCTCCCAGTCGAGCACCAGCAGTCGGCCGATCTGCACCTGGACGCCGAGTTCCTCCCGCACCTCACGTACGGCTGCGATCGTCGGCGGTTCGTTGCCCTCCACCATTCCACCGGGCAGATCCCAGAAGTCCTTGTACGTCGGGTTGACCAGGACAACTCGGCCCTGCTCGTCACGGAGAAGCACCTTGGCTGCGACTCGTTTCCGAGCCTGCTTGGCATTGCCTTCCGCGAAGTAAGCGAACTGATCTTTCCCGTCAGTCAGACCGGCCACGTCGCAGTTCGACCTTCCTCTGCGTCAGCTCCACGCGCTCCAGCACCCATGAGCAGCGAGGAACGTCGCCACCTTGGGCACACGGCGGACTGACTTCAAGGTACTTGCCAACTGATCGATGCGTTGAACAACTCGACCCGAGCTGGGCGACGCCACATTGGCATCCACTCGCTCCGACGAGCTCGATGGCGTATGAGTGGGACCATGGTCAAAGCTGTCGTGTTCGATGTCGGCGAGACGCTGCTGGACGACTCGCGCGAGTGGGGTGCATGGGCCGACTGGATCGGCATTTCGCGTCACACATTCTCGACCGTGCTGGGCGCGGTGACCGCGGCCGGACGGGACAACGCGGAGACCTTTCAGTACTTCCGTCCAGGCTTCGACGTGACCCGCGAGCGGCAGCTACGGGAGGACGCTGGGCTCGGCGAGCGAATCGAAGAGAACGACCTCTACCCAGACGTCCGGTCGAGCCTTCAGGCGCTGCGCGATCTCGGACTGTGGGTCGGAGTCGTCGGCAACCAGACTGCACGGGCAGCTGAACTTCTCCGAGGACTCGTATTGCCCGCTGACTACGTGGCGACCTCTGGAGAGTGGGGTGTCGCCAAGCCCGCCAAGGAGTTCTTCAACCGCGTCATCGGAGCGACGCAAGTGCCTGCGGCCTCGATCGTGTACGTCGGAGATCATCGAGACAACGACATCGTCCCCGCGAAGGCCGCAGGACTTCGTACAGCCTTGATCCGGCGCGGACCGTGGGGCCACCTGTGGGCCGACGATCCGCTGGTTCGCAGAGATGCTGACTGGGTGATCGATTCTCTGAACGAACTTCCCGAGCTGGTGGCCGGATAGTCGGTCGCGAGTCAGATCGCTCGTGCACCCGCCCACGCGGCAAGCTCAACCACCCTGCTGTTCCCCGGGCGAAGCTGGAGGAGCGCACCCACCGTGCTCTTGACCTGCGGGTGTTCGCGCGTGTGTTGAGGTGCGGCTTCACGCGCCATCTCGACGCTCACGTAGGCGTCGTCGTGGCGGCCGAGGTCGAGTTGAGCGCGCCCCAGGTCGATGTAGTAATGCGAGCGCCGCTCTGCCGGGAGTTCCGACGGTGGATGCCACGTCGACGCTCGCTCGACTCCTGCAGGATCACGTAGCTCAGCAGCCACAGCAAGTTCGTGGATCCGAATCGAGAGCGGGCCGAACGCCGTTCCGTGGTAGACGCCTTCGCGAACCTTCTGTGCGGCACGTCGGGCCTCGCGCAGATGGTCGGCCGCTCCTCGACTATCACCAATCCGCCCAGCCACCACTGCCGCTCTCATGTGGAGAGATCCATACGTCGCAGCCACATTCGGAGTGTCCTGCTTCGACAGAGCCACCTGGTCAGCTGCCCTGACGAGTGCCCTGCCACCGGTGCTGAGATCGCCGTTGGCAAAGAACGTCTCGGTGCGGACGTACTCCGCTGCCGCCACCAACAGGCTGTCGTTCGCGACTGCGGCCGACTGTCGCATGAGATCGATGAGTCGAGCTGACAGATCAAGGTATCCGAACTTGAAGGCGATTCCGTCAGCAGCGCGGAACGCGAGTGCACGAAGCGCAGCTGCTTGTTGGTGTTGCTGACCATCCCCGAGCTGGCTTGCCCTCGCTAGCTCGGCGAGCAGGTCAGGAAGACAGTCCGCGAGTACTCCGTACCGCGCCTCCAGACGATGTTCGTTGACGCGAGCTACGTCGGCACCAATCTCCTTCAATGAACGGGTTGGTCCATCATCTGGGAGATCGAAAGCGTCAAGCACACGTCGAAGGAGAGGAACAGCAGCGTGCACCCGATCCAGATCACCTCGCTGGCGGAATGACGCAGTTGCTGAGCTCGACCGCGTCTTCCCGACGTCGCCGGCAGCAGGCACCGCAAACACCAGCGGCTGGGGATGAAGCAGGTCCAGCAGTTCCTGGACGGCCCGGAGACGAAGTGCTTTCGCCAGACGCGGCTGCACGGTTGGCGTTAGCGTTTTGGTCTCGCCACGTTCCCAACGCCCAATGGTGCCGACGCTGACACCAACCAACTCCGCTAGCCGCTCCTGGGTGTAGCCCAAGGCCAAACGTCGGGCGGCCAGCCCCATCCTCGGCGTCGCCATCGGTCTCCCCAAGCGCGAAATTCGGGCGCATTGTCGCTGGCCAGCCTAGCTTGGAACACGTCTCAGGCTTGTGTTCCCACCGAAGAACTTCTGGTTCACCCGGTCGGGGCATGCCGTCGTTCACGCAGGCAGGAGCGCTGGATGGCAGATTCACGCTAGATCGATGGCAGATTGACGATCTGGATCTTCCCCGCGGTCTCGTTTTGTGTGGATCCCTGCCAACACCACGCGCGCTGATCGCGTACACGTTCGCGGGAAGTGATCGGACATGCCTCGGAACTACAAATGGCAGCCCTACAACGGCGCCCGCCATGCGATACCTCAGGAACTCAAACCGAACCACATTGGCTACACCCTGTGCGGTACGGAGTTGACGGCGGGGCCTGACACCTGGCCGGAAGATGCACGGTGCTGGCCCACGTGCGTTGAGTGCGACCTAGCCTGGCGAGCGGACGAGCACATCCTGCCGTGGCCGAGGAAAGGTTGCTCAGCGACGCTCGCATCGCCCTCCTCCCCCACTGCCACAAGCAAAACCGAACCGGCCCTGCAGCCATGACGGCCGACGCGCCCAGGAAGCACGGCCATGCGGTCAACGCTGTCGAGCAGGGCGATCCCGAGTACTCACCATCCGGCGTCGACCAGATCGTTCAGGACGAAAATCGGCTGCGGAGTCGCACCGCCGGCGACTTCGGCATGCGGTGGGCGCTGAGCGCGGTAGGGCACCAGCTGAAGGCGGAATCTGAACTCGTCGAGGACGCGCTCCAACTCATCGTCGCGCACGAAGACAAACAGGTGCTGGTCTCAGCCGCCAGCCTCATGGCGACAATCCTTCTCGACGGCGTGCCGCGCGACCAGCTGCGATCGCCGATCAAGCTCCCGGTGTCCTTCGCGCTCCCCAACGACATCGAAGCCGAGGACCGTCATGCGTGGCAGGAGAATGTGAAGGTTGCCTCTGCCGTTGTCTCCGCGTACGCAGCGCGCGATCCGGACGCGATCGAAGAAGCCGTCGCTGCCCTGCACGGCGACGGGGTGTTCGAGGTACTGGCCGTTCTCGTGGCAGCTGCGGCTCGAAAGCTCGAGCGACATGCGACCTGGTTCGGCGAGGCCTTGCGCTGCACCGAGGTGCCCACGACTGGTTCGACCGGGGTGGCAACTCAGGAATGAAGATTCTGGACAAGCGGCCAGCCGACCCCCGTCTCTCGTGGAACCGTCGCGGCGGCGTCGTGTTGACGGCGCTACTCGGGCGAGTCGATCGGGAGGTGACGTTCACCAGGCTGGTGGAGCTGACCAAGCTCACCGTCGAGGACGTGCGCAGGCAGGTCGTCCGGTTCACCAAGATCAAGCTGTTGTCCCGCCGAACGGATCTCGACGAGTTCCCTGCCAAGGACTACTTCACGCTATCTGAGTCCAACGTCGTTCGCGCGCGGTCGTTGTTGCAACTGATCGACGACGCAGAGCTGCGAGATCTCGTAGAAGAGCGAGGCCTCGACATCGACGTCGCGTACGGCCGATTCCTGGAGCGACAGCCGTATCCGGTGGCCCTTGGCAAGGCTCTTCGTGATGTTCGCAAGGACCTGGGCTGGAGCCTCGTCGACGTGGAGGCCCTCGTGCCCGCATCAATGGCCACTCTCTCGAACTACGAACGCGGCATCACCCTGCCGACGCTGATCATGGTGGCAGAGCTGGCACTCAGGTACGGCGTAGACGCGGTCGACCTGATCGTGTACGCCACGTGTCATTCGAAGCCCGACAAGAGAGTGCAACGGTTGAGGATCGCCGATCCGACGTTCCGCGCGGTGCTCACCCACCAGTTCGCAACCCATGATCAACACGAGTTCGCTCGGCCGAAGATTCGTCGACGCCAGCAGTCGATCACGAAGGCGAGCTAGGAGGCGAGCCGCGCGGGAGGCCGATCAGACTCGCGGTTGCGACAACGCACACCTGCGATCCTCAGGCGGTCCGGTCAGGTTCGGCGGTGTGGTCACGTAGTAGGCGTTGATGATCTCGTGTTGCCCATCCTTGAAGAAGGGGCGCTGACCCTGGGGCTCGATGCACGAGGTGCCAGTGTTACCACTGGTCCAGTGGAACTTGATGAGGATGAAGCTGTTGCCGCAGTGGTAGTAGTAGCCGGTCAGCTCGCCTTGCGGCGGGTTGAGGTCGTAGAAGCCGCAGTACCGAGGCATGACTGCGGCTGACGAGTCGCCGCTGGTGTCGATCATGCCGACCGCGGTCGCGGCGAGGAGCATGCCTGCTGCGCTGAACGCGCGTGCGACGTTCGTGTTCATGCGTGATCTCCTTTACTGAAGTGGTTGGCACACTTCAGTTTTGGAGACTCCACAGCGGACAGACAAGGTATCTTCTGCATCGCGGCAAACAGGAGACAGAAGACGGTCTACGACAGTGGATCGAGGTAGAGCTTTCCGCCTGCTTGCAACGCGTTCGCGACGAGCGAGTCGTTCGCACGCTGCATGGCGCGCACGGCCTGCGGTTCGCCGATGGGCGCGTAGCGGAGGGCGGCTACAAGGAAGGCGATGTCGTCGTCTGGCAGCGCGAGAAGCGGTGTGGCGATGCGATCGGTGCGCACCGGATAGACGAGGACGAGACCGAAGTCGCCGTACAACTCGGCGCCGAGTTCACGCTCGGTTTGATGCAGCAGTTCGACGACGACGTTGCTCGGAAGGAACAGGTTGCACCACGGGTGCGGTGAGTCCCACAGGCCGGCGTCGCGGAGTAGCGGCTCACCGGACGCGAGTCGGTTGATGAAGTCCCAGTAGCTCGCGGTCTGAGTATCGGCATAGCGGAATTTCAGGCCGTCGAGACGTCCTGATCCGACCGAGACACCCGTAAAGGTGACTGCTTCGAGTTCGGCGACGCGCCGACCGTCGCGGATCTTGAGCTGCCCCTCGACGTAGTCGAGGACATCCGCGGTGACGAGGTGCTGCTGGTCCGCAACCAGTTGCTCGACGGTGTCGTAGGACAGCTTGTGCCACGTCGCGGTTTCCGCGGCAGGCACGAGGCGCAGCCTGGCGCGGGTGATGACGCCGTTGCGACCACGGCCGGCGCGCACAGCGTCGAACACGTTGCGGTTCTCGGCCGGACTACACGACACGAGGGTCCCGCTCGGGGTGACAACTTCGAGGTCGAGGACGTTGTCCGTCTGGGCACCGTGGTGGTGGCTGGCGCCGCCGAGACCGCCGACCGACAGGGTGCCGCCGACAGTGAGTTCGAGGTAGTCGGTGAGCACGGGTGGCGTCAGGCCGTGGGGCAGCGTCGCCCGAAGCACGTCGCTCCATCGCGCGCCCGCGTCGACAACCACGTAGTCCGGACCGATCTCGTGGATGTGGTTGAGCTGGTTCATGTCGACCACGACGCCACCGAGTGCCTGTGCCTGGCCGCCGGTCGAGTGTCCCTGGCCGCGCGGTACGACCTGAAGATCGCGCTGGAGCGCGTACCTCACCACGGTGCCGATGTCGACTGCGGTGGCTGGGCGCAACACCGCGAGGGGCATGTGGTGGACGACATCGCCGTAGTCGTGCGCGGCCCAGCGAAGCGTGTCCTCGTCGGCGTGGAGCGTTCCGGACAGCTCAGGCAAGCCGTCGAACACCTGATGCACTAATGATCCTCCTTCAGGCTGTTGATCACCTGCAGGCGCAACTGCGTGGCCGTGGGCTCGATGTTGCCAGTGAGCAGTTCTGCGGCGGCCGTCCACGCGCGGTGCGCGGCCTGTTGGTTGCCGCAGTCGGCCTGCACGTCGCCGATGCGGCTGTGGATGTGGGCTTGGCTCCAGATGTCGCCGACCTGGCGGAAAGTCTGGAGCGCGTCGTCGAGGTGCTGCAGCGCGAGGCCGTACTCGCCGATCGACTCGGCGAGACCCGCGAGCAGGGTCGAGGCGCATCCGGACGACATGAAGTCCTCGTCGTCTTCCAAGGTCTTCCGCACAGTGGTGAGCAGCGCGAATGCTTCCTCGTTCGCACCTTGCGCAGCGCGCGCCATGGCGAGGTGTGCGGTCGCGACCGCGTGTTCCCAGCGGTCGTCAGCCTCGATGCTGATCTG
Organism: Lentzea flava; assembly: GCF_014648475.1. Classification (GTDB taxonomy): domain Bacteria; phylum Actinomycetota; class Actinomycetes; order Mycobacteriales; family Pseudonocardiaceae; genus Lentzea; species Lentzea flava. Next base: position 51,573 of record NZ_BMRE01000013.1, on the reverse strand, counting down.
GCGGGCGGTCTGGCAGTGGGTGATCGCGTTGTCGTAGTCCTCAAGCTGGCAATAGGCGCGCCCGAGGCCAACATGGCCTGCGGCGATGCCGCTGCGGTCGCCCAGCTCAGCGCGGATCTCCATCGCCTCCTGGTAGAGCATGATCGACGTGGTTGCCCTGCCTTCGTCGATGCCGGCGTCACCAAGCGTTTCCAGCATCCACGCCTCGGCATCGCGATGGCGGCCTTGGCGAGCCATGGCGAGCGCGTCGCGAAGTGCGGGCACCCACCACGACCAGGCGCGGCGGTGGAACAGCATCTCGTTGATCACGACCGGCAGGTAGGCGACGGTGGTGACGTTCCACCGAGCGCCGTGCCGGACGAGACGGACAAGCAGCTGCAGCTCGTCCTCGAACCAGCGGATGGCGTCCGCCGGGCGATGGAATGTCAACGTTGTCAGGTTGTGCCGGGGCAGGTCGATCGGACGTCTTGGACGAGATGGCCAGAGCAGCCGGGTCGCGGCCGCGCCCGTGCGCAGGTAGGAGTCGACCAGCCGCTCAAGGGCCGCGATGTTGTGGTCCTGCGGGTCGTGTTCGAGGGCGAGTTCAAGGGCGTAGGAGTGGACCAGGTCGTGCATGACGAACCTGTCCTCCGCGGTCTGCTCGAGGAGATGCACGCTGGCCAAGGCGGACAGATGGCCTTGGGCTTGTGACGGTGGCTGGTCGATGAGTGCCGCGGCCGCCTCGATGCGGATCGGCCCTCCCGGATGCAGCCCCAGCAACCGGAAGGTGTTGGACATCTTGTCCGGTAGCGCATCGTGCGAGTACGACAAGACGGTCCGTACGGCGAGTGTGTCGTCGACCGCGAACACATCGAGCGGTTGACGTCGGGTGAGCTCGTCCGCCAGTGCGTGGAGCGGTGTGTTCGGCCAGAGGCTCGCGCGTTCAGCGGCGATGCGCAGTGCGAGGGGCAGGCGTCCGGCCCGGTCGGCGATGACCTGTGCGGCGCTGGGTTCGGCGTCGATCCGGCGCCCGATCACTGACCTCAGGAGCTGATGCGACTCGTCCGCGGTCATCGGTCGCAGGGTGATGCGGACCGCGCCTTCGTGCACTACGGCGCCGGACAGACGGTTGCGACTTGTGATCAGCGCCAGCGACGGTGCCGACCCTGGCAGTAAGGGGCGGACCTGCTCGTCGTCGACTGCGTTGTCCAGCACGACCAGCATGCGTGTGCCTTCCAGAAGCGTCCGGTACAGCGCCGCCCGACCGGCGAGGTCGCTCGGGATCTCCGACGGGGTGGCGCCGAGGGAACGCAGGAAGCCGCCCAGCACGACCGCTGGATCTTCTGGTGGGTCCGCGGCATAGCCACGCAAGTCGGTGAACAGCACACCGTCCGGGAAGCGCTCGGCGATCGAATGAGCCCAGTTCACGGCGAACGCGGTCTTGCCCACGCCCGCCGGGCCATCGAGTGCGATCACACCTTCGTGTACAGCGAGCGCTGCCTCTGCTTCGTCGAGCAGGTCGCGACGCGGCACGAAACCGCGCACCGCGACGGGCAGCTGGGCCGGCCGTACCCGATCCCGGGTTGTCCTGGAGCGCGGCTTCGGCACCGCCAGCTCGGCGAGCCGGCCGTCAGCATGCAGAGCGTCGTCGATCGCTATTGCGATCTCCGGACTGGGCACGCTGCGATCCTGCTCGAGGTTGCCCAGATACCCCTTGCTCACGTTCGAGTCCGTGCTGAGCTCTGACAGCGACTTTTGCCGCTGCTTGCGAAGCGTGCGCAATAGCTGCCCGAAAGTTTGCGTATTCGTTTGGATATGTGCCGTCTGCTGTCTTCTGTTCATCTGAAGACGGTCCTCCCCTAGCGATTCCCCCCGAACCCTGCCAACACTGAACGTCGTCAAGCAGTCACGTGCAGTGGAAGCTGCTGGTCCAGGAGGTGATCGTATGCGGAGCCCCTCCAACTTCGTCTCGTATTCCAAGCAACCAGGCGTACGAAGTCACCCGGTCGAACGACAACTTTCGTTGGTCAGTGAATGCGAATTCGGCAGCTGGCTTCGCGCGTGGAGGCGCAATGTCGCTCTGGCTGACCTACGGCCTTCTCGGCGTCTTCGCAGGCCCATTCGTCATCGCGTTCAGCAACTCGATCGCGCGAGGCGAGGCTGCGTCGTGGAGGTGTGTGACCGCGGTGGGGTGGAGACCGGCATTGGCGGCTGGCGCGTTGCTGGCGCTCCTGCTCGTCGAGGGAACGACGCGGCGACACACCGCTGCCGGGGCGCTCGCTTGGTTGGCGATCGTCGGCCTGCTTCTCGCTTTGATCGACTGGAGCAGCCACCGGCTGCCTCACCCCATCGTCGGCGCCTTGCTCGGCGGTGGATTGGTCCAGTTCGGGCTCGCGGGGTTGATCGAGCGAGACGTCTGGCCGTTGCTGCGGGCTGTCACGGCCGCGCTCGTTGTGCTCGTGATCGTGCTGACGATCGGATTGATCTCGCCATCGGGCCTCGGCCTTGGCGACGTCACACTGGCCACCACGATGGCGTTCTTCCTCGGCTGGTTCGGTTGGCCCTACGTCGTCGTCGGCCTCATGTCGGCCTTCCTCTCCACCGGCCTCGTGATGAGCGTGCTGCGCGCCCGGAAGCTGATCTCACAAGGCCAGCCGATCGCCTTGGGACCCGCGCTGATCTTTACGCCGATCTGCGTGATCCTCCTGTTCTGACGGAGGCCGTCTGATGTGCCTGCCACTCCGGGAAGACGATCCCGTGATCGCCTACGAGGCCCCGCGCGCCCTGCACCGCGCCGTCGCTCTCTTCACACTCATCGTGCTCGCCGCTCTGACCGACTACTTGCGCCCGGACACCGGCTTCACACCGGGTGCGCCGGTCGAGGTGGACCCCGTACCCCCTCAGGGGTCCACCTCGGCACCACCGTTCACGTTCCCGGTTTGGAGGCCACGGTGAACCTCACCACGAAGATCTTGGTCGCAGTCGGATCGATGGCCGTGCTGGGCGCCTGTGACGGAACACCGTCCATCACAACGACCAACAAGCCGTCCGCGACTCAGCCGCCACCATCGACGGCCTCCCCCGCCGAGACCGCGCAGAACCGGGCGATCGATGCCTATCGGGAGATGTGGAACGACTTCGCCGCCGCTGGTACCAGTTCGGACTGGCAGTCTGCGAAGCTCGGCCAGCACGCCACGGGCATCGCGCTCAACAAGCTTTCACAAAGCCTGTACGGCGACAACTACCGCGGTCTGATCACCAAGGGTGCACCTGTGCTCAACCCGACCGTGTCCACCGCTGAGCCTCAGGAAGATCCGAAGAAGATCCTCATCACCGACTGCGGCGACTCGACCAACTGGTTGAAGTACCGCAAGGACAACGGTGCCCTGGCCGACGACAAGCCTGGCGGCCGTCATCTGATCAACGCGGTCGTTGAGAAACAAGCCGACGGATCTTGGAAGGTGTCCGACTACGGCGTGCACGATGTGGGGAGTTGTTGAGCCATGCGACGCATCCTCATCGTGGGCGCGGCTTTCAGCGTCACTCTGGTGTGTGCACCGGAGCCCGCGATAGCCGACAACGGCTGGGGCAGCACGAACTGCAGCCAGGCGCCGTCCCCGGTCTGTGACGTCGCCGCCGGGACACGCCCCAACCGGCCAGCTGGCAACAACGCCCACCCGAACAGCCCCACCGGCGACGAATCTGACTCGGACGGCGGTGGTTTCGGGTGTCGACACATCCCGGTGGACTACAGCCCGCCGAACGGACAACCTGAAGGCCCTGGCGGTTGGTTCATGGTGATCTGCTCGCCGGACGGCAAGGATCCGGATTCACACGGACCGGTCTGGATTCCGACCGGCGCGAGCACGCAACCAACGTTGTCGCCGGCGCAGGTCGCCGAGATCGCGCGCAAGCGGCTGCGGCTGGCCGCGCCGACCATCGCCACCAGCCCGTCCGGCACTCAGCTGGTGCACCTGCCAACCTGGCTGTGGCTTTCCGGCGGGTGGACTCCCGCCGAGGAAACCGCGTCCGTTCCAGGTGTTTCGGTGACCGCGGTCGCCAGTCCCGCCTCGGTGACGTGGTCGATGGGTGACGGCAACACAATCACGTGCACTGGCCCAGGAACCGCGTTCCAAGCCGGCACCGATCCGAAGTCAGCGTCCCCGGATTGCGGGCACACCTATCGACGCTCCTCCGCTGGTGAGCAAGGACAAGCGTTCGCGGTGTCGGCGACTGTGCACTGGACGGTCACCTGGTCCGGTGCGGGCCAAACCGGATCTTTCCCAGGCCTGACGACAACGACCAGCACGTCCTTCCGGGTCGCCGAGGCCCAAGCACTGAACACCGGACGCTGACCTCTGCGGCGCCGCAGCGCCGCGTCGAGAACTCAACCACCTCACCAACCGCGCGTTGATCACTGTTCGCGACGCGGCGCGCTACTCCCATGCCTGAAACGGGGCGACATGAAGACCTACGTGACAAACAACGCGGCCACCGGCCGTCCCTCCACATCGGATCAACCGGCCTGGATCAGCGGCAAGCAGCGCGGCATCACGCGGCTGCGAGGCAGGAAGAGGAGCTTGCCCTATTTAGCACTCGGCGTCGTACTCGTGATCGCCTGTGCGGGAACGTTTCTGTGGATCTCGCTCACCGCGAATGATCGAAGGCCGGTGCTGGCGTTGAACCGGCCCGTAACCGTTGGGCATATCTTGACGCCGCAGGATCTCCAGCAGGTGAACGTGGCGGTCGATGCCGGCGTGCTCGTCGTGGATGCCGGGCAGGCCACCAGCGTGGTGGGCAAGACGATGGCCGTGAGCCTCTCGGCGGGCACCCTGCTCACGTCCGACTCGGTGGCGACGCCAGCGATTCCTGTTGCAGGACAGTCGATTGCTGCACTGGCGCTGAAGGCAGGCCAGTTCCCGGTCGAGGTGGGGACCGGAGCGCGGGTCTCCGTCGTGCTCGTGCCGAACGGCTCACAGCCGAGCGCGGTGGTCGCGGAGACGAGTACGAGCTGGCCTGGAGTGGTGACCAGCATGTCGTCACCAGCGAACGAGCAAGTCACGGTGGTGTCGGTACAGGTGGCAGAGGCCGCAGCTCGTCAGATCGCAGCGGTGCCGGCCGGGCAGCTGGCGCTCGTGCTCCTTCCGGGAGGTGGCCGGTGATGCTGGTCGCGGTTCTCAGCTTCAAGGGCTCCCCCGGCGTGACGACGTTCTCCGTCGCGCTCGCAGCGCGATGGCCGGCTCCAGCCCGAGTCGTTCTGGTCGAGGCGGATCCGTCCGGCGGCGACATCGCGACGCGCTTCTCCCTCCCGCCGTCGCCTGGCCTGCTGAGCCTCGCCGCGGACGTGCGCAGCGGCAAGCCGGACCCTTCGTTGCTGTGGCACCACGCGCAAGCACTCCCTGGCGGACTGCCGGTCATCGCCGCACCACCTGACGCCGACCAGGCAAGAGCGGCGTTGCTGGCCTTGGCGCCGAACTCCACGTACACGGTTTTGAAGTTGGCGGCGCACACTTCCGGCAACGTGGTGATCGTCGATTGCGGCCGGATCGACCACGGCTCGCCGGCGATGGGAATCGTGCGTGAAGCAGACGTGCTGGTGCTGCTCACCCGCGCGCACGCCGACCACCTCGCCCACCTGGCTCGCAAGCTGCCTGCGGTCGGCCAGTGGGCGCCTCGGCCGGTGCTGCTGCTGGTCGGCGACGGCTACTCCACAGCAGAGGTCGGGCGCGAGCTCGGTGTTCCGCCCCTTGGTCGCGTCCCTCACGATTCGCTGGGTGCCGCGGTCCTGTGTGGACGCCGACCGCGTTCCCGATGGAGCCGTGGCGGGCCATCACATTCCGCTCTAGGCCGTTTCGCGAACAAGGTCGCGGCGTCGCTTGCCGCGACGCCGAGCCAACTACGGCTCGAGCACGACGTGCTTGCCGTACCGCGGGTCAGCGAGCCTCAGAACGTGCAAGGCGGTGTCTCGCCATGACCTTGACCCAAGAACCCATCGACGGAGCGGCGGAACGGCTCCGGCAGCGGCTGCGTGATGTCCTCGCAGTCGAGCTACCGCGTCAGCTCGACGGCCACCGCGGTGGAGTCTTCGCGTCCGGCGAGGCCAGGCGACAGCTGGTACGACCGATCGTCAACGACGCACTCCGCGAGCACAACGAAGCCGAGCTCACCGCCAACCACGTCCTCGTGCCGCCCGACATCGAGCAGCAAGTGGTCGACCAGGTCCTCAACGAGATGTTCGGGCTGGCGGGCCTGCAGCCACTCCTGGACGACCCGACGATCGAGACGATCAACGCCAACCGCTTCGACCGTGTGGTCGTCCAGCACACCGACGGTCGTCGCGAGCACGCCGCACCGATCGCCTCGTCCAACGAGGAATTGACGGACCTCGTCCGGTTGCTCGCGGCACGCGCATCCAGCCAGGAGCGTCGATTCGACCTCGGATCTCCGGCGGTGAATCTGCAGCTGCCGGGCGGAGAACGACTGTTCGCCGTGATGGGCCTGACGGCAGACGGGGTGACCTCGTTGTCGATTCGCCGGCACGGCTACCTCACGGCGACGCTGCCGCAGCTCCGCGAGCGCGGCACCATCGATGCCGGCCTGCGGGAGTTTCTGCGCGCACTCGTGCGCGCCAGGAAGAACATTCTCATCACCGGAGGCGCCTCGGCCGGAAAGACGACGATGCTGCGGGCGCTGGCCGCGGAGATGGATCCGATGGAGCGGCTGGTCACCATCGAGGACGCCTTCGAGCTCGGGCTGGAGCGCGACCCGAACATCCACGCGGACGTGACGGCCCTGCAATCCCGTGAACCGAACGTGGAAGGTGCTGGTGCGGTCTCGCAGGCCGAGTTGGTGCGTTGGGGTCTGCGGATGTCGCCGGACCGGGTCATCGTCGGCGAGATCCGCGGACCCGAAGTCATCCCGATGTGCAACGCCATGTCCCAGGGCAATGACGGGTCGATGGCCACGCTGCACGCTTCCAGCTCGCGCATTGCCTTTACCCGCCTCGCTTCCTACGCCGCACAGGGCGCCGAACGGCTGTCTCTTGAAGCCACCGCTTTGCTCGTGGCCAGCGCCGTTCATTTCGTGGTGCACCTGGTCCGCGGCACCGACAAGACCACCCGCGTGGTGTCGTCCATCCGCGAGGTCGTCGACGCCGACGGGCCTCAGATCGTCTCCAACGAGGTCTATCGACCTGGGCCAGATCGTCGCGCTCAACCTGTTCCTGGGGCGCTGCGCACCGAAACGCTCGACGACCTCGTCGACGCCGGTCTCGACCCCGTCGTGCTGGACAACCCAGAAGGGTGGTGGCCGCGGTGAGCATCAGCACCGGTGTCGCAGCTCTGCTCGGTGTTGGAGTCGGCGTGGGCGTGCTCTTGGTCGTCGCCGGCTGGCGCGGCACAGATCGACGCCGGCCGAACCGCACGCGGCGCCGCGAGGACGCGGCTCATCGTCAGCGGCTCCTGGTCCGTCTCGGTCTCGGCATCGCCGTTGGAGCGATGGCTGGCGCCGCCACGGGTTGGTTCGCCGGGGCGGTCATCGCGGGACTGGCCTGTTGGGCGGTTCCTGGTGTGCTCAGGGGCGACCCCGAGCACAAACGGCGGGTCACACGAATCGAGGCGATCGCGACCTGGACGGAGATGCTGCGCGACACGCTCGCCGCGGCATCCGGGCTGGAGCAGGCGATCCTGTCGACATCGTCACTGACCCCCGCGCCCATTCGCGAGGACGTCGCAGAACTCGTCGCCCGGCTCGAAGGTGGGGAGCGCCTCGCACCCGCGTTGCGCGGTCTAGCTGACCGCCTCGGCGACCCGACCGGCGACCTGGTGATCGCCGCGCTCGTCAAAGCCGCCGAACAGCAATCGCGTCAGCTCGGCAATCTGCTCGGTGCTCTCGCTCAAACCGCTCGAGAGCAGGTGTCGATGCGGATGCGGGTCGAGGCGGGCCGGGCACGCACCCGCACCTCCGTGCGGGTGATCGTGAGCACCACGCTCGCATTCGCGGTCACCGTCGTACTGATCAACCGTGACTACCTCGCGGCGTACGACTCGATGTTCGGCCAACTGGTGCTGCTCGGTGTCGGGTGCCTGTTCGCCGTCGGCTTCGCATGGCTGGCCAAGATCTCGCGCGCGCCCGAGCCAGCGCGGTTTCTGACCGCAGATCGGGAGGTGTGACGTGATCACCGCGCTTCTTCTGGGAATCGGGCTCGGGCTGGGTCTCTGGGCACTGATCGTCTGGGCGATCCCACCACGCCCATCGCTTCACGCGGTCCTGACGCGCGCCGCGAGCACTCCATCATCTACCCCGCTTCTGATCGCGGGGAGGACTGGCTGGGCCAACCGGCTCAGTGCCCCTCTACTGGCCGTGGGCCTGCCCGGCGAACGGATCCGGCGCGACCTGGCGGCGATCGGCCGTCCTGTTGGAGCACACCTGACGGAGAAGGCGACGCTCACCATCGTCGGCTTGCTCGCACCGGTTCTGCTGCACGGTCTGCTGATCGTGGCCGGCGTCAATGTCGGCATCAACATTCCTGTCATCGCCGCGATCGTGCTCGCCGGTGCCGGATTTCTGTGGCCCGACTTGCGAGTACGCGCGGCGGCCGCACGGCTTCGAACGGGATTCCGCCACGGCCTGTCGTCCTATCTGGATCTCGTGTGGATCACCTTGGCCGGCGGAGCGGGCGTGGACAGTGCTTTGCACGACTCCGCAGCAGTCGGTCAGGGCTGTGCGTTCGCTCAGATCCAACGAGCGCTGGCTGCCGCGACGCTGACGCGAAGCACTCCGTGGGCAAGGCTGCACCAGCTCGGTGAGGAGCTCGGCGTGACCGAACTCGCCGAGCTGGCGGCGTCGGTCAGTCTCGCCGGCACTGAAGGGGCCAAGGTCCGCGCGAGCCTTGCCGCGAAAGCCGCAGCGCTTCGTGCACACCAGCTCTCGAACGCGGAAGCCGAAGCGCAGTCAGCAACAGAGCGGATGTCTCTGCCCGTGATGGTCCTGCTGCTCGGCTTCCTCACGTTCATCACGTACCCGGCATTGACCCAAGTCCTCAACGGGCTGTGACGGATTCTCATACCAGGCAAGGAGAAGGAGAATGATCAGGTTCTACTGGAAAGCCCTGCTGAAGGTCATGCGCACGCGTTTCGCGCTGCTGCGCCAGGTTCCGGACGCCGGATACGTGAGCGAGTGGGTGCTGCTGACAGCCTTGCTGATCTCGGCTGTTCTCGTCGTCGCGGGCATCTTCGTCGCGAAGATCATCGCCAAGGCCAACGGGATCGAGCTATGACCACCAGCTGGTTGCAGTCGATCCGCGCGAACGATCGCGGCGCGGCAAGCGCGGAGCTGGTGATCGCGGCGCCGCTGGTGCTGCTGATCTTGATGGCCATCGTCCAGTTCGCCTTGTGGTCCCACGCCACGCACATCGCACAGGGGGCCGCCGCAGAAGGGCTTGCTGCCTCGCGGGTCCAGGGTGGCACCGCGGCTGATGGCATGTCGGCAGCACGACGACTTCTTAATCAACTGGCCCGTGGTCCGCTCACTGACGGGAACATCAGCTCCGAACGCGGCGCCGTTTCTGCGTCGGTGCGGATAACTGGAACCGCGACCGCGGTCGTGCCGTTCGTGCGGCTGCCTGTGCACGCCGAAGCTGCCGGACCCGTCGAGCGGTTCATACCGAATGTCGAGGCTCGCTGATGAGCGGCGTGGCGAGGTGGCGCGACGATCGCGGCTCGGTGGCCGCGGAAGTCACCTTGGTGGCACCGGTTCTGATCATGCTACTGGTGTTCGTCGGTGTCGTCGTCCACCGCGGCGTTGACGCCCGGCTGCGGATCAACGACGCCGCGCACCAGGCCGCACGAGCCGCCAGCATCGAACGCACCAGCGCCAGCGCGAACTCCGCCGCACAGACCGCCGCCACGGCCGCGCTGTCGAGCGCTGGTGTCACGTGCCGAGCGCTACAAGTGGAGACCGTCAGCGGCGGCCTCAGCCCCGGCGGCACCATCACCGTCGCGGTCTCCTGCACGGTCGACTTCGGCGACGCGCTCATCCTCGGCGTACCAGGGCGCAAACGCTTGTCCTCCACAGCAAGCCAGCCCGTCGACACGTGGCGCTCAACCGGAGGCAGAGGATGACAGCGTTCATCGCATCGATCATGATCGCGCTCCTCGCGCTCACCGGACTCGTACTCGACGGCGGCTCGGCACTCGCAGCCAAGGTGCGAGCCAACGGCCAGGCCGAAGCCGCCGCACGCGCTGGAGCCCAAGCGATCGACCTCACGACGTACCGCACGAACAACCGGCTTCAGCTGATGCCAGCTCACGCCGCCGCCAACGCGCAGAACTTCCTCACCAGCGTGGGCGCCACAGGGGCCGTCACGGTCGCCGGCAACACCGTCACGGTCACGGTCACCACCTCGCAGCCCACTCAGTTGCTCGGACTCATCGGCATCTCCAACCTCAGCGTCCACGGCACTGGCAGCGCCCTCCCGCAGCGGGGCGTGATGACGATCGATCCGTGATCCGGCGCTACCAGCGTCGCAGCCAAGGAGGGAAACACCATGGCAACGCCCGAAGAGATCAAGAACCGTGTGGACGAATTCGACTCCGCCCGCAGCGCTCGGAGGAAGGCAGCAGCGCACAGGGTGAGCGAGCTGGCGGTGCGGCACGACGAACTGGCTTCCGAGGTCGACGAGATCAAACGAACGCTGGCTGAGGTGCTCGCCGAGTACAGCGACGTGATCACCGTGGAGGAGCTCGCGCGGTTCACCGAGGTGCCGGCATCCCGCCTCGAGCAGTGGCGGGACGGCTTGAAGCCGGGCCGCGGCAAGAGGCGCCGGGCAAGCTCGCGCACACCGGCCGTTCGGGAGAGCACCCACCACGTAGCACCAGCGAGCCCTGCCGTCGGTTCGATCGACCCCAAGCCGACCGCGGCCCTGCGAGCTGCGGACGAACGGATCGTCGCTGAGGTGAGTTGACATGGCCGGGGTGCACCCGCGGTTAGCACTCACCCTCGTCGCTCAGGCGGTACGAGGGTTGGTGGCCGCCGTGATGCTGGTGGTGCTCGTCATCGCGCTGCCGTGGGCCTTGTGGCACTACGTCGGCTGGCCGCTGCCCCACCACATCCCGACACGGGACGAGGTCGAAGCGGTGCTGCTGGGGCCAATGACCGCAACGTTCCTGCTCGATCTCCTGGCCTGCATCGCTTGGCTCGCTTGGGCGTGGTTCATAGTCGATGTCCTTCGCTTCGCCGGCCAGGCAGTACGAGACGGCGTTCACGACGTCCAATGGCGGCAGGTCTCGCGACGCGGTCCCGTGCACGCGCTAGCGGCAGTGCTGATCGGCACCGTCCTGATGTCCATCGCGAGCAACCGCGTCGCACACTCTCAGCCGGGCGTGGTCGAGCTCTCCTCCGTGGTCGAGCAGGTCGAACCGCGCCCGGCTCCAACAGCCGTCGTTCGCGCCCACGACTCGTTATCGCTCATTTCCGAACGCACCTTCGGCACCCAGATGCGTTGGCCGGAGATCTTCGAGCTCAACAAGGGCCAGGCTCAACCGAATGGCAGGCCGTTCACGAACCCGGATCTAGTCTTCCCCGGCGAGGTGCTCCGCCTGCCCGCAGACGCCCTTCCGCCCGTCGCCCAGCCCGAGGAGCTACCTTCGCCTCCCGAACTGCCGGACTCGCCACCGACAACAGCTTCACCGGCAGTTGAGGTGCCGCCGGCCTCGGCCGATGCGGAACCTGCGATCAGCTGGGGGACGGAGTTCTACGCCGGTCTGGGACTTGCCGCGGCGGTGAGTTCGGCGCTGGCGGTCGCGCGCCGTCGGCACCGCCGTCGCTACCAGCCGGGCAGTGGCCGACGTGACGACCTCGACATCCCGGTCGCACCCGTGGTCTACCGGCTCCAGCTGGCGCACCTGCGCGCCGAGCAGCACGACGAGGTCGGACCTGACGACGCCGCGACTGATGTGCCGCCGCCAACGTCGGCAAAGCTGGGCACACGCGACGGTCGCGAGGTCGCCCTGGACGTCGCGGCCGCCCGCGGTCTCGGTCTGGTTGGCCCCGGCGCCACCGCGGCCGCCCGCGCCTTGCTCGTCACCGCACTGACCACGAACCATCTGGCGACGTCGGCCGGGACGAGACTGCTCGTCCCGGTCGACGACCTTCCGCTGTTGCTGGGATCCGGCGTTGACCGCACTCACATGCCGGCGTCTGTTCTGGTCATGGGCAACCTCGACGAGGCACTGAACCCGCTTGAGACCGACGTTCACGACGAGCGCCAGGATCCTCGGCCAGCCACGATGCTGATCGCGCGCGCATCGCAACCCGATCATGACCGCCTGAGCCGCGTTCTGGCCAGTGGCACGTCCTCCGGTGTTGTTGGCGTCCTTCTTGGACAGTGGCAGACAGGCGTCACCGCGTACGTTCGAGCAGACGGCACCATCTCCGCCACGAGCCCTGGCGCAGGTGAGGCGCTGCGAGGCACGAAGGTCTTCCGTGTAGGGGCCGAGGATGCACTGGCCTTGCTCGATCTGCTGCACCGCGCGCAGCCGGATTCACCACCGGTATCTGCGAACGCGCACGCCGCATCCCCGCACGTCGCAGACCTCGAAATCGTCGACCGGCACCCGGCAGCGCAAGAACAACCATCTGCCCGTCCAGCCGCGACCGCGGACGCGGTTGCGGGCGAACCGGACCAACTCGACGCCCGGATCCACCTGACCGTCCTCGGCCGGCCTCAGGTGTTCTGGAGCCCTCAACACGGCAGCAAGGTTGAGATCACCAGCGCGTTCCAGCCGCGTCTACGTGAGCTGCTCACCTTCCTGGGCTTGCACCCCGACGGCGTTACACGCGAGTCGCTCATCAACGCACTGTGGATCGACAGCCCAACCGCAAGGACCACGAGCGCACTGAACACCGCGCTGTCGCGGCTGCGAAGTGCGCTGGGCAAGGCCACAGCCGGCAACGTCAGCGACTTCCTCCTTACCGAGAACGGCAACTTCGGACTCGACCCGAGCGTCGTCGACGTGGACTACTGGAGGTTCGACCGCGCCGTGACACGGCGCCGCTTCGCCAAGACCCTGCGGGAGCGGGTGGGCGCCAACCGCGACATCGTCAACCACTACGCCGGCCCGCTTGCCGACGGAATGTCCGCGGACTGGCTGGAATCCGCACGCGAGGCTGTCCGCCGCGACGCACTCGATGCCGTGTCCGATCTGGCTCGCGCGCTGGTCGACGACGCTCCGGAGGAGACGCTGGAACTGCTGGAGATCGCGCGCGCATTTGACCCGCACAACGAACTTCTCTACCGCGACATCATGCGACTGCAGGAACGCCTCGGACGCCTGGACGCCATACCCCGCACCCTTGCCCTGCTGACAAGACGACTCACAGAAGTAGACGACGCACCCACACCGCAGGCAATCGAGCTGGCCGCCCGGCTGCAGCAACGCCACGACACAGTGCCCAAAGCCGCCTCATAAAGGCCTGGTCGACACCATACCCGAGACACAGGAAGTTCTTTTCCAAGAATGGTACCGTCCTAACGGCAACACGCACCGAGCCCGCAACCTGTACGAGAAGGCCCGAACATGACAAAGAAAGAATCTTCACGCACGACGCAGTTCTTCGGGCAGGTGCCGTCTCGCTTCCACCAACCCACCGCTGCTCGGAGACCGCATGCTGCCGGTTAGCAGGGCGACGCCGGTTCACATGGGGGATCAGGTTGGGGCTCACACGGAGGATCAGGTTAGGCAACGCCCTCGCGTGCCTCACGGAAGCGCTGATCAGGCCACGCAAGGGGGATCCGATGGTATCCCCGACTCGCTTGACCACAAGCAGGGTGACACATCGGGGCGGCGGTCTGGCGGACCCCATCGACGATCCGCCCCTCACTTGACCGGGCCACTCCCCGATCCCCACCACCACCTTGCATTTCTATTTCTATTTAAATCCCAATGGCATCTAACGATCCCGCATGTCAACCCACCCATTCGCCGTCACTCTCAATTTCAAACTCCCGCTTTCGCGAAACACGAAGTAAATTCAGTCCGTAAAGAGTCTTGAAATTCGCGTCATTTTCTATTGCGCGCGGCGTCCGTCGGAGCAATAATTGAATTGAAAGCGGAACCGGAAACTACACCGAATACCATGCCCGGCGCGAGCCATGTCCAACGCACGAACGGGGAATGTCATGTTCGACTTCAACGCCACCGCACCGTTTGTTGAAATCGAGAACGGCGCACCCGTGACGCGCTACCCGGTCACGTTCGACGGCCGCAAAATCACGGTTCACACGTCGGACGGGCCGCGCACCCGTACCCGCCGGAACTGTGGCGGGTACGCGACGGCTGCCGTGTTGCGTGCGATGGGGTTCAACGATCTTTGCGCGGCCATTGCGGGTGAGGGCGATGACGAAAAGATCTTGTGTTTTACGACCGCCCGCGTTGCCCACTAACCCCCCGGATTCGACGAACAAACCGCGAAAGGACATCGCGATGACCACGACCACCCCGGCACCCGCCGTCCCGGCGGCCCGATTGCGCAACGGCGAACTCCGCGCGATGGTCGCCAAGGTCCTCTCCGACAACGCGGGCACCGCGTTGACCCCGCGCGCGATCGCTAACACGCTCAACCGTTCGTCCGGTGCGGTAGGCAATGCGTGCAAAGCGTTGGTGGATCAGGGAAAAGCCGAAGTCCGTCCGGATCCGCCGCTGGCATATCGCGCGACCGCGACGACGGCATCGGTTGCCGCGTCTACCATCACGCCCGCGCCACCACTGCCCCCGCGCACACGACGCACGAAACGCGGCACCCTGTCCGGGCCTTCCACCGCCACGCCAGTCAACACGGGCGCACCCGCTACCACGTCGAGCACTGTCTCCGGCCCGGTGTTGCGTCCCAACGGAACGGAGTACCACCCGCGTTTGCTGTCAGGGATGCCCGACGTGATCGCGTTGCAGCGGTTGCGGGAAGCCGGAGTTTCGGCGCTGTTCTACGGCCCGCCCGGTACGGGCAAGACGTCGGTGGTGGAGGCGGCGTTCCCGGACTGCATAACGGTTCAGGGCGACGGTGACACGGTGGTCGCCGATTTCGTGGGCGACTACACCAAAACGCCGGACGGCGAGTTCGTGTTCGTGCACGGTCCGCTGGTTCGGGCGATGCGTGAGGGTGCGGCGTTGTTCATCGATGATGCCACGCTGATTCCGCCGACCGTCCTGGCCGTCGTCTACCCCGCCATGGATGGACGACGTCAGATCGTGATCAAGGCTAACGGCGGTGAAATCGTTGATGCCGCACCGGGTTTTTACGTGATCGCAGGCCACAATCCCGGAGTGCACGGCGCGGTGCTCACCGATGCCCTAGCGTCCCGGTTCTCCGTGCAGGTTCAGGTGTCCAGCGACTACGAACTGGCCGAACAGCTCGGGGTCGATCGCAAAGCCGTGCGGGTGGCGCGCAACCTGTCGACGCGCCAGGAACGTGGCGAGGTCGGCTGGGCACCGCAACTGCGTGAACTGTTGGCGTTCAAGAAGATCTCGGCCGTGCTGGGTGTCGACGCTGCCGCCGGAAACCTCGTGGGTATCGCCCCGGAGGAGGACCGCGCCACCGTCGCCGCCGTGGTCCGGGACACGTTCGGGCGCACGGTCGAACCGCTGGCCCTAGGTGCCCGCGTCACCGCAAAGCCCTGACACGACAACAACTCGGACACGTGCCGCCGCGAAAGGACGTCAGACCATGAGCACCCACTTCACCTCCAGCCCGGACGCCACCGCCATCTTCCCCAGCCGCCCCGAGTGGCTGGCCCTGTCCACCGCGTTCGCCGATGAGGTGCCCGTGATCGCCGACCGCGACGACCTGATCGTCACCGTCGCACCCGGTGCTGGCGGGGGTGCCCCTGCCTGTTTCTACCCCGCACGTGCCCTGATCGAAGTTGACGGCAGCCACCTCGGTGTTGACCCCGCGACCGTGGACCCCGCGAACCTGTCCGACCGTCCCCGCTACGCCTCCGCCTGGGGTGCGCTGACCCACGAGTGCGGACACGCGAAACACACCGTGTGGGAACCCCCGGAAGACGCGCCACCGGGTGTGGTAGCCGCCGCCATGCTGCTGGAGGAGTGCCGCATGGAAGGCGCGCAGGTTCGCCGCCGCCCCGACGACAGGCACTGGCTTCGCGCGTGTGTGAAGGACATCGTCGCCGCCGACCTGCACCTGTACGCCGATCCCGCTACCGCCCCGCAGATGACTCCCGCGCATGCCGCACACACGGCCGCGCTGCTGTTGGGACGGGCGGACGGAGGCGTGCTCACCCGCGCCGAGGTCGCCCCCGTCGCGCGGGTCATCGAAGATGTACTCGGCGCGGACACGCTGAACAAGCTACGGACGTTGTGGCGCAAGGCATTGCGCACCGCCGATGATGACGGCGAGACCATGCTCGATCTCGGTCGGCAGTGGTGCGAGGTCCTCGGCACCGACCCTGCAGACCCGGACCCCGGTGGCGCACCGGATCCGTCCGGGACCGCCGACCCGTCCGGCGCAGCCGCCGCACCGTCACCGTTGGCGGGTGCGATCGCCGCCGTACTCAACGGTGTGGCCGAACGTGTGGCGCGCGAGAAGGCGCCCGAAGACCCTGCCGCCATCGCCGCCGCCGCGAACGCGCGGGAGAACGCCGCAGGCAAAGCTGCGCAAGAAGCGGCGCACCTGGTGTTCAACGTCGGCGGTCCTCGCACCGGTACCACCGAAACGGCGGGCACCCGCCCACCCACGCCGCAGGAACGCACCGCAGCGCGAGTGCTGGCACGCGCGTTGGACACCGCTGGCATCCAGGAGCGCGTCGCCGTGCGATCGGCGTCCGATGTTCCACCGGGGCGAGTGCTTATGCGTGGCGTGCGTACGGCGGAAGCCCAGCTGGCCGCCGGGGCGTTCGTGACCGCTGACCAGTTCACCCGCATCACCCGCACGCCCGTGCCGATTCCGCCGCTGCGTGTCGGAATCGCGTGCGACGTGTCCGGTTCGATGCGTTGGGCCAGCGAACCCGTGGCATCAGCGGCATGGATCCTGGCCAATGCCGCGCGGCACACCAACGTGCCCGCCGAAACCGCCACCGTGATCTTCGGCCACCATGTTCGCCCGCTGACCTATCCCGGCAAACCACCGGTGCGGGTCACCGAGTTCGCCGCCAACGACAACTGGGAAGACATTCCCACCGCACTCGACGCCCTGGACGGTGCGCTCGGGCTGTCCCGCCCCGGTGCCGCGCGGCTGATCGTGATCATTTCCGATGGAAAGTTCCGCGATGCGCCACTCCGCAACGGGCAGAAGAAGCTCGATCGGCTGCGGGCCAGCGGATGTGCCGCACTGTGGCTCGCCTCTCGCGACACAGACGTCCCACTCGCCGGAGCGACGTTCCACGTGCTGACCGACCCCGCCACCACCGCGCGCGCCATCGGGCAGGCCGCAACCGCCGCACTGCGCCGCATCCGCTAGCCCTACACACCTGGAGACGATCACCATGGACCAGCCTGTCGCAACCAAACCAGGACTCGCCGAGCGCGCTGTGCGTGCCGCACGCACCCAGCGCGTCTGCCAGAGCTTTCAACGCCGCCACGACAGCCCCGAACAGTGGAACCGTTGGACGCGTCACGCCCGCGTCGCCCGTACCGCAGCGGCAGCACTGCAGGTGCCCCTGGACGCGGTGACCGTGCTCGACGACCCGTTTCGGCCCTATAACACCCGCGACGCCGGACAGGTGCCCGGTGACCTGATCGTCGTCACCGACCCGGACACGCAGGACCGATGGGCGTTCATCCCCGACCTCAGCGCCCCCGGCGAGGCATGGCTGCTGCTGGACCGCTGCCCCGGATGCAACGGCGAAGTCCCGGTAGCCCGCATCGCCATCCTCGCCGATCTCGGCGACTACCTCGAACCCGGTGGCTACGTCTGGCCCATCGGCGACGCACGCCATGATCCCGCACACCAGCACGACTGCACCTTCACCGCGCGGGACCACGACTGAACGAACGAACACGCAACCGAAGGAGATCGTTGTGGCACAGCGAGATGTGATCGAGTACGCAGTCCGTCGGTTCACCGACAACGGCTGCCAGGTGACGTCGGTCATCGCCGACCCCGCCGACGCGCAGCAAGTCCTGTACGGCACCGTCACCCGCGATGGGAAGCTCGTCGGCAGCTACTACTGCGCCGACGGAGCCCGCCAATTCACGTGGCGCGTCATCACCGCCGACGGACACCACCTGTGCACCGACGACGCGCCTCTGGACATCGACTTCGAAGGCCACGCCGTCTACGCGCTCACAACCCTCGTCGAGGAAGGCCGGCGCGAGCCCGCCGAGCCGCCGGACGACAACGCGACCTCTCCGCGGCAATGAGGCCCTTGCGATGACCACGACCGCGGACTTCTATGACGGAGTTGGACCTCACGCTGTCTGGGTCGGCTCGCTCCAGGGCGACGCCACACCAGAAGCTATCCGCCTCGTCGCCTGCGGGCGACTGCTCCTGAACGCGACCGACCCGTTCACCTACGTCGAAGCTGTCAGCGACCTGCTCGACGTGTGGGCCGACGAGGACTACGGCCACGGGTACCACCCGCGCGACGGCTGGCCGTGGTTGTGGCCGGACAGCCGTGGCACCGACTGGGTGTTCAGCTTCACCAACGGCCACGTGTCCCTGACCACCGGGGAAGCGTGGCGGCCCACCTACCCGGCTCGGAGCCAGGAGCACGAGCGCCAACGATGACCGATGGCAACTCCCCACAGCATCAGGACCTCCGTCTTCTCTACTTCGCCGAGCGCTGCCCGGACTGCACGGTCGAGATCGGTGACGAGCACGATTACAACGACGAGGACGGCGGGTGCGACGTCGCACGGTGCCTCGTAACCGGGCTACAGCGGCTGATGTGCGGTCTGGACCACGATTGCGGCCGTGATGTGTGGACTGGCTGGCCTCCGGGACACCTCGACTGCGAACGGCTTGGCTGGATGTTCGGTCCCGGGCTCCCCGACCTCGCCCGCCTCTACACCGAGGCGACCTGGGATGCCGAACAACAGCTTTGGATGCCACCCGCCTAGTCCTGCCCCGCGTTCATCCACTGTCTAAACAAGACAGTCATCTTTGTTGGGTGATGGCTTGACTTCCTCCGGGTGACGAAGCGTCCATAGAGGCATAGACCCACTCACCACAAAACGAATCGGGGATTGCCATGCCTAGCAAGACTGTTCGCCAGAGCAGCAAGATCAATGCCAAGCGCAGCAAGACTTCTGTCATCAAGGGCACCAGCGTGGCCAACACCGCATCGGGCACCATGCCGAAGGCGGAGGACAAGTTGTGGTCGGTTCTGCGCGACAATCCCGGTAGTACGACCGCCGAGCTGGCCGACAAAGCCGAGATCGGCAAGTCCACCGCAGCACGGTTCCTCGCCAAGTGGGCGACCGATGGCAGCGCCGCCAGGACTCCGGGCACGGGGCCGCGCGGCGCAGACACCTGGGCGGTCCCCGTCGATGTTCCGCCGGTCGAAACTACGGCCGAGGAGAACACGTCAGGCGCCGACCCCACCACGTCCACGCTCGCCGACGCCGCGCCCCCGGACGACGGATGCCCCATCGTGGAGCCTGACGAGGCCACGACCGAGTCGGTATCGCGGCGACTTCCGCCCGGTGGGCTACATGGCATGGTCGAGGACTTCCTGCGCGCCCACCCCGGCGAGGAGTTCGGGCCTGGCGCGATCGCCAAGGCCCTCGACAGGTCCTCCGGTGCCGTGAGCAACGCGTTGGACAAGATGACCGCGTCCCGACTCGTGGTGCAGACCTGTCCCAAACCGAAGCGTTTCCAACTCGCGCCTGCCGAGCGCAATGAGGCCAAGAAGTAGGAAGCTGTTCCGCGAGCACAGGTGCCCCGATCGCGTGATCAGGCACCTGTGCTCAATGAGTGCGTATGTAGGCTCGCGGGGTGATCGACTCCTCGCGCATCGGTTGCGCGATCTATGTCCCAGGCATGAGCAGCTACACCCTCGAGCCGTTCGTGGTCGACGACAAGTGGTTCCTGCACCACCTAACGACGGAGAACCTGTTCATCCCATTCGTGTTGCCGGACGGGTGGAAGGACACCTGGGACGAAGACCCCACGTCCCTATCCGGAGACACCGCGTCCTTCGACGAAGCGGTGATGCTGGCCAACTGCATCTCGTACGACCATGAAGTTCCAACGGTGGTGCAGCCGTTCGCAGACGGGCGTGCACCGTCATACGACGCGGTCGGTTTCCCCAGGAAGTGGATTGATCCCGGCAAGTCATACGCCGAGGCTCTAATCACCGCGTCGGAGGCCGCCGTCGACGTGCGCTTCACCGATTGCCTGCGGTTCCGCTATTCGGACGACTCGCTGAACGAGTTCGGCGGCCGCTTCCAAGGCAAGGCCGAACCGCTGGCGATGTACGGGATGGCGCTGCGCCAGGTAGATCTCTTGGCCGAGTACCTATGCCTGTACCGCATCTGTGAGTGGGCCGACGGCGTGAACGGCAAGAAGTTCATCAACAACAACGTCGATGCGATCGCTGGTCACGACTTCGGCGAGCTGTGGCTGGAACATCTCACGCTGGAACGCGAACGCCCGAAGCGCAACGTGTTCGAGGAGTACCAGGAGCGCGCTGTTGGACGTCTGGAGGCGCTGCGGACGGGCGGAGAGGAAGACATCGGCAAGTATCTCTATGGCTTCCGCAATGGCCTGGCACACGGCAAGTCGGACCTGCTTGTGCAGGACTTCGGTGCCAGCGTCGATCGGGTCGCGCAAGAACTGCCCCTACTGCGTCTCCTATGCCGACTGGCGATCGCAGGCTGACCGGAGGGCCGCAGCCACTCATCAAGCCACCTGAGCGGAGAACCACGGCCGAGTCGCTCCAGCGTAGTCGTCGCCGGGATACCGGTAGTTGTCGATCTGCACCGGTATGCCGAAGGTCGGTGCGTTGATCATCTTTCCGTTACCCAGGTAGAGACCGACGTGATGGATCTTCCCTGGGGTGCCGTAGAAGACGAGATCGCCTGGCAGCAGCGGCTGGCCTGCGGGCACGCGTGGCCCCATGTCGAACTGTTGCTGTGCGGTGCGGAGTAGCTTCACGCCCGCTGCCTCGTACGAGGTCATGGTCAGACCTGAGCAGTCGAAGCCCGTGTGCTTGTAGTCCGGACCGTTGCCACCCCAAACGTACGGCCAACCGAGGTGCTTGCACGCGTAGCTGATGGCCTTCATGGCAGTGGTGTTCAGCGTGACGACAGTGCTGCAGTCGCCGCTTCCAGTGCGGGCGGCGGCTTCGGCGTACTTCGTGGCTTGGTCGAGGACCTTGTCGACGTACCAGTTCGCGTGGTTGTAGGCGAAGATCGCGGCTCGCAGGTCACCGCGGCGAACTCCCTCGTCGCACAACAGGAAGGCTGCGGCGTGGATTGCGTCGTGCGGGTTGTACCGCGACGGCGGGTCGGCGCCTCCAGGTGGGATCCGGTGAGCCGCTACGACGTTGTTGAAGGTCGAGGCGAGGAACTGCATGGGTCCGCCGGCTCCGGCCGAGTTCTCGCCGTGATGTACGCCGGGCATCGTGGAGCGGCCGTGGTCGGTCTCGACCTTGCCGATGGCTGCCAGGACTGACCAATCCAGACCAGGGCAGCTCGGCGCAGCGGCGACGTAGAGCACGCAGTACTCGGGCGGGATGTCCGCAATCGCCACCGCGCAGTTCGCGGTCGAGGAGCCGCCGAACAACGCCTCGACCACGGCCTTGGCGCTGTAGCCGACCAGCACCGTCAGTGCGAGCAACAATGCCGCGATGCCAGCGGCGATCTTTGTGTGCACCTGGACTCAGCTCCTCGCTGGTGGGCTGGGACTGCCCGCAGAGGGCGGCATCGGTGCCGGCGGCGACGGCGTCGGGCGTGAGGATTCCGGGGCGCGCACCTCCTCGTCGTCACTGTTGCTGGGCGACAGCAAGTGGTTCCACGTCTCGGACAGGTCTGCGAGACGCTGCCGTTGGCTGGTTCCGGGCTTGGCATCCAGCGGAAGCCACACAGCGTCGGCAGGGCTCGGATGTGCCGAGGCAGGATCGAGCAGCGCCGCCGCGGCGGTGGCGACCGGCACGGTGCGTGGATCGTCGAGCTCCCGCCACACCTGTGCCAGGGCTCGGCGTGCGGCGGCTTCACGGCGGGAGGTGGGCAGCCAGATCAGCAGAGGAGTGGTGATTCCGCTGGCCTGCGCGAGAGCGGCGTAGCCGGCCAGCTTCCCGGCGAGCTTGGAGAGGACTTCGGTGCCGAAGTCGAACTCGAGGAACCACTCGAGCTGCCGGTCACCGTCGCGCCAGCGGCCGTAGCCGTCGGGTTTCACCAGGTCGCCGAAGTGCCTGGCACAGCGGGTCTCTGACCACCAGGCCGTCAGCTCCTCGGCCCGCTGTGATTGCCGGGCATGAGCAACCAGCGCGGCGAACCACTCGTTGACGCCGACTGTGTGCGCGAGCCGGAGGCTGTGGGCGATGCTGAAGGCCCGGTCGTGCCGGTAGCCCATCTCCTTGACGTCCAGCCCGTCCTCCGCAGCGAGCACGGCCGCGCCAGCAGGCGCAAGGACGTAGTGCATGGGTGCGGTGCCGACGGTGACGAAGGGCTGGAAGCGGTCGACCACGCCCCACGTGTAGAGCTCACGCAAGCGCAGCCGGCCGGACCGGAAGCTGGGAAAGGCCATCTCGGTGATCTGGTGCGAGGTGAGAACCCGGTGTTCCCAGAGCATCCGAGCGATCCACTTGTCGCGTGGCGTGAGCCGTCCAGCCAGTACGGCTTGGTGCTGCACGGTGTTCGCGACGCGTGACCTCGGCCGTGTGGGCTGGTGCCCGCGCAGCGTGCGCTGCTGGGTCGGATTGGTGATCATGATCTACGCCTCCGAGTTGGAGATCAGGTGGTTCGGCGCGGGTCCACGCTTCGAGGGCGTTCTGTGGGCTGCCGTCGATCTGCCGGGCGTGGAGAAGAAGCGGTCGAGCATGCGGGTCGGGCGCCAGCTGTCCGACGCGCAACCGCACGGATTTCCCTTGCCCGGCCGGGAACTGCGGGTGGCAGCGGAGTGGTGCGCATGGTGAACGCCGGTGTCTCGCCGCCGTTGACCACGAGTCGGACGGCCGCGTGATACGGGCCCAGGTTGGCGAGGTCGTGCTCGGACAGCCGCGGCGCGGTGTGCCGCGACAGGTCACGCGCATCCTCGGGTGAGGCACTGAAGAAGATCTTGCTGCGCGCGTTGGTCGACAAGCCCTCGCGTAGTTCGCGTGTGAGCTGGTGGCCGTGCTGGTGAGCCAGCACCTTCCTCAGGTGGAAGCCGCGGGCTTCGGCGAGCATGTCCTCGATCGGGTACGGGAGGTTGAGGAAGTTGTGGCACTCGTCGATCACCAGGCTCGCGTCGCGGCGTAGTCGCTGAGGAATGCGGGCCCGCGCGGTCGCCGCCTGCCATGTGCGTGCGACGACCACGGACCCGATCAGCCGTGTGGTCTCCTCGCCGAGCGAGCCCTTCGGGATGCGTACAAGGCAGATTCCGCCGTCGAGCACCTCGCCCATGTCCACCGTGGACTGACCGCCCGCGATGGCGTCGCGGACGAACGGCCGCAGCAAGAACGCGCGCAGCTTGTTCATCAGCGGGCTGATCGCCTGGCTGCGCTGAGAGTCGGTGAGTTCCTCGTACCAGGACCAGAACCCGCGCAACACGGGGTCGGTGACGCCTGCTGTCACCCGGCTGCGGAACGCCTCGTCGGCGAGCAGCTTCGGCAGGTCGGCCAGGGTGGCAACACCTTCCTGGGTGCGCAGCGTGAGGCAAGCCGCGCGCATGACGTCGTCGGTGCGCGGGCCCCAGAACGCCGAGTAGACCCGGCGGAAGACCGATACCAGGTTGTCGACGGCGAGGTCGGTTTCGCCGCCGTCGAGCGGGTTCAGACAGGGCGGCCGGGTCTTGCTGTCGGCGTCGAAGATCACCACGCGGTCGGCGACCGAGCGTGGCAGACGGGACAGGACGTCGGTGGCGAGGTCGCCCTTGGGGTCGATCAGCACGATTCCCCGGCCGGCTTCAGCGTCGGCGAGGATCATGTTGCCCAGCAAGGTGGACTTGCCGGAACCGGTAGCACCCATCACGTGCACGTGGTGACGACCGTCCGGAACACGAAGTGCGACAACACGTTCGTGGCCCGCGTCCGTGACACCGAGAGGAACAGCGTCCGGGCCTGGCGCGGCCACACCGGGCGGTGGTGCGACGGCGCGAGCTCCGGCGCGCTGGATGCCGGCGATGCTCGCGTCGGTCGGCAAGTGCCCGATCGCGGCGAGTTCCGGCACCGACAGCAGGTCTCCCTTGCCGAGGCGGCGGGAGTCGATCAGCTGCCCAGGACGCCGGATGCGCCGGCGGGTGTAGTGGTTGTGCTCGGTGTAGGAAGCGAACGACGCCGCGAGCGCGTGTGCCCGGCCGCGCGCAACGTCACGAGCCTCGCGGATCTGAGCATCGCCGGTGTCCGCAGGCAGCAAGGTGGCCACGGCGTAGCGGACGACGGTCTCGAACTGCGAGCCGCGCTGCTTTGTGACGATGGCACGGTTCTGGGCGCTGAACTCCAGCGAGGTCTGCGGGTTGCTGTGCAAGGCGCCGGTGGCTGTGCGACCAGTAGCTCGACGTGACCTCGTTGTCGCGCCTGGGGTGATGAGGTCCAGCAGCCGACCGACGGGGCGGGTCGAGCCGCCGTTGTGGACTCGGCCAGCGGCACGGCGAGCTCGCTGGACACGGCGCCCGGTGACCGGCCGGGCCAGGATCTGCACGCACGCGTGCTCGTGCCGTCCAAGCCCGACAGGTGCGCCGAGGAGCGCTCGAAGCGGGTCGGCGTCAAAGGTGGCGCGGATCGGCAGCGCTTCGGGCCGGGCGAGCCGAAGTTCACCACCGACCACCAGCCGACGCTGGCCCTCACTGGGTACGGGAAGCGGCGGGCTCGCCGGTCTCACGCGGGTGTGTGCGCCCGGCCATGCGGCCTCGACCGCGCGCTCCACCAGACCTGGCGGGATCACGCCCGGCACCCACAACCGGATCGTGACGCCTGTTTCCGAGAACATGTACTCGAACGCCAGGTGCGGCTGTCCGCTGAACATCCGGCGCCAGCCGGGACGCAACAGGCCCACCAGGTTCGACCACAGCGCTGTTCCGCCCGCGGGATCAACGACCGGCGGCACGACTACCGTGACCTCGCGCGCATCAGCGACCAGCAACTCTTGACGGCGACGAGCCCACCACCTGCGTCCAACGACGACCGCGACGGCGCCAGCAACGAGCAGCGGAGCGACGAGCGGTCCCCACTCCAGGACGAGGCCGAGCACCCGATTGAAGATCGCCCGCACCGCGCCAGCCGGATCGACCAGGTAGTCGCTGATCATGTCTCGTCACCGAACCCGAGATCGACGAAACCGCTCGAGTCGTCCGCGTCGGCCGTGTCGCCGTAGGCGGCAAGCTCGGCGGGGCTGCTGGTGACGAGATAGTGCTCCGTCGGGGAGGCGATGCTCTGGAACGCCACTCGTTGCGTCCCCGCGGACAGCAGACCTTGGCCGCGATCCGCAGACAGGAGAAAGGCGCGCTCACCGGCGGACAGGTTGAAGGCGCGCGTCACTTCGTCGATCGCCTGCGGTGCCTGGCGCAGCAGGATCTGCGTCGCCGCGTTGGCCACCACCGCCAAGCCGAGCTGGGTGCTGAGCAGATCGCTCTCGTCCTGAGTGATGATCTTGAGCCCAGCCCAGTGCCGGCGCGACGCCTTCGCCATGCGGAGCAAGAACTCCGCACCGGAACGCTCGCGCATCAGCAACCATGCCTCGTCCACCACCACGAGGCGCTGCCTGCGGATCGCGGGATTGGACACCCGCCGCCACAACGCGTCGAGCACCAGCAAGGTCCCGATCGCCTTCAGCTCTTCGGGAAGGTCCCGGAGGCTGAACACGATGAGGTGGCCTTCGGGCGTCACGCTGCTGGGCCCGTCGAACAACTGCTTGAACGAGCCGTCGACGAACGGGTGCAGCCTCGCCGCGAGCTCCGCCGCGGCCGTGTCTCCGGTCTCCCCGGCGTGCGCGAGCTCATCGCGCAACGAGACGAGCGTTGGCGACGGCCGAGTCCAAGTCCGGGTGTCGGCTGTGATGCCCGCGTTCTCGTAGGTCGACGCGATCGCCTGGTCCAGCGCAGCTCGTTCGGCTGCTTCCAGCTCTGCGCCGAGGAGCACGGAGATGACGGTGTGCAGGAACAGCGATCGGCGGACGAGTGCGTCCTTCGGTGCGGTGCGACGGCCGTCCGCGCGGGTCTGGATGGGAAGGTCGAACGGGTTCAGTCGCACACCGGTGGCGCCGAGGTGGACATAGGTTCCGCCGACCGCCGCTGCGAGCCGCGCGTACTCGTCTTCCGGGTCGATGACGGCGATCTCGACGCCGCGGTACAGGCTGCGCAGCAGCTCCAGCTTGACGAGGTAGGACTTGCCGGCGCCGCTGCGGCCGAGCACGACCGAGTTGTGGTTGTGCATCCCCACGCCGAACTGGTCCCAGTGCACCAGGCCTTGGGAGCCGATGTTGTACCCGTAGAGCACCCCCGCTGGCGCGGCCGCGCTCGCGGGATCGGGCGCGGGAAGGTCCGGGCTGGTGAACGGGAACGCGGCCGCGAGCGCTGTTGTGTCGAAGGTGCGGCGCAAGCCGATCAGGTCCAGGCCCAACGGCAGTGTGGAGACCCAGCCCTGGAGGCTCCGGTACGTCGTGTGCTTCGCGTCCAGCAACAGACTCGCGCACAACGACCTGACCGCCGCGACCTCATCGGTCAAAGACTTCTCCGATGCGGCGTGGATCGTCAGGTACAGCCCGACCCGGAACAACTTTCCCTCGCCGCGCGCCACCCGTGAGGAAAGGTCGTAGGCGTCTTCGGTGGCTGCCTCGACGTGCGGGTCGGACAACCGGCCGTGCTCCGCGGTGTGCCGTCGCCCGGACTCCAACCGCGCAAGCTGCTTCTTCAACCGAGACGCAGCGGTGGAGGCATCGATCGGTTCGACGTGCAACGACACGTCCAGCCGGCCTGGATAGGTGAGCAACTGCGTGAGCCACCCGGCGTGCACCTCGCGCGGGAACCCGACCACGGCGAAGCTGGCAACCCACTCCCCTCCGACTTCAAGGTGCCGTGGCGCGACCGACAGAGCATCTGGGGTGAAAGCCGTCGCCGACTGCTGACGAGATCGCGCGCGGCCGCCCATCACGACTGCCCCCGCACGCCGTCTTCGAACTCGTCGTCGTAGTCCCAGTCGTCGGCCGCGGTGCTGTCGAACGAGCTGTACTCGCCCGCGTCTGCACCGGAGGTCGTGATGACTTCGTCCGCAGCGGCCAGCCCGGCGGACGGCGGCAACAGGCTGTCGGGGTTGCAGGCCGAGGCGAGCACCGCGGTCGCCTGGCTCGCGTCCAACGGCGTCACCACGATGCCGGCGGGTGCCAGGAGTTCGATCGCTTCGCCGAGGCGACGCACCAGCCGGGCTTCGGCGGCCCGGCGCTCACCCATGGTCGTTCGTTGCGCTGCCCGCTTGCGACGCCTACCCACGAGCGCACTGAACAAGCCTGGACCGCCGAGTCCATCGGGCGGAGCGGTGGGCACGATCGGCTCGCGGACCACGAGCAACACCTGCCGGCGCAACAACTCGGTTTGCGTACCGAGCTGCGCAAGGTATTCGGCGTGCTCGAGCGCCGCAGCTTCCAACGCCGGATGCGGAAGCCCTCCCGCACGGTCACGCAGCTCGCCGATCTGAGCCGACAGATCCAGGCGGTCGGTGCGCACGAGCGCCTGGACCGGCGCGGTCAACGAGTGGAGGTACCGGCCGAAGGACGCGACCAGCGCGTCCTGTTCGTTCGGCGTGCGCAGCGCGAAGTTCACGGTGGAGGCGACCGCGACAACGGCGAGACCGTCGATTCCGAGATCCACCACCCCGGCCTCGGTGACGCCTTCGGCGGGCAGCTGAAGCGTCGACGGGGACACCGCCTCGTCCCGGTCCGCGAGCCAGGCCGGGGCAGGCAGAACGCCCTCCGGTGCCGTGACGCAGTGGCGCGGCGCAAGGCGCTGACGAACTGCGGCGAGCAGCAGCTTGTCCATCGGCACGCCATCACGCTTGCCCAGAGCGATGGTGGCTGAGGCAACGGCGACCGGAACCGCGAAGGTGAGGAAGAGCGGCAGCGGTAGGAACGTGTTTGTCGCCGTCCACACGAGATACAGCACGGCTCCCGCTGCGGCGAGGATGGCCAGCTGGCGTGCGGTCAGCGGCCCGAGGACCCTGTCGTGCATGTCGACGTCGGCTGGGATGCGAACAGGTGCGGTCATGGCCGGGCACCTCCCGGCTTCGGGCGAACCGGTTTAGGCAGATCCAGCGGGAGCCGGAGCTGTCGCTTGCTGCGCCACGCGAGTCGGTCTTCGGGTGCCGGCGAAGGTGGTGCGGGCTTGGGCGGCGTGGTCTTGGTGACGCCCTCCAAGGGCAACGAGTACTGGCCTGCGCGCGACGGCCGGTTGGCCTTGTAGGGATCGAACCGCAGCTCGAGTTGCCGATCGGGCCGCGCAGCCGTCCTGGGTGAGGAACTCGCCGTGGCACCGGTCGGCCGTGGTGCCCGCTTGACGTTCAGCGGGAGCCGGTACTGCCCATCGCGTCCGAGGACAG
Source organism: Lentzea flava (assembly GCF_014648475.1). Classification (GTDB taxonomy): domain Bacteria; phylum Actinomycetota; class Actinomycetes; order Mycobacteriales; family Pseudonocardiaceae; genus Lentzea; species Lentzea flava. The sequence continues at coordinate 22,916 of NZ_BMRE01000013.1, read as the reverse complement.
GCCGGTTCTCCGGCCACCCGTACTCGAACGGCAACGCCAGCTGCACTTCGCGCCGCGCTGCGGTTGTCGGTTCGGCGGCAACGTCACGCTTCGCTTTCGCCTTCGCCTTGCGCAGCCCGCCCAAGGGCAACATGTACTGCCCGTTACCCGTGGTCCGCGTGTTCGCATACGGGTCGCTGGGACCGCTCGCACGGCCGCCACGATGGCCGTATCCGCTGTGGGCGGCGGTTGCGGTCGCACCCTTCAGGAGACCGAAAGTCTTGTACATCAGGAAGCCGCGGATCAGCGAGCCGAGGAACGTCCGCCCGCCACCACCAATCTGGATGTGGTGCATGACCCAGCCCGGAATCTTGACCAACACCCACAGCAGTGCACCGGTGACGATCAGGTTGATGAGACCGCTCGGTGTGGGGCCGAAGATCGTGAAGCCGCCTTCGGTGAAGAACACGCGCAACGCTGCGATGAGGGCCAGCGACTGTCCGACTTGGATGCCCAGCACTCCGAAGAACGCGCGCCACCACCAGCGCGCAATGCCGTCGGTCTGCTCAAGTCCGTGGCAGACGAGGAAGAGCGGAGCCCCGGCCAACAGGATGACGGTGACCGCCACCCGCATCACGTAGGTACCGACCAACGAGATGAGCAGCACGACGAGACCGAGCGAGATCAGCGTCCCGAAAAGTCCGGCACTGGTGATCGAGCTCATCACCGTCTGCGTCAGCACGACGCTGAGAGTCTTCGCCGTACTGCTGGGATCGAGTCCAATACCGAGCAGCCCGGTGGACAACGCGTTTGCGAACTCGATGGCCTTGCCCGCCAGCAACAGCGAGAGGTTCGCCGCCAGGAATCCGACCGCGATGCGCGGAGCAACCTGTCGGATCGTCGTGCGCGTCTGCAGCGTCTCGTAGGCCATCAGCACGATCCCGGCCACCATGACGAGCAGCGCGTACGACGCGACGGCGATGCCGCGCGAGGACTCCCACAACTCGCCCACTCGTGGCAGCTGTTCGAGCGTCGGGGTGGCCAGCAGCGTCTCGCCCACCAGTTTCAGTAGCGAGTTGAGCGCACCGACGACCAGCGCCCAGAAGAAGTTGTTGATGCCGTCGGCCACACACGCGCCGATGTCGGTGATGCCGCACTCGCCACCCGACGGACTAGGCGGAGGAGGTGGTGTCGGCGGCTCGGCTGCGGCAACGCCACGACCAACCAGAGTGAGCAACGTGGCCAGCAGAACCACGAAGGTTCGACGCCATGTCGGGCCGCGCAAGGAGCACTTCGTTGTGGACATGGCCTACGCCCCCACGATGCCCTTGAGCACGGTGACGAGCAGCGGCGCGAGCGCGGCCAGAGCGTAACCCCACCCAGCGGCTTTGAAGGCCTCTTTGGACTTCTCCTGCTCGCTGGGATCGCCGCCGCCGAAGACGCGGCGGATTCCGCCGATGGTCGCGGCCACCGTCGCGAGCCCGGCGAGAATGCCCATCAACCAGTTGCGGATGTTGTTGAGGACTTGGTCGACACTCTCGGCGATCGCCAGCACCGATGTGCCGGCGTAGGCGGTTGCGGCTGAGGCCAACAGGGCCACCAAGACCAGCTCGGCGACCAGCAAGGCCGATCGGCGAACGCGCCGGCGGCGAACGGCAGCGCTCCGATGTGTGCTGTCTTTTCCGTTGAGGCGAGAGCGGTTGGGGAACAGTGTCAGGCGCATCGCGACACTCCCGAAGTTGTGTCCGAAGTGCCCTGAGGCAGCTCGGACTGGGCGTGTGCGGGAGCTGCTTTCCTCCCGCAGCCCTGAACTCCGCGAATCCGTCGTCGCGGGGACACTCCGCTGTGGACTTTCGTCGCGCGGCCGGACCTCTTAGCGCCGTCGGTGATGACGACCGAGTCAGCGACGTAGTCGGCCAGGTCTGGATCGCTGCCGTTGTCCGCAGTGGTGCCTTCGCCGTCGCGGAGGTAGGCGACGAGTCGTAGTTCGGCGCGTTGACGGGCCTTCTTCGCGGCTTCGTAGGACAAGCCGCGTTCGTGCGCGGCGTCCACCAGAGCGACGCCCTCCAACCTCGTCGCACCGATCAGTTCGGCCTCGGCGGCGGTGATCGCGCCCTCGGCGACCGCGCGAGCGAGGACGAAGTCGGGGTGCCCCCATGGGGGCGGAGGAAGGGTCGAGCGGAACCCGTGTCCGGACGGCACCGGTGCGTCAAGGGCTTCGCGAACCGCGGCGTGCCCGGCGCGGTACGCAGCCCAGCGCAGTCGCAGCATGATGCGGGGCTTGCGCAGATCCACCACGGTGAGCTCGGCGACGAAGCCGGCGAGCACCGCGGCGTGGATGTCGCTGGGATCGTCGGCGAATTTCGCGGACAACGTCGACGCCGTAGCGATCAGCGCGGGCAGCGCCACCCCGACGCAACCCACCGTCCACGTGGCACCGTCTGTGCGAGCGCGCAGAACCAGATGCGCCCACACCTCGTCGCGCAACTTCTGCGAACAGCCGCGGCGCAGGAGTCGGCTGCGCACCTCGTCGAGTGGGACTGGTCGCGACGGAAGACCGGAGAACATCCGACCGTCGAGCGACACCGGATGCGGCCCGGTGACCAGCCACTCGAAGGCTGATCGCGCGGCGTCCAGTGGCATGCCATCGCGCCCGAAGCCAGAGCGCGCAGTCCTGCGATGCGTTGTCATGGGATTACTCCTGAAGCGAGCCGGAAAACGGACCCGTTCAGAACGCCACAAGCGGTGGCACCAACCCCTTACCGCAAAGGCACCTAACTAGCACCAAGCAATTACGAACGATCTACCGTGAAGCCCGGCAGCCCGACTGCCAGCACAGACAGTGTGGATCCGGAAGCCGCCTACCTGCACGGTAATAGGCCAGTGACACCCCGGTAAGACTTCTTTCCCCAGCCTCAGTCGATCACAAGAAGATCTCTGAGGCGAAATCGGGATTCAATCCTCATCTGTCCCCGAGACGACTTTATTTCGGAGTTCAGGGGTGTCATCAGCGCCTCGCAATCGCGGCGCACCCAGTCTGTGAAGGGGACACCCGTGACCGAGTCCGACAGGTCCCGCGGCCGCGCTCGCCGCGGTCATGCCGATCGCACCCGCCCTGGCCCAGGAGGACCTGGCAGCCGCCGCCACGAGGACCGCAGGCCGTGGCCGACCGCCCCGACGGTCAGCCGCGTCAGTCCCGCGAAACCTCCCGCAGGAACCGCGCGGACAGGTGCGCGCGGTTCCGTCTCGACACCGACGCCCGCAACCGTGTGGACCTGTGGGCCGACCGGTATCGACCTCAATGCCACCTGGCCGCCGGAGCTCGTGGAAAAGATCGTCTCGTCGTTCAGCTCAGTGGGCGACAAGGTCGTGCTCTTGCCGTGGTCTGCTCTCAGCAGCACCCGCTCACAACTCGGCGTTGTCGGTGACGACGGTGTCGTTCGGCACTCACCCGACGTGGATCCAGACCCTGAACTCGACGACGCCCGGCACGTCGTCGAGCGTCTTGGCCGCGAGGTACGCATTGGCTCGCACGATGGACCGCAGCGCGCCGATCTCGTCATCGCCAGCGTGCACCCGAACCGCTTCGGTAACGGCTCCAGCGACCTCGTCACCCTGACCGCGGCGCGCCTGCTGCGCTCCGGCGGCATCCTCGTCGTCCTCACGCACTGCGACTGGACGACCGGCGAACTGCTCGACCCGACAGGACAGGTCGTCGCCTCCGCGCAAAACGCCGATCTGCTCTATCTCCAGCACATCGTCGCCGTGCACGTGCCGGTTCGGGACGGGTGTCTCCAGCTCACCGACGAGCACCTCGCGGCCGGTCCATCCGGTGACGAGGCGGCCCGAGGACGACACCGCGCGCAGGTACGCGGCCTACCTGAACCACACCTGCGCATCCATTCCGACGTCCTGGTCTTCGCCCAGCCACACAACCGCCAACACACCCAGCTGGACAGCACCGACACGAGCGGAGACCTCCGATGAGCAAGACCGTGAAGAGCGTCTCCATTGCCCCCGTGGACGACCTCACGAGTAACACCAAGCCACCCACCACCGACACCGGCGCTGCGCTCCCGACCGGGGTGTCGGTGTGGACGACCGCGCAGGCGTCACCAGCGTCCCAGCGCAAGAACAAGTACGTCCCCGAGTCGACCGCGCATCCCGCGAAGATGCTGCCCGAGGTGGTCCGGCACGCAGTCGTCCACTACACGAATCCCGGCGACGTCGTGCTGGACCCGATGTGCGGCATCGGCACCACCCTCGTCGAAGCCGTGCGCCTGGGCCGCCGCGCCGTCGGAGTCGAGTACGAACCCCATTGGGTCGACGTCGCGCGCGCGAACCTCGACCTCGCTCGTATCGACGGTCATGAGTCCGACACGGAAGTCGTTCACGGCGACGCGCGTCAACTCGTCACGCTCCTGCCCGAGAAATACGTGGGACAAGCCGCGCTCGTGGTGACATCCCCACCGTACGGACCGTCGACACACGGCCAGGTGGCGGTCGCACCCGGCGAGGGCGTGCAGAAGTACCACCACCTCTACGGCAACACCCTCGACCGCGGCAACCTCGCCAACATCGGCCACCACCGCCTGCTCACCGGCTTCACCCGCATCCTCGCGGCCCTGCGCACCTTCCTGCGCCCTGGCGGCCACATCGCCATCACCATCCGCCCCTGGCGCGAACACTCCGAGCTCATCGACCTGCCCTCGCAGATCCTCACCTGCGCCCGCACCGCCGGCCTTCTCCCAGTCGAACGCAACGTCGCACTCCTCGCCCGCGCCGCCGAGCACGAACTCGTCGCGCGCGGCAGCTTCTTCCAGCGCGACTTCATCCGCAAACAACGCGAGGCCGGACTGCCGCTACACCTGATCGCCCACGAAGACGTCCTCGTGTTCCGCACCGCGCTCACCCGCGGAGCCGCCCGCACACACCAGCTCGCCGACGAACTCGGCAACGACGAACAACCCTGGAACCGGGCGGCATGAGCAACGACCCCGTGCTCGGATCGCTCTGCACGGGCTACGGCGGACTTGACCTCGGCGTGCTGGCCGCACTCGGCGGCGGCCGCATCGCCTGGTACGCGGACCCCGATCCGCACGTGCTGCAGATCCTCGCCGTACGCATGCCCGACGTACCCAACCTCGGCGACTTGCGCGCCATCGACTGGACCACGGTGGAGCCCGTCGACGTACTCGTCGCCGGGTTCCCGTGCCAGGACATCTCCGCCGCCGGCAGGCGCATCGGCATCGAGAAAGGCGAGCGCAGTGGCTTGTGGACCGACATCGTGGCGGGCCTTCGCGTACTACGACCCGCGCTGTTCATCGTGGAGAACGTCGCCGCGCTTCGCTGGCGCAACGGAGGACTCCACCGTGTACTCGGCGACCTGGCCGAAGCAGGGTATGACGCGCTCTGGCGTAGCGTCCGCGCCGCCGACATCGGCGCCCCACACCGACGCGAACGCGTGTTCCTGCTCTCCTGGCCACGCACCGCTTTCGCTGCGGATGCTGCCGACACCGCAAGCCCGCGACGGCGACAACCGCGGCGCCGCCGATCCAGTCCGCCGACGAGCGCTTGGACACCAAGTCAGCTTGCACGATGCGGTGACCGCTGCTGCGAGGTTGTTGCCCACGCCGACCGCGATCAACCCGAACGACGCCGAGGCCCCCAACCACTGCCTCGCCCGACGCGACAAGCATCGAGCACGCAGGATCAACGGCAACGGGATGGGCATGCTGTTGTCCATCGCGGTGCGGCTGCTCCCGACCCCGACGGCGTCGGACGCGAAGGCCTCGACACACTGCACCCACGACGGCGGACCGTCTCTATCCGACCAGTGCCGCCTGCTGGAGACGACCAATTCGACGTACCTGCCGACGCCGCGAGCGACCGACGGAACCAAGGGTTGCCCCGCGCAGCGCGGCTCCAAGGGCGACCTGATGCTGCCCTCGGCGATCATCTCGCTGCTCTCCCACAACACGCACCGAGTCACGTAGAAGCAGAGCGAGGTTCCATGGACTGGGGCGACTACGCCCCAGCAGTACGTCGATGGGAACACCTGCTCGGCAGACCTGCGCCGCATCCCACCCAACCTGGCCAGCACGGCGGTCCCGTGCTCGCGCCAGCGTTCGTCGAACACCTCATGGGCCTCCCACGCGGTTGGGTCACCGCCATCCCGCTTCCCCGTACGGCGCAACTCCGCGCGCTGGGCAACGGCGTCATCCCACAGCAAGCCGCCTACGCGATCTCCCTACTGCTGGACGACCTGGCTTTCGTTCTCCGATCCGATTCCTCCTGCGGCTATTCCAGTGACGACGCTGCAGCATGACGGACCAGGGATGTCCTATCGCCCACCCAGGTGACCGACTACCGCCCAGGAGCGGAGGTAAGTTGTCGAGATGGGAGACGCCGAGAAGGTCCGCGCCAGCAGGGACGGGGACAAGTTTCACTACTTCTGGGCTGCACGCCGAGCACTGAATCTCCTAGACCTGACCGGCGACCTCAAGGTCGTCGGTGTCGAAGGGCTGCCTCAAAGCGACCAGGTGCAGGGTGAGGAGGTCATCGATGTCGCCGAGTACTACGGCGGCGACGACATGGCCACCTGCACCAGCTTGCGCTTCGTACAGCTGAAGCACTCGACGCTGCGCACCGATGATCCGGTCGTGGCCTCGGAGCTCGAGAAGACATTGGTCAAGTTCGCGAAGGCTTACCGCCAGCAGATACCGAAGAAGCTCACGGACAAGCTGCACTTTGCCTTCGTCACGAACCGCACACTGAACGACAAGGTACGACGCTCCCTGCGGGAACTCGCGGACGGCGCCACGAAGTACACGTTCGCTCGCGAGGCCGACTTGTTGCGGTCGTATCTGAGCTTTGGCACGGACACCGAACACGAGCGCGACTTCTGCCAGCGCTTCGAGGTCGATGACGGCATACCCGGTCTGAGGGACATGGAACAGCTCCTCAGCGACGAGCTGAAGCAGTTCCTGCCAGGTGGCGGCACCGGCACCGAGATGACACAGCTCATGGAGACCGTATCGCGCTGTGCGACGTCCCTCGCCAACAAACAGACGCTCCAGATCGGTGATGTCCTGCTGGCCTTGCGCGCCAGTGAGGAGGAACTGTTCCCGGCTCGCAGCGCTATCGAGCACCCGGCCCACGTCATCCACACCCAGGACGTCGACAGGGTCACGGCAGAGCTCAAGACCGGCCGGAGCAACAAGGTTCTGCTTACCGCTGTCGGAGGAGTCGGCAAATCTGTGCTGACGTCGATGTTGAACCCGAAGCTTCCGCCGGGCTCGGTGACCGTGGTCTACGACTGCTTCGCCGGCGGTGATTACCGAAAGGCAACCTCGCCACGGCACGAGCACCGAACGGGTCTGACCCAGATCTCGAACGAGCTCGCCGCAGCAGGGTTGTGCGCTCCGCTCATCCCTGCCAATGTTCACGACTCCGCCTACATGCGTGTGTTCATGAGTCGTGTTCGTGGAGCCGCCGAGCAACTCACACGTGAGAAGCCAGGCGCTCTCCTCACCGTGGTCATCGACGCGGCCGACAACGCGGCCATGGCAGCCGCAGAGCAACACCACAGCACCTTCGTCACCGACCTGTTCCGCGAGGACTGGCCAGGCAACTCGCGCCTGGTGCAGCTGTGTCGACCTGAACGAAGTGATCTCCTCAAGGTGCCGCGAACCGGCGTGACAGTGCTACCGCTCGTCGGTTTCCAACAACCCGAATCCCTTGAGCACCTGCGTATGAGGTTCCAGGATGCGACAGCAGGGGAAGGTGCCGAGCTGCATGCACTCAGCGCCGGAAACCCGCGGGTCCAAGCAATGGCAATGGAAAACGCCGCGTCGGTGAACGAGGTCCTCTCCGCGATACAACTCGCCCGGACCGCGCCCGGAGCTGTGCTGGACAGCTTGCTCGCGATGCAGGTGAACCGGGTGTTCGATGACGGGCACCTACGAGCTGACGAGCTCGACCGGCTATGCGAAGCGCTGGCAACACTCCACCCACCAATGCCTCTGGATGATCTGGCAACGATCACCGATGTACACGTCGACGCGATTCGCAGCTTCGCGGTCTCGCTCGGCCGCGGCTTGCATGCAGCCGGCAACACTCTCCAGTTCCGCGATGAACCGACCGAAACCTGGTTCCGGGAGACCCACGGCCTCCCGACTGTCCGGAAACAGGAGTTCGTGCGAGGCCTCAAGCCGCTCGCGGCGAGGTCGCCGTACGTGGCAAGTGCACTTCCGCAGCTGCTGTTCGAAGCCGGCTTGCTGGAGGACCTCGTTGAGCTGGCGCTATCAGACGCCGGTTTGCCAGGCGACACCGAAGAGCTGCAGACGCAGGAGATCGCCCGCTCACGTGCCAGGTTCGCGCTGTGCGCGATGCTTCGCTCTGGACGCAACGCGGATGCCGCGTTGCTGGCTGTGAAGGCCGGTGACCTGTCATCCGGCCACTCGCGCAAGCTGAGCATGTTCCGCACACACACCGATCTCACGGCGAGGTTCCTGAGCCCGGACATCATTGAAGCGCTGTGTTCGAGCCGCGAATTCGCCACCGGTTGGCCGGGCTCGAACCTCCATGTCGAGGCTGCTCTTCTGTCGCATCTCCAACAGTTCGACGGTACGGCGCGCAGCAGGTTGCGATCGGCGGTCAACAACGTCGTCGCCATCTCAAAGCTGCCCGAAGATGAGCAGCGAGCCATGGGAGACCCTCTCGATGCGAATGTGGTCGCAGATCTCGCGATGGCGACCATCAACCTCGATGGCCCCAGCGGCGGCGCGCGCTTCCTCGGGCGGTGGCGGCCCCACTCCTACGTTGGCACCGTGGCGGGCAAGCTGTGCGCCAGACTCGCGGATTCCGGACGCTACGGCGACCTCGCTGACCTAGCGATCTCAAGCAAGAAACGCAGCCACGTACAGATCGCGGTTGCGGCGACCATGTTCGAGTACAACATCGCCCCGCCAGTTCAGGTGATCAAAGCCCTGGTGAAGCTGCTTCTCAAGAGGAGCAAGCCGTTCAAGCACAATCGCGGCGTGCACCGCGACGAGCCTGACGTCCGCGGGGTCGTGTGGATCCTGGTTCACGCGCTACGGGCGGAGGTCCTGCCCGCCGACGAAGCGCTTCGGGTGCTCGACGTGCATCTGCCGGAGCACCTTCCTGGTGGGTTGGCGTGGCGAGTCAGTTCCCACCCCACCAGTGCGATTCTGTTGGGGCACGCGCTGCGCGCTCGCCTCACCGGTGACGATCTCGCAATCGAGCGGATCGTTGACGCCCGACTTCTTGACGCGATCGGAAAAGACGACCACGGGCGAGACGAGAGCACTCGCGAGTTTCTTGCCAACGTCCCTGGGCTGTTGCCGTGGGCAGTGCGCTGGCTGGACGCCGTTCTCGACGGTGACAACGAGCACGTCAGATCCAGTTTCAGCACGCTTGCCGCGAAGGACTTGAAGCCGGTTAGTGACTACAACCCTCCGTTTGTGCTTGTAAGCACCATGGCGGACATGGTGACCCGACTCCTGACGGTGATACCGCAAGACGACGTCATCGACAGGTTCACCAGCTGGTGTCGGACCGAAGCAGTGCTGCTTGGTCGGAGCCGTCTATCTATCGCGCGGGCCGCCTCGCGGTCCCCTCAGCTCGAGAACTTCGGCTTGGAGGTTGTGCAGCGCGGAATTGAACTGGCGCAACAGGACCGAACTGACTCCCCGACACGAGTCGATTCGTTGATCGCCCTGGCGCGGACGCTGCTTGCTGTCAACGAGCCGGAAGCGCGAGCGATCTTCGACATCGCTGCGGCTGAGGCTGAACGCGTCGGTGACGATCTCTACGCCCGCTGGGAATCCATTGTGAGCACCGCGAGGGTGCTGGCGACCGGCGCTGAGTCAGTTCGTGCTCACCGTTTGTTCCAGGTGGCAGAAGCACTGGACCAGGTAGGCACCGAGGTGGACACGATCGAACTGGCGACGAGTCTTCGAGGCATGCACGAGCCGAGCTACTTCGTTCTGGCCTCACAGGCACGCGACCGCCGCACTCTGGACTTCAGCCTGATGCTCACGCCAGCGTTCAAGGATGCGGCGAAGCCAGGAGTTGAGCGGATCAGCCACCTGGCTCTATACGCCTTCGCGCCGCAGTCAGGGTGGGAAGCTCCGGTCGCCCGCCTCTCTCCGGAATCCTCAGCGGAGGCCACCAAGATCTTCAACGACTTCACTCGTTACGAACGTCCCAAGCATGAGGTTGCCTCCGACCCACAGCCTCGCCCCAGCTCGCTCCTCGACGCTGTGGATGAGGCTCCGTCCGAACCTGCAGTTCGGTTCGCGAACCATGACTTCACCACGGAGCAGGCGTGGAACGACTTGCTGCGCGAACTCAGCTGGCGATCAACGGAGCGCCGCCAGGTGATCACGTACGCCATTGACAAGCACTCCACGCGGCGACCTGACGTCGTGGACGCGCTGGGCCGCGCAGCTTCGGCGACCCCAGATGCTTTCGCGGAGCTCCTCGAGGTATCCGCAACACGTCTACAGACGCCCGCGCTCACAGCAGCACAGAAGCGGCTCGCCGTCACGTACTCGACAAGGTTCGCACGGCAGATTTGCACCAGGTACTTCCGTCACGACGATGAACTTCCCGCCATCGCTAAAGCGACCGGGATCCCCGCCTCCGAACTCACCGGTCGCGCGTTCAAGCAACTCGGCCGGAGCGCTCATCAACTGAGCTATCGCGAGTACTTTTTGCTAGCTGCCCATTTGGCGTCCACATTGGAGGCCGCGCCCGCTGGTGAGGTGTTCGACGCGATCGCTCTTCTGTTCGAGGATCTCGCCCCCACTGCGGAGCAGCCGCTCCTGCGTGTCGACACCACGACCGCGCTAACGGGGGTGATCTGGACCGCGCTCGGCGACATCGACATGAAGGTGAGGTGGAGAGCGACGCACGCCGTGCTCCTCCTAGTGAGGTTCGGTTGTACAGCAGAACTCGACATCCTTGCCAGGTTCGCACGCGGCGACGAGTCCAGTGCACCGTTTCTCGATGCCCGGTTCCCGTTCTACGCGCTTCATGCGCGAATGTGGTTGCTGCTGGCGCTAGCACGAGCAGCGAAGGAGCCGAAAGCCGCGACGTTGGCCGGCTTCACCTCCTGGCTGGCGAACGTCATCCGTGGACCTCACCACGCAGTCAACCAAGTACTGGCACAACAAACACTGGTTGAGTTGACGTCACGCGGTGTAGTCAACCTTGAGGAGCACGCGGAGGTCCTGACGACACGAGTCGTTGCCGATCACGTCGAGTTGACGTACGACGAGAGGGAGGAGCGCGCAAACCCGCTGGCCTTCGGCGACAAGGGCGACGATGATGACGCGTTCCCGCGGCGCCGCTTCTTCTACGACTTTGAGAAGTACTGGTGTTACAGCCTTGCAGAAGCCTTCAGCAGCAAGGAGAACGACGTATCGCGACGCGCGATCGAAGTCGCTACCGACCTCGATGGCTACGAGATGTTCGCGGCTAGAACAGACCCGCGGACGGACGCTGGTATCTACGACCGCCGGGGCCAGCACATGGGCCATGCTGATTGGCAAGGCGAGGACAACCTCTCCTTCTACCTCGCAGTCCACTCGCTGCTGACCGTCGGGGCCGAGCTCGCGGAAGCTCACGTCGCCTATAAGGACCGGGAATCGACGCGAGACTCGTACATGTACTGGCTGTCCAGCTACCTGCCCCAACGCCCGAACGGCAGGTGGCTCGCCGACCGTCGCGATCCTCCGCCGGATCCCTCACCAGATCAGGCGCTGATCTCCTGGGACTCGGACGAAACGTGGCCCTGGTCGCTCACGAAGCAGGACTTCGAAAAGGTTGCCAACCTCGCAGGGAACGCTGTGACCGTGTGGGCGAACTTCGAGTCAGCGCGGGAAAACCGGTCGGAAGAGGTGCTGATCCAGAGCGCACTCGTACCGCACGAGACGGCGCAGTCTCTTCTGATCGCTCTGCAGACTTCGCCGTCAGGGCCGTACTCATACACCATGCCGGCGGCTGACGGAGAAGCCGACGATCCCGAAGAGCATCCGTACGAGTTGGTGCCGTGGCTGCATGTCGGCGACGGGCACTGGGGTATCGATGAGCACGATGAGAGGGGCGGTCACATCCGCTTCCCCCCAGCTAGGCCCGGTGCCAGCATCATCGCAAGTTTTGGTCTCACTACGGATGAAGACGAGCGCGCCTGGTTCTATGAAGGTCAGCAGGTGTTCTGGAGCCGTCTCTGGGGCAATATGACGCCGACGTACAGAGATCGTGAACAGGGCACCAGCGGCGAGAAGCTCGAAGTGGATCTCGGCTTTCTGAGGACTGTGCTGCAACGACTCGACATGACCCTGGCACTTCATGTCGGCATGTGTCGTCGTACCCACCGCCCCTCCTACCAGCGTCGAGGGAAGCAAGACGATGAGTTTGAATGGCTCGAGCGGTCAGGCAAGGTCTATCTCCTCGATCCGGGAGGGCACTGGCTCGAATATTGACCGGGTCCTCGAACTGGGCCGCATGCTGGCGGCGCACCTGGAGAATCACGACACGACCGGTCACTGGGTTGCGCACCACCTGGCCGAACTGGTGGTGGCGGCCGAGGACGAGTCGACCACGACCGTTGAGCAGCGCCTGCAGATCGTGCAGACCGTTCTAAAGGTGTGGTCGCGCCGGCGCGATCTCCCCAGGCGGTCGCCGTTGCAGGAGTTTTCCGGTGTGCTCGCTGGACTCGACCGGCTCGGCGACCGCACATCGTGGCGATTCTTACGGCTAGCCGAAATGGTCACTGGCCTGCCGGACCCGAGCACCTCGGGACTACCTCTCGTAGAGACTGCTGCAGAACTGGAACGGCTGGCGCGGGAGACCTTGCTGCACCTGTTCTGGCTGGCCGCCCAGGATGCGAAGGAAGCAAACCATGAGTGGCTGGCGGTGGCGGACGAGGTGGCGCCAAACATCGAGACCCAGGTGCATACGCGTCTCGCGAGACTTCGTGGCCGCCTAACTCGAGCGGATGAGGTTGATCAGCCTGATCAGGAGGACGACCCGCTGAGCACCGCCAACCATGTCAAGCGTCTGCGTGCGATGGCTGAGTTGCTCAACCGGGTCGCAGACGACCTCGCCGCTGGCGATATCCCCGACAGTACGACCTCAGCTCCGTCGTAGCGTAAGCGTGCAACGAAGCAAAGCGTCTGCACCACCGTCCACATAAGAACCCGTACCGGAGGCCAGCACGTGGACCAGGTCACTCCCGTCTCCTATCCAAGGCTGGAACTGCTACCCACGCACGAGATGCCTTGGGAAGGCCTGGAGCGGCTGCTACGTCGCATTGCGCAAGATGTGGAAGGCCTTCGCGATGTGCAACTCTACGGTGTTCGAGGGCAGAGCCAGTACGGTCTTGATGTAGTAGGAACAGCACCTGACGGTTCCCGCCATGGCATCCAAGGCAAGCGGTACAGAACCTTCACAAAGCTTGACCTGACTAAGGCCGTCAACAAGTTCATCAGCAAACGCGGCAACATCCCGTTCCCGATTGCACGGCTCGTCGTTGCGGCGGGATGTCTCGCGGAACGAACCGAGATCACTCACGAGCTCTACCGGTTGCAGGACCTCCACACCGATGTGCAGATCGAACTTTGGCACCAGCGAACGATCTCGGACAAGCTCAGAAACCGACGCGACATCGTCGTGGAGCTCTTCAGCGAAGCCGTGGCGGACGCGTTCTGCCTGCCGGCGCCTCTGCACGTCGTCGCTGCGCCATCTCCCGATCGTGTCACCCTGGCCGACGCGTTGCTTTACGGCCCCGCCGAGATCACCGGGGCCGCTCAACATCTCGCAGGAGCCGACAACCTCAGCTCGACCAACCCGCTATCCGCCGTCGCCGAGCTGGAGCAGGCCGCCAAACTCCTTGCAGAGGGCGGGTTCACTGCGCACGCAACTGTTGTACTGGATCGCCGGGCCGCGCTGCTCACGCAGGCCGACGAGCACGACAAGGCTGCTCGTCTGCAGGATTCCGCCTTCTGGTCAGCTTTGGAGGACGGCAGGCATGATGACGCCGAAACTCATGCGCGGAACCCCAAGAAGAACGCGAACACCGCCGTCTCGAAGACGTTCAGTGACATCGCCGCTGCGGCGATCAACATCGTGCGACATCCGCTTGGCGCGCTGCCGCCTCAGCTGGAGCAGCTACGCACCGACTCAGCAGAGCTGAGCTTCGCGCGGCTTCTCATCCTTGCTGCCGAGGATGCGGCGATCGATCCGTCGAACACGTGGCGGCAGGACAACCTGGCCGCGCTTATCACTCAAGCCAACTTGATCGAAGGTTCTCCGAGCGACGGCGCAGTATTGGCATGCAAGCTGCGACTTGAGGTTGCCAGTCTGACGGGAGATTGGATCGGCCTGCTCGGCAAAGCTCGCAAACACCAAGTCCCTCGCGACCAGGCGATGCTGATCTACGCGCGCAACGCGATGTACCACGCCGAACGAGGCGAATCCGAGCAGGCTGAAGCGTCCTGGGCGGATGCGATGACGCAGGCGTGCCTCAACGGCCAGAACGGCGCGGCCGCCGAGTACGTCGCCGCGCGCACCTTCATCCGTGTCAGGTTTCGCGGTCCCATCGCGCAGAACAACGATCATCAGCTCGTCCGGAGCCTTCGCGCCCAGAGTCCCGCGAGCACTTCCGCGGAGCGGTTCGAGGAGAAGGCCATGAGGGCGCTGCTCGATGACAAGCCGCACGTGGCAGTGCCATTACTTCGCGCCCTCCACCGCGCCGCCTACTCCGCGGGAGCCTGGGTACAGCTCGACCGAGCACGTAGGCTGCTGGCCAACGCATACGGCTCGGCGGGCGAATCCCTCTTGGCGGTGAAGCTCCACGTACTTGGGGCACAATCGAAGAAGGCGGCGTCAGTCGCGAAGGAAGATCCGAACACCTATCTGGACGTTCGAGAGTTCCTTTCCTCACCTGCGTACTGGGTCGCCGGCACGGCGTACCGAGTCCTCGCGGCGGAAGCCGATCTGATCCCAGACAACGACGTTGGCTTCGTGACGGACTCCGCGTTGTCGGTCCTAGACGACGCAGCAGCCAACAAGCTACAAGACGGCATCTACGACTCCTCGGTCTGGCGGAACGCGATCACTGCGCTCGCTGCACTTGCTAAGCGGCTGCCAGATGAGCACGCGCTTCGGATCCTCGAACACTCGCGTCCTTGGGTGCCACGTGAGCCCGGCCGCCATAGACGCACCGACGACGATCACGTACGTCTGTGCGCCGGGATCGCGTTCGCGCACCCGGTGCATCGAGCCGACGCGATCGACCAACTCTTGGGACTGCTCGAGGCCAACGACTCCGCGGTGTCACGCAAGACAGAACATGCAATGGCCGATCTCGTCCAGCAGCACCCGGAGATGGTGCGGGAGCGGTTGGCCAGGATGACCGCCGACGGTAATCCATATGCGGCAAGGCTTCTTCTGCTGATCACGGGACAGCCGACCGAAGAACAGCTGATCGCAGCCGCAGCGGCCGGCGAGCGGCTGCGCAAACCGCCGACCAGCACAGCGCATTCATTGGGCATTGGAACGGGGGCAGCCGGGCAGGCTCTTCTCGCACGCGTGCTTCCCTCGGACGAACGCAGGGAACTTGCCCGACACCAACTAGCCCACGCGGCATTCCCTTTTGAGCCTGGTGAGAACCGCTCCGAGTACTACGACGCTGCCCGGATACTCGCCCACGACCTGGACGACGTCGACGATCTGTTTGACAACGCCATGCTCCACGCCCACAACAGCACCCCCTCCCGTGGCGACATCCTCAACAATCTCGGCAACCACCCTCTCGGCATGTTCCGCATGACTGGCTTCACGGTGGACACCAGGGCCCACGCTCTATGGCTCGCGGCCCTGCTGGCACGCACAGATGAGCAGAAACAAGAAGTCCGAGCGCTTGGATACCTCCTGATCGGCTCGACGGAGAACGCCGATTGGTACATCGCTCATGCGTTTCAGGCCCTGGACTTGGCAGACGCCGACCACGATCTGGCGTTCCTCGCCTCTCAACCCCACTGGGCGCTGCGGTCGCTCGCAGCGTGGATCTGGACTCGAAGTGCTGATGCGGCAGCAAGCATCGGCTCCCTGCTCACCAACGACGCTGACCCAAGGGTGCGATGCACCTTCGCCGAAGGGGCCAGCAACTCGAACAACCCGGCCACGCCAGACCTCCGAGAGATCTTGTTGACGGATCCATGTCACAGCGTCCGGCAATGCGCCCGCCAGTAACAGCAAGGGAACAACGCCCTCACGCCGCGTGGGAGCACGCTCTGGGAGCAGATAGGGAGCAGCACAGTGTCCAGACCGGACCTGAACAGTCCTCAACGGACCTGAACGGAGCCACGCTGACCTGCAGAAGCCTTGTTTCCGCAGGTCAGCGCAGTATCGGTGCCATAGTTCACACCGAAGAGGTCACTGGTTCGATCCCAGTATCGCCCACACATCCCGGAAGCCTCTGACCTGCGAAGGTCAGGGGCTTCCGGGTTTCTCGGGCACTCGCAGACCCCTCGTTTCGGGGCCTCGGTAGTAAAAGTGGTAGTAAACCGGCGTCGGTCCACCTCAGACCAGCCCCTTCTGCGAGGGCGGCAGGAACAGACCAATCACTGCTTCGGCGGCGTCGCGATCGAGGTCCTCGATGTCCGCCGAGTAGGTGTCGAGGGTGAACGCCACCGTCGCGTGCCCCAGGCGAGAGCTGACGATCTTCGGGTGCACACCGGCTCGTAGCGAGATCGTCGCGTAGGTGTGCCGAACGTCGTGGAACCGAATCTTCGGCAACCCGAGGAAATCGATGATCTTGTTGAACTCCTCCGTGATGGTGTCCGGATAGATCGGCCGACCGTCTTCCCAGCAGAACGCAAGTCCGTGGTCCTGATAGGCGTCGCCCCAGTCCTGCTTCTCCTTCTCCAGCTGCTGGAAGTGAACTGTCAACACGCCGGTGGTGAAGCTGTCCAGCGCGAGCAGCCGACGACTCTTCTGACTCTTGCCTGAACCCTTCACCGCCTTTCCGGCAGCGATGACCCGTGTAGTGGCGGCCATGCGGACGAGCTTCTTCGACAGATCGAAGGCCGCGATCTCCACGCCGCACAGCTCCGAACGGCGTACCCCCGTCGACGCTTCAAGGACCCACAACGCGTACCAGCGATGGTGCCGCACGTGCTCGAGGAAAAGCATCATCTGTTCGGGAGTCCAGGTGCTGTGGTTCCGCCTAGGGACCGACGGAGCCTTCACGCTCCGGATCGGGTTGAGACTGATGTACTTCCACAACACCGCAACGCTCATCGCAGAGCTGAGCATGATGTGCACGCTCTTGACCGTCTTCGGCGCGAGCCCTGGTTCGTGCGGCTTCGGGATCCGCCCGACCTCATAGCGACGAACTGCGCGGCGCGCTGCGGCGTAGGTCACACCCACGATTTCTGGGGTTTGACTGCGGGAGCGCACGTCGACATCGTCTGCTCCGAGATCCCGGCGGCAGAACGTCCTGAGTACGCCGATCCATCGGATCGCAACTATCTGCGCTACGCGAAGTTCGCCGATCTGGACACGCTGATCTACCTCCGCACCCGGTTCGCCCAACTGTGTCCGGACGTAGTCATCCGTGACTTCGCACCGTCGGAGTACTACGACACGCAAGCCGACGTTCTCTGCGTGGTCGGCGGGCCTCCGTGGAACGCCAAGTTCCGCGAGTTCCTTCCGATGCTCCCGTTCCACTTCGAGCCACACCCGCTCGGCGAAGACGACCCGCTCGTGGTGCCGGAGCTGGGGCTGACGATCAGTCCTCACTGGACCGCGAAGCAGGAACTGTTGCAGGACCTCGCAGTTCTCACACGACTCACGCTCGGCAACGGCACGACGGTGTTCCTGTTCGGCGGCTGTCTCACTCTCGGTGTCCTCGGAGCGGCCCGCTGCTTGCTGGAGCCAGACCGCAGACAGCGCAGCGCCGACTACATGACGAACCTCGTCGGCCAGGACGACTTCGTGCTCGTGACCGAAACACGCCGTGTAGGCGGCCTGATCGATGTGACCGATCTGAGCACCGTCGAACCTCTGCTGGTGCTGACCCGCGACGCGAGCAAGCCCTTCACCTCCATCGTCGACAACACCAGCCGCTACCCGGCGACGGTCCGCGTCTCGTCATGATCAATCCTTCAGACCTGCGCTGCTACGTCATCAACCTTCCGCGTCGCCAAGATCGCCGCGCCTGGATACAGCGCTCACTTCCTCCCGAACTGCCCGTCACCTTCACGTCTGACTGGGCTGACCTGTTCGACGGCCAGGAGCTCAGTCAGGCAGACCTCGACGCTGCGGGCTACAAGCTGTTCCCGTGGCAGATCGAGTCGGACAACGAGTGGTGGAACAGGCCGCTGAAGTACGGCGAGGTCGGCTGCACACTCGCCCACCTCGCGTGTTGGCGCGACGCCGCGCTGCACGGCACCGAGCCCTACACGGTCGTCCTGGAGGACGACGCCGTACTGCCGGACAACTTCCTCACCGAGCTCATCGACGGCCTTGAGAACCTCGCTCGGAGCGAGCTCTACTTCGACCTTCTCTACCTCAGGCGATTCCCACTCGAACCCGACCACGACGCTCTTCCTGGCTTTGTGGTGCCCGGCTACAGCCACTGCACGTTCGGCTACGTGGTGACCAGAGAGGCGCTCGAGCTGCTGCTGGCCGCCGAGCTGGAGCACTCGATCGTGCCGGTGGACGAGTTCCTGCCCGCGTTATACATCGACCACCCGAGAGCGGACCTGCGAGCCCGGTTTCCCCAGCAGCTCGCCGCGCTGGCCTTCGAACCACCGCTCGTGCGCCAACGCCCGAAGGACGAGGCCGGCAGCGACACCGAGGACACCGACTTCGTCGCCCCCTAGAGCCTGTCCTCAAAGCCAGAGGGTGAGGGTGGCCAGGTCGATCATGGCTTGGTAGGACAGGGCGGTCTTGTCGTAGCGGGTGGCGATCGCGCGGAACTGCTTGAGCCGGTTGAAGCAGCGTTCGACGACGTTGCGGCGCTTGTAGATCACCGGATCGAAGGCGGGTGGACGGCCTCCGGTCCGGCCGCGGCGGGCCCGGTTGGCTTGCTGGTCGCGGCGTTCGGGAATGGTGGCGCGGATGCCGCGGCGGCGCAGGTGAGTGCGGATGGCGCGGCTGGAGTAGCCCTTGTCCGCGATCACCCGCGCCGGGCGTGTGGCGGGCCGGCCCGGTCGCGCCGGTGGAAACCACACGCCGGCCAGCACGGCGTCGAACATGGTGCGGTCGTTGGTGTTGCCGCCGGTCAGCACGGTGGTCAGCGGGCGGCCGTGTCCGTCGCAGGCGAGATGGATCTTGGTGGAGGGGCCGCCTCGGGACCGGCCGATAGCATGATCATCTGGTTCGGCCTGCCCGCCACACGACCCGCTCGCCCCCTGTGTGCGCCACGGCGCGGCGGCGGGCGCCGGCCGCGTGCTGATGGGCGCGCACGATGCTGGAGTCAACCGAGACCTCGCGATCGAGTTCGTCGATCGCCTCCGCGATCACCCGGACCTTGGCGACCAGCGTGGTCAGGGTGCCGTTGCGTGACCAGCGCCAGAACCGGTTGTAGACCGTCTTCCACGGCCCGTACCGCTCGGGCAGGTCACGCCACGACACCCCGGTCTTGGCCTTGAACAACATTCCGTTGATCACGCGCCGGTCATCCACCCGCGGACGCCCGTTCGCCCCTGACGGCGGCAACAACGGCTCGACCACACGCCACTGCTCATCAGTCAGCTCATGCCTGCGCACCACACCCAAGATCAAAGCAGATCAGCCACACGACCTTTGAGGACAGGCCCTAGGGCCTTCTGCAAGCCTGCGCTCGCCAATGCTCGATCAGGCCCTGCAGACGCTCACCTGTCCAGCACTCCGCTGGCGTCTGCAGGTTCACGCCGGTCACGACGTGCTCGGCGGGCACGTCCTTCGTGACGACAGCGCCAGCGGCAACGTAGCTGCGCGGCCCGATCCGGACTCCCCCGACGACGCGAGCTCCGAACCCGACCACCGTGTCGGCCTCGATGATCGGTGGCTCCTCATCGACCTCCCACCAGTCCTGGTGTGGCCGCGTGTACTCGTGCACCAACTCGCCCATCACGGTCGAGCGATCACCGATGCGGGTGCCATCGCAGATGAACCCCGCCACGACAGCATTCGCGCCGATCGTGACGCGATCGCAGACGAACGCGCCGTAGACGATCCGCGTCCCAGCGCCCACGGTGCAGTTGTAGCCCAGGCGGACACGATCCTCGAGCACGCAGTTGTCACCGATGCTCACGCCCTCGTAGAGCACGACCTGGTTCGCGAGCTGACACCGCTCACCAACGACCACGGGAGCACCGACCCGCTGCGAGCCGGGCAGCTTCTGCTCCTCACGGATCCGCGCTTCCTTCGGATAGCCGAGCGTGCAGTACATCCCCACCACGGAGGTCGCACCGATCGTGACCGGGGCGTAGAGGGACTCGATGTTCACGCCTCACCCAGCTTTCCGCGGACGAGCCAGTCAACAGTCACCTTGATCGCCTCGTCCTCGCGCTCACGCGAGTCGAAACCGTGATCCGAACCCACGACGGTGTAGAAGTCGCAGTTCGCACGGGCGGCCGCGGCCTCACGAGCGATGTCATAGGAGACATAACTGTCCTGGTCGCCATGAACGACCAAGGCCGGACGGGTGTCACGGACGAAGTCCTCTGCCGGCTGATACCTGCTGAACTCGTCGAACATGACACGACCGAGCCGGAACTCGCCGTCGATCAGGAGAAAGCCGTTTTCCCGCAAGAACTTCTGCTGGTCGCGGTTGAAGTTGTCGGTGCCCCAGGGCAGCTCCGGATCGACAAAGGTTCGCCGGAGATCGAGGACCGGGTTCCAGAAGACGACGCGCTCGACATCGGCTCGCAGCCATGGCAACGACACCGCGGTGGACACCGCGCCGAAGCTCGCCGCGATGATCGACAACGGACCCGACAGCTCTTGCCGGGCGTGCTCGACGGCAGCTTGGAGGTCGAGTACTTCGCCGGCGATCGTTGCACCGGCCTGCGTGCCGCCACTCTCACCGTGACCGCGGTAGCTAAACCTGAGCGCGTCGAAGCCGTTGGCCGCCAGCTGCTCGGCGAGTCGCACGAACATCCCGCCCTCGTCCAGGTCGACGGTGATGCCGTGGGCCAGGCCGACGGCGCCGCGCGAGGTACCCGGTGCGCGGTGAAGTGCAGCATCGAGCTGCACACCGTCGAGAGAGGCAAGGCCGACGCGCTGCACGTTCATGACCTCCAAGCCGCGGGGACTGACAGCTGCCGATCACGGTATCGAACAGCCGCACCGCCAACCCGTCGGCGAAGATTTTGATGATCACCCGCGCGCCGCACGCGTCTAACCGAACCTATGTGCGAATGCGGCGATCTGGCTGCGGTCACGCACCCGGACGAGCTCGTGGCCGAGCTGCGGATCCTGACCGCGCGCCGGGAGGACCTGATGGCCGACTGGGTGCGCGGTATCAACCGGCTGCGCGAGCTGCTCGGCTCGATCTTCCCTGCCCTGGAACGTGCTTGCGACTACTTCACCCGCTCGGCGCTGGTCCTGCTCACCGGCTACTGCACCCCGGCCGGCATCCGGGACGCGGGCGTGCCCGCTTTGACCGAGCACCTGCGTCCCGACGGCACCTGACCCAAGAGTATTCCGTCCATAGTAGACAAGCACTTCGCGGTGGCGGGCGAGCAAACCGTTGCCCTGCCAATAGAATCGACCACCGCACCATTGATCATCCGGCTCGCGCGGCAGCTGCTGGCGCGCAGCTGCTGGCCGACACAGGAGGTGACCTGCGGGCGGCGTTCGGCAACTCCGGACGGCTGGCCGCCTACGCCGGGCCGGCCCCGGTGCCACATGACTCCGGGCGGGTACGGGGCAACCTGCAGCGGCCCAAGCGCTACCACCGCGGCCTGCGCCGCGTGTTCTACCTGGCCACGCTGTCGGCAATCAAGGTCCAGGACGGCCCGTCTCGACAGAGAGACCTGCGCAAACGAAACGAGGGAAGGTTCACACCCAAGCACTCATCGCGCTAGCACGCCGACTGGTCGATGCCACCTGGGCCCTGCTGCGCGACGGTCGAGAATTCCATCGCTCACCACAACTCACGGCCCAAGCCGCTTGCCACGTTCGTTGAAAGTCCTGCTGCGGGCGGGTTTGAGGATGAGGCTTTCCCGACGTCCAAACACCATACGGCTCTTCATCGGCCCCAGCCACGAAAGAGATCGCGTGGTGTCCCAAGGGCGTATGGACGGCACTGGCGGCGGATGCTCACTTCTTCACGGCCTGATCGCGTGGTTCACTGCTAATCAGTGCCTTCACCTTACCGTCGATCACTTGACCCAGCAGCTGCTGGGCAGCGCCGAAGACCAAGGCAAACCCTGCGACATCCCGCCACTCGGAAACGCTGATCTCAGGCGCCACACCGCCAAGGATCGCGAGCACGCCGGCGAGCGCGCAGAGCGCACCCATCTGGATCTTGACGAACAGCGATGTCAACGGCAGCAACGAGGGGTTGTAGACGCCGCCCATCCGCAAGATCTGCCATGCGCCTGCGAGCACGCCTCCCACCGCGCCGAACGTGCCGATGGCCAGCATGGCCGCCAAGTGGGGAAAGCTGGGATCCCAGCCCGGCCACTCCATCGTGAGACGAACCACGCCGGACTCGGTCGTCCGCACGATCGAGAACAGGCCCAGGGCGCCGGTGATCACGAGCACTGCGGCGAAGAACGTGACAACGCAGATGAGCACGAGCAGCCGGTTGCGATAGTTACGGGTACGGACGTAGCGGTCGTCCCACGCTTGTCGTGTCTCGGGTGATCTGTCGCAGGTTTGTCTCGGTTGTTGTGACACAAGGTTAG
>NZ_BMRE01000012.1 GCF_014648475.1 Lentzea flava | reverse complement strand
TGGAACACCGCCAACCGCATCATCACCCACACCACCCAAACCCAGCCCGACCCCACCCGCTAGATCAACGCGAAGCAGGCCGGCACTCGACGAGTGCCGGCCCGCTTCGTCGTTGGTACGTCAGAGCGTCAGGCTCCAGGTGTCGATCGTGCCGACGTCGGCAGTCGCCGCGTCACGCACCTGAAGCTTCCAGGTGCCGTTGCGGGCCTCCGACGACAGGTCGAGGGTGTAGGTCTGGTCGATGTTGTCCGCGCTGCCGCCCGAGCGGTTGGACAGCGAGTACGACGACCCGTCCGGCGCGATCAGGTCGACCACCAGGTCACCGCGGTAGGTGTGCTTGATGTGCACCTCCACCTTGCTGGTGGCCGACGCGTTGCCGGTGCAGCCGGAGATCGTGATGGACGACGACACCGTCGAGTTGTCCGGGATGGCCACATCGGTGCCGTTGGTCTGCGTGGCGCAGGTGGCCGAGCCGACCGTCCACGTGAACGAGGTGCTGCCCGAGCCACCGGCCGTCGCGGTCGCCGTCGCGGTCACGTTGTACGTGCCCGCCGCGGTGGCCGTGCCGGAGATCAGACCCGAGGAGCTGATCGACAGGCCGGTCGGCAGACCGGTCGCGGACCACGTGTACGGCGCGGTGCCGCCGGACGCGGACAGCTGCAGGTTCGCCGTGCCGTTCAGGGCGGTGCTCTGTGCGCCGGGGTTGGTCACGGAGACGCCGGGAACGCCACCGGAGTTGGTGCGCAGCAACAGGTTCGCCGAGTTGGCGCCGGGGTTGCTGATCTTGTTCGGGGTGGCGGCGGCGAGGATCGCGGCGTGCACCTCGGCCGGCGTCTTGGCCGGGTTGTCCGCCAGGTACAGCGCGGCCGCGCCCGCCACGTGCGGCGAGGCCATCGACGTGCCGCTCATCGTGGCGGTGCCGGTGTTGTTGTTGTAGGACGCGGAAACGATGTCCTGGCCCGGCGCGAACAGATCGCTGCACGTGCCGTAGGACGAGAACGAGGCGCGGGCGTCGGTGCGGGTGCTCGCCATCACGTTGATCGTCTCGGTGACGCGCTGCGGCGAGTACTTGCACGAGTCGTCGTTGAAGTTGCCCGCCGCGACGACGTAGGTGACGCCGCGCTGGATCGACGCGCGGACGGCGTCGTCGAGCACACGGCTCGGCTCGTTCACGTTGCCGGTGTAGAGGCTCATGTTCGCGACCGCCGGCAGGACCGCGTTCGCGGTGACCCAGTCGACGCCCGCCGCCTCGGTGGACACCGAGCCGCCGCCCTGGCAGTTGAGCACGCGGACGGCCTTGAGCTTCACGTTCTTCGCGACACCGTAGGTCGCGCCGCCGACCGTGCCGGCCACGTGCGTGCCGTGCCCCTGGCAGTCCTTGCCGTTCTGGCCGTCGCTGAACGCGTCGAACCCGAACGTCGCGCGCCCGCCGAAGTCGGTGTGGTTGTAGTTGATGCCGGTGTCGATGACGTACGCGGTGACGTTGGAGGCGTCGGTGCTGTAGCTGTACTTGCTGTTCAGCGGCAGGTCGGCCTGGTCGACGCGGTCGAGACCCCACGACGGCGGGTTGAGCTGGTCTGCCAGGACCTGCACGGTCCTGTCCTGCTCGACGTAGAGCACGGCGGGGTCGGCGGCGAGGCGCTTGGCCTGCTTGGCCGACATGGTGGCGGAGAAGCCCTTGAAGGCGGCGCGGTAGGTGAACCCGATCTTGCCGCCGTAGCGCGCGGCCAGGCCGTCGGCACGGCCGCTGACCTCCGTGCGCGCCATCCCGTTGTCCTTCAGGACCACGATGTAGCTGTCCTGGACGGCGTTCGGCGCGCTCTCCGCGACGATGGGTCCTTCCGGCTGCGCGGCCGCCGCCGGTTGGAACACCAGTGCCGTGCTTGCGGCGGCGATTGCCGCCACCCCGAGCGTGCGCAGGGTGCGTTGTCTCATCACTGCTCCTCATTCGCAGGGGAACCGCGTGTGAACGCGGGCTGGCCCTCGACAGCCCATGCAGGTGCGTTCACACGCGATTGCGAAACAGCGGTAGTCCGCTAGCGGACGTGATGAATCTTTAGTTGAGACAACGGTGAGAACAAGCGACTTTAGAAGGGTGTTCAGCCCGCGAGCGCGAAGAGGTCCTCTGGGCGGCCAGACGACTTGAGCACCGCGAGCGACTGCTTCTCCAGCTGACGGATCCGCTCACGGGTCAGGCCGAGTTCCTCCGCGACCTCCTGGAGGGTGCGCTCGCGCCCGTCCTCCAGCCCGTACCGCAGCCGCATGATCCGGCTCTGCCGCTCGGGCAGAACGTCCAACAGCGACCGCACGCCCTCCTCGAACTGCTGGCGCTCCACGAGTTCCGGCGCGGACACGCCGTCGGTGTCCTGGATCAGGTCGCCCAGCACGGAGCCGCCGTCGTCACCGACCGGCGTCTCCAGCGACACGCACGTGCGCGCGGCGTCGAGCAGGTCCTGCACGCGCGCCGCGGAAGTCTTGGCCTCGACGGCGATCTCGTCGACGGTGGCCTCACGACCCAGCGCCGTGGACAGCTTCTGCCCGATGCGCTTGAGCTTGTTGACCTCCTCCACGACGTGCACCGGCAGGCGGACCGTGCGGGTCTGGTCGGCCAGACCCCTTTCGATCGCCTGACGGATCCACCACATCGCGTAGGTGGAGAACTTGTAGCCCTTGGCGTAGTCGAACTTCTCGACCGCGCGGATCAGGCCGAGGTTGCCCTCCTGCACCACGTCCCCGAACGGCAGTCCGCGGAACGAGTGCTTTTTCGCGACCGACACGACCAGGCGCAGGTTCGCGCGGATCATGTGGTCCTTGGCGCGCTCGCCCTCGGCGGCGATCCGCCTGAGCGCGCGGCGGTCGTGCGAGGTGTCGCCGGACTCCAGCAGGTGGGCCGCGTAGACGCCCGCCTCGATGCGCTTGGCCAGGTCGACCTCCTCGGACGCGGTCAGCAGCGGAGTGCGTCCGACGTCGCGCAGGTACTGGCCGACCGAGTCCGCGTCCTGCTGCCCGGACGCGCGGTTCTTCAGATCTGCAGGCATGACAAATCCCCCCGTTTCCGTTGGCAGGAGTGACAGCCGAAGTGGCTGCACTGATGTGTAACGGTTCAGAGGTCCTCTTCATTCCGCGGTTTCTGCTGTGACCTCAGCCTCACCAGCGTGATCGCGTGGTGCTCGACCTTGCGCACCTCGATCCGCCAGCCGGACACCTCGACCACGTCACCGGGCTCCTCGGGGATCCTCCCGAGCAGCACCAGCACGAGACCGGCGATCGTCGCGTACGGGCCGGGTGGCGGGTCCCGCAGCTCGACACCGACGTCCACCAGGTCGTGCACGGGGAACGTGCCGGGCAGCTCGATCGAGCCGTCCGCCCCGGTGCGCACCGCGGCGACGTCCGGGTCGGTCTCGTCGTAGATCTCGCCGACGATCTCCTCGAGCAGGTCCTCCAGCGTCACGATGCCGCCGACCGCGCCGTGCTCGTCCACCACCAGCGCCATCTGCTCGTGCTCCGCCTTCATGCGGCGCAACGCGTCGGTGACCCGCACCGAGTCCGGCAGCACCATCGGCACCCGCACCACGTCGGACAGCTTCACGTCGTCGTCGAGCAGGTCGCGGAGGTTCACCACGCCGATCACGTCGTCCAGGTGACCGTCCTTGGTCACCGGGGCCCGCGAATGTCCGGACCTCGCCAGGACTTCCCGCGCGGCCGGGGTGGTCAAACCTTCCTCCAGCACGGTCACCATCCGCCGCGGCACCAGCACCTCGCGCAGGCGCCGTTCGTGGATCTCCAGGGCACCGGTCATGATCGTGCGCTGTTCCGGGTTCAGATGTTGTTGCACCTCAACGAGATCGCGCAGCTCCTCCGGCGACATCTGTTCCTCGTCGACGTCCGGGTCGCCGCCGAAGATCCGCACCACGAGGTCGGTGGACCTGCTGAGCAACCACACCGCGGGCCGCGACACCGCCGACAGCAGGTCCAGCGGGCGCGCGATGATCTTCGACCAGCGCACCGCGTACTGCATCGCGAGACGCTTGGGCGCCAGTTCCCCGAACACCAGCGTGAAAAACGTGAGAACGACCGTGACCAGCGCGATCGCGACCCCGCTCGCGGCGCCGTCGAGGAACCCCAGCAGCGGCACGAGCGGTTGCGCGAGCGACACGGCCGCTGTCGCCGAGGCCAGGAAACCGGACAGCGTGATGCCGATCTGGATGGTCGCGAAGTACCTGTTCGGATCACGGGCGAGGCGCACGAGCGTGCGGTGCCCGTCACGTTCCAGCGAACGCAACTGGCCTTCGCGCAACGACACCAGGGCCATCTCGCTGCCCGCGAACGCCGCGTTGAGCAACACCAGCACCGCGACCAGCGCGAGGTTGAAGCCGTAGCCGTCCACACGTTTGGGGTAGCACGCACGGTGGTATTTCGCGACCTGACGGCCGTCTTGAGCAGCCAGGAGGGCCTGAACCGAACGAGGTGGGGATGGAGATGGACACTCCCGAGGTGCTCAGCGCCTCCGTGAGAACCGTGCACACCCTGCCGCAGGACAGGCCGGACCTCGTTGCCATGCGCAAGTGGGTGTCAACACTGCTGGGAGACGTTTCCGAGGACGTCCGGCTCGACGTCCTGCTGGTGTGCACCGAACTGGCCAGCAACGCCTACGAACACGCTGATGGACCACGCGTCCTGCGTGTTGAACGGCTCACGGACCTCGTCCGGATCGAGGTCGACGACGGCACCCCCGCCGAGCTTCCTCACCTCGGTGCGTCACGGCTGGGCGACTCGCGGGGCCGCGGGCTGATGCTGGTCGCCCAGCTCTCGCGTTGCTGGGGCACGCGCGAGATGGCGCACGGCAAGACCGTGTGGGCGGAGATCACCGCATAGGTCAACCGCATAGTTCGCCTGGGCGTTTCGCACAGAAAAGTCATGACACCGCACGGATGGGTTCTGCCGCGGGGTTCTTCGACTCTTGATGCATGACAACGACACAGACCCCCAAGGCACAGACCTTCTGGAAGACCCCGCTGGTGCGCGCGTTCGTCGACCGCTGGCCCATGGTGATCGCGCTGGCGATCTCGTGGGACTTCTGGCTCACGCCGCTCGTGCCTCCCGTCTGGACGCTGGTGCTCTGCCAAGCCGCGTACCTGCTGTGGGGCTGGCGGAAGCCGCGGCTGCAGCTCGCGGTGCTCAGCGTCTACACGGCGCTGGCAGCCGCGGTGATCATGGTGACGCCGCACGCGCCTCACGTCGGCGTGCTGCTGATCGCTCTCGGCTGGGGCGCGCACGCCGTGTGGGATCTGGTCCACCACGTGCGCAACGCCGTCGTGCCGCGCTGGTGGTCCGAGTTCTGCGGAGTGTTCGACCTGGTCATTGCCGTCACGATCCTGCTGAAGTGGTTCTAGGCTGATGGCGATGAACGATCTTCCGCACACCGCCCTGCGCGGAACCCTCCACGTGCTGTGGGTGGCGACGCTCGCCGTGCCGCTGATCGCGGTGCTGAACGAGCCGTCCGCCACCCGCTGGCTCGGGGTCCTCGGCCTGCTGATCCTGGCCGTCGCGTACGCGGTGGCGCTGCGGGAGGCCAGGCTCTGGGTGCTCGTCGCCGCCACGCTGGTCTCGATTCCGCTGGTGGCGCCCGTGGGACCCCACGACATGTCAACGTGGGCGTGGATCGGCGGCGGAGCGGCGGGGTTCGCTCCGCTGCTCCTGTCCGGCGTGTGGCGGTGGTTGGCCGCCATCGGCGCGATCGTGCTCTCCGGGGTGGTCGGGACCTTCGTGGCCCATCACGCCACGACGTACCAGATGATCTCGGCCGCGGTCGGCGCGACGATCATCGCGATGGCTGGGCTGCCGATGTGGTTCGCCGGGCTGCTGGCGCAGGCGCGGGCCGGCCGGGAGGCGCGGGCGGAGCTCGCGGTGAGCGAGGAACGGCTGCGGTTCGCCCGCGACGTGCACGACCTGCTCGGGCACCGGCTGACGGTGATCGCGCTGAAGGCGGAGCTCGCCGGGCGGCTGGCCGAGTCGGATCCCCAGCGGTCGGCGACAGCGGCGTTCGAGGCTCAGCGACTGGCGTCCTCGGCGTTGGAGGAGGTGCGCGACGCGGTGCACGGGTACCGGGCGGTGAACTTCCCCGAGCAGCTGGAGGCGGTCCGCGACGTGCTGCGGGAGGCAGGCATCCGCTGCACCGTCACCGATGTCCCGGTGCACGGCGAGGGCGCCACGCAGCTCGCGCTGGCGTTGCGGGAGGCGTGCACCAACGTGCTGCGGCACAGCCACGCGACGTGGTGCATGATCGACGTCGCCGAGGAGGACGGGAAGGTGCGGATGACCGTCACGAACGACGGCACCGAGAAGCCGTCCGGTGAGGGCAACGGGATCAGGGGCATGAACGAACGACTGGCCGCGGTCGGCGGCAAGGTGTGCGCGGACCTGTCCGGGGACGTGTTCACGTTGCAGGTAGTGGTGCCCGCGTGATCAGAGTGCTGCTGGCCGACGACGAGGAGCTGATCCGCGACGCGCTCGCGGCGCTGCTCGACCTGGAGCCGGACCTCGAGGTGGTGGCCCGTGCCGGAGACGGCAGGGCCGCCGTCGAGGCCGCGCGGGCGCACCGCCCGGACGTGGCCGTGCTGGACCTGCAGATGCCGGAGCTCGACGGCCTGGAGGTGACCGAGGAGCTGGCGCGGGTGCTGCCGTCGTGCGCCGTTGTGATCCTGACCGGCCGCGGCAGGCCACCGCACCTGCAGCAGGCTCTGCAGGCAGGCGCGAAGGGGTTCCTGCCCAAGGGATCGCCCGGCGGCACGCTGGCCGACGTGATCCGCCGCGTGCACAGCGGCTCGCGCTGGGTCGACCCGGCGCTGGCCGCCGACGCGCTGGCCGCTCCCCCGTGCCCGCTGACCCAGCGCGAGCTGGAAGTGTTGCGGCTGACCGAGTTCGGCACGCCGGTCGCCGAGATCGCCTCCCGCACCTCGTTGTCCGCGGGGACCGTGCGCAACCACCTGTCCGCCGCCGTGGCCAAGCTCGGGGTGGCGAACCGGGCGGAGGCGTTCCAGCTCGCCCACGAACACGGCTGGTTGTAGCCAGGCTGGTTCTCACTTCGGTTGTTCCCCGCGCACGCCGGATCCCCGTGCGGTAGGAAGGACGCAGATCGTCTACTGGGGGACGTCCTGAGCGAGCACGCCATCAAGCTGGTCGAGATCTCACTGACCGCGGCCGAGGCGCGAAGCCGCGCGGTCGTGGTCACGTCGTGGCTGCTCGACCGCGGGGTGATCACCCCGAACACCGCACGCGACGAGGTCATGGCGCCGAGCGAGTTCCGCGCGGGTCCACGGTGCGCGGAGGCGTCGCCCGAGGCAGAGCGGTGGGTCGGCGGCGGCCACACCGGCGTGGACGTTCTCACGCAACGGACCGTGCACCACGCCACCGGCAACTACGAGCCACCGACGTGCCCTCATTGCGGTTTCCCGGCGATCAGCGAGGAAGACCATCACGCCCTGATCGAGCCGTGGTTGTACGACCGCGTCGAGGCGTCCGTGCGATGTGTCGCATGTGGACGCTGTGTGCTAGCCGGCGACCTGGAGGGCCAGTGGTCGTTCCACATCGGCGATCTCGCGGTGGTGTTCCACAACTGGCCGCCGCTGGCCGACGGTTTCGTCGCCGAGCTGGGCGCCGTGATGGGGCCGCGCACGCGCGTGGTCGTCGAACACCTGTGAACCGGGGGAGTTCATGAAGCCGATCTGGATCATCCTGATCCTGGTGGCGGGCCTGCTCGTGATGGGCGGCCTGATGACGTGGATGTTCGTGTGGCTGCACCGCTCCGGCAAGGCCGAGGAGGCGGGCATCGAACAACGCCAGCGCGACCAGTTCCCGGCCCGCGGCTGGACCCACACGTCCCGCGACGACCGCGCCACCGAGGTCTTCAACTCGCTGGAGCGCTACCCGAAGCTCGTCCCCGTCGTAGTCGGCATCGACCGCTCCCCACGCGCCGTCGAGGCCCACGACGTCATCACCGGCCAGCACCGCGGCCGCCCGTTCTTCGCAGCGCTGTTCGTCATCAACGACCCGCTCGACACCTCGGGCGGCGGCCAGTACGGCCTCCGCCAGGCCACCGTCTGGGTCCGCACGCCCGCGCCCCGCCCGACACTGGACGTCCGCCAGGTGCTGCGGATGGAGAGCCGGATCAACGAGGGCCTCGGCCTCGGCGACATCAAGGTCGGCCACCCGGAGTTCGACGCCCGCTACCAGGTCACGTGCGCCGACGAGGCGTTCGCCCGCGCGGTGCTCGCACCCGCTGTGGTCGACTTCCTGCTCACCGATCCGCGTGGCTGTCGCGGCTTCTGGATTCGCGGTGCCCAGTTCGACGCCTACAACGCGACCGGTGACCACCGGGATCCGGACGTGCTGGCGGCGGACCTGGACATCCGGTGCGACCTGCTCGACCGGATCCCGCGCCACGTCTGGGGTTAGGTGCCCGCGCCGGGTGAGGCGCTGGCGTCACGCGCCGCAGCCGAGGCCGACGCACCCGCACCGCGTCCGGGTCAGCTGTCCGCGCCAGGCGACGGGCAGGCGTGACTAGCTGCCCGACGTCAGCACGTCGAACGCATGCCGCCGGTGCTCCGCGAACAACCGCAGCGCACCATCCACGTTGCCCAGCCGCAACGCCGCCACCAGGTCGCGGTGCTCCTGCCGAATCTGCTCCAGGTAGCCGTCCGTGCTCACGTTCACCCGCGTGATCAGGAACAGGTGCACCTGTGACCGGATCGCCTCCCAGGCGGAGGCCAGCCGGGAGTGGTTGGCGGCGGCGTACACGGCGTCGTGGAACGCGATGTCGCAGCGCACCATCTCGTGCGGGGTCTCGGCGCGGTCCATCGCGGCGGCGGTTTTCTCGATCGACGCCAGGTCCTCCTCGGAGGCCTGGTCGACCACGCGGCGCACGGCCAGGGACTCCAGGGCGGCTCGCAGGCTGTCCAGTTCGGCCACGTCCTGCAGCGACAACGCCGTCACCGTGGTGCCGCGGTGCCATTCGGTGTGGACGAGGCCTTCGCGTTCCAGCTTCTGCAGCGCCTCGCGGACCGGGCCGCGGCTGACGCGCAGCGCCTCCGACAGCTCCACCTCGCGCAGGGCGGCGCCGGGGGCGTAACGGCCGTCGAAGATCGCCTCGCGGATCGCGTCGGCCACCTCGGTGCTCAGGCCGCGGCGGCGTGCGGGGCCCAGCCCGGTCTCCGTCATGTCGCAATGTTAACAAGAGGACAAGGCGGCAGCTTGTCTGAATGTTAACATTCGGACATGCCGAACATCCCACGCTTCCACCTCGCCATGCCGGTCGACGACCTCGACGCCGCCCGTCGCTTCTACGGCGGCACCCTCGGCCTGGAGCAGGGCCGCAGCTCCGATACGTGGATCGACTGGAACCTGCACGGCCACCAGTTCGTCACGCACCTCGCCCCGAGGACCGAGCGGGTGCACAACCCCGTCGACGGCCACGACGTGCCGGTCCCCCACTTCGGGCTCATCCTCACCGTGCCCCAGTTCCACGAGCTCGCCGCGAAGCTGCAGGGCACGAAGTTCGTCATCGAGCCGTACGTGCGGTTCAAGGGCGAGCCCGGCGAGCAGTGGACGATGTTCCTGCTGGACCCGGCGGGCAACGCGCTCGAGTTCAAGGCCTTCGCGGACGACTCCCAGGTGTTCGCCGTCTAACGCGCACCCCAAGCCGCCTTCAAGAATCTTGCACGCCGCGCAAGTTTCGGTAGCGTGGGAGGTGACCCCGAGCCACGACCCGGTCACACCGGGTCAGACAGGGAGAAGGCCACCATGACCACGGCAGAGCGGCAGCGCAGCGCGCAGGAGCTCATCCGTCCGCAGCTGCCCGCCGAGCTCACGCAGCGCGGTGAGTGCCCGTTCGACCCGGCCAGCGGGCTGACCGAGTTGAGCGGGCAGGGGCGGATTCACCGGATCGAGCACAACGGCGAGATCGTCTGGCTCGTCACCGGCCACGAGGAGGCGCGGGCGGTGCTCGCCGACCCGCGGATGAGCTCGGACCGGGTCAACAGCCCGCGGGCGCGCAAGCTCATCTCGCCCGAGCTGCACGCGGAGATGTTCCCGCCGGAGCGGCGCGCGGGGTCGTTCATCTTCATGGACGCCCCCGAGCACACCCGCTACCGCAGGCTGCTGACCGGTCAGTTCACCGTCCGGCGGATGCGCGACCTCACGCCGCGCATTCACGAGATCGTCACCGCCCAGCTCGACGCGATGATCGAGAAGGGACCGCCGGCGGACCTCGTGCAGGACTTCGCGCTGCCGGTGCCGTCGCTCGTGATCTGCGAGCTGCTGGGCGTCGACTACGGCGACCGCGACGAGTTCCAGCGCCGCACGGCCAAGCTGCTCAGCCTGGGGACGACGATCGACGAGCAGATCAAGGTCAACACGGACCTGCGTCTCTTCATGCGGGGACTCGTCCGCGAGAAGCAGCGCGACCCCGGCGACGACCTGCTGTCCGGGCTGGTGCGCGACACCGACCTCGACGAGAACGAGCTCACCGGCATCGCAAACCTGCTGCTCATCGCGGGTCACGAGACGACGGCGAACATGCTGGCGCTCGGCACGTTCGCGCTGCTCGAACACCCGGAGGAGTTCACCAAGCTGCGGGAGCACCCGGAGCTGGTCGAGAACGCGGTCGAGGAGCTGCTGCGCTACCTGTCGATCATCAGCATGGGCGTCTCGCGGCACGCCAAGGAGGACGTCACGATCGGTGCCGCCACCATCCGCGAGGGCGAGACCGTCGTGGTGTCGGTGCCCGCGGTGAACCGCGACGAGACCCAGTACGACGACCCGCACGCACTGCGCGTCGACCGCCCGCGCGGGCACCACGTGGCGTTCGGGCACGGCATCCACCAGTGTCTGGGCCAGCAGCTGGCCCGTGTGGAGATGGCCGTCGGCTTCACCGAGCTGCTGCGCAGGCTGCCGACGCTCCAGCTCGCCGTGCCGGCAGGCGAGGTGCCGCTGCGGACCGACATGTCGATCTACGGCGTCCACAAGCTCCCGGTCACCTGGTGAAACCGGCGCCGAGCTGGTCGATCATCTTCCCGATCAGCTCGGCGGCGGTGAACCGCTGCGTCGCGGACGGCGTGTCCAGCCACCACTGCACGACCGCGCGCAGCGACGCGAGGATCGCCGAAGCCGTCACGGCCGGGTAGGGGTCGTCCGCGGGGTCCACTCCGCACCTGGCCGCGATCGCCGCGGTCAGCTCCTGCTCACGGGCGGAGTAGGCGGCGAGCACGTGCGGGAGCATCGCCGGGTGGCGGCGCAGTTCCCGCAACTGGCGGAGGCGCTCGAGGTCGACGTGCGCCGGGTAGATCGCGTGCAACGCCTCGCGCAACGCGACCAGCACCGGCTCGCCGGCCGGCCGGGCCGCGAACTCGTGCACGAACATCTCGGCCATGATCTTGTCGCCGGCCATGACCGCTTCCTCTTTCGAGGAGAAGTAGTTGAAGAACGTCCGAAGCGACACCCCGGCGGCCCGCGCGATCTGCTCGACCGTCACGCCGTCGTAGCCGTGTTCGACGCACAGGCTCCACGCGGCGTCCCCCAGCGCCACCTTGGTGGCTGCCTTCTTGCGTTCACGCAGGCCCGTCATGGACGCACAGGTTAGTGCGCCGGCCGCCCGGCTTCGTCCTGAGACGCGCCCGTACCGGGAATTGGTGTAGACCTTGCGAGGGACGTGATCACCTCACTACCGTCCGTGAGAACGCTCTCACGGACTTGCGGAGGACCGGTGCGCCTAGTCGGAGTCGTCGTCCTGGCCGGTGCCATGATCACCGCCGGGGAGGCACATGCCGATCCCCCACGAGCAACGAACGCGCCCGCCGTCACCCTGATCACGGGCGACCAGGTGCTCACCGGCCAGCGCGCCGTCAGACCGGCTCCTGGTCGTGAACACGTCCTGTTCACGACCTACACCGCCCAGGGCCACGAGTACGTCGTGCCGTCGGACGCCATGCCGTTGATCGCGAGCGGCCGCCTCGACGAGCGCCTCTTCGACGTCACCGAGCTCGCCACGTACGGCGGCGCCCTGCCGGTGATCGTCACCTATCCCAAGGGCACTCTCAGCGCACAGTCCGGCATCCAGCTGCGCAGCATCAACGGCGTGGCGTTCGACGCCGCCAAGACACCACTCGCGGGTGGTCTCACGGCAACCAGCGCGAAGAAGATCTGGCTCGACGCCAGGCGCAAGGCGAACCTCGACCGCAGCGTCGCCCAGATCAACGCCCCCGCCGCCCACACCGCGGGCTTCACCGGCAAGGGCACCACCGTCGCCGTCCTCGACACCGGCGTCGACCAGACCCACCCGGACCTGAAGGACCGCGAGATCGGGGAACGCAACTTCACGTCCTCTCCGGACGCGGCCGACCACTTCGGTCACGGCACGCACGTGGCGTCGATCATCGCGGGCACCGGTGCGAAGAGCGGCGGCAAGTACCGCGGCGTGGCACCCGACGCGAGCATCCTCGACGTGAAGGTGCTGGGGGACAACGGTTCCGGGCAGGACAGCGGGATCATCGCCGGCATGGAGTGGGCGGTCGACCAGGGCGCCCAGATCGTCAACATGAGCCTCGGCGGCTACGACTCGCCCGAGATCGAGCCGCTGGAAGAAGCCGTCAACCGCCTGTCCGCCGAGAAGGGCACGCTGTTCGTGATCGCCGCCGGCAACAGCGGCCCGAACGCGAGCACCGTCGGTTCGCCGGGCACGGCCGACGCGGCCCTCACCGTCGGCGCGGTCGACGACCAGAACCAGATCGCGGAGTTCTCGAGCCGCGGACCCACCAGAGCAGGCGCGCTCAAGCCCGACCTCACCGCACCGGGCGTCGGCATCGTCGCCGCCCTGCACTCCGACGGCAGGATCGGCCCGCCCGTCGCCGACGGCTACACCTCGCTCGACGGCACCTCGATGGCCACCCCGCACGTCGCGGGCGCGGCGGCCCTGCTGCACCAGCAGCACCCGGAGCTCACCGGCACCGAGCTCAAGGCGCGTCTCACCGGCAGCACCACGCCGACCGCGAAGCTCACCCCGTTCGAACAGGGCTCCGGCCGCGTCGACGTCGCCAAGCTCATCAGGCAGAACGTGACGTCCACCCCAACCAGCCTCAGCTTCGGCTCGCACCGGTGGCCGCACACCGGAGAACCCGCGCTGACGAAGGAGATCACCTACTCCAACGCGGGCACCGAGCCGGTCACCCTCGACCTCACCACCGAGACGACCGGCTCGCTCTTCCGCGTCTCCCCCGCGAAGCTCACCGTGCCCGCGGGCGGCTCCGCGAAGGCGACGGTGACCGCCGACATCGCCAAGCAGCCGGACGGCGGCGTCGTGGGCGGCGCCATCGTCGCGAGCGGCCTGCGCACGGCTGTCGTCGTCGATCTGGAGGCGGAGAGCTACGACGTCACGATCACCGCGACCCACCGTTCCGGCGCGAAGTCGCCGCCGTCGTACGCGTTCCTGGTCAACGTCGACACCGGCGCCCGCGCCTGGCCGAACACCGAGACCGGCGTGGCCCGCCTGCCCAAGGGCCGCTATCTCCTCAACGGCGGCGTCATGGCGACAGACGGCGCCTACACCCACAACGCGATCAACTACCCGAACCTGACCGTCACCGGCGCGACGACGATCGACCTGGACGCGAGGCAGGCCAGGCCGATCCAGGTGACGCTCCCGGCCACCGCACAACTCTCGTTGCTGCAGACCGGTTTCGAGCGGGTCGTCAACGGAACCGCTTACACCGTCGGCAACTTCTCGGTCGGCGGCGACATCTCCCACCTCGGCGTCGCGAGCCTCGGCCCGGACTCGGCCGAGGTCACCGGCAAGATCGCGACGTTCTGGAACGCGGGCCCCGACTTCTACGGTCTCGCCTGGTACCAACGGGGACATGCCCCGAACGGCCTCACCAAGACCGTCGCCCGCAAGGACCTCGCCACCGTCAAGGTCGACATGCCGCCGTTGAAGCAGGGCCAGAACGCCACCGTCGGCCACACCTCGGCCCCCGAGGGCCGCGCCGACTGGGGCTACGGCTCGCTGGACAACCTGGCCGCGGGCCGGCGCACCGAGTACTACGGCGGCGAGGGCGGCGACTGGTCGCGCAGGTTCACCTTGTTCGACGAGAACGGCAACATCGGCGCCCTGGTCACTCCACTGCGGCACTACAAACCCGGCCGCTCGTACGTGGAACCCTTCAACCGCGCGGTGTTCGGCCCGGCCCTGCCCGCAACCCGCGACGTCCCGCACTCGTTCCGCACCGGCGACCTCATGCGCGTCACGGTCCCGCTGTACGGCGACAACGCGGGCAACGAGGGCTACAGCCCGGTCACCTCCGCGCGCACCACGGTCTACCGCGACAACGCCAAGGCGTGCGAGACCGTCGAGGCGGGCTGGTGCCTGGCTGACGTCCAGCCGGGTGCCGCGCACTACCGCGTCGAGACGACAGCCACCCGTCCCGGTCCGCTGAGCACCGAGGTGTCCGGCGTCTGGGCGTTCCGCAGCGACACCACCGCGAAGCGGACCGCGTTGCCGCTCAGCGTCATCCGCTTCACCCCGCAGCTCGACGACGACGGCTCCGCCCAGGCGGGCCGGATGCTGGCGGTGCCGATCTCGACCCAGTCGCAGACCGGTTCGGTGCGCATCACGTCCGTCGAGGTCTCCTACGACGGCGGCACCACGTGGCGCTCCACGCCGATGACGAACGGCCGCGTGCTGCTCGCCCACCCGAGGGACGCGAAGTCGGTATCGTTGCGCGCCAAGGCGTCCGGCGACGACCAGACCGTCGAGCAGACGATCATCAATGCGTACCTGTTGCGCTGACCGGGGTCCGGGTGCGGGAACTGACCAGCGCCACCGCAACCTCACCGCGGGCATGCCCGCCTGCCCGGTCGACCTCGTCCAGGACGACGGCGACGCGCCGATCATGGTCGTCGCCACCGGGCTCGACACCGAGTTCCACCGTCTCGGCAGGGGACTCCTCGCCCGTGTCACGGGAGGTCATCGGCGACAGGTCAGCCTCGGTGGCGTCCGGTGGGGCCACCAGGAACGCCTGCGCTACCAGGCCTCCGACGGGCTCGAGCTCGACGCGCTGCTGGTGCTGCCGGTCGGCAGGACGCGAGACGACGGCCCGTTCCCGCTCATCACCCTCGTCCACGGCGGCCCGTACGACCGGTGGGCCGACGAACTCCAGCTGCAGTGGGTCCCGTCGGCGCAGTGGTTCGCGCATCAGGGGTTCGCGAGCTTCCTGCCCAACCCCAGGGGAAGCCTGGGCCGGGGCCACGAGGTCGCGGCGGCGGTGGCCGGGCGCGTCGGTCAGGAGGAGTGGCACGACATCGAGACCGGAATCGACCCGCTGATCGCTCGGGGAGTCGCCGATCCCGAACGGCTCGGCATCGCGGGCTGGAGCTACGGCGGGTTCATGGCCGCGTGGGCGACGACCCGGACAGACAGGTTCAAGGCCGCGCTCGTGGGTGCCGGGATCTCCGACTGGCCGAAGCAGATCGCGCACGGCGAGTGGGGTGGAGCAAGCCGAACTGCTGCACCGCGCGGTGCCGCACTCCGAACTCGTCGTCTATCCCGGCGAGGAGCACTCGCTGCGGCGGCGTGAGCACAGGCTGGATCTGCTGAACCGAACCAGAAGGTTGTTCGCCGACCTGTGAGACTTGCGCAAGGATTGCGCAACCACCGCAAGCCCGCGGTAAGCCAACGCAAGCGCGTCCATCGAAAGAGCATCGAATTTTTCGGGACGTTCGGGAACAAACCTCCTCCCCTGGACACCTTCGACAGCGCCTGGCAACACGTCTTTCCTGTTCAGAGCGCTCTGTCGCAAATTTGCGCAATCACGTCGACATATTGCGGTAATCTGCTGTGCACTTCTACGGTGAGGCGCGCCACACCCCCTCGCGTCCCCACCGAGAAGGGCCAAGCACGCCATGTCACCGACGACACGCGCTCGCTCCCTGCTAGCCCCCTTAGCCGCACTGACGCTCACGGCAGCAACGCTCGTCATCGCCCCTGCCGCGCAAGCCGCGCCCGTGAGCCTCGACCTGCGGAAGCAGACCCGCATCGACCAAGTCACGCTGAAGGCGCCGCGCAACGGCACGGAAACCTTCGCCGTGCAGACGAGTCTCGACGGCAGAGGCTGGTCGACGCTCGTCGCGGAACGACCACACGAGTTCAAGAACGGCAAGGTCACTTTCCAGGTCGACCCGACGCTCGTCCGGCACGTCCGCGCCACCAGGACGACGGCGAAGCTCGAGGTCCACGAGGCGGCCGCGAGCGCGAAGCTGCCGGCGAGCTACAGCGCGAGCAGCCAGACGCAGAACTACGCACCGGGCAACGCCGGCGACGGTGACCAGTCGACGTACTGGGAGAGCGCGAACAACGCCTTCCCGCAGTGGATCCAGGCCGATCTCGGTTCGGCGGTCAAGGCCGACCGCGTCGTGCTGAAGCTGCCCACCGCGAACTGGGGCACCCGCACCCAGACCCTCGCCGTCCAGGGCAGCACGGACGGCACGACCTTCTCCGATCTCGTGCCCGGCAAGGGATACGAGTTCAACCCGGCCTCCGCCAACACGGTCACCATCGACTTCACCGCGGCCATCACGCGGTACGTACGGCTGCGGATCACCGCGAACACCGGATGGCCCGCCGGTCAG
The DNA here is from genome assembly GCF_014648475.1 of Lentzea flava. Taxonomy (GTDB): domain Bacteria; phylum Actinomycetota; class Actinomycetes; order Mycobacteriales; family Pseudonocardiaceae; genus Lentzea; species Lentzea flava. The sequence continues at coordinate 173,779 of NZ_BMRE01000012.1, read as the reverse complement.
CTCAGCGAGTTCGAGGTCCACGGCCCCACGAGCGGGGACACGCAGGCCCCGACCGCGCCGGGTGACCTCGCCTTCACCCAGCCGCAGTCCGGGCAGATCAGGCTGACCTGGAGCGCCAGCACCGACAACGTGGGCGTGACCGGCTACGACGTCTACGCCAACGGCAGCCTGCGCACGACCGTCACCGGCACGACGTACACCGACGGCCAGCCCGACGGGCTGCGGGTGACCTACCACGTGATCGCGAAGGACGCGGCGGGCAACCAGTCGCCCGCCAGCAACTCCGTGACCCGTGAAGGCGCGACGGGCGAGAACCTCGCGCAGGGCAAGCCCGTCACCGCGAACCACAACGTGCACAACCTCGTCGCGGCCAACGCCAACGACGGCAACGTCGGCACCTACTGGGAGTCCAACAGTTTTCCCGGCACGCTGACCGTCCAACTGGGAGCGAACGCCGACCTGAGCTCGATCGCGCTCAAGCTCAATCCCGACACGATCTGGGGTGCCCGCACGCAGAACGTCGAGGTGCTCGGCCGCGAGCAGAGCGCAGGCGGGTTCTCGAGCCTCGTCGCCGGACGCGACTACCGCTGGGATCCCGCCAGCGGCAACAGCGTCACGATCGGGGTCAGCGCCCGCGTCGCGGACGTCCAGCTCAGGTTCACGTCCAACACCGGTGCGCCCGGTGCCCAGGTGGCGGAGATCCAGGTGTTCGGCACCCCTGCCCCGAACCCCGACCTCACCGTCACCGGCACGTCGTTCTCACCCGCCAGCCCCGTCGAGACCGACCAGATCACGCTCAACGCCACCGTGCGCAACGCCGGCAGCGCAGCCAGCAACCCGACTGACGTGACGTTCTTCCTCGGCACCACCGCGGTCGGCACGGCGCAGGTCGGTGCGCTCGCGGCCGGGGCGCAGGCGGCCGTGAGCACCACGATCGCCGCGCGGCCGGAGGGCTCCTACCAGTACACCGCGAAGGTCGACGAGACCAGGAAGGTCGCGGAGCAGAACGAGGCCAACAACGCGCGCCTGCACCCCGATCCGCTCGTGGTCACGCCCGTGCCCAGCTCCGACCTCGTCGCGGTGCCGGCCTGGTCGCCGAGCAACCCCGCCAACGGCCAGAACACCACGTTCACCGTCGCGATCAAGAATCAGGGCACCGTCGCCAGCGCGTCCGGCGCCCACGGCATCACGGTCACGATCCTGAGCAACGGCCAGACCGTCCGCACGTTCACCGCCGGCCACACCGGCACGATCAACGCCGGTGCCACGACCGCCCCGGTCACGCTCGGCACGTGGACCGCGGTGGACGGCCGGTACACGATCCGCACGACCATCGCCAACGACGGCAACGAGATCCCCGCGAAGCAGGGCAACAACACCAGCGAGCAGTCGCTGTTCGTCGGCCGCGGCGCCAGCGTCCCGTGGCAGCACATCGAGGCCGAGGACGCGGTCGTCGCGGGCGGCGCGCAGACGCTGAGTCCCAATCGGACGATCGGTGACCTCGCCGGTGAGGCGTCCGGCCGCCGTGCCGTCACGCTGAACACCACCGGCGCCTCGGTCGAGTTCACGACGTCGGCACCCACCAACACCCTGGTCACCCGCTTCTCCATCCCGGACAGCCCCGGTGGCGGCGGCATCACCTCGACCCTCAACGTCTACGTCAACGGCCAGTTCCACAAGGCCATCGACCTGACGTCGAAGTACATGTGGCTCTACGGCAACGAAGCCTCCCCGCAGAACTCGCCGGGAGCAGGCGGTCCTCGCCACATCTACGACGAGGCCAACGTGATGCTGAACTCGACGTTCCCGGCGGGCACGAAGATCAAGCTGCAGAAGGACGCGGCCAACACCACGAACTACGCGATCGACTTCGTGAACTTCGAGGAGGCCAGGACCGCGGGCAATCCCGACGCCGCCCGTTATGCCGTTCCCGCCGGGTTCTCCCACCAGGACGTGCAGAACGCGCTCGACCGCGTCCGCATGGACACCACCGGCACGTTGATCGGTGTCTACCTGCCCGCGGGTACCTACCAGACCGCGCAGAAGTTCACCGTCTACGGCAAGGCGATCCGGGTGGTCGGCGCCGGTCCGTGGTTCACCCGGTTCCAGGCACCGGTGGGCCAGGAGAACACCGACATCGGGTTCGACGCGCAGTCGTCCGCGAGCGGCTCGACGTTCAGCGGGTTCGCCGTGTTCGGCAACTACACCTCGCGCATCGACGGGCCCGGCAAGGTGTTCAACTTCGCCGGTGTGCAGAACATGACCATCGAGAACATCTGGGTCGAGCACATGATGTGCATGTTCTGGGGCAACAACGTCGACAACAACGTCATCAGGGACAGCCGCGCGCGGGACACCTACGCGGACGTCATCAACATGACGAACGGCTCGGCGGGCAACCGGATCGCGAACATCGAGTCCAGGTCGAGCGGTGACGACAGCTTCGCGCTGTTCGCCGCCACCGACAGCGGCGGAACGGGCCAGCAGAACAACGTCTTCGAGAACCTGACGTCGTTGCTCACCTGGCGCGCCGCGGGTCTCGCCGTTTACGGCGGCAAGCTCAACACGTTCCGCAACATCTACGTCGCGGACACGCTCACCTACTCCGGCGTGACGATCAGCTCGCTCGACTTCGGCTATCCGATGGAGGACTTCGGGCCGGAGCAGACGACGTTCAGCGGGCTCACCCTGGTACGCGCCGGCGGCCACTTCTGGGGCCAGCAGACGTTCGGCGCGATCTGGATGTTCTCGGCTTCCAAGAAGTACACCGGAATCCGGGTGAACGACGTCGAGATCATCGACCCGACGTACAGCGGAATCATGTTCCAGACCAAGTACAACGGCGCCCACGAGAACATCTTCCAGGACACCGTGCTGTCCAACATCAGCATCTCCGGTGCGCGCAAGAGCGGTGACGAGTTCGACGCGAAGTCGGGCTTCGGCCTGTGGGCCAACGAAATGCCCGAGCCAGGTCAGGGCCCCGCCGTGGGCGCGGTGACGATCAACGGAATCCGGTTCAGCAACAACTTCCAGGACATCAGGAACACGACCACCACCTTCACGATCACCATCAACTGATTTCCCTGCCGTAGAAGGACAATTACATGAAGAACACGCTACTGAGGCGTGCGGTGAGTGCTGCGCTCGTCACCGCACTGGCCCTCTTCGGACTGACACCAACGGCAGGCGCCGCCATCGTGCGGCTGCCGGCGACCATGACCGCGTCGAGCAACAACGGCCCGTACGGCGCCGGAAACGCCGGTGACGGCAACCAGGGCAGCTACTGGGAGAGCACGAACAACGTGTTCCCGCAGTGGATCCAGGCCGACCTCGGCGCCACGAGGGACGTCAGCAAGGTCGTGCTGCGCCTGCCGTCGAACTGGGAGCAGCGCACGCAGACCCTCGCCGTGCAGGGAAGCCAGAACGGCTCGCAGTTCACCGACATCTCCGGCTCCAGCGGCAGGGTCTTCTCCCCCGCGTCGAACAACACCGTGACGCTGGACTTCGCGGCGACCGGCGTCAGGTACGTCCGGGTCACGATCACCGCGAACACCGGCTGGCCCGCCGGTCAGCTCAGCGAGTTCGAGGCGCACGGCGAGTCCGGCCCGGTCGACCCGCCGCCCGCCGGGGACGACCTGGCGCGGGGCAAGCCGGTCGAGGAGTCCGGTCACGTGCACGACTTCGTGGCGGCCAACGCCGTCGACGGCAACACCGGCACGTACTGGGAGTCCAACGGCTTCCCCGGTCATCTGACCGTGAAGCTGGGCGCCGACGCGGACCTGTCGTCCATCGTCGTCAAACTCAACCCGGACCCGATCTGGGGCGCCCGCACGCAGAACTTCGAGGTGCTGGGCAGGGACTCGGCCGCCACGGCGTTCGCGACCCTGAAGGCCCGCGCCGACTACCGGTTCGACCCGGCCACCGGCAACACCGTGACGATTCCGGTCACCGGGCGGGCAGCGGACGTGCGGCTGCACTTCTACTCGAACACCGGCGCGCCCGGCGGCCAGGTCGCGGAGTTCGGAGTGTTCGGGTCCGCCGCACCGGCTCCCGACCTGACCGTCACGAACCTCACGTGGACGCCCGCAAGCCCGACCGAGACCGACGCGATCAGGCTCACCGCGACCGTGCGCAACGGCGGCACCGTGGCATCGGGCGCGACGAGCGTCAGCTTCACGCTCGGCGGCGGCAACGCGGGCACCGCCCAGGTCGGCGGGCTCGCTGCCGGAGCCACCACCGGTGTCACCGTCGACACCGGTCGGAGGGGTGCCGGGTCCTACGCGGCCGCGGCCACCGTCGACCCGGCCAACCAGGTCGCGGAGACCAACGAGGGCAACAACACCTTCACCTCCGGCTCTCCCCTGGTCGTCGGTCCTGCTCCTGGCCCGGACCTGCAGATCACCGGCATCACGCCGAACCCGTCGTCACCCGCCGCGGGCCAGCAGGTGACGTTCGCGGTGCAGGTCAACAACCGCGGCACGTCGCAGGCCGGTGCGTCGGTGACGCGCGTGGTCGTCGGCGGCAGCACGCTGAACGCCAACACGCCTGCGATCAACGCCGGTCAGACCGTCACGGTCAACGTCGGCACCTGGACCGCCACCAACGGCGGTGCCACGGCCACGGCGACAGCGGATGCGACCGGCCTGGTCGCGGAGACCAACGAGAACAACAACACCGCGAGTCAGTCCGTTGTGGTCGGACGCGGCGCATCGGTTCCGTTCACCAGCTATGAAGCCGAAAACGGCCGCTACCAGGGCCAGCTGCTGGAGGCCGACGCGAAGCGCACGTTCGGGCACACCAACTTCGGGTCGGAGTCGTCCGGCCGCAAGTCGGTGCGGCTCGACTCGCAGGGCCAGTTCGTGGAGATCACCTCGACGGTCGGCACGAACTCCATCGTCGTCCGCAACTCGATCCCGGACGCGGCCGCCGGTGGTGGCCAGGAAGCGACGATCAGCCTGTACGCCAACGACCAGTTCGTGCAGAAGCTGACGCTGTCGTCCCGGCACAGCTGGCTCTACGGCACCTGCGACGACCCGGAGTGCCTCACGAACCGGCCGGGTGGCGACGCCCGCCGGTTGTTCGACGAGTCGTCCAGCCTGTTGCCGAACTCCTATCCTGCGGGCACCCGCTTCAAGCTGCAGCGCGACGCCGGTGACAGCGCCCAGTTCTACGTCATCGACCTGATCGACCTGGAGCAGGTCGCGCCGCCGGCGCAGAAGCCCGCCGAGTGCGTGTCGATCACGCAGTACGGCGCCACGCCGAACGACCAGACGGACGACGCCGACGCCATCCAGCGCGCGGTCACCGCCGACCAGAACGGCGAGATCCCGTGCGTGTGGATCCCGGAAGGGAAGTTCCGGCAGGAGAAGAAGATCCTGACCCAGTTCAACTCCGGCGGCTACAACCAGGTCGGCATCCGCAACGCCACGATCCGCGGCGCGGGCATGTGGCACTCGCAGCTGTTCTCCCTGATCCAGCCGCAGGACGCGAACACGATCAACCACCCGCACGAGGGCAACTTCGGGTTCGACATCGACGACAACGTGCAGCTGTCCGACATCGCGATCTTCGGCTCCGGCCGGATCCGCGGCGGCGACGGCAACGCGGAGGGCGGTGTCGGCCTCAACGGCAGGTTCGGCAAGAACACGAAGATCACCAACGTGTGGATCGAGCACGCCAACGTCGGCGTCTGGGTCGGCCGCGACTACACGAACCTGCCCGACCGCTGGAACCCCGGCGACGGCCTGCAGTTCAGCGGCATGCGCATCCGCGACACCTACGCCGACGGCATCAACTTCACCAACGGCACGCGCAACTCCACGGTGTTCAACTCGTCGTTCCGCACCACGGGCGACGACGCACTCGCGGTGTGGGCGAGCAAGTACGTGAAGGACCAGACCGCCGACGTGGGCCGCAACAACGCGTTCCTCAACAACACGATCGCGTTGCCGTGGCGTGCCAACGGAATCGCCATCTACGGCGGCTCCGGCAACCGCGCGGAGAACAACGTCGTCTCCGACACGGCGAACTACCCCGGCATCATGCTGGCGACCGACCACGACCCGCTGCCGTTCTCGGGCGAGACCCTGCTCGCGAACAACGCCCTGATCCGCACCGGCGGCGCGTTCTGGGGCGAGCAGCAGTTCTTCGGCGCCATCACGTTGTTCGCGCAGAACCTGCCGATCCCCGGTGTGGTCATCCGCGACACCGAGATCGTCGACTCCACCTACGACGGGATCCAGTTCAAGGGTGGCGGCGGCGAGATGCCGAACGTCCAGATCACCAACGTGCGCATCGACAAGTCGAACAACGGCGCGGGCATCCTCGCCCAGGGCAGCGCACGCGGGTCGGCCAGGCTGACGAACGTCACGATCACCAACTCCGCGAAGGGGAACATCGTCGTGGAGCCGGGGTCGAGCTTCGTCATCAACTAGCCCGCATTTAGAACCACCTCCGGTCGGGTATCCCCTGGCCGGAGGTGGTTTCCCATGCCCGTCGTCGTGGTTGGGTTCGACGGTTCCGACCTCGCCCGCCAAGCCGTTCTGTGGGGCGCGGAGGAGGCTTCCCGCTCCGGCGCGGCCCTCCAGGTCGTCCAGGCCGTCCGCGCGCCTCTGCCCGAGCCCGTCTTCACCCCGATGACCACACCGGTGCCGGAGTTCGTCACCGAGGAGACGATGCGGCGCTCCGCCGAGGACCACCTCGCCGAGATCGCCGAGGAGATCAGGCGCGGCTGGCCGGACCTGCGCGTGTCCACGCGCGTGGGTCTGGGCCGTCCGGTCGACGTGCTGGCGATGGAGGAGGGCGAGCTGCTGGTGCTCGGTTCGTCCGGCCGCACCGGCATCGCCGAGATGTTCCTCGGTTCCACCGCCGCCGAACTGGTGGCGATCGGCGGACGCCCCGTCGTCGTGACGCGGTCCGGTCCGCTGGACGGCCGGGTGGTCGTCGGTGTCGACGGCTCAGAGACCTCCACCGACGCGATCGACTTCGCCTTCGCGTTCGCCTCCCGCCACGGCCGCGAGCTCCTGGCCATCCACGCGTGGAACGAGGTCGGCTGGGCCGAGCTGCCCGAGCAGGACTGGGACCACGTCCGCGTGGACCTCGCGAAGCTCCTGGAAGACCAGCTCGCCGACCACCGCGCACGGCACCCCGAGGTCCACGTGGCGCAGGAGGTCGCGTTCGACGCGCCCGCCCGCGCGTTGCTCCAGGCGGCCGACGGCGCTGCCCTCGTCGTCGTGGGCAGTCACGGTCGCGGCGCGGTGAAGCGTGCAATTCTGGGTTCGGTCAGCCACGCTGTGCTGCACCACGCGCCGTGCCCGGTCGCCGTGGTCCATCGGAGGTGACGCGAAATGCGCGGGTTAGCGGCCGTGCTGTTGTGCCTGATGCTGGCTTCGTGCGCCGGTCAACAGCCACCGCCCCGGGCTCCTGCGTCCAGCTCACCGACCAGTGACACGTCCACGCCGAGCATCCCGGCGCCGCTGCCGCCGTCGTCGGCGCCGATCACCACTCCGTCCCGCGCGCTGGAGCCGGGCATCACCGTGCGCGGCACGGTGTCGGCCGGCGTCGAGGCGGGTTGCCTGATCCTGGACACCGGTACCGCGCAGTACCTGCTGCTCGGCGCCGACCCCGCGATCGCGGTGGCCGGTGCCGAGGTGGAGGTGACGGGGCGGGCCGAGCCCGGTGCGATGACCACGTGCCAGCAGGGCACGCCGTTCCAGGTCACGAAGACGCAGCGGGTCGGCGGCTGATCTCCGGCTCAGCCGAGGGCTTCGCGCAGGAACGCGCTCGCCTGCTTGATCGCGGCCTCGGCGGCGTGCGTGCCGCGCAACGCGTTCAGCATGACGAAGTCGTGGATCGCACCCGCGTACCGGACGGCGGTGACGGGCACACCGGCCTCGCGCAGCTTGTCCGCGTAGGCCTCGCCCTCGTCGCGCAGCACGTCGGCCTCAGCGGTGATCACGAGTGCCTGCGGCAGACCCGCCAGCTGCTCCTTGGTCGCCCGCAACGGGGACGCGGTGATCTCGGCGCGCTCCGCCGGGTTCGTCGTGTACTGGTCCCAGAACCACTGCATGGCGTCGCGGCGCAGGAAGTAGCCCTCGGCGAACTGCAGGTACGAGTCGGTGTCGAAGGACGCGTCGGTCACCGGGTAGAAGAGGACCTGGGCCTTCAGCGAGACGTCGCCGCGTTCCTTGGCCTGCAACGTCAGCGCGGCCGCCATGTTGCCGCCGACCGAGTCGCCGGCCACCGCGATGCGTGAGGCGTCGAGGCCGTGGTCGGCACCGTTGCTCAGAATCCACCGCGCGGTCGCGTAGTTCTGGTTGATCGCGACGGGGTAGCGGGCCTCCGGCGACAGCGAGTAGTCCGGGAAGACGACCGCGGCACCCGCGCCGACAGCGAGTTCGCGGACGAGGCGGTCGTGGGTGTGGGCGTTGCCGAACACCCAGCCCGCGCCGTGGATGTACAGGACGACCGGCAGCACACCGGTGGCACCGGCCGGTTTCACCACGCGGACCTGGAAACCGTCGAGCTCGACCCAGTGCTCGTCGACCTCGGGCTTGTCGATCTCACCCGACTGGACCTCGTCGACGGCCTTGCGGCCCTCGGCCGGCGGGATCTCGAACAGGAACGGCGGCTGGGCGGTGGCGGCGGCGAACTCGGCGGCGGCGGGCTCGAGAACTGGGCGCTTCATGGCTGCTCCTTCAGGTCGGATGCCATGAAAGCTAGTGTGCGATTAAATCGTGCACAACGTAACTCTTGCCTCACCGCCGCCGGGAATAACCTCAGCCCACCGCGAAGGGCGCGGTCGCGCCCGTGAAGCCGGTGATCTTGCCGGTCCAGCCGGACTTCTCGTCGCCGTGGTGCACGATCCGGTACGTGCCCGCGGGCGTGTCGGCCGGGATCTGCCAGGTGATCGTGGCGTTCGAGAACGCGACGCCGACCCGTTCCCACCGGTAGCGCGTGGACCAGTCGCCGTCGTCGGCCACGCGCGTCCACTGACCGTTCACCTGCCGCTGCACCTCCAGGAAGGTGTGGTTGCGGTGCAGGTTGTTCTTCGGATGCCCGGTGACGAACACGGCCGTCACGGTCTCACCGCGCGTGTAGGACGGCTTGGGTGCGGCCAGCACGTCGCCGTACTTCTTGTCGGCGGGCTTGTCGTCGAGGACGACACCGGTCTGCAGGTTGATGTCGGTGAACGGCGGCTTGCCCGGCGTCGGACCGGCGGGCAACGTGGTGCCGTTCTTCATCGACGCCGCGAGCTTGCCGAACTCCTGCTGGTACGCGGGCGTGGTGTTGCGGCCGAACAGCGTGGAGCCGCCCTCGTACTGCTGCGAGTCGTACTCCTCCGGCGTGGTGACGTACTGGCTGTAGTCATTGGCGTAGCCCTGGATCAGGACGTTCTGCACGGGCACGCCGAGCTCGCCGGCGACGGTCCTGCGGATGCGCAGGCCCGCGGTGATCGTCACCTCACCGGGCACGGCGACGAGGTGCAACTGTCCGATGCGGACGATCTGCAGCGGCAGCACGTTCGGCGTCGCGGCGACCAGACCCGTTGGCACCAAAGAGGCCTTCGGGTACTGGCACGACTTCAGCCACTCGGGCACCTCGATGTTGAGCGGCTCGAACAGCTTCTTCAACGGCGACTGCATGCCCTCGGAGAAGCCGGGGATCGCCGGGCCGTCCTCGACGCTGCCCGCGATCGTCGACGCGCCGACGACTCCGGAGCACGTCGTGCCGGGCTGGCCGTTGGGGGTGAAGCGGCCCTCGACCTGAACGGTCGACATGTCCACGAACCGCATCCGGTAGTCGACCCCACCGCTCACAGTCTGCTGCGGGCCGTTGTAGATCTCCTGCGCCTTGCGGTTCTGGCGCTCGCCGATGATGCGGGTGTTCTCCCACTCGTTCTCGGTGGGGCCGGAGCCGGGCTTCAGGTTGAGGTTCGGCGACATGTCACCCGCGTTGGTGTTCGGGAACGCCGCGACGAAGCCCGCGGTGTTGTCCAGGTACCGCACGCCCTTCTCGTCGTGCTCCCACTGGTAGGCCGCGTAACCCTTGTTGTCCGGGCTGATCAGCGTGTTGGCGTTGGTCACCGACGTGTTGTGGGTGGCGAACCAGCTGATCGCGCCGACGTCGTCGCCGGACTGCTTGAACTTGAGCACGGTCATCTGCGGGTCGATGCCCTGCGGGAAGAACCCCTTGTCCGGGTTGCGGTCGAACGCGACGCGCGACCGGTTGACGCTCGCGTTCGTCAGCTCGCCGAACCCGAGGCTGATCGAGCCCGGTTTGAGGTCCTCGTGCGCCTCGACGATCGACTCGGTGATGCCGTCGACCACGGCCTCGAGCGCCTGCGGCTGCATGCCGAGGATCGAGAGGTTGTAGGCGAGGTTGTGCGAGTAGCCGCCGGGGCCGCTGTGCGTGTGGGTGGCCGACAGCAGCAGGTTCTCGCGCGTGTAGGTGTTGCCGTACCTGGCCTGCAGCTTGCCGAGCACGCCCTCCTGGACCGCGCGGAAGATCATCGCGAGGTCGGCGTTGACGTACGCGACGCGCTTGTTCGTCGCCCGGTCGACCACGACGTACGCCCGCGACCGCAGCCGCTGGGCGATGCCCGTCGTCTTCTGGTCGAACTTGGAGTAGCCCATCATGCCGTTCTCGGCGGCCGGACCGGTGACGTCCGAGATGCCCCTGCCGACGAGGTACGGCTCGGGTTCCGCCCACGCGAACGGGCCGCTGACCAGCGCGGCTCCTGCCAAAGCGGCGACGACCGTCATGACTGCAGTCCGCATGGACACCCCACTAAGTGAAGGGGATTCACATTTCGCGCTGAACGGTAGGTGATCCAGGCCACTCAGAGCAAGTCACCGCGAGTGCATTCGCCGTCACGACGAGCAAGATTCCCGCCCAATGGTGCAACGCGAGCTGCTCCCCCAGCAGGAACAGCCCCGCGAGCGCCGCGAGCACCGGGTGCACGCTCATCGCCAGCCCGAAGAACCGCGGCGGCACCCGCCGGAGCGCGATCACGTCGGCCGCGTACGGCACCACGCTGCAGAACACGCCCGCCCCGACCGCGTACAGCACCGCCGTCGCGGTCAACCTGCCGTCCACGACGAGGAAGACCACGACCGGGACGTAGAGCAGCGCGGACACGCTCGTCGCCGCGGCCGGTGCCTGCAGGCCGGGCAGCCGCCGGCCCACCACGCGGTTGAGCAGGATGTACGCGGCCCAGCACCCGGCGGCGAGCAGCCCGGCGCCGATGCCGGGGAAGTCGCTGCTCGGCCCCGGCAGCACCAGCACGTAGACGCCGACGGCCGCGATCAGCACGAACAGCACGTCCCTGCGCGTGCGCGAGCCGCCCAACGCGACCGCGAGCGGCCCGAGCACCTCCAGCGTGACGGCGAGCCCCAGCCCGATCCGGTCGACCGCCGTGTAGAGGCTGAGGTTCATGGTCGCGAACACCAGACCGAGCGCGATCGTCGGCCACCACTGCGCCCACGTGAATCTTCGCGGGTCGGGCCGGGCGACGGGCAGCAACACCGCCGCGGCCACGAACTGACGCACCGCCACGACACCGGCCGGGCCGATCGTGGCGAACGCGTGCGCGCCCACTGCCGCACCGAGCTGGCTGCTGGCCGCGCTGGCGGTCATCGTGGCGAACCCACCGAGGCTCTTCATGGGCACAGCCTGCGGCCGCGCGGTTGATACGGGAAATGCATGAGCCGTCTCGGCTATACGCTGGGCGCATGGATCTGCGGCAGCTGCGGGCGTTCGTCGCGGTCGTCGACGCGGGCACGTTCACCGACGCGGCAAGGGAACTCGGTCTCACCCAGGCGTCGGTGTCACGGGCCGTCGCCGCGCTGGAGGCGTCCCTGGGCGTCCGGCTCCTGCAACGCTCGACGCGGCACGTGGCCCTGACCGCGACCGGCACGCAGGTGCTGGCCGGCGCACGGCGGGTGCTCGACGAGGTCGCTCACCTGCACCGGATCGCGTCCCAGTCGCAGACCGAGCTGCGCGTCGGCTACGCCTGGTCGGCGCTGGGCAAGCACACCCGGCGCGTGCAGAAGGCCTGGGCCGCGGCACATCCCGGCCTGCCGCTGGTGTTCGTCCAGTCGAACTCGCTCACCGCGGGCCTCGCCGAGGGCACCGCCGACGTCGCGGTCGTGCGCAAGGCCCTCGACGACCCGCGCTTCGAAACCGCGCTGCTCGGCACCGAGCGCCGCTACGGCGTCGTCGCGACGGACAACCCGTTGGCGCGCAAGCGTTCCCTTTCCCTGGCCGACTTCTCCCGCTACGGCATCGCGGTCGACGACCGGACCGGAACGACCACTGTGGACCTCTGGAAACCCGGCGCCGCGCCCGCGGTCGTGCGCAACACCCACGGTGTCGACGAATGGCTGACGCTGATCGCGGCGGGCCAGGCCGTCGGCATGACGTCCGAGGCCACCGCGAGCCTGAACCCGCGCCCCGGCGTGGCCTACCGCGCGGTGAAGGACGCGCCGCCGATCGCGGTGTGGCTGGCGTGGTGGAAGGACGAGCCGCCGCGGTACGTGAACGACCTGATCACGCTGGCGTGCGACGCCTATCGCGCCTGACGATCTCGTGCACCACCGCGATCAACGCCCTCGCGGCGGCGGTCGGCGTGCGGTCGGCCGGCCGGGCGAGCCCGAGCGGCCACCGCAGGTCCGCGCCCGTGACTTTCAGGGTCGTCACTCCGGTCGCCGTGCCGAGGATGTAGTGGGGCAGCAGCGCGACACCGAGACCGTGGCGCACGAAGTCGACGCCGGTGACGATGTCCGCCATCTCCAGGGTCACGCGTCTCGGCACCGCGGCCTGCGCGAACGCCCGGTCCGCCACGGCCCGGTTGCCGTACCCCACCGGCGAGTCGATGAAATCCATTCCGGCGAGGGCGCCGATGGGCACTTCTTCGTTGGCGGCCAACGGGTGACCTTCCGGCACGACGAGGTCCATTGTGGAGTGAGCGAGCTCGTCGAGAACGATCCCGGCTGGCACCTCGCCCGGCAGTGACACGAAGGCGAGGTCGAGCCTGCGGTCCAGCAACTGCTCGACCAGGCCCTGCGAGCCCGACGTCGCCGCACTCGTGCGCACCAGCACACCGGGATGCCTGCGGTGGAACTCGCCGAGCAGCGCGGGCAGGTCGATCAGGGTCATGGCGGTGAGCGTGCCGAGCCGGACCGTGCCTTTCAGACCGCCCTCGACCTGAGCCACGGCGTCCCTCGCCTCGGTGGCGGCGTCCAGGACGGCCTGAGCCTTCGGCAGGAGCGCCTCGCCGGCGTCGGTCAGCAGCACGCGCTTGGAGTTGCGATCGAGGAGGGTGGCGCCGAGCTCCCGTTCCAGCGTCTTGATCGCGGCCGAGACGGCGGACTGGACGACGTGCACGCGGGCGGCGGCGCGGGTGAAGGTGCCCTCTTCGGCGACCGCGACGAAGTACTCCAGCTGGCGGAGGTCCACACCTGGGAGTATCTCAGAAAGTGATGATCGATAGCGTCAACTTTCGTTGGACGTGATGATCGCGGGCGCGGATCGTGGGGGCATGTCCCTGGACCTCACGCCGCTGATCGTCACCGCACCCGGTGCCGGCTCACCCGGTACTGCGGCCACCATGGCCACCGCGCCCGACGCACGCGCCGAGGCAGCCACCCCACCCGCCACCCGCTCCCACGCGGCCACCACGACACCGGCCGCCTCCAGCAGGCGCCACGGCGTCGGCTTCTGGACCGTCGCCGCCACCTTCCTCGTCGCGATGGCCTACTCGACCGTCCCCTCCCCGCTCTTCCCGCTCTACGTGGCCCGCGAAGGCTTCTCCACCTTCGCCGTCACGGTCGTGTTCGCGTCGTTCGCGGTGGGCGTGGTCATCAGCCTCGTCCTGGCGGGCCACGTCTCGGACTGGCTGGGGCGCAAGGCGATCCTCCTGCCGGCTCTCGGCCTGGAGGTCGCGTCCGCGGTGCTGTTCCTGAGCAGCACGGCCCTGCCCGTCCTGATCCTCGCCCGCGTGATCAACGGCCTGGGTGTCGGCATGATCGCCGCCACCGCCACCGCGTACCTGCACGACCTCCACACGCGGCACCGTCCCGGCGCGTCGTTGCGGCGTTTCGAGGTCGTCTCGACCGCCGCGAACATCGGTGGGCTGGGCGTCGGCGCGCTGCTCGCCGGTGTGCTGGCGCAGTACGCGGCCTCGCCGTTGAGCACGCCCTACGTCGTGCTGGCCGTGCTGCTCGTCGTGAGCATCGTCGCCGTGGCGCTCACACCGGAAACCGTGACGCGCCGGCAGGTCTCCTACCGTCCACAGCGGATCAGCACCGGCCACGGCGCGGGCTACCTCGTCGCCGGAGCGGGCGCGTTCTCGGCGTTCGCCGTGTTCGGTGTGTTCACGTCCGTCTCGCCGGGCTTCGTGGCTGGCGAGTTGCACCACCCGTCGCGGGCGCTGGCCGGGCTCGTCGTCTTCATCGTGTTCGGTGGCGCCGCGCTCGCCCAGACGCTGACGAGCGGGATGCCGGTGCCCGTTCAGCGCGCGCTCGGGCTCGGCGCGCAGGCGATCGGCGTGCTTCTGGTCGTGGCGGGGATGGACGCGGCCGGCTTCCCGCTGTTCCTCGTCGGCGGCGCGGTCGCCGGCGCCGGTGCGGGCGTGCAGTTCAAGGCGGCGATCGGGGCCGTGACGAGGACGGCGGCACCGGCGAAACGCGGAGAAGCCTTGGCAGGACTGTTCTTCATCGCCTACCTGGGGCTGAGCGTGCCGTCGCTGTCGATCGGCCTCGCCACCCGGTTCCTCCCTCCGACGACCGTGATGACGTGGTTCGCGGGCATCCTGCTCGTGCTCCTGGCGGTGCTGGCCGCGGCCCACCGCCGGAGCGATCTCCCGCAGCTCAGTCGATGTGCACCTTGACGGGATGGCGAACGTCCTTCGGGCACAGGAAGACGTTCAGGTTCCCCTCGCTCCCGAACACCCACTCGACGTTGTCGCCGGACGGCTCGTACGTGCCGAGCGAGAGCACCTGGCGCCGCACCTCACCGCACTGCGGGCACGCGAACGTCAGCGGGCCAGAGGCGTGCCACGCGGTCCAGCCGCCGATCTTCGTGCCCTCCGAGGTCTTCGGCAGGTCGCGCAGTTCCTCCGGGCGCTCGTACGCGTGCGGGTACTCGGTGTACCGGATCGGCTCGAGGACGTTGACCGTGGGAACGTAGAACTCCTCCTGCTCAGAAGGCTCCGGTTCCTCCTCGATCAGCTCGAACACCGTCGTGGAGTCACGCCACACCAGCCGCACGTCCGGGCCGTACGCGTCGGGAACCTCGTGGTCGAGCGTGCACAGGAACACCTGCAGCAGGTCCGTGCCGTCGGGAAACGGCAACTCGGGGAAATCTCGCCGGTACAGCTGCAGGGCGCCGACGAACGGCTCGCCGTCGCTCTCGCACTGCGGCCACGGCTCGTCGATCGGCCACAGCATCGGGCCGCCGATGTGGCTGTCGGCGTCCGTCGGATCGCCTTCCAGCGGGTTCAGCAGCACCGCGGGCCTCGCCCAGTCCTGCTTGCCCATCAGTCGATGTGCGGCTTGATCGGATGACGGACGTCCTCCGTGCACGCGAACACGTTCAATGCGCCCTCCTGGCCGAACTCGCACCCGACGACCGCCCGTTCGGCGACCTCGCAGGAGCACAGCTCCTTCTCGGGTTCCTCGTAGGTGTACAGAGCTAGCAGAAGGCGCCGGTCCGCTCCGCAGGAGGGGCATTCCAGCCCGAACGGCGAGGTCTGCCACCAGAACGCCCAGCCGCCGATCTTGCTGCCGTTCGCGACCGGCGGGCAGGATCGTGAGGCCCTCGTCGTGCTCGCTGCCGTCACACCACGGCCACGGCTCGTCGGCGGGCCACAGCATCGGCCCGCCGATGTGGCTGCCACTCACCCCCGGCGAGCCCGCGGCCGGATGCAGACGAACAGCGGGCCGTGCCCACTCCCCCATGATCGACACGAGAGAACAGGCCAGCTCCCGGCCCCGCGAACGGGGCCGGAAGCAGCGAAATCAGTCCGTTCCCGACTCGATCGCCGCGGCGTCGAGCAGCGCGTCGGCCTCCGAGACCTCACCGCGCGAGGCGATGGCCTCCGCGCCGCCGTCCGGCACCTCGCCGATCAGCTTCGTCGACTCGGCCTGGGCCGAGATGAGCGCCGACTGGCGGGTGCCGACCATGCCGAGGCTCGCGAAGAGCTCCAGCTTGGCGCGCGAGTCCGCGATGTCGAGGTTGCGCATGGTCAGCTGGCCGATGCGGTCGACGGGACCGAACGCCGAGTCCTCGGTGCGCTCCATCGACAGCTTGTCCGGGTGGTAGCTGAACGCCGGACCGGACGTGTCGAGGATCGAGTAGTCGTCGCCGCGCCGCAGCCTCAGGGTGACCTCGCCGGTGACCGCGGAGCCGACCCAGCGCTGCAGCGACTCGCGCATCATCAGCGCCTGCGGGTCGAGCCAGCGGCCCTCGTACAGCAGCCGGCCGAGCTTGCGGCCCTCGTTGTGGTACGCCGCGACGGTGTCCTCGTTGTGGATCGCGTTCACGAGGCGGTCGTAGGCGATGTACAGCAGCGCCATGCCGGGCGCCTCGTAGATGCCGCGGCTCTTGGCCTCGATGATGCGGTTCTCGATCTGGTCGGACATGCCCAGACCGTGACGGCCGCCGATGGTGTTCGCCTCCAGCACGAGGTCGACGGAGCTGCCGAACTCCTTGCCGTTGATGGTGACCGGACGGCCCTGGTCGAAGCCGATCGTCACGTCCTCGGTCGCGATCTCGACCGACGGGTCCCAGAACTTGACGCCCATGATCGGCTCGACGATCTCGATGCCCTCGTTGAGCAGCTCGAGCGACTTGGCCTCGTGCGTCGCGCCCCAGATGTTCGCGTCGGTCGAGTACGCCTTCTCGGTGCTGGCGCGGTAGGGCAGCCCGCGCTCCTGCAGCCACTCGGACATCTCCTTGCGGCCGCCGAGCTCGGTCACGAACGCGGCGTCGAGCCACGGCTTGTAGATCCGCAGCGACGGGTTCGCGAGCAGGCCGTAGCGGTAGAACCGCTCGATGTCGTTGCCCTTGTAGGTGGAGCCGTCGCCCCAGATCTGCACGTCGTCGTCGAGCATGGCGCGCACCAGCATCGTGCCCGTGACCGCACGTCCGAGAGGAGTGGTGTTGAAGTACGCGCGGCCACCGGAGCGGATGTGGAACGCGCCGCACGCGAGCGCCGCGAGACCCTCCTCGACGAGCGCCGACCGGCAGTCCACCAGACGCGCGATCTCGGCACCGTACGTGGCGGCGCGGCCGGGGACCGTGTCGATCTCAGGCTCGTCGTACTGACCGATGTCCGCGGTGTACGTGCACGGCACCGCGCCCTTCTCACGCATCCACGCGACCGCGACGGAGGTGTCGAGACCACCGGAGAAGGCGATGCCGACGCGTTCGCCGGCGGGAAGTGAAGTGAGCACCTTGGACACGCCGAGAATTATGCACGACAATGTATGGGCATGCACGTCGGGGTGGCTGTTAGTTGCGCCTCAGCGATGTCGTCGCAGGTAGTGAGCCATACATCGGGCCGCGCCGCGAGCCGGGCGAGCGTCTGGCCGAGGTGCTTGTGCCGCAACGGCCACCCTCGCGCGAACGGCCTCAGCACCACGGCGCGGGCGTCCAGCTCACTCACCCGGTAGAGACCCGGCGGCGCGGGCGCTGGCCCGGACCAGCCACGCGGCCGTTCGCCGGTCGCACGCTCGATGGCGTCTATCGCCTCCGGCTCGCTCGCCAGCCACACCCAGCGACGGGGAACACCGGCCTCGAGCAGCAGCGGGTACTGCTCGACGGCCGCGCGGGTGAGCGGGACGCCGGCGCGGATGCCGTGGCGGTCGAGCGCGTCGATGGTGCGCCAGATGCCGATTCGCGCGCCGTAGTCGCGCCAGCCGTGGTCGTTCGCGATGTCGAGGAGGACGTAGGTCGCTTGCCTGTTCGCCGTCATGGCGGGACGGTAGGAGCTGACATCAGTGTCAGGTTCAAGGGGCGAGGATGAAGATCGGTGAACTGGCACGGCGCACGGGCGTGAGCGAGCGGTCGTTGCGCTACTACGAGCAGCAGAACCTGCTGACGTCCACGCGCACACCCGGCGGCCAGCGCGAGTATCCCGAGTCGGCGGTCGATCGGGTGATCAGGATCCAGGAGCTGTTCGCCGCCGGTCTGCCCAGCAGGAAGATCGCGCTGATGCTGCCGTGCCTGCGCGACAGCGACGGCGGGCCGTCCGAGATCGCCACCCCGTTGCTCGTCGAGGACCTCAAGAAGGAGCGCGAGCGGATCGACCGGATGATCGCCGATCTGCACAACACGCGGGATGTGCTGGACGACGTGATCGAGGCGGCGGAGGGCTGACGGTCACCGCCGAAGGGCTCAGGCAAGCCTGCCGCGAGCCGGGATCCGCCGTGCTGAAGGCGATCGAGGGCCAGGCCCTGTCCACTGTGGACTACGGCTGGGCGTGCGGTGAGCCGGGGCTCGCGACCGGGTGCGGCGCCACCTGGTGAAGGAGCGCGGGGTGGACCGCAAGGCGGTCACGTTCAGCGGGTACCGGAAGGTCGGCTCGGCGCGGCTGCGAGACCGCTCAGCCGCAGCGTCTCGGCCACGACGGGATCGGCGGCCGTCATCCCGTACCGGTGCTCGTACACCGCCAGCACGATCCGTCGCGAGTCCTCGGCGGCCGGCGGGGTGTTCGGCACGTGGTCGGCGGCCATCAGCAGCATCGGGTGCCCGGCGCTGCCCTGCGGCGGCAGGAAGCCGCGGACCGGCAGCACCTCCGCGCCCAACCGGCGGTAGAACGCGATGCGGCGGTGCCTGATCAGCTCCTCGGCGGCGCTGATGCCGGGCTGGGCCGGGTCCTCGACGTCGAAGATGATCCGGGTGTGTCCGGCGCCGGTCATCTCGTCCCGCAGGTGTGCCCACAGGCGCCCGCCGAGGCCGCGGCCCTTCTCCCCCACGGCGAAGTAGCGCAGGTAGACCCAGCCGGTCTCGGCGAGCACCCGCAGCACCGCGAGGCCCAGCGGCTTCGAGTCCACCAGCACCAGCGCGGTGTCGGCGAGCAGGTTCTCCACCGGCGCGCGGAGGTGCGGCGCGAAGCCGTCGAAGTAGATCTGCCGGACCTGCGCCAGTTCGGCGTCGGTCAGCGAAGAGGCCGCGACGAGTTTCACGAGATCCCCCCCCCAGGACATGAACGATCTTCCGGCTACGGCAAAGATTTGGCAAACCACCTAGACGTGAACTGTGTTCATGTACCACCTTCTGCCTCGCAAGCCTCACCGCACCCTGCTCACGGAATCGAGGCCACTGTTGAGGAAGTTCCTGCCCGCGCTGACCGGCGCGCTCCTGATCACCGCCCTGCTGCCCGGCGTCGCGCTCGCCGACCCGCCGCAGGCCATTCCCGCCAGTTTCGCGGCGGAGGACGGCAAGTGGCAGCCGGCGTTCGACTACGACGGTGACGGTTGCTACCCGACCCCGGCGATCTCGCCGACCGGTCAGGTGGCGACGGGCCTGAAGAACTCGGGCGCGCTCAACGGCAACTGCCACGACCGCTCCGACCTGGACAACACCAACTCCTACAGCCGCTCCAAGTGCAACAACGGCTGGTGCGCCTACCTGTACGACCTGTACTTCGAGAAGGACCAGGCCGTGCCGGGCTGGGACTGCTGCGGCCACCGCCACGACATCGAGCACGTGATCATCTGGGTCCAGAACGACGTGGCCCAGTACGTCTCGACGTCCGCGCACGGCAAGTACAGCACCTACTCGCGCGACAAGGTGGCGTGGGAAGGCACCCACGCCAAGATCATCTACCACAAGGACGGCGCCAGCACGCACTGCTTCCGCCTCGCGGGCTTCACCGAGGTCGCGGAGAACCACTACGGGGTCTACCAGTACCCCGCCCTGGTCAGCTGGGACCGCTTCCCGGCCGGGGTGCGCGACATCCTGGTGAACGCCAACTTCGGCAGCGCGTCGCTCGCGATCAAGGACAGCGCGTTCAGCTACAACCTCGGCATCGCCAAGCCGGCCGGGATCCCGTTCGACCCGAACGCGTAGCTCATTTCGCGACGCGGTCGAGCCATTCGGCCAAGAGGGCCCGTTCCGCTGGAGACAGCATCAGGGGCGGGTCCTCCTCCAGCGCCGCCTTCAACGCGATCGCGCGGCTCGGGATGTCCGTCGGCTCGTCCGGCGAGGCGTCCGTCGTGATCGCCCTGATCACCTGCTCGCGCGAGAACGTGATCAGCTCCAGGTCGCGTTCGGGTTCCGGCGTCGCGATCAACGACAGCACGACCCCCATGCCCGCCGCGTGCACGAACTGCGCGGCCTGCTCGACCGGGACCGTCAGCCGGCCCACCGCCGCGATGCGGCTGATGATCTCGCGGAGCATCGCGTCCGCCTCCAGCCGCGCCTCCCGCTTGCGCGGCTCGCCGTACATCAGCAGGTAGAACGCGGGCCGCGCCAGGCCGAACCCGATGTGCAGCTCCCACCCGCGACGCAGGTCGTCGACCGGGTTGTCGCTCGCGCCCATCGCGTGCTTGGTCGCGAGGTAGTCGGAGAAGCCGTAGGCCGCGACGGCGTCGAGCAGACCGTCCTTGTCCCCGAACAGCCGGTACAGCGTGGGTGCCTGCACACCTGCCGCCGACGCCACCGCGCGCGTGGAGACAGCTTCCTTGCCGCCTTCGATCAGCAGCTCGGCCGCGGCCTTCACCAACCGCTCTCTCGTGTCCATGTAACGACGATAACACATCAGGGGTAGCGCTGATTCGGTAGCAGTGATACGTTAGTTGTGTTAGCGACGGAAACACCAGCTAGGAGCACTGTCATGACTCGCGTTGCGATCGTCACCGGTGGATCGAGGGGGATCGGACGGGCCGCCGCCGAGCGTCTCGCCGCGGACGGCATGGCCGTCGTCATCGTCTACGCCGGCAACAAGACCGAGGCCGACAAGGCGGTCGAGGAGATCAAGGCGGCCGGCGGCCAGGCCATCGCCGCCCGGGCGGACGTGGCCGACGAGATCGCTCTCGGTGCGGCGTTCGACCTGGCCGCGGAGACGTTCGGCGGCGTCGACGTCGTCGTGAACTCCGCGGGCATCATGCCGTTGGGCACGGTCGCGGACATGGACCTCGATGTCTTCGACCGCCTCATGCGCACCAACGCCCGTGGCACGTTCGTCGTGTCCCAGCAGGCGGCCAGGAAGCTGCGCAACGGTGGCGCGATCATCAACCTCTCGTCGTCGGTCGTGGGCCTGCGCTTCCCCCAGTACGGCGCCTACGCCATGTCGAAGGGCGGCGTCGAGGCGCTGACCCTGGTCCTCGCCCGCGAGCTGCGCGGCCGCGACATCACCGTGAACGCCGTCGCCCCCGGCCCCACCGCCACGGCACTGTTCCTGGAGGGCAAGGACGAGGCGACGATCGACACCCTCGCGAAGCAGGCCCCGCTGGAGCGCATCGGCTCCCCGGAGGACATCGCCGAGGTCATCTCCTTCCTCGCGGGCCCGGCCCGCTGGATCAACGGTCAGGTCGTTCGTGCGAACGGAGGCATCATCTGATGGGCAAGGTCATCGTCGTCACGGGAGCGTCCAGCGGTTTCGGTGCGCTCGCGGTGCGAGCACTGGCCCGCGCGGGCCACACCGTCTACGCCGGCATGAGGGAAACGACGGGCCGCAACGCGCCGGCCGTCGCCGAGCTCGGGGCTTTCGGTGCCGAGAACGGGGTCGACGTGCACGCCGTCGAGCTCGACGTGCAGTCGCAGGAGTCCGCCGACGCGGCCATCGCGCTGATCATCGCCGAGCAGGGGCGTCTGGACGTCGTGGTCCACAACGCGGGGCACATGGTCACCGGCCCGGCCGAGGCCTTCACGCCGGAGCAGTACGCGGCCCTGTACGACGTGAACGTCCTCGGCACGCAACGGGTCAACCGCGCCGCGCTGCCGCACCTGCGGCGTCAGCGCTCCGGCCACGTCGTGTGGGTGGGTTCCTCGTCGACGCGCGGCGGCACTCCCCCGTACCTGGCCCCGTACTTCGCGGCCAAGGCGGCGATGGACGCGGTCGCGGTCTCCTACCGCGCCGAGCTGCTCCGGTTCGGCATCGAGACCACGATCGTCGTGCCGGGTGCGTTCACCCACGGCACCAACCACTTCGCGCACAGCGGCTCACCCGCCGACACCGCCGTGGCCGCCGCCTACGAGGAGTTCTACCCCGGCCTGATGGACCAGGTGGGCGCCCGTCTCGCCGAGCTGGAGCCGTCGTGGGCGTCCGTCTCGGCCGTCGCCGACGCGATCGTGTCCGTGGTCGACGCCGAGAAGCCGCCGTTCCGCGTGCACGTCGACCCGTCCGACGACGGCGCCGAGGTCGTGAACAAGGTGGCGGACCGGGTGCGCAGCGAGTTCCTGCGCCGGGTGGAGCTGGCCGACCTGATCTAACGGCCGGCGAGGAGCGCGGACACGGTGACGAACCGGAAACCGCGCTCCCCGAGCTTGGTGATGATGGGCTTCAGCGCCTGCCGGGTCTGGTCCCTGGACTGGTACATGGGGTGCAACAGGATGATCGAGCCCGGCTTGGTCCGGTCGAGGACGTCCTGCTCGATCTGCTGGGCGGTGGGCGTGCCCGCGGAGTCCGGTTCCACGTCCCACATGATCGTCTTGCGGTGGTGCTCGCTCAGGTAGTGCGGCAACGCGAAGAGCTTCTTGCCGTTGGGCGGGCGGAAGTGGATGTCACCCCGGTAGCCCGTCCTGCGGATCTGGGCGTCGGTGTCCTCGATCTCCTTGGCCACCGTGCTGGGCAGCACACCGACCATCCGCTGGTGGTTGTAGGTGTGGTTGCCGATCTCGTGGCCCGCCTGCGCGATCTTCCTGCCCAGGTCCGGGTGCTTCTCCAGATCGCGGCCCACGAGGAAGAACGTGGCCTTGACCTGTTCCTCGTCCAGCGTGTCGAGGACCTGCTGGGCGCCGGCCGGGTCCGGGCCGTCGTCGAAGGTCAGGGCCACGACCTTCTCGGTGGTGTCGACCCGGTGGACGAGTTCCCCGAAGAACTGGAAGGTGCGGGAGCTGCTGACGTTCCACAGCACCACCGCGGCGACGAGCACGACGACGAGACCGGTGGCGGTGATGATCGTCGGCTTGCGGCGCAACCACTTCATGTGATCACTATGGCCAGCGCCGCTTTCCCGAGGCGCAGCACCCCGTCGTCGAGCGGCGTGCAGCGCTTGCCGCCCTTGCCGCGCAACGCCTTGAACGCGCCCGGCGCGACGACGACGTCCATCCAGGCGCACGGGCTGGCGGGCCGGTGCACCTCGAACCGCACCGGCCCGTCCCCGGTGTCGAGGCTGAACACGGTGCCGCGGGCCAGCGCGTCCACGTCGAACCCGCGCAGCACGATGTTCCGCCGCGCCACCAGCGGGTCCACCGGCCACGGGTCGAGCGACTCGGCCGCGATCACCGTCACCGCCGCGTTGTGGTGCGCGGGGTTGTTGAAGAACCGGTCGCCGACGATCCCGAGCCCGGCCCGCAGCCGGACGTGGTCGCGCCCGACGGGCTCCGGGTCGGGACGAGGGCCGTCCGACGGACGGCCCTCGAAGGCGTGCACGGCTGAGACGTGCAGTGCGACGATCTCTACTTCTCGCCGAGCTGCCATTCCGGCCTCACGTAGTGGCACGTGTAGCCGTTGGGGTAGCGCTCCAGGTAGTCCTGGTGCTCCGGCTCGGCCTCCCAGAACTCCGTCGCCTGCGTGACCTCGGTGACGACCTTGCCGGGCCACTTGCCGGAGGCGTCGACGTCGGCGATGGTCGCCTCGGCCACCTGCTTCTGCGCGTCGTCGGTGTAGAAGATCGCCGAGCGGTAGCTGGCGCCGATGTCGTTGCCCTGGCGGTTGCGGGTCGTCGGGTCGTGGATCTGGAAGAAGAACTCCAGGATCTGCCGGTAGCTCAGCCGCTCGGGGTCGAACACGATCTCGATGGCC
Source organism: Lentzea flava (assembly GCF_014648475.1). GTDB lineage: Bacteria > Actinomycetota > Actinomycetes > Mycobacteriales > Pseudonocardiaceae > Lentzea > Lentzea flava. The sequence continues at coordinate 149,805 of NZ_BMRE01000012.1, read as the reverse complement.
TCGGCGTGGTTGCCGTGGCGGCGGTACGTGGCGTTCGGCGTGCTGGGGTCGCCGGTGTAGCCGACTCGGGTGGAGACGACGCCGGGGTGGCGGCGGAACAGGTCCTGCATGCCCCAGAAACAGCCGCCCGCGAGAACAGCCTTCTCCGTCACGGTGGTTCTCCTCTGCTCGGTGTTCACTCAGGAGAACGTTCGGTCTCTCCCGGTTCATCCCCGTCAACCTGTGACGTAACTATTACGGACCGCGCCTCGATGACCTCGCCCAGGTAGCGCAGCACGACCGCCACGGCGGCAGCGACCGGCACCGAGAAGAACGCGCCCGCGATGCCGTACAACGAGGTACCCGCGGTCACCACGAGCAACACCACCGCCGCGTGCAGGCGCAGGCCCCGCGACTGCAGGATCGGCTGCAGCACGTTGCCTTCGACCTGCTGCACCACGACCACGATGATCAGCATGATGATCGCCGTGGTCAGCCCGTTGCTGACGAGCGCGACCAGCACGGCCAGCGCGCCGGCGATGAACGCGCCGACGATCGGGATGAACCCGCCGAGGAACGTCAGCGCGGCCAGCGGGACCGCGAGCGGCACCCCGAGGATCACCAGGCCCAGCCCGATGAACACCGCGTCGATCAGGCTGACGAGCGCCTGGCTGCGGATGAAGCTGCCGAGCGTCACCCAGACCCGCTCCAGCACGGTCGTGACGTGCAGGCCCGCGCGCTCACCGATCAGCCCGCGCAGCCACGGCGTGAACCGCATGCCGTCCTTGACGAAGAAGAACGCGAGCAGCAACGCCACGAGCCCGGTCACGACCCCGGACGTCACCGCACCAGCCCCGGTCAGCAACCCGCTCGCGATCGACCCGATGCTCGACTTGACCTGCTCGACCCCCTGAGCGATCAACCGGTCGAGATCCGTGTCGGCGAGGTTGAGCGGAGGCCCTGCCGCCCACTTCTGCGCCTGCTGCAACGCCTCCTGGGCGCTCTGCGCGATCTCCGGCACACCGGACGCGATCGACGTGGAGATCGCCGCGATCACCCCACCCAGCACCACCAGCCCGACGACCAGCACGATCGTCGCCGACAGCGCCGAGTTCAGCCCCTTCGACATCAACCACCGGGCGGGCGGCCACAGGACCGTCGTGATCAGCAACCCGAGCAGCACGGGCATCACGACCACCCACAGCTGCCCGACGAGCCACAGCACCATCCAGAAGCCGAGCGCGGCCAGCGCGACCCGCAGACTCCACCGCGCGAGCCAGCTCACGCCGTGCCCGATGGCCTCACCCTTGTCCGCCCACCTGCGTTCCCGTTCCACGCGGACAGTCTGTCGTGATCTAGCCCGATCGGGTAACAGACACGCGAACTACGCCTCGGCGAGGCCTGCCACACCGCCGAGCGCTACGGGTGCATCCGGCGACTGCTCCGCCCGCCGCTCCACAGCCAGATCGCGACCCCGGCCGCCACCAGCACGGCGAACCCGATCAGACCGTCGGAGACGCCCCCTTCCTTCTGGCGCTGCGGGGCGGCGGTCTGCGGAACCACCTTCGCTGCCGCACGCGGCGGAGTCGGTGCGGCCGGGGAAGGCTGCGCGACCAACGCCAGCGGGATCGCCTCGGTGTCGTTGAAGTCGACCATCCCGGTGGCTTCGAGCACCGTCATGTGGTCGAGCACGGTGTCCATGCACACCTTGGCGTAGTCGCGGATGGCCGTGTTGCGCGTGCCGGTGCGCACCTGGGCCAGGAACTTGTAGACCACGCCGTGCGCGGCGCGGAGGCGGTTCGCGAAGATCTTGTCGAACTCGGTGCTGCGCGCGGGCGCGGCGGACATCTCGTTCAGCCAGCCCTGCTGCGCCTCGTTGGGCCGGGTGGGCAGCTGCACGTTCAGCGTGCGGGCCAGTTCGGCGGTTCGCCGGTCCAGGTCGGCGTGGCCCTCGACGAGGTGCCTGCTCGCCTCCTGCACCTTCGGGTTGGCCGACTTCTGCAGGCCCATCCGGCCGGCGGGGCCCTCCCACAACCCGGCGAGTGCCACCTTCTGCAGCAGGTCGCGGCCGGCGGGGCCCATCGGGCCGAACTGCGTCTGGACGTAGTCGGGGCCGAAGTCCGGCTGCGCGACCGCGGGTGGTGCACCCATCAGGATGACCAGCAGGGTGATGAGCAGTGTCCGCATGCCGGGAGGTACGGACGACGGCACACGCGCTGACCGTTGCACAGTGCAATGGTTATCGGTTCGTTACCAAAGCCGAGGCCTCGATCAGCGCCTCTCGTTCGACCCGGCCCACGGCACGACGAACTCCCCACGTCGACCAACAAGCGCAACCCCGGAGTTGCACATCCCCCGAAGATGCGCAACTCCAGGGTTGCGGGTTTACGGGCGGGCGCCCAGGGAGCCCACGAGTGCTGACGTCACCGCGGAGGAGGAGATGACCGTGCCCTTCTTCATCGTGCCCTGGTCCCCCGACTGGTCCTCGGCGATGACCTCCCTGGTCCCGATGAAGTCACCGTTGTCCGGGTCGATGATGATCTCGGTGAAGTTGTCGTAGTACTTCTTGCCGAGAGCCACGCCTTCCTTGCCGTCGAGGTTCGCCCGGTTGTCGGTGACGACCAGCCCCGGCAGCAGGGCGAGCGCGCGGAAGAGGTTCGCGCGCACCTCGGCCGGGTACTGGCCCGACCGCAACGCGTCGAGAGCCTGCATGAACGCGCCCGCGTCGTCGGCGTGCCCCTCCTCCCTGAGCCTGGCCAGCAGTTCCTTCGGGTCCTTGGGCAGCGCCGCGATGAACTCGGGCGTCGGGTTGTGGAACGTGGCGTTGGTGCAGCGGTCCGGCTGGCCTTCTGCGTAGTAGGAGTACTTGCCGCACTTGCCGCGGAACTCGTCACCGTTCTTGAACGGGCCGGAGTCCGGCGTGCCCTGACCCTCGTGGCCCGGCACCCACGCCACCGAGTTGATCGTGAACCTCAGCATCCACTCGTCGCGGCGGTCAGCGGGGATCCACTGCTCGTTCACCATGTCGGTGGTCCACGCCTCGTCCGAGCCCCACGCCCTGGTGATGCCCTCGTACCTGGAGCGCACATAGCGGTACTGACCAGGGGCGATGGGCCGTTCGACGACGCGTGAGGCGAGGTCGGCGGCGTGGATCAGCTCCTCGGCGGCGGTCGCGGAGTTGCTGCCGACGCCGGTGAGGTCGACGGTCGACGCGACCAGGGAACCGCCGGTCAGCACGGCGACGGCGGCCGCGGCGGCGAGCCAGCGCACCCGGCGGCGCGGACGGCGTTCGACGGCAACGGGTTCCGCCGCACGTGCCTGCAAAGCGGCTGCCAGCGCGTTCCTGCCCGCGGTGACGTCGAACCGCACGGGCTCGTCGGCGGCACGGGCCAGCGCCGCGTCGAGCACTCGGTCGAGGGTCTCTGGCTTGGTGGGCTCAGACATGGCTGTCCTCGGAGAAGGTGTGGTCGGTGGCGGCGATGCGGGTGCGCAGCCGGGCGCGGGCACGGTGCAGCCTGGTGCGCACGGTGGCCACCGGGACGTCGAGCGCCACGGCGATCTCGGCAGGGGCGAAGTCCGCCCAGGCGTGCAGCAGCAGCACCTCGCGTTCCTCGACGCGCAGCTCGGCGAGCCAGGCGGTCAGCGGCCCGGCGAGCAGGTCCGCGTCCGCCGCCGCGCTCGCCCGCTCACCGATGTCGCCCTCGTCGACGCGGGCCGCGTGGGCCTTGCTCCACGCACGCAGCTTGCGTTCCTCCGCGCGCACGTGGTTGCGCAGCAGGTTCGTCGCCACGCCGTAGAGCCACGCGCGCACGGCGTCGGCCTCGTAGACCTGACCGGCGCGCTGGTCCCACAGCACCAGGAAGGCCTCGGACACCACGTCCTGTGCGGTGTCGGCACCGACGCGCCTGGCCACGTAGCGGTGCAGCCGCTCGGCCGTCGACTCGTAGAGGGTCAGCAGCGCGGCCTCGTCGAGCACGGCGGGCGCCACTTCCGGTGTCAGCGCCACGGGCGCCACGTCGCTTCGCACACCCCTACCTGGCCGCAGGCCCCAGGAGCGTTCCCGGCGTGTGCTCACCGCCACATCGTGGCGGCGGAGATCAGAGTTCGCTCGGGAACGGGTGGCGGGCGGCGAACTCGGGCGCCGTCATCCCGAACAGCACGACGTCGTGGTGGCGGCCGGCGAAGAACTCGTGGTCGCGCAGCCGGCCCTCCTCCGTGAAGCCGAGCTTGCGCTGCAACGCGAGAGAAGGCTCGTTGAACGCCCAGACGCCCGCCTCGCACTTGTGGAACCGCCGCTCGCCGAACATGAAGTTCAGCAGCAAGGGCACGGCGTCCGTCGCATAGCCGCGGCGGTGGTGCTCACTGCCCAGCGCGATGCCGTACATGAACCGTCCGGCGCGGCGGTCGACGAGGGCCGTGGACACCGTCCCCACGAGCACGCCGGCGGCCAGCGTCTCGATCGCGAGCACGAAAGTGTCGTCGTCCTGCTTCAGCGCGGTCTGCTCGGCCCACTCCCGTTTCCGCGCTGCCGACCGCGGCGGACGGATCATCGACCCCCTCCGCTCGTCCACGGTGTTCTGGTCGAGCTCGCGGAAGACCTCCCAGTCCTCCGGCTCCACCGCGCGCAGACGTACGAGCTTCCCCACCCAGGCAGACGTCATGGCTTGATCAAACGACCACCCGATCGTGTCCGGCAACCGGATTACTACCATCTGCCCGGTGACCGCCTACGACGATCTCGACCTCGACACGACGGTGCTGCCGGAACGCCAGCAGAAGATCCTCCTCGCCATCCGCGACTGGGTCGTCGAGCACGGCTACTCCCCCAGCACCCGCGAGATCGGCGACGCCGTCGGCCTCAAGTCGTCCTCCTCGGTGTCCAAGCACCTGGCCGCGTTGGAGGACAAGGGTTTCCTCAAGCGCGGCTCGTCGGTCACGCGGCCGATGGACGTGCGGGTCTTCCTGCACGAGACGGCGTCCGCGCAGGTCTCCGAGGACTCGATCTCGGTGCCCGTCGTCGGTGACATCGCCGCCGGTACGCCGATCTCCGCCATCGAGCACGTGGACGACGTGCTGAACCTGCCGCGCGGCCTGGTCGGCCGGGGCAGCAACGTGTTCGCGCTGCGCGTGCGCGGCGACTCGATGGTCGACGCCGCGATCTGCGACGGCGACATGGTCGTCGTCCGGCAGACGCACGAGGCCCACAACGGGCAGATCGTCGCCGCGATGATCGACGAGGAGGCGACGGTCAAGGTCTACCAGCGCCGGGGCGGCCACGTGTACCTCGAGCCGCGCAACCCGGACTACCCCGTCATCGACGGCGACAGGGCGGTCGTCCTCGGCGTCGTCGTGTCCGTGCTGCGCAGCGTCTGAGACCGCGTCAGAGCACGCCCCAGTCGCGCTCCACGAGGTGCTCGGCGACGGCCAGCACGGCGGGAGCGGGTGTTCCGCGGGTCACCAGGTAGAGGGTGTTGAGCGGCGGGACCTCCGGCTGGTGCAGCAGCTCGACGGACCCGGCGGTCAGCGCGGGCTCCGCGAGGTAGCGCGGCAACGCGGACACGCCCGCTCCGGCGATCACGGCGGCCAGGACCGCGCGCAGGTCGGGGACGACGACGGCCACGGCGTTCTTCGGACGCTTGCCGAACTCGCTGCGCCAGTACCGGCGGATGATCGGCAGCTCGTCCGAGTAGGCCACGAGCGGCAGGTGTTCGAGGGCGCGTGCCGGATCGTCGCGCAGCAGCGCCTGGTCCACGGTTCTGGCCAGCAGTGGTGGCCCCACCAGCAGGAACTCCTCGTCGGTCAACGGCGTCGCGGTGAAGCCGGGACCGGGCCGGACCGCCGACAGCACGACGTCGAGCCGCCCGGACCTCAGGGCGTCGAGGAGGTCGTTCGCGAGGCCGAGGGTGATCTCGAACCGGAGGCCGCACCGGGTCAGCGGGGTGAGTGCGGGCAGGCCGCGCGCGGTCATGAACTCGGCCGCTCCCCCGATCCGCACCGTGCCTTCGACGGCGGGCGCGGGGTCGAGCGCGCTTCTCAGCTGGTCGAGATGGGGCCCGACGCGGCGGGCCAGTTCCTCGGCTCGCGGTGTGGCGGTGACGCCCCGGCTGCCGCGGACGAACAGCGGTGCGCCGAGCTCCTTCTCCAGCTTGGCGAGCTGACCGCTCACCGCGGGCTGGGTCAGCCCGCGCCTGGTCGCGGCGGCGGTGATCGAACCACCCCGGTAGATCTCCAGGAAAGTCACCAGCAGATCGAGGTCCGTCAACTTCTCAGCCATAAGGAAGCTTATAGCAGCGCCGACGTTCATGAAGGATTCGTGATGACATGGGTGCCATGAAGAAGTTGCTGATGGTCGTGTCCGGCGCCGACTCGCTGACGTTGGCGGACGGCACGAGCCACCCCACGGGGTTCTGGGCCGAAGAGGTCGTCGAGTCGGTGCGCGTGCTGCGTTCCGAGGGCGTCGAGGTCACGATCGCGACGCCCGGCGGTGTCGTGCCCACCGTCGACAAGGCGAGCCTGGACGGCACGTTCGACGAGGCCGTCGCGTCACTGCACGACCTGCGCGCACCGGCGGTGCTCGAAGAGATGAACGCCGCCGACTTCGACGCCATCTACCTGCCCGGCGGCCACGGTCCCATGACGGACCTGGCGTTCGACAAGACGCTGGGCGCGCTGCTGGCGGAGTTCCACGACAGCGGCAAGCTGGTCGCGGCGCTGTGCCACGGCCCGGCCGGGCTGCTCAGCGCGGTGCGCGCGGACGGCTCGTTCGTGTTCGCGGGCAAGGAGATGGCGGTGTTCAGCGACGAGGAGGAACGCCAGGGCGGCCTGAACGTGCCCTACTCGGTCGCGGGACGGCTGGAGGAGCTGGGCGCTCGGCTCGCGACGGGTGAACCGTGGTCGAGCACGGTGGTCGTGGACGGCAGGCTCGTGACGGGCCAGAACCCGCAGTCCACCGCGGCCACCGCGACGAAGGTCGCCGCCCTGATCTAACGCAGGGCCGCCGCGATCCGCTCCAGCAGCGCCGGTTCGTCGGCTTTGGTGACCGGCAGCTCGGTCGGCGCGTTGTCCCAGTCGACGTGGTCCATCTCCAGCACGGACCTGCGGTCGAAGTCGAGCGCGCGGGCACCCAGTTCCGGCTCCAGCAACCCGATGACGAGACCGGTGTCCACGGTGGTGTGCCGGGCGAGCAACGCGGCGTCGTAGAGGTCCTTGGCCTGCGGATAGCTGTCGGTCATGAGCCACTGGAGCTTCCACGCGAGCGACAGCTCCTGGTTCGCGGCGAACAGCGTCGTGCCGGCGATCCGCAGGGGTTCCGGCGCGATCGGCAGCTCCTCGTCGAACACGAGGTCGACCTGGATCGCGCCGTGCGGCAGGCCCTCGACCTCGAACGGGAACAGCACCCGCTGGCCGGGCACGCGCTCGTAGGTCCAGATGGGCTCGGTGTCGAACGGGCCGGGCAGCAGCACCGGGCCCGGATTGCGCACGACCTTCGAGGTGATGCCGTCGATGAGCTCGTCGGCCTCCTCGCCACCGAACGCGATGCTGCGCGGGGTGACCACGAAGTCGATGTCACCGGGCTCCCGCGCGGCGTCGCCGAACCACTCCCGCATCACGACGCTGCCGCGCAGCACGAGGTTGTCCCGCCACCGGGTCTTCCCGATCAGGTGCAGCAGGCGGGCCATCGCCCGCCTGCGCCCCGCGAGCCACCGCGCGCCGTCCGCCGGGTCGCCGAACCTCGGTTCGCCGGCCCGGAAGGCGTTCCGGTGCTGTTTGAGCGCTGGGTCGAACACGGCGCGCTGCTGGATGTCCTGTCCCGGCTTCACCTGGAGCGGGCTGTAGGTCACCGGGAAGTCACGCGCGTTCGCGGGCGCCTGCCGCATCCGCTCGTCCCGGCTGCGCCACCAGTGGTACGTGCCGTGGATCCAGCCGTTGTCGATGTGCAGCGCGTCGTCGTCGACGACGTACTCCTCCTCGACCTCCAGCACGGCGAACTCTTCGAGGTCTGCGAGCAGCGCCGCGAGGTTCTGCTTCGCGGTGTCGCGCCCGACGCCGAAGCACCGCTGCGTGACGAACCGCTCCTGGGTGCCGTTCTCGTACTTGCGGCGGGCGTTCTGCGACACGTGCGCCTCGTGCCCGTCAACGGCCTTGAGGATGCGCGCGTACCAGTCGTGCCACGTCCCGGACATGAGGACCTTGACGTGGTGCTCGAAGTACAGCGCGGGGTCGGCGTCCTCATCGGACTGCGGCACGCCGTCGTTCCACGGCGCCGCCTCGATCTTCACCCGCACGACGTGCAGCTCGGCCTCGAACAGTTTCCGCCGCCACTGCGCCGCGACCGCCCGGACCTCGTCGAGCGTGCCGGTGGCGCCGATCGTCAGCATCGGCTGCGACGGCACCTCGCCCTGGTGCAGCTCGATGTGGCTGAACTTGACCTGGTGGCGTGCGGCGAACGCGGCCAGCTCGTCGACCTGCCACTCCGACCCGGTCAGATGTAGCTCGAACTCACCCGAGAACACGGCTTCCCCCTCCGCTGAGGGCGCTGACCCTAGCTCGCAGGGATGTGATCGGCGCAATGGGAATACCTCGGGGGTGCGTGCGTTAAGGTAGATGCAAACGCATAGAACTTCCGACAGAAGGAGGCGGGGATCGTGCAGTTCGGAGTGTTCTCGGTGAGCGACATCACCAGGGACCCGGTCAGCGGCGAGACCCCCAGCGAGGCCGAGCGCATCGACGCGATCGTGCAGATCGCGGAGAAGGCCGAAGAAGTGGGACTGGACGTGTTCGCGATCGGCGAGCACCACAACCCGCCCTTCTTCTCGTCGGCGCCCACCACGCTGCTCGCCCACATCGCGGCGAAGACCAAGAAGCTGATCGTCAGCACCGCGACGACGCTGATCACCACCAACGACCCGGTGCGCATCGCCGAGGAGTACGCGATGCTGCAGCACCTGGCGAAGGGCCGCATGGACCTGATGCTGGGCCGCGGCAACACCGCGCCGGTCTACCCGTGGTTCGGGGCGGACATCCGGCAGAGCCTGCCGATGGCGCTCGAGAACTACAACCTGCTGCACCGGTTGTGGCGCGAGGACGTCGTCGACTGGGAAGGCAAGTTCCGCACCCCGTTGCAGGGCTTCACCTCCACGCCGCGGCCGCTGGACGACGTGCCCCCGTTCGTGTGGCACGGCTCGATCCGCACGCCGGAGATCGCGGAGCAGGCTGCCTACTACGGCGACGGCTTCTTCGCGAACAACATCTTCTGGCCGAAAGAGCACTACATGCGGCTGATCAAGTTCTACCGCCAGCGGTACGCGCACTACGGCCACGGCACGGAGAAGCAGGCCATCGTCGGCCTCGGCGGTCAGGCCTACATCGCGAAGCGGTCGCAGGACGCGATCAACGAGTTCCGGCCGTACTTCAACGAGGCCCCCGTCTACGGGCACGGCCCGAAGATGGAGGACTTCATGGAGATGACGCCGCTGTCGGTCGGCAGCCCGCAGGAGGTCATCGACAAGACACTGACCTTCCGCGAGCACTTCGGCGACTACCAGCGCCAGATGTTCCTGATGGACCACGCGGGCCTGCCGCTGAAGACCGTGCTGAACCAGCTCGACCTGCTGGGCGAGGAGGTGGTTCCGGTGCTGCGCAAGGAGATCGAGTCGCGCCAGGACCCGGAGACCGCCAAGCCGCCGACGCACGCCCTGCGCGTCAAGGAGAAGTACGGTGACCAGCCCGCGCGTCAGCCGCGGCCGAACGCCAACCGGGGTGACAACGTCACGGGCGGCTCGCCGTACCAGGACTCGGAATGACGCGAGCGAACGAGGCGTGGGAGTCCTTGATGAGGGCCTACGCCGTGCTGATGAAGCGGTTCAACGCAGAGGACGTCTGGGGCGACCTGACGATGAGGGAGTACGACGTCCTCTACACCTTGTCCAAATGCGACAGTCCACTGCGGATGAGTGAGCTGAACCGCCACGTGCTGCTGAGCCAGCCCGCGCTGTCCCGCATGGTCGACCGCCTGGTCGACCGCGGGCTGGTGGACCGCTGCACGGACCCCGGTGACCGCCGGGGTGTGCGCCTCTCGCTCACCCCGGACGGTCGCAAGACCCAGCAGGAGATCGGCCGTCCGCACGCTCGCAGCGTCACCCGCGCGTTGAGCGTGCTGACACCGGAAGAACTTTCGCAGCTCGCCGCCATCACCGGCAAGCTCGCCCAAGATCGGGCACAGAGCGAGGAGAAATGACCGAACAGTTCACGCTCGTCGTGGTTTCGGCCGGCACGAGCGACCCGTCGTCCACCCGCCTGCTCGCCGACCGCGCCGCCCAGCGCGTGGCGACGCTCGCGGCCGAGAAGCAGTACGAGGTCGACGTCCAGGTCGTCGAGCTGCGCGAGCTGGCAGGCGAGATCGCGAACGCGCTGGTGTCCAACCACATCGGCGCCAAGCTGCAGAAGGCGATCAAGGCTCTGCAGCACGCGGACGGCATCGTCGCGAGCACCCCCGTCTACAAGGCGGGCGCGAGCGGGCTGTTCACGTCGTTCTTCCAGATCCTGGACAACGACCTGCTGATCGCCAAGCCCGTCGTGCTCGCCGCCACCGCCGGCACGGCACGGCACGCCCTCGTGGTCGACGACCAGATGCGCGGGCTCTTCGCCTACCTGCGGACCGTCGTGGTGCCGACGTCGCTGTTCGCCTCGACCGAGGACTGGCAGGACAACGCGCTGAACAAGCGCATCGACCGCGCGGCCCTCGAACTGGTGGCGCTCATGGCCGCCGGGTTCGAGAAGCAGGTGCGCAGCGAGTCGTGGGGCCGCTACCAGCACGAGTTCGGCAGCGCGGGCGGCACCGAGCTGTCGATCGACCTCGACTCGGACCTGATGCGCCTCGCCGCGGGCGGTCACGCGTAGGGCACGACCTTCCGCCCGGCTGCGGCAACGCGTGCCGCAGGCGGAGCTCGAAGAACTCGTGGCGGCGCGGGGCCGCACGTCCTCGCGGCGCTGGACGTGCGGCCCCATCGGGGCGGACCGTGCTCGCTACCTAGGCCAGGAGCTGGGGGATCTCCTCTGGTTCGACGACCTGCCGGACCTCGACGGACATCTCCTCCACGCCCGCGAAACAGGTGATGTACTCCTCCGCGACGGACTTGGCCTCGGCGAGGTCCTTCGCCTGGATGATCATGAACCCGCCGATGACCTCCTTCGCCTCGGCGAACGGGCCGTCGGTCGAGGAGATCTCGGTACCGCGCCTGCGCACGGCCGCTCCGGTGGACGGCTTGTGCACGCCCTCACCGCCGAGGAACACACCGTTCGCGTCCAGCTTGTCGACGAACGCGTTCATCCGCCGATGAAGCTCCGGACTCGCCTTCCACGCCGCGTCGGCGTCCTCCGGGACCCGGTGCATCAACAGAAACCGCATGGCATCTCCCCTGATCTCGGTACGGCGGCGTCGGGCCGCCACACCTGCGTCGATCGGCGTCACGGTCGTTTCGACATTTCGCCATGATGGACCGGTGATCTTTTCCAGGCTCGTCGTGCCCCTGCTGAGCATGTGGTTCTTCGGCAACCTCTACGAGCAGGTCGTGTGGAACCCGCAGCTGCTGGCCGACCCGCGACCGGGCTCGCTGGTCGGCGTGTTCGCGGCGGGCAGCCCGGTCTACTACTACCTGCCGTGGGGGCCGCTCGGGGTGGTCCTGGCGGTCGTCACGCGTGCGCCGTGGCCCGCACTCGGGTGCCTCGCGGTCTCGATCGCGATGAAGATCCTCCTGATCACGCAGGTCAACCCCGTGTTCCGCGACCCGGCCGTCTCCCGTGAGGTCGTGCACGACCACGCGGTGCTCTGGGCGTTCGGCAACGGCGTCGTCGTCATCGCGGTGGGGGCCGCGATCCTGCTGGTTCAGCGAGCAGCCCGGCGCGGCGCGACACCAGGTGGTCGGCCGTCCGCAGCGCCAGCGCGGCCATCGTGAGCGACGGGTTGGACGTGCCGAGCGACGGCATGCTGCCGCACCCCACCGCGTAGAGGTTGGGGTGGTCCCAGCAGCGTTGCCACTGGTCCACGACCGAGTCGCGCGGCGAGGACCCCATCACGTGCGTGCCGCCGCCGTGCCCAGCGCCCCAGTAGCGCAGCGGCTCGCCGTCGTGCTCGAAGTACCGCTCGTCGTCCGGCTTGTACGAGGTGTGGTCCTCGGCGCCGAGCAGCTCGAACAGCCGGTCCGACACCCGTTTCGCGGCCAGCAGACCGTCCTTCACGTAGCCGGACAGGTCGTAGTGGACGCTCGGCCGCGGGTTGCCCAGGGCGTCGCACTCGGTTGCCAGCGTGACCCGGTTCGCCGGGTCGGCCTCCTGCTCGATCTCGAACTGCAGCGTGAACTGCCTGCCGACCCGGTCCGCCACGGCCTGGCGCAGTGCCCTGCCGCGCAGGCCGGCCGCGACGAACTCGGCCGTGTCGGTGTCCGGGCTGCCCGCAGGCCAGCCCCAGCCCCAGTTGCCGATCTCGATGCGGAACGGTGCCCGCGTGCCGCGTTCCCCTCCCGCGCGGAACGCCTCGATGCTCGTCGTCGACCCCGGTCCGCGGAACGGCCCGACCGGGTGCGGCATCAGCGCCCACGTCAGCAGGGCGGGGTGGTCCATCAGGTTGCGGCCGACCTGGTCACTGCTGTTCGCCAGGCCGGACAGGAGCAGCAGCTTGGCGTTCTCGATGGCGTGCGCGGCCAGTACGACGACGTCCGCCTCGACCTCGTGCCGCGTGTGACGGCCGGTCGTGTCGTCCTCGTAGCGCTGATAGCTGACCTTGGTGACGCGCCCGAACTCGTCGGCGTGGACCCGGTTCGCCACGCATCTGGTGCGCAGCTCGACGGTGGGCGACCAGCGTTTCTGGGTGCGGTGCGGCGTGTACTTGGCGTTCTCCGGGCACACCGGCACACAGCTCGCGAATCCCGCGCAACGGTTGCCGTCCGGCCGGTAGCCCGTTGTGGGAACGCCGTTGCGTGCCTGCGGTGTGCCGGTGACCAGCAGCTCGTGCCCGTCGATGCTCGCACCGTCCACAACGGACGCCACCACGTGGTCGAGGTACGTGCGCGGCAAGGCGTGCATCGGATAGACGTACCCGCCCGCGACGGGAACGTGCTGCCGTTGCTCGTCGGCGTCGGCCGCGACCCCGATCTCCCACTCCGCCGCGCGGTAGTAGGGCTCCAGGTCGTCGTAGCCGATCGGCCAGTTGCGGCCGCGGCCGAGATCCGCGGTGCGGAAGTCCTCGGGGTGCATGCGGGGCGTGATGCCGACCCAGACGGAGCCGGTGCCGCCGTTCGCCCGCAGGTACGGGCTCGCGTAGGCGAACGGCCCGGTGTTGATCAGGTAGTCGCTAGACGGCGCCGCCACCGTCCGGCGATACGGCGCGAGCGGCGTCTTGACGAGCGCGGTCCGGAACGCGCGCACCGCCTCGTCGTGGCCGGTCTCGGCCCCCGCTTCGAGGACGATGACGCGAAACCCGTTGTCCCCCAGCACCTTCGCGATCAGCGAGCCGGCGAACCCGGCCCCGACGACCACGGCTCTCATCCGGCGCTGCTTCTGGGTCTGCGCTCCCAGCTGCCGAAGCCGGGACCCGCCGTGCCCGGCGCGGCCACCCCGACGGCCTTCCACGCGAGCCCCTCGGCGTAGGCGCGGGCACTCGGGACCACCCCGCGCCAGACACCGGTGTACCAGAGTTGGATGATCTCGGCCGGCGAGGCGTCCCGCGCCAGCACGGCGTACTGCTCGACCAGTCCGGTCGACCTCAGCTCCTCCGCCGAGAACCCGGTCAGCTCGGCGGACAACTCCACGAAGGCGTCCATCGGGCCATCCTCGACCGCCGGGCCGCGTCACGCCCGGCCTCTCACCCGCGTGGCGCAACCTCCATCTCGCCCAGCAGCGACCAGTCGTCCTGCTCCAGCACCGCGTTCACGATCTTCGGCGTCTCCTGCAGGTACGGCGGCAGCTCGGCCTGCGCGACCTTGAAGTGCGCGGACTGCACGTGCGCCGCACCCGCGTCACCGTCCCGGAAGGCCTCCACGAGCACGTACTCGGTCTCGTCGTCGAGACTGCGCGACCAGTCGAACCACAGGCAGCCGGGCTCGGCGCGGGTGGCCTCGGTGAAGGCGCGGGAGATCTCGGGCCACGTGTCGGCGTACTCGGGCAGGACCCGGAACTTGGCGGTGATGAAGATCAAGACGGCCTCCGTCGGGTGATTTCCGTGGATGAACGGAACCTTCATTCACCCCAGGTGGACGAAGGTTCCGTTCATCCACAACGTAGGAGCTCCGCGGCGTGGTGACCACCAGGCCGGCCTGCGAGTCCACCCGACCTGCGCGATCATCGCCGGGTGCCCGAGATCGACACCCGCAGGCGGAACCTGGTCGTCGCGGCCGTCCTGCTCGCCATGCTGCTGGCCGCCCTCGACCAGACGATCGTCTCCACGGCGCTGCCCACGATGGTCGCCGAGCTCGGCGGCGGCGCGCACCTGTCGTGGGTGGTGACGTCGTACCTGCTCGCCGAGACCGTCATGACGGTCCTGATCGGCAAGTTCGGCGACCTCTACGGGCGCAAGAAGACGTTCCTGGTCAGCGTCGTGCTGTTCCTCGCAGGGTCGTTCTTCGCGGGCTGGTCGGAGTCGATGGGCATGCTGATCGCGTTCCGCGCGGTCCAGGGGCTCGGCGGGGGCGGCCTCATGGTGACCGCGACGGCGATCATCGCGGACGTCGTGCCGCTGCGGGAACGCGGCAAGTTCCAGGGGTTCGCGGGGGCCGTGTTCGGCATCGCGACGGTCGCCGGGCCGTTGCTGGGCGGGTTGTTCGTGGACCATCTGAGCTGGCGGTGGGCGTTCTACGTCAACATCCCGCTCGGCGTCGCCGTCATCGGAGTAGCCCTCGCCGCCCTGCCGACGATCAAGGCGGACGGTCGCCCGAAGATCGACTACGCGGGCATCGCGCTCATCGCGCTCGCGGCGACGGGGCTGACGCTGGTCACGAGCTGGGGCGGCACCGAGTACCCGTGGACGTCACCGACGATCCTGTGGATGGCGGCGGGCTCGCTCGTTCTCCTCACCGCCTTCGTGTTCGTCGAGCAACGGGCCGCCGAGCCGATGCTGCCGATGAGGTTGTTCCGCAGCCGGGTGTTCACGGTGTCGGGCATCCTGAGCTTCGTCGTCGGGTTCGCGATGCTCGGTGGCATCACCTACCTGCCGATCTACCTGCAGTACGTGCGCGGCGAGTCGGCCACCGCGTCCGGGCTGTGGATGCTGCCGCTCATCGCCGGGCTGATGGCCACGGCGCTGCTCACCGGCAACACGATCAGCCGGACCGGCAGGTACCAGGCCTTCCCGCTCGCCGGGTCGGCGGGGCTCGCCGCCGGCATCTTCCTGCTGTCCTTTTTGGACGCCGGCACCAGCTACTGGGCGATGGGCGCCTTCATGGTCGTGCTCGGCGCGGGCATCGGCCTGGTGGCGCAGGTGCCGATGATCGTCGTGCAGAGCACCACCAGCTACGCCGACCTCGGCGTCGCCACGTCCGGCATCAGCTTCCTGCGCACGATGGGCAGCTCGTTCGGCGTCGCGATCTTCGGCACGATCTACGCGAACCAGCTGCCGGAGCACCTCGTCGTGCCGCAGGGCGTGGACCCGCGCGCCATCGCGAGCCCGGCCGCCGTCCACGCGCTGCCCGACGCGATCAGGGCGCCGATCGTCGCCGGCTACGCGGAAACCGTGCAGACGATGTTCCTCATCGCCGCGCCGATCGGCCTGGTCGCGCTGCTGGTCGCGTTCTTCCTGCCGCAGGTGCCGCTGCGGGACACGAGCCGTGCCGCCGCCACCGGCAACAGCGGTGTGGGCGAGAGCTTCGCCGCGCCGCCGTCGAACTCCTACGACGAACTGCGCAAGCTGGTCTCCACCGTGGTCTCGAAGTCCGCGGAGGACCCCGGGATGGCGGTGCTGCGCAGGTCCGGCGTCGACCTGCCGCTGGAACAGGCGTGGCTGCTCGGGCGGATCTACCGGGCGTCGACGGACGACGGCGTCGCGACGCTCGACGAGATCGCCGAGATGACCGAGGTGCCGGGCGGCATCTTCGAGCCGACCGCGCGGGCGCTGGTCGAGTCGGGACACCTCGCTCTCGACGACGGCGGCTACCGGTTCACCGACCGGGGCGCCGACGTGTTCACGCAGCTCGTGCGCGCGTGGCGGGGCTGGCTGCTCGACCAGCTCGAAGACTGGCACGAGCCGGACCAGCGCGACTTCGCCGAGGCGCTCGACTCGTTCACCGCCGAGCTGATCGAGAGCGGGCGCCAGATGAGCAGGGTCTAGAGGCGAGCCGTCAGGGCCGCGGCTTCCGAGGCGCGGCCCTGCTTCTCGTACAGCTCCAACGCCCGCCTCCACTGCTCGCGCGCCTCGCCTTCCGACCCCGTCGCGAACAGCACGTCGCCGAGGTGCTCCAGGACGGTGGCCTCCTCCGCGGAGTTGTCCAGCTCCCGGTACAGCGCCAGGGCCTCGCGGTAGTGCGCGAGGGCGTCGGCGTGCCGGCCGTCGTGGTGGGCGATGTGCGCCAGACTGTCCAAAGTGGCCGCCGCGCCCTCGGTGTGCCCGAGCTTGTCGTTGAGCACCATGGCGTCCTCGCAGTAGGCCCGCGCCTCCGCGTACCGGCCGAGGCACGCGTACCGCCAGCCGACCTCGTTCAGCGACTCCGCCTCGCGGATCTCCGACCCGGCCGCGCGGAACTTCGCGAGCCCCGCCAGCGAGTGCTCCAGCGCCCTGCCCAGGTCGCCCTCGAACTCGGCCGCCCACGCCATCGCCCGGTGTGCGCTGCCCTGCGCCACGTGGTCGTCGGTCTGCGCGAACAACTCCAGGCTGCGCTCGAAGTGGCGGTGTCCCAGCGACGACCGGCCCAGCTCGACGTAGCCCAGGCCCAGGCACATGTGCGCCGCCGCCTGCTTCGCGCCGTCCTGCAACACCTCGGCTGCCCGCAGGGCGATCAGCCAGGCGTCGACGTCGTCGGACGTCCGGCCGCGACGCGAGTAGTAGCTGTTCATCGTGCGGCCGAGCAGCCACGCCACTTCGAACGCGCCGCTGTCCAACGCGCGCCGCTGCGTGGTCGTCAGGCAGTCGTGCTCCGCGTCGAACCACGCCATCGCGTCCGCATTGTCCGCAAAGGACAGTGAGTGGCCGCTTTCGTGCTCCGGCAACGGCTTGTGCGGTTCCAGCCTCGCCGCCGCGGCCCGCGCGGTCGCCGCGTAGAAGTCCAGCAGACGCGACCCCGCGTCGGCCTCCAGGTCGGCAGCGTACAACCCGACCAGGTCGTGCATCCGGTACCGGCCGGGCACGTGCTGCTGCAGCAGGTAGGTGTTCTCCAGTTCCCGCAACACCATCCTGGTTCGCGGGACGGACCGGTCGAGCAGCGCCGCCACGGCTGGGAGCGACACGTCCGCCGTGCCCACCGTGCCGAGCAGCGCGAACGCCCGCGCCGCCTCGTCCGACAGCGCCGCCACGGACCACGAGAACACCGCGCGCAGGTTCGTGCCGATCTCGCCCGCGTCCAGCGCGTCGAGCGGCTGCTCCCGCAGTTCCTCCGCGAACACCGCCAGCGGGAAGTCGGGCTCCATCGCGGCACGCGCGGCGACGATCGACAACGCCAGCGGCAGGCCACCGCACCAGGTCACGAGGTCCGCGACGACCTCCGGCTCGGCCGCCACCCGGTCGGCGCCGAGCCTGGCCCGCAGGAACGCCTGCGCGTCGGCGGAGTTCAGCACGTCCAGCGACACCGACCTGGCGCCGTGCGCCGCCACCAGCCCCGCGAGCTTGAGCCTGCTCGTGACCAGCACCGTCGCGTCCGGCCCCGGCAGCAACGGCACGACCTGCTCGGTGGATCGGGCGTTGTCGAGCACGACGAGCATCCGCCTGCCCGCCATCAGGCTGCGATACCGGGCGGCCCGCGCGTCCAGGCCCTCGGGAATCATCTCCTCCCCCAGCGCCTCCAGGAACTCCCGCAGCACCGTCTCCGGCGGCGTCGGCTCGGCTGCCGGGTCGAAGCCGCGCAGGTTCACGTACAGCTGGCCGTCCGGGAAGTCGTCGGCGTGCCGGTGCGCCCAGTGCAGCGCCAGCGCGGTCTTGCCGATGCCTCCCGTGCCGCCGATCGCGGTGATCACGACGGTTTCCGGCGCGTCCAGCGCGGCCAGTTCCTCCTCGCGGCCGGTGAACCACGGCTGCGGCGCGGGCAGCTGCAGCGGCCGGCACTCCGCACGGGCGGACTCTCCGGCGAGGATCCGCTGGTGCACGTCCTGCAGCGGTTTGCTCGGATCCGCGCCGAGCTCGTCGGCGAGCTCCCGGCGCACGGTTTCGTACTGCCGCAACGCCTCGGCGTCGTTGCCCGACAGGTGCAGCGCCAGCATCAGTTGCGCGGCAAGGCGTTCGTCGTGCGGCCGTTCGTCCGCCATGCGCCGCAGCACGGGCAGCAGCGCGGCGTGCCGCCCCTGCGCGAGCGCGGCGTCGTTGCGGTCGAGTTCGGCGGCGAAACGTTCGGCGTGCAGACTTTCCCGCAGCGCGTCGAACCACGGCGAGTCGAGCCCCTCCACAGCGTCACCGCGCCACAGGCCCAGCGCCTCGTCGAGCGCGCCCAGCCGCACGAGTGCGCGGAAGCGGAACAGATCGACCTGGGCCGTGGCCACGTTCAGGCGATAGCCGGCGGGTGAACGTTCGATGTCGAGCCCGAGCAGCTTGCGCAGCTTCGACACGTACCCGTAGAGCGTCTCGCGGGCCCTCAGCGGCGCCCGCTCACCCCAGACGCGGTCGAGCAACCGGTCCACCGGGACCGGACGTCCCTCCTCGACCAGCAGCGCGACCAGCACCGACTGTTGCCGGACGTGGCCCACGTCGACCAGCGCGCCGCGGTTGCGCACCTCCACGGCACCGAGCAGCCCGAACTCCAAGATCACCCCTCAGCAGCGGATTCAAGGTTCATCCTAGGTTCGTTCCTGATCAAAGGGGCAACCTTGCCGGTGGCAGGAGGGCCCCGGACATCAGACGTCCGGCAGCCCAGCCACACGGGGCCCTCCACCACCGACCGGCGAAAGATCACCCGACCAGACCAGGGCGCGGCCGTATATCCACATGCGACCCTGAAATCGATGAGCATCACGCGAATCGGGTCGTTCAACGTGGAGAACATGTTCGAGCGCCCCAAGGTGATGGGCCGCGGCGCGACCAGGCACGCGGCCCCGGTGCTGGCCGCCCACGCGCGGTTCAACGAGCTCATCGCCGCCGACACCTACACGCCGGAAGTCAAGGAAGAGCTCAAACAACACCTGGCGACGCTCGAGTTGCTGCGCGGTGACCGCAGCAGGTACGCGATCCTGCGCCGCATCCGCGGCCGGTTCCTCGCCCGCCACCGGACCGGCGAAACCTCGGTCGTGGCAAGCGGTCGCGAGTCCTGGGTCGGCTGGGTCGAGCTCACCACCGAACCCATCAGCGAGCTCGCCACCCGCCACACCGCCCAGGTGATGCGCGACGTCGGCGCCCACGTCCTCGGCGTGGTCGAGGCCGAGTCCCGCGAGCTGCTGCACATGTTCTCCGCCAGCATGCTCAAAAGCGTCGGCTGGACCCCGTACGACGAGGTCCACCTCATCGACGGCAACGACGAACGCGGCATCAACGTGGGCCTGCTGACGCGCGACGCGCACGAGGTCATCACCATCAGGACCCACGTTTACGCCAAGGACAACTCGGGCGTGATCTTCTCCCGCGACTGCGCCGAGTACCACGTCCGCACGCCCGCAGGTCCCGAGGTCGTGGTGCTCGTGAACCACCTGAAGTCCAAGGGGTACGGCACTCCCGGCGACCCGATCGGCGCCCGCCGCCGCTTCCGCCAGGCCGTCCGCATCGCCCGCATCGTGAACCGCCTGCGTGACGAGGGCCACGAGCACGTCGCTGTCGTCGGCGACCTCAACGACACCGCCGGCAGCGAGGCGCTGCGCCCGTTGTTCCAGCGCACCGGCCTGCGGGACATCAGCGAGCACGCGAACTTCGAGTGGAACCACCGGTTCGGCACCTATCGCGGCGTCAACGAGAAGGGCAAGATCGACTACGTCCTGCTCACCCCGGAGCTCTTCGCCAAGGCGGTGGGCGGCGGCATCTTCCGCAAGGGCGTGTGGCGCGGCCCGCGCACCAAGAACCGTTGGGACGTCTACGAAACACTGACCGACGAGGTGCACGCGGCGAGCGACCACGCCGCGATATACGCCGACATCGACTGGTCCGCCTAGACGACCTCGACGGTCACCTCGACCACGTCGCCGGGACCCACGTCGTTCTTCTTCCGCACGGCCGCCTTGATCGGCAGCACGTAGCAGCCGGACTCCTTGTCCGGGAACACCGACGTCGACCACGACGAGGCGCCCAGCCCCGCGCGGACCTTCACGGAACCGAAACCGGCGCCGGGCGTGGCGAGTTCCCTGATTTGCTCGGAGACGTCCTCCGGCAGCGTCACGAAAGTCCACGTGTCCATCCGGCGGGCATCCCAGAGCCACAATTCGGCGGTGAAGACGAACATGCTCACATTATGGGGCCAAACAGGTGATGTGTCCGGTATCGCATCACGTATCGGCAACTGCGTCTTGAATGCTGGCTTAGGTTAGCTTTACCTTGTCCGCGCCCTGTCTGACCTGGGGGTTGGCCGAGGAGGACCGCCGGTGAGGCACCGTGCACGGACCGTGACGCTGGTCGCGGCGCTGTTGGCGTCGACGTTGAGCGCCTGCAGTTCCGCGAACGATCTGATCATTTACTCCGGCCGCAACGAACAATTGGTCGGCGGGCTCCTGGACCAGCTGGAAGACGCGGTCGGAATCGACGTGCAGGTCCGCTACGGCGGCAGCGGCGAAATGGCGGCGCAGCTGCTCGAAGAAGGCCAGGGAACCGAGGCCGACCTGTTCTTCTCGCAGGACGCCGGCGCGCTCGGCGCGGTGGGCGCACAGGGCAGGCTCGCCGAGCTGCCCGCCGACGTGCTCGGCATGGTGCCGGAGAACTACCGGGCCCGCGACAAGCGCTGGGTGGCCACGAGCGCACGCGCCCGCGTGATCGCCTACGACCCCCGCGTCGTGCAGGAGAGCGAGCTGCCCAAGACGGTCGAGGAGGTCGTCGACCCGAAGTGGAAGGGCAAGATCGGGTACGCGCCGACCAACGGCTCGTGGCAGGCGTTCGTGACGTCGGTGCGCGTGCTCAAGGGTGAGGACTTCGCCAAGGACTGGCTGAAGAAGTTCGCCGCCAACGAGCCCAAGCGGTTCGACAACAACAACAGCATCCTCAAGGCGGTCGACGACGGGCAGCTCCCGTTCGGGCTGATCAACCACTACTACTGGTACGCCATGGTCGCCGAGAAGGGCGGCCAGGCAGGCGTGAAGGCCAGGCTGCACCGCGTCGGCAACGGTGATCCGCTCGCGCTGGTCAACGTGGCCGGGGTCGGGATCATCCAGGGCACCAACCAGAGCGAGGCCGCGCAGAAGGCCGTGCGGTTCCTGTTGTCCGAGAAGGCGCAGCGGCACTTCGCCGACGTGACCGCCGAGTACCCGGCCAACCCGGACGTGAAGCCGGGCAAGCACCAGCTGCCGCCGATCACCGACCTGCAGGCGCCCGACCTCGACCTCTCCAAGCTGTCTTCGTTGCAGGAGACGCTGAAGCTGTTGCAGGAAGCGGGGTTGTCCTGACCCCCGGCCGCCGGGCCGCGCCTGCTCTGACCACGCTCTCCCTGCTCGTCGCCGCGGTGGCCGTGCTGCCGCTGGCGTATCTGGCGGTGCGTTCGTTCGAACGCGGTGGGGGTGTCGTGTGGGACGTGCTGGCGCGGACCCGGACCGCGGAACTGGCGCTGCGCAGCCTCTCGCTCGCGCTGGCGGTGACGGCCTCGTGCCTCGTGCTGGGCGTGCTCGGCGCGTGGCTCGTGGTGCGCTCGGATCTGGTGGGGCGACGGGTTTTCGGCGTGCTGCTGGTGCTGCCGCTGGCGGTGCCGTCCTACGTCGCCGGGTTCACCTGGATCTCCGTGGTGCCGGACCTCACCGGGTTCGCGGGCGCGTTCGTCGTGCTGACGCTGGTGTCGTACCCGTACGTGCTGCTGCCGGTCGCGGCCGCGTTGCGCACGGCCGATCCTGCGGTGGAGGAGGTCGCGCGGTCGCTCGGCAGGACCAGCCGTCAGGTGTTCTTCTCCGTGACGCTGCGGCAGATCCGGCCCGCGGCGCTGGCGGGCGGGTTGCTGGTCGCGCTGTACGTGCTGAGCGACTTCGGCGCGGTGTCGCTGATGCGGTACGAGGCGTTCACGCTCGGCATCTACACGAGCTACCGGGCGTCGTTCGACCGCACCCCGGCGGCGGTGCTCGGCGTGGTGCTGGTGGTGCTGGCGATCGCGTTGACGGTCGGCGAACGACGGGCTCGCGGTGTCGTGGCGCATCGCGGCCGGCGACAACCGCTCACCGTGCCGCTGGGACGGGCTCGGGTGCCGGCGTTGGCGGGGGCCGCGGTGCTGGTGCTGCTGACGCTCGGGGTGCCCGTGATCAGTCTCGTGTGGTGGCTCGTGGAGGGCACCTCGACGTCGTCCGCGGCGGATGTGCTCGCCACGACGGGGAACACCGTCGCGGTGTCGGCGCTGGGAGCGTTGCTGACGCTGCTTCTGGCGCTGCCGGTGGGGATTCTGGCCGCACGGCACCAGGGCCGGCTCGCACGAGGGGTCGAGCTGGCCAGTTTCGCCGGGCACGCGCTGCCGGGCATCACGGTCGGACTGGCGTTGGTGTTCTTCGGGATCCGGTTCGCTCCGGCGCTGTACCAGACGATGCCGATGCTCGCGTTCGCGTACGCGGTGCTGTTCCTGCCGTTGGCCGTCGGAGCGGTGCGCACGGGTGTGGCGCACGCACCGCCCGTGCTGGAGGACGTCTCGCGGTCGCTCGGGCTCGGGCGGCTGCGGACGGGGTTGCGCGTCACCGTTCCCCTGGCCACGCCGGGGATCCTGGCCGGCACCGCGCTCGTGTTCCTGACGTGTGCCAAGGAGTTGCCGGCCACGTTGCTGTTGCGTCCGACCGGAGTGGACACCCTGGCGACCGAGCTGTGGACGCGGACAGAGGTCGGCGCGTACGCCGCGGCGGCGCCCTACGCGGCGGTTCTGCTCGTGGTGGCGGCGATTCCGGCGCTCGTGCTGGACCGGTTCTCGGGAGGTGAGCGGTGAGCGGCTTGGCGGTGAAGCGACTGGTCGCGGGTTACGGCGGGGAACCCGTGCTGCGCGAGGTCGACTTCGAGGTGCCGGAAGGTGGCCTGCTCGCGGTGCTCGGGCCTTCCGGGTGCGGCAAGACGACGTTGCTGCGGGTGCTGGCTGGCTTTCACCCGGCCTCCTCCGGCGAGGTGTGGCTGGGCGGGCGGCAGCTGACCGCCGACGTGCCGCCGGAACAGCGCGGGATCGGGATCGTGCCGCAGGAGGGCGCGCTGTTCCCGCATCTCAGCGTGGCGGGCAACGTCGGGTTCGGGCTGCGCCGGGGTGAGCGCGACGATCGCGTCGAGGAACTGCTCGACCTGGTCGGACTCGCGGGCTTCGGCGCGCGGATGCCCGCCCAGTTGTCCGGCGGGCAGGCGCAACGGGTGGCGCTGGCCCGTGCGCTGGCGCCGCGGCCGGGGGTGGTGCTGCTCGACGAACCGTTCTCGGCGTTGGACGCCGGTCTGCGCGAGGAGCTGCGGGCGGACGTGCGCGCGACGTTGCGGGCGGCCGGTGCGACGGCGTTGCTGGTGACGCACGACCAGGAAGAGGCGTTGAGCATCGCGGATCACGTTGTGGTGCTCAGGGATGGTGCCGTGGCGCAGTTCGCGAGGCCGCAGACGATCTACGCCTCGCCCGCCGATCTCGGGGTGGCGTTGTTCGTGGGTGACGCGGTGACGTTCCGCGGTGTCGCCCGCTCCGGCCTGGTGGCCACGCCGCTCGGGGAGTTGCGGACGTCCGGCGACGGGCCCGGCACGGTTCTGCTGCGTCCCGAGCAGCTCGTGCTCGGGACGGCCGGCGTGCCGTCCACTGTGGACGACGTGCTGTTCCACGGGCACGACGCGACGGTTCTGCTGCGGCTCGCGGACGGCGCACAGGTCCGGGCACGCGTGCAGGGCCGGATCTCGGTGCGCCCCGGCGACTCGGTCGCGGTGTCGGTCGACGGCCCGGCGTTGTTCTTCGGGGACACCGCGTGACGGCCACGGCGGACCTCGGGTTCGCGGACAACCTCGCGGTGCACGGCGACCGGCTCGCCCTGGTGGCCCCGGACGGCGCACTCACCTACGCGGAGCTGGACCGGCGGGTGGCCGCAGCCGCGGAACGGCTCGGCACCACGCGCAGGCTGGTGCTGCTCGCCGCGGAGAACGACGTCGAGTCGATCGTGTGCTACCTGGCCGCGTTGCGCGGACGGCATCCGGTCGTTCTCGCCGCCGCGGCGCAGGTGCCGGGACTCGTGGCGGCGTACGACCCGGACGTGGTGATCTCGGGCTCGTGGACCGAACGGCACGAGGGCACGGTGCACGAGCTGCACCCCGAGCTGGCGCTGCTGCTGTCGACGTCCGGCACGACCGGGTCGCCGAAGCTGGTGCGGCTCAGCGCGGACAACCTCGCCGCGAACGCCGCGTCGATCGGGTCGTACCTCGACATCCGGGCGTCCGACCGCGCCATCACGTCGTTGCCGCTGCACTACTGCTACGGCCTCTCCGTCGTGAACAGCAACCTCGCGCGCGGGGCCGGGCTCGTGCTGACCGGGCGTTCGGTGATCGAGCCGGAGTTCTGGGATCTGGTGCGTTCTCACGGCGTGACGAGCCTGCACGGCGTGCCGCACACGTTCGGGCTGCTCGACAGCATCGGCTTCGAGGACATGGATCTTCCGTCGCTGCGGTACGTGACGCAGGCCGGCGGGCGGCTGGCTCCGGCAGATGTCGTCCGTTACGCGTCGCTGGGTGCCGCACGTGGCTGGCAGTTCTTCGTGATGTACGGCCAAACCGAGGCCACCGCGCGCATGGCGTACCTGCCGCCTTCGCTGGCCGTGACGCACCCGTCCGCGATCGGTGTCGCGGTTCCCGGCGGGGAGCTGTCGATCGACGACGGCGAACTGGTCTACCGCGGCGCCAACGTGATGCTCGGCTATGCGCGGTGTGCGGACGACCTGGCGCTGGGTCGCACGACGTTCGAGCTGCGGACCGGCGACCTCGGCTCGTTCGAGGACGGCGTGTTCTCGGTGACCGGCCGCAAGAACCGGTTCGTGAAGCCGTTCGGGCTGCGCGTCGATCTCGACCAGGTCGAGCGGTCGCTGCTCGCGGACGGCCTGCGGGTCGCCTGCTCGGGCGACGACGAGGGCCTGGTTGTCGCGGTGCTCGGGGACGCCGACCGTGCGGCACGGCTGATCCGCGCCCTGACCGGCCTGCCCGCACCGGCTGTCCGCGCCTACGCCGTGACGTCGTTTCCCTTGCTGTCCAACGGGAAAATCGACTACCGGGCGGTCGCAGCACCCCCTGACCGCTCCTCGGCGTCCGTACGCGAGGTGTTCGCCTCGGTTCTCGGCGTGCGGTCCGTGCCGTCCGACGCGACGTTCACCTCACTGGGCGGCGACTCGCTGCGCTACGTCCAGATGACCGTGCAGCTGCAACGGTTGCTGGGCGACCTGCCCGGCGACTGGCCGACGATGCCGGTGTCGGCACTGGAGTCGCTGCGCGCCACGCACCGCCGCCTACCGATGATCGACACGACGATCGTGCTGCGGGCGTTGTCGATCCTGCTGATCGTCGGCTCCCACGTGGGCTTCTTCAAGCTGCTCGGCGGCGCCCACCTGCTGCTCGTGGTCGCGGGCTGGAACCTGGCCAGGTTCCTGCTGCCGGCCCGGCCGCGGCACATCCTGCGCGCGGCGGCGTTGATCGCGGTGCCGACGTCGCTGTGGCTCGGCTACCGGGTCGCGGTCACCGACGACGTCACGCTCGACAACGTCTTGCTGGTCAACAACTTCACCCGCGTCGGCGCCGCCGGTTACTGGTTCGTCGAGGTCCTCGTGCACGTGCTCCTGTTGTGCGCGCTGGTGTTCGCGGTGCCGGCGGTCAGGCGCTTCGAGCAACGGCACGGCTACGCGTTCGCGCTCGCGTTGCTCGGCCTGACGCTGGCCCTGCGGCTCACCGTCGAGGGCGACTTCTTCGCCCGCAACATGACCACGCTCGGCGCGGCCTGGTTCATCGCGCTGGGCTGGCTCGCCCAGCGCTCCCCCGCGGTGTGGCAGAAGTGCCTCGTCGTGGCGGTGGTCGTCGCGATGGTGCCCGGCCGCATGGAGGACCTCTCCCGCGAGATCGTCATCATCGCCGGTCTGATCCTGCTGCTGTCGCTGTCCCGCGTGCCGGTGCCGCGCGGCCTGCTGACCCCGCTGAGCCTGCTGGCCGGTGCGTCGCTCGCCATCTACCTCACGCACTACGCGGTGTTCCCGCCCTTGCAACCCCAGGTGCCGGCGGCCGTGGTGTGGGCCGTGTGCATCGCGGTGGGGTGCGCGGTGTGGTTCGCCATCACTCGCGCGGTCACAGCGGCGCGCTGATGTGGAGGTGCTCGTCGACCCTCCTCCCGGCGAGCGCCTCCCCCATCCCGAGCAGGTACCCGATCTCCATCCAGAACCGGCGTGCCCGGCGCCCAGCACCACACGATGGCGCTCCAGCTTCCGTCCCCGCCACACCGGGTCTCCGGCATCGCACCTCGGCGGCGCGCTCTCACAGCACGGCGGCCTCCCTGCTCCAGCCCGGCTCCCCCGCGCTCCTCCTTCTCTCGCGAGGAAGATGACCATGGTTTCCGGACATCTACCAGACGGCGCCAGGCGTGAATCCGGGCAAACATCACCCATCAGAGTGACGGGCAGGCTGGGTGACGAACGCCACCGACCATTTCGGTCGGTTTACCTACCGATCCGGTCGGTAAACGCCGTAAATTCGAGTGCATGCCACGACAGCTCAGGACCGGAGCCGACGAGAAGATCCTCGACGCCGCCGCCGCGCTCTTCGCGCGGCACGGTTTCGAGCAGACCTCGTTGAAGGCGCTCGCCGACGCCGTCGGCCTGTCCAAAGCCGGTCTGCTGCACCACTTCCCCAGCAAGGAAGCCCTCTTCGAGGCGGCGTGGCAGCAGAGCCACGTGCTGAGCAGGCAGGTGCTGGAGCTCGTCAGCCCCCTACCTGCCGGGCCCGCCCGCGACCGGAGGGCGCTGGAGCTGCTCACCGACGTCGCGCTCGACCGGCCCGGTCTGGTCGCGCTGCTGTTCCGCTCGATGACCGCGCCGGGTGAGGACCCTCAGCAGGCGCAGGACGAGCTGCTGCTCAACGAGATGTTCGTCATCGACCCCGAGCGGGAACTGCCGCGCGCGATCCGGATCGTCGGCGCGCTCACCGCGATGGCCGTGCTCACGCTCATGGCCAACCAGGAGGGCGACAAGACCACGTGGCGTCCCCTGATCCTCGCAACCTGTTACGACGCACTCGGGCACCGGGAGGCCTGATCATCATGGCGAAACTGCTCTACAGACTGGGAATGGGCGCGCACCGGCGCCGGCTCCCGGTCGTCCTGATCTGGCTGCTCGTGCTGATCGGCGCCGGCGCCGGTGCCTTCACGCTCGGCGGTGAGACGTCCAACTCGATGTCCATCCCCGGCCAGGAGTCGACGACCGCGCTCGAGCGCATCCAGCAGAAGTTCGGTTCCGGCGAGACGGCG
Organism: Lentzea flava; assembly: GCF_014648475.1. Taxonomy (GTDB): domain Bacteria; phylum Actinomycetota; class Actinomycetes; order Mycobacteriales; family Pseudonocardiaceae; genus Lentzea; species Lentzea flava. The sequence goes on along the minus strand of NZ_BMRE01000012.1, from coordinate 122,110 downwards.
TCCGCGCGTGTCGTCGTGCAGGCGCCCGAGGGCCAGAAACTGCCGCAGCACGCGAAGGCGATCACCGAGCTGGTGGCCGACGAGGCGGCGCTCAAGGGGGTCCGTTCGGCGACCAACCCGCTCGACCCGGCGGCGCCGAGCGTGAACCGCGACGTCACCGTCGGCTACAGCACCGTCACCTACGACGTGAAGCCCGGCGAGGTCACCGCCGACCAGCGGTCCGAACTGCTCAAGGCCGTCGACAAGGCACGGGCCGCCGGACTGACCGTCGAGGTCACCGGCACCGCGATGCAGGAGACGCCGCACGTCGGCGGCCCGACCGAGGCGATCGGTGTCGTGCTGGCGCTCGTCGTGCTCGCCCTGACCTACGGCTCGCTCGTGACCGCGGGCATGAACCTGCTGACCGCCGCGATCGGCGTCGGAATCGGCGCGCTCGGCATCACCATCGCGACCGGGTTCATGGACCTGCAGTCGACCACGCCGATCCTCGCCTCGATGCTGGGCCTCGCGGTCGGCATCGACTACGCGTTGTTCATCATCAACCGCTACCGCCAGGAGCTGCGCCGCGGCTCCGACGTCGGCCACGCCGTCGCGACCGCGGTCGGCACCGCCGGTTCCGCCGTCGTCACCGCCGGTCTCACCGTCGTCATCGCGCTGGTGGGTCTCGCGATCGCGGGCATCCCGTTCCTCACGCAGATGGGCATCGCGGCCGCCGCCACGATCGTCGTCGCGGTGCTGATCGCCGTCACGCTGGTGCCCGCCGTGCTGGGCATGCTCGGCCGCCGCGTGCTCACCCGCAGGGAACGCTCCGCCGCCGCCCCCGAGCCCGCCGACCGCGGCGTCATCCGCGGCTGGGCCGGTGCCGTCACGCGCAACCGCGTCGTCGCGCTGCTGCTCTCGATCGTGGCGCTCGGCATCGTCGCGGTCCCGGTGGCCTCCATGGACACCACGCTGATCCAGAAGCCGCCGGCCGGCTCCACCCAGGAGCGCGCCGACCAGATCCTTGCGCAGGGCTTCGGCGAGGGCTTCAACGGTCCGATCATCGTGCTCGTCGAGGGCAACGGTGCCGCCGCGACCGCCACCAAGGCCGCGGAACCGATCGCGAAGATGTCCGACGTCGCCCTGGTGACGCCCGCGCAGCCGAGTCCGGACGGCTCCGCGGCGATGGTCACGGTGATCCCGAAGTCCGGCCCGGACAGCGCCGCCACCGAACAGCTCGTCGCCGATCTGCGCGCCGAACTGTCCGGAGTGGAGGGTGGCAGGGCCTACGTCACCGGCGCCACCGCCGTCAGCGTCGACGTGGCCACGTCGCTGGACCGCGCGCTGCCGATCTACCTGGCCGTCGTCGTGGGCCTGGCGCTGGTCCTGCTGATCCTGGTGTTCCGCTCGCTGCTCGTGCCGCTCGTGGGTGTGCTCGGCTTCCTGCTCACCATCGGCGCGTCGCTCGGCGCCACCGTAGCGGTGTTCCAGTGGGGCTGGCTCGCCGGCGCGGTGAACCTCGACAGCACCGGACCGCTGATCAGCCTCACCCCGATCCTGGTGATCGGCATCCTGTTCGGCCTGGCCATGGACTACCAGATCTTCCTGGTGTCCCGGATGCACGAGGCGCACCACCGCGGCGCGCAGCCGGTCGAGGCCATCACCACGGGCTTCCGCCAGGCCGCCCCGGTCGTCGTGGCTGCCGCACTGATCATGTTCTCGGTGTTCGCGGGCTTCGTCCCTGCGGGCGAGGCGACGGTGAAGTCGATCGCCTTCGCGTTGGCCGTGGGCATCTTCGTGGACGCGTTCGTGGTCCGCATGGTCCTCGTGCCCGCCGCGCTGGCGCTGATCGGTGAGCGCGCCTGGTGGCTGCCGAAGTGGCTGCGCTGGCTGCCGGAGCTCGACGTCGAGGGCACCGCGCTGGACTCGTACGAGCGCGAGACCCCCGAGCCGGTCACCGTCGGCTAACCCGCTCGCCTGACCAGTGGCCGGTCCACCTGTTCGCCGGGGACCGGCCACTGGCCTGACAGCAGCCTGCCCGCCCACCGCGCGACCGTGCGCGGCGGAGGCTCGACCGCACCCCGTAACCGGGCCACCACGGTCAGTTCGGTGCCACCGGGCTCCTCGACCGCGAGCTCCCAGCCGCGGCCGTCCGTCCAGAGCAGTGCCACGTCACGACCGGGGTGTCCCGGCAGCCGGCCGTCCACGGCGAGGTACAGCCGCAGCGGCCGCTCCTCGTCGACGCACGACGACTCGCCGCTCAAACCGAGTTCCGCGGACACCCGGCGTGCGTAATCCCGAACCGCGGTCATGAACACGACGCCGCCTTTCGCCCCAACGGTGCAACAGCGCCGACTGCTTGACGTATGGGCCGTTTACCCCGTTGAGGGTGATTCCACCCTCTGTTCCGATCCAGAGGATCCGTCGCGTTTTCCCCGCGGCCGAAAATCCGGGACTCGCCGCGAGCCCGCCGGTCGCGCCAAGGTGGACAGGCCGCCTCCGCCGCGTGTCACCACGGCAGGAAGTGAGCGATGGAGTTCCCGGACACCCCCACCACCATCAGCCGCCGCTGCTTCATCGGCGGCTGCGCCGCGGCCGCCCTCACGACCGGCACCGCGGCGGCCTCGGACGTCGAGCCGTGCGGCAAGCTCCCGCCCGGCACGGTTCTCGCGAAGAAGGCCGACGTGCCGCTCAACGGCGGTGTCGTCGTCTACTTCGACGACGAGACGTCCGTCGTGGTCGCGCAGCCGAAGAAGGGCACGTACACGGCGTTCGACGCCAAATGCACCCACGCCGGCTGCATGTGCAGCGAGGTCGACAACAACCTGATCATCTGCTGGTGCCACGACAGCCGGTTCAGCTCGGTGGACGGCAAGCGGAAGAAAGGCCCGGCGAAGAAGCCGTTGCCGCGGATCAGGACGAAGGTCAAGGGAGACGACATCGTCGTGGCCTGAGCCGCCGCGGCCTGCGCGGACGGGTCCGGAGAGTCATGCTGTCCGGACCCACCGCACGAGAGAGGCCGGTCGGATGAGCTTCCAGGACGAGGTGCTGCCGCTGCTCCACCGCGACATCGAAAGCCTGCACAACGGCGACGCCGGGCCGCGCAAACAGATGTGGTCGCGCACGGAACCCGTGGTGCTGTTCGGCGCCGCGATGGGCGGCGTCGGCTGGACCGAGGTGGAACAGATCTTCGACACGATCGAGAAGTGGTTCCACGGCAGCAGATCCCTCGACATCGAGGTCGTGGCCGCGGAGTCGAGCGGCGATCTCGGGTACGTGTGCGCGATCGAGCGATCCGAGATCGTCGATCCCGCCGGGTCGCCCAAGACCTACGCGTTGCGCGTCACCACGGTCTTCCGCCGTGAGGACGGCACGTGGCGGATCGTGCACCGCCACGGCAGCCCCTTGGACGAACGGGCACTGGACGCCCTCGCGAGCATCCGGTAGCGGCGCCGGACTGGACCGTCCGCGCCACCCGGTGCGCCGAGGGCTTGCGCGTCCTCACGCCGACCCGTACGACGAGAGGGTGAACCTCCGCAGCGCGCACTGGTACGCCGGACAGGACCGCAACGCCTACATCCACCGCGCCTGGATGCGCCGGGGCAATCCGGACGACGCGTTCACCAGACCGCAGATCGCGATCGCCAACACCGCCTCCGACCTCACGCCGTGCAACGCGCACCTGAACGAGGTCGCCGCGTCCGTCTCGAACGGCGTGCACGAGGCAGGCGGGATTCCGTTGAACCTGCCCGTGGTGTCGCTCGGCGAGACCAACGTCCGCCCGACCGCGATGCTGTGGCGGAACATGGCGGCGATGGCCGCCGAGGAGATGCTGCGCGCCAACCCCGTCGACGGCGTGGTGCTGCTCGGCGGATGCGACAAGACGATCCCGGCGCTGCTGATGGCCGCCGCGTCCGTCGACATCCCGGCGGTCGTGGTGCCCGGCGGGCCGATGCTGACCGGCACGTTCCGCGGGGTGCCGCTGGGCTGCGGCACGGACGTGTGGCGGCTGTCGGAGGAGGTCAGGGCCGGGACGTTGTCGCAGGAGGCGTTCACCCGCTCCGAGTCGGCGATGATCCGCAGCCGCGGCCACTGCAACACCATGGGCACCGCCTCGACGATGGCTCTCGTCGCCGAGGCGCTCGGCACCGTCGTCCCCGGCGTGGCGGGCACCCCGGCACCGGACAGCCGGCTGCTGGAGGCCGCGCACGGCACCGGCCGCCTGGTCGTCGAGCTGGTCGCGGAGGACCGGCGCCCCAGCACGTTCCTCACGAAGGCGAACTTCCACAACGCGATCGTGGCGCTGGCCGCGATCGGAGGCTCGACCAACGCCGTGGTCCACCTGCTCGCCATCGCCGGGCGCTTGGGCGTCGACCTCACCCTCGACGACTTCGACCGCATCGGCTCCGGTGTCCCGCTGCTCGTGGACCTCCAGCCCGCCGGCCGGTTCCTGATGGAGGACTTCCACCGCGCGGGCGGACTCCTGGCGGTGCTGCGGGAGGTCCGCGACCTGCTCGATCCGACGGGCCTGACCGTCACCGGGCAGCCGCTCGTCAACTACCTGGAGGACGCCCCGATCTGGGACCCGGAAGTGATCCGCAGCCGCGCCGAACCCATCATCGCCGAGGGCGGGATCGCGGTGCTGCGCGGCAACCTCGCCCCGCTCGGCGCGTTGATCAAACCGGCGGCCGCGTCGCCGAACCTGTTGCGGCACCGCGGAAAGGCCGTGGTGTTCGACAGCATCGAGGACTTCCACGCCCGCATCGACGACCCTGACCTCGACGTGGACGCGGACTCGGTGCTGGTGCTGCGCGGCTGTGGGCCGCGCGGCTATCCGGGCATGCCGGAGGTGTCGAACATGCCGCTGCCCAAGAAGCTCCTGGAACAGGGCGTGCGCGACATGGTCCGCATCTGCGACGGACGCATGAGCGGCACCGCGTACGGGACGGTCGTGCTGCACGTGGCACCGGAGGCGGCCGCAGGTGGGCCGCTCGGGCTGGTCCGCACCGGCGACGTCATCGTGCTGGACGTGGAGAACCGGCGCATCGACGTGGAGGCGCCGGACTTCGGATCCCGCACCCCCAGCACGGCGATGTCGGAGGCGTTCGCGGCACCGAAACGCGGCTGGGAACGGCTCTACGTCGACCACGCGCAGGGCGCCGACACCGGAGCCGACCTGGACTTCCTGGTCGGCTCCAGCGGCAGCGAGGTCAGCCGCGAGTCCCACTGAGCCGGTCGACGACCTGCGCCTCGTACAACGACTCCGGCACCAGCGGCCCGGTCTTGATCTCGATGCTCCCCCACGGCCCGGGGAAGTACGGCTGCGAGCGCCGGGTGCCCTCGTTGGACACGGCGTAGTTCTGCGCGGTCGGCGGCTTCTGGACGACCATCTCCTTGTTGTAGTCCCAGACCACCGAGTGCGCGGCGCCCCAGCCGTGCGAGGTGCCGTAGTCACCGCGGTTGATCAGCTTGGCCTGGTTGCCGCCGGTGCCCACCTCGCGGATGTTGTCGAACAGCAGTCCCTGGCTCCACCGCCGGTGCGCCTCGGCGTCGCCACCGTCCACAGTGGCCCGATGCCACACCACGCCTGCCGCGGTGTTGGCGCCGTTGCTGACGAACGCGTGCCGCGCCTTGGCCGCGTGCAGGCCGGTGAACAGGATCAGGTCTGAGTTGCTGTTGGCGGCGAAGTTGTACATCCGGCCGCCGGTGCGGATCGCGACCGGATCCGTTGCCTGCGCGTCCTTCACGGTGATCCGCACCGACCGTTCGGTGACCACGCCCGCGTAGCCGAAGTAGCGGGTCTTGACGCCCCGCACCCAGCTGTTGTCCGCACCGAACACGCCGATCGCGTTCCACGCGTGGTTCTCGTCCTCGCCGCCTTTGGTCTCGATGTCGACCCGCAGACTCTCCACACCGGACTCGCTGACGAGGGTGCGCGAGGTCACCGGCGCGACCGTGGAGACCGTCAGCGACCGGTCGAGGTGGTTGTAGACCGGCGCGTCGAACGTGAGCCTGCGCCCGTCGATCGCCCTGATCCGGCGCACCCAGTGCAGGTCCATCGATCCCGGCGTCCACTTGGCGTCCTGCACCACACCGCCGCCGCCGACCGCGTCGATCCACTTCTGCGACGACGGGTGCCGGACCACGACCTCCTGGCCCACCTTGAACTGCGCGGCGTTCGCGACCTCCAGGCTCAGCGAGCCGACCTGCACGAACGGCGTGGTCACCTCGGTGGCCGAGCCGGTCGTCCAGGGCGTTTTCGCATCGCTGCCGAGCACCACGACCGTGCGCTGGTGCGGGGTGTCACCGCGGCCGAACAGCGTGGTCGCGTCACCGGATCCGCGCAGCACCACGCCGCTGTGCCTGATCCGCACGGTCCCGCGGATCTCGTACCGCCCGGCGGCGAGCTTCACCGCGCCGCGGTGCCCGTTCGCGTCGGGGGTGCGGGCGCCGACCTGATCGATCGCCTGCTGGATGCGCGCCGTGTTGTCACCGGCGACGGGGCTGATCGTGACCGCGTCCGGCACGGTGGGCAGCGGCTTCTCGCCGTAGTGGTAGCCGACGTAGCTGAAGTCCGGCACGCGGTTGCCGTCCTTGTCGGAGGCGTACTTCAGCTTGCCGTTCGTGCCGTAGGAGACGTGGGCGGACGACCACTGCCCCGGTTGGGGTGCGGGTGGGTACTTGCCGCAGAACTCCTGCCAGCACGCCGGTGCCGCCTGCGCCACCGGGGTCAGGCCGCCCAGAAGGGCCAGCGTGGCAAGGATTTTCGCCATTCGAGACACTCGCACTGCTCCTGCCGCGTCAACGTGGAAGGCGGCAGCTGGAGCAGCGTATCCCCCTCACCCGGCTTCGGGCACCGGCCACCGATTTTTCGCCGCCGCCCAGACGACGGACACCGCGACGACCACGTGGACGGCGCCGTAGACGCCGACGATCAGGTGGTCTCTCGCGCCCTCGCCGGCCAGCAGCGCCACCACGTGCCCGACGCCCGTGGTGGCGATGACCAGGAGAATCATGCAGAGCCCGCCCAGCCGGAGCTGCTGGGTGAAGTCCTTCGAGTGCGACAGGCCGCCGCACCAGATGCCGAACGCCAGCGGGCCGGGGATGAGACCCCACTCCTCGACGTCCGCGGGCAACGGCCAGTCCACGACGTACAGGGCGATGAGCGCCGCTCCGAACAGCAACGCCACCGCCGCGAAGAGTCCGAACACGATCCTGGCGACCACGCGGCCCTCCCCCACTGCGGCGGAGGTGACGATAACCCCGGTCAGCCGTGCGAGTGTTCGTGTTCCTCCAGATGACCGGCGTCGTGGACGTGGGTGTGCGAATGCGTCTCGCCGCCGTGCGTGTGGGTGTGCTCGTGTTCGACGTGCTCGTGCGTGTGTGCCCCGTGCGGATGCGTGTGGGTGACGTCGCCGTGGCTGTGCTCGTGACTGTGCACTTCATCGCTCATGTGCCGGATGCTGGCACGGGACGCGGCAGCCCGCAGTTGTTGCCACTTCCTGGCCGTCAGACCTTCAGCACCGCTTCGACGATGACGTTGTTGCGGTAGCTGCCCGCCACGCGGTCGAAGTCGCCGCCGCACGTCACCAGGCGCAGCTCGGACAACGGCGTCGGCCCGTACACGACGGCGGTCGGGAACGCGGTCTTCTCCGTCGAGTACGTGTGGTTCACGACGAACGTGAGCTTGCTGCCGTCCTTGCGCTCGACCAGCACCTCGGCGCCGGGCCGCAGCTCGGGCAGCCGGAAGAACACGCCCGGCCCGGTCTTCGAGTCGACGTGACCCGCGATCACGGCGGGCCCTGCGTCGCCCGGCGCGACCCCCTTGGCGTACCAGCCGGCCCTGTCCGCGCGCGTCGGCGGCTCCAGCACCCCTGAGGAGTCCACCTTCAGCGCTTCCAGCGAGGTCTCGACGCCGATCGACGGGATCTTCACCGTCACCGGCTCGGGGACCTTCTCCGCGCCGGGATCCTTCACGATGTAGATCAACGCGACCACGATGGCGGCGCCCATCACGAGCTTGCCCTTGCTCATCAGCCGAACCGGAAGAGCCTGCCGCGCACCGAGAACATCGCGATGCCCACGATGAGCGCGATGACCAGCGCGGTCACCCAGTCCCAGCCGCCCGCCATGCCGCCGAAGCCCGTCTCCTGGCCACCGCCGGGCACGACCTCGGCGCCCTTGGCGTCGGTGCGCAGCTCGATGCGGCGCGCGCTCACCAGCAGCGTGTAGACCGCGCCGGACTCGAGCGTCGCCTCCAGCCGCGTGGAGTCCTTGCCGCGCGGCAGGACCTGCAGCGCGTCCGAACCGGGCAGCATCACCGCGTAGCCGGTCGTGGAGTTCGCCTGGACGTTGCGGTGCACGAACACGCTGCCGCGCAGGAGGTCCATTTCGGCGTCACCGGCGTTGAGGACCCGCAGCCGCGCCTGGCCGTTGGGCGGCAGGCTGACGTCGTCCTCCAGCACCTTCATCGCCGAGGCGATGTCGACGACCGTGTACGCCTTGCCCGTGCCCGCGTGCACGAGCACCGACCTCAGCACCGGCGAGCCGGGGTCCGCGCGGAACTCGACGGCGTGGTCGCCCGGCTCGACGCGGCGGTAGTCGTACAGCTGGGAGTAGTCGAGGGTGCCGAGCTTCGCGCCGTCGAGCGTGACGTCCACGCGCGCGGAGTCCATCGAGAAGTGTCCGATGCGCAGGTACGTGCCCGTGGCGGCGTGCGCGGGGGCGGCCGAGAACAGCACCAGCAGCACGACGGCGAGCACTCGCACCCCGGACCTCCCCTCATCGGACGCAACAACGATAACGCGCCTGATCAGCACCCGGTGAGGTCCGGCCGTCCGCCGGGGCGGGTGACGGTGTCCCCGGAGGCCTGCACGGCGAGCCGCGCGGCCCGTGCCGGGTCGTCCCCGCGGCCGAGCGCGAAGGTCAGCGCCGCCACGAACGCGTCGCCACCACCGGTCGTGTCGACGACCTCGACGTCCCCCAGCGGCACCACGAGCTCACCGGAGTCCCAGACGAACACGTTGCCCACACCGTCCACGGCGAACGCCACGAACCCAGGGCCGCGCTCCATCACCTCACGCGCCGCGCGCACCGCGTCGTCCGCGCCGGTGATCTTCCGGCCGGCCAGCAGCTCGGCCTCCCGGTGGTCGGCCCGCACGACGTCCGCGCACGCCAGCAGTTCGTCTCGCAGCCGTTCCGGGGACCCGTCGAGAACGACCCGGCCCGTCGCCGCCCGTGCCGCCTTCACCGCGACCTCGGGCGGCTGCTGCAGCTGCACGACGACCGCCCCGGCACGCGCGACCACGTCCGCGTCGACGTCGGACTCCCGCAGCAGCACCCCGTCGGGCAGGTCTTCGAGGTACCGCCACCCGTCGGCCACCACGTTCACGATCAACCCGGTCGCGCAGCCCTGCCGCCGCACGACGGACGAGGTCTCGATCCCGTCCGCGGCGGCCCGCGCGATCAGCCGCTCGCCGACGTCGTCGTCCCCGACCACACCCACGAGCCGCACCGCAGCGCCCAGCTGGGCCAGGCCGACCGCGATGTTCGCGCCCTTGCCGCCGAGCATCTCGCGGCGCTCGCGCACCGGTGCCGCACCGCCGGGACCCGGCACCTCGTCGACGACGAGGACCAGGTCCCGCGCTATCTGTCCCACCACGACGATCTCGTCCACCGCGGTGGAGTACCCAGATCGTCAACCCGCCGTAACGACGCATCGGCGGTCCGCGATCTTCGGATGAACCGACGACGAACGGGACGACGGATGCCTGCTTGGGAAACGCTGTTCCTGCGCATCGGCTCTTCTGTCGCGCAGCAGGCCGGCCGCAGCTGGCTGCGGCGCAAGACCGACCAGGCGAACCGCGAGCTGTCCCTCGTCCAGCTCAGCGCGCTGGGCGGTCTTCCCGTTCTCGCCCAGCGCAGGCTGAACCGCCAGTTCGAGCAGCTGGCGGAGGACGTCGCCGACCGGGTCCAGCGGTTCAGCGACGCCGAGGCCGACGGCATCGACGACAACGAGCGCGCGGCGGCGCTGGTCGCGGTGGCGGTCACGCTCGAACGCGCCGAACTCGACGACGAGAAGCTCTTCGGCAGCGACGTCGTGGACGTGCGCGCGCTCCTCAGGCCGCTCGCCGAGTCCGCTCCCGATGCCGATCTCGGCGAGCTCGCGCGGGCGCTCTACGCCATCGTGCTCAAGGAGGCCGTGTCCTACCTGGTCGAGGTCGTCAAGACGCTGCCGGCCTTCACCAACCGGGCGCTGGTGGAGGTGCTGAAACGCGAGACCCAGATCATCAAGGAGCTGCGCACCGTGCTCGACCGCATGCCGCAGCTCTCCGCCACGGCCGAGGCGTCAGAGGGCGACCGGCGGTTCGAGGTCGACTACCGCCGGGTGGTGGCCGACAAGTTCGACCAGATGCAGATCTTCGGCGCCTCGCTCGGCGTCACGAGCAGGCGCTACTCCCTCAGCGTCGCCTACGTGACGCTCACCGCCGTCGACCACCCCGCGGGATCCGCGGTCAGCCACAGCATGACGGCCGACGCCCACGGCGCCAACGTCTGCGCCGCCCTCGCCCAGCACCGCCGGGTGCTGATCTCGGGCGAAGCCGGTTCCGGCAAGACGACGCTGCTGCGCTGGCTGGCCGTCCGCGGTGCCGAGCGGTCGTTCGACCACGAGATGAGCGCGTGGAACGACACCGTCCCGTTCCTGGTGCAGCTGCGCAACTACGCGGAGCGGCCGTTGCCGGGGGTGGGCGAGCTGGTGGACGGTGCCGGCTGGGCGATCCGCAACCAGATGCCGGCGAGCTGGGTCGACCGGGTGTGCGCGAGCGGCCGGGGCCTGCTGCTCGTGGACGGTGTCGACGAGCTCGGCGAACAACACCGCGCCCGTGCTCACGCCTGGGTCGAGGACCTCCTGCGCGTCTACCCGCGACTGCGCTGCGTCATCACCTCACGGCCGCCGTCCGTCGACGACAACTGGCTGGAACTGCCCGGTGTGCACCTCACCCACCTCCAGCCGATGTCGCCGGAGAACGTGCGCGCCTTCGTGCGGTACTGGCACAAGGCCGTGCTGCTGCGGGTCGAGGACCCGGACGAGCGCCGCGATCTGCCCGAGTTCGAGCGCCGGCTGCTGGCCGCGATCGACGCGAGCAGGGCGCTGACCTCGCTGGCCACCAATCCGTTGCTGTGCGCCCTGCTGTGCGCGTTGAACAGGGATCGCCGGTCGAGCCTCCCCCGCGACCGCATGGAGATCTACCGGACGGCACTGGAGATGCTGCTGTCCCGGCGCGACGACGAACGCAACGTCCCGTCGCAGGCCGACCTGACCACCGAGGACAAACAGGCCGTCCTGGAAGACCTCGCCCACTGGCTCACGGTCAACAACTTCGTGGCGGCGCCCCGCAACCGCGTCCTGGACCAGGTCGCCCGCTCGCTGCGAGCCAACCACCTCGACGGCGACCCCGAGACCGTCTACGACACGCTGCTGTTGCGCAGCGGACTGCTGCGCGAACGGGACGCCGAGTCGGTCGACTTCATCCACCGGACGTTCCAGGAGTACCTGGCGGCGAAGAAGTTCGTCGACACGGACTCGCTGGAAGCCTTGCTCGCGCACGCCCACCTCGACACCTACAGCGAGGTGATCACCCTCGCCGTCGGCCACGCGCGCAAGCACGAACGCGACAGGTTCCTGCGTGAACTCCGCACCAAAGCACAGGAGGCCGACGAACAGCACCAACTCGCGCTGAAGGTGTTGTGCGTCAGATGCCTGGAAACCGCCAAGCGGCTCGACCCCGGCCTGCGCCAGGACCTGCTCGCCTGCGTCGCGGACCTGGTGCCGCCCAGATCGATGGACCAGGCCAGGGCCCTTGCCCTGATCGGCGAGGACGTCCTGCCGCTCCTGCTCACACCGAGGACGTTCGACAGAATCGAGGCAACCTTCACAGTCCACACCGCCGGATTGTTGGGCACAAGGTCTGCCTATCCCGTACTGCGCCACTTCGCCGCGAACCACTCCGGCCCAAACGTCGCCAGCGCCCTGACCGCGGTCTGGTCGTACTTCAACGTGGACGAGTACGCGCGAGAAGTACTGGCCCACGCAACCTTCCCGGACGGGTACATCGAGCTCTACCAGCTTCAACTCGTCCCCGCAGTACACCACCTGAAAGGGGTGCAGAAAGTCGCCTGCTTTCTCGGCACCGCACCCAAGCCGGGCGAACTGACCGCGCTCACCACACTGCCGAACCTCACCACTCTCAGCCTGCCCTCACCTGGCGCTGCAGTGCTGTCCGAGCTCAACGCGGTCAAGACGTTGAAGGTCCTCTCCATCGTGGACGAGAGCGGCGATGTACGAGTACTGCGCTCACTGTCCGGCCTTCAGCTCGAGGCATTGGTCTGCCGAGGCAAGGGCGGCGTCGAGATCGGCACCAACCTCGACCACATGACCGGTCTGCGCAACCTCCACCTGGAGTCGGTGGCGGTCGATGACCTGGTTCAGGCCATGAAGAAGTTGCCGAACCTGCGCTCGGTGAGCCTGGTCAAGCCACTGGGCCTGGACCGGCTCGACCACGTGCTCAACACCGGTGACCTCAGGCACCTCAGCATCTCGAACTGCTCTCTCACCTCGATCGGCCGCTGCACCGCGGCGAGTTCGATCATCGGACTGGAGCTCAGCAATGTGCCGAACTTCCGTTCGCTCAAGGGCATCGAGGTGTTCGAGAGCCTCTCCCGGCTGAGGGTGGAGGGCACAGGCCTTCAGGATCTGGGCGCACTCGAGAACCTGCCCGAACTGGAGACCCTGTACCTGGACACAGAGGTCCAATGCGCGCTCGATCCGCTCGCTGACCTTCCATCGTTGCGATTCCTCCAGCTCATGGGTGGTGACGGCACAGTGGATCTGCGTCCGCTGGCGGGCAAGGAGAACCTAAAGGTCGTCGTCGCGCGGTGGCACGAGGTGCTCGGCGCCAACGGCCTCGGCGAGAACAGCGGGGTCCTGGTTTCCTGAGTGCGTTCGCCACCTTCAGCGGCGCGGGTAGCGGTCGGTGACGTCGACCCCGTCCGGCAGCACCGCGAACAGGTCCACCGGCGTGCGCTGCGACACCATCTCCGTGCGGTGCAGGCGTTTCAGGCGGTCCCTGGCGACGGTGACGTCCTGCCGGGACGCGGTCAGCACGAGCACGGGGACCGCGCCCAGCTCCACGTGCGCACGGACGCGTTCGGCGTTGCCGCGCCCGAACTTGAGCACTTTCCCGTACCGCACCAGGTAGAGCAGGTTCTCCTCGCCGCGGGAATGCCGCAGCCGCACGACCTCGCCCGTCTCGGCGTTGCGACCCCAGGTGCCGTGCGACTTCGTCAGCCAGCGGAACCCGGTCCACGGCAACCCGTGGACGTCGGTCGCGAGCACGGTCCAGCCGGGCTGGAAGTACTTCGCCAGCCGGATCTTCACGGTCGTCGCGGCGATGAACTCCGAGTTCTCCCGCCAGGTTCCGTCGAGCTCGAGCCGGTGCGCGATCTTCTGCACGGCCGGATCCGGGACGGACCTGTCGTCCAGGCACACCAGGCACCGCGTGCGCCAGCCGACGCCGCAGGAGCGCGCGACACCGCACCAGCCGCACTGGTAGATCTGCACGTCGGCGCCACCCGGCCGGTCGTGCACCAGCTTCATCTGGTCCGACACGACCTGAAGGCAGGGCGCGCACAGGGCGCACCACGCGACCTCGGTGACCTCCTTGCGCGGCAACCGGGTCATGCAGTTGATGCACTGCTTCACTTCGTCCTCCCCCGCAGGGAAGCCTATTCCAACGCCCTTCGCAGGCGCGAGGAGACAAGAGCGTGACGGGGATCGGTGGCCGGGAGCATCAGGTGCAGCCGTTCGAGCACCTCGGCGTCCTCCGCCGTGTCGGCGAACGACAGCAGCGCGTCGGCGTCTCCCTCGTCCAGCACACCCCTGCGCACCGCGGCGGCGAGATCCGCCCGCTCCTCGCGCACGAGCGGTGCGTCCGAACGGGGCAGCAGCTCGCCGCTGTAGTGCCGGGTGGCCTGTCGCGCGTCGCCTGACCTCAGCGCCGTGCGGACGTTCAGGAAGTCGCCGTGGACGACGGCGTCCAGCCGGTACGGTCTGGTCAGCAGCACACCACCGAGCTGAGCGCGCAACCTGTGCAGCTCAGCGCGGACCGTGGTCGGGTTCCCTCGTTCACCATAGAGCAGCAATGCGAGTTGTTCGGCGGTCAGTCCCCTGGGGTGCAGCGCGAGTGCCGTGAGCACCTCCGCGTTGCGCAGCGTGAGGACCAGCGGCCGTCCGTCGAGGTCCGCGTGCAGCCCGCCGAGGAAGTTCAACGTCAGCACGTGCCCGCTCGGCACGAGGTGCTGCCGCAGGTGGTGCTCCGCGAGCTGGGCCGCGGCGGACACGAGCTGCGCGACGGCCGGGTGCATGGTCTTCAGCGGCCCGCTGACGTCGACCACGCCCAGCAGCAGCCCGCTGTGGGGGTCGCGGATCGGGCTCGCCGCGCACGTCCAGCCGTGGTAGGTCCGCACGAGGTGCTCGCGCGAGTGCACGGTGACGGGCTTGCCGGTGGCGAGCGCCGTGCCCATCGCGTTGGTGCCGATCGCGTCCTCGCTCCAGCGCGAGCCTTCGGTGAGGTGGACGCGTTCTGCCTTGTGCCGCACGCCGTTGTCGCCCTCGCACCACAGGATGTGACCGCGCGTGTCCGTGACGATCATGATCGTCTCGTCCATCGAGAGCGTGTGCTTGAGCAGCGGCACGGCGGACGCCAGCGGGTGGGTGCCGCGCAGGTCGGCGATCTCGTCCGGCGCGTAGACGACCGGCGCCTCGTGCCGGTCCGGGTCGACGCGCGCCGCGAGGGACCGCCGCCACGACTCGGCGATCACCGGCCGCGTTGCTTCGCCGAGGTCCGTCACCAGTTCAGGATGACGGTCCTTCTGGCGCCTCGCGTTACTCCTTTCGGATGCAACGTCGGTGAAACGTCGCACTACCTAGCGTCGCCACCCTGGTCGCAACGATGCGGGAGGTTTCGACGATGACGAAGTACGCGGCCCCAGGCCAGCCCGGGAGCGTGGTGACGTACCGGGACCGGTACGACCACTTCATCGGAGGCGAGTACGTGCCGCCCGCCAAGGGCGAGTACTTCGCCAACCCCACCCCGGTCACCGGCGAGGAGTTCACCGAGATCGCCCGCGGCACCGCGGAGGACGTCGACCGCGCGCTCGACGCGGCCCACGGCGCCGCCCGCGCGTGGGGCAGGACCTCCCCCGCCGAGCGCGCCAACGTCCTGAACAAGATCGCCGACCGCGTCGAGGCCAACCTCGAAGCGCTCGCGGTCGCCGAGACGTGGGAGAACGGCAAGGCCATCCGCGAGACGCTCGCCGCCGACCTGCCGCTCGCCGTCGACCACTTCCGCTACTTCGCCGGCGTGATCCGCGCCCAGGAGGGCGGCATCTCGCAGATCGACGAAGACCTGGTGGCGTACCACTTCCAGGAGCCGCTCGGCGTCGTCGGCCAGATCATCCCGTGGAACTTCCCGCTGCTGATGGCGGTCTGGAAGCTCGCACCGGCACTGGCCGCGGGCAACGCGGTGGTGCTCAAGCCCGCCGAGCAGACCCCGGCGTCGATCCACGTGCTGATGGAGCTGATCGCCGACCTGCTGCCGCCGGGCGTCGTGAACATCGTCAACGGTTTCGGCGTCGAGGCGGGCAAACCGCTGGCGTCCTCGCGGCGCGTCGCGAAGGTGGCGTTCACCGGCGAGACGACCACCGGCCGGTTGATCATGCAGTACGCCAGCGAGAACATCATCCCGGTCACGCTGGAGCTCGGCGGCAAGTCGCCCAACGTGTTCTTCTCCGACGTGGCAGCGCAGCGGGATGCCTTCTACGACAAGGCACTCGAGGGCTTCACGATGTTCGCGCTGAACCAGGGCGAGGTCTGCACGTGCCCGTCGAGGGCGTTGATCCAGAGCTCGATCTACGAGGAGTTCCTCGGCGACGCCGTGGAACGGACGCGTGCGATCAAGCAGGGCCACCCCCTCGACACCGAGACGATGATCGGCGCGCAGGCGTCCAACGACCAGTTGGAGAAGATCCTGTCGTACATCGACATCGGCAAGCAGGAGGGCGCCCGCGTCCTGACCGGTGGCGAGCGCGCGGACCTCGGCGGCGAACTGTCCGGCGGCTACTACGTGACGCCGACGATCTTCGAGGGCGACAACAAGATGAGGATCTTCCAGGAGGAGATCTTCGGCCCGGTCGTCGCCGTCACGTCGTTCTCCGACTACGACGACGCCATGAAGACCGCCAACGACACCCTCTACGGCCTCGGCGCCGGCGTCTGGTCGCGCGACGGCTCCGTCGCCTACCGCGCGGGCCGCGACATCCAGGCGGGCCGCGTGTGGGTGAACAACTACCACGCCTACCCGGCGCACGCGGCGTTCGGCGGCTACAAGCAGTCCGGCATCGGCCGCGAGAACCACCGCGTGATGCTCGACCACTACCAGCAGACCAAGAACCTGCTCGTCAGCTACTCCCCGAACGCCCTGGGCTTCTTCTGATGCCCCGCGTGGCGGTGACCGCGGAGGCGGCGGCGGTGCTCCGCCGCCTCCGGGCCTCGCACGGCGACCTGATGTTCCACCAGTCCGGCGGCTGCTGCGACGGTTCCGCGCCCATGTGTTATCCCGCAGGGGAGTTCCGCACCGGCGAGTCCGACGTCCACCTCGGGGATCTCGCGGTGGAGGAGTTCGTCGTTCCCGTGTGGATGTCCGCGGCGCAGTACGAGTACTGGAGCCACACGCACCTCACGATCGACGTGGTGCCGGGGCGTGGCAGCGGCTTCTCCCTGGAGGCGCCGCTGGGAATCCGGTTTCTGGTGCGTTCACGACTTCTCGATGCGGAGGAGCTCTAGTGGTGTGGCGCGGAACGTTGCCGGGGGAATTCGCGGTCAGACGGGTGCATCGTGGTGCCGCCCCCACTCCGTCGTACTGGTTGTACGGGGGCGTGGGGGCGGTGCCGCGAGGTGCCCTGCTGAGCGTGAATACCTCGCCAACGTTCCGAGTCGCACCACTAGCATCTGCGCATGACCGTCCAATGCGGATGCTGCGGAGCCGAGATCACGACGACGGGCCGCATCGACTACCGGTTGAACCGTCCGGAGCCGCTCATCGGCGTACGTGCCGAGCAACTCGGCGCGCCGACCGGCGGTCTGCTGGTCGGACCGGACGGTGACTCCTACATCCGTTGCCTGCTCCCGGTTCGGCTGACCGGCGGAACCGAGCTCGTGTTCGGCGCGTGGATGCAGATCAGCAAAGTCGACGCGATGTACGCGCACGCGGTGTGGGACAACGACAGCGAGTACGCGAACCTGCGCCTCGCCGGCACGTTCGCGAACTTCATCGCGCCGTGGGACCTGCTCGGCACGCCGGTCGAGGCGGCGGTCCTCAACGCCGACGAGCTGCCGTATTACACCTCGCACCCGTTGCTGGAGCGCGAATGGGACCGCGACGCGGTGCTGAGCTGCATCCGGCAGCCGCTGCCGGTGCCCGTCCGCGAGACGCTCGGCGAGGTCTGGACCATCGAGCGCACGGCGGGCATGCGCTGCACGATCGAGAACCTCACGGTGTGCTTCACGAGCCCCGGCCGCCGGGTGCGGCTCGACGTCTACGAGGACCGCACGGGTGGCAGCCTGAGCGACTTCCTCGGCGCGGTGCTGGAGGGCTATCCGGCGAGCGCCGAGCACTCCGTCGAGCACGACGGCGAGGAGCTGCGGCACGCGTTCTGGCTCAGCGAGGTCATCGACGGCAACGAGGAGCAGGTGTTCCACGGGCACGTCGTCCGTCGCGGCACCATGCTGTCCGTGCGCATCGTCCACCGCTTCCCCGCCGACCGGGCGTGGGCGCAGCACGTGTTCAACAGCGTCCGCTACGCCGGGGCTACGGGGCCTGCCCGAAGGTGAGCCGCATGTCCCGCGCCGCGAAGCTGACCAGCGGCGTGCGGCCGGTGAGGTAGCCGAGCGGACCGCCCACCGGGAACATCCACGCGGCCCGCACCAGCCGGTACCGCCCGGACAGGCGCATCCTCGTGCGCACGTCGCGGCCGTCGAGGCGCTGCGCGGTCCAGCCGGACGTGGACCACTCGCCGGGCAGCGGTACGCCACCGGTCACCGCCACCGCGGCGATCGACGAGCCCTCGCCGAACCGGGCGAGCTGCTTCGGGATGGCCCACAGCTCGCGGCCGCCCTGCTTCGAGGCCTCGCTGTCGACCCAGATCTGCGGCACCGACACGGCGACGCGGCCCCTGTCCCACACGGGCGTGGTCACGAGCAGCTCCTCGTAGGTGAGTTCGCTGCCCGGTTCGTACGACACGAACGCCACCGCCACGAAAGCGTTGCCCGCCAACGTGATCAGCCGAGCACCCTCGGGCAGGTGGGCCTGCGGCACCAGCTCCTGGGGCACCCGGAACAAGGAGATCATGAGGGAACCCCGCATGTGCCACGGCTCGGCTGGATACTGCACGCCCCCGACCGTACCGCGCGGGACGCGACCGTTCGCAACGTCAGGGAAATCCCAAGTTTGCCTGCGTGAGCTGGACCACATGTCCAGCCGGGCTCACGATTCCGCCATGAACGTCCTGCTGGCATTCGCACTCGCCGCGAGCGTGGCCGCGCCCGCGCCACTGCCTCCCACGGCGCCGTGCCCGGAGAACGTCCCCACCGGCACCACCTGTTACGAGGGCAGGGACGCCAACGGCGCGTACTACACGATCGCCGTGCCGAAGAAGTGGAACAAGACGCTGGTCGTGCACTCGCACGGCGGCCCTGACCTGGGCGATCCCACGCCCGAGCGCACGCGTGACGACCTGAACCGCTGGGCCGTCATGGTCAAGGAGGGCTACGCGTGGGCGGGCACCTCGTACCGGCGCGGCGGGTACGGCACGCGGATGGCCGCGGAGGACACCGACAACCTGCGCAGGATGGTCAGCGCGATGCTCAAGCCGCACAAGGTGTACCTCCACGGCCAGTCGTGGGGCGGCAACGTGGCGGCCAAGGCGATCGAGCTCTACCCCGGCTACGACGCGGCACTGCTCACCAGCGGCGTCCTGGCCGGCGGTTCGCGGGGCTACGACTACCGCGTCGACCTGCGGGTGGTCTACCAGTACTACTGCGGCAACCACCCGCGCCCGACGGAGGTGCAGTACCCGCTGTGGCAGGGCCTGCGTCCGGGTTCCACGCTGACGACCGCCGGGTTGCGCGGCCGCGTCGAGGAGTGCCTCGGCACGGCGGGCAACCGCACACCGGAGCAGCAGCGCAAGCTCACCGACATCCTGGCGGTCACCAAAATCCCCGAGGAGACGCTGAACTCGCACCTGAACTTCGCGACGTTCACGTTCCGCGACATCGTCCACAACCGACTGGGCGACAAGAACCCGTGGAGCAACGCGGGCGTGCGGTACCAGGGCTCGCACGACGACGCCGCCCTCAACGCGGGCGTCGAACGGTTCTCCGCGGACCCGGAGGCACGGGCAGCCCTGGCCTACGACAGCGACCTCACCGGGAAGATCGACATCCCGGTGCTGACGGTGCACGCGATCGGTGACCCGACGGCGTTCGTGGAGCACGAGTCCGCCTACCGCGACACCGTGCTCAAGGCCGGGCGGTGGTGGAACCTCGTGCAGACGTTCACGAACGAGGCCACGCACAGCGCCCTCAGCGACGCGGAGTACGCCTCCGCGATGCAGGCGCTGGAGAGGTGGGAGAAGTTCGGCGTGCGCGCCAACCCCTACCTGATCGCGTCCAGCTGCCCCGGCCACGACGAGAAGTACGGCACGGGCTGCTTCTTCAATCCCGGCTACAAGCCGAACTCCTACGAGTCGCGGGTCGCACCCCGCGCGTGACCCGGTGGTGACGAGGCCAGGAGGCGTGCCGGGCCTCGTCACCACCACTTGTCGACGGTCGAGGGGTCGGTCAGCGCGTCACGGACGTCGGTGTCGTCGTTGTGCAGCGCGCCGGTCAGGTTCGCTCCACGCAGGTCGGCCGACCTCAGTGCGGCGGCACGCAGGTTCGCGTCGCGCAGCAGCGTTCTGCTCAGGACCGCGCCGCTCAGGTCAGCGCTGCTCAGGTCGGCGCCGATGCACTGCGCGTCGGTCAGGTTCGCGCCGCGGAAGTCGGCGAACACCAGCCTCGCCTTGCTCAGGTCGGCCCGCGTGAGCACCGCGCCGGACAGGTCGGCCTTCTCCAGATCGGCCTCGCGCAGCAGAGCCCCGCTGAGGTCCGCACCCCGCAGGTTGGCCCCGGTGAGATCCGCGATCGAGGTCAGGTCCGCCCGCCCCAGGTCGGCCTTCTCCAGGTTCGCGCGGCGCAGTCGCAGGTTGCGGTAGCCGGTCCCGTTCAGGATGGAGCCGTGCAGGTCGGAGAAGCTCAGGTCGACGTTGTGCAACGGGAGGTTGCGCAGGTCGAGGCCGTTGAGACAGGCGGAGGTGAGATCGGTCCTCGCCCCTTTGTCCTGGCCCGTGTCGCGCCGGCCCAGCACGGTCAGCGCGGCTTTCGCGTCCGGCGGCAACGCCACCGGTTCCGGGCACTTCGACACGTGACTGTCCGAAGAGGCGCGTGCGCGGTTCGTGCGGACGAAGGCGGACAGGACCTCGACGATCGTGGGCTGGTCGCGCGGCGAGTCCTTGGCGAGCCGCTCCAGCGCGTAGATGGCCCCGAGACGCCCCTGCAGGTGATCGGGCCCCGTCCGGTCCAGCTGCTCGACGGACCTCGAGTAGCGATCGGTCAACTGCCCCTGCTCGGCCACGGCGTTCTGCCGGTGGGCCGCCGCGACCTGGTCGCGCGTGGCGTTGAGCGACAACCCGGTGAAGACCAGCGCACCGAGCGCGGTGAGCGCGGTGATCGCCTCCGCCACCGTCATCCCGCGCTCGCGGCGCCGCCGGACGCGGCCCCGGAACCGTCGACGAGACACCACCATGCCCAGGAGATCGCTCGAACGCCCCGATGTGCAACAACCGGGGTCTTGACCTCCAGCATGGTCGAGGTACGACGATCTTGCCCATGACCGACACCACCGACATCACCGACATCGAAAAGCTCGTCGCCACCGTCCAGCACGCCCAGCAGAACGAGCTCCCCGAGGAGTTCATCGACCTCTTCCGCGAAGACGCCATCTGGACCACCGCCCACGGCAAGCGACTCTTCGGCCGGGACGAGATCGCCTCCTTCACCCGCCAGGTCCTGCCCGGCGCGACGAAGGAGGCGCTCGCCACCTACGAGGTGTCGCACGTGCTGTTCATCCGGCCGGACGTGGCCGCCGTGAAGATCCGCCAGCGCCGTGTCACGCCCGACGGCGAACACCTCGACCTGGCAGAGGGTTCGCCGCTCTACGTGCTGTCCAAAGAGGACGGCGAGTGGCGGATCGCCGCCGGGCAGAACACCATCGTGCTCTAACGGGCCTGCAGGCGCTTCACGTTGTCGCCGAACGTCCAGTTCTTCGAGCCGTCCCAGTTGATCGACCAGGTCATCAGCCCCTTGAGCTGGCCGTTGAAGCTGCCCCACGCCTGGCTCACCAGCGACGGCGACATGTAGCCACCACCGGCCCCCGGCTGCGCGGGCAGCCCGGGCACCTGCTTGTCGTAGGGCACCCGGATCGTGGTGCCCTGCACGACCAGCCCCTTGTTGAGGCACTGGGTCTGCGCGACGAAGCCCTGCACGGTCCCCGCCTGGTAGCTGTCGCCGGAGCAGCCGTACATCGACCCGTTGTAGTACTGCATGTTCAGCCACCACAGGCGGCCGTTGTCCGCGTACTTCTTGATGATCGGCAGGTAGGCACCCCAGATGGAGCCGTAGACGACGCTGCCGCCCGTCACGTACGCGGTCTCCGGCGCCATCGTCAGGCCGAAACCCGGCGGCATCGCGGCGAGAACGCCGTCGATGATGCGAATCAGGTTGGCCTGCGAGACCGACAGCTGGTTGACGTTGCCACTGCCCACCAGCCCGGTCTCGATGTCGATGTCGCCGTCGAAGTTGTACTTCTTCAGAATCGGCACGACGGTCGCGACGAACCGGCTGGCCACGGCGGTCGAGCTCAGGTCGATGCCCGCCGCCGCGCCCCCGATCGACAGCAGGATCGTGGCGCCCGCCGCCTTCGCCGCGCACATCTCGGCGGGCGTCGCGACCTTCACGCCGGCGTCCATGCCGTCCTCCCACAGCACGGTGCCGTCGGAACGGATGACCGGGAACGCCGCGTTGATCACGTTGTAGCCGTGCTGCTTGATGCGGCTGTCGGTGATCGGGGTCCAGCCGAACGGCGGGTGAACCCCGTTGGACGCGCCGTCCCAGTTCTCCCAGTACCCGTGCAGGACCTTGCCCGCCGGGCGCGGCTTGAGCGCGCACGTGTCGGCCGCCTGCGCGGAGGCCGGGACGAGCACGACGGACATGAGCAGAAGCAGGGCTGTCAATGCCGAACGGGCAGACATTCGCTCACCTTTCGCGTTCAGGCGGCGACCCGCTGTCATTGAAGCATGAAATGGTCCAGACCTCTAGCGGAACTGGTGGTGGCACGAACCGAGCACGGCCTCACCCACCCGAAGGCTCGTGGTCGTCGCGCCCGACACGGGCGTGAGCCTCGGCGTCAGAAGCCCAGGGTCTCCTCCGAGACCTTCCACAGCTGGGCCGCGGCCTCAGGGTCCTGCGCGTAGGCAGCCACGCCGGAGAGCACGCCGCCGGTGTGCGGCTGGGCCTCGTTGCAGTCCTCGAAGTACTTGCCGGACAGGCCTTCCAGCAGTGGCGAGGTGGCCACGACCAGCGTGGTGGCGGCGCCCTGCTCCGGGGTCTTCACGCGGCGCGTGGTGGCGGCGCCGCTCAGGCGGATGCGCTCCTGCAGCTCTTCGGGGGTGAGGTGGCGCTGCAGGTTCGTGGCGATGCTGCCCGGCATGAGGGCGTTCATCGTGATGCCCTCGGACGCCCAGCGCTTGCCCGCCTCGACGCCGAACAGGATGTTCGCCGTCTTCGACTGGCCGTAGGCCTGCCAGCGGTCGTACTCGCGGTGCTCGTAGTGGAGGTCCTCGAACACGACGTCGCCCATCAGGTGCGCGGACGAGCTCACGTTCACCACGCGGGCGCCCTCGGCGCGCAGCGAGTTGAACAGGCCCAGCGTCAGCGTGAAGTGGCCGAAGTGGTTGGTGGCGAACTGGAGCTCCCAGCCCTCCGGCGTACGCGTCAGCGGGGTCGCCATGACACCCGCGTTGTTGATCAGCAGGTGCAGCGGGCCGTCCCAGTTGCGCGCGAACGCCTTCACCGACTCCTGCGACGCCAGGTCGAGGCGGGCGACCGAGATCTTCTTGTTGCCCGTGGCGGACATCAGCGAGGACGCCACGCGCTGGCCCGCGTCGACGTCGCGCGCCGCGATGGTGACCTCGGCGCCCGCGGTGGCGAGTGCGCGGACGGTCTCCACGCCGATGCCCGAGGCACCGCCGGTGACGATGGCGCGGCGGCCGGAGAGGTCGACGCCCTCCACCACCTCCAGCGCGGTGGTCTCGAAGCCGTCGCCGGTGGTGATCATGCCTGTTCCCCGATCTCGAGCGTCTCTTCGGAGACCTTCCACAGCTGGGCCGCGGCCTCCGGGTCGTGTGCGTAGGCGGCGAGGCCGCCCGACATGCCGCCGGTGTTCGGCAGCGCCTCGTTGCAGTCTTCGAAGTAGAGGCCGGAACGGCCCTCGACCAGCGGCGAGACGGCGAGCACCAGCGTGGTGGCCGCGCCCTGCCCGGGAGTCTTGAGCTGCAACGGCTTGTCGCCGCCGCGCAGCCGGATGCGCTCCTGCAGCTCCTCCGGCGTGACGTGCCGCTGCAGCGCCGTCATGATGACGCCGGGCATCAGCGCGTTCATCGTGATGCCCTCGGAGGCCCAGCGCTTGCCGGCCTCGACGCCGAACAGGACGTTCGCCGTCTTCGACTGGCCGTAGGCCTGCCAGCGGTCGTACTCGCGGCGTTCGAAGTGGATGTCGTCGAACACCACCGGGCTCGCCAGGTGCGCGGACGAGCTGACGTTCACGACGCGGGCGCCCTCGGCGCGCAGCGCACCGAACAGGCCCAGCGTCAGCGTGAAGTGGCCGAAGTGGTTCGTGGCGAACTGGAGCTCCCAGCCCTCCGGCGTACGGGTCAGCGGGGTCGCCATGACACCCGCGTTGTTGATCAGCAGGTGCAGCGGGCCGTCCCAGTTGCGGACGAACTCCTTCACCGACTCCTGCGAGGCCAGCTCCAGCGGAGCGACGAAGATCCGCTGGTTGCCCGTGGCCGCGGACAGCTCAGAGGCGACCTTCCTGCCCGCTTCGAGGTTCCGCGCCGCGATGGTGACCTCGGCGCCCGCGGCGGCCAGAGCCCGCACCGTCTCGACGCCGATGCCCGACGACCCACCGGTGACCACGGCGCGACGGCCCGAGAGGTCGACGCCCTCGACGACCTCCAGCGCGGTGGTCTCGAAGCCGAACGGCGTGGTGATGCGCTCACTCATCCGATTTCCCCAACCTGTGTCGTACACTGAAACGGAGGTTCCTCCGGTTCGAGTTCCACACTAAACGGAGGAGCCTCCGGTTAGCAAGTGACGTACCCCATAGGAGTGACGAGTGCGTGCTGACGCCGTCCGCAACCGCGGATTGCTGCTCGAGGTGGCGCTGGACGCGTTCACCCACGAGAAGGACGTGACGCTGGGCGCCATCGCCAAGAAGGCGGGCGTCGGCATCGGCACGCTCTACCGGCACTTCCCCACCCGCGAAGCGCTGATCGAAGCCGTTTACCGCACCGAGCTCGAGAAGCTCTGCGACGCGGCACCCGAACTGCTCGAGACCCTCGGCCCGGAGGCGGCGCTGCGGGAGTGGATGGACCGCTTCATCGCCTACCTGGCGACGAAACGCGACCTCAAGGACGCGCTGCAGGCCGTCATCGCCCTCGGCGTGAACCCGTTCGAACACAGCCGCGCCAAGATGGCGCAGGCGCTGGAGCAGCTGCTCACCCCGCTCGGCGCGAAGGTCGAGCCGCTCGACGTCATGACGATGCTCGTCGCCGTCAGCCAGAACGGCGACGCCGATCAGGCCAAGCGCATGCTGGACCTGATCATGGGCGGGATTCTCCACGGTGCTGCCCAGAACGCTGAGCCTCAAAACGCTCGATGAGCGTCGGCACCTCGCTCAGCAGGAACTCGTAGAAGTCCCGCATGTAGATCAGCCGCTCACGGGCAGGCCCCGGCCCGACGGTCTCGACGCCGTGCGCGACGGCGGACAGGATGTCGTCGATCGGGGCGTGCTGCCTGCCGTAGAGCGTGGTCCACGCACGGTCGCGCATCCGGTAGTGCTCACGGCGGCTGCCCGGCGCAGGGGCTCGTTCGATCAGCCCCATCTGCATGACCATCTTGATGGCACCCGACACGGATCCCGCGCTCGCGCCCAGCTCCTCGCTCAGATCGCCCGCCGTCAGCGACGGTGCGTCGGTGAACAGGAACGCCGCCAGCACCCGCGCCGCCATCCGCTGCATCCCCGCTCCGACCAGGGTGAGCGCCAGGTGTTCCGCAGCCTGCTTGCGATCTGTCTCGCCCGTCACACCGAACCCATCTGTCTTCAGAAATTTCTGAACGTTCGCTAGCCTCGATCCTAGGGGGAAGGGGCTGGACATGGCCACAGCACTCGTGGTGGGCGCCGGAATCGCCGGCCTCGCGACCGCGCTCAGGCTGACCCGCAGCGCGTGGGAAGTCGTCGTCCTCGACCACGGCGCGCACCACGATCCCGTGCCGCTGCGAGGCCCGGACCTGCACGCCGCCCGCCGGCTGGCCGCCCTGCCGTACCCGCTGCACTACGAGACGCGGCACAGCACCGTGACCGCGTTGCAGCCCGACCGCTTCGGCGTCACGGTCCCGTTCAACGACCACGACGACGAGTGGTTCGACATCGTCGTGTGCGCCCAACCGTGCTGCGAAGCCGATCGATTACCCGGCCTGCGCCTCGACTCCTGGTCCCGCGAGCACGTCGCACTGCTCTACCGGGCCGTGCGGGACACCGGGATCCCGCTGTGCGCGGCCGAGCTCCTCGCCGACGCGTTCGACATCCACCACGACGACCACGCGGCATTTTCCTGGTGGGAAACCACTTTGAAGCCGCACAGCGTTAGGCGGACCTTTACTCGCGTTCGGTAAGCCTGCCGGTCATGACCACGTTACGGAGACGTACCTTCATCGTGGGCGGCCTCGCGGGAGCGAGCGCCGGAGTGCTCATCCCGCGTCTGGCCAACGCCATCGGCTATCCCTTCACCCTCGGCGTCGCGTCCGGCGAACCGGCAGCCGACGGGTTCGTGATCTGGACCCGCCTCGCCCCGAACCCCCTGAACGCCGACGGTCTCGGCGGCATGCCGAACACCAACACCGCCGTCGAATGGCAGGTCGCCACCGACGAACGCTTCACGAGCATCGCCCGCACCGGCACCTTCACGACGACGCAGGCGAGCGCCCACTCCGTCCACGTCACCCTCACCGGCCTCGAACCCGGCCGCGAGTACTGGTACCGCTTCCGCACCGGCGGCCACATCTCCCCCGCCGGCCGCGCCCTCACCGCGCCGGCCGTGGGCACCTCCCCCGAACTCACCATGCTCTTCGCCTCGTGCTCGCACTACGAGGAGGGCTACTTCACCGCGTACCGCCGGATGGCCGAGGAACACCCGGACCTGATCCTGCACCTCGGCGACTACATCTACGAGGGCGCGGCCACGACCACGAAGGTCCGCCAGTTCGCACCCGCCGCCGAGATCAGCACGCTGGCCAACTACCGGGTCCGCCACGCCCAGTACAAGACCGACCCGGACCTGCAGGCCGCGCACGCCACCGCGCCCTGGCTGGTCGTCTGGGACGACCACGAGGTCGAGAACAACTACGCCAACCTGGTCCGCAACGACACGAGCCCCGCCGGTGACTTCAAGGCCCGCCGCGCGGCCGCGTACAAGGCCTACTACGAGCACATGCCGCTGCGCAGCGCCCAGGCCCCGAGCGCGGAGAACATGCTGCTGCACCGCAGGGTCCGCTGGGGCAGCCTCGCCACGTTCCACATGCTCGACACCCGCCAGTACCGCATGGACCAGGCGTGCGGCGACGGCACGAAGGTCTGCCCCGAAGCCGACGACCCCGCACGCACGATCACCGGCACCTCGCAGGAGACCTGGCTGATCGACGGCCTCCGCCAGAAGCTCGGCACCTGGGACTTCCTGGGCCAGCAGGTGTTCTTCGCCCAACGGCTCGCGAGCGCGGACGGCGCGAAGAGCATGGACGCCTGGGACGGCTACACCGCCAACCGCACCCGCATCCAGAACGCCTGGGACGCGAGCGGCAACAAGGGCACCGTCGTCCTCACCGGCGACGTGCACCGCAGCTGGGCCGCGAACCTCATGCAGAACTACGGCACGCAGAACCGGATCATCGGCACCGAACTCGTCACCACGTCGATCACGTCCGGCGGTGACGGCAACGCGGCGGACAACAGCCTCAACCCGACGCTCAACCCGCACGTGAAGTTCTTCAAGAACCTGCGCGGCTACGTCCGCACCCGCACCACGTCGGCGCAGATGAACGTCGACTTCCGCGCCGTCGACAAGGTCACCGTCCGCGACTATCCGGTCAAGACCGTCGGCAGCTACGTGATCGAGTCGGCCAACCCCGGATTGCAGGCGCCGTGAAGACACTCCTGATCGCGAGCCTCCTGCTCGCCCCCACGCCCATGACGTGGTCCACGGTCAACAGCGACTCGACCGGCGACCAGGACAACGCGGCCGTCTCGGCCACCCGCAACGGCTACACCGCCGTCGTGTGGGAGGACGACCGCGACACCACCAACCCCGAGGACCCGGTCCACTCCGACGTCTGGATCCGCCTCTACAAGGAGGGAACCTCCCTCTACGAGAAGAAACTGAGCAACGGCGGCACCGGCAACTGGCGCCACTGGCAGCCCGACGTCGCACTGCACGAGAGCGGCACCGCCGTCGTCGTGTGGTCGGAAGACCCGGACGGCAACGGTTTCTACAACATCGCGGTCCGCTCGGTCAGCACCAGCGGCACCGTCTCGGGTTCCGGCACGGCCAACGCGAGCGCCGACGGCCAGCAGCACTTCCCCAGCGTGGCGGCTGATCCGGACACCGGCGGCTTCGCCGTCACGTGGGAGGACAAGCAGGGCACGAACCCGCCCACCGTGCGGGTGAGCGGGTTCGCGTCCATCTCGTCCAAGACCTACGAGGCCCAGGTCAACAACGCGGGCGGCACCCACGCCAAGCCCCAGGTGGCGATGGGCGCCGCGGGCAACGCGATCGTGGTGTGGGAGGCGGACACCACCGTCGCCCGCAAGATCCTCACCCCGTCCGGCGGCGTGAAGCAGGCGCAAACCACGATCGCGCAAGGAAAACGCCCCGCCGTGGCAGCGAACTTCAACGGCGACCTCGCCGTCGCGTGGGAGCAGTCCGGTGTCCGCACGCAGTCCTTCACCGCGGCCGGGGCGTCCCGCGGCGCCGTCGCCCAGACCACCGGCACCGACCCGCAGGTCGGCATCGACGACCAGCTCGGTGTCGCGGTGACCACGGCGGAAGCGGACGACGTCTACACGCACGTCTACAACCCCGACGGCACCACGACCGGCCGCCCCGCGCGGCAGCTCACGGTCTCGAACGCCACCGGCAGGCAGAACGAGCCCGCCGTCGGCGTCGATCCGTGGGGCCGCATCACCGTCGTCTACACCGACGACAACGACGGCAACGGGTACGACCAGATCTACCTCGGCACCGGCCTGACCACCCAGGCCTGGTAGTCAGCGCTGGTCGAGGGGCCTGCGTCGCTGGTGGACGTCCAGCAGCGACGCGGGCTTCCAGAACCCGTGCACGTCGTAGGTGTCGACACCGGGCGGCACGATCTCGTCGATCCGGTCCAGCACGTCGTCGGTCAGCACCAGCGAAGCGCCCTCCAGCAACGACTCCAGGTGCTCCATCGTGCGCGGTCCGGTGATCGCCGAGGTGACCGCAGGGTGCGTCGTCACGAACGCGATCGCGAGCGCGGGCAACGACACCCCCATCTCGTCGGCGAGCTTCGCGAACTGCTCCACGGCGTCGAACTTCGCCGCGTTGCCCGGCAGCGACTCGTCGAACCGCTCCGGCGTCAGCGTCGCCCGGAACGCCTCCGCCGACGCACCCCGCCGGTGCTTGCCCGACAGGAACCCGCTCGCCAGCGGGCTCCACACCAGCACGCCCATCCCGAGCCGCTGACACGTCGGCAGCACCGACCGCTCGATCCCGCGCGCCAGCAGCGAGTACGGCGGCTGCTCGGTGCGGAACCGCATCAGCCCGCGGTTCATCGCCACGTGGTGCGCCTCGACGATCTCCTCCGCGGGGAACGTCGAGCAGCCGAACGCGCGGATCTTCCCCTCCCGCACCAGATCCGTCAGCACCGACAGCGTTTCCTCGACGTCGGTCGTGTAGTCCGGCCGGTGCACCTGGTACAGGTCGATCCAGTCGGTGCCGAGCCGCCGCAGGCTGTCCTCGACGGCCCGCACGACGTACCGGCGCGAGTTGCCGCTGCGGTTGCGGCCCTCGGTGAGCGGGAAGTGCACCTTCGTGGCCAGCACGACGTCGTCCCTGCGGCCCTTCAACGCCTTGCCGACGATCTCCTCGGACTCCCCTGCCGAGTACATGTCGGCGGTGTCGACGAAGTTGATGCCGGCGTCGAGTGCGCGGTGGATGATCCGCACGCCCTCGTCGTGGTCTTTGTTGGCGACGTCGCCGAACATCATGGCGCCGAGGCAGTGGTGGCTGACCTCGATGCCGGTTCCCCCGAGTACGCGATAACGCATTGTCATGCCGGAAAACCTAGGAACTAGAGTCGCCTCTAGGTCAAGAACCTATGCTCGGAGCATGAGCTTGAGCATCGGGCAGGTCGCAGAACGCACCGGGCTGAGCGTGCACGCGCTGCGGTTCTACGAGAAGGAGGGCATCCTCGCCAACCAGGTCCACAGAGGACCGGGCGGGCGCCGGGTGTACACCCAGCAGGACGTCGACTGGCTGCGCATGTGCATCATGCTGCGCATGTCCGGGATGCCGGTGCCGGAGATCCGCCGCTACACCGAGCTCGTCCGCCAGGGCGACGGCAACGAACTGCAGCGCCTCGACATCCTGAAGGAACACCAGGAGCGCGTCCGCCAGCAGATGGCGCAGCTGCAGGAGTGCATGGACCTGATCACCTACAAGGTGGGCAAGTACGAGGACTACATCAATTCGATCGCATCCAAGGCGGTCGGCCAATAACCTCGGGTTCATGCCCGTCGTGCTCTCGCTGAACATCGCGTCCAAGACGACCGAGGTCGACTACGCCCAGAAGGGTGCGACCGCCATCGACAAGCGTCCCGTCGACGGCCCGCTGGAGGTGCGCCCGCCCGGTCCGAAGAAGGGTGCCGGCAGCGGGATCCAGGGTGACGTGATCGCCGACTGGAACCACCACGGCGGCGACTACCAGGCCGTTTACGGTTACGCCCGCGAGGACCTGGACTTCTGGCAGGGCGAGCTGGGCGTGGAGCTGCACAACGGGCAGTTCGGCGAGAACCTGACGACGCAGGGCATCGACCACACGCACGCGCTCATCGGCGAGCGGTGGCGGGTCGGCACCGCGCTGCTGGAGGTGTCCGCCGCTCGTGTGCCCTGCCGGACGTTCGCGGGCTTCCTCGGGCAACGCGGCTGGGTGAAGCGGTTCACGCAGGTGGCGCGGCCGGGGGCGTACTTCCGCGTCATCGAGGCCGGATTGATCGCGCCCGGTGACGAGATCACCGTCGTGCATCGGCCGGAGCACGACGTGACGGTCGAGGTGTTCTTCCGCGCCATCACCACGGAGGCGGAGCTGCTGCCCAGGCTGCTGGCGGCGGGCGACTCGGTGCCGCCGGAAGTGGTCGAGCTCGTGCACAAGCGCACGGTGATCGAACTGGACTCCTGACGGGCACGTTCCCGGCGGGAGCGTTCCTGGTGCTGTGACCATCTGGGACGCGTCATCCGTGTCGGCCGTGAGACCTCGCGGTGCCTGCACCGGCGCCGGGCATCACCTTCCAGCGGACCAAAACCTGGAAGGAGCCCCCCGGACGCGAAGCCGAGCTCGACCGCATCGAGCACGCGCTGGAGCATTTCCCGACCGGGTCTTCGCCTCCGACGAGTTCGGGTCCCCGGGATCCGGCCGGCAGCCCGCTCCTGCCGGGCCGAGCAGGGCAGACCCGACCGGCTGTCGGCGACCTACCGCCGCACCCACGGCGCCACCACTCCGGCCGCGCTGAAGCCGATCCGCACTGCCCGACCGGACGGCGCGCCGGTCCGCATCGTTCTGGACAACCTCTCCGCCCACACCGGCGCCGACCTCCGCCACTGGACGAAGAAGAGACAACTGAGGAGGAACAGCGTTCGTGAGTGAATGGCAGCTGTCTGAGACGTTCCGCAGCACCTCCGGTGGTGTCCGCTGGGGAAGCCTCGGCCACTCCGGCCACGACCCGGTCGTGCTCCTTCACGGCACACCCTTCTCCTCGTACGTCTGGCGCGCCATCGCCCGCGCGCTCGCCCTCCGCCACCAGGTGTTCGTGTGGGACATGCCCGGTTACGGGGCATCGGAGAAGTACGCCGGCCAGGACGTCTCGCTGGCTGCCCAAAGCAGGATCTTCACCGAGCTGCTGACGCACTGGGGCCTTGAAGAACCGCTGGTGGTCGCCCACGACTTCGGTGGTGCCGTCTCCTTGCGAGCACATCTGCTGCACGGAGTCCGCTACCGCGCGCTCGCTCTGGTCGACCCGGTCGCGCTGGCTCCGTGGGGTTCCCCGTTCTTCCGGCTCGTGGGCGAGCACTCCGAAGTCTTCGAGCAACTGCCGCCCGCACTGCACCACGCCTTGGTGCGCGAGTACGTGAGCTCAGCCAGCAGTCCGGGCCTGCACCCCGCCGTCCTCGACCGGCTTGTCGAGCCCTGGCTCGGCGACCTCGGCCAAGCGGCCTTCTACCGCCAGATCGCCCAGGCCGATCAGCGCTACACCGACGAGGTGCAGGACCGGTACGGGGAGATCGGTTTCCCGACGCTGGTGTGCTGGGGCGAAGACGACACATGGATCCCCGTGGCGAAAGGACGGGAACTCGCCGCCCGCATCCCCGGCGCGCGGCTCGAACCGATCGCCGGGGCGGGACACCTCGTCCAAGAAGACGCACCTGCCGAACTCACAGCTGCCCTTCTCGCCTTCCTCCAGCAGCCAAGCTGACACAACCCGGCGAACCCGTGCGGTCACCGCACTAGCTGGGCGGGAAGCGCCGCACCCACCGCTTCTGCCACGGCGTTTCCACCGCGCGCGGGTGGTAGTGCGCACGCGTCCACGCCACGGCTTCGTCGGCCGGCACGCCGGACAGGACCGCCAGGCACGAGATGACCGTGCCGGTGCGGCCGACGCCTCCGCTGCAGGCCACCTCGACGCGTTCACCGGACAGCGCGCGGGCGTGCAGCGCGCGGATCACCCCGATCGCGGCGTCGTGATCACGCGGAAGGCGGAAGTCCGGCCAGTCGATCCAGTCGTGCGGCCACGGCACGTCGACAGGCCGGTGCTGCAGATACACCCCGTACTCGGGATGCGGGTCCACGATCTTGCCCTGGCGCAGGCCACGCCCTGTGATCACCGCCCCGTCAGGCAGCTCGATCGTCCTCACGAACAGTTCCCCCCAACAGTTCCACCAACCCGAACAGCAGATTCTGTCATGCCCGCCGCGCCGGATCACTTCGTTCGCACCACGCTTGTCCGGCTACAGGAACAGCAGCACGACCAGCGGCGGAATCCCTTCCGCCGCAACACCTCCCCACGCCTGGTTGCGCGGCCTGCTCATCGCCAGCTGGTCGGCGACCGCCAGCACGACGCTGCCCAGCAGCATGAACCACGACACGTAGATCACCAGCGTGCGCCCGACCAGCTCGTGCCCCGAGTTCACGGCGACGAGCCCCGCGATCAGGCCGCACGCCAGGAGCAGGTTGTAGAACCCCACCCCGAACGCCCACAACCGGATCGCCGGCACGTCCTCGGCGGGCTGCCGGAACACCGAGTGGTGCACGCGGTGGATCAGGAACGCCTCCCACACCCACACGACCAGGTGCACGAGCGCGGCGACGCCGGCCGCGACCTGAGCCACGACGCTCACAGGGTCACCCCGTGACGTTCCAGGGCCTCGAATCCGTTCGCGGACAGGTCGCGGAAGAACGCCCCCATCAGGGCTCCGACCGCGAACGCCAGGAACTGCACCGACGGCGTGTGCACGGTGAACGTGTGCGGCGCGTTGGGCGGGATCACGACAGCGCCACCCGGCGACAGGTCGTGCAGCTCGCCGTCGAGCAACACGGCCATGCGCCCGTGCAGCACGTAGTAGACCTTCGGCCACGGCGTGCGGTGCGGCGGCGCGGCCTCGCCGCGGGGCGCGTCCACCTCGAACAGCTCGTAGGCGCCGTCGGTGTCCTCGCCCGAGATCCGGACGGTGATCGTCGCGTCGGGCACGGTCAGCTCCACGCCCTCGCCGGCTGTGCTCATGAAGCGGGTGCTCGTCATGTCCAGCAGCGTCGGCTGCCAGGACGGACAGGCACATCCCGGAAAACTGGGATGCCCCGGCACCACGGCACGAGCGCATACTGCCAACCATGTGGGAGGGCCGTGCGCAGGGCGTGCGACGCGACGTGACCGCACTGGCGAGCGCCGGGCTGGACGTCGCGCAGCTGCACGCGGCGGCCATCGCGCTCGTCGACCGCGTGGTCCCGTGCGAGCTCACCTGCTGGGCCTCCATGGACCCCGACTCCGGCGCCATCAGCTCGATGACCAGCGGCGCCACCCGCATCCCGCAGCAGTACGAGCCGCTCCTCGCGAGCTGCGAGTACGCACCCGGCGAGCCGCACACGTTCGCGGCACTCGCCCAGCGCGGCGACACCGTGGCACGGCTCGAGGACCAGCGTTCGACCCGCCTCAACGAGGTCTGGCGCCCGCTGGGACTCAGCCACGAGCTGCGCGCACTGTTCCGGGCCGACGACACCTGCTGGGGCGCCGCGGGCATGGTCCGCACGAGCGACTTCACCGACCGCGAGCTGGAGTTCATCGCGTCGATCGCGCCCGCGCTCGGATCGGCCACCCGCGTCGCGGCACGCACGGCGGCCAGGCGGACCGGCACGCCCGCCATCGTCGTGGTCACGAAGGACGGCACGATCCGGGCGTCGACGGCCTCCGCGAACCACTGGCGCGACGAGATGGAGGAGATCGCGCCGGGCCGGTTCGCGGTCATGCTCCGCGCCGCCGCGGCCGGTGCACGCGCCGGAACGTTCACCGCGCGGGTCCGCGACGCCCACGGCGGCTGGATCCTCCTCGAAGCGAGCGAACTGGTCTCCGACGACGGCTTCGAGGCCGCAGTGACGATCAGCAGGGCGTCCGGCGCTGATCTGGCCGGGCTGCTGCTCAAGGCCCACGGCGTGACCGCCCGCGAGCAGGACATCTGCCAGGAGGTGCTGGCGGGCCAGTCGACCTCGGAGATCGCCGCACGGCTCGCCATCTCGCCGTACACCGTGCAGGACCATCTCAAATCGGTCTTCGCGAAGTTCGGCGTGCGCAGCCGCGCGGAACTCGTCGCGAAACTCTCGCAGGGGACTTTCGGGGGATCGATCCGGTAGCTCCGCTCTGCCAGCATGAGCGCCATGTACTCCGACCGCGCCCTGGTCATCGGCGCCGGCTTCGCGGGACTGCTGGCGGCCAGGGTGTTGTCCGAGTCGTACGGCGACGTGGTGCTCGTGGAACGCGACCAGATCCCGGCAGACGCCGGACACCGCTCAGGCGTCCCGCAGGCCCACCACCCCCACGCCCTGCTCGCCCGCGGCGCGGAGGTGCTCGAAGGGCTCTTCTCCGGTCTCGGCGCGGAACTGCGGGCCGCGGGCGCCGTCCAGGCCGACCTCGGCAGCGACTTCGCCAGCCGGGCACCGGCGGGCTGGGCACCCCGCGACCCGATCGGCCTGAGCGTCCTGTCGACGACCCGCGTGACGATCGAGCGGATCATCCGCCGCAGGGTGCTCAAGCTGCCCAACGTGTCCCTTGTGGACGGTGTCACGGTCGACGGCCTGCTGCACGACCGCGGCACCGTCACCGGCGTGCACGGCAGGCGGTCCGGCGAACCCTTCACCGACTACGCGGACCTCGTGGTCGACGCGTCCGGCCGCACCAGCAAGCTCGTCTCGTGGCTCGCGGAGTTCGGCGTCCACTGCCCGGCCCCGATGATCGTGAACGGCCATCTCGCCTACACCTCACGCCTCTACCACGTGAACCACGACCTCCGGCTCGGCTGGAAGACCGCCTACGAGATCACCCACGCCCCCACCACGAGACGCGGCGGCGCGGTGTCCTCTGTGGACGGTGACCTGTGGTTCGTGACGCTGTTCGGCGCGGGCGGCGACATCGCCCCGACCGACGACGACGGCTTCCTCGCCTACGCCACCACCCTCGAGTGCCAGGACATCGCCGAGATCATCAAAACGGCCACCCCGGCGTCCCCGATCCACCGCGCCACCAACCTCCGCAGCCGCTGGAACCGGTTCCACAAGGTCCCGAACTGGCCACGCGGCCTCCTCGCGCTCGGCGACTCGGTCGTCTCGCTCAACCCCGTCTACGGCCACGGCATGACCCTCGCCGCCCTGAACTGCGCCGAGCTGCGCACCCTGCTCCAGGAGCACGACCTGGCCAAGGAACCCCTCGTCTTCCAGCGCGCGATCGCCAGGACCGCCCGGATCCCGTGGATGTCCGCGACGACCACGGACCTGGGCTGGAGCCAGAAGAAACCGCCCCGCGGCACCCGGTTGATGCAGTGGTACGCCCGCCGCCTGTTCGAGGTGATCCCCGGCAACCCGCAGGTCTACCGCGCGTTCCTCCGCGTCTCGCAGATGGTCGACCACCCGGTGGCGCTCCTCCGCCCGGCGGTGTTGTGGACAGTGCTCACCGGATCGCGCCCTCGGGCCAGACAACGGTGACCGGCACACCCTTCGACCTCGCATAGGCGACCACGTCGGCAGTTCCACCGCGCCCGCGCCCCGGCAGCCCGTCCCACACCGCGAGCAGCGAGTCGGACTCGTCGACCATCCGCTTGCCCGCCTCCATGTACGCGTGCGAGTCAGGCGTGACGAACGGCAGCCGCACGACGTTGCCCGCCCGCGCGAGCAGCCGGTCGAAGGTCGGCCGGTAGTCCTCCGGCAGCGACTCGCGGTACTTCACGGCGGGCAACACGACCACGAGCGAACCACCGGCATCCAGCACGGCCTGCGCGAACACGGCGTCGGCCCCGTCCGCCAGACACGACACGCCCACCACGCCGCTGTCCTCTGCCACTGCGGCACGAATCATCCGATCGACCTCCGCCTCCAGTTCGGAGGAGAGGCCACGATGACCGGTGATGGCGAGGCGAGTCATCTGCGCAGGATATGCGGCCACAACACGGTCAGGCGGCCAGATCCCCAAGCGACAGGACACAGCTGGGGCACACGACGGTGCTCACCCGAGACCCTTGTCGCGGTTCTGCTCGGCGATGGCCATGTAGTGGACGTTCGTCATGATCCCGAGGATGTTCCCGAACGGGTCCAGGACGGACGCGGTCACGTACCCCTCACCCCGCACGCGCGGCTCGTCGTGCGTCTTCGCCCCGAGCTCGTGCAGCCGGGCGAGCGTCGCCTCGAGATCGTCGACGGCCCAGTACAGGATCGCGCCACCCGGTCCCTCCGAGGGAGTCACCTCGAGCCGCCTCTGCAACAACCCCAGTTCGGCCAGGTAGTCGCCGATGCGGAACTCGACGTATGCCAGTTCCCCGTCCGGAGTACGCCCCTCGAAGTACGCCTCGACGCCGAGGAGCGCCGTGTACCAGGCACGCGCCTCGGCCACGTCGTCGGCGTAGTAGGTCACGGTCGACATGCCTCGCAACATCTGAGATCCCTCCAAAAAATTTCGGTGTCGGGATCCAGGTTCGGCCGTAAAGTGCTCATCCAGTGAGCACTTTTACCGGGAACCTCGAAAAATGCGCGCAGACCGCCTCGTGGCCACCCTGCTGCTGATGCAGGCCAGGGGCCGCATCACAGCCGCTGAGCTGGCAGAAGAGCTGGAGGTGTCCACGGCCACCGCCCGCCGTGACCTCGAAGCGCTGTCCACCGCGGGCGTGCCCGTGTACCCGCAGCCGGGCCGGGGCGGCGGCTGGTCGCTCATCGGCGGCGCCCGCACCGACCTGAGCGGGCTGACCGCGGCGGAGGCGCAGGCGTTGTTCCTGATCGCCGGACCGGCCGCTTCCGTTGCGCCCCAGGTGAAGTCGGCGCTGAGAAAGCTCGTCCGCGCGTTGCCGCGGACGTTTCGCGCCGACGCGGAAGCCGCGGCCTCGGCAGTCGTCGTCGACTCCGCGGGCTGGGGCGACGACACCAAGGACAGGCCCGTCCTGGTGTCGGTGCTGCAACAGGCCGTCGTGCAGCAGATCAAGGTCCGGCTGACCTACCAGAAACGCGGCTCCGCCCCCACCGGACGCGTGGTCGACCCGTGGGGACTCGTCGACAAGGACGGCATCTGGTACTTCCTCGCCGGCACCCCGGACGGCCAGCGGACGTTCCGGATCGACCGCATCCTGGGCGCCACGCTGACCGGCACCCCCTCGGCGAAACCGCCCGACTTCGAGCTCGCCAAGGCGTGGGACTCGGTCGTCACAGAGGTCGAGCAGCGCCGTTCGGAGACCGCGGCGATCATGCTGGTGCCCGCGCGGTTTCTGAAGATCTTCCAGGAGATGCACGGCCGCCACTGCACGGTGCTCGACGACGCCGGGGAGAACGTGAGGGTGCGGCTGACCGCACCGCGCCCGCTCGACATCGCCCGCAACGTCGCCGGATGGGGCGGCCTGATCACCGTCGAGTCACCGAACTCGGTGAAGGAACACCTCGCCCGCATCGGCGCCGAGCTGGTCAGCCGATACCCACCTGCTTCTCCAGCCGGTCCAGCCGAGTCATGATCATCTGCAGCACCTTCGCCGCGTCCGGCGTGGCCTGCTGCTGCTTCTTGAGGTGGATGATCCCGGCGAGCGCGGTCTGCACGGCACGACGGGTGCCCTTGAGATCCGCGCCGAGCTCGCGGAGGACCTCGCCGCCCTTGCCGTCGGGTTCGGCGATGATGCCGAGCAGCAGGTGCTCGCAGCCCACGTAGTTGTGCCCCAGCGACATGGCCTCGACGACGGCCAGTTCCAGCGCGTTGACCGCGTCCTGGGCGAACCCGCTGCCCTCCACGGGCTCGGACGGGAACCGCAGCGTCCGCGGATCGATGTCGATCGCGCGCAGCACGTCCAGGCCCAGGTTGCCGCCCTCGTCGACGAGCGCCTGCGCCAGCTCCGCGGTGGTGACCACGGGCGACTCGGCCGCGAGACGGAGCACGGTGCGCAGCCGCTCGGTGAGCTGCGAGCCCCTCTCGCCGTCGAGATCGGCGACCGTGAGCCCACGAACCGACGTGATCCGCTTGACGGACACCTCCAGCGCGCGCTGACAGATGGCCGACACCGGAATGTTCAGGTCCTTCACCGCTTCGGCCAGGTCATCGGGCAGGTAAACATTGATTTTCGGCATAACCCCATATGTACCCCCATGTGGGGTTACAGTCAACGACAAACGCGGCAACCGTCACACTTGCGGGTGATCAAAGGGGACGGGAGCGCGGGCGTGGAGGAGAAGAGCAGGCTCATCGGGAGCCGCTACCGGTTGCAGAAGAAGGTCGGCCAAGGCGCCATGGGCGTCGTCTGGCAGGCCTACGACGAGCAACTGCAGCGGGTGGTCGCGGCCAAGGAACTGCTCGCGCTCGACAGCCTCGACGAAGCCAAGGTCGAACGCGCCCTCGCCAGAGCGATGCGCGAGGCCCGGCTGGCCGCCCGCCTCGAACACCCGAACGCCATCCGCGTCTACGACGTGGTGGAGGACCAGGGGCAGCCCTGGCTGATCATGGAGTACCTGCCCTCGCGCAGCCTCGCCGCCGTCATCGCGGAGCAGGGCTCGCTGCCGCCCCGCGAGGTCGCCCGCATCGGCTGCTACACCGCCGCCGCACTGGCGGCCGCGCACCGCCACGGCATCCAGCACCGGGACGTGAAGCCCGGCAACGTCCTGATCGGCGACCAGGAAGTCAAGATCACGGACTTCGGCATCTCCCGCGCCACCGACGACGGCACCGCCACCGCGACCGGCACCGTCGGCACCCCCGCCTTCTTCTCCCCCGAGGTCGCCCGCGGCGAAGACGCCGGCTTCGCCTCCGACGTCTTCTCGCTCGGTGCCACGCTCTACAACGCCGTCGAAGGCGTTCCGCCGTTCGGTGCCGCGGACAACCACATCGCGATGCTCCACCGCGTGGCGAGCGGCTCGTTCATGCCGCCGGCCAACGCCGGCCCGCTGTTGGCCCCCGTGCTGTTCCGGTTGCTGGCCACCGAGCCGGAGCGCCGGCCCACCATGGAGGAGGCCGTGCACCTGCTGGCCGCCGTGGTGAACGAGTCGCCGCAGGTGTCCGAGGCGACGGCGGTCATCCCTGCCACGGTCGAGCTGCCGGTCGAGGCGCAGCCGGAGGAGAAGGCGAAGCAGGAGGCGAGTGCCGCTGCCGCCGCCGCGGTCGCCGAACCGGAGGCACAGCCCGAACCAGAACCGGAACCGCAGCCCGAACCGGAACCACAGCCGGAGCCGGAGCCGGAACCAGTGGTGGCGGCGCCCGCGGAACCCGTTGCCGTACCAGAGGAACCGCCACCCGCCCCGGTTCCCGCACAGCCGGAACCCGAGGAGAAGCGGCGCAAGTTCCCGCTGGTCCCCATCGCGATCGTGATCCTCGTCCTGGCCGTGGGCATCGGCTCGTTCCTGTTGTGGCCCAAGGGCAACCGGAACAACGCGACGAACAACCCGCCAGCCTCGGGCTCCTCGGCCGCGCCCACCACGGGCCAGTCGCCGTCCCAGACCCAGCCGCAGACGACGACGGAAACCCCGGCACAGACCCAGCCCCAGACGCAGCCGCAGTCCAACCCTCAGACGAACACCCCGAACCCGCCTGCCGCACCGCAGACCGCACAGCAGGCGATCGAGGCGTACTACGCGCTGATCCCCGGCGATCTGCAGACCGGCTGGTCGTTGCTGACCGACTCCTTCAAGGCCGGCCGCGGCCTGACTTTCGAGGGATACCAGACGTTCTGGCGCAACTACACGAGTGTCCAGCTGTCGAACCCCGCACCGCAGGGCGACAACGTCGTGACGGTGACGGTGCAGTACATGCAGGGCGCCAACGTCGCGATGACCGAGCGCAACACGTACACGCTGGTGCGGCAGAACGGCAAGTGGATGATCGACAACCAGGCACCCTAGGACCATGACTCGACGCGCCCTCGTCACCGGAGCCTCGCGCGGCATCGGTGCCGCCATCGCCCACGCCCTCGCGCGCAACGGCCACCGGATCGCCGTCCACTTCCGCAACGACGAAGCCAAAGCCGTTGAGGTCGCCCGGAACCTCCCCGGCGAAGGGCATGTGACCGTCCAGGGCGACCTCGGCGCGAACCAGGCCGAGCAGATCGTCCGCGAGACGGTCGAGCAGCTCGGCGGGCTCGACGTCCTGGTCAACAACGCGGGCGTCTACTTCCACCACCCGATCGCGACGACGAGCTTCGACGAGTGGCAGGACGCCTGGCGCCGCACCGTCGAGCTCAACCTGTACGGCCCCGCCGACCTGACCTGGCACGCGGTCCGGCACCTGACCGAGGGCGGCCGGATCATCAACGTCGGCTCCAGGGGCGCCTACCGCGGTGAGCCCGACGCCCCCGCGTACGGGGCAGCGAAGGCCGGGTTGCACGCGATGACCCAGTCGCTCGCGCTCTCCCTTGCGCCGCAGGGCATCGCGGTCGCCGGCGTCGCGCCGGGCTTCGTCCGCACCGACATGGTGGCGGACCTCCTCGCGGGTCCGGAGGGCGACGCGATCCGCGCGCAGAGCCCGTTCCACCGCGTCGCCGAGCCCGAGGACGTCGCCGCGGCGGTCGCGTGGCTCGCGCAGCCGGAGGCCGAGTGGGCGGCCGGCACGATCATCGACGTGAACGGCGCTTCCCACCTGCGTTGATTCCCAGAACGGCGACCGGAACCAGTTCCGGTCGCCAGTTGATCTTCCCGGCAACCGGTCTAGACCACTAACGTCGCGGTGGGCGCACGACGAAAGTGGAAGGCAACCCCTGCAATGCGTTCACTCCGATCTCGCCTCGGTGCCGTCAGCCTCGCGCTGGCCGCAGCCGCCGCGACAACGACGGTCATCGCGCCTGCCGCGCAGGCCGCCTATCCCCCCGGCTTCAAGAGCGTCGGCTACCAACCCTCCTGGTCCAACAACTTCGGCTCCATCCCGTACAGCAAGCTCACGCACATCAACTACTCGTTCGCGCTGCCGAACGCCAACGGCACGCTGCAGGCCATCCCCGAGCCCGGCAAGCTGCAGCAGCTCGTCAGCGGCGCGCACGCCAACGGCGTCAAGGTCTCGCTCGCCGTCGGCGGCTGGAACAACGGCAACGACGACAACTTCGAGATCCTGGCGGCCAGCGCGAACGGCCGCACCACGTTCGTCAACTCCCTGATCAACGTCGTCAACCAGTACAACCTGGACGGTGTCGACATCGACTGGGAGTACCCGGATCCGGGTGCAGAGGGCGACAACTTCACCCTGCTGATGCGCCAGCTCGGCGACGCCCTGCACAGCCGCGGCAAACTGCTCACCGCCGCGGTCGTGAGCGAGGGCGACACGGCGAACGGCGTGCAGCCCGCGGTGTTCGGCATCGTCGACTGGCTGAACATCATGGCCTACGACGGCGGCAGCCCCCACGCGAACTACGACTGGTCGGTCAACAGCGTCAACTTCTGGAAGAGCCGCGGCCTGCCCGCGAGCAAGGCCGTGCTGGGCGTGCCGTTCTACAGCCGCCCGACGTACATCTCCTACGCCGACCTCGTGCGGCAGGACCCGGCCAACGCCAACCGCGACTGCTACAACGGCAACTGTTACAACGGCCTGCCGACGATCCGCCGCAAGACGACGTGGGCGCTGTCGAACGCGGGCGGCATCATGAACTGGGAGCTCTCCCAGGACACCACGGGCAGCACCAGCCTGCTCAACGCCATCTGGGACACCGCGTCCGGCGGCACCCCGCAGCCCGGCGGCACCATCACCGGCTACGGCGGCAAGTGCGTCGACGTGGCGGGCGCGAACCCGGCCAACGGCACCGCGGTGCAGCTCTGGACGTGCAACGGCACCAACGCCCAGCAGTGGACCCGCAACGGCTCCACCCTGCGCGCACTGGGCAAGTGCCTCGACGCGTCCGGCACGGCCAACGGCGCGGTGACGCAGATCTGGGACTGCACCGGCGCGCCGAACCAGCAGTGGACCGCCGAGGCCAACGGCCAGCTGCGCAACGCGGCGTCGGGGAGATGCCTCGACGCCACCGGCCCCAGCTCGGCCGACGGCACCAGGCTCCAGCTCTGGGACTGCGCAGGCACCGCCAACCAGCAGTGGCGCTTCAACTGACCTGACGGTGATCCCGGTGCGGGGCGCCGGGATCACCGTACGATCTCATGCCGTGGCTCCCAGCCTTGAGAACCTGCTGGTCGTGGGCATCGCGTCGAGCGCGCTGTTCGACCTCTCCGCGTCCGACGCCGTCTTCCAGTCCGAGGGCGAACAGGCCTACCGCGCCTACCAGGAGGCGCACCTCGACGAGCCGTTCGCGCCGGGTGTCGCGTTCCCGTTCATCCGGCGCCTGCTGCAGCTCAACTCCCTGGGACCACTGGTCGAGGTCATCGTGCTGTCCCGCAACTCCCCCGACACGGGCCTGCGCATCCTCCGCTCCGCCGC
The DNA here is from genome assembly GCF_014648475.1 of Lentzea flava. GTDB lineage: Bacteria > Actinomycetota > Actinomycetes > Mycobacteriales > Pseudonocardiaceae > Lentzea > Lentzea flava. The sequence continues at coordinate 79,217 of NZ_BMRE01000012.1, read as the reverse complement.
CCACCACGGCCTCGCGATCACCCGCGCGATCTTCACCGAGGGCCGCGCGCCGCACGAGTTCATGCCCGCGCTGAACATGTCGCTGTTCCTGTCCGCCCACTCGGACGACGTCCGCAAGGCGACGCTGGCAGGCATGCCCGCCGGCCAGGTGCTGGCCTCCTCCTTCATCGACGACGACGATCCGGCGCTGCGGATCGCGTTCGACTTCGACGGCGTGCTGGCGGACGACGCGGCGGAGCGGATCTACCAGAGCGGCGGGCTCGACCGGTTCCAGGAGCACGAGGCCACGAACGTGGTGACGCCACTCGATCCCGGCCCGCTGCGGAACTTCCTTGCTGGCATCAACCGGATCCAGCGCCAGGCCGAGGACCGCATCCGCGTCTCGGTGGTCACGGCCCGCTCGGCCCCGGCCCACGAACGCGCGATCAACAGCCTCAAGGCGTGGGGGCTGACCGTGAACGACGCGTTCTTCCTGGGAGGCCTGCGGAAGGCGCCGATCCTCGACGTGCTCAAGCCGCACATCTTCTTCGACGACCAGCGCGGGCACCTGATCCAGACCGTGCCGTGCGTGCACATCCCGTTCGGTGTCGCGAATGAGTAGCTGTACTCATGACAGCGCGGGTGTGACCCAGGACTCTCGGGATCATGACTTCTTCCACGCCCTCGCACACCCCGACCAGCGGCGCCTTCTACATGCAGGCGGTCCTGTCGTTCGGGCTCTCGCTGACCGCCGTCGGCATCGGAGTGGTGTTCCTCCCCGTTGACGGATGGGTGCGCGCGTTCCTGGGGATCGCGATGCTCTACACGGTCACGTCGGCGTTCACGCTGGCCAAGGTGATCAGGGACCGGCAGGAGGACACCTACATCAGCAGCCGCGTGGACAGAGCGCGGCTGGACAAGCTGCTGGCGGAGCACGACCCGTTCAAGATCGACGCGGCCTGACCAGCGTCAGCGCTCCGCCAGCACGTCGCGGAGCCCGGCGTGCCGGAACTCGTAGGAGGTGCCGACCTGCCGCAGCACGCCTCGAGAGTGGGCGTCGTCGAGGAACCGCATGAGCCGGAGGGGAAAGATCCCGCGCGTGGCGAACGGCAGTTTGGCGACCGCGTAGGCGAGCCAGTCGCTCATACTGAACATGAAGGCAGTCAGTACGACGAGAAATCCGGTGCCGACCTGCAGAGCGCCGCCGACACCCATCGGCTCACTCCCTGGGGGGATCAACGGCGTCATGATCGTGGCCGCGGCCACTGGCACGGCGAAGAAGACGAGCCCGAGACCAGCAAGGGTCAGCAGGTTCGCGTACCAGCTGGCGCGGAGGGACGAACGGGGATTCAGCGCTCGGACGTCGCTGACCGATGCGAGCTGTTTCTCCAGCCCTTCCTGCAGGCCGTAGGGGATGCCAACCGCCGCCATCATGACCACCGTGGCGACGAAGACCTCGAGAAAATCAGCCCAGTCGAACCAGATCGCCGAGATCGTCGCCAAAAGCAGTCCAGCTGCTACACCGCCACGGACCATCGTGAGGAACTTGGCCGTCATCGCGCGCAGGGGCAGCGCAGTGGGCAGTCTGGACACGACAGACGGCACCGATCCGCGCCCGACCTCATAAACGATCCACGCGCCGAGAACCGCCCCGCACACAGCGCCAGCCATCATCATGAACAGAAACTCCTGTCCGGCGACAAACCCGCCTGCGAGGCCGCCGACACAGTCGATCCCACAGCACACCAGCGGAAGGACCCAGCGTGGCAACGTCTGGCGGAGGTGCCACCAGGTGAAGCCGTCGGTGTCGCGCGACCGGAGGTAGAGGGCAAGATGGCCGAGCCACCGGCGTGCCTCAACTGCTTCGTAGGCTGGCTGCTTGGCGCGCCGCAGTCCCGGTGTCGGCCTGCGCGGGTGCTCGTCGCGGTACCTCGTGTCGACGAACGACGCCAGCAGGTGGTGCTCGATCTCCTCCGGAGTGGTCAGCAGCTCCGCCGGATCGGTGCGGGGATCCCGGTACGTCGCCCTCGCGAGCCACGCGAGCAACGGCCGGGCCAGCGCGGTGGCGAGTGGACCGGCCGGCTCCGCACGCATCCGCGCGACCACCGGCTGCCAGCGCGGATCGTCCGGCGCGCCACGCGTCACGTAGCCGATCACGGTGTCGGTGTCCGCGGTGCCGAGCACGATCTCCCGCGCGTCGCCGAGGACACGTCCTGCGGTCGCCAGGGCGTCCCGGTACTCGGCGACACGTGAAGTGAGTACCAGCGGGCCTGCCAGCCGGTCGATGCCGATCACAGCGGACACCCTGGACTCGGCGGGAAGCTCGTCCAGTCCGTCGAGCACGGGAAGCACGAGCCCGGCGGCGACCAGTTGCGCGGCCACCTCGCGGGTGAGACCGGTGTAGTCCTCGACGAGCCGCCGGGCGATCCAGTCGTGCAGGTGCTCGCCGGGATCCCACCGCGCCACCGGCAGCAGCACCGGAACCGGATCGCCCGACGCGCGTCGCTGGAGCAGTTCCAAGGTGAGGACGATCGCCGCCACGGTCTTGCCGGCTCCCGGCGGGCCCAGCACCACCACCCGGCCGGGGACGAGGTCGTCGATGTCGCACGTCCGCAGGAGCGCCTGGCCGACCAGGTCCTGCGACTCCAGCTCCGCCTCCCACCGCCCGCGAACTCCGGTGGCGAGGGCGTCGGCCGCCTGCGTCACGTCGAGTCGCACCTCGGTGCGGTCACCACGAACCTGCTGGACCACCAGCACGACGGCGAGCAGAGCCGACACCGGCCACGCCACCCAGAGATACGGCTGCCACGCCGCGGGCAGCGAACTGGTGGCGACGTTGACCGTGACGGGCAGAAGCAGCGCGGCGATGACCGCAGTCACCGCGATGGTCACGTAACGCCGCATCCGCCCTCCCGTCACCCTGTCCTCGTGCTGCGCGCGTCAGCCGTTACGTCAAAAGGCCGAGCGGGCCGGGATCGGGCAGACCGAACTGCCGGGCGAAGTCCACGCTGAACGACAGCTGCTGCCCCAACGGCACCGCACTGCGCGTGGTGCCCGCGACGTTCTCCGCCCCCTCCTTCGAGAACAACGGCGGCCACATGGTGATCGCGTCCCGAAGCCCGAGCTCGGCCACCTCCGCCTGCCAGGACGGCCAGAACGAATCGGCGTAGTACCCGGCCGGCCCTCCGTCGAGCAGCCAGAGCAGCCAGTGGCTGTAGCCGCCATCGAAGGTCTCCCACTCCAGCGAGTCCGGCGCGAAGTAGACGACCTGGCCCGGCTCCCCCGGCCTGCCGTGCCCCGCGCAGTCCGCGCCGTTCAACGCGAACACGCCGCCCAGCACATCGTGCGCGAGCACCAGCCCTGCCTCAGGCACCCACGAGGGATCGAACGAAGCAGGAAACCCGTTCACCTCGGCGAGGCTCGGCAACGAGCCACCGGATCCGCCGTACACGCGCAGCCAGCCGTGGTGCAGCGCCAGGCCGCCGCTGTTCAGCACGACCGCACCGAGCAACGACCGCGCGGTCACCTGCAGCTGCAGCAGCGTCGCGCGGCAGGCCGAATGATCCGGCGGCAGCACGACGCACGAGGTGACGCCCTCGGCGATCGCGTCCGCGACCACCGGCCACCCCGGATCGGCGACGTCGACGAGTTCGGCGATCTCTCGCACAGTTCCCCCAGAAAAAGCGGAAAGACCCGGCCGCACCGCGACCGGGCCCTCCCATCCAAGCACTAGCGAGCCAGACCGTCCTCGATCGCCTTGATGATCGCGGGCCGCAGCTCGGCGGCCGAGATGATCGCGTCGACCGATCCGACCTCGACCGCGCGCTGCACGCTGTGCACCCGGTCGAACTCCGCCGCCATCTCGTTCAGCTTCTCCGTCCGCACCGACTGGCGTGTCGCGGCCAGCTCGGCGGTCAGGGCCGCGCGCTCGGCACCCGACGCCTCGGCCACCGAGGCCTCCAGCTTCTTCACGCGCGGGTCGTTGGCCGTGCGGCCGTCCACCTCGCGGGCGAACACGACGGCCGCGGCGGGGGCGCCGCCAATGACCGAGGCGAAGGAGCCCTCGACCGCCAGCACCGTCATGGACGGGTTCAGGGCCTTCGAGAAGACCACGAACGCGCCGCCGTGGTAGCGCGAAATCACGCAGAACACGATCGGGCCGCGGAAGTTGACGATCGCGCGGCCGATCTCGGCGCCGTACTCGAGCTGCAGCAGGCGCATCGACTCCGGCGAGCCGTCGAAGCCGGACAGGTTCGCCAGCACGACCAGCGGCCTGTTGCCAGAGGCCGCGTTGATGGCGCGGGCCGCCTTCTTCGACGACTTCGGGAACAGCGTGCCCGCGGTGTAGGTGTCCGGGCCGTCGGTGGGCGGGAAGCCGGTGCGGGGCACGCCGCGCGACTCGATGCCCAGCAGCGTCACCGGGATGCCGCCGAGGTGCACGTCCTGCACGACCGCGGTGTCGGCGTCCGCCATGCCCGCCCAGCGCTCCAGGACGTCGTGGTCCTGGTCGGACAGCGCCCGCATGACCGTGCGGATGTCGAACGGCTTCTTGCGGTCCGGGTTCGCCTCGACCGAGAAGATCTCGCCGACCGTCGCGAAAGGACTGTCGGCGACGACGTGCGGGTACGAGGACACGTCGCGGGAAACCGGGTCCGACGTGGGCACCCGGCGCGGGCCGGACTCGCCCGGCGCGATGTAGCTGTGCTCGTAGTGCGCCATCAGCACGTCGAACGCCGCCCGCAGGTTCGGGGCCCAGTACTGCGCCTGGCCGTTCGGGCCCATGACGCGGTCGTAGCCGCCGATGCCGTAGTTGTCCTCTGCCGAGACGCCGCCGGAGAAGTCCAGGGCCTGCTTGCCGGTCAGCACCATGGCCGAGTCCGGGGTCATGACCAGGATGCCCTTGGTGTGCATGAGCATCGTGGCCTCGGCGTTCCAGTACGGCTGGGCGCCGACGTTGATGCCGTTGACCACCACGTTGATCTCGCCACCGGCCTGGGTGAACTCGACGATCCGCTTCAGCGCGGCGGCGACCCAGTCCATGTTCTCGACGCCGGAGCTCATCGAGATCTTGGCGCCGGACGACAGCGAGAACCACTCCAGCGGAACGGAGAGCTCCTCGGCGAGGTCCAGGGCGTGGATCACCCGCGAGCACTCGGGCTCGGCCAGCGCGCCCAGCGACTTGGTCGGGTCGCCGAGCAGCACCACGCGCTTCATGCCCTCGGGGTAGGCGGCGCTGGGCGTCGTCACCACACCGACGACGATGCCGGCCGTGTTGCGGCCGCGCGGGCGGTCCACCGGCACGAGGGCGCCGTCGACGAGGTCGTGCTCCACGAACGAACCGCCGTCGCCGACGAGCATGTCGACCAGCTCGTACGGGTAGATCGTGCCGCGCGACTGGGCCCGCAGGACGTTCTGGCGGTAGTCGTCGAGCGGCTGGATCGGCTCGGTCGGCGGCTGCACGAACGAGAACGACATGCCGGAGCCCGCGTTGTTCGCGATCCGGACGCCGATGTCGGTCAGCTCACCGGTGACGGCGTCCTTGCGGCGCGCCAGGAACAGGACCTCCTCCAGGTCCAGGCCCGTCGTCGTCGGTCCCACGCGGGTGGCCACGGCGTCGAGGTCCGAAGAGGACAGATCGGTCGGCGGCCACGCGTACAGCACGACCCGGTTGGTGGCGAGGCGCGTGCGGCCACCGGCCTGCGCACGGGCCCGGCGGATGCCGTCCAGGCAGGTCGCCAGCACGTCCTCGGCGGCGGGCAGGGCCACGATCCGGCCGTCGTCGTCGCGCAACGGCGTCAGGTCGCGGACCTGGCCGAGCGCCACGAGACGCTCGTCGGACTTGTTGGCCTTCGCGACCGCGCGGAACAGGTAGACGTCCTCGTCCAGCGACGGCAGGCGGGTGAGGTCGAACTCCCGCAGCCGCTCCAGCTGCATGCGTTCGGCGATGCGCGGGTGCAGCCCGCGCACCAGCCTCTCTTCGGCGAACCCGTTGGAGGACGGGCGGAAGGTGAAGTGGTGGTGCATCGACTCGCCGCGCCGGCCCGCCACCGTGGTGGTGATGCGGGTGACGGTCGGCGGCAGCTGGTGCGCGGCCAGGGCGGCGCCCAGGCCCGCGGCCATCTCGTCCTGGTCGGACGGTCCGTCGGCCCAGTTGACGTAGAGGTCCGCGACGACCGGGCTGCCGTTGCCGTGCGCGACGACCTCGCCGACGGCGTCCGACAGCGACGGGAACTCCACCGCGGTCGAGACGAGCCTGGTCTGCTCCGGCTCGTTCTCCGCGATGAAGAACGCGCCGTTGACGCGCGGGTTCGCCAGCGCCTTCTTGGTGTAGTAGCGGCGGGCCAGCACCTCCAGCAGCGGGGTGTTGTCCGCGCCGGGCTTGCCGATGCGCTGGCCGAGCAGGCGCACCAGCGGTTCGGCGGACGCGACCATCGCCGCGATCCGCTCCTCGCGGTCGGCGGCCTGGGGGTTCTTGTCGAGGTGGATCAGGTGCTTGCGGACCTCGCTGTGGACGCGGGCGCGGTTGCGGCGCACCAACGGCTGCGCGAACCAGGTGAAGACGACGCTGCGGGCGAGATCGGCCACCGCCGGGTAGCGCACCTGCGTCGCGGCGACGATGTGCTCCAGCACCAGACCGATCTGCACGCGCTCGGACTCGACCGGCGGCGCCTCCTGCACCCACTGGCGCAGCAGGGTCGTGGCGACGGCGGCGTCGAACACACCGCGACGCAGCGCCACGAAGATGCGGAAGACGGCCTGTTCGAGCTCTGGCGTGCGCTCCAGGTCGGTGATGCCGTAGTGGCCCATCACGTTCCGCAGGCGGGCGCGGAAGCTCTCCGGCAGCGCCGCGCGGTCCGCGTCGAGCGTCTTGAGGTAGGTGTGGAAGTGCTCGCGCGGAGAGTGGATGTGGTTCTCCGGCTTGGTCTCCTCACCGGCGGGGCGGTTGCGCGAGAGGTCGCACAGGTCGGCGAAGATGCCCAGCAGCTTGGCCTCTTCGACGAGCGGCCGCTCCAGCAGGTCGTGCCGCGCGCCCATGTACTCCGACAGCACGCGCTCGGTGTCGGCGGCCGTGGTGTCGAAGCCCAGCAACAGGTTCCGCAGGTCCTCGAGACCGCGCGCGACGATCTCCTCCGGCGCGACGTCGGTGCGCGGGGCGGGCAGTTCCAGCTCGACGGACGGCTCGGACTTCTCGACGACGGCGGCGCCGTCGGTGTCCTCGATCTCCTCCAGCTTCAGCAGCGCGCCACCGGCGGGCACCTGGGTGCCGACGACGACGTTGAGCTCCTTCAACCGCGCACGGAACGGCGCGCGCAGCACCGTCTCCATCTTCATCGCCTCGAGCACGAGAACCGGTGCGCCGGCCTCGACCTCGGCGCCGACCTCCAGCGGGGTCGCGACGACCAGCGCGGGCATCGGCGAGCGCAGAACGCCGCCCTCGTCACGGGTGACGCGGTGGGTGACGCCGTCGACCTCGACCTGGTGGACCGGGCCGGACGTGCCGGTGACGACGCGGAAACGCGTGCCGTTCACGGTGATCTGGCCGACGTGGTGGTCGAAGCGCTCGACGTCGACGTCACCGGTCAGCACGGTCTCCGAGCCCGAAGCGGACACCCCCACGCGGTACTTGGTGGCGCCGACGCGGGCGACCTGCACGACGTAGGACTGGCCGCGCAGCACGAACTCCAGCTTGCGCGCGCCCTCGTGGTTCGTGCGCGGCTGACCGCCGTGCGCGGACGCCAGCAGCTCGGTGCGGTTGATCTGCTCCTCGTCCTCGTACACCTCGATGCCGGCCGCCGCCAGGGCGATCGCGGAGTGGCGGTGCGAGACCAGGCCGCCCTCGGCGCGGACGCGGTCGATCCAGGAGGTGTCGGCGGTGCCGTCGATCACGGCGGGCTCGGCGAGCAGGTCGAGCACGAAGCTCTTGTTCGTCGTGCCGCCCTCGATGATCACGGTCGTCTCGGCCATGGCGCGGCGCAGCTTGCCGAGCGCCTCGTCGCGGTCGCGGCCGTACGCGATGATCTTCGCGATCATCGAGTCGAAGTCGGCGGGGATCTGCGAGCCCTCGGCCACTCCGGTGTCGACGCGGATGCCGGGACCGGCGGGCAGTTCGAGACGAACGATCGTGCCGGGGCACGGCGCGAAGTCGCGGTCCGGGTCCTCGGCGTTCAGGCGGGCCTCGACGGCGTGGCCGATCTCGACCGGTTTCTCGCCCTCCAGCCTGCCGCCGCCCGCGACGTGCAGCTGCGCCTTGACCAGGTCGAAGCCCGTGGTGATCTCGGTGATCGGGTGCTCGACCTGCAGGCGGGTGTTGACCTCCAGGAACGCGAAGAGCTTCTCACCGGGGTGGTAGAGGAACTCGACGGTGCACGCGCCGCGGTAGCCGACGGCGTTCGCGAGCCGTTCCGCCGACGCCTTCAGGTCCTCGACCTGCTGCGGCTCCAGCACGCAGGACGCCGACTCCTCGATGATCTTCTGGTTGCGCCGCTGCACCGAGCAGTCGCGGACGCCGAGCGCCCACGCCGTGCCCTGGCCGTCGGCGATGACCTGCACCTCGACGTGACGGGCGCCGGTGACGAGGCGCTCCAGGAACATCACGCCGGAGCCGAACGCGCGCTCGGCCTCCATGCTGGTGCGGTCGAAGTTCTCCTCCAGCTCCTCCGGCGAGGTGATCTTGCGGATGCCGCGGCCACCACCACCGGCGGTCGCCTTGAGCATCAACGGGTAGGTGACCTCCTCGGCCACCTTCAGCGCGTGCTCGAGGTTCTCGACGGCACCGCGGCTCCACGGCGCGACGGGAACACCGACCTCCTCGGCGATCAGCTTCGAGCCGATCTTGTCACCGAGCTTGCGCATGGCCTCGGCCGACGGGCCGACGAACGTGACGCCGACCTTCTCGCACAGCTCGGCGAACTCGGGAATCTCGGCGACGAAGCCCCAGCCGACCCACGCTGCGTCGGCCTTCGTCTCGACGAGAGCCTGCTCCAGCACCTCGAGGTTCAGGTACGGGCGGTCGGCGGCGAGGCCGAGGTTGTAGGCCAGATCGGCTTCTCTGACGAAGGGCGCCGACTTGTCGACATCGGTGTACAGGGCGACGGTCTCGATCCGCTCCCCTGACTCGGCGGCGAGCTCGCGGACGGCGTGGATCAGCCGCATTGCGGCTTCTCCGCGGTTGACGATCGCTACACGACTGAACAACGACTTGGCTCCTCGCGGACGTACAACCTCAGCGGCAGACGCCGCTCAATCGATGTACACACTCTCGTCTACTACCCGGTAGGAAAACCGCTAGATCGAAGCGAGTTGGGCAGCGTGCTTTGTATGAAACCAACAAGCCACCAGGTCCTCGGGCACAGGATCACTTGAGCCCGTGTCCCAGCTCACGACCCGGCCGCTGCCTCACCTTCGACCACCCGAACCCGGCGGCGAACACGAGCGGTAGCGCCGTGATCACCAGAGCGGCCTTCACCGACACCAGGTCGGCCACCGCTCCACCGGCCAGCGCACCCAGGGGCTGCCCCACTCCGAAGGTCACCGTGCGCCCCACCACGTTGACCCTGCCCTGTAGGTGGTCAGGGGTCGCGAGCTGGCGCACCGTCAGCCCGTTGACGATCACGATCGTCGAAGTCAGTCCCCACAACGCAGTGCTGACGACCGCGAGCCACCACTGATCCACCCCCACCAGCAAGCCCATGACACCGACCCCGGCGGAAAGCCCGATCGTGGTGACGTGCCGGGGTTCGCAGGCGTCACTGATCCTGGGCATCACGACGATCGCGGCGAACGACCCCGCGGCCAGGGCGCTGAACAGCATCCCGACCCTCGGGTCGTGCTCCGGCACGTCGAACACCCTGAAGGCGTAGACGACGATAAGCCCGGACACGGCCCCACCCGCGATCGCTTGACCGACACCCAAGGCGGTGAAGAGCCGGACTGTGGGTTCCCTCCACAGGAACTCGAGTCCTTCCCTGATGTCCGCCTTGAGCGAGATGCGCGGTTCTCTCACCTGGTTGAGCGGCCGCAGGATCATCCGGACGAGCACGGCGGAAACGGCGAAGCTCATCGCGTCGAGCGCCATGGTGCCCGCGGGCCCGATGACGGCGATCAGCACACCGGCTGCCGACGGCGCCACGATGTGCACCGCGGTGGCGGCACTCCAGATCGCGCTGTTGGCCCGGACCAGGTTCCGGCAGCCGACCAGCGCGGGCACGGCACCGAAACTGGCCGCGTCGAACCACACGCCGACACTCGCCACCCCCGCCGCGACCAGCAGCAGGTGCTGTGGCGTCAGGGTGTCGAGGGCGGCCGCCACGGGAACGCTCGCGAGCAGCCCGGCGCTGATGGCGTCCGTGACGACCATGACCGTGCGCCGGTGCATGCGGTCGACGAGCGCGCCCGCGACCAACCCGAACACGAGGTAGGGCGCGGCGGTGAGGGCCGCGAGCGCTGCCGTGTGCACGGCGCTGCCGGTGAGCGAGTACATGAGGACGGGCAGCGCGACGCCCGACACCGCGGATCCGGTGGTCGAGATGACCCTGGAGAGCCAGAGCTTCCCGAACTCGCGATCGGTCCACAGCGTCAACCGATCAGGATTGCGGAACTCGGATCACATCCCCGGGGTGGATCACGTTCGGGTCCGTGATGACGTGCGGGTTGGCCCGCACCAGTCGCGTGTAGAGGTTGCCGGCGCCGTAGAAGTGCGTGGCGATCGCCCACAGGGTGTCGCCGGGTTTGATCGTGTACTCCTGGTAGACGCGGTAGCCCGGCACGATCCGCGGCCCGTACACGACGGGCACGATGACCTTGTCGAGCTCCGCGCCGTCCTTGGGCGAGATCCAGAACACCTCGACGAAGAGCCGGTCGAGCGCGAACGACGCGCCCGACACGTCCACGTTCACCTGGAACTGGCCGTGGCCGCCGGTCCCGTCGCCGGCCATGAACCCGCCGGTGACCTCGTCGTGTCCCTCGTGGATCCGGTAGTTGAACTGCGCCTCGAACGCCCCGCCCGCGGTGCCGGCGATCTGGACGTGACTGCCGACGAGGCCGAGGGCCCGCGGCTGCTGAACATCGATCGACATCGTTGTTCCCCCTTCCTTCCCTTGGTAAGTCGTGAGGAGGAAGGTGGTCGTTGCCCGGGGTCACCCCGGTGGCGCAACGCGTGGTGGTGGAGGACGGAGTCGAACCGCCTTTGCCGGAGCTCCCGTTTTACAGACGGGCGGGGCTCCACAGCCCCATCTCCACCATTGTGCAAATGCATTTCCTACGCCTCTGAGCTGCGCAGACACCAATATCATGACGTCGCCGGTGAGACCACTCAACCGATTTTCCGAAACACCTTTCCGCTCGGGCGCGATATCGAGGACGTGAAGGTGGTGGGACGCGGCCGGGAACTCGCGCTGGTGCGTGCGCGGCTGGAGGCGGAGACCGGCGGGCTGGTGCTGTGCGGCGGCGAGCCCGGCATCGGCAAGACCAGGCTGGCCCAGGAGCTGGCCGGGCACGCGCTAGCGCTGGGCCGTGAGGTCGTGTGGGGGCACTGCGTCGAAACCGAGGGCGCACCGGCGTTCTGGCCGTGGCGGCAGGTCCTGAAGGCGACCGGCGCCGACCCCGATGCCGTGCTGGCGCACGACGCCGAGGTGCCGCAGGACCGGTTCCGGGTGTTCGACGCGATCGCGACCGCGCTCGACCGCGACGGCCTGGTGATCGTCGTCGAGGACGTCCACTGGGCCGACCAGGCCTCGTTGCTGGTCCTCGCCCACCTCGCCACCCAGCTGCGCTCCGTGCTGATCTTCGCGACGTTCCGCGACCCGTGCCCCGCCGTCGCGGACCTCATGCGCTCGGCGGTCCGCATCGACCTGCACGGCCTGTCCACCGACGAGGTGGCCGAGCTCGTCGGAGCCGGACGCGCGGCCGAGGTGATGTCGTTGACGAGTGGAAATCCCCTTTTCGTCACGGAGATCGCCCGCGCGGTCGAGGACGGCACGTGGCGGCCGGACCAGCCGCCCCGCAGCGTCCGCGACATCGTGACCGCGCGGCTCGACCGGCTGAGCCCACCGGCGCGGGAGCTGATCAAGACCGCCGCGCTGATCGGCCGCGACTTCGACGTCGACCTCGCGGCCGCGGCGTCCGGTCAGCCCCTCGACGTGCTGGACGAGGCGACGACGCTGATCGACGCCACCGGCCACCGGTTCGTGCACGCGCTGACCCGTGACGCCGTCGAGGCCTCGCTGACCACGGCCGAGCGCCGCACGATCCACCGGCGGATCGCCGAGGCGATGACGGGCAGCACGCGCTACGCCGACGTTGCCCGGCACTGGATCGCTTGCGGCGCAACGGAAGAGGCGCGGGCGTGGACGATCCGCGCTGCCGAGGACGCGGTGCGGCGCCTGGCCTACGAGGAAGGCGTGCGTCTCTACCGCATGGCGGCGTCCATAGAGGACACCTGCGAGGTCCAGGTCGCACTGGGCAGGGCGGCCTACTTCGCCGGCGATCTCGCGGGGTGCGTGCAGGCGGCCCAGCGCGCGGCCGAACTGGCGACGACACCGGAACAGATCGCCGAGGCGGCCCTGGTGCTGGAGGCCGCACCCGGATCAGGGGTGAACGCGGTGGCGACCCCGTTGTGCGACAACGCACTCCGCCACGAGGTCAGTCCCGCCACCCGCGCCCGGCTGCTCGCCCAGCGCAGCCACCTCGCGTTCTACCGCGGCGAACAACACCGTCTCGACGAGCTCAGCCGGGAGGCGCTCGACCTCGCGCGCGGCAGCGGCGACGACCGCGCGCTCGCCGAGGCCCTGCACGCCCGGCAGGAGGCCTGCCCCGGTCCGGCCGGCCGCGCGGAACGGCTCGGGCTCGCCACCGAGATGATCGGCCTGGCCCACCGCACCCGCAGCCCGCGCGGGGCGATGTGGGGCTCGCTGTGGCGGATCCACGCGTTGATCGAGAGCGGCGAACTCGCTGCCGCGCAGGAAGAACTGCCCGCGCTGGCGCTGGCCTGCGATCGGGTCGGCGGCCAGGTGCCGCTGTGGCACCTGGAGGTCGTGACGGCCTGTCTCGCCCAGGCGCAGGGCCGGTTCGCCGAGGCCCAGGAGGTCGGGCGGCGGGCCTACGACCGGATGCGGGTGATCGAACCCGAACCGGCTTCCGGCGCGTACTTCGCGTTGCAGTGCGGGCTGGCGTGCCATCTCGGCGTCTCCGCGGACGGTCTGGCGCTCGCCCGCCACTTCCACAACCCGCCGCCGCGCTTCCACCTGATGTCGAAGGTGACGCGCGCCTACCTGTTGCTGTGCGCGGGTTTCCGGGACGAGGCAGCCGAGTGGTACCGCCGCGCCGGCCCGATCACCGAGTGGGACCTGCCCGCGTTCTTCGTGGTGCCCGGCCTGGTCGACGCCGTGCTCGTCACGTCAGGGCTCGGCCTGCTCGACGACCTCGCCGAGGTCCTGCCGCGCCTGGAGGCGTTCCGGGGTGAGCACGCGGCCGGCAACGGCGTCGCCTACATGGGCCCGGTGTCGCTCGCGCTCGGCCGCGGGTACCTCGCGCTGGGCCGCCCGGCGGAAGCGGCGGCCGATCTCGCCAGCGCCGTCGACGAGGCGGCGAGGGCGGGCGCTCCGGCGTTCGCCGCGGAGGCCCGCTGGCACCTCGCCGCCGCGTTGCGCGCGCTGGGCAAGGACGCCGACGCCGTGCAGCGCGCCGCCGACCGCGCCATCCGCGACCTCGGCATGACCGCCTTCACGACGACGGAGCTGAGCAGCCGCGAGCACGAGGTCGCGCGCCTGGTCGCCGAGGGCCTCACCAACCGCCAGATCGCACACCGGCTCGTGATCTCCGAACGCACCGCGCAGAACCACGTGCAGCACATCCTCACCAAGCTCGGCTTCAGCACGCGCAGCCAGATCGCGGCGTGGATGAGTACCCGGCCGAGTACTCCGGCGGATGGCTGAGCAGCGCGAACTTCCTAGGTTCGTGGTCACACGACCTCAGGAGGAACACCATGTGGCTCACCATCGCGACCCCGCCCACCAAGTCCCTCGACCACCTCGACAAGGTGATGGGTGTGAGCGCCCCCGACGGCCTGCGCGCCCGGTACGCCTGCCAGGCCGACGGCGAGTTCCGGATCATCGCCGTGTGGGAGACCAAGGAACACGCCGACCGCTTCTTCCGCGAGGTGCTCGGCCCGATCCTCGCCCGCGTCCTCGGCCCCGAGCCGTCCGGCGCGCCCGCGGTCACCGGCATGGAGGTGCTCAGGGAGTTCATCCCGGCCACCGCGGGGTAACCGCCCGGCATGCAACCAGTGAAACGGGCTGCGGCAGCGGTCGGCGCGGCGTTCCTGCTCGTCGGGGTGCTCGGGTTCGTTCCCGGCATCACCAAGCACTACGACGAGCTGGCCTTCGCCGGCCACTCCGGAGCCCTTCTCCTCGGCCTCTTCGCGGTCTCCGTCCTGCACAACCTCGTGCACCTGCTGTTCGGCGTCCTCGGCCTGCTGTCGGCGAAACTCCCCGGCACGGCGCGGCTGTTCCTGATGGCGGGCGGCGGCCTCTACGTGCTGCTGTGGGTGTGGGGCTCGGCGATCGGCGAGCACACCCGCGCGAACTTCCTGCCGATCAACACCGCCGACAACTGGCTGCACCTGGGCCTCGGCGCCGGGATGATCCTGCTCGGCATCGCGGTGACGGCGGCCGAACGCGCCCGCAGCGACTCGCCCGTCAATTGAGCGTGGCGATCGAGACGTTGAGGGCCGCCGCGAAGCTCACCCACGCCAGGTAGGGCACCAGGAGCAGCGCGGCGGCCCTGCTGCGCCACCAGAACACGACGACCAGCGCGACGATCGCGAGCCACAGCACCACGATCTCGGCGAACGCGATCCCGTACCAGCGCAGGCCGAAGAACAACGGCGTCCACGCCGCGTTCAGCACGAGCTGCACACCGAACAACGTCAGCTCGCCCCGCCTGGCGCCGTGCCGCCACGCCAGCCAGCCGGACACCGCGATCAACCCGTACAGCACCGTCCACACAGGACCGAACAGCCAGGAGGGCGGTGCCCACGACGGCCGCCGCAGCGCCAGGTACTCGGCACCCGCCGACACCGAGAACAACGACCCGGCGACGGCGGTCACGACGACCGCCGCGAGGAACACGAGGAGCACCCGCACGGGGTGGTGGCGCAACGGCAGGGCGGTCATGAGGAACTCCCGACAGGCAGGGCAGGGATGACGGCGAACACCCCGCGGGAGAGCAAGCCCCCGTGGTCATGCCAGAGAGTCTAGATTCGATTCAAAATCGTTTCAACCGCAGAGCCCAGCGTGGCCACCCGCCCAACGCCCTCCGGCAGCGGCACTCCGTCCCACCCCGGCCCTCCGACCAGCACCGGAACGTCTCCGAGGTCCGCCAGCGGCACCTGCTGCGCATACACCTGGGCGTGCGCCCACACGAACACGACCCGCGGCTTCAGCCGATTCGCCGCACTCACCAGCGCGGCGGCGGGAACGCGCGCCCCGAGGTTGCGGGACACGCACCCCTTCTCGGCGAGCGCGGCCGCCAGCACGTCCAACGGCAGGCTGTGCTGCTCGTCCGGCGCGCACGCCAGCACCACCGACGGCTCCCCCAGCGCCACGCCGGACACCCGCATCGCGTCGGAGATGCTGCCGCTCGCGACGTGCTCGACCTCGACACCGCAGGCGGTCGACGAGATCCGGTCGCCGAGCGCGATCAGGAACGGCATCAGCACCGCGTCCCACGTGTGCACGACGCCGTGGCGTGCGATCAGCCCAACGGCGACCCTGCGCATCCGTGCCGCGTCGAGCAGGTCGGCGGCGGCCTCGAAGTCCAGGTCACCGGACGGCATCACCGAGGCGGCGGCCGACGCGGGCGCGACCCCGGACCCGGTCAGCTCGACCATGCGCTTCAGGCGCTCGACGTCGTCCTCGCTGTAGCGGCGGTGCTTGCCCTCGTGCCGCGTGCTGGGCCCGAGACCGTACCGCCGGTCCCACGTGCGCAGGGTCGTGGGCGAGATGCCGAGCATCCGCGCGACCGCGCCCGCACTCCACTCCACAGGTTCACCTCCGCCGCATCGATTTTGAATCGTATGCGCGTGGGAGTCAGTTCGCGGTGACGGGTGCGGCGGCGTCGACGCCGGCGGATCACCGCCCATCAGCCACGCGAGGACCCCCAGAACACGCCTCGGACCGCCCGATGTGGACGGTCCGAGGTGGACGGTGCTACTTTTTCTTGCCGGAGAAGAGCTCCTTGAGCTGCGTGCCGCGGCGGCGCAGGCCCCACTTCGTCACGCGGATCAGCGCCTCGCGGACGATGTTGCCGCTCATCTTCGACTCGCCGAACTCGCGCTCCTGGAACGTGATCGGCACCTCGCGCACGCGGAAGCCGAGCTCCAGCGTCCGCCACAGCAGGTCGATCTGGAAGCAGTAGCCGGCGGAGGCGACCGAGGCGAGGTTGAGCTTGCGCAGGGTGTCCGCGCGGAACGCCCGGTAGCCGCCCGTCATGTCGCGGATGTTCGCGCCCAGCGCGAGCCGCGAGTACAGCGAGCCGCCCAGCGACAACAGCTTGCGCTGCGTCGGCCAGTTCACGACCTCGCCGCCGGGCACCCAGCGCGAGCCGAGCACGAGGTCGGCCTGCGGCAGCGCGTCGAGGAGCCGGTGCAGCTGCTCCGGAGCGTGCGAGCCGTCGGCGTCCATTTCGCACACGACGCCGTAGTCGCGCTCCAGCGCCCACTGGAAGCCCGCGACGTACGCGGCGCCCAGGCCGGCCTTCTCGGTGCGGTGCATCACGTGGACGCGCTCGTCGGCGGCCGCCATCTCGTCGGCGAGCTGGCCGGTGCCATCGGGGCTGCCGTCGTCGACCACCAGCACGTGCACGTCGGGCAGTGCCGTGTGCAGTCTCTTGACGATCTTTCCGATGTTGTCCCGCTCGTTGTAGGTCGGGATCACCACCAGCACCTGCCCGAGTTCCTGGTCAGGCTGCTGCGCCATTCGAGTCCTTCCGTCGTCGTGTGAAGCCCAGCGCCAACGCCACAAGGCCCGCAGCGGTCAGCACCCACTCGGGCCAGGCTCCTAGCCAAGTGGCCAGCGTAGTCTGTGACCGCAGCGGCAGTGTCGCGACCAGGGCACCGGGCTCGAAGAGCCCAGTCTTCCGAGTGACGGAACCGTCGGGTTCGACGATGGCGCTGACCCCGGAGGTGGCCGCCACGACCACCGCCCGCCCGTGCTCGACGGCACGCACGCGTGACATGGAAAGCTGCTGGTAGGTCATCTCCGTGAAGCCGAACGTGGCGTTGTTCGTCGGGATCGCGATGATCGTCGCGCCGGTCGTCACGGAGTCGCGGACAACTGAGTCGAACGCCACTTCGTAACACGTGTCAATCGCGACCTTCGCGGGTCCCATGACGAAACCGTCCGGGTCCGAACCGGGCTGGAACACCCCCGCCCGGTCCACCGTGGACGTGAACAGCCGGAAGAACGACCGCCACGGCATCGTCTCGCCGAAGGGCTGCAGCTTGCGCTTGGTGTAGGTGTCGGTCGGCCCCTTGCCGGGCTCCCACAGCACCACCGTGTTGCGCGGCAGCCCGTCGCGCCGGTCGACCACCACCGCGCCCACCGCGATCGGCGCCTTGATCGCGTCGGCCGCCGCGGTGATCACCGCGGCGGCGTCGGCGTTGCGGAACGGGTCGATGTCGGACGAGTTCTCCGGCCAGATCACGATGTCGGGCTGCTTCGCCTTGCCCGCGGCCACGTCGGCGGCGAGCTGCAGGGTCCTGCGGGCGTGGTTGTCGAGCACCGCGCGGCGCTGGGCGTTGAAGTCGAGCCCGGCGCGCGGCACGTTGCCCTGGATCGCGGCGACGGTGACGGTCCCTGCCGAGGCGTCCACGCCCACCGGCACCGCGAACCCGGCCAGCAGCGACGCCACGACCAGCGGCAGCCCGAGCTTCCAGTTCCGCCAGACCCAGAACAGCCCGAACCCGGTCAGCACCACCGCGAACGACACCAGCGGCGCGCCGCCGAGCGACGCCAGCGGCAGGTACCAGCCCTCCGGCTGCCCGAACGCGACCTTGCCCCAGGTGAAGCCGCCGAACGGGAACACCCCGCGCACCGCCTCGTCCGCCACCCACAGGCACGCCGCCCACACCGGCCAGCCCGGCACCCGCGAGATCGCGGCCATCGCGGTCGTGGCGATGGAGATCATCACCGCGCACGCCAGCGCCAGCGGCAGCCACGCGATCAGCCCGACGAACTCCCCGGTCCACCGCAGCAGCGGCACCATGAACCCGAGCCCGAACAGCACGCCGTAGCCGAAGCCCGCACGCGCCTTCCGGTGGAAGATCACAGCCGCCAGCAACGCGAAGCCGACCGGCGCCAGGAACCACAGCGGCCGCGGTGGAAAGCTCAGGTGGATCAGCGCGCCGCCGGCGACGGCGAGTGCCGCGCGCGTCAGCACCGGAAGGCTCAGGCGCCGCCGGTGAGCGGGCAATTCCGGCGATTCCGGCGATCCCGGCGCAGCGGGGGGTGCGACCACCCGATCAGCCTACGAGGCCAGGAGTAGACAGGACGTATGACCTACGTGGATCTTGTGCTCCAGCGGCTCTCCACGGACGGCGAGCGCGAGGCACTGGTCGGCGGCGACACCCGCCTCACCCGCGCCCAGGCCCGCGACCTCCTCTTCCGGCTGGCTGACGGCCTCGCCCACCGCGGCATCGGACCCGGCGACGGCGTGGCCGTGTACGTCGGCAACACGCCCGAGGCGGTCCTGCTGAACCTGGCCGTGCACCTGCTCGGCGGGCGCCTGGTGTTCGTGCCGCCAGAGCCGGGCCCCTCCGAGCTCAAGGCCCTCATCGAACGGGCGGAGGTCGCCGCCGTCGTGGTCGACCCGGAGTTCAGCACGCGGATCGACGGCTGGCACCTGCAGGACCTCCCCCGTGATCCGGTCGAACGGACCCCGGCCCCTGACTACGCCACCGTCGCCTACACCGGCGGCACCACCGGACTGCCGAAGCTCGCGGTGCACCGCCCGGACCGGACCGGCACGATGGACGCGCGGGCGGGCCTGCCCGCGATGAACTGGCTCTGCAACACCCTGATCACCCACGGCAGCGGCGCCTCCGCCGCGCAGATCGCCCTGCTCACCGGGTCGAAGCTCGTGCTGGGGCCGTCGACGTTCGACGCGGACACCTTCGTGCGCCTGGCCCGCGAGGAACAGATCAACGCGACGATCTTCGTGCCGCCGATGATGTACGAGGTCCTCGACCACCCGGACTGCCCAGGCCCGCAGTTCGGCGCCGTCATCGTCGGCGGGTCCCCGCTGGCCCCGAAGCGGCTGCGGCAGGCGATCGAGAAGTGGGGCCCGGTCGTCAACCAGGGCTACGGCATGACGGAGGCCTACGCCATCTCGATGATGCCGGCCGCGGAGATCGACCTCGACCGTCCGGACACCCTGCGCACGGTCGGCAAGCCCAATCCCGCGCTGGAGGTCGAGATCCGCGACGGCGACGTGTGGGTGCGCGGGCCGTCCGTCATGGAGGGCTACTGGGGCGAGCCTCCGCTGAGCGAGACGAGCGACGGCTGGTTCAACACCGGCGACATGGGCTACCTCGACGACCAGGGCTACCTTTACCTCAACGACCGCAGCAAGGACGTCATCGTCACCGGCCGGACCTCGGACAACGTCTACTCCCGCCTGCTCGACGACTTCCTCGTCACGCTGCCGGGCATCCGCCAGGCTGCGGCGGTCGGGAAGCCGGACGATGCCCTCGGCGAGGTGGTCCACCTGTTCCTCGTCACCGACGGGCAGGATGTCGATGTCGACAGGATCCGCGATTCGGTCGTCGCCGAACTGGGTGAGCTTTACCAGCCCAGGGGCGTCACGATCGTGCCTCAACTCCCTCTGACCAAGGTGGGAAAGGTCGACAAGCGCCAGCTTCGTTCCCTGTTTCGGTAAGGTTCGGAGCAAACCAGGAGGTGACGGATGCCCCGTCCAAGCGTGGAAGCCGAACGCAAGGCGCAGATCCTCGCGTCCACCTGCAAGGTGATCGCGGCCGAGGGTTTCCGCCACCTCCGGGTGTCCGACGTGGCCAAGGACGCCGGAGTCTCCGGCGGCACGGTCCACTACTACTTCGAGACCAAGCGCGAGCTGACCGACGCCGCGTTCGAGCACTGCTTCGAACAGTCGGTCGCGCGCCGCCGCTGGATCCTCGAGTCGGACGAGCCGCCGCTGTCGCGCCTGCGCATGGTCGTCGAGTCGTACCTGCCGGAGGGCGCCGAGACGGTCGAGGCGTGGAAGGTCTGGGCCGAGCTGTGGGTCGAGGCCATCCGCAACCCCGAGCTGCAGGAGCTCAACGAGCGCTTCTACGGCGAGTGGCGCGACATCGTGGCGAGCATCTTCCGCGACGGCCAGGCCTCCGGCGACATCCACAGCTCCGGCGATCCGGTCGAGCTGGCGAACATGATGGTCAGCATGCTCGACGGCCTGGCCCTTCAGGTGCTGGCGGGCTCGAAGGCCATGACGGTCGACGCCATGCGCACGACCTGCCTGAGGTTCGTCGACCAGCTCTCCACGGCGTCCGTCGGGTAACTCACCCCGTTCGCCACCAGGCAGAGCGCGATCAGCAACGCCACCGGCGTGCGCGTGAACCCGAGGAACAGCAACCCCTTCGGCACCGGCACGGTCTCCGCGAACCGCTGCGCCTCGCTCAGCAACAACCCGCCGAACATCAGGAACACCACCGCCAGCGGCAACGTGCGCCCGATCATCCCCACCGCGACGAGACTCGCCGCCGACACCGTCACGAGCACGGCCGTGAACCACCAGTGGTGCGGCGAATGCCAGGGTTGCTTGCCGCCGCGGGCCATCAACCAGTCGCCGAACAACACCGCGACCGCACACAGGACCAGCACCCGCATCGCCGTCAACGTGTTCTGCCCGTCATACGCCATCGGCACGTAAGCCATGACGAGCGCACCAAGCGGCGCGACCGCAAGCCCCCGCGCCACCCGCATCACCGCGGGCCGCTGGTGCGGGCCGGGCCTCATCGCGGCCCTGGCCCTGATCCGATCCGCCTCACCGAGCTTGCTGCGAGCAGCCTCCGCGTCCTCGGCCTCCCACACCACCCACACCAGCCCGAGCAACACGACGATCCCGAGCACCACGGCGTACCCGGTCAACTGCCGCGGCCCGTAGAACCACCCGACCGCCCCCACCAGCACGCACAACCCGAGCCTGATCAACGCCCCGAGCTCCGGTCGCGCACTGCGCCACGTCTTCTGCGGCCACGACGTCAGCACGAGCCGCCGCGCCACGAACCACACGCTGGCCCCCATCGCGAGCACCGCGACCCACATCGCAAGCCCGATTCCGGGATCCCGCAACGACCTCGTGTCTCCGAACACCACCATCGCCGCGACGAGCGCCACGGTGACCGCAGGAACCCTGAGCCGCCCCAACGCCCACAGGTGCTCACGCACCCACCGGTCCCGGTTGCGCCAGGCCGACTCCACGGCCACGAGCACGAGGAACCCGAGCGCCACGAACCCGACGGGACTGCCGCCGAGATGCGCCGCCGCGAGCACCGTGATCGGCACCGCCCGCGGATACGGGCTGCCGGCGAGCGTGAGACTGCGGAGCGGGGACGGCGGCCCCTGCCGTTCCTTCGTGCGCAACCACTGCCAGGCGTGCCACAGCAACGGCGCGTAGACCGCGATGAACACCGTGTCGACGAGGAAATCAGCCCGCATCTCGCCTCCCCAAATGTATGGGACAACCGTGCTGTCGCAGGTCAGAGGCTCGGGGTTACGTGCCGTAACTCATCCGGGTGAAATCAGGGTTCGTCCCCGATGCAACAGATGGACTATCGCGCGCATTGTGGGTATATGACCACGACAGTTGCTTTGAGCAGGCCCAGGACCAACCGGATGATCGCGGGTGTGTGCGCGGGGCTCGCCCAGCGCTGGGGCATGAAGGCGGGCACCGTGCGCCTTCTGTTCTTGTTGTCCTGCCTTCTGCCGGGACCGCAGTTCGTCGTCTACCTCGTCCTTTGGGTGATCATGCCCGACCGCGGTTACTGACAGACCGCCGAGAACGCGCCGCTCACGCTCCCTCAGGGGTGGGCGGCGCGTTCAGCACATCCCAGGCCGCCCCAAGGGTGTCTTCACCGCCTTGGCCACGTTTCCTCAGCCGCTTTGGCCTGCCGGGATGCCCGCGAGCTCCTCCGTGACGGACGTGAACGCCTCGGGCTGCACCCGCAACACCCCGCTGAACGGATGCGTCATCCCCAAACACAACACGCAAACGAACGCGAGCACGGCGGCAGTAACCCCCATCTGCACGACATGCCGCACCCGAGCGGTGAACCCGATCAGCAACGGAAACACGATCATCCCGACGGCACCGAGCAGCGTGCCGATCAGCATGAGCCTCCCGGTGTGGTCGAGCCCACCGGCCTGATCCAGCCGCTCCCGCCGCAGGTCCGTGATCTCCCGCAGCCGTTCCAGCGCCCGCTCCCGCGCCGACTTCACCTCCTCCGGTGTGGACGGCAGGCTCAGGATCTCGGTGTGCAGCGAGTTCAGCACATCGGTGGTCCCCGAGTCGGACTCGCCGGAAGCCAGCCGCGGCCATTCCTTGTCCGCCACCAGCTTCGGGTACGACACCAGCAGCGTCCGGATGTGATCACGTTGCGGCTGCGGCATCGCGGCGGTCTGCCAGTACGTGTCCGCCACGGCGGCGGCCTCGCGGGCCGCGTTGTCCTCGGCGGTGCCGTTCTCCTCCCACACGATCACCATGTAGAACGCCAGCGCCACGATGAACAGGCCGCTGATCACCGCGCCGAGGAAGCCGCGGGAGTCCGCGTCGCGATCGTCCGCCTGCGTGTGCGCGTGCGAGCGGCCGAACAGCAGGCAGGCGGCGACGGTGACGGCCACCGACGCCACGACGATCACAACAGCGGTCCACATGGTTTCCATCTCCCCACAGCGGGGACCGTTTGACCACGAACTCCACGCTTCTCGGCGGTCTGAGCCGCCCATCAAGAGCAACGCGGGTTGATCATGCCCACGGCCGGTCCACTTGAGAACGTTCACAGCAAACCGTTGGACACGAACAGGAGAACCGAGCCCCGACTGTCCTCGACGGAGAGTGAGGGCACCGCGGACAGCGCTCGGTGACAAGCCACGGGAAGCGTGTCAACCTGTGCCGACCCCGACCGGGAAGGCGTGGCATGCGCGTACCGATCCTCATCGCTGCCGTCCTGCTGGTTCCGCTGCTCACCCCCGGCCCACCGGTCGCCGCGGCCGAGGTGTGGCGCAGCCAGTTCAACGAGGCGGTGCGCGGAGACGTCGCGATCATCGGCAACAGCGTTCTCACCTGCCCGACACCCGAACAGGCCGGGCCCAGCCCGAAGTACCCGCCACAGTCCTGTGTGGACGCACAGAACCGCAAGGGGCACGGTCCCGCGGCGCAGAACAACGGCCACCGCATGTCGTGGACCGACGTCGACGACGACCCGAGGACGTTCAACTCCTCGACAGCGACACTCGCCGTCCCGCCCGCAGCCACGATCGCCTACGCCAAGCTGGGCTGGGCCGGCAGCGCGACCTGCCACGACGCGCGGCAACCACCCGGCAGGCCGGAAGATCCGGTCATGCTCAACGGCACGAGCGTCAGCCCCGACCGGTTCGCCACGGACGAGCCGAACACCCTCTCCCCCACCGACAACACCTTCTACAGCGCCGAAGCCGACGTGACCCGCCGGCTCACCGGCCGCGATATCACCGTCGGCAACATCTGGGCGCCTCAGGGCTTCGACTGCTTCGGCGGCTGGTCGCTGACCGTCGTGTGGAAGGTCCCGGACGCCCCGATGCGGCACGTGTCGGTGCACGGCGGCCACGTCCGGCTGCCCACGAAGCTGCCCACGGTGCGCACCCCGATCGCCCCGACGCACGCGGCGGGCGGGATCACGAAGGTCAGCGTCACCGCCTACGAGGGCGACTGGGCGAGCGACGGCGACCAGATGCTCGTCAACGACACGTCGATCGCCGGGCGCAACGCGTTCACCTCGTCGGCC
Organism: Lentzea flava; assembly: GCF_014648475.1. Taxonomy (GTDB): domain Bacteria; phylum Actinomycetota; class Actinomycetes; order Mycobacteriales; family Pseudonocardiaceae; genus Lentzea; species Lentzea flava. The sequence continues at coordinate 55,189 of NZ_BMRE01000012.1, read as the reverse complement.
CAGGGCGCGACGCACCCCAACAACATGAGCGTCGACGCCCGCACGGTGACCGTCCCCGAGGACGTGCTCCGGCCGGGGGCCAGGAGCGCCGAGCTGACGTTCCGCCGGGACGACGACGCCTATCTCGTCCAGAACGTCGCGTGGTCGTTCCCGCTGCCCGAACTGTCCCTGTCCGTCGCCCCGGAACATCCCGCCGCCCACCCGAAGGACAACGTCGCCCAAACCGCGACCGTCACCAACATCGGGGACGCACCCGCAGCGGATGTCTCGGTGTGCGGTCAGAAAATCGGCACAATCGCCCCGCACGCGAAAGCCGCGCGCACGTGCACGTCCCAAGCCGCGGACGACGACTACCAGACCACGGTCACCGCAAACGGCATCAGCCGAGCCGGTGATCCGTTGACGGCGCAGAAGACCGCAAAGGTCGACGTCCTGCATCCGGCATTGCGCGCAACGACGACAACAGAGCCGTTGACGGCGCTGCCCGGACAAGAAGTTAAATTCTCAACAACTGTCACGAACATCGGCGACACCGCGTTGTTCGACCTCAACGCGCGTACGTCCACCAACGGCTGCGATCCCGTGCAACGGCAGCTCGACCCCGGCGCCACCGCCACCGTGGTCTGCGCGGCACCGGCAGGCGACGAGTCCGGCACGCTGACCGCAGCCGTCACCGCGATCGACAAGATCGGCAAGAAGGTCGAGGCGAGCGCGTCCGTGCAGGTCAGGGTGATCCACCCGCGGCTCACGATCACCGCGCTCTGGTCGAAGGACAGGGCGGCGGACGGCGAGCCGGTCACGGTGACGGTCACGATCGGGAACCCGTCCGACCTGCCGATCAACGACGTCGAGGTGGCCGGAGAGCCCGCCGCCTGCCGCCGGACCTTTCCCGTCCTTCGGCCAGGAGAGCGCGTGACGTACACGTGTCAGGCGATCGCACCGGTGAATTCTCGGTTGACGGTGTCGGGCGCGGGAGCAAGTCATGTCATCAGTGAAAGCGCCGTTGTTCGAATCGAATCGATCACCACGCCGCTGCCGCCGGAGCCGTCCACAACGCGACCGCTTCGTGACGAACCGGCGTCTCCGCGCCCGGTCGCGCACGTTCAGCAGGTGTCGAAACCGGCGGTAGGAGGCATCGCGGCGGTAATTGGCGTCATCGGCATGGTGATCGTCGCGAGCGCGTTTTCCGGGTTGGGCAAACGGTAAACTTTGAAAACGTTTGCAAATCCGGTAACGAGACAGGCGTGTTCCTCTAGGCCGGAATGCGGTAGAAGGACGTCATGGAGATCACCGCCTTCCTGGACCGCAAGCTCGCTCGCCGGTTCCGGACGTACGACGCCGACGGGGACGGGTACATCGGGCGCGAGGACTTCACACAGGCCGGCGAGCGCACCGTCAAGACGTTCGGGCTGGCCGACACCGATCCGAAGGCCGTCCGGTTCCACGCGGCGCTGCTCGGGCTGTGGGAGCAGCTCTCGTCCGTCATCGGTCAGGACCACGACGGGCGCATCAGCCTCGACGAGTACAAGAAGGCGTTCGCGGACGGGCTGCTCGAGACGCCGGAGTCGTTCGACGAGGGGTACGTCCCGTTCCTGGACGCGCTGATGGCGATCGTGGACGAGGACGGCGACGGCAAGCTCACCGTCGAGGAGCACGTCATGTGGACGGGCGCGCTGATGAACCTGTCGGAGGCGGACGCGCGGATGATCCACGACATGCTGTCCGACGACGACGAGCTCATGTCCGTTCAGGCACTGTTAGAGGCGATACGGGAGTTCTACTTCTCCGAGGATCCCGCGGCGGCCGGCAACTGGCTGCTGGGGTCATTGGACTGACGTGCTGCTGAAGACGCTGCAGGAGTACGCGGCACGGGCCCAGCCCGCCGCCCACGTCGAGGAGGCCGGCGGCTGGTGGCTGCGGCACTCCCCCGGCGACGCCTGGTGGGTGAGCGCCGTCCTGCCGCACGACCGGGAGGACCGGGTCGCGCGCGCCGAGGAGTTCTGCGCCGAACGCGGGTCCGGGGTGCGGTTCCAGATCACGCCGGGCGTGTGCGCGGACGATCTCGACGCGCGGCTGGACGGCCGGGGGTACACCCGCGGGCACGCGATGTCCCTGCAGATCGCCTCGACCGCCGAGGTGCTGCGCCAGGTCCACGCCGACGCGGGCGAGGTGAGCACGCGGCCCACCGACGAGTGGCTGGCGGCGTGGCAGGCGGTGACCACGCGGGACGTGAGCGCCGAACGCGACCTGCTCAGCCGGGTCGAGCACCCCAGCGCGTACGCGTGCGCCGAGATCGACGGGCAGGTGGTGGCCGTCGGGCGGGCCGTGGCCGAGCAGGGCTGGGCCGGGGTGTTCGGAATGGCGACATTGGCGCACGCACGAGGGCAGGGCGCCGCACGGTCCGTGCTCGCGGCGTTGGCCTCATGGGCGGCCGCACGCGAAGCGAACCACATGTACCTGCAGATGGAGAAGGCGAACAGCTCGGCGTTCCGGCTGTACGAGCGGACGGGGTTCCGCGAGGTGTGCACCTACCACTACCGGATCCGTCCACAACCAATCAGGAATCAAGAAGGCGGGAGCGGGGGCGCGGAGTTAGGTTTTGCGCCATGACCAGGACAGCAGCCGCGGCGCACGAGGCCGACACCCACGATCTGATCCGCGTGCAGGGCGCGCGGGTGAACAACCTTCGCGACGTCGACGTGGAGATCCCCAAGCGACGGCTGACGGTCTTCACCGGTGTCTCCGGTTCCGGCAAGAGCTCGCTGGTGTTCGGCACGATCGCCGCCGAGTCGCAGCGGCTGATCAACGAGACCTACAGCGCGTTCATCCAGGGCTTCATGCCGACGCTGCCGCGCCCCGAGGTGTACCTGCTGGAGGGCATCACCACGGCGATCCTCGTCGACCAGCAGCGGATGGGCGCCGACCCGCGCTCGACCGTCGGCACCGCGACCGACGTGAACGCGATGCTGCGGATCCTGTTCAGCAGACTCGGCACGCCGCACATCGGCGGCCCGCAGGCGTTCTCGTTCAACGTCGCCTCGATCTCCGGCGCGGGTGCCGTGACGATCGAGAAGGGCGGGCAGAAGGTCAAGGAGCGCAGGGAGTTCTCCATCACCGGCGGCATGTGCCCTCGCTGCGAGGGCCGCGGCCAGGTCTCCGACATCGACCTCACCGAGGTCTACGACGAGTCGAAGTCGATCCTCGAGGGCGCGATCAAGGTGCCCGGCTACAACGTCGACAACCAGTGGACCGTGCAGACGTTCGCGCAGTCCGGTTTCCTCGACCCGGCCAAGCCGATCCGCAAGTACACGAAGAAGGAACTGCACGACTTCCTGTACAAGGACCCGGTCAAGATCAAGGTCAACGGCATCAACCTGACCTACGAGGGCCTGATCCCGAAGCTGCAGAAGTCCATGCTGTCGAAGGACCGCGAGGCGCTGCAGCCGCACATCCGGGCGTTCGTGGACCGCGCGGCGACGTTCGGCACGTGTCCCGAGTGCGACGGAACCAGACTCACCGAGGCCGCCAGGTCGTCGAAGATCAAGGGTCTCTCGATCGCGGACCTGTGCGACATGCAGATCACCGATCTCGCCGACTGGGTCCGCGGCCTGAAGGAGAAGTCCGTCGCGCCGTTGCTGGAGAAGCTCGCGCACACGCTGGACTCGTTCGTGGAGATCGGTCTCGGCTACCTGTCGCTGAACCGTCCCGCCGGGACGCTGTCCGGTGGTGAGGCGCAGCGCGTGAAGATGATCCGGCACCTCGGGTCGGCGCTGACCGACGTGACGTACGTGTTCGACGAGCCCACGATCGGGCTGCACCCGCACGACATCGAGCGGATGAACAACCTGCTGCTCCGCTTGCGGGACAAGGGGAACACGGTTCTCGTCGTCGAGCACAAGCCGGAGACGATCGCGATCGCGGACCACATCGTCGACCTCGGTCCCGGTGCCGGTCGCAACGGCGGCACGATCTGCTTCGAGGGCACGCTCGAAGGGTTGCGCAAGAGCGGCACGGTGACCGGGCGGCACCTGGACGACCGGGCGGCGCTGAAGTCCTCCGTGCGCAAGGCTTCCGGCGTGCTGGAGGTCCGCGGCGCTTGCGCGAACAACCTGCGCGACGTGGACGTCGACATCCCGCTCGGCGTGCTGACCGTGGTCACCGGTGTGGCGGGTTCCGGCAAGTCGTCGCTGATCCACCAGTCGATGCCGAAGGACGCCGGTGCGATCGTGGTCGACCAGACCCCGATCAAGGGCTCGCGCCGGTCCAACCCCGCGACCTACACCGGGTTGCTGGAGCCGATCCGCAAGGCGTTCGCCAAGGCCAACGGCGTGAAGCCGGCGTTGTTCAGCGCGAACTCCGAGGGCGCCTGCCCCAACTGCAACGGCGCGGGTGTGGTGTTCACCGACCTCGGGATCATGGCGACGATCGAGTCGCCGTGCGACGTGTGCGAGGGCAAGCGGTTCGACCAGGCCGTGCTGGAGTTCAAGTTCGGTGGCAAGGACATCGCCGAGGTGCTCGCGATGCCGGTCTCGGAGGCCGTCGAGTTCTTCGGCGCCGGCGAGGCCCGCACGCCCGCCGCACACGCGATCCTGGCGCGGCTCGCCGACGTCGGCCTGGGCTACCTGTCGCTGGGGCAGCCTCTGACCACTTTGTCCGGTGGTGAGCGCCAGCGGCTGAAGCTGGCCACGCACATGGCGGACAAGGGCGGCATCTACGTCCTCGACGAGCCCACCACGGGCCTGCACCTGGCCGACGTCGAGCAGCTCCTCGGCCTGCTGGACCGGCTCGTCGACTCGGGCAAGTCGGTCATCGTGATCGAGCACCACCAGGCCGTGATGGCGCACGCCGACTGGATCATCGACCTCGGCCCCGGCGCGGGTCACGACGGCGGCAAGATCGTGTTCGAGGGCACGCCCGCCGACCTGGTGGCCGGCCGGTCGACGCTGACCGGCGAGCACCTGGCCGACTACGTGGGCGCGCCCTCGAAGCGCAGGAAGCGCTAACCCCCGATCACGAAGGCGAAGTCGGCGCGAACCCTCGCGTCGACCGCCATCGGGAGCCGGATCCGGCCTGAGTCGACGAGCCGTTTCACCGCCGGCCGGCTCAGGCCGAGTCCGCTGGTGAGCAGCTTTTCGACCCGGACCGGTGCCGGCAGCTCGAACCTGACGAAGACCTCCAGCGGCTCGCCGGCGCTGCCGATGCTGCCGATCTCGTAGAACGGCAGGTCGGTCTCCAGCACCCACGTGCCGGTCCAGTCGAGCCGGCGCTGCGCGTGGACCAGCTCGCGCACGATCGCCGGGTCGTTGTGCTCGAACCGCACCAGCCGCCGGTGGTCCAGCGCCTGGACGTGAACCCGTTCGTGGACGGGGATCTTCGACGTGCGGTCGCATCGCTCGCAGCCGATCAGCAGCCAGACGTCCAGATGCTTGCCGTTGGCGTTGACGCGGATCTTGCCGGTTGCGAGGTGCCGCGTGTGCCCGCAGTCGACGCAGGGCTTGACGACGGCGGGCAGTGCGAGCTCTCGGACGACCCAGAGCGACTTGTTTTCGGCATGACGAACAGAACTCATGTGATTCGGTGCTTCCCCAGGAGTCAGTGGGCGTACGGAAAAACCCGCACCGTCCACATGGGGTGCGGGTCAGCTGCTCACCGGGTCAGGACCACATGGCCGTGACAATGGCCAACCGAGGGGTCGGCGCGCAACGCATTTTCCGCGTCAGAACCTCTGCTCGATCTCCTCGACGGCGTCGGCCGCGATCTGCGCGGCGGTGGCACGCGGGTGGTCGGTGGCGACGATCTTCGCGACGAGCCGGCGCATGTTCGTGCCGATCTTCGCGAACGCCGACTCCGCGGTGGGCTCGATGTCGCCGAACAACGTCCACCACCACCAGGAGTTCGTGGCGGAGTTCGCCACGACGTCCGGGATGACCAGCGCGTCGATCAGCTCCTCCGCCTCCGCGGTCACCGGCATGTTGGCGGCTTCGACGATCAGCTTGGCGCGCACGGACTTCGCGTTGCCGGCGTTGATCGCATAGCTCGTGGCGGCGGGGACGAGCACGTCCGCCTCGACGTCGAGCCACTTGTCCCCGTCGAGCTGGACGTCCGTCTCGCGCAGTTTCGCCCTGTCGATACCGCCGTGCGGATCCCGGGACAGCAGAAGGGTTTCCACGTCGAGCCCGTCGGGGTTGGCGACGACGCCGTGCACGTCCGCGAGGCCGACGACGCGCACGCCCGCCCTGGCGAGGTAACGTGCCGTCGCGCCGCCCATGGAACCGAAGCCCTGGACGAAGGCGGTGGGGTTGTGCAGGTCGAGATGCTCGATGCCGACGAGCGCCGCCTCCGCGACGCCGTAGCCGCCGACCAGTTCGTCGAGGCTCACGCCGTCGACGGTGACCGCGAAGGCGTCGGCGAGCCGGCGGCGGGCCTTCTGCTCGTCGTCCAGCAGCGGGTACACGGCCTGGATCGACGACTGCAGGCCGATCTTCTCGATGGCCTCGTCGATCGTCGACTGCCGCAGCCCGAGGTCCTCCCCCATCGTCCAGAACCGCTCGATGTACGGGGACATGGCGAACAGGTAGGCCGTGAGGACGTCCTTGGCGCGCGGGTCGTACGGGTCGAAGTCGATGCCGCCCTTGGCACCGCCGAGCGGCACGTACCGCGCCCCCGGGTCGTAGTTGAGGGCTTCCTTGGCCGTCATCCCCTCGGCCAGCCCGCGCACCTCGTCGAGCGTGCAGCCGGCCCGCATCCGCAGGCCACCGCTGCTCACGCCGCGCACCAGGCGGTCGATGACGAGGTAGCCGCGCGCCCGCGTCGCCGGGTCGGTCCAGGTGACCTGGAGGTAACTCATCGAACACACCCCTTGACTTCAGCGTATGACCGCGGTCACATGGTCCGTCCAAATAACTGACTGACGACTCAGTTAACCATCTGGAGGACCCGTGAGCGAGGTACAGCCTCTCAGCGGCAACTGGCTGGGCGAACGCAAACACCTGCGCAAGTCACTCCGCCGGGTGGACGTGACGTTCTACCTGCTGTGCACCCTCGTCGGCCTGGACACGATCGGCAGCGTCGCCGCCAACGGGCCCCAGGGCCTCGTGTGGATGGTGATCCTGGCGGTGGTGTTCTTCCTGCCGTACGGGTTCCTGACCACCGAGCTGGGCACGGCGTTCCCGGTCGAGGGCGGGCCCTACGTGTGGACCAAGCTCGCGTTCGGGCGCCTCGCCGCCGGAGTCAACCAGGTGCTGTACTGGCTTTCCAACCCGCTGTGGATGGGCGGCACGCTCGCGATCATCGCGGTGACGACGTTCGAGACGTTCTTCCTGCCGCTGGGCATGGCGGGCAAGCACATCGCGGGCCTGGCGTTCATCTGGATCGGCGTTCTCGCCGTCGCCGCGTCGTTGCGCATCGGCAAGTGGGTGCCCATCGCGGGCGCGTTCGCCCGAGTCGTGCTGCTCGGCTTCTTCACCGTGTCCGTGGTCGTCTACGCGGTGAAGAACGGCGTGCAACCGTTGTCCGGCGGGGACTTCGTGCCGACGTGGGCCGGATTCGTCGCGCTGGTGCCCGTGCTGATCTTCAACTACGTCGGGTTCGAACTGCCGTCGACCGCGACCGAAGAGATGACCGATCCGCAGAAAACCGTGCCGTTCGCCATCCTGCGGGCGGGCATCGCGTCGTTCCTGCTGTACGGCGGGCCGATTCTCGGGATTCTGCTGGTGATTCCGGCCTCCCGGATCCAGGGGCTGGGCGGGTTCATCGACGCCGCCAAGCAGGTGCTGACCGTGTACGGCGGATCCGTTGCGCCCGATGGCACCGTGACCTTGACGGGCGCGGGCGCCGTTCTCGGCACCGTCTGCGCCGCCGGGCTGATCATCGGCGTGCTGACCTCCGGTGTCTCCTGGGCGATCGGCGCACACCGGGCACAGGCGGTCGCGTGTGCCGATGGAGCCGGGCCCGCGTATCTGGGGCGCTTGTCCTCCCGTTACGGCACACCGCTGCGCGTGAACGTCCTTTCCGGACTGTTGGCGTCCGTCGTTCTGGTGACGGCGTTGAACCTGACGGGCGGCAACTCCGAGAAGTACTTCACCGCCGGACTCGCCCTGGTGATCTCGACGACGTTCATCAGCTACCTGCTGACGTTCCCGTCAATGCTGGTGCTGCGCCGCCGGCTGCCCGACGCCCCGCGCCCGTTCCGAGCGCCTTTCGCTTTGCTGACAACGGTTCTGACGACCGGCCTGGTCGCGTTCACCGTGGTCGTGCTGATCTGGCCGCTGTCGCTGCCTTCCGCGTTCGAGGGCGAGCGGACGGCCTACACGCTGTCGCAGGTGGTGCCGCTGCTGATCGTGGCCGGCATCGGTTCCCTGTTCTACGCGCTGGGCGCGCCCACCCGTGCGCTGGACCGGGAACTGCGGCGGGACTTCATTTCGACATCTGGATGAGGAACTCGGCGTTGCTCCGAGTCTTGCGCAGTCCTTCGAGAAGCACGTCGACCTCGCGGTCCGCCACGGCCCGGCGCACCGCGTCCGTGATGGCGAGTTCCTGCGGGCTCACCAGCAGTTCCGCCTTGCGCGTGCTGGACTGGTGGAGGTCGACCGCGGGGTAGATCCTGCGCTGCGCGGCCTTGCGGTCGAGCTTCAGCTCGGCGTTGCCGGTGCTCTTGAGCTCCTCGAAGATCACCGTGTCGGCCGTGGAGCCGGTCTCGACGAGCGCCGTGGCGAAGATCGTGAGCGAGCCGCCTTCCTCGATGTTCCTGGCGGCACCGAGAAACTTCTTGGGCGGCGTGAGCGCCGTGGCGTCAACGCCACCGCTCAGGATGCGCCCGCCGTTGGGCGCGGCGAGGTTGTAGGCCCGCCCGAGCCGCGTGAGCGAGTCGAGCAGGATCACCACGTCCTGCCCGTCCTCGACGAGCCGCTTGGCCCGCTCCACCGCGAGCTCCGCCACGGCGATGTGCTCCCTGGGGTGCTCGTCGAAGGTCGAGGTGAACATCTCACCGGGGATCGTGGTCCGCATGTCCGTGACCTCTTCCGGCCGTTCGCCGACGAGCGTGACGATCAGGTGGACCTCCGGGTTGTTCTTGGCGATCGCCTGCGCGATGTGCTGAAGCACGATCGTCTTACCCGCCTTGGGCGGCGCCACGACGAGCGCCCGCTGCCCCTTGCCGACGGGCATGACCAGGTCGATCGTCCTGGACGTCAGCTCGCCGGGGTCGTGTTCGAGCCGCAGCCGCTCGTTGGGGTAGAGCGGCGTCAGTTCCTCGAACCGCGGCCTCTTGTGCGGCGCCCGCCCGTTGACGGTGTCGACGCTGATCAGCTTGCCGTCCTCGGCCTGTCCGCTGATCTGGTCACCCCGCCTCAGGTCGTACTTCCTGACGAGCTGCTGCGACACCAGCGGCCCGTCAACGAGAAATGCCTTGTTGTTGCGTATGTCGAGTACACCGATGTGCATCGGGACTGTCCTTTCAGGAGGGTAGGTTGAGATGCGCCTCATCGACTCCGCACACAGGCCGTGCCCGTGTTGGAGGAGAGCGCCGCAGATGCTCCGTGCATCTGATGTAGGGGCCGCCAGCGTGAGAAGCTGGGGGTCGTCGCCGCGGACTCGAGAACGTCCAGCGGCTGGTCGGAACTTACGTGCGCCTCGCGCGCACCGCCGGTGACAAACGGACTGTAGCAGACAACGCCAGACGCGCGCTTGTTATTCCGCGCACTTCTTCCAGGAGAGCTTGAACGTCGTGCTCACGCTCGAGTCCGTCGAGTCCATGGTCATGAAGCTGGTGTTCCCCTTGCCGGTGACCTTGAGCTCGGCCTCGATCGTCAACGGCTTGCGATCCTTGCACGGCCCGTGCGCAACGCTGTCCGGCCTGTCGGTGACCTGCCAGTTGTCACTCATCGGACTCTGATACGTGTGCATGCGATTCCGCGTGGGAAACCCCGGGAAGTGGTAACTGCTGCGCACGACACCACGCGCCCCGTCCGTCAGATGGGCGAACCCGCGGTGATCCGTGGCCGCGATGCCGTACGCGTACCCCGCCGCGTGGTTGAGCTTGACGGCGATCGTGCAACTCTTCTTGGCCTCGTTGCCGTTGCCCTGCACGAGGAAGTCGCTGTACGTGACCGTGAACGCCTCGTTGTCCTGCGACATGGCCACGGTCGTCGTGCCCTTCGGACAACCCGAGCCGCCGACGCTCACCACCTCGACGGTGACGGGGCCGGGAGGCGGGACGAGCGAAGCAGCCAGCAGAGCCACCACGGCGAGCATCGAGGCCTCCTCACATCGCTGCAGGAGAACCTATCTCGTCGCACAATCCCGCAAACGGCTCAGCAGGGCTCGCGCGTCCTCCCTCATCAGTTCGCTCCAACGGGCGAGGTCGCCCGCCGCCCGGCGCCTGATGTGGTTCGGCACGGTCTCGTCCCACGCCACCGCCCGTGCGATCGCTGCCGCCTTCTCCTGCTGGTCCCGCCGCAGCTCGACCATCGCTCTCGCGCACCACATCCGCACCACGGGGCTGGGTTCGTTCGCACCCATCTCCTGCAGCTCGGTCACCGGCCGCGCGAAATCCACCTTCGCCAAGACCTTCAGCACTTCCATCCGCTGCAGAGGACTCTCGGGACCTAGTCCATTCAGGACGGCCAGAACCTCGCGCTTCGCGGTGGGTTTCAGCTCGTACCACGTGCCCGCCGCCAGCGCCCTCATCGCGGCGGGGAGTTCCTCGTCGCAGGCGAAATTCCGGAGCACCACGAGCGCTCTCTCACGACCCAGGACACCGAGTTCACCCAGGTCTGCGGCCGCACGCCACCGCATCCGCGGATGGATCCGATCGTCAGCCGCGATCTCTTCCAGAACGCGTGCCGCGGCAGCCCTGTCCTCGGCGCGACGGTCGATGAGCGCGAGAGAAGCTTTGCGGCGTGCGGCAGGCAGTGCGTCCGGGTCGTCGCGGACCGCCCGCAACGCCGCCAGATCCTTGGCGACAGCCCAGGCCTTCACCCGCTCTCGCCAGGATCGCGCGAGCAGCAACACCTCCAGCACCTGCGGCCCTGGTGAATCGGAGATCTCGTCAATCAGGAGCGCTGCGGCGAACCGGCGCCGGAAGGGCGCATTCTCGTCCGTCGTCACCCGCATCGCCTCGTCGTACACCTGCTGACGCCTGCCGAGACCGGCGAGGTTCACGCGCGCCTCGGTGGTGTCGAACCGCTCCAGCGCGGCGATCGCTTCCGGCACCAACGACCAGTTCAGCCGGGCAAGGGCTGTCGCCGCACGCACACGTTCACAGGTTCGGCTCTCCGGTGCCGTGATCACCTCGCGCATCGCCGCGACTGCCTCTGAGCAGAGCGGAAGATCGTCCCACATGTCTGCCTTCGGCACCCTCAGATTGATCTCCGCAGTGCGGTCGCGGAGCAGCACCTCCTCGATCTCGGTCATCAACGTCCTCGGCAGACCGGAGACGAGCTTGCGGCAAGCGTCATGCCCGAGCGCGGGATGACGGGCGATCGCGGTCACGGCCGAGAAGAACCAGGCGGGCTGACTGATCATGGGCCTGAGCCAACTTGCTGCGAACGCACGATCGTCGGGGTGCAGATGTGAGTTCTCGACCACGCGCCGCAGCTCTGCGACCACCGCAGCGGCCGAGCGGCGATCCAGCACCATCAGTTCCCGAGCCGCACGGGTGCGAACAGCGATCGGCAGATCGTGATCATCGAGAACCTTGACGTAGGTGTCCTTCGCCCTCGGAACCTCGGCCGGATCGACACCGGCCAGGGACTGCAGGACGACCAAGCTCCCATCCGCATGCAAGTGTCCGTCGACCGAGTGCCGACGCAGTTCCGCAGCGTTGTGCAACGCTATCGCCGCACCCGTTCGTCTGACCCATTCCACATCGGCATCGCTCAGAAGCAGCTGGAACTGTCGCGCGAGGTCGGCTCCGAGGTCGCGTAGCGCGGTGTGCAACTCCTCCCGGTACATGACTCCACAGGCTCTGATCACGAGAGAGACCGCCATGGAGCACATCGACGGGTCATGTCGCATTGCCAGCACTGCCGCGGCTGCGCGCTTTTCGTCGTCGAAGCACTCGTCGCCGACGATCGAGCGCAGCGCGGCGATGACCTCAGGGGTCTTGCCGAGGCCGAGAATCTCCATCCCCTGTACCAGGTTCCACGCTCGCTCTGTCGTCGTGCGTGCATCACGAAGAACGTCGAACAAGGCGTGTGCGCACAGGTCTGCAGAACGTGATCCCTGTGACGCCACGAGCCCAGCCAGATAACTGAAGTCCCAGATCGTGACCTCTGCCGACCGGATGATGGCGGCCAGCCATCTGGCCGCGGTGAGGTCCCAGGCCCTGCCGACGTAGATGAGACCGAGAGCGGACGTCATGCGTTCGCTCATCGGTCGTTCCGGGTCGTCCATGATCGCCGAAAGTGCCTCGCCGGCCGTGCGGATGCACTCCACGTCCCTCGACGAGGCCACCGTGCCGAGTCGGAACATCGATCCCGGGTGTTGCCCTTTCCCGCACATGGCGAGCATTTCAGCAAAAACTCGCTCCTGCAGCCACGTCCCGTTCAGCTCGGCCCAGGCCGTCCACACGGCCTCCAGGTCGAGGTTCCTGGCGGCGATCGAGAGCAGGCAGGAGATCGCGTGCTCGTGCAGTTCCGGCGCGGACTGGATCAAATGACGGGCCAGCCTCCCGCGTACTTCGAACCACACGCTTTCGTCCGCAACCACCGACCGCATCTCTTCGAGCGCTGGCGAACGGTACGGCTCGCCGAGCTTCTCCAAGCACTCCAGCACGGTTGCTCGACTGTGCGACTTCCGCAGCCCTCGGTCAACGAACTGCGCCGCCGCTTCGACACGCAACTCGGATCCCAGATTGGCCATGGCGCCCACCACGAGCCCCAGATCGTGCTCACGGAGTCCGCAATCGTTCAACAACGCCCTGAGATGCGTCACCGCCGTGTCGCGAAAGGCGGGGCCGAGATAGGACAGCTGCGTCGCCAGCACAATGCGGACCTGCGTCAACGACACCGAGGCTGCCAGTTCCGCGGCGATCAGCTCACCCGCCTTCTGACGATGCACCGGTCCGAGATCACCGAGCGCGGCGGCGGCGTCTGCGCGAAAGCGCTCGGGCCAAGCGCGATCCGTGATCATCTCGGTCAGCGCGGCGACCGCGGCAGACAGGCTTTCAGAGCCCAGGGAGGCCAGTCCGAGCGCGGCGTCCCGCCGTCCCTCCGTCGTGTGCACCGGGCTGCGCAGGACCTTCAGAAACGCCTCGGCACACACCTCGTGGAAGTCGATGCTGATTTCCAGCAGACCGGTCGCCACCTCGACCAGGTCCTGCGGCCGTATATCCACATCGGACAGACGTTGCATCAGTGCGTCGACAGCGTGCACGCGTGCGTCTCCGTCGAGGGTGGACAGCACCACGGCGGCCGCACGGCAAGTCGCACCAGTGGCATTCGCGTCCGCGAGCACCGCGCGGAGAACCCGCGCGGCGATTTCTCGTTGGGCCGCACCGCATTGAGCCAAGCCCTCTGCGGCGATCAGGCGGTCCTGCACCGCGGCACCAGGCTCGTCCACCACCACGTGCAGGAATTCGAGGGCCTCACAGGTGGCGGGTCCCCGCACCCGCACCGCCAGCGCGGTGGCTGCTTCGGCCCGGGATCGCCAGGGCGCGTTCGCGTTGCGCATCAGACGGAGCAACCAGGACACGAGGCCGGGGTGGTGGGTGGCGCGGGTGGCCTTGGCCAGAATCTCGCCGGCCGTGTACTGGGTCGTCATCGCCCAGTCCCAGACAGTGGCGAGGAACGACTCCATGAGGTCCACGGATGCGGGCAGGTGGTGTGCCAGCAGGCGGGCGGCCAGCAGGTGCTGGTTGACGTCGCCGGCGTGCAGCCACCTCAGCAGACGGTCGGCCTCGCCGGGGTGCAGCCGGGTGTGGTGCAGCAGGACCTGGCGGGCGAACCGGCCCGACTCCCTCGGGCGCGCGGCGTGCAGAGCGGTGGCGAAGGCGTTCTCGTCGAACTCCGCCGGGAGTTCGCGGGCCAGCGAGGTGGCGGCCAGGTGCTCGGCGAAGCTGTGGTGCAGGAAGGCCAGGTCGTCGCCGCGGACCGCGAACGGACCCACGGACACCAGGAACGTCGTCAGGTCGTCCTGCCAGGTGGGCGAGTCGAGGGTGACGCGGTCGGCCACCCACGTTCGTGCCGCCTCCAGCAGAGACGCCTCGGACTCGAGGCGGGTGCGGGCCAGGTGTTCGAGCAACGGGATCCGGTGCTCCTCGAACGGGGACGACGTGCCGGAGCGGATGTGCGCGAAGTAGGTTTCGTAGAGGGAGTACTGGTTTCCCGGCAGCGGCTGGGAGCTGTGTTCGAAGATGATCGCGGCGATGGTGGCGAGCAACGGAACCTGGACCAGCTCGTCGAGGTGGGCCTCCCGGATCTGCCGCAGGAAGCGGTGCACCTCGTCGGGCTCGAACCAGTTGGTGGCGAAGCGTTTCAGCGCAGCCTCGTCGAACGGCTGGAGCTCGTAGCGGACTGCTCCGATCCGGTGCAGCGGTGCCAGGGCGCCGCCTTCGATCGGGCGCGTGGTCAGCAGCACCCGGTACGTCGACGCCGAGGCCCACGCGGCCAGCGCGCTGACCAGGCGGATCCGGTGTTCGCCATCAGCGACCTCGTCCAGCCCGTCGACGATGAGCAGCCATCGGCAGCCGACCACGCGTTCGGCCAGGATCGCCGCAGAGACCGGCAGTCGCAGCAGTGGGCCGTAGTCCGCGCTGACGCTGTCCGCCAGCGCTTGTCCGAACGGCATGTCGAGCCGCGCGGCGAGACTTCTCGCGGTGAGGCGCAACGGCACCACTGGTTCCGACAGCGGCGGCTCGCCCTCGCCGTTCGCCCAGTGCCCGGCGATGTCGGCGGCCAAACGCAGGCTCAGGGTCGACTTGCCCTGGCCCGGTCCCCCTGTGACCAGGAGGTGAGCATCGCCGTCCATCGCTTCGCGCATCGTGCGGGACGGCGGCCGCGCCCTGATCCGCACCAGGGGTGGCGGTGGGGTGTCGAGCAGGTGCCGGTGATCGTCGATCAGGGAAGTCTGGCGCGCCTGGGCTGGTTGTTCCGGCTCCTCCACGCCGGTACCGAGGTTCTGCCGCACGTACATGGTGTCCAGGGACGGCTTCCGAGCACCTGGGAGGCGGTAGGGAAGCTGGTGGGCCGCCTGCCGTTGTGCCCACAACAGTGCCTGGATCTCCGCAGGCGGCTCCTCCGCCTCGGCCCAGCAGGACGGTGGCGGGCACGATGAGCAGAGCTCCGGCCGGGCGTAGACGTACACGTCGCCGTGGATGGTGTGGGCCTGAACCGCGGTGCCGGAGACGTCGCCGGTGGTGAAGGTCAGGTCGTCTTCCGCCATCGACGGATGGTCCCACGGCAGCGAATGTCATTCCTGGACAAAACAAGGACGTTCAGGCGCCCGCCAGGTCGCCCACCACGTGCAGCACGGTGGGGCGGTCAGCGGTGAAGGCCTTGCGCAGGGCCGCGGCGAACTTGTCCTCGTCGTCCACGGTGAGGCCGTGGCAGTTGAGGCCTTTCGCGACCGCGGCGAAGTCCACGCCGGGCAGGTTCACGCCGTGCACGGGATCGCTGCGGTCGGCCATCTCGCGGCGGATCTCGCCGTAGCCGCCGTTGTCGCAGATGATCACGGGCAGGGGCAGGCGTTCCTGGGCCGCGGTGGCGAGTTCCGGGAGGGTGAACATCACGCCGCCGTCGCCGTGCAGGGCGACGACCTGGCGGTCGGGTGCGCCCAGCTTGGCGCCGATCGCGGCGGGGAGGCCGTAGCCGAGGGTGCCGAAACCCGTGGGGTACAGGAAGCTTGCCGGGCCTGCCAGGGGGAGGTTGGACAAAGTGCCGTAGTAGCAGGCCATTGCGCTGTCGCCGGCGATGATGGCGCCTGGGGACAGGGCTTCCCTCATGGCCTCGACCAGTGGGAGCCAGGGGGCGCCCTGGGTGCGGGCGTGTTTGCGGAAGAGCTTTTGCCAGCGTTCGGCGCGTTTTGTGGCTTCGTGGCCTGCTTTGCCGTTGCCCAGGCGTTGGGTGAGGGCGGTGACGGTGGCCTGGGCGTCGCCGACGAGGCAGTAGTCCGGGAGGGCGTTGGTGATCATCTGGGCCGGGTCGACGTCGATGCGGATCAGGTCGCCGGGGAACTTCAGCGGGCCGTTCCAGAGGTCGGTGGAGGCCAGTTCCGTGCCGATGGCGAGGACCACGTCGCATTCGGCCACGAACTCGGCGACCGCCTTGTGGTGCAGGCCCGCGCCGATGGAGAGGTGGTGGTGTTCGGAGAAGGTGCCCTTGCCGTTGGCGGTGGCGACGACCGGGGCGCCGAGGCGTTCGGCCAGGGCCGTGATCTCCTCGGCTGCGCCCCTGGCTCCGCCGCCGATGATCAGGCCGGGGCGGGTGGAGACGTTCAGGCGGCCGGCGGCAGCGGCGATCGTGACGGCGTCGGCCGGTGGGTGGGCGACGATCACCGGGGGCACGTCGCTGACCTTGTCGACGGTGTCGATCAGGTCGAGCGGGATTTCCAGGTGGGCCGGGCGGGGGCGGCCGGAGGTCATGTGCGCGAACGCCTGTGCCACGGCCAGCGGGATCTCGGCGACGCTGTGGACTCGGTTCGAGTAGCCGATGACGGCTTCGAGGGCGGCGCTCTGGTGGCGGACCTCGTGGAGGGTGCCGTTGCCGCGGCCGGGGTGGCGCAGCGGCATGCCCGGCGAGATGAGGAGCACCGGGACCGAGTCGGAGTAGGACTGGGTGATCGCCGTCATCGCGTTGAGCACGGCCGGGCCGCTCGTGGTGAGGCAGATGCCCGGTTTGCCGGTGACGCGGGCGTAGCCGTCGGCGGCGAAGCCGGCGCCCTGCTCGTGGCGGGGCGTGACGTGGTTGACGTTCTGCTCGGCCAGGTGGCGGTAGATGCCGAGGTTGTGGGTGCCGGGGATGCCGAACACCAGCTCGGTGCCGTGCGCCACGAGGGCGCGGACCAGCGCGTCGCCGCCGCTGAGGCGAGGTGGGGTCATGCTCATGCCACGCGTCGTCCGCTCGTGTCGTTCAACCTGTCACCCGAAGGGATGATCAGCGCGTCGACGGCCAGCACGCCGTCCGGGCCCACGCGCACCGGGTTCAGCTCGATCTCGGACAGGTCCGGTCTGGCGACCAGTGTCGCGGAGATCTGGGCGATGAGCTCGGCCAACGCCGTCACGTCCACCGGCTTCGCGCCGCGCCGGCCGGACAGGAGCGGGGCCAGGACGAGGCGGGCGAGCATTTCCCTCGCCGTGGCGGGAGTCACCGGGGCCAGCTCGATCGCGGTGTCTCTGAACAACTCCGCGTGGATGCCGCCCGCGCCGACGAGGATCACTGGGCCGAACGAGTGGTCCCGCTTCGCGCCGATGATCAGTTCGACGGCGTCCTCGCGCGTGTCCATCTCTTCGAGGACGTAGGTGCCGGGGCCCAGCCTGGCCTCCATCTCCTCGAAGGCCGTGGCCGGGTCGGTCAGGCCGGTCTTCACGCCGCCGTGCTCGCTCTTGTGGGGCAGCCAGTCGGCTTTGAGGACGTACGGGCCGGTCAGGGTGGTCGCCTTGACCTCCGCGGCGCTGGTCACGGCGTGGGCCCTGGGGAACCTGACGAAGCTGAGGAGCTCGCGGGCGGTGAGGTAGCCGGGCTGGTGCGGCAGGCTTGCGCAGGGGTCCCCCCTGAAGGGGTCCCCTGATTCAATTCTCCCAGCCGGCACCGACAATTCCGGCCCGGTCGGAGCGCCGGCAAGCGGCAGGGACAGCGCGCCGGACCGTGCCGCGGCGGCGACGGACAGCGCACCGAGCCGTGCCGCGTCACCGAGCGCAGCCACGACTCGCTCGATCGTGTGCTGCACCGGCACCCCACCCGCACGCAGAGCCCGCACCGCCGCCGAGTCCGCGCACATGCTGTGCACCGCCACGGGAACGCCCGTTTCCCTTGCCAGGGAACAGATCCTGTGCGCGACCGCCACCTCGGCGTCCTCCAGCGAGGGCGTGTCCGCTCCGTAACTGCCGAAGTAGCCGGACAACACGACAGTGTCGACATCGCCCCCGCGCACGAGCACCTCGACCGCGCGGGCGTAGTTCGAGAGGTCCCGCTCCCCCGCGCCGGCGAGGTCGACCGGATTGGACGCCACCGCGGGCAGTCCGTCCACAGAGGACAGCGAAGGCACCGACAACCCGGCGACAGCAGCCAGGTCCGCCGCGATCGCGCCCTGCCCGCCGGAGTCCGAGATGATCCCGACCCGGCACCCCCGCGGCACACCGGACGACACCACCGCCGCCAGGTCCACCACCGCGGCGGGCGTCGACACCCGCACCGCTCCGGCACGGCGGCAGGCCGCGTCCACAACGTCCAAAGAGGACGTCAAAGCCCCGGTGTGTGAGAGAGCGGCCTGCTGAGCAGCCGACGACGACCCGACCGTCAGCAGCACCACCGGTTTCCCGGCCGCGCGCAGCTCCGCCATCGCCGAGACGATCCCCGGCCCGAAGCTCTCCAGGTACACCCCGACGACCGTGGTCAGGTCGTGGGACACCAGGTCCAGCAACGCTTCCGCGGCCGTCACGTCCGCCTGGTTGCCGACCGACACGAACCGCGACACCCCGAGACCCGACTCCGCCGCGAGCCCGGCGATCTCCAGGCCGACCTGCCCGCTCTGCGACACCACGCCCAGCGAGCCGGGTTGGAATCGTCCCCAGGCGAGGTGCAGCGACGTCGCCGCGTCGAACAAGCCCAGGCAGTTCGGTCCGAGAAGGCGCGCACCAGCGTCGCGGATGCGGGAGATCACGCCGTCGTCGATGCCCGCCGGGATGCCGACGAACCCGCGCACCCCGACGGCGAGCGCCTCGTCCACCACGGCGGGCACGTGGGCCGCGGGCACGGCCAGAACCACCAGTTCGGGTGCCTCGGGCAGCTCCGAGAGCGACCGCACGGTCGGCTCCGAGAGAACAGGGCCGCCGGAGCGGTTCACCAGGTGCACGGCGCGGCGGTCACGGCCGATCAGGGCGCCGCGCGCGAGCCAGTGTCCCCACTTGGCGGGGTCGTCGCTGGCGCCCACCACGGCGACGGACGCGGGGTCGGAGAAGATCATCTCGCACCGAGGCCGCGGGAGATGATGAGGCGCTGGATGTCCGAGGTGCCTTCCTCGATCTCCTCGAGTTTCGCGTCCCGCATCCAGCGTTCGACGGGGTATTCGCGCGAGTAGCCGTAACCGCCCAGCGTCTGCACGGCGGCGTGCGTGCACCACATGGCGTTCTCCGAGCCGACGAGCTTGGCCATGGCCGACTCCTGCGCCACGGCGTGCCCCGCGTCGTACAACGTCGCCGCGCGCACGGTCAGCAAATGGGACATGTCGACGCGCGTGGCCATGTCCGCGAGCCGGAACGCCACGGCCTGATGCTGGATGATCGGCACACCGAACTGCACGCGTTCACGGGCGTAGTCGGTCGCGAAGTCCAGAGCCGCCCGCGCGAGGCCCGTCGTGGCGGCGCCGATGAGGATGCGCGACGCGTCGAACGTCCGCATCAGGCCGGCGAATCCCTGCCCCTCGTCGCCGAGCCGGTTCTCCACCGGCACGCGAACGTCGTCGAGGAACACCTCGGCGTTGACGATCGCGCGCTGGCCCATCTTCTGGAACGGCGGCCCGACCGTGAGGCCGGGGGTGTCGCGCGGCACGACGAACGCGGTGACCCCTCGGGAGCGTTTCGCCGGGTCGACGGTGGCGAAGAGCACGAACTGGGAAGCGTAGGGGGCGTTGGAGATCCAGGTCTTCTGCCCGTTGAGGACGTACGAGTCGCCGTCGCGCCGGGCGGACGTCCGGATGCTCGCCGCGTCGCTTCCGCTCTCCGGTTCGGTGACCGCGACGGCGGTGAGCGGCGGCCGATCGGTCCCGAGTGGACTGAGGAACCGCTCCTGCTGCTCGGGCGTGCCGAGGTGCTCGACCGGCGCGCTGAAGAAGCCGTTGGACGTGATCAGGTTGCCGATGCCGATGTCGCCGTGG
The DNA here is from genome assembly GCF_014648475.1 of Lentzea flava. GTDB lineage: Bacteria > Actinomycetota > Actinomycetes > Mycobacteriales > Pseudonocardiaceae > Lentzea > Lentzea flava. The sequence goes on along the minus strand of NZ_BMRE01000012.1, from coordinate 35,161 downwards.
CACAGCTCCTGCTGGACCAGCACCTGGGTGAGCAGGTCGGTGACGCCGCCGCCCCCGAACTTCTCCGGGATCATGAACGACGTCAGCCCGAGCGCGGACGCCTTGTCCCAGACGTCGAGCGGCGACTCGGTGTCCGCCTCGTCGACGGCCCGCGCTCGCGGACGGATCTCGTTCGCGGCGAACTCCCTGGCCAGTTCGACGAACTGCTCCTGTTCGGCCGTGAGCCGCAGGCCGTCCCTGACGGTCCGCCCCATCTCGCACCCCTAAACTGACTGACGAATCAGTTATTCACGATCCATCGGGCAGCCTAGCTGTGTCAAGACGTATCGGGAGGTGCGCGAACGGGTGATCGGGCGGGCGGTTTCCGGCGTGTTCGTGGCCGACGTGACCAGGCCTGCTCTGAGTTGTCCACAGATCGCCGAACGGTGGGTTGACAAGCACGTTCGGCGGATGCGCGGAACGGCGACCGACCCCATGCACACCCAGCCGTTGCCCGCGGCGCTCATGGCCGAGGCGGTCCGAGCGCGATCAGGGCCGCAAGGCCGCTCGGACGATCTCCAGCGCTTCCTGCGGCGCGAGGCCCAGTTCCGCGGACATCGTCGCGTACTGGGCCGCCGCCGCCCGGATGCGCTCGCGGTTGTTGTCGCCGTTCGCGCTCACCACGGTGCCCGCGCGCCCCCGCGTCTCGACGAGGCCCGCCTCCTCCAGCTCGCGGTAGGCGCGGGCCACCGTGTTGACCGCCAGGCCGAGGTCTTTCGCCAGCGCGCGCACCGTGGGCAGTTTGGCGCCCACCGGCAGCTCGCGGTTCGAGATCGCGTGTGCGTAGTGCACCCGAACCTGCTCGTACGGAGGTGTGTCCCCGTGGTGGTCGATCTTCACTGCGCCCCATCCTCCCCGCATGTAACTACCTCTGTATTGACCAACGGAGGAACGCGGCGGAGGTTGCGGTCGATTCAGCGGATATTGGTCTGGTCCGCGCCCATCTGCACGTACAGCTTGCGCCAGCCCTGGTCGGCTTCGGTCGCCGCTTTGCCGTCGCAGTAGGGCTTTGTGCCGTTCGACGTGTAGTAGCGCAGGATGGATAACGAGACGACGGTGTCCCAATTACCTTCGTCGAAGTACTCCTCCCCCGGTGTCTGCTCCTGGTGCTTCATGCAGGAGATGTCGGACTGCTGTTCATCGTCGAACTGAGCGGTAACCGCCGGATCCGACGAGCACGCGGCCAAGGCGAGCGCCGCCAGCACGATGAGCTTCTTCATGACTCCCTCTCCGAGAACTAACCGGCCAGCGCACGCGTGGCCAGACCGACTCCGACGAACATCACCAGCGCCGCCGTGCCCACCGGCGCGAGGTCCGCGTACCTGCGGAAGCGGGCGAGCCGCGGCCCGAAGCGGTCCCGCAGCGAGACCAGGAGCAGCCCCGCGGCGGTCAGCGTCGCCGCCATGCCGAGGCCGTACGCCAGCACGAGAACGACGCCGAACCACGTGCGGCCCAACGCGATCGCGCCCAGCAGCACCACCAGGGCGGAGGGGGACGGCACCAGGCCGCCCGCCACTCCCATCCCGACGAGCCCCGCCCGGCGGTGCCCATGACCATGGCCGTGTCCGTGACCATGCCCATGTCCGTGGCCGTGCCGCATACGACCACGGGAACGCACCGCCGAGCGGAGCAGCACTCCTCCGATCACCGCGACCAGCAGACCGCTCGCCACGCCGAGCCAGCGCAGAACCGACTCGCCGGCGATCACGCTGGACACGCTGAGCAGCAGCCCCAGCACCAAGACCCCCGCCGTGTGGGTGATGGTGACCGTGGCGCCCACGAGGAGTGCGTCGCGGCGGGTTCCCCTCGAACCCGCCAGATAGGCGGCCATCACGGTCTTGCCGTGGCCGGGCAGCGCGGCATGTGACGCGCCCAGCACCAGAGACAGCAGGACCGCACCGATCCCGACCACCGGGGTGAGATCACCCACCAGGCCGACGGCCGCCTTCGTGGCCTCTCCCAATGCTCCAGGCGGGGCGACCGGGGTCCCCTCACCTGGTTGTGCGACGAACCGCACGGCCCGCACGTCCAGCGGCGAGGACAGCAGGTCTTCCGGATACGCGCGCAGCTCGTTCGTGATCGACTCCGCGGGCGCGCCCGACACCGCGACGTCGACACCGACGACCGTGATCTCGCGCCAGCCCGGTTTGTCGCCGAGGTAGGAGTCGCTGAACGTCACCTCGACCTCGCCGCGCACCGGCAGGACAGCCGTGTACTCGCAAGTCAGGCGCATGGTCGGCAGGCCGGCCTCCCCCGGCGGGCGCACGACGTCCGCGTCGCGCACCTCGAACCGGAGCTTCCGCTCGCCGGCCATGGCGTCCAACGACTTCGCGCGTTCCGTGCACCGCTTGCGCGCGTCGACGAAGTCGCGGTCCTGCAGGGTCGGGATCTCCGCACTGTCCACAACGGACCGCAGCTCGATCCGGTCGGGGAACACCCGCAGGCCGTCGTAGTGGTTCACGCTGAGGTTGCTCAACGGGTGTGCCTGCGCTACGCCGCCCATCAGCAGCATCCCGAACACCACCAACAGCAACAGCCTCATCGCAGGCTCCCCAGGATCGCCGCGCGGTGCCGGAGAACCTCCGGATCCCGCCACCCGAACGCCACCGCCCTGTCCGAGTACGGCAGCGCTTCCGCGGACCGCTTGTTGACGTGCAGAGCCCACGCCATCGCGTCCGCGGTGAAGACGCTCTGCCGCTTCGCCCACTCCTTCTCGGCGAACCGCAACGCCTCCGCCGGGTCACCGTGGTCGGCGGCGATCAGGGCAGCCGTGAGGTCGTCCCCGCCCAGAGCGCGCAGCTGCCGCAACGCGAGGTCGTACTGCGCCCGCGCCTCCTGCGGCCTGCGCGCCTTCTCCAGCGCCCTGCCGTACTTCACTAGGTACTCCGGCGACGGCGCCTTCGCCACAAGCCCGCGATAGGTCTCCAGCGCCTCCTCGTCGGTCCGTCCCTTCAGCTCGTCCAGCTGGAAGCGGCAGAACTCGGCCTCCTCGGGCGAGGAAGCGGACTCCAGTGCCCGCTCCAGTGCCCCGCGCGCGTCGTCCAGGCGGCCGTGCAGCTCGAAGTGGTAGGCGGCGCGGGTGAAGGACGCGACACCCGGCCGCAGGTCCAGCATGCGTTGCAGCGCAACGGACGCACCGGCGTCGTCGCCGAGCTGCGTCAGCGCGTCGACCAGAACTCCCTGGGCCGCAGGGGAGTCCGGGAGGGCCGCCGCGGCGCGCTCGCCCCAGTCGCGGGCAGCGGCGAAGTCGTGCCGGGCGTTGGCCAGCGCACCGCGGCCGATGAACGCCTCACCGTTGCCCTCCGGCTTGAGGCGCAACGACTCGGTCAGCGCGCGCTCGGCACGCGAGTAGTGCTGGGGGTCGAAGGTGACGCGAGCGAGCTCGACGTGCGTGGCACCGAGCTGAGCCCAGGCTGCGGCGTCCTGCGGGGTTCGGCGGAGCTTGGCCTGCAACGATTCCGCGTTGTGCTGCAGGGAAGAGGTCTGCGTGGCTGCGGCGGGTGTCGCCGCCTGCGGGGAGGCACAGGCGGCGACAGCGAGCAAAGCTGCCAGCAGCGGAATGGTTTTCCACATGTCAGGCACCCTCACTCAGCGGGAGTTGACCGCCCGGTTGCTCGGCAGTCCGACGTACGGGAACTTGTCACCGAAGCGAACGTCGTTGGCGTTCACCCGGTCGCCCTTGGCGAGCGCCGGCACGAGCTTGCCGGTCTGCGCCGCGCCCACGACCGCCTGGATCTCGATGTCCACCACGTCGTCGGTGAGCCTGCGGCCGTTCGGGAACCCCTGCAGGTCACCGCCGAGGACGCCGAGCCGGTGCGGGTTGCGCGTGACCGGCGTGGACATGTTGAGCCGCAGCATCTCCGCCGGCGCGAACTTCTTCGGGTCCACGTCGGCGTTGTTCAGCTGCGAGTTGAGATCGGCCTTGATCGGGCCGCCCGCCTTCGTGGTGATCCCGGTCAGGAAGATCTCCACGAGGTCGGCCCTCGGCGTCTTCGGCGCCGGGATGCCGTAGATCGCCTGGATCAGCCGCGCCAGCTCCGGGTCGTTCACCCGGTCCAGCAACGCCTGGACCTTCGCGTCCCCGACGGGTTCGAGCCCGTTGAACGCGTCCTTGATGGCCGCCGACGACACGACCTCGTTCACCAGCGGGTTGCCCAGCCGCGACACCTGCACGAACGGCCCCTGCGGGGTCGCCTTGCCGGGGTCGAGCTTCAGCGTGCGGCGCTCGGTGTCGCTCCACACCCCGATCACGGGGTTGCGCTGCGGGTCGCCCTTGAGCGCCAGCATCGTCTTGGGCACCTGAAGGGCGATGGTGTTGACGTTGTAGCCCATCAGGGTGTCCTGGTTGACCTCCTTCAGGTTTCCGCCGTAGAGGAGGTCGAACACCCTGAGGTCCAGGAAGAACGAGTCCTCCGCCGGTCCGGTGTAGACCTGGCCCTGTCCTCCCATGATCTTCATGGTGGCCTGGTCGCGGATCGCCGCGAAGTTCGGGAACGACGCGGGTCCGGTGTTGGACGGTGCCGCCCTTCCGCCCTTCACCAGCTGGGTGCTCTTGCCCGGCTCGACCAGTTCGAGGTCGTAGTTCTGCCGGAACAACAGGTTCTCGTCGTTGATCGAGGTGACGGGCCCGTTGTTGTAGAGGAAGGTGTTCTTGCCGCGCCGGTCGTCGGTGGTGAACGTGAACCGGAACGTCTTGTCCGGCACCGCGTCGCCGTCGGCGTCGATGTTGATGTCGTACCGGGCGTCCGTGGCCCAGGGGTAAAAGTTGGGGCCACCGCCCGGTTCTTGCAGCCCGAACCAGTTCGCGATGAGCGTGACGGTGTCGGGCTTGTCGGGACTGGTGAAGGCGTAGACGTCGGTGTTGTCCACCGCCGGGTCCGCCGCGATCAACGGGGCTTCGCGGTGGCTGGAGGCCTCGGCCGCCGGTATCGCAGCGGCCGCCGCGACCACGGCTGCGGCGATCGCGCCGCGCCGTAATCGCTTCTTGTTGCTAGTTGGCATTGTCCTGCTCCCTTCCCACGGCCGGGGATTCGGAAGCAGGACGCCTGCCGGTTCGGTCCTATTCCGCGGATTTCGGAGCGACGACCGTGCCCCGAGCGCGCGTTACGACGATCGGCTCAGCGAGCACGTCCGCCGCCGAAGGCCCGCGATCGGGCGCCGAACGGCACACCACGCGGGCCTCGAACTCGATCTCACGCGACCGCTTTCCGATGCGCACCAACGTCGCCGTGGCCTCGATGACGTCACCGGCCTGGATCGGCGCCGCGAACTCGACGGAGCTGTACCCCGCGAACAGCCCCTCGTCGGAGTCCGTGTGGATGAGCAGCTCGGTGGCGACGTCACCGAACATGCCGAGCCCGTACGCGCCGTCGACGAGATTGCCGCCGTAGTGGGCGTGCGAGTGCGGCACGTACCGCCGGTGCGTCACCGAAAAGCCTTCGACCAAAGCCCCGCTCACGCGGCGACCCCCTTCTTCTGCTGCATCGCGTGCACCAGGTAGCTCGCGACCTCACCCGGAGTGGTGCCCCGGGAGAACACCCGATCGACGCCCAGTTCCGCCGCCATCAGCGGATCGAACCGCGGGCCGCCGGCGACGAGCAGCGGGCGCTTGTCCCCCATCGCCTCGCGGAACGCCGCGGACATCTCCTGCGTGTTGAGGATGTGCGCGTCCCGCTGCGTGACGACCTGGGAGATCAGCACGGCGTCGGCCTTCTCGGCGCGGGCACGGCGGACGAGTTCGGGAACGCTCACCTGCGCGCCGAGGTTCACGACCTTCAGCTCGCGGTAGTACTCGAGGCCCTTCTCGCCCGCGAAGCCCTTGATGTTGAGGATCGCGTCGATGCCGACGGTGTGCGCGTCCGTGCCGATGCAGCCGCCGACCACGACGAGCTTGCGCCGCAACACCTTCTTGAGCGTCGTGTTGACCTCGGCCGGGCTCAGCAGCGGGTACTCGCGCTCGACGACCTTGACCTCGTCGAGGTCCACGAGGTGCTTCACCGAGCCGTAGACGACGAAGAACGTGAAGTCGTCGCCGATCGGGTGCGAGTGGACCACCATCGCGGGGTCCATGCCCATCTTGTTCGCGAGCTGCTGCGCCGCGCCGTCCGCCTTGGGGCCGAAGGGAATCGGCAGCGTGAACGACGTCTGGATCATGCCGTCGCCGGTGGTGTCGCCGTACGGCCGCACGTACCTCTTGGTCTCGGTCACCGGCCCGCCTCCAGCATCTCGCTCGCGGGGTTGAAGTACCCCTCCGCCTTCTCCACGACGCCGTCCGCGCCCTTGCCCTGGTCCGCAGGGCGCTTCATCAGGCCGAACGTGCCGTCGGCGATCGCGTTGAGCAGGCCGTCGTCGACGATGCGCTCCAGCAGGTCGACGGCCTCGCCGAGCACCTGGTGGGCGCGCTTGACGATGAGGCCGTCCGGGGCCGGGCGGAAGTCCTCTGCGAGGTTGCCCGCCGCGTTGAGCACGTACCGCACGTTCTGCAGCGCGAGGTCGCGGTCGGACAGGAACGGCGTCACAACAGCTTCCGTCATCATGCCGACGAGCAGAATGGACTGTCCCGTTAGGACACCCGCGAGGTTGAAGAACCCGTCCAGCAGATAGCCGTTGAAGACGTCGCCGGTCATGTGCTTGGTCGGCGGCATCCACTTCAGCGGCGCGTCGGGGAACAGTTCGCGCGCGAGCAGGGCGTGGGCGAGCTCCAGCCGGAACGAGTCCGGCACCTTCGGGTTGATCTCGAAGGCGTGACCGAGGCCCAGCAGGTGGTCGGGCAGTCCCGCCTCGTGGGCGAAGTGCTCGTTGAGCAGCTGGGAGACCGTGACGGTGTGCGCGGCGTCGACGGCGTCCGCGGTGGTGAGGTAGTTGTCCTCGCCGGTGTTGATGATGATGCCCGCGCGGGCGTGGACCTGGCGGGAGAAGCGCTGGTCGACGAACGTGCGGATCGGGTTGATGTCGCGGAACAGGATGCCGTACATCGAGTCGTTCAACATCATGTCGAGCCGCTGGAGCCCGGCCAGGACAGCGATCTCCGGCATGCACAGGCCGGACGCGTAGTTGGTCAGCCGCACGTACCGGCCGACCTCCTTCGACACGTCGTCGAGCGCCGCGCGCATGATCCGGAAGTTCTCCTGCGTGGCGTAGGTGCCCGCGAACCCGTGGTGCGTGGCGCCTTCCGGCACGTAGTCGAGCAGCGACTGACCGGTCGAGCGGATCACGGCGATGATGTCGGCGCCCGCGCGGGCCGCGTTCTGGGCCTGCACGACGTCTTCGTCGATGTCGCCGGTCGCGACGATCAGGTAGATCCACGGGCGCTGGGCGGGGTCGCCCCACTTGGCCACGAGCTTGTCGCGCTGCGCCCGGTTGCGGTCAACCGTCTTGATGCCCTTGGCGACGGCGGACGTGGCGGCCTTCTTCGCCGCGGTCAGCTCCTTGCCGGTCGGGAGCTTGAACTGGATCTGGCCCGCCGCCGTGGCTTCCGCGAGCTCGGTGAGGGTGCCGAGGTTGTGCTCCTTGAGCGCGTGGAACGCCGGGAGCACCACGCCGTGTTCCAGACCGCACTGCTCGCGGACCGTGTCGATCACGCGGTTGACCCACGGCACGTCACCGGCGCGGTGGGTGGAGTCCGCGCCGGTGATGCCGGCCAGGCGAAGGGTGGCGCGCTCGACGGCAACGGTGGTGTGCGCCTTCGCGATGGACACCACCGGTTCGGCCGCCCGCGCCGCGAGTGCGCGCGCGGTGGCGACGACCTTGGGGTCGAGGTCGAGCAACGCCATGAAGTCACTTCCTCTCGTAGATAGTCCGGCCGTTCAGCACGGTCCGCACGCAGACGGGCGCGGGACCGGTGAGGTCAGGCAGTCCGGGCACACCGGAACGCGGGTCGAGGGACCAGCGCTGCACGCGTGAGTCGGAGCCCGCGACGACGAGGTCGCCGGTCTCCCACACCGCGTACGTCGCGGGCGCGCCGGGCTGCAACGTGCCGGTCAGCCCGTCGTCCACGCCCGCAGCACGCCAGCCACCACGCGTGTGAGCGGTGAAGGCCGCGCGAGGCGAGACGCCGAAGCCCTCGGTGCGGTGGTGCACCGCGGCGCGCACGGCAGCCCACGGGTCGATGGCGGTCACCGGGGCGTCCGAGCCGAACGCCAGCACGACACCCGCGGCGGCCAAGCGGGAAAAGGGGTTGAGCCCCACTCCGCGCTCCGCCCCGAGGCGCTGGGCGTACATCCCGGCCGGACCGCCCCACTCCGCGTCGAAAAGGGGCTGGACCGAGGCGATGACACCCCACCCGGCCAGCTTCTCGGCCTGTTCGGCGGTGACCATCTCGACGTGTTCGAGACGGTGGCGGGCACTCGCGAGGGCGGGCGTGCCGAGGGCCTTCTCGGCGATGGTGAAGCCCTCGACCACGGCGGCCATCGCGGCGTCGCCGATGACGTGGAAGCCCGCCTGCACGCCCAGTTCGGTGCACTTGATCAGGTGGTCGGCGATCTGCTGACCGCTCAGGTAGAGCGCGCCGGACGTGTCGGCGTCGGCGTAGGGCTCGGTCAGCGCGGCGGTGCGCGAACCGAGCGCGCCGTCGACGAAGTGATCGCCCGCCAGACCACGGACCTGCACCGACGGCAGCTCGTGCGCGCCCCAGTAGGCCACGACCTCGGGGCCCTCGGTGTGCGCGAGGAGTTCACGCAGGTCGTCCTCGCCGGAGATGTCCGGGCCCGCGCACTCGTGCACCGACGCGATGCCCATCGAGGCAGCGTGGCGCAGGAACGCTCGTTGCGCGGCCTGACGTTGTTCGGACGTGATGGCGGCTTTGGCCGTGCCACGCACGTGGTGGTGGGCGGCACGCGAGAGAGGACCGTCCTCCGAGAAGCCGTCGGCCGTGCGGGCCTCGTCGGTGATCAGGTCCGACGAGACGAGTGCCGAGTGCACGTCGATGCGCGACAGGTAGACCGTCTTGCCCGCGGCGGCGTCGTCGATCTCCTTGCGCGTGGGCGGGCGGTTCTCCTGCCAGCGCGTCTCGTCCCAGCCGTGGCCCCAGACCAGCGGACCCTCGGCGTCACGGACCTGCTGCAGCAGTTCCTCCACAGAGGACGTGCGGGTCAGGTCGAGGCCGGTCAGCAGCAGGCCGGCGCTCGTGGCGTGGACGTGGGCGTCGACGAACGCGGGCGCGACGAAGGCACCGTTCAGCTCGATGACCTCGGCATCGGGGTGCAGCGCACGGCCGACCGAGTCCTGTCCGATCCACACGACGACGCCGTCCGTGACGGCCATGGCCGTCGCATCCGGTGCGTAGATGCGGCCGCCGACCAAAAGTTGCGTACTCACGTCACGCAGTCTGCCGTTGCTCGAACAGCGCCCGCACACCCGGCTGGGTCCGGACCAGGTCCAACGCGAACGCGGCGTGACCGGGCACATAGCCGTTGCCGACCAGCATCTCCACGTCCGCCGCCAGACCCTCGGCGCCGAGTGCCGCGGCACTGAACGAGGTCGCCATCGAGAAGAAGATCACGGTGCCACCATCCGCGGTCGCGAGGATGGCGCCGTGCTCGCACCCCGGCACGTCCACACACACGACCGTGACATCGACCTGCTTGCCGACCGCCTCGGCAACGGCCACCGGGTTGCGCGCGTCGGCGATCACGACCTCGTCCGCGAGCCCCGACTTGCGCACCTGGTCAGCTTCCTTCTCGGTCGGCACGAGAGCGACCAGACGTGACGCACCGGCCTGACGCGCGGCCGCGAGAGAGAGCGAACCGGACTTGCCGCCACCGCCGAGAACCAGCACTTCGGCGCCGGGGTGCCTGCGCACGACGCGGTCGGTGAGCGCCGGAGCACCGCACACGTCCATGACGGACAGCGCCAGCTCGTCGGACATGTCATCGGGCAACACGGCCGCGATCGACCGCCCGAACAGCACCGCGGTCCCCCGGCACGGCACCTGCTCGTCCTCGCCGTCCCAGTCCTGCAGGCCGTCGTTGATCTTCAACGGCGTGAGGGTGAGGCTGACCAGCGTCGCGATCCGGTCGCCGGCCTTGAGACCCAGCGGCGACTCGGGCCCGACCTCGAGCACCGTGCCGAGCAGCATGCCGCCCGAGCCGGTGACGGGGTTCTGCATCTTGCCGCGCTCAGCCACGATGTCGAGCACCGCCTGCCGGACGGCCGCACCGCTGCCGTGCTGCTCCCTGAGCTGCCGGAACGACGCCGCGTCCAGGTTGAGCCGCTCGACGGCGACGATCACCTCGTCGGCCGCCGGCACGGGGTCCGCGTCCAGCCGCCACGCCTGCTGGGGCAGCACACCCGCGGGCTCGAGGACGCGGTGCAGTCCGTACGCGCTCACCTGAAAATCCTTCGGTCGACGACGCTGTCTCGACAATATCTTCACGTGAACCGCTAAGATCCCGCAAGCATCACTTGACGATCCGGGTCACCACCCCGCGTCCGAGCGTGCTGCCGAATCTGGAGCCAACCGTGATCGACACGGGCTTGCTCACTTCGAACAGCACGACGATCGTGCCGCTTCCAGTCCCTGTGAACATGCCCAGCACCGACGCACTCCCCTGCCGGGACCCGAAGCTGATGTTCACCGACTGAGGAGTCTGGCCTTCGCGCGCCATGAGCACCGCGCGAAACTGCGTGCACACAGTTGGATCATCCTCGATCCTCGGCTCGCGTACCTGTTGCTGGATGAGGTCGGCCAGCTCGAGGACCTTTTCGCCGGAATCCGCGCGAACGGTCGGCGCATTGGGGAAGTCATCAGCCAGGAGACCCAGCGACGGCACGTCGTGGAGACCTGCGGCCACGGCGTGCCGTACACCTATCGACCTCGCAACAGCGGCGTGTTCCTTCACTATCATCGTCGGCGCTCCGTCATCGATCGCCACGACGCAGTCCACCGGAATGACCGAAGTGATCAAGTACTTGACCGGATCCGCGTCGACCACCTCGAAAGGCTCTTTGCCGAAGCCCGCCCGCAGAATCTTGGCGAAGGCGGTCATCTCGTCGCTCGGGTAGCCCAGCAACAGGACCGTGAAGCCAGTCGCCAGGGCGTGCAACTCGCCCACCTCCGGGTTGCCCCGGTCCAGTTCCAGCGCCTTCTCGGCGCACACCCGCGCCTTCACCCAGGAGCCCGCGGCGCGCCAGCTGTGTCCGATTCTGAGCAATAGTTCCGCAGCCGTCGCCGGAGGCGCGTGCGTGACCAGCGCGTCCCAATGAGGCTGCAGACGTTCGAGCTGTTGCTGGTCCACGGACACCGGCAGCTGATTCACCGGCTTGAGGTACGTCAACGCCTCCGGTGACTCCAGCGCGAACCTCCGCACCACCGGATTCACGTCGAAGTCACCGGACACGAGCTCGACCAGTGACATTCGCACCAGATCGGCGACAGCTCGTTCGAACTCCATCTCGTTGCCACGAACCATGCTCATGACCAGTTCGCGCGGAATCGGCGGTGAACCCAGCATCGACATCGCCTGCAGCACCGCGAGTGACCTGGCGCCCCTCTCTGCCAGGCGCTCGAACGCGTCTGACAGCGCTGCCGACAGCGAAAGGTTGTCGTACCGCACGACGGCGGTCCCATGTTCGGCGAGTGAGCGCAGGTAGTCGCCGACTGACCGGCCAGAACCGAACAGGTCCTCCTTGGCGCATGCGAGCGCCAACGGCAGGTCGCCGAGCGCCTCTGCGAGTGAGTCCGCTTCCGGCACGCCGAGGAACGCCACCGATTCCGCTCTGGAGAACGGCCCGACCTCCACCATCGCGGCGTGGGCATCCCAATCTCTGTCGCAGGAAGTGACGATGATCCTGCCGGTGTCGGCCGAGTGCCGAATGGCCTTGATGGCATCGGCATTGGCATCGAAGCCGTCGTAGATCAGCAGGAACCGACCCGTCAACGCGAGCTGGCCGATCACGCGATCCGGGGTGACGGAGAGTCGCTTGGCGAGCGCTGCGATGTCCTCGTGGCGGGTAGCGGCTCGGATGAGCCACACGACACGGAAGTCGGCAAGACGGCTTCTGGCGTACTGCAGTGCGAGCGTGGTCTTGCCGCTGCCCGGCATGCCGACAAGCGCCGTGGTCGGTGCCGTCACTCCGCTGAGCAACTCGTCGCGCGGTACGAGGCCGCCCGGGACCGTCGGAAGATTGGTGATCGTCTGGGGCCCAGATTCTCCCCAACCGAGCGGCACGTAAGGAATGCGCGACAGCACGGCGGCCCGCATTTCATCCGGCGTCATACCCGCCACGTCCAGGTATCCATAGCCGCGCCGGGCCAGTTCGGCAGGCGGCTCGCCTCCGTCCACCTTCACGACCACCAACGGTTCCCCGCTCATGGCGGCTGCCGTCAACACACGTTCGGCTGACAGCGCCTCGGCAGACGCGTTCGACCACACGATGATCGAGAGGTCGTATGTCGCGTCTCTGCTGTACCCAGGAGTGGTCACAACGACGTGTCGTCCCGTGCTGCGCACGACGTTCGCGATTTGCTCGCCCCATTCCCAGTCCCGGCGCATGCAGATCACCAAGGCGGTGCGCCGGACCGGTGGGACCGGTTCGTCGATCGCGGTCACCGTGTCGACGATCGACAGGTAGGTCTCGATCGCCACCCCCGTGAACGTGTCCCGATCGCTCAACCGGACGTTGAAGAGTGCCGCCAAGCCCGGATAACGATCGGAGAACCGCTCGACCTGGGCGCTCAGCGCGCCATCGACATTCCCGTCCGGATGCCGGTATGCCCGTTCCAGCCGCGCCAGCAGTGAGTGATCGTTCACCGCGGCCCGGTAGACCTGCCGGAACTGGGCCTGGATCACGACGAGCTTCGCGAGCACCGGCGGCACGGGCTCCTGGTCCGCCGAGAACAGTTCCTTCAACAGCGTGAACGCCTGCACACTCCGTTTGATCCGTCTGGGGTTGTAGGGCGGGGTGCCTCGCAGGATGGGCAGGCACGCCAGCACGTCGGGGTCCGACGAAATGCTGCGGATGTACGATTCGACGCGTCCCTCGGCGGGCGGTGGCAGCGAGTAGGGCAGCTGAACGATCTTCTCGAAGAACGTCTCCCCCAGCTCGCCCACCGAGGGCAGGTCCTTGTACTTGACCCGGATCGCGTGCTCGATGACATCCCTGTCCACCGCGAGCAGGAAGACGCAGCCGGGTTCGTCGAGGAAGAGCTTGACGGTCTCGATGATCTGCAGCGTCTGTTCCGGCAGGCACCGGTCCAGGTCGTCGATGATCACGACGAGGGGCTTCTTCCGGTAGACGACGGCCAGCACGCCCTGGAATTCGGCGGTGAAGTCGTCCAGCAGCGCCGTCTGCGAACGGTGGAGCTGGCGGCGGCGGAACGCGCCCAGGTCGGCGCCGAGCTTCACGTCGAACAGCTTCAGCAGTGCCTCCGGTTTCGTGCCCAGCGCGGCGATCACTCCGACCAGCACGCGAGACCAGGGCTCGGCGAGCAGCGAGCCGCCGGCCAGCCAGCCGGTCACCGGGTTGCCGGCGACCGGGACCAGACTGATCGCCATCAGGATCAGCACCGTGAGCGTCGCGATCTTGAAGCCGACGGCGAGGAGCTTGCGGAAGAGCTCCCAGAAGCCCGCGCCGAAGTCGATCGACCGCAGCCAGATCCGCAGGCGCACGTCCGGAACCCGGTACCACGGAACCGATCTGCGGGCGTCGCGCACGATCTTCTCGATCAGGGCGGCCCACAGGTTGTCGTCGCGGGCGTACTTCCAGGCGTTGAACCAGATGGGCCGCACACCCGACGGCTCCAGTGCCTTCTCGACCAGCTTCAGGAACGTGGTCTTGCCGCTGCCCCACTCGCCGTAGACGCCGATGGTCCACGGCGTGGTGGAGCGGTCGGTGGCGGCGATGGTCCTGGCCAGCGGGATGGCGAACCGGTCGAAGCCGAGTTCGTCGTCCGAAGTGGGCGTGTCGGGCACCGGCATGCTCGTTAGTCGCACACGCCCGTGAATTCGCTACGTCATCGCTCGGAAACCAGTCGGAACCACCGGCAGTCGTACGGGCCCAGCTCCAGCTTCGCTGCGCAGCCCTCACCGGTCAGGACATCGGTCAGCGAGCCGTCCACCTGGAGCTCGACCGGGACCGCGCGGTCGGCGAAGTTGTGCACGGCGATGACCGTGCCGCCGTCGCAGTCCGCCCGGTGGGCGAGCACGCACGGGTCGCCCGCGTCGAGCACCTGGCAGTCGCCCCACGCCAGCTCGGGGCACTCGCGGTAGCGCTCGATCAGCAGGCGCATCCAGGAGAGCAGCGAGTCGGGCGCGTGGCGTTGCCGGTCGACCGCCTCCCAGTCCATCGGGACGCGCACGGCGAGCCTGCCCTCCTGCGAGAGGTCCTCCCTCAGGCCGATCTCCTCGCCGTAGAACAGGACGGGGGTGCCGGGCAGGGTGAAGAGCAGGCTGTAGACCATGCGGATGCGGCGGTAGTCGTCGTCGAGCATCGTCGGCAGGCGGAGGCGCAGGCCACGGCCGTAGAGCTGCTGCTCCGGCTTCGGGCCGAAGGCGGCGAAGACCTCGTTCCGCTCGTCTTCCGGCAGTTTGTCGAGGGTCAGCTCGTCGTGGTTGCGCACGAACGTCGCCCAGTGGCCGTCGCGTGGTGGTTGCGGGCGTTCCTGCAACGCCTTCATGAGCGGGCCGGCGGACTGGCGGGCCAGCGCGAGGTACATCGCCTGCATGCCGACGAAGTCGAAGCACATCGTCAGCTCGTCGCCCACGCCGTGACCGAAGTAGGCCATGGCGTCCTTGTAGGGCAGGTTGACCTCGCCGAGCAGCACGGCCTCGCCGTTGCGGCGGGTCAGGAACGCGCGCAGGTCGGCCAGGTAGTCGTGCGGGTTGGGCAGCGACATGGCGTCCGTGGCGTCGTTGTGCTCCAGCAGGAACGGGACGGCGTCGACGCGGAAGCCGCTCAGGCCGAGCTCCGTCCAGAAGCCCATGATCCGGGCGATCTCGTCGCGCACCTCGGGGTTCGAGACGTTGAGGTCGGGCTGGTGCTTGTAGAAGCGGTGCAGGTAGTACTTGCCGACCTCCTCGTCGTACTGCCAGAGGCTCTTCTCCTTGTCCGGGAACGTGATTCCCTGCGGGCCGTCGGCCTGCGGCTCGTCGGCCCAGACGTACCAGTCGCGCTTGGCCGGGTCGTGGAACCACGGGTGCTGGTCGGAGGTGTGGTTGACGACGAGATCGGCGATCACCCGCATGCCCCGGTCGCGGGCGGAGCGGACGAACTCCACGAAGTCGCCCAGCGAGCCCAGACGCGGGTCCACCGAGTAGAAGTCGGTGATGTCGTAGCCGTCGTCGCGTTCCGGGGTCGGGTAGAACGGCATCAGCCAGATGCAGGTCACGCCCATGGCGTGGAGGTGGTCGATGCGTTCGGTGCAGCCGCGGAAACCCTTGTCGGAGAAGGTTTCCACGTCCAGGCAGTACAGGACGGCGTTCTTCCACCAGACGTCCGACGTGCGGATCACCTCGTCACCTCCGGCAGCACGTGCTCGCCGAACGCGTCGACGAACGGGATCAGGTCCTGGCCCACGTGGTGCAGGTAGATCTCCTCGAAACCGAGTGACGCGTAGGTGTACAGGTTCTCGGCGTGCCACTTGAGGTCCGAGGAGACGTTGACGACCTCGGCCACCTGCTCCGGCGTGACGCGCTCGGCGACCACGTCGAAGTGCTCGGCGAGTTCGAGGTCCCAGCAGACGGGCGGGCGGAACACGTTGGTACGCCACTGCTCGTGCGCGATCTTGGCCGCGGTGTCCTCGTCCGGCGCCCAGCTCAGGTGCACCTGCAGGTGCAGCTTGCCCCGGCCGCCCGCGTCCCGGTAGGCGTCCGCCACCTCGCGCAGCCGGTCCGGCGGGGCGTTGACGGTGATCAGCCCGTCGGCCCACTCCGCGCACCAGCGGGCGGTCTGCGGGCTCACGGCGGCGCCGATCAGCAGCGGGGTCTCGGCGGGCAGCGTCCAGAGTTTCGCTCGGTCGACGCGCACCAGGCCGTCGTGACTGACCTCCTCGCCCCGCAGGAGTGCGCGGATCACGTCGACGCACTCGCGCAGCCGGGCGTTGCGGACGTCCTTGCGCGGCCAGCCGTCACCGGTGATGTGCTCGTTGCTGGCCTCGCCCGTGCCCAGCGCGGCCCAGAAGCGGCCGGGGAACATCGCCGCGAGGGTGCCGATGGCCTGGGCGGTGATCGCCGGGTGGTAGCGCTGGCCGGGGGCCGTGACCACACCGAACGGCAGGGTCGTTGCCTGCAGCGCGGCGCCGAGCCACGACCAGGCGAACCCGGAATGCCCCTGGCGCGCGCTCCACGGTGAGAAGTGGTCGGAGCTCATCGCCGCGGTGAAGCCGGCCTCCTCGGCCCTGCGCACGGCGGTGAGCAGGCCGGACGGGTGGATCTGCTCGTGCGACGCGTGGATGCCGTAGACGGTCATGCGACTTCAGGTACCCCGCACGAAGATCGTGGCAACCTTTGTTCCGGCTCGCCGAACTTTTTCTCGCGGTCCGTTGAACCGATCCCGAACGGCATCCGTGTGGATGGCAGCACCCTCGGAGCGGAGGAGGAACGGCGATGTTCAACGAGACGCGCGTCGGGACCGTCACCGTCGTTGAGTTCATTCGGCCGGACGGCTCTGTCGAGCCGATGAACGTCGACCTCCAGTACCGCTCAGACGATCCGCACGCCGTCACGCTGCGGTTTCAGGCCAGGGATCAGGAGTCGATCTGGGTCGTCGGGCGGGAGCTGCTGTCGGACGGCCTGCTCGCGCCGGCCGGGATCGGGGACGTGCGGCTGCGGCCCGGCCACGGGAACGTGCTGGTGCTGGAGCTGTTCACCGAGGACTCGCACGCGGTGTTCCACCTGTCGGCCGACGAGCTGGGCCGGTTCCTCGACTCGACCTACGCGGCCGTGCCCGCCGGGCAGGAGGTCGTCGACTTCGAGCTGCTGCTGAAGGACCTGCTCGCCTAGAGGCGCAGGCCGAGGACCAGCTTGTCCGCGGAGTCGACCACGCGGAAGCCGAGGTGCTCCCAGAAGCCGATCGCGTGTGTGTTGTGGTGCCGCACGTGCGCATGAACGCCCTTCTCCAGGCGTTCGAGCACCGTGCGCACGAGCTTGCCGCCGTAGCCCTTGCCCTTCGCGCGCGGCAGCAGGTTCGCGTGCAGGTGCGCCGGATAGTCCAGGGCCAGCTTGTGGTCGGCCCGCACCGGGTGGTGGATGTGCTGCACCACGCGGTTCGGGTTCGCCGTGAGTGGGTAGCGAATCCGCAGGTCAGGCCACCAGTCGTGCTCCAGGCGGTCCTCGAAGGCCTCGCTGTCGGCGGCCGCGATCGCGTACCCGCAGACGCCCTCGTCGTCCTCCACGACGAACGCCAGGTCGGGTTCGAACGCCACGTAGGGGCCGACGTAGGCGTGTCCGAGCAGGCGCGGGTCGTCGAACAGGTGCCGTGCGCCCAGGCCACCGTTGCCGGTGTCGAGGCAGATGTCGTAGAGCGCGTCCAGGTCAGCGGGCCGGTACGCGCGGATCACGTCAGCTCGCGCCGATCCGTGATCACCACCGGCTCGACGTCGACGACCTCGCCCTCGACGACCTGACCGGGCCCGAAGCGGCGTTCGTGCTCGAACTTGAGCGCGGCCGCCTCGGCCTTGCGCGCGATCCGGCGGCTCACGAGCCGTCGCGTCGGCGGAAACAGCAGGAACAACGCCGCCACGTCGCTGATGAAGCCCGGCACCATGATCAACGCACCGGCGGCCGCGATGAGCACGCCGTCGGCCATCTCCTGGTGCGGCTGCTGGCGCTTCCACACGGCCTGCGAGAACGCGGCCATCGTCTGCGCACCCTGCCTGCGCACGAGCTGCAGACCCACGAGGGTGCCGACCAGCAGCAGCGCGATCGTCCACAGCCCGCCGATGGCGTTGCCAACGGCGATCATGACCGCGATCTCGGCGAACATCCCCAACAGCACCAGGGCGAAGACAGGCATACCCCCTCAACGCACGAGGCCGCCCAATTGCTCCCACACCCGCCTCCACCAGGCGTTGATCCGAAATATTTACGGCGGGCTAGCGGTATGACAGGATATCTTTACGCGACCTCGACGCTGAGGAGTACGGATGACTGCGCTGCACGACGCCCCCACGGCGCTGGAGCGGCTGGACCGCCAGCCGTACACGTACGTCCGCCGAGAGCTGGTCGAACCCGACTGGCGACGCTTCCCCGGCTGGGCGCACGTGACCGAAGCGCAGTGGCGCGACGCCCAGTGGCAGCGCGTGAACTGCGTGAAGAACGTCAAGCAGCTCCGCAAGGTCACCGGCGACCTGCTGAGCGAGAAGTTCTACGACGACCTGGCCGCGGACCAGGAAACCTTCGCGACCATGTCGATGCTCATCCCACCGCAGATGCTCAACACCATGGCGGTGGACGCGGCCCCGGCGGACTTCACCGACGCCTTCCTGGCCGACCCGGTCCGCCGCTACATGCTGCCGGTGCGCTCCGACCGCGACCCGCGGTGGCCGTCGCACCCGCACTCCCAGCGCGACTCGCTGCACGAGGCCGAGATGTGGGTCGTCGAGGGGTTGACCCACCGCTACCCGACCAAGGTGCTGGCGGAGATGGTGTCGACGTGCCCGCAGTACTGCGGCCACTGCACCCGCATGGACCTGGTCGGCAACTCGACCCCGCTGATCGATAAGCACAAGCTCTCGCTGAAGCCGGTCGACCGCCAGGACCAGATGATCGACTACCTGAAGAAGACGCCGGGCGTGCGCGACGTCGTCGTCTCCGGCGGCGACGTGGCGAACGTGCCGTGGCCGCAGCTCGAGTCGTTCCTGATGCGCCTGCTGGACATCGAGACCGTCCGCGACATCCGCCTGGCGACCAAGGCCCTGGCCGGCCTGCCGCAGCACTGGATCCAGCCGCGCGTGGTCGAGGGCCTGGAGCGCGTCGCCCGCACGGCGTCACGCCGCGGCGTGAACCTGGCGATCCACACGCACGTGAACCACGCCCAGTCCGTCACGCCCCTGGTGGCCGAGGCCGCGCGGACCGCACTCGAGGTCGGTGTCCGGGACGTGCGCAACCAGGGCGTGCTGATGAAGGGCGTCAACGCCACGCCGGACGACCTGCTGGACCTCTGCTTTGCGCTGCAAGGGGAAGCGAACATCCTGCCGTACTACTTCTACATGTGCGACATGATCCCCAACGCGGAGCACTGGCGGGTGGCCGTGTGGGAGGCGCAGGAGCTGCAGCACGCGATCATGGGCTACCTGCCGGGGTACGCGACGCCGCGGATCGTGTGCGACGTGCCGTACGTCGGGAAGCGGTGGGTGCACCAGCTCGCCGAATACGACCGTGAGCTGGGCATTTCCTACTGGACCAAGAACTACCGCACCGGGATCGAGCTGGAGGACCCCGAGGCGCTCGACCGCCGCTACCCGTACTACGACCCGATCTCGACGCTGGGCGAGGCCGGCCAGAAGTGGTGGTCCGACCAGACCTGACAGGCCGCGATGGGGCCGTTTCGGGACATCTTCCGAAAGCGGCCCCATCGGCATGGTGGGCCGAAGGTCATCGCACGCGGTCGGCGATGGAGACCGAGAAGCTCTCGATGACGTTGCCCGCGCCGCCGCGCCACAGGTTGAACCCGGCCTCGACCGCGACCAGGTACCAGCCGGGAAGAACGTGGCCCCGTGCGACCGAGTCCATCGTGAACGCGCGGATGTCCAGTCCGCGTACCGAGACGACCTCGCCGAGGCGCTCGTAGGTGATGCGCACGCGGCCGCCGTCCCTGGCGAGCCACACGTTCCAGCGCGCGCCGGAGATCAGCACGTTCTCGGCCACGACCGAGCCACCCGGCCTGACGCCGCCCCGGCTGCGCATCCAGATCACCATCTCGGCGCCGTCCGGCGTGCCGCTCGCGACCGGGCCGCTGTGGAACCACACCACGTACGCGGCGTTGAAGATGCCGGTGTCGACCTGTCTGGTGACCCAGTCACTCGTGATCTCCGGCATCTCCGACACGCGGACCGGCAGGTCTCCGACGTCCGTGCAGTCCTGCCAGTGGCACCCTCTGATCAACGAGGGCGAGGCGGCCGGGGCGCCGTCGGGCGGACGGTCGTGCGCGGCTGTCTCCACCCGCAGCGACTGGTCGCCGACGGCCACGCACTGCGCGGTGTCCGCGCCCCACACGTTGTTCTGCCCGAGGTAGTCATTGCCCCCGGCGGGTGCGACGTCCGTCTTGCCGCACAACCTGGTGACGGCGGTTCCCGAGGGGCCGACGAGAGACAGCACCACACCTATGAGCGCGGCGAGGAACGCTCCGCCCAGTCCGGCAGCCGCCAGCGCGAGAGCGACCCGGAAGGCGATCTGCGCATGGGGACTGTTCATGTGCGCTCCTCCCCCGCCCCGGCGCCGGCAACGGCACGCGTGGTTGCCCGACAAAGCATCACCGGTGAATACGTCCTGGCGAGTCAACCGGTTCAGGCAGTGCGGGTCCCAGGATCAGAACATCGTGTTGTCGTTGGCGGATGTTGCCGGCACGTCCTGCACCACGTCCCAGTGCTCGACGATCTTCCCGTCCGGACGTACGCGGAAGATGTCCACAACGGACTGGCCGCGATCCTCGGGACTGGTCCGGTAGTGGGCGTGGATCGCGACGAGGTCCCCGTCGGCGATGACGCGCTTGCGGTCCACGGTCAGCTGCGGGAACTGCTGGAAGAACGCGGAGAAGGTCTCCCGCAGGCCCGCTGTGCCGCTGGGGATGGCGGGGTTGTGCTGGTGGTACTCGGGCGCCAGGCGGTCGACCGCGTTGACGTCCTTGCGGACGAGGAGCTGGTCGAAGTAGGCGGTGGCGGCCGACCTGCTGCACGGCGTCAGCCACCGCGGGCCCGGCTCGTTCGTGCGCGGGGAGCTGACCGTGGAGAACATGTCGTTGCCGCTGACGGACGTGGCCGGCACGTCTTGGACGGTGTCCCAGTGCTCGACGATCAGGTGGTCGCGGTCGAAGCGGAAGATGTCCACCACGGCCGAGCCGCGCGTGCCGGGCGTGAGGACCACGTTGGAGTGCACCAGGACCAGGTCGCCGTCGGCGATCACGCGCTTGATGTCGTACTTCAGGTCCGGGAACTGCGTGGTCAAAGGGCCGGCGAGAGCCTTGAGCGCCGCGGTTCCGTTGGGGGCCAACGGGTTGTGCTGGATGTAGCCGGGACGGATGTAGCGGTCCACGACTGAGACGTCGCCGTCCTCGAAGAGACGCTTGAGCACCTGCACGGTGATGGCTTTGTGCTTGTCGAGCGTGTTCTGGTGCCAGTACTGCGCCGCGCTCGACGCGACGGCCTGCGGTGCGACTGCGGTCATGGCGCCGAGAGTCACGGCCAGCACGACGGCGGCCGCTTTGCCGGGCAGGGCGGTGGTGGGACGCATCTGTCTCCTTCGGTGCTCCGAACGGTTCCAACAGCATATGTCACATGTGTCAGCCACTGACAAGTCGTCAGTGGCTGACAAGTTTGGCGGAAGCTACAGTGATCGGGTGAGTGCGAAGCAGCAAGGCCTGCGGGAGAGGACCCGTCAGGCGGTGCGTTCCCAGCTGATGGACGTCGCGTGGGACCTGTTCGTCCGGCAGGGATACGACACCACCACGGTGGACGAGATCGCCGCCGCGGTCGGGATGTCGCAGCGCAGCTTCTTCCGCTACTTCGCGTCCAAAGAGGACGTCGTCCTGGTGAAGTTCGAGAAGGTCGGCGCGCTGCTGGCCGACAGGCTCGCCGGCCGTCCCGCCGAGGAGGACGCCTGGACCGCGCTGCGCCGCTCGTTCGACGTGATCGTGGACGCCACCGAACACGACCCGCGCCACGGCCTCACGCTGCTGCGGATCACCGACCAGTCACCGGCGCTGCGGGCCGGCCGCGTGGAGCAGCAGAAGCAGTGGCAGGACCTGCTGACGCCGCTCGTCGCCGAACGCATGGCCCTGTCTCCCGCGGACCACGACCCGCGCCCGGCGGCGCTCACCGCCGCCGCGCTCGCGTGCTTCAGCGTCGCCAACGGCGTGTGGTTGCAGAGCGACGGAACGGAGTCCCTGCGCCGCCTCGTGGACGACGCCATGCACGCGGTGCAGCCCGGCTCGTTCTGATCGCAGACCAGCGTTACCCGCTGAGGGGTGAACGTTCTCACGTTTGGACGCGACATGTCCGCACGTAGCCTTGTCGCGGTCCGGGCCGGGTGGTGTCTGGCCCAGTCCCCGTTGAAGGAGTTGTGTTTTGCGGCGAACGATGCCGCCGATGTTCCGTGCGCTGCGCCACCGGAACTACCGCCGATGGGCCGCCGCGGACCTGGTTTCCGTCACCGGCTCCTGGATGCAGGTCATCGGTGTGAACTGGGTGGTGCTGGAGCGCACCGGATCTGTGACTTCGGTGGGGATCTCGGTGTTGCTCAGCACGCTGCCCGCCGTCCTGCTCGGCCCGTGGGCGGGTGCGCTCGCCGACCGGTTCCCGGTGCGCCGGATCGTGCTCGTCTGCCAGGTGATGCACGCTGTGCTGGCGGGCGTGCTCGGATTCGCCGTGTGGTCCGGTCTGCCGATGGCGACGATCTACGCGCTCACCTGCGCCGCAGGGTTGATCTCCGTGTTCGACGGTCCCGCGTTCGGGCGGCTGAGCAGCCAGATCGTGCCGCGTGACGGTCTCGGCAACGCGGTGGCGCTCGGCTCGGTGATCAACTCGGTGGGGCGGATCATCGGCATGAGCACGGCTGGTGTGCTGACCGCGCTCGTCGGCGCGCCTGTCCTGTTCGTGCTCAACAGCCTCAGCTTCGTCGCCGTCATCGCCACCGTGCTGACAATTCGCCGTGAGGAGCTGCACGTGCTCGCCACGAGCGCCCCGAATCGCGCCGGGGTGCGGGACGGTCTGCGGTACGTCGCCACCAGCGGTCGGTTGCTGCTGCTCGTGACGCTCGGGTTCGTGTTGTCCTGTCTCGGCCGCAACTACCAGGTCACGATGGCGGCCATGAGTGCCGACGCGGCGATGTACGGCGTGCTGTCGTCGGTGTTCGCCGTCGGGACCGTGCTCGGAGGTCTGGTCGCGGCGGCGCGGCGCACGCTGTCCGTGCGTCTTCTGCTCGTGGCCGCGGCTCTCGCCAGCCTGCTCCAGGTGATCGGCGGTCTCGTGTCGGGGCCGGTCGCGTTCGCCGTCGTGATCGTGCCCATCGCCGCCGCGGCGGTGCTGATCGACACGACCATGAGCACCCGCCTGCAGCTCGACTCCGAAGACGGCATGCGCGGCCGGATGCTCGCGATCAGCGGGTCCGCCGGTGCCGCCGCGGGCGCTGTCGGCGCTCCCCTGCTCGGCTGGTTGTGCGAGCGGCTCGGGGCGAGCACGACGCTGGTGCTGGCGGGCACCATCACGCTGCTCACGACGGTGAGCGCGGCTGTTCTCTTCGGCGCATCCCCGCACCGGCGGACGGCGCTCGCCCACCGGGTGCTGCGCCGGCAGCGCGGCGTCGCGCACCCGGCAGGCCATCCGCTTCAGCCCGCGCCGCTCACCCGCCCGCGCCGCCGTGCTCGGGCACGGACGGGGAAGACGGAGCTCGCGGGAGCGCACCACAGGCCCGGTGATCGTCCGGTCCAGCGCGGGTGAGTCCGAAGTGGACAGCGGTGTGCAGCGCCCTGGCAGGACTCGGTGCCCGCGATCGGCGCGACGTCGCGCGACCAGCGCCAGCCGGGTTCGAACTCGGCCCTGGCCGCCGGGGTGCCCATGACGGCTATCCCTGCACGACCGGGTAGATCTCGTCGGCGACGAGACCGTGCGCTTCGCGGTGCACTCGGTGCGCCGCCTCCGCGTCCGGGGCCTCCACCAGGCAGAAGACCTTGCCCGCCTGGTCGTCGACCCAGTAGTTGAGGTAGCGCACGCCGTGCTGGTCCTGGGTGCGCAGGTCGGCTTCGTGCGCTTCCGCCACGTCCTTCGCGGTGGCGCCTTCGGGCAGTTCGTTGTGGACGTCCATGAACAGCATCGCGTTCTCCTTTCCGGCTGTGTGCGGCGAGGTTAGGGCGCGGGGCGTTCCCCGAGCGTTCCCACGCCGGCCGACGTAGGGTCGCCCCATGCCTGCCACCTGCCAGGTGCGCGTGCTCGGCGGGTTTGGCGTCACCGTGGACGGCAGCCCCGTCCCTGCCCATGCCTGGCGCAGCCGGCGTGCCGCCGACGTCGTGAAGCTCCTGGCGATCGAGACCGGGCACCGGTTGCACCGCGAACAGGTCATGGAGCTGCTGTGGCCGGATCTGCCCGTCGAGGCGGCGGGTGCGAACCTGCGCAAGGCCGTGCACTACGCCCGCCGGGCGCTCGGCGGTCCCGGCGCGATCGCCGTCGACGGCCAGGTGCTGGCGCTGTGGCCGGACGGGTGCCTCGACTGCGACCTCGAACGGTTCAACCGGGACGCCGACACCGCGCTGGCGTCGGGCGACGCGCGGGCGTGTGCGGCGGCGGCCGCGAGGTACGGCGGTGACCTGCTGCCGGACGACCGGTACGAGTGGTGGGCGGAGGAGCCGCGGGCCAGGGCGAGGTCGCGGTACGTCGCGCTGCTGCGGGCCGCCGGGGACTGGACCCGGTTGCTGGAGCTCGACGAGACCGACGAGGAAGCGCATCGGGCGATGATGCGGCGTCACCTCGCGGCCGGACGGCGGCGCGAGGCGCTGCGCCAGTTCGAACGCCTGCGTGAGGCGCTGCGGGAACGCGTCGGCGTCGGGCCGGACGCCGAGACGGTCGCGCTCTACGAGACGGCGCTGGCCGAGGGCGCCGAGCCGCCGTCGGTCGAGCAGACGGTGGCGGTGACCCTCGCCAACGGCCTGGTCGCCTGGGGCCGGCGCAACGTCGAGGAGGCCGAGCGGCTGGCCAAGCGGGCACGCGCGCTGGCGCTGGACGCGGGCCTCGGGCACGAGCTGGGCGAGGCGTCCACACTGCTCGCGCTCGTCGCCTACGCGCGGGGCACGTGGCACGAGCAGTTCCGGCAGGAGTTCGCCGACTCCGTCCGGCGATCCGCGAACCTGGAGAACGCCGTGTTCGACGCGCACCTGTGCTTCCAGGAGTTCTACCTGTACGGACCGGAAGGACACGAGGGCGCGGAGTCGTTCGGCCGGGACCTGCTCGGCATCGCGACGGCGGCGGACTCGACCGCGGGCCGGGCACTGGCCCACCTGCTGCTCGGCGAGTTCGCGCTGCTGTCCGGCCATCTCGACGAGGCACGCGCGCACCTCGACCTGTCGCTGACGGACGCGGAGCGGGCGGGATGCCTCTCGGCACAGAGCATCGCGCTCGAACGTGCCGCGGAGACGCAGGTGCGGCGCGGAGATCGCCGGGCCGCCGCCGCACTGCTCGACCGCGCCATGCCGCTCGCGCACTCGTCGGGCATCCGGTCGCACCTGGTCATCCGGATCCACGGACTGCGCGTGCTCGCCGCGGGCGGGCTCGTCGAGGCACTGGGCGCGGTCCGCGACGGCGAGCGCCTGCTCGCCGAGGCGACGCACGTGTGCGACCCGTGCTCGATGGCCTTCCGGATCGAGGCGGCGCGGGCCTGCGTGCGGGCGAACGACCTGGGCCGGGCACGACGGCACCTCGCGGAGGCGGAACGGATCAGCGGGCTGTGGCAGGGCGGCCCGTGGTCGGCCGCGCTGTGGGAGATCAGGGCCGAACTCCGCAGGGCGACCGGGCAGACCACCCAGGCCGCGGCGTTGTTCCTCGAAGCGGCCGAGCTGTACTCCACCCTGCACCGGCCTCTCGAAGAGGACCGCTGCCGGGGTGCCGCCGGTGTCCGCTGAGCGAACGTCGAATTGGTTCGGTGACTCCAGCGAACGCGCTCGGTCCGCGTGGGTCTGACCCGCTAGCGCGGCACGCTGGCGGTCGACAGCACCGCCGCCAGCACCCCGATCAGCCCGAGCACGACGAACACCGCCGGATAGCCACCGAACACCGCCGCCAGGGCGCTGCCCGCCCACGGCGCGATGGCGGCCGTGAGCATGACCGGCGCGGTGAGCAGACCGTTGAGCTGTCCGTAGTGGACAGGGCCCCACCGGTCGGTGATCGCGGTCGCCTGCACCAGCGTGAAGATCCCGCGCGTGACACCGGCGAGCACCGAGCCCGCGATCAGCAGCAGGGCCGGGCCGGGCACCACGCCCAGCAGGATCGTCACGGCCGCGCTGACCAGCAGGATCACCAGGGTGCGGACGCGCACCGACGTCCGCGCGGCCAGCCTGGCGTAGCCGAGCCGGCCGAGCACCTGGCCCACCCCGCCCAGCCCGAGCGCCACCGCGGCGGCCGAGGTCGTCATGCCGCGTTCGGTGAGGAGCGGGACGAGGTTGATCACGACGGCGTACACGCTGAACGCCGCCAGGCTCATCGCGACCACGAGCACCAGGAACGGCCTGCTGCGCGCCACCGCGGACGGCGTGTGGGCGGTCTCGTGCTCGATCGCCGGCCACGGCAGTCGCAGGCCCCACAGGTGCAGCGGGACCGTGGTGGCGGCGAGGAACCCGGCGAGCACGAGGTAGGTGCCGCGCCAGTCCAGGTGGTCGTTCAGCACGGCGGTCAGCGGCGCGAACACGGTGCTCGCCAGGCCTGCGATCAGCGTGACCGCGGTCAGCGCGGTCACCCGGCGGGCTCCGTACCAGCGGGTCAGCGCGGCGAACGCGGGAGCGTAGAAGACCCCGGCCATCGCGACACCGGCCAGCAGCCACGCCGCCGCGAACCACGCGAGCGAGTGCGCGGTCGCCAGTGCCACGAGCGCGAGCGCGGCGAGGACCGAACCGGTCGTCATGACGGCGCGCGGGCCGTGGCGGTCGAGCAGCCTGCCCACCGGGATTCCCACCAGGCCCGCGACGACCTGGCTCGCGGAGAACCCGGCGGTGATCGCCGCGAACGACCACCCGGTGCGGGAGCTGATGGTCGGCAGCAGCACCGGGAAGGCGTAGTAGAGCACGCCCCAGCTGATGATCTCGGTGGTGCACAGGACGATCAGCACCCGGCGCAGTCCGGCGGCGGTGCCGGGCCGCGCCGTCGTCTCAGCGTGCACCGGGCGCCCGTCCGCAGCTCGTCATGGTCACCAGGTAAACGTCCGGCTCAGGGGTGCCGCAACTCCGTTTCCGGTACATGTGGACGCTGGGGTGCTGACGCGAGGGGGTTCACGTGCACGATGCTGACCACTTCTCGGTGCTGCTGATCGGTGGCCGGTCCGGGGTCGGGAAGTCGACGGTCGCCTGGGAGGTCTCGGCGCGGTTGCGGGAGGCGTCCGTGGCGCACTGCTTCATCGAGGGCGACTTCCTCGACCAGGCCCACCCGGCACCACCGGACGATCCGAGCCGCACCGAGATGACCAGGAGGAACCTGGCGTCGCTCTGGGCGAACTACGCGGCACTCGGCTACCGGCGACTCATCTACACCAACACCGTCAGCGTGCTCGAACGCGACCTGGTGGTCGGCGCGATGGGCGGGAACGTGGAGGTGACCGGTGTTCTGCTGACCGCCGCGGACGACGTCGCCAACCGGCGGCTGAGCGTGCGCGAGACGGGCAGCCAGTACGAGGCGCACGTGGCACGAAGCACCGCCGCCGCCCAGCACCTGGAGACCACCGCACCGCAGTGGGTGGTTCGCGTGCCGACCGACGGCAGGACCGTCGCCGAGGTGGCGAGCGAGGTCGTCGCCCTCACCGGCTGGTGTCTCACACCGGAAGCCGGGCGGGCAGACCGGCAGCCGTGACGAGCGCGGGGTTCTCGAACTTCGTCGCGCGCGTGAAGCGACCGTCGACGACGGTGAGCACCCACAGGCAGTCGGCGCGCAGGTCGCTGTCGTAGCCAGCCATGGCGGGCTGGCCGTTGGCGCGGGTGGGCAGCAGCCGGATCTTCCAGCCGGGAGTGGCGAAAACCCGTTCCAGGAACGGGATGCAGACGTGCACGCCCTTGAACCACACGGGGTGCGGCACGGCTTCGAGGCTGAAGTCGTCGTGGATGACGGCGCGGATGGCGGCGGAATCGCCCGCCTCGAACGCGGTGAGGTAGCGGTCGAGCAGCGCGCGTTCGAACTCCAGGTCCGGTGGCTCCAGCCGGTGGCCGTCCAGGTCCAGTTCGTCGAGGCGCCTGCGGGCGCGTTGCAGGAGGCTCTTCACCGCGGGGACGGTCACGCCGAGCGTCTCGGCGATCTCGGCGGCGGACCACGAGAGAACCTCGCGCAGCAGCAGCGCCGCACGTTGCCGCACCGGCAGGTACTGCAGTGCCGCGATCAGCGCCAGGCGCACCGACTCGCGCAGCACGACCGTCTCGCCCGGCTCGTCGTGGTGCAGCACGGCGTCGGGCAACGGTTCGAGCCAGGCGATGGACTCGTCGGAGTAGACGCGGACGCCGGGGTCGGTCGCCGGTGCGCCGAGGCCGGCGGGCAGCACCCGCCGGCTCCGGTGGGCGAGCGCGGTGATGCACGTGTTGGTCGCGATGCGGTAGAGCCAGGTCCTGATCGAGGACCGGCCCTCGAATCCGGCCACGCCGCGCACCGCCCGCAGATACGTCTCCTGGACGGCGTCCTCGGCGTCCTGGTAGGAGCCCGTCATCCGGTAGCAGTGCGCGAGCAGCCCGTCGCGCACCAGTTCGAACTCGTCGTGCAGCGGCACGCTGGCCACGGACGTCACGGCACCCTCCTGGTCGTCACCTTCTCATTGGACTCCGGTGACCGGCGAAAGGAATCGCTATCCCGCGAGCTTTTCCAGGGCGCCCCTCATGGCGGCCATGCCTGCGCGGTAGAACCGCGGGCCGAAGGACACCCGTGCCACCCCCAGCTCCCGCAACGCGTCGAGGTCCAGCGCGTCCGTGGTGTTGCCGTTCACCGGCCCCTCGGCGACCAGCCGGGTGAGCGTGTCGCGCGCCGACCCGCCGATCGGGTAGACGCAGTCCGCGCCCGCGTCCAGGTAGAGACGGCTGCGCCGGACGGCCTCGCCGAGCCGGTCGGGCTCGGGAACGGGGCTGGACGGCAGGAAGACGTCGATCCTGGCGTTGAGGACGATCGGAACGCCGGCGGCGTCGGCGGCCGCGCGCACCGCCGCGAGCCTGTCCGCCTGCGCGGCGGCGTCGACCAGGCCGCCCGCCCGGTGATCGGTGTCCTCCAGGTTGCAGCCGACAGCACCGGCTTCGAGCAGGCGGGCCACGAACTCGTCCGGATCCAGGCCGTAGCCAGCCTCCGCGTCCACAGTCACCGGGACGGGCACGGCTGCGGCGATCCTGGCGGCCGCCGCGAACATCTCCTGCCAGGGCGCGCGTTCGCCGTCGAGGTGGCCGAGCGTCTCGGCCACGGCGGCGCTTGAGGTCGCCACGGCCGGGAACCCCATCTCGGCGATGAGCTGCGCGCTGGGCTCATCCCACGCGTTTGGCAGCACGAGCATCTTGCCGTGGTGGAGGTCGCGCAGCAGATCGGCGTGTGCTTTCAGGTCGGACACCAACTACCCCTTTTTCCGCGGAACAGCTTCCTGAAGAGACAGACTCCGCACGGCCGCGGAAGGAATCGGTCAGCCCAGCGACAGCTGATCGCGGTGGAAGTCGAAGTGCTGCACCGGGAAGCGGTAGAGGTCGGCCACCGTCATGAACTCGCGGAAGAACGGGTCCCACCGCGTCGGGTAGGGCATGCCCCTCGCCAGGCCGCGGTCGTCCTCCCGGTCGAGGCGACGGTGCAGGGCCGCGGTCGTGCGGTCGAACAGCACGACCATCGCCGAGCGCGGCATGACGCTGCCGCCGAGCCAGGAGCCCGCGAAGTTGACCGCGTCGAAGGGTTTCGTGACCGCGTTGAGCAACCGCGCCCAGCCGCGGCCCACCCAGTCCGGCAACGAGGCGACGACGCGGGCGAGGGCCAGCAGGGCACGCATGATGAGGAAGCCGAGCAGCATGTGGAACAACAGCTGGCGGTTGGTCCAGAGCGTGCCGTTCGAGCGGCGGCGAAGTTGCTCGTTCGTGGCGCACGCGAGCAACGCGTGGAACGTTGCCCGCGTGCGTTCGATGTCCTCGTGAACCGCCTTTCTGTCCACGGCTCCATTGTGCGCTTCGTCAGTTGTGGTTGAGCCGGATCGCGTGCACGTCGGCCCCGTCGGCGATGGTGGACGTGAAGAACGCGATCGTGTCGTTGCCCGAGATCGTCTCGAGTCCCATGTAGTCCCCGAGGAACAGGCCCCGCGGATCGTCCGGCGCGAAGTACGAGATCGGGGCGGCGTAGTGGTCGAACGGCCCGTGCAGGTGCTGTTCGGGTTCCCAGGTCGCGGTGCCGTCGTGCGAGTGACGGACCCACACGTCGGTGGTGGCGACGCCGTCACCGAGCACGTTGTTGCGGTCGTCCCAGTAGGTCAGGGTGACCATGCCGGTGTCCGACACGTCGATCGCGTGGTTGTACGACTGCACACCCGGTCCCCCGGTGGCGACCACGGTCGGGCCGCTCCAGTGCCGGCCGCCGTCGGTCGACTTCGCCAGCACCACCTTGTTCAGCGCGGTGCCGAGCCCGTCGGCCCAGACCACGTAGACCGCGCCGCTGGTCATGTCGACCGCAATGTCGGGCAGGTAATCCTCCGCGCGGATGGGGAAGTTGTTGTCGGGCACGAACAGCTGGGCGAACCGGATCGGCGCGATCTGCGCGGGTGCCGACCAGTGCAGGCCGGCGTCGCGGGAGGTCATGACGCCCATGTAGACGCCCTTGTCGTTGAGCCCCGCGCCGGTGAACAGGTTCGCCGCGACGTTGTAGAGCGTGCCGTCCGGGCCCACCGCGATCTGGTTGCCCTGGAAGTAGGAGTTCGAGTCGCGCATCGGCACCGGCGTGGACCACGTGAGCCCGCCGTCGGTCGTGCGGGAGAACATCGGCTTCCCGCGGTAGGCGAACGAGTGCAGGTCCGCGATCGGATGCTGCTTGCCGTCGTTGGGGTAGCTGCCGCGGATCCACGTCGCGTACGCGTAGCCGGCGCGCGTCGGGTCGCCGGTGATGGAGACCTTGTCGTTGAAGACACCCCGGTCGCCCGTGTCCTCCTGGATGATCTGCGGCGGCCGCCAGGACCAGGTCGACCGGTCGAGGCTCGTGACCGAGATCGCGGACAGGCCGAGCGCGCCCGAGTCGATCGGCTGGCCGATGAAGTAGGCGTTGCCCGCCTTGTCGTAGCTCACCCACGGGTCGGTGACGCGGCCGAACCTGGCCGGACCGCCCTGGCAGGCGCTCCACGGCACGTCCGGCAGCTTGCCCCACGACGCGCCGCCGTCGTGGGTGATCCACGACGACAGGCCGCGCGCGCCGCCGTCGGGCCAGCGGTCCTGCTGCGTCGCACCGATCATCTCGTCCGGGTTCGCGGGGTTGACGGCCACCTGCGGCTCCACCTCGGTGTCGTCGTAGGCGGCGGCGAAGTCGGCCGAGGCGCCGTAGGGACAGGAAGTGAGCGCCGACGGGCCGCTGACCACGATGTCGGTGCCGGCGGAGAAGGGTGCCGCCGACGCTGCGGGCGCCGCGGCGAAGAGCATCAGGAGAACGGCCGCCGCGACTGCGGTGGGCCGTCTGGTCGCTTGCATGGGGGTACCTCCGCGGGTCTGCTTTCCCCCTCATGGGTGAATCGTCGCGGCGGACCGGACTGTTGCACGCCGACAGGGTCCGGCCGGAACCGCATGTGCGATCGTTTCTGCTGAATTCCGGCTCCCCGGTGTCGACCGAAACGAGGGAACCACGCCGAATGAACCACGAACTGCTCCAACGGTTCCTCGCCGTCGACACGACCGCCATCTGCGACGCGGACCGGACCACGAGGGTCATGCACAGCGCGATCCGCGCCCGGTCCGCGACGACCCGCGTCTTCGGGCCCGCGTTCACGGTCCGCTGCCGCGACGACTTCCTGGCCGTGCTGCGCGCCGTCGAGGCGGCCGAGCCGGGTGACGTGATCGTCGTCGACGGCGGTGCGCGCGAGACCGCTCTGGGCGGCGAGAGGTCATGTTCGCCGGACTGGCGGTGGTGCTGACCGAGCTGCTGGGAGCGGCCGGAGGCGCTGCGCCGTTGGTCGTCGCGTTGCTCGTCATCGGCTCGGGGGCAGGCTTGTTCGCCTCGTCGTTCTTCACCGCGGCGCTGAAGGTGGTGCGCCAGCAGGAGGTCGGCTCGGCCGCCGGTCTGATCAACGCCGTGCATCAGTTCGGCGGCATGCTGGGGGTGGCGTTGCTCGGCAGCGTGTACCTCGGTCCGGGCTCCGGCGCGGCGTTCTGGACCACGGCGGCGCTCGTCGTGGCGTGCTTCGCCACCGGTGCGTTGATGGCGGGCCCCAAGGGCTTCCCTCCCCCGCTAGCGTGATCCGTACCGGGGACGCTGCGAGGGGGACGCCGTGGTCGTGGCAAGCGCTGAGAAGACGTTCGAGGTCGAGCGCAAGGGCATCGACTGGATCACCGACGAGGAGCGGCACGGCACGCCGCGCCGCCTCTTCTGGCCCTGGTTCGCCGCGAACGCGAGCTTCTTCACCGTGGCGTACGGGGTGTTCGTCGTCGGGCTCGGCCTGAGCCCGTGGCAGGGCGCGCTGGCCGTGATCATCGGCCTGGGCGTGTCCTACCCCGTCGTCGGTCTCGTCGCGCTGGCCGGCATGCGCGGCGGGGCGCCCACGATGACGTTGAGCCGGGCCGCGTTCGGCGTGCACGGCAACCGCCTGCCGACGCTGTTCGTGTACCTGTCGCTGGTGGGCTGGGAGACGATCAGCGTGTCGATCGGGGCTCTCGCGACGCGCACGGTTCTCGCGCGGATCGACCAGGGCCTCGCCTCGACGCGGATGGTGGCGCTCGGGTTCGCGCTGACCGTCGCCGTCGTGATCGTCGTCGGCATCTACGGCTACAACCTGATCCTGCGGGTGCAGAAGTACATCACCATCGCCGTGATGGCGACGACGATCGTCTACTTCGCACTGATCGTGCCCACTCTGGACTTCTCACGTCCCGCCGCGGGCGGCGGAATCGCGTTGTTCGCGGGCGGGGTGAGCCTCGTGATCGCCAACGGCATCGGCTGGACGTCCGGTGGCGGCGACTACAGCCGTTATCTGCCGAGGACCTCGTCACCGCGAGCGGTGGCGGGCTGGACGGCGGTGGGTGCCGGCAGCGCTCCGCTGGTGTTGATGCTCTTCGGTGTGCTGCTGACGGCGGGCAACCCCGCGCTGGCCGCGGCCGCCGCGGCGGATCCGGTCGGAGCGTTCGCGGCCGCGCTGCCGACCTGGTTCCTGTTCCCGTTCCTGCTCGCGACGATGCTCAGCGTGATCGCGGGCGCGGTGTTCAACCTCTACAGCAGCGGGCTGAACCTGCAGGCGCTGGGAGTGCGGCTGCCGCGGTGGGCGGCGGTGGCGATCGACGGCGTGATCATGGTGGTCGGCGGCGTCTACCTCGTGTTCGTCACGCCGAGCTTCTTCGCTCCCCTGCAGGCTTTCCTGATCGTGATCGGCGTGGTGACGGCCGCGTGGTCGAGCATCTTCGTCGTCGACCTCTGGCTGTTCCGGCGGGCCGGCTACGTTCCCGAGGCGCTCTACGACCCCCGTGGCGCGTATGGACGGTTCAACGTCGCCGGTGTCGTGTCGCTCGTCGTCGCGGTCGGCGTCGGGTGGGGCCTCGTCACGTCGCAGGACCCGAACCTGCGGCACGTGCTCGGGTACCTGCTCGGTGACGCGGCCAGGGCGGGCAGCATCGGCGCGGCCAACATCGGTGTGGCGGTGGCGTTCTTCGTCGGCGGGCTGCTCTACGCGGTGATCAGCCGCCGCGGGGCGAGGTAGTCCCTCGCGGCGAGCACGCCGACGGCGCCGATGGCGAGCCAGATGTAGGTGTCGTAGTCGTGCGACCGCGTCACGAACACGAGGAACACCGCGGCGAAGGCGGGCCAGGCGTTGCCGCGCAGGGCCAGGTACACCAGCACGGGCACGCACCACACCCAGTGGTGCACCCAGGACACCGGCGAGGCCAGCAGTCCGGCGGTCGCGACGACGAACAGCGCGACGAGATCGTCGCGGGTGCGCCTCGCCACGAACACCGCGGCGGCCACGACGACGGCGGCCAACGCCGCCCACAGCAGGGTTTCCGCGCCGTGCGCGAGGCCCAGGTCGCGGACGAGGCCCTTGATCGACTGGTTGGTCGACAACGAGATGTCCCCGATGCGGTCGGGGTTGAGCAGCGAGCGGAACCAGTACTGCACGGAATCCTTCGGCGCGGCGAGGAAGCCCGCCACGACCAGCGCCGCGAACGTCACCATCGAGGTGATCGCGGCCCGCCACTCGCGGCGAGCCAGGAAGTAGAGCACGAAGATCGCGGGCGTGAGCTTGATCGCCGCCGCGACGCCCACCAGCACACCGCGGCAGCGCCGGTCGGTGACCAGCAGGCAGTCGACGACCACGAGGCCCAGCAGGAGCAGGTTGACCTGGCCGTAGCCGAACGTCATCCACACGGGATCCAGCGTGAGCGCGCCGATCGCGGCCAGCGGGCCGGCCGTCCACGTGAGACCCGGCCGCACCTTGCGCACCACCGCGACGCACACGGCGGTCAGCAGCACGAAGCCCGCCGCCACCACGAGCAGGGTGTGCGCGGCCTGCGGCACCAGGCTCAGCCCGCTGAACAGCACCGCCGCGATCGGCGGATAGGTGAACGGGAGCTGCGGGTCGAGCGGCGGACCGGTGAAGCCGACGTAGAGCGACCTGCCGTCCAGCCACGCGAGGCCGCCGAGGCGGTACACGTCGAGGTCGATCGGGTAGTGCCCGGACCACTCGACGAGCAGCCACCCGAAGGCGGCCAGCCACAGCACGGCGACGACCTGGCGAGCGCGCGGGCCTTCCGCGAAACGAAGCGATGTGCGCGGATCCTGGTGAGCATTCCGCAATGGTGAAACGAGTGACACCGTTTCGAAATTAATCAGAGAACCAGCCGCTCACCTTGCTGAACAACCGGCAGAAGTTCCGGCAGAAGTCTTCCTGCCAGCAACACTGCCCGGCCCTGCGGCGTCTAGACCCGCGTTCCGCACGTGGGGGTTGATCAACTCTGGTGATCATTTCTGAGGCGGTCGATTTGATCATCTTGGCCTGGTCGGATCAACCCCTAGCAGGGCCAGGAGTCGTGCTTGTAGTGGTGGTGGTTGCGGGATGCCGGGCGGTTCGTGTGCGGTGGCGGGGATGAGCCGGAGGCGGGCCAG